>OX044363.1:600000-2211565 GCA_943846685.1 uncultured Pseudomonadales bacterium
ATTCATGACTGGGGTGAAGTCGTAACAAGGTAGCCCTAGGGGAACCTGGGGCTGGATCACCTCCTTAAACGAATATCCTTTCGGTTAGTAAGTATTCACACGCATTGCTTGATTAAAAATGGTAACAGTAAAGTACGGTATGCCGACCGGCTAAGACCCGTCGCAACAGAATTGGGTCTGTAGCTCAGTTGGTTAGAGCGCACCCCTGATAAGGGTGAGGTCGGTGGTTCAAATCCACCCAGACCCACCAATTTTTTTGTACGAAATTGGGGCTATAGCTCAGCTGGGAGAGCGCCTGCCTTGCACGCAGGAGGTCAGCGGTTCGATCCCGCTTAGCTCCACCACTTTACTGTAACGAGAAGTTAGCGATAAGCACATTGTGTTTATCACTGGCTTTTTTTATGCCAGATGCTCTTTAAAAAGATAGTTGTTAAATATTGTAAATTTTTTCAAGGCCAGTTTGTGTTTATACATATCTGTCCGGCGGAAAATTGTTACAAACTATGAAAATAGTACGTCACAAATTTTTAAAATCTTGCTAGCTTGTACTGTATGGTCAAGCGAGTAAGCGCATACGGTGAATGCCTTGGCAGTTGGAGGCGATGAAGGACGTAGGAGCCTGCGATAAGCTTCGGGGAGGTGGCAAACACCCTTTGATCCGAAGATTTCCGAATGGGGAAACCCACTCATCATAAGATGAGTATCTTGCACTGAATTCATAGGTGCATGAAGCGAACCTGGAGAACTGAAACATCTAAGTAACCAGAGGAAAAGAAATCAACCGAGATTCCCTTAGTAGCGGCGAGCGAAAGGGGAGCAGCCTGCAAGTGATAGCAGAAGTGTTAGTGGAACAGTCTGGAAAGTCTGGCGATACAGGGTGATAGCCCCGTACACGAAAACTCTTTTGTGGTACTAAGCTTGCGATAAGTAGGTCGGGACACGTGTTATCTTGACTGAATATGGGGGGACCATCCTCCAAGGCTAAATACTACCAACTGACCGATAGTGAACTAGTACCGTGAGGGAAAGGCGAAAAGAACCCCTGTGAGGGGAGTGAAATAGATCCTGAAACCGTATGCGTACAAGCAGTAGGAGCAGACTTGTTCTGTGACTGCGTACCTTTTGTATAATGGGTCAGCGACTTATTTTCAGTGGCAAGGTTAACCGTATAGGGGAGCCGTAGGGAAACCGAGTCTTAATAGGGCGTTTTAGTCGCTGGGAATAGACCCGAAACCGGGCGATCTATCCATGGCCAGGTTGAAGGTTGAGTAACATCAACTGGAGGACCGAACCCACTAATGTTGAAAAATTAGGGGATGAGCTGTGGATCGGAGTGAAAGGCTAATCAAGCCCGGAGATAGCTGGTTCTCCTCGAAAGCTATTTAGGTAGCGCCTCATGTATCACCACCGGGGGTAGAGCACTGTTTCGGCTAGGGGGTCATACCGACTTACCAACCCGATGCAAACTCCGAATACCGGTGAGTGCAATCATGGGAGACACACGGCGGGTGCTAACGTTCGTCGTGGAGAGGGAAACAACCCAGACCGCCAGCTAAGGTCCCAAATATCAGTTAAGTGGGAAACGATGTGGGAAGGCTCAGACAGCTAGGAGGTTGGCTTAGAAGCAGCCATCCTTTAAAGAAAGCGTAATAGCTCACTAGTCGAGTCGGCCTGCGCGGAAGATGTAACGGGGCTAAACTGATAACCGAAGCTGCGGATGCGTGTTTACACGCATGGTAGAGGAGCGTTCTGTAAGCCGTTGAAGGTGCATTGTAAGGTGTGCTGGAGGTATCAGAAGTGCGAATGCTGACGTGAGTAACGATAAAGGGAGTGAAAAACTCCCTCGCCGGAAGATCAAGGTTTCCTGTCCAACGCTAATCGGGACAGGGTTAGTCGGCACCTAAGGTGAGGCCGAAAGGCGTAATCGATGGAAAACAGGTTAATATTCCTGTACGACTTTATACTGCGATGGGGGGACGGAGAAGGCTAAGTGATCAGGGCGATGGTTGTCCCTGTTTAAGCTAGTAGGGAGATCTTTTAGGTAAATCCGGAAGATCACATTCCTGAGAAGCGAATACGAGCTCAATTGCGAGCGAAGTCACTGATGCCATGCTTCCAAGAAAAGCCTCTAAGCTTCAGGTATAAAGTCACCGTACTCCAAACCGACACAGGTGATCAGGTAGAGAATACCAAGGCGCTTGAGAGAACTATGGTGAAGGAACTAGGCAAAATGGTGCCGTAACTTCGGGAGAAGGCACGCCATTGACGGTGATCGGACTTGCTCCGTAAGCTGTTGGTGGCCGCAGAGACCAGGCCCCTGCGACTGTTTATCTAAAACACAGCACTCTGCAAACTCGTAAGAGGAAGTATAGGGTGTGACGCCTGCCCGGTGCCGGAAGGTTAATTGATGGGGTTAGCTTCGGCGAAGCTCTTGATCGAAGCCCCGGTAAACGGCGGCCGTAACTATAACGGTCCTAAGGTAGCGAAATTCCTTGTCGGGTAAGTTCCGACCTGCACGAATGGCGTAACGACGGGGGCGCTGTCTCCACCATAGACTCAGTGAAATCGAAATCGCGGTGAAGATGCCGTGTTCCCGCGGCTAGACGGAAAGACCCCGTGAACCTTTACTATAGCTTGGCACTGAACTTTGAATCTATCTGTGTAGGATAGGTGGGAGGCTTTGAAGCGTTATCGCTAGATAGCGTGGAGCCATCCTTGAAATACCACCCTGGTATATTTGAGGTTCTAACTCTGACCCATTATCTGGGTCGAGGACAGTGTCTGGTGGGTAGTTTGACTGGGGCGGTCTCCTCCCAAAGAGTAACGGAGGAGCGCGATGGTACACTCAGCATGGTCGGAAATCATGCTATGAGCGCAAAGGTAGAAGTGTGCTTGACTGCGAGACTGACACGTCGAGCAGGTACGAAAGTAGGTCTTAGTGATCCGGTGGTTCTGTATGGAAGGGCCATCGCTCAACGGATAAAAGGTACTCCGGGGATAACAGGCTGATACCGCCCAAGAGTTCATATCGACGGCGGTGTTTGGCACCTCGATGTCGGCTCATCACATCCTGGGGCTGGAGCTGGTCCCAAGGGTATGGCTGTTCGCCATTTAAAGTGGTACGCGAGCTGGGTTCAGAACGTCGTGAGACAGTTCGGTCCCTATCTGCCGTGGGCGTTGGAAAATTGAGGAAAGCTGCTCCTAGTACGAGAGGACCGGAGTGGACGAACCCCTGGTGTTTGGGTTGTCATGCCAATGGCATTGCCCAGTAGCTACGTTCGGACGGGATAACCGCTGAAAGCATCTAAGCGGGAAGCCTCTTCCAAGATTAATTTTCCCTAGAGTTTAACTCTTCTAAAGGGCCGTTCAAGACTAGGACGTTGATAGGTTGGGTGTGGAAGCGCTGTGAGGCGTTGAGCTAACCAATACTAATTGCCCGTGAGGCTTGACCATATAATGCAAGCTAGATTGCTGGACACATATGTGTCCGCAAATTGTCTTTGAAAAGACCAGTATTTAACAACTATCGACCTAATTTGACTCTGAAGCAATTGCTTCGAGGTCATACCAGTTTGCCTGGTGACCATAGAGAACTAGAACCACCTGATCCCATCCCGAACTCAGTAGTGAAATGGTTCATCGCCGATGGTAGTGTGGGGTTTCCCCATGTGAGAGTAGGTCATCGCCAGGCTTCTAAATAAGAAAACCCCAGTTACTTTGTGACTGGGGTTTTTTTTATTCTCTGAATTTCAGTAACCACCTTCCGGTTCATGTGAAAAATCGAGTTATCGATTTGGGCAGATTCTATAGTTTTCGATAAATAAACCCCCTGTAGCACAATAGCTACAGGGGTTTTTAGTTTCTACCTCGATTTAAATACCAGCAGTTTATTGCAACCCTATGACAGCTCTAATAATATGTTGATCTTCAAGGAAGAGCTGCCAGTGGTAGTCCGGCTTCCTGAGCAATCGATGTGTTTATAAAATCACCCGATTATGCAGGGTTAATAATAATTGGGGGTTTTTTAGTTTGCTTAAACATTTTCTAAAATATTGGTTACCACTTTTACTACTAAACATCGCTTTTTTAAGCTTGGTGATAAGTCTCGATTTGCATTATCTTTACAGGGAAAATGCTCTACTCGAAAACCTTCAGGCTTTGTTTCTAATTCTATCTACGATCACCTATCTCTGGCTGTCCAGTTACTGTAGCGGTCAGGTTCGATTGGGTTGGATTGCAGTTTCGCTACTCTGCTTTAGCTTTATTACTCGAGAAGTTGATTTAGAGTTATTGCCTTTATTTGAGTCTATAGGCTTTTTATTTCATGGTGCAGGTAGAACAATACTGCTGCTAACCCTGTGGGCTATATTCGCAAGGATGGTTTTCACTCAGGGCGGCTTTAAGGGATGCATAGCATCCATTTTTCATAGCAAATATATTCAATACTTGGTCTTATCTTTTTTATTTCTGGTCGCTGGCGCTATATTTGATCGAGAGTTTTTTGTTTTAGACTATGGCAAGCTTTTTGAAGAGCTGGTGGAAACCAATGCCTATTTGTTTTTGCTCCTGCCGAGTCTTTACGAGCTATATATTAAACGTCGATACGGTTTGATTCTCGCTGACAACTTAAATCCAGAATCGGATTAAGTCGCCCTCAGTAATAGCGCAATATGAATTTATGATTTTTATCCAACGAGCAATGCTATGGATTATCTACTTTATCTTGGTTTGGGCGCGCTAGCCGGCCTGATTAGCGGGCTTTTAGGTCTCGGTGGTGGTGTCGTAATTGTCCCAATTCTGATTCTTTCCTTTGAGATGCAGGGTATGGCTCCTGAGATTTCAACTCATGTCGCCATAGGGACATCCCTCGCAACAATCCTGGTCACTTCCTTGTCTTCTATCTATACCCATCATCAAAACGGTGCGATTAAATGGAATTGGGTAGTCAAGATTAGCCCTGGAATTCTGTTTGGCTCTCTATTGGGTGGTTTGATTGCTCTGGCTCTTAACGGTAATTTATTGCAGCTTTTTTTTGGTGGGTTTTTGGTTTTGATCTCGCTTCAGATATTATTTTACACGCCTACCCGTCGAACCAAAATTACCCCTTCATCACTGACACTGGGAATTGCCGGAATCAGTATTGGTAGTTTATCCGCTTTAGTCGGTATAGGTGGTGGATCACTAACCGCACCTTTTCTCTCCTATAACGGGTTTAAATTTCATCATGCCGTAGGAACGGCGGCGGTCTGTGGATTTCCTATTGCCTTTGTAGCAACACTTGTTTATGTAAGTGCCTCGATTCCGATGGATAAGTTGCCTAGCGATACGCTGGGCTATATATTCATTCCAGCTTGGCTGGGTATAGTTTTAACCAGTATGCCCTTTGCTCGGTTCGGCGCTCTTCTTGCGCACCGTATTAACGAGCGACTGCTCAAGCAGTTATTTGCTGGCATAATTCTTATTCTCGGCCTGCGCTTTATTTGGCTTAACGCTGTAACCACCTTGGGGTAGTAGATGTCTGGTACGCAGGATCTTATTCTAGATATTCTAAAAGACGGCAATTTTCACTCTGGTGAAAGTCTTGGTGAAGCGCTGGGCTGCAGCAGAACTGCGGTCTGGAAGCGGCTGCAGAAGCTCGAAATCCTCGGGCTTGATATTGAGTCAATAAAAGGCACTGGTTATCGAGTTGCCGGTGGTTTTGAATTGCTCGAAGCTCAACTTATTAAAAGCCAACTCACCGAGATGGCTGCCGCAGAACTTGCTGATTTAGAAGTATTCAAAAGCATAGATTCAACGAATAAATATGCCCGTGAAAAAGCAGAGCAAGCTCCCGCATCAGGCAGCGTAGTTTTAGCCGAGCAGCAGAGTGCCGGGCGAGGGCGGCGAGGAAAAACTTGGGTCAGCCCTTTTGCCGCCAATATCTACCTTTCGATCGTTTGGGACTTTGAGCAGGGTGCACAGGCCCTTGAGGGTCTAAGTCTTGCAGTTGGCGTGGCGGTAAAGCGTGCTCTTAATGCGCAAGGCGTTAATGGTGTTCAGTTAAAGTGGCCCAATGATATTTATGTTGAAGGGCAAAAGCTAGGTGGCATTTTATTGGAAATGATCGGCGATCCGGCGGGGCAGTGCAGTGTGATTGTCGGCGTGGGTATCAATGTGGCTATGCCGGAGACTCAGGGCTCAGATATAGATCAAGAGTGGACTGATATTCGCAGCCAGTTGCAAAAATACCCAGATGGGGAGAATCAGAGGCCGTCGAGAAATAAGCTGGCAGCCAGCCTTATATCGGAAATCGTTATGCTATTGCGTGACTTTCAGGCGCAGGGGTTTTCCATGTATCGCGACGAGTGGCAGGCGGCAGATGCATTTTTTGGCCAAGAGGCGGTAATCAGTACGCCTAAACAGTCTATTACTGGCATAGTAAAAGGTGTAGATCAAAACGGCGCGTTGCGTTTGCAGCGTGAGAATGGAAAGATTGAAACCTTTATAGGTGGCGAATTGAGCTTGAGGCTATCCCAGTGATTTTAGATATAGATGCGGGTAACACGCGAATTAAATGGCGAGTTCTCGATCAAGGGCGGGCTATTTCCTGCGGCGATCAGCTAACCGAATCAGTTCGGCAGCTTGCAGCGTTGGATATTACGGACGCTGAAAGTATTCAGCGAATAAGACTCTCCTCTGTTGCCGGCAGCGATATTATAGAAAGCTTACAGAACCAATTTAATTGTCCCTTAGAGTTTGCCGTAGTCGATGAAAGTGCCGCGGGCATTATCTGTGGCTATAAAGATTATCAGCAGTTGGGTGTTGATCGCTGGCTGGCAGTGATTGCAGCCCATAAGAAAACTGCTGATAGTCTAATTGTTATAGATGCAGGCAGTGCTGTCACCATTGATATTGTTGGTGCTCAAGGTGCTCATCAGGGCGGTTATATTGTCCCCGGGTTGCGGCTTATGCATCAGGCTCTATGGCAGGGGACTGAGCATATAAAGGTCGAGGCGAAGTCGGTGGCCAATATAACTACTCCCGGGCGATCAACCGATGATGCGGTTGATAAAGGCTGTCTTCTATTATTGGTGTCGACTATTGAATCACTGGTTAATCAGTATGGTTGCAAGCTTGTTATTACTGGCGGTGATGGTTTGATACTTCGGGATCAGCTCAGTGTGCCAGCTGACTACTATCCTGATCTGGTATTAGAAGGTCTGGCGGTCGCTGGCGTTGGGTTTAAGGTTCTAGACTAATGAAATCATTGATTGCCATTCTATTTCTGATCAACTGTCTGGCATTCTTTATGTTGCAGCATATCCACAAGCAGTCTGAATTACTCAGTGAGAAGAGCGGTTACCAGCAGGATACTCCATTAGTATCTCCTCAGCAGATTATTTTGTTATCTGAATTGTCTTCTGATCAGTTGGAGGCTCTAGACCCCAAGCCAGTTACGCAAGTTCAATTAGAGGCTGAGCAGGCTTTTGAAGATCCAGCTTCCGAGCTAGTCGATTCCATAGTAAATGATGAGTTAGTTGATATACAGTCAGAAAAAGCCCTGTCAGAAACACTATCCAACGATCCATAATTCCCCAGATTTCCCCATCAAATGCCCTTAAATACAGGGCTAGCTATCGTCGATAGGTAATTGAGCCCCTGCGATAGCAAAAAAAGATACAAAGAAGTCTTAATGAAGGTTGCTTATAGGCTTGAGTTTCAATAGAATCGCGCTCCGTTATTGAGATGCTGGCGTAGCTCAGTTGGTAGAGCAGCTGACTTGTAATCAGCCGGTCGGGGGTTCGACTCCTCTCGCCAGCTCCAATTTTTCGGAACAGTACTGATATTGTTGGCTATTTGTTGACAATTTCCTGCTGTACCCCGAGAATAAGCGGCCATTTTTTGGGGGGATTCCTGAGCGGCCAAAGGGATCAGACTGTAACTCTGACGCGAAAGCTTCGGTGGTTCGAATCCACCTCCCCCCACCAATAAACAGGTAAGTCGGGTTGTAAGGTAGTAATAACGCGGCTTTAGAGTTTATGAGCGCTACCTGTAGGGTTGTAATGCGGGCGTTGTGTAATGGTAAGACCTCAGCCTTCCAAGCTGATGATGCGGGTTCGATTCCCGCCGCCCGCTCCATGTACGAAGGGACAGGCTTTTGCTCATATAGCTCAGTCGGTAGAGCACTTCCTTGGTAAGGAAGAGGTCACCGGTTCAAATCCGGTTATGAGCTCCATATTTTCCTGGGAGAGCGATGCTCTTGTAGGTTTGTAGATAAGAAGTAATAAGTAGTAAGAGTAATTATTTATTAACGTTTAGATTTTAGCGTTTAGATTTTAAAGTTCAGGGCATTAGTTGTAGCCCGCTAATGTTTTGTTTAGGAGATACTGAGATGGGTAAAGAAAAATTTGAAAGAAATAAGCCGCACGTAAACGTAGGCACAATTGGCCACGTTGACCACGGTAAAACAACATTGACAGCAGCGATGACACGCGTCTGTGCAGAAGTCTACGGCGGCGAAATGAAAGCCTTCGATCAGATCGATAATGCACCGGAAGAGCGCGAGCGCGGCATCACCATCTCAACAGCACACGTTGAGTATGACTCCACCATTCGTCACTACGCCCACGTAGACTGCCCAGGTCACGCCGATTATGTTAAAAACATGATTACCGGTGCTGCCCAGATGGACGGCGCTATCTTGGTTTGTGGTGCTACAGACGGCCCAATGCCACAGACACGAGAGCACATCCTGCTGTCACGTCAGGTAGGTGTACCTTATGTAGTTGTATTCCTGAACAAAGCTGACCTGCTTGCAGAAGACTGTGGCGGCGTTGATTCAGAAGAATACGCAGAGATGCTAGAGCTGGTAGAGATGGAGCTGCGTGAGCTGCTCGACCTCTATGAGTTCCCAGGCGACGACACACCTATTATTGTTGGTTCAGCGTTGATGGCTCTTGAAGGTAAAGACGACAACGAGCTGGGCACAACTGCTGTTAAGAAGCTGGTAGAAGCGCTGGACTCTTATATCCCTGAGCCAGTACGTGCTATTGATCAGCCGTTCCTGATGCCGATTGAAGATGTATTCTCAATCGCCGGTCGTGGAACAGTAGTAACAGGTCGAGTAGAGCGTGGTGTTGTTAAAGTTGGTGAAGAGATCGAGATTATCGGTATCACTGACACAGCCAAGACTACCTGTACGGGTGTTGAAATGTTCCGCAAGCTGCTTGACGAAGGTCGCGCTGGTGAGAACTGCGGTATTCTGTTGCGTGGTACTAAGCGTGAAGAAGTTCAGCGTGGTCAGGTACTGGCTCACGTAGGCACCGTTAAGCCACACACCAAGTTCACTTCAGAAGTTTATGTTCTGTCTAAAGATGAAGGTGGTCGTCATACGCCATTCTTTAAAGGCTACCGTCCACAGTTTTACTTCCGTACTACAGACGTAACTGGCGCTTGTGAGTTGCCAGCTGGTACAGAAATGGTAATGCCTGGTGATAACGTGCAGATGGAAGTCACGTTGATTCACCCGATTGCGATGGAAGACGGACTGCGTTTTGCAATCCGTGAAGGCGGCCGTACTGTTGGTGCGGGTGTTGTTGCCAAGATTATCGAGTAATAGTTACAGCAAGCCTGAAACGCAAAGCCGAGGCATCGATGATGTCTCGGCTTAGCTGTCAGATAGGGAAGCAAGAAAGCAGGGATGAAGAAAGCTTAGAAGGCCAGTAGTTCAATTGGTAGAGCACCGGTCTCCAAAACCGGCTGTTGGGGGTTCGAGTCCCTCCTGGCCTGCCATTAATTAGTTCGGGACGCGCGAATGAACGTTGAAGAAGAAAGTAAGCAGTTTCAATTAGATTGGTTAAAGTGGTTGGTTGCATTCGGACTATTGGGTGGAGCTATCTACGCCAACTGGTATTACGGTGCTGAGTCCGCTCTTTATCGCGCCCTGGGCATGATTGTTGTAGTTTTGGCAGCGGCATATGTTGCAGCACAGACGCAAAAAGGTTCAGCAATAGTAGAGCTGGCAATCGGTGCACGCACTGAATTGCGCAAGGTTGTATGGCCTACTAAGCAAGAGCGCAACCAGACTACTCTGATAGTTGTAGCTTGTATTTTATTGATGTCACTGATTCTTTGGGGAATTGATTCCCTGTTGAGTTGGGGCGCTTCACAGATAGTAGGCTAGGAGAAACGGCATGTCGATGCGTTGGTATGTGGTACATGCTTACTCGGGTTACGAGAAAAAGGTTGCTATAGCTCTTCAGGATCGCGTAGAGCTGCATGGTTTGCAAGAGCGCTTTGGTGACATTTTAGTGCCTACCGAAGAAGTTGTTGAGATGCGCAGCGGTGAAAAGCGCACTAGCGAAAGAATGTTCTTCCCGGGTTATGTATTGGTTCAAATGGAATTGGATGACGATAGCTGGCACCTGGTAAAAGAAACGCCACGCGTGATGGGCTTTATTGGTGGCAAGGCAGATAAGCCTGCACCGATCACTGATAAAGAAGCTGATCTGATCTTGCAGCGAGTGCATGATTCTGAAGAAGCGCCTCGTCCCAAGACCATGTTCGAGCCCGGCGAAATGGTTCGTGTTACAGATGGTCCGTTTAACGACTTTAACGGAACGGTTGAAGAAGTTAATTACGAAAAGAGCAAGTTGCGTGTAGCAGTGTCGATCTTTGGTCGCGCTACGCCGGTTGAGCTTGAGTTTACTCAGGTAGAAAAAGCCTAAGAAAAAATTATTGGTAAGTCTGCAATTCGGCAGATTTATCGGGGAGCCAATGACCGATAGTTGCAGTTGTACCGCAATTATCCCGAGGCGCTAATACCCATCACAGGAGAAGCATCATGGCTAAGAAAGTAACGGCTTATATTAAGCTGCAAGTGCCTGCAGGTCAGGCCAATCCAAGTCCACCAGTTGGTCCAGCATTGGGTCAGCACGGTGTCAACATCATGGAATTCTGTAAGGGCTTTAACGCCCAAACTCAGGGTACTGAGCCCGGCGCTCCAGTTCCTGTAATCATCACTGTATACGCTGATCGCAGCTTTACCTTTGAAATGAAAACGCCTCCAGCGTCTTTCCTTTTGAAGAAAGCAGCTGGTATCAAGAGCGGCAGTGGTCGTCCAAACACTGAAAAAGTTGGCAAGGTAACACGCGCCCAGCTTGAAGAAATTGTAACGGCTAAAAAGCCTGACTTAACAGCAGCTGATATAGATGCTGGCGTACGCACCATTGCCGGCTCAGCCCGCTCAATGGGCATTGAAACGGAGGGCGTGTAAATGGCCAAGTTAAGCAAGCGCCGTCGCGCTATAAATGAAAAAGTTGAAGAAGGTAAATTATATGCCGCTTCAGAAGCATTCAGCCTGCTTAAAGAGCTGTCTACTGTAAAGTTCAATGAAACTGTCGACGTGTCAATTAACCTGGGTATCGATCCACGTAAATCTGACCAGATCGTTCGCGGTGCTACTACATTACCTAATGGTTCAGGCAAAGACGTTCGCGTCTGTGTATTTGCCCAGGGCGATGCTGCTGAAGCGGCAAAAGCTGCTGGCGCTGAGTTTGTTGGTATGGACGAGCTAGCCAATGAAGTTAAGGGCGGCATGATGGACTTTGATGTTGTTATCGCTGCTCCAGACGCTATGCGCGTTGTTGGTCTGCTGGGTAAGGTTCTGGGTCCGCGTGGCCTGATGCCAAACCCTAAGTCTGGAACTGTTACTCCAGATGTTGGCGGTGCAGTTAAAATTGCCAAAGCTGGTCAGGTACGTTTCCGTGCTGACAAGAACGGTATTGTTCACGGTGGTATTGGTGTTATCGCATTTGATGCGGCAGCTCTACAGCAGAATCTCGAAGCATTGATGCTGGACCTGGCAAAAGCCAAGCCTGCATCTGCTAAGGGTATCTATATTAAGAAGATTACTATCTCTTCAACTATGGGTCCGGGATTACTTATTGATCAAGCCTCACTAGAGAGCGCTTGATAGAAAGACTTTGGGGTCTGAGCTAGCGGTTATCTGCTAGTTCAGGTCGTTAAAGACCGTAGGTTCCCGCAGGGGATTAATCATTTTCAGCGCTGATTATGGCTGTCAATTTCCTACGCAAACGGTGAACCCAGTACAGATTATGTGCACTGGTTGCAATTCGCCGAGGTGGTCGAAGACTTTAAGTTTCGGCTGAAACTCAGGTAAAAGCAGGAGATTTATTGTGGCATTGAATCTCGAAGGCAAGAAAGCGATTGTTGCTGAAGTAAGTGAAACAGCAGCCAACGCTTTGTCTCTAGTGATTGCCGACGCCCGTGGCGTTGATGTTACCAATATGAATGCTCTTCGTGCTAAAGCTCGAGCAGAGAACGTGCAAATGCGCGTTGTCCGCAACACTTTGGCTAAACGAGCATTTGCAGATACTGACTACGCTTGCGTAGAAGATATTCTGGTTGGTCCATCATTGTTCGCCTTCTCTATGGAAGATCCGGGTGCAGCGGCGCGACTGTTCAAAGACTTTGCGAAAGAAAACGAAGAATTTGAAGTAAAAGCGCTGTCGGTTAGTGGTCAGTTACTCCCAAGTGAGCAGATAGATACCCTCGCCAAACTTCCGACCCTTCATCAGGCTCTCGGTATGTTGGCTGGCGTTACATTGGCTCCAGTTACTAAGTTGGTTCGTACTCTTAATGAAGTACCAACGAAAGTAACCCGTGTTGTAGCTGCAGTTAAAACTCAAAAAGAGGAAGCTGCGTAAGCACTTCCAGTGTAAACATAAAAATTTAGGAGGCCCGAAATGGCTTTATCAAACGAAGATATTTTGAATGCAATCGCAGAAATGAGCGTAATGGACGTTGTTGAGCTTGTAAGCGCGATGGAAGAGAAATTTGGTGTTTCTGCACAGGCTGCAGTTGCTGTTGCAGCTGGTCCAGCTGCTGACGGTGGCGGTGAAGCTGCTGCAGAGAAGACTGAATTTGACGTAGTATTGAGCGCAATTGGCGACAAGAAAGTAAACGTAATTAAAGCAGTACGTGCGATTACTGGTCTTGGTCTTAAAGAAGCTAAAGAATTGGTTGATGGTGCTCCATCAACAATTAAAGAAGCTGCTTCTAAAGGCGATGCTGAAGAAGCTAAGAAGCAATTGGAAGAAGCCGGCGCTACCTCTGAACTTAAGTAAGTTTGTGGTGTTGGTTGCCTGATTTATCAGGCTGGGCTGAAGGGGCTTTTCCCTTCGGCCCTTTTCTGCTTGTAGTATGGGAATATGCAGGCAGATTGTGACTTGAGATTGAACTCAAGATTGGTGATTCCCTATTAGATAAACCCGAGGAATACAGATGGCTTACTCCTTCACTGAGAAGAAACGTATCCGCAAGAACTTTGGCAAGCTGCCAAATGTAATGGATTTGCCCTACCTATTGGCGATCCAACTTGATTCCTATAAAAATTTCACGCAGACAGGTGTCAAGGTCGAAGACCGCATGAACACCGGACTGCACGCTGCCCTGAACTCGATCTTCCCGATCGTTGGTTACTCAGGACACGCGGCGTTAGAGTACGTAGATTATGTCCTCGGCAAGCCTGCCTTTGACGTAGAGGAATGTAAACTCCGTGGTGTTACTTTTTCAGTACCCCTGAGAGTTAGAGTTCGTCTGGTTATTTACGACAAAGAATCTACAAACAAAGCAATTAAAGATATCCGCGAGCAAGAAGTGTATCTTGGTGAAATTCCACTGATGACCGATAACGGTACCTTCATCATCAATGGAACCGAGCGAGTCATCGTCTCCCAGCTGCATAGATCGCCTGGCGTTATCTTCGATCACGACAAAGGTAAAACCCACTCCTCTGGTAAACTGCTGTATACCGCCCGAGTGATACCCTACCGTGGTTCTTGGTTGGACTTCGAGTTCGATCCAAAAGATCTTCTCTATGTACGTATTGACCGTCGTCGTAAATTACCGGCGACCATTCTTCTGCGTGCCTTGGGTTATAGCTCTGAAGAAATTCTTGGAATGTTCTTCGACACCAGTGTTTTCCACCAGAAGAAAGACGCATACACTCTTGAGCTGGATCCAGAGAGACTGCGTGGTGAAATTACTGTATTCGATATTAAAGACAAAAAGGGCGCGGTTGTTGTTGAGAAGGGCCGTCGTGTTACTGCTCGACATATTCGCGATCTTGAAAAAGGTAAGGTTACCTCTCTTGAAGTGCCTGCCGAGTACCTGCTTGGACGTTCAACTGCACAAGATATCGCCGATCCAAAAACTGGCGAGCTGTTGATTGAATGTAATACCGAGATCACTGAAGAAGTTCTGGCGCAGCTGTCCGAGTCTGGCATTAAAGATATCGAAACGCTTTACACCAATGACCTCGACTGTGGCCCATTTATCTCTGACACATTGCGTGCAGATCCGGCGCGCACTCAGCTGGAAGCACTGGTAGAAATCTACCGCATGATGCGTCCCGGTGAGCCGCCAACTAAAGAATCAGCAGAGAATCTTTTCTACAACCTGTTCTTTAATCTTGAGCGCTATGACCTGTCAGCAGTTGGTCGTATGAAGTTCAACCGTCGACTGACTCGCGAAGAAGAGCAGGGCAGTGGCGTACTCTATGACGAGCGCTACTTCTCACTGCAGAAGACCGATGAAGCTCTGGAGTTGTTTGAGCAGTACGGACAGGGTTCAGATATCGCCGATGTGATGAAGACTCTGATCAATATCCGTAACGGTAAAGGTTCGGTCGATGATATCGATCACCTGGGTAACCGTCGTATTCGCTCTGTGGGCGAAATGGCTGAAAACCAGTTCCGTGTGGGTCTTGTTCGTGTAGAGCGCGCCGTTAAAGAGCGTCTCTCTATGGCTGAATCTGAAGAGCTGATGCCGCAGGATCTGGTTAACGCTAAGCCTGTTGCTGCAGCGATGAAAGAGTTCTTTGGCTCAAGCCAGCTGTCGCAGTTTATGGATCAGAATAACCCGCTTTCAGAAGTGACTCACAAGCGTCGTGTTTCTGCGTTAGGACCCGGTGGTCTTACCCGTGAGCGCGCAGGCTTTGAAGTACGAGATGTACACCCGACTCACTATGGTCGAGTATGTCCAATTGAGACGCCGGAAGGACCAAACATTGGTTTGATCAACTCGCTGGCGACTTATGCACGAACCAACAACTACGGCTTTATTGAGACGCCATACCGCAAGGTAGTCAATAATAAGGTTACTGAAGAAATTGAATATTTGTCGGCTATTAATGAGTCGCAATATGTAATTGCACAGGCATCTGCCAAGCTGAACAACAAAGGTCAGTTTGTAGAAGATGTGGTCAACGTTCGTCACCAAAACGAATTTACCGTTAAGTTGCCCGAAGATGTCGACTATATGGACGTGTCACCACGTCAGGTTGTCTCTGTGGCGGCCTCGTTAATTCCATTCCTTGAGCACGATGATGCTAACCGTGCACTGATGGGCTCAAACATGCAGCGTCAGGCAGTACCGACACTCTGTGCTGAAGCTCCACTGGTAGGTACAGGTATTGAGCGTGTTGTTGCCAGTGACTCCGGTGTCTGTAAAGTTGCTCGACGTGGCGGTGTTATCGAATCTGTTGACGCAGGCCGAGTTGTTGTACGCGTAAGTGACTCTGAAACTGAGGCTGGCGATGCTGGTGTAGATATCTACAACCTCACCAAGTACACCAGATCAAACCAGAACACCTGTATCAACCAGCGCCCGATTGTTAAGCAGGGTGATCAGGTTGCTCGCGGTGATGTACTGGCTGACGGTCCATCGGTTGATCTCGGTGAGCTGGCTCTGGGACAGAATATGCGTATCGCATTTATGCCTTGGAACGGTTACAACTTTGAGGATTCGATCCTTATCTCCGAGCGTGTTGTTAAGGAAGATCGATTCACTACCATTCATATTCAGGAACTGACCTGTGTTGCTCGCGACACCAAGTTGGGTTCAGAAGAGATCACAGCAGATATTCCCAATGTCGGTGAAGTAGCGCTGTCACGACTCGATGAGTCGGGCATTGTTCACATCGGTGCTGAAGTATCCGCTGGTGATATTCTGGTTGGCAAGGTAACGCCTAAAGGCGAAACCCAACTGACGCCGGAAGAAAAACTACTACGTGCCATCTTCGGCGAAAAAGCCTCTGATGTTAAGGACACGTCACTACGTGTACCGACTAGCATTAAAGGCACAGTGATCAATGTTCAGGTGTTTACTCGCGACGGTCTTGATAAAGACCAGCGCTCACTGGATATTGAGCGCGCCGAACTGGAACAGTACCGCAAGGACTTAAACGACGAGTTCCGCATTGTTGAAAATGCTACGTTGGGTCGTCTGTTCACTGCACTGATTGGCAATAAGGTATTCAAAGCTGAGGGTCTTAAGAAAGGCGCCGCTCTGACTGCTGAGTCGATCTCTGATTACACACCAGAAGACTGGTTCAACATCCGCATGGAAAATGCTGAACTCAACGATCTAATTGCGGCTGCAAATGCCCAGTTGGGTGAGCGACGCATTGACCTCGATGCTCGTTTCGAAGAGAAGCGTGGCAAATTGCAGAGCGGTGATGATCTGGCTCCTGGCGTACTTAAGACTGTTAAGGTTTACCTCGCTGTTAAGCGTCGTATCCAGCCTGGTGACAAGATGGCTGGTCGCCACGGTAACAAAGGTGTTATCTCGGTAATCAAGCCAATCGAAGATATGCCTTACGATGAGAAGGGTGAGCCAGTCGATATCGTGCTCAACCCGCTAGGTGTTCCATCGCGAATGAACGTTGGACAGATCCTTGAAACTCATATGGGTATGGCCGCTAAAGGTCTTGGTGTGAAGATTGATCAGATGATCAAGGTTCAGGCCAAAGCTACGGAGATTCGCAAGTTCTTGCAAGAGATCTACGACGTAGGCGATACCGTTTACGGCACTGACCTCAAAGAACTGAGCGATGCTGAAGTCATTGAATTGGCAGGTAACCTACGCAAAGGCGTACCGATTGCGACACCAGTGTTTGATGGTGCCAATGAAGTTGAATTGAAGAAACTTCTGGAACTGGCAGACCTGCATGAGAGTGGTCAAACCACCCTTTATGATGGTCGCAGTGGTGACAAGTTTGATCGTCCTGTAACTGTTGGTTACATGTACATGCTCAAACTCAACCACCTGGTTGACGACAAGATGCACGCACGTTCAACTGGCTCCTACAGCCTGGTTACTCAGCAGCCGCTGGGTGGTAAGGCACAGTTTGGTGGTCAGCGATTTGGTGAGATGGAAGTATGGGCGTTGGAGGCATATGGTGCCGCTTACACGTTGCAGGAAATGCTTACCGTTAAGTCGGATGATGTTGCGGGTCGAACTAAGATGTATAAAAACATCGTCGATGGCGATCACAGAATGGAGCCTGGCATGCCAGAGTCATTCAACGTGTTGGTCAAAGAAGTCCGATCACTCGGCATCAATATGGAATTGGAAAACGAATAAGCGCTGTATTGCTTACTGATCGCCGGGGCGTAAGCCTCGGCAAACCCAGTTACTGGAGGAAAAGCCTTGAAGGATTTAATCAACCTACTCAAGCAGCAAGAACAAAATACTGAATTCGATAATATTCGAATCGGTCTCGCATCACCGGAAATGATCCGCTCTTGGTCATTCGGTGAAGTTAAAAAGCCCGAGACTATTAACTACCGTACCTTTAAGCCAGAGCGCGAAGGTCTTTTCTGTGCCAAAATTTTTGGACCGGTAAAAGATTACGAATGTCTGTGCGGCAAGTACAAGCGCATGAAGCATCGCGGTATCGTATGTGAGAAATGTGGCGTTGAAGTGACACTCACAAAAGTACGTCGTGAGCGCATGGGCCACATTGAACTGGCCTGTCCAGTTGCTCACATCTGGTTCCTGAAATCACTGCCATCGCGCATTGGTTTGATGCTGGATATGACGCTGCGTGAAATTGAGCGCGTACTTTATTTCGAATCCTATGTGGTTACAGACCCAGGTCTGACTACACTGGAAAAAGGTCAGCTGCTGACTGACGAAGAATACTTTGAATCTCTTGAAGAGTTCGGTGACGAGTTCACTGCAACTATGGGTGCTGAAGCGATTCAGGCACTGCTTAAAGAGCTGGTTCTCGAAGAAGAGATTGCGGATATCCGTGAGGAAATCCCCAACACTAAATCTGAGACCAAGATTAAGAAGTTCTCCAAGCGCCTCAAGTTACTTGAAGCCTTCCACGGTTCTGGCAACAAGCCAGAGTGGATGGTTCTTGAAGCACTGCCGGTTCTTCCACCAGATCTGCGTCCGCTAGTTCCTCTGGACGGCGGCCGTTTCGCGACTTCTGATCTCAACGATCTGTACCGTCGTGTAATCAACCGTAACAACCGTCTCAAGCGTCTGCTTGAGTTGAGTGCGCCAGATATTATCGTTCGCAACGAAAAGCGTATGCTGCAGGAATCTGTCGATGCACTGCTCGACAATGGTCGACGTGGTCGCGCCATTACCGGTTCTAACAAGCGTCCATTGAAATCACTTGCCGATATGATTAAAGGTAAGCAGGGTCGTTTCCGTCAGAACCTACTCGGTAAGCGAGTGGATTACTCCGGTCGTTCGGTAATTGTGGTTGGTCCTACTCTTAGACTGCACCAATGTGGTCTGCCTAAGCGTATGGCACTGGAATTATTTAAGCCGTTTATCTTCAGCAAGTTAGAGTTGCGCGGTCTGGCGACTACTATTAAAGCTGCCAAGAAAATGGTTGAGCGTGAAGAGCCAGTAGTTTGGGATATTCTCGAAGACGTTATTCGCGAGCACCCGGTACTGCTTAACCGAGCGCCAACACTTCACCGTCTTGGTATTCAGGCATTTGAGCCGGTACTGATCGAAGGTAAAGCGATCAATCTACACCCATTGGTATGTGCGGCCTACAACGCCGACTTCGATGGTGATCAGATGGCTGTTCACGTTCCGTTGACTATCGAAGCGCAGATGGAATCTCGCGCATTGATGATGTCGACTAACAATATTCTGTCGCCCGCCTCTGGTGAGCCAATTATTGTTCCCTCGCAGGACGTTGTACTGGGTCTTTACTATATGACTCGCGACCGTGTTAACGGTCTTGGCGAAGGCATGGTATTTGCCGGTGGCAGCGAAGTATCGCGCGCCTACGCAACAGGCAAAGTTGAACTGCAGGCACGCATCAAGTTACGCATCAATGAAGTACTCGTAGATGAAGTAACCGGTGTTCGCACTGAAGAGCGCAAAATTGTCGACACCACCGTTGGTCGTGCACTGCTGTGGGAAATTGTTCCCGCCGGTCTGCCCTTCGAGTTGGTTAACAAGCCAATGGTTAAGAAAGCGATCTCGACTGTTATCAACGAGTCCTACCGTCGCGTTGGTCTAAAAGACACCGTTATCTTTGCTGACCAGCTGATGTACACCGGATTTGAATACTCGACCCGCTCAGGCGCGTCTATCGGCGTTAACGACTTCGTTATTCCCGATGACAAACACGAGATTATCGGCGCTGCTGATGATCAGGTTCGTGAAATTGAAGGTCAGTTCGCCTCTGGTCTTGTGACTCAGGGTGAAAAATATAACAAGGTTATCGATATTTGGTCTCAGGCCAACGATCGCGTAGCCAAGTCGATGATGAAAGGTATTAGTACCGAGAGCGTGATCAATAAAGATGGCGAGGAAGAGAAACAGGATTCCTTTAACTCTGTATTTATCATGGCCGACTCTGGCGCTCGTGGTTCCCCAGCGCAGATTCGTCAGCTGGCGGGTATGCGTGGTTTGATGGCGCGACCCGATGGCTCGATCATCGAGACACCCATTACTGCAAACTTCCGTGAAGGTCTAAACGTACTCCAGTACTTTATCTCTACTCACGGTGCTCGGAAGGGTCTTGCAGATACCGCACTTAAAACCGCTAACTCTGGTTACCTAACCCGTCGTCTGGTAGATGTATCTCAGGACGTGGTAGTAACAGAAGTTGACTGTGGTACCACCGAAGGTCTATTGATGACACCGGTTATTGAAGGCGGTGACATTATTGAATCGCTGGGTGATCGTATTCTTGGTCGTATTGTTGCCAAGGACGTGCTCAAGCCAGCTAGCGAAGAGATTGCAGTTCCAGCCGGCACTATGATTGACGAGCAGTGGGTTATTCGCATTGAGAAGATGGGTGTTGACGAAGTAATCGTTCGTTCACCGATTACCTGTGAAGTGAAGCACGGCATCTGTTCTGCCTGTTACGGTCGCGATCTGGCCCGTGGACACCGCGTTAACCAGGGTGAGGCAGTAGGTGTTATCGCTGCTCAGTCTATTGGTGAGCCGGGTACACAGCTGACTATGCGTACCTTCCACATTGGTGGTGCGGCATCGCGAGCCTCTGCGGTTGATAGCGTAAAAGTTAAGCAAGACGGTGTTGTTCGTCTGATTAACCTTAAGACGGTTGAGAATAAGTCTGGCAACCTGGTTGCTGTATCTCGTTCTGGTGAACTGGCAATTGCCGATGAAAATGGTCGTGAGCGCGAGCGCTACAAACTTCCATACGGCGCGCTGATCAAGATTAAAGATCGCTCTAAAGTTGCTGCTGGCGATGTCATTGCCAACTGGGATCCACACACTCACCCAATCGTCACAGAAGTTGCCGGTAAGGTAGCCTTCTCAGGAATGGAAGAGGGTCTGAGCGTACGTCAGCAAACTGACGATATGACTGGTCTGACCAGTATCTCTGTGATTGACCCGAATGAGCGTCCAGCGGCGGGTAAAGATCTTAAGCCAATGATCACCCTGACTGATAAGAAGGGTAAAGAGCTAATTTTCCCTAACTCAACAGTTCCGGCTCACTATCCGTTACCGGCTAACGCAAGTATCAATATTGCCGATGGCAACACCATTGATATCGGTGAAATTATCGCAAGAATTCCTCAGGAATCTGGCGGTACTAAAGATATTACTGGTGGTCTGCCACGAGTTGCCGACCTGTTTGAAGCACGTAAGCCGAAAGATCCAGCCATTCTGGCCGAGATCACCGGTACCGTGACTCTGGGTAAAGAGACCAAAGGCAAGATGCGTCTGGTTATCACTCCAGACGACGGTCAGCCATTGCCAAACGGCAAGATGCATTACGAAGAGCTGATTCCCAAGTGGCGTACCCTGGGTGTGTTTGAAGGTGAGCACGTCGAGAAGGGTGAAGTTATCTCTGATGGACCACCAACACCGCACGATATCCTGCGTCTTAAGGGCATCAGTGAGTTGGCCAAGTACATCGTCAACGAGATTCAGGAAGTTTACCGCCTGCAGGGTGTGAAGATTAATGACAAGCACGTTGAAGTTATTATTCGTCAGATGCTGCGCAAAGTTGAGATCACCGATATGGGTGATTCTGCAACAATGATTCGCGGTGAGCAGATTGAATACCGTCGAGTTCTCGAAGAGAACGAGCGTCTGCGTCAAGAAGGTCTGCAGCCGGTTAAGTTTGAGCGTCAGTTACTGGGTATTACCAAAGCGTCACTGGCCACCGAAAGCTTTATCTCGGCGGCATCGTTCCAGGAGACCACACGAGTGCTCACTGAAGCGGCAGTTACCGGTAAAGCTGATCCACTGCGCGGCCTCAAAGAGAACGTAGTTGTAGGTCGTCTGATTCCTGCGGGAACCGGTCTGGCTTATCACGCCCAGCGTCGTAAAGACCGAGCGGCTGATGAAGCTGGCGAAGCATCTATGACGGCAGCAGATGTTGAAGCAGCACTGAGTGAAGCACTGAGTGCAGATTTAGCTGAAGAATAAGGAAGATTGCGGGGCCCCTTATCCTAGGATAGCTTGAAGGTTAAAGGAATCCCCGCTTGACTCCCTGTAGTGCGGTAATTAGAATGCCGCTCCCTTTTGCGTCTTGATGTCAGTTTGGCAGAGAGATTCAAGGAATGTATGGCCTTCATAAGAAGGCATTTTTAAATTTTGGAGAAAAATTGCATGGCAACGATCAACCAGTTGGTTCGTAAGCCGAGAAAGCGCAAAGTCAGTAAAAGTGACGTACCAGCACTGCAGGCCTGTCCGCAGCGTCGAGGTGTATGTACCCGCGTTTACACAACTACTCCCAAGAAGCCAAACTCAGCATTGCGTAAAGTTTGTCGTGTTCGTCTCACCAGTGGTTTTGAAGTTACTTCATACATTGGTGGTGAAGGCCACAACCTGCAAGAGCACAGTGTTGTTTTGATTCGCGGAGGTCGTGTAAAAGATCTTCCAGGTGTTCGTTACCACACGGTACGCGGCACATTGGATACAGCGGGTGTAAACGGTCGTACTAAGCGTCGTTCTAAATATGGTACTAAGCGTCCTAAGTAAGGGCATTAGTATTTTAGAAAGACGAATTGCGTAATAATCGGTAATACAACCAAGTAAGGCTAGGGCCTATCCCTAGAAGAAACCTGAAGAGAAGGGCAAAACGATGCCAAGAAGAAGAGTAGCGGCGAAACGTGACATCCTACCAGATCCCAAATTTGGTAATATCACCCTAGCTAAGTTTATGAATATGGTTATGGTCAGCGGCAAGAAGTCTGTTGCTGAGCGTATTGTTTACGGTGCACTGGATATTGTTGAGCAGCGTCTCAAGAAAAACCCAGTTGAAGTATTTCAAGAAGCACTGGAAAACGTAGCACCTATGGTGGAAGTAAAATCCCGTCGTGTTGGTGGTGCAACTTACCAGGTACCAGTAGAAGTACGTCCTTCGCGACGCACTGCACTGGCCATGCGCTGGTTAGTAGAATACGCCCGTAGCCGTGGTGAAAAATCAATGCCACAACGTCTTGCTGGCGAGCTGATTGATGCAGTTCAAAGCAAGGGTGGGGCAGTTAAGAAACGTGAAGATGTACACCGTATGGCAGAAGCCAACAAGGCGTTCTCGCACTTCCGTTTCTAATAAAGGTTATACTTATTTAATCTTTTCGCGAAAAGGTGGCTTAATAGCCGCCTTTTTTCGATTTTAAAACAAGGAAAAAAATTGTGGCACGCAAGACCCCCATCAGTCGTTATCGCAACATCGGCATCTGCGCACACGTAGATGCAGGCAAAACCACCACCACAGAGCGGGTGCTGTTTTATACCGGTATGTCTCACAAGATTGGTGAGGTCCACGACGGTGCCGCAACGATGGACTGGATGGAACAGGAACAGGAGCGTGGTATTACCATTACCTCCGCGGCAACCACCTGTTTCTGGAAGGGAATGGATGCGCAGTTTGAAGATCACCGGGTCAATATTATCGACACCCCGGGGCACGTAGATTTTACCATTGAAGTCGAGCGTTCACTGCGTGTACTCGACGGCGCTGTAATCGTGCTCTGTGGTTCCTCCGGCGTTCAGCCGCAGACCGAGACGGTTTGGCGTCAGGCCAATAAATACGAAGTACCGCGCATGGTATTCGTCAACAAGATGGACCGCGCCGGTGCCGACTATATGATGGTAGTCGAACAGCTCAAAGAGCGTCTTGGTGCAACCCCAGTGCCGCTGCAGCTAACTATCGGTGCCGAAGAAGAATTTAAAGGCGTGGTCGATCTGGTCAAAATGAAGGCTATCTATTGGAGTGAAGCAGATCAGGGTATGAGCTTTGAATATGCAGAAATCCCCGAAGATATGCTCGATGAATGTCAGGCCATGCACGAATTTATCATTGAATCTGCCGCCGAAGCCAACGAAGAGTTTATGGATAAGTACCTCGAAGAAGAGGAACTTACCGAAGCCGAAATCAAACAGGGCCTGCGTATCCGCACCCTCGCCAACGAGATTGTTCCCGTACTCGGCGGCTCAGCCTTTAAGAACAAAGGCGTTCAAGCCATGCTCGATGCGGTGATCGAATATCTGCCGTCGCCCACCGAAGTTAAAGCCATCGAAGGTGAATTGGAAAGCGGCGAGCAGGGCCTCCGTGAAGCGAATGACAGCGCACCCTTCGCCGCGCTGGCATTTAAGATTGCCACCGACCCCTTTGTTGGTACCCTGACCTTTATGCGCGTTTACTCCGGCACCTTGGAGAGCGGCACCGCCGTCTATAACTCGGTAAAGATGAAGCGCGAGCGCATTGGTCGAATGGTGCAGATGCACGCCAATAGCCGCGATGAAATTAAAGAAGTCCTGGCCGGTGATATTGCCGCAGCCATAGGCCTTAAAGACACCACCACCGGTGACACTCTTTGTGCGGAGAGCGATAAGATTGTTCTCGAGCGCATGGAGTTTCCCGAGCCGGTAATCTCGGTTGCCGTCGAGCCCCGAACCAAAGCCGATCAGGAAAAGATGGGTGTGGCGCTGGGCAAGCTCGCTCAGGAAGACCCCTCATTCCGAGTTAAAACCGACGAAGAGAGTGGTCAGACGATTATCTCCGGTATGGGTGAACTGCACCTAGATATCCTGGTTGATCGTATGCGTCGCGAGTTTGATGTTGAAGCCAATATTGGTCAGCCGCAGGTCGCCTACAGAGAAACCATTAAGAACCACTGTGAAATCGAAGGTAAGTTTATTCGCCAGTCCGGTGGCCGCGGTCAGTATGGCCATGTCTGCCTGAAATTTGAGCCCGCCGAAGATCCCGGCGCTGAAGGCCTCGAATTTATTAATGAAATTGTCGGTGGCACTGTGCCCCGCGAATATATCCCTGCTGTAGAAAAAGGTATTGAAGAGCAGATGCAGAACGGTGTACTTGCCGGCTATCCACTGCTGGGTATTAAAGCGACACTGTTTGATGGCTCCTACCACGATGTCGACTCCTCTGAGATGGCCTTTAAGATTGCCGGCTCACTGGCCACCAGAGATCTTAAAGATCACGGTGGCGCTGTGTTGCTAGAGCCACTGATGAAAGTTGAAGTGGTTACCCCGGAAGAGAATATGGGTGATGTTGTCGGTGACCTGAACCGTCGTCGCGGTATGATTTTGGGTATGGAAGAGAGCCCAATGGGCAAGGTAGTCGATGCTGAAGTGCCATTGGCAGAGATGTTTGGTTATGCCACCGATCTGCGCTCGGCGACTCAGGGTCGAGCGACGTTCACCATGGAGTTTGACCGTTACTCTGAAGCGCCAAAGAATGTTGCCGAAGCGATTATGGCTAAAAACCTCGGCTAGTGTTGTAAAAAAGTCCGAACAATAAAAAACCCCGCTGGTTTGCACCAGCGGGGTTTTTTTATACCGCTTAAAAAAGCTGCTTACTTAGCTTCTTTAAGTTCCTTAGCCGCTGCAATTACTTCCGTAGAAATATTTTGTGGGCAAGGCATATAGTGCGAGAACTCCATAGAGAACTGGCCGCGACCAGAAGTCATGGTACGCAGGTGGCCGATATAACCAAACATTTCCGACAGTGGAACGTCTGCTTTAATACGAACACCAGTAACACCAGCTTCCTGATCCTTGATCATGCCGCGACGACGGTTCAGGTCACCGATAACATCACCAACGTGATCTTCAGGCGTGTACACATCAACCTTCATGATCGGCTCAATGATCTGTGGACCAGCTTTCGGCATAGACTGTCGGAAAGCGCCTTTAGCAGCGATTTCAAACGCGACTGCCGAGGAGTCAACGGCGTGGAAACCACCGTCGTAAAGCTCAACTTCAACATCCAGTACAGGGTAAGCCGCCAGTGGGCCCTCTGCCATCATGCCGCGGAAGCCCTTCTCAATAGCTGGGAAGAATTCCTTAGGAACGTTACCACCAACAACCGATGAGCTGAACACATAACCTGTGCCTGGCTCACCGGGTTTGATGCGGTAATCGATCTTACCAAACTGACCAGAACCGCCAGACTGCTTCTTGTGCGTGTAGCTGTCTTCGATGGGCAGAGTGATCGTCTCACGGTAAGCAACCTGTGGCTGACCTACGTCCAGTTCAACACCATAGGTGCGCTTAAGGATATCAACCTTAATGTCGAGGTGAAGCTCACCCATACCTTTAAGGATAGTCTCGCCAGAGTCTTCGTCAGTCTCAACGCGGAAAGAAGGATCTTCAGCAATCATCTTGCCGATCGCAACACCCATCTTCTCAGAACCGCCTTTATCCTTAGGCTTAACAGCAATAGAGATTACTGGCTCAGGGAAGATCATTGGTTCAAGAGTAACAGGGTTTTTCGGATCACAGAGAGTGTGACCCGTCTGAACGTTCTTCATGCCAACGATGGCAATAATGTCACCGGCCTGAGCGCGGTCAATTTCGTTGCGGTCATCAGCGTGCATCTCAACCATACGGCCGATACGCTCAGTCTTACCTGTGTAAGAGTTAAGAATGGTGTCACCTTTGTTCAGAACACCAGAGTAGATGCGCACAAAGGTCAGAGCGCCGAAGCGGTCATCCATAATCTTAAACGCCAGAGCCTTAAGCGTCTCTTCGGTAGCAACAGTAGCAAAGTTGCCTGTCTCTTCACCGGATTCATCCGTCAGTGGCTGCGGCTTAACATCAGTTGGGCAAGGCAGATAGTCAACAACAGCATCCAGAACCATCTGAACACCTTTGTTCTTAAAGGCAGAACCACAGTAAGTGGGGAAGAAGTCCAGAGCGATAGTACCCTTACGGATACAGCGCTTGATATCTTCCATAGAGGGCTCTTCACCTTCCATATAAGCCATTAACAGATCATCGTCCTGCTCAACAGCAGTCTCAATCATTTGCTCACGATACATTTCAACATCGTCAACCATATCCGCAGGGATATCGACAATCTCGAAGTTCTCTGGAAGACCGGAGTCATCCCAGACGTAGGCTTTGCGAGTCAACAGATCAACCAGACCAACAAAATCTTCTTCAATACCGATTGGCAGACACATAACCAACGGGTTAGCGCCGAGTACATCTTTAACCTGGCCAACAACGCGCAGGAAGTCAGCGCCCATACGGTCAAGCTTGTTAACAAAGATAATACGAGCAACTTCAGACTCGTTGGCATAGCGCCAGTTAGTCTCTGACTGTGGCTCAACGCCACCAGAACCACAGAATACGCCAACGCCACCGTCGAGTACTTTCAGTGAACGGTAAACTTCAACAGTGAAGTCAACGTGCCCGGGAGTATCGATAATGTTAAAGCGGTGGTCTCTCCAGTAACAGGTAGTAGCTGCCGACTGAATAGTAATGCCGCGCTCCTGTTCCTGTTCCATAAAGTCGGTAGTAGCTGCGCCGTCATGTACTTCACCGGTTTTATGGATCTTGCCGGTAAGCTTAAGAATACGCTCGGTAGTGGTGGTCTTGCCCGCATCAACGTGGGCGAAGATACCAATATTTCTGTAGTGAGATAAATCAGTCATTGGTCTGCTCGTTTATAAATTCAGTTACAAAATTCTAGTTATATAGGGACTAAAAACGCGCGCGAGTATACAGGATATTCGTCCGAGTACGGAGAAATAAATAACGATAAAACGATGATTTTTAGAAAATAGGGCCTTTTGCTAGTCGAAAAACGCTGAAAGAGCAAAAAATATAGCAATTTACACTCAAAGTACGTTGACTCTGGCGATTCGATGTATAAGATGGCGTGCCTTGCGTGCTGTATGAAATATTAGTGCAGTATTGCGACCAAATTTAGGTTTAAACGTGAACTACCTACTGAGGAGCTACTGAGATGGGTAAAGAAAAATTTGAAAGAAATAAGCCGCACGTAAACGTAGGCACAATTGGCCACGTTGACCACGGTAAAACAACATTGACAGCAGCGATGACACGCGTCTGTGCAGAAGTCTACGGCGGCGAAATGAAAGCCTTCGATCAGATCGATAATGCACCGGAAGAGCGCGAGCGCGGCATCACCATCTCAACAGCACACGTTGAGTATGACTCCACCATTCGTCACTACGCCCACGTAGACTGCCCAGGTCACGCCGATTATGTTAAAAACATGATTACCGGTGCTGCCCAGATGGACGGCGCTATCTTGGTTTGTGGTGCTACAGACGGCCCAATGCCACAGACACGAGAGCACATCCTGCTGTCACGTCAGGTAGGTGTACCTTATGTAGTTGTATTCCTGAACAAAGCTGACCTGCTTGCAGAAGACTGTGGCGGCGTTGATTCAGAAGAATACGCAGAGATGCTAGAGCTGGTAGAGATGGAGCTGCGTGAGCTGCTCGACCTCTATGAGTTCCCAGGCGACGACACACCAATTATTGTTGGTTCAGCGTTGATGGCTCTTGAAGGTAAAGACGACAACGAGCTGGGCACAACTGCTGTTAAGAAGCTGGTAGAAGCGCTGGACTCTTATATCCCTGAGCCAGTACGTGCTATTGATCAGCCGTTCCTGATGCCGATTGAAGATGTATTCTCAATCGCCGGTCGTGGAACAGTAGTAACAGGTCGAGTAGAGCGTGGTGTTGTTAAAGTTGGTGAAGAGATCGAGATTATCGGTATCACTGACACAGCCAAGACTACCTGTACGGGTGTTGAAATGTTCCGCAAGCTGCTTGACGAAGGTCGCGCTGGTGAGAACTGCGGTATTCTGTTGCGTGGTACTAAGCGTGAAGAAGTTCAGCGTGGTCAGGTACTGGCTCACGTAGGCACCGTTAAGCCACACACCAAGTTCACTTCAGAAGTGTATGTGCTGTCTAAAGATGAAGGTGGTCGTCATACGCCATTCTTTAAAGGCTACCGTCCACAGTTCTACTTCCGTACTACAGACGTAACTGGCGCATGTGAATTGCCAGCTGGTACAGAAATGGTAATGCCTGGTGACAACGTACAGATGGAAGTTACGTTGATTCACCCGATTGCGATGGAAGACGGACTGCGTTTTGCAATCCGTGAAGGCGGCCGTACTGTTGGTGCGGGTGTTGTTGCCAAGATCATCGAGTAATAGCTACACCGAGTAAAAAGGGGCCTTCTGGGCCCCTTTTTTGCCCTCTGGCTAAAGAGAGTTGATTGTTTAGCCAAGAGGATTTAATTAATTTAGCTTCAGGCGTTTAATTGCTTGACAGTCTTGGGGAGCGGCACTAGAATTCGCGCTCCTTTTTCGAGGCTGGAACCATCGCCTTGAAGTTATTAGAAGAAATAGCGGAGTTTCGATTCCATGCAAAACCAAAGCATCAGGATTCGCCTCAAGGCGTTTGATCACAAGTTGATCGATACGTCTACACAGGAAATTGTTGAAACGGCACGGCGCACAGGTGCGCAGATCAGAGGGCCAATTCCTCTGCCGACTCGGAAAGAGAAGTACACGATACTTGTTTCTCCACACGTAAATAAAGATGCGCGCGACCAGTACGAAATTCGCACGCACAAGCGTTTAATCGACATTGTCGAGCCAACAGAAAAAACTGTTGATGCGCTTATGAAACTGAATCTTGCGGCAGGCGTAGAAGTTCAGATCAGCTTAAGCTGATAGCGACTGCAGCGGTTCGACAGAAGTCTGTCGGGCAAACTTAGAAAGTGTAATGCCTTGAAATAGGCAGCCGTAGCGGGTAACAGCCCCGTACACTTGAGAGGCTAGAGAAAATGAGTATAGGTATAGTTGGTCGCAAATGCGGCATGACTCGCGTATTCACTGAAGACGGTGTTTCTATTCCGGTTACGGTTGTAGAAGCCACACCTAATCATGTCACCCAGATTAAGTCCGTAGAGACTGATGGCTATTCAGCTATTCAGGTCACTACTGGATCACGTAAAGCATCCCGAGTAAGTAAACCTAAAGCAGGTCACTTCGCCAAAGCAGGCGTTGAGGCTGGCCGCGGTCAATGGGAATTTCGTTCCGAAGGCAGCAGCGAAGATTTCGAAGTAGGCGGTTCGCTTACGGTAGAGCGCTTCGAAGCGGGCCAAATGGTCGATGTAACTGGTACTTCCAAAGGTAAGGGTTTCCAAGGCGGCGTTAAGCGTTGGAATTTTGCCATGCAAGATGCTACTCACGGTAACTCGATATCTCACCGAGCTCCTGGTTCTATTGGTCAAAACCAATCGCCGGGTAAAGTCTTTAAAGGCAAGAAAATGGCCGGACAGATGGGTAATGCTCAAGTTACTACACAAAATCTTGAAATTGTACGTGTCGATGCCGAGCGCAATTTATTGTTGATCAAGGGTGCTGTTCCTGGCGCTCCTGGTGGCGATGTTGTTGTTCGTCCGGCAGTCAAGGCTTAAAGGGGAGTGTCCATGGAATTAACAATTGCGACACCCAAGGGCAAAGGCGGAACTATTACAGTTTCCGAAGCCGCTTTTGGAAAAGAATTTAATCAGGATCTGGTTCACCAGACTGTTGTAGCGTTTTTGGCCGGTGCTCGTCAGGGTACTCGCGCTCAGAAAAATCGCTCAGACGTTTCTGGTGGTGGCCGCAAGCCGCACGCTCAGAAAGGTACAGGTCGTGCTCGAGCTGGTACTATCCGCAGCCCAATCTGGCGCGGGGGCGGTGCTACTTTTGCAGCACAGCCACAGGATCACGCTCAGAAGCTGAATCGTAAGATGTATCGCTCTGCGATGCGTTCGATCCTTTCAGAGCTGGCTCGTCAAGATCGTCTTATTATCGTTGAAGAGTTTGATCTCGATGCGCCTAAGACTAAAACCTTGATTGCTAAGCTAAGTGAGTTCGGTTTGAAGGAAGCATTGATTGTGACTGAAGAAGTTAGCCACAACCTCTACCTCTCTTCACGCAACCTGCACAAGGTTGATGTGCGCGATGCCGCTGCTGTTGATCCAGTATGCTTAATTAATTTTGAAAAGGTGTTGGTAACTGTTCCAGCGCTGAAAAAATTCGAGGAGATTCTGGCATGAACCAAGAAAGAGTCTTCAAGGTGTTGTTAGGGCCGCACGTTACTGAGAAATCAGCAATGCCAGCCGGCGCTGCAACCCAGGTTGTATTTAAGGTTGCTACAGACGCTACCAAACTGGAAGTTAAAAAAGCTGTTGAACAGCTGTTTGATGTTCAGGTTGATGATGTTCGAGTAGTTAACGTCAAGGGTAAGACGCGCCGCACTAAGAACGGCTTGGGTCGTCGCAGTGATTGGAAGAAGGCGTATGTTCGTCTTGCTGAAGGTCAAGACATTGACTTTGAAGTAGCGGAGTAAGGGTTTAGTCATGGCAGTTATTAAAAGAAAACCAACATCTCCGGGTCGCCGCTTTGTAGTAAGCGTTGTGACCCCTGATTTACACAAAGGCGCGCCTTATGCACCTTTGTTGGCACCGAAGAAAAGAAGCGGTGGCCGTAACAGCAGTGGTCGCATTACCGTGCGTCACATTGGTGGCGGGCACAAGCAGCACTACCGTATTGTTGACTTTAAGCGCAACAAAGATGGCATTCCAGCCAAGGTAGAGCGTTTGGAATATGATCCAAACCGTAGCGCGCACATTGCATTGTTATGTTATGCCGACGGTGAGCGTCGTTACATTATCGCTCCTAAAGGTGTTTCTGCAGGCGACGTTATCCAGTCTGGTGAAGATTCGCCGATTAAGATTGGTAACAGCTTGCCACTGCGCAAGATTCCAGTGGGTTCGACTGTTCACTGTGTAGAAATGAAGCCGGGCAAGGGTGCGCAAATCGCTCGTAGTGCTGCAGCCTCAGTTCAGTTAGTTGCGCGTGAAGGTGCTTACGCAACCGTTCGTTTACGCAGCGGTGAAATGCGCAGGTTACCCGTAGACTGTCGCGCTACATTAGGTGAAGTTTGTAACAGTGAGCACAGCTTGCGCTCATTGGGTAAGGCTGGTGCTTCGCGCTGGCGTGGAATTCGTCCAACCGTTCGCGGTGTGGCGATGAACCCGGTAGATCACCCGCATGGTGGTGGTGAAGGTCGTACCTCTGGTGGTCGTCACCCGGTATCTCCTTGGGGTATGCCAACCAAAGGTTACAAGACGCGCAAAAATAAGCGCACTGATAAATACATTGTTCGTCGTCGCAAATAAGCGCCGATTAGATTATTAAAAGAGGATAGCAAACGTGCCACGCTCTCTAAAAAAAGGACCATTCGTTGACCTTCACCTGGTGAAAAAGGTTGAAGCAGCGGTAGCAGCTAATGACCGTCGTCCAATTAAAACTTGGTCGCGTCGTTCGATGATCTTGCCAGATATGGTTGGTCTTACGATCGCTATACACAATGGTCGTCAACATGTTCCTGTTGTAGTCAACGAAGAAATGGTTGGCCATAAGCTGGGTGAATTTTCTCCAACGCGTACCTATAAAGGTCACGTTGCAGATAAGAAAGCCAAGCGTTAAGCACTAAGCGGAAGAGGTATTGACTGTGGAAGTAGCAGCAAGATTAAAAGGAGCCAGATTGTCAGCGCAAAAAGCGCGCCTGGTTGCTGATCAAATTCGTGGTAAGTCGGTTGAAGATGCATTAGATCTTTTGCAATTCAGCGGCAGAAAAGGCGCGGATATTATTAAGAAAGTGCTTGAGTCGGCAATTGCCAACGCCGAGCACAATGATGGAGCAGACGTAGACGAGCTGAAAGTATCAACGATTTTTGTTGATGAAGGCATGACTATGAAGCGCATCAAACCACGTGCCAAAGGCCGTGCAGATAGAATTCTTAAGCGCAGTTGTCACATCACTGTAAAAGTCGCTGAAAAGTAGAATAAGGTTCAGGAGACCATTCCATGGGTCAAAAAGTACATCCAACTGGCATCCGTTTAGGTATCGTTAAAAAGCATACCTCTACATGGTATGCGGGTAATAAGGACTATGCGGACAAGCTTAATCAGGATCTTAGCGTTCGTGACTTTATTACGAAAAAATTAGCTCATGCATCTGTGAGCCGTGTAGATATCGAGCGTCCATCGGACAGTGCTCGAATTACTATCCACACAGCCCGCCCGGGTATCGTTATCGGTAAGAAGGGTGAAGATGTTGAGAAACTGCGCAACGAGATTGCCAAGCAAATGGGCTGCGCAGTAAATATCAATATTGAAGAGATTCGCAAGCCGGATCTTGACGCAACATTGGTTGCACAGAACGTAGCTCAGCAGTTAGAGCGTCGAGTTATGTTCCGTCGTGCCATGAAGCGTGCAGTGCAGAATGCAATGCGCGGTGGAGCGTTGGGAGTTAAGATTCAGGTTGGCGGTCGTTTAGGCGGCGCCGAGATCGCACGTACAGAATGGTATAGAGAGGGACGAGTTCCGCTTCATACTCTGCGTGCAGATATAGACTATTCAACAGCCGAAGGTAATACCACTTATGGAATTATCGGCGTGAAAGTCTGGATCTTCAAAGGCGAAGTTCTGGGTGGTGAGGAAGCTGAAAAAGCGCCTGCCAAGAAACAAGACACAAGAAACAAGCGATAAGGGTAAAGCGAAATGCTGCAACCGAAACGTACAAAATTCCGCAAGATGCACAAAGGCCGTAACCGTGGTCTGGCTCAACGCGGCAGCAAGGTAAGCTTTGGCGAGTTTGGCCTCAAAGCAACTGGCCGTGGTCGTTTGACCGCTCGTCAGATTGAAGCGGCTCGTCGTGCAATGACCCGTCACATTAAACGTGGTGGCAAAATCTGGATTAGAGTTTTTCCTGATAAGCCGATTACAAACAAGCCACTTGAAGTGCGTATGGGTAAAGGTAAGGGTAATGTTGAGTACTGGGTTGCACTAATCCAGCCAGGCAAGATCCTTTATGAAATGGAAGGTGTTAGCGAAGAGATTGCTCGTGAAGCATTTGCTCTTGCTACGGCTAAGTTGCCGATTGCAACCACCTTCGTTAGACGCACGGTGATGTAAAGATGAAATCAAACGAATTGCGTGAAAAGACAAGTGAAGAGCTGGAAGCAGCTTTGATTGCAGAGCTCAAGCAGCAGTTTAATCTGCGTATGCAGTTGTCCACTGGTCAGTTAAACGAAAGCCACAAAGTTATGCAGACGCGTCGCAACATCGCGCGTATCAAGACTGTGCTTAACCAGAAGGCAGGGGAATAACGATGTCTGAATTAAAAACGAGCTCACGTACTCTGACTGGTCGTATCGTCAGTGACAAAATGAACAAGACTGTAACTGTCTTGGTCGAGCGTCGCGTTAAGCACCCGGTTTATGGGAAGATCTTAACTAAGTCGACAAAAATTAAAGCGCATGATGAAGATAATGGTGCGCGTACAGGTGATCTAGTAACGATCGCAGAGTGCCGTCCTGTCTCTAAAGACAAGACGTGGAAACTGGTCAATATTGACGAGCGTGCTGTAGCAGAATAGTTCTGCTGACAGTAAAGGGTTCGGAGTAAGAAAATGATTCAAACAGAAAGTTATCTTGATGTAGCAGACAACAGCGGTGCACGTCGTGTGATGTGTATCAAAGTACTGGGTGGTTCACACCGCCGTTATGCTCGGGTCGGTGACATTATTAAAGTCACTGTTAAGGAAGCAATTCCCCGCGGCAAGGTAAAGAAAGGCCAGGTGATGAGTGCAGTTGTAGTACGCACTAAGAAAGGCTTGCGCAGACAAGACGGCAGCTTGATCAAATTTGATGATAACGCTGCGGTATTGCTCAACGCCAACAACGCACCTATTGGCACACGTATTTTTGGGCCGGTAACACGCGAACTTCGCAACGAGAAGTTTATGCGCATTATCTCCCTAGCACCTGAAGTGCTGTAAGCGAGGATTAAGAAATGGCAATGCTCAAAATTAAACGCGACGACGAAGTTATTGTTGTTGCAGGCAAAGATAAAGGTAAGCGCGGTAAGGTACTTAAGGTACTGGAAAATAACCGTCTACTGGTATCTGGTATTCAGATGATTAAAAAGCATCAGAAGCCTAATCCCCAAGCTGGTATTCCAGGCGGGATTATTGAAAAAGAAGCTCCTATTCAGGTTTCTAATGTTGCGATCTTTAATGGCGCAACCAGCAAAGCGGATCGAGTTGGCTTTAAAGTCCAGGAAGATAACACAAAAATTCGTGTCTTTAAGTCAACCGGCGAAGCCGTCGACGCTTAAATAAACAGGTAATTGAAATGGCAAGGCTGAAAGAAGTATACAAAAACGAGCTGGCTACCAAGCTGAAAGATGAGCTGGGTCTGGCGAATGTGATGGAAGTTCCGCGCATTACCAAAATCACTCTGAACATGGGTGTTGGTGAAGCGATTGGTGATAAAAAATCACTTGAGAACGCCGTTGCAGACCTAACCTTGATTGCTGGCCAGAAGCCAGTGGTTAACAAGGCTCGCAAATCAATTGCAGGCTTTAAGGTTCGTGAGGGTTGGCCGATTGGTACCAAGGTAACTCTGCGCAGTGATCGTATGTACGAATTCCTCGAGCGTTTAGTGAGTATCGCTATCCCACGTATCCGAGATTTCCGTGGCATTAGCCCCAAGCAGTTCGATGGGCGTGGTAATTTCTCAATGGGTGTAAGTGAGCAGATCATTTTCCCAGAGATCGATTACGAAAAAATTGATAAGTTGCGTGGTCTTGATATTACTGTCACAACCACCGCTAAGAATGATGACGAAGGTCGCGCCCTTTTGCGTGCCTTTAACTTCCCGCTGAAAGGTTGAGGTAGTAGATAAATGGCTAAAGTATCCATGGTCGAGCGCGAGAAAAAGCGCGCAAAGACAGTTGCTAAGTTTGCTGCGAAACGTGCAGAACTAAAGGCAATCATTAGTGACGTTAATGCATCTGACGAAGATCGTTGGGATGCACAAACAAAATTACAAAAACTGCCGCGTGATGCGAGCCCAGTTCGTCAGCGTAACCGCTGTCGTATCACTGGTCGTCCACACGGTGTTTACCGTAAGTTTGGCCTGTGCCGAAATAAACTGCGCGAATCAGCAATGCGCGGTGAGATTCCTGGCCTAGTTAAGTCCAGCTGGTAAGTTAAAGGAGCCAAACGATATGAGTATGCAAGATCCAATAGCAGATATGTTGACCCGCATTCGTAATGCGCATCACCGTAGCAAGCCAGAAGTTACTATGCCAGCGTCAAAGCTTAAGGCCTCAATTGCCCAAGTTTTACTCGACGAAGGTTACATTGGCGCTTTTAGCGTCAGTGATGAAGTAAAACCAAATTTAACTGTTGAGCTGAAGTACTTTGAAGGCAAGCCAGTTATTGAAGAAATTACACGTATTAGCAAGCCAAGTTTGCGCCTGTACGTAGGTAGCGGTGATGTGCCTAAAGTACGCAGCGGTCTTGGTGTTGCGATTGTCTCCACCAGTAACGGTGTGATGACTGATCGTGCTGCACGCTCTGCCGGTATCGGCGGCGAAGTGCTTTGCACCGTATTCTGATAGGAAAACGAGATGTCTAGAGTTGCAAATAGTCCAGTAGAACTGCCCAGTGGTGTGCAAGTTACCATCGGTGATTCGGAAATAACTGTGAAGGGAAAGATTGGATCCATGGCGATGCCAATCAATCCTGAAGTGACAATTGAACAAAACGAAAATGTTCTTACATTCTCTGCTCGTTCAAGTGCCAAGTTTTCACGGGCAATGTCCGGTACTACTAGAGCCCTGGTAAGCAATATGGTTACCGGTGTCTCACAAGGTTTTGAGAAGAAGCTTGATTTGGTCGGTGTTGGTTACCGTGCGCAAGTTCAGGGAGCGAAGATTAATCTGACACTAGGTTACTCTCACCCGGTTGTATATGAACTGCCTAAAGGTGTATCAGCAGAAACACCAAGTCAGACTGAAATTTTACTGAAGTCCTCGGATAAGCAGATGTTGGGTCAAGCCGCAGCTGAAATCCGCGCCTTCCGTCCACCAGAGCCTTACAAGGGTAAGGGAGTTCGAATTGCTGGTGAGCACGTGAGACGCAAAGAGGCCAAGAAGAAGTAATAGGGTAATACGATGAGCGATAAGAAAGTTTCACGTCAGCGCAGAGCTAAACGCGTCCGTATGAAGATCCGCGAACTAGGTGCAAACCGTTTGTGTATCAACCGTACTCCGCGTCACATTTATGCGCAGATAATTGCATCTGATGGTGATCGAGTTCTAGCAACTGCGTCTACATTAGAAAAAGATTTGCGTTCTGGTAGCACCGGTAACGTTGATGCTGCCGCAGCAGTTGGCAAGTTAGTTGCCGAACGTGCAGTAGCCGCTGGTGTAACCACTGTAGCGTTTGATCGTAGCGGTTTTAAATATCACGGCCGTGTTAAAGCATTGGCAGACGCCGCGCGTGAAGCCGGCCTCGAATTTTAATAGGTAGATAATATGGCTTTTACAGATCAGAAAGATTCTGCAGCTGAAGGAATGATGGAGAAGCTGGTTCAGGTTAACCGTGTTGCAAAGACGGTTAAAGGTGGACGTATCTTCGCTTTTACTGCACTGACTGTTGTTGGTGACGGAAATGGCAAGGTTGGCTTCGGTCGCGGTAAGGCACGTGAAGTGCCCCAGGCAATTCAGAAGGCTATGGAAGCTGCGCGTCGCAACATGATAGATGTCGCCCTCGACGGCAACACTATCCAGTACCCAACTAAGGGTATTCATGCGGCTTCTAAAATCTATATGCAGCCTGCATCCGACGGTACTGGTGTTATTGCCGGTGGTGCAATGCGCTCTGTATTAGAACTGGCTGGTGTACAGAATGTACTGGCCAAGTGTTACGGGTCTACCAACCCAGTAAATGTTGTTCGCGCAACCTTTAAAGCACTTAAAAATATGAAGTCACCAGATGATGTTGCTGCAAAGCGTGGCAAATCAGTGGAAGAAATCCTCAACTAAGTGACGGTTGAAAACGCGTCAGTTATTGGAAGAAGATCATGGCAAAAGCACAATTGAAAAAAATTAAAGTTACCCAGACCAAAAGTACTATTGGTCGTTTACAGAATCACAAAGCCTGTGTATCTGGTTTGGGTCTACGTCGTATCGGTCACACTGTTGAAGTAGAAGATACTCCATCAGTACGTGGCATGATCAACAAAGTTCATTATTTGTTACAGGTAGAGGAAGCTTAAGATGCATCTGAATACCCTTAGCCCGGCACCGGGTCGAATTAAAGAAGGCAAGCGCTGCGGCCGTGGTATCGGCAGTGGCATTGGTAAGACTGGTGGCCGTGGTCACAAAGGTCAGAAAGCTCGTTCAGGCGGCAGTGTTCGTCCAGGATTTGAAGGCGGTCAGATGCCTTTACAGAAGCGTCTGCCAAAGTATGGTTTTACTTCGCGTCTAGCCGCTGTTACTGCAGAGATCAGATTGTCTGAACTGAACCTTATTGAAGGTGAAGTTGTAGATATCGAAGCGCTGCGTAAAGCCGGTTTGATCAACAGCAATATCTTGCGTGCCAAAGTTTTTGCCTCAGGTGAAGTTACTAAAGCAGTAACCCTGAAAGGTGTTGGCGCAACTAAAGGTGCACTGGCTGCTATTCAAGCAGCTGGCGGAAAGGTAGAAGAATAAAAAATGGCTAAGCCAGGTAAAATGCCGGTAGGCAATGAAAAAGGACTTGGCGAGCTATGGGCTCGCCTTCGCTTTTTATTCGCTGCGATCATCATTTATCGGATCGGTACACATATACCTGTACCCGGTTTCGATCCCGATCGTCTGGCTGAACTATTTACACAGAATCAGGGAACCTACCTTGGTCTGTTTAATATGTTCTCTGGTGGTGCCCTCGAGAGAATGAGTATTCTCGCTCTCGGTGTTATGCCTTATATCTCTGCATCGATCATTATGCAGCTACTGTCAGCGACAGTGCCTGCATTAGAGCAGTTAAAGAAAGAAGGTGACAGTGGTCGCCGCAAGATCAATCAGTACACCAGATACGGTACCGTATTCTTGGCACTGATTCAGGGTACAGCGATGGCAGTTGGTTTCGCCTCGCAGGGTCTGGCTTATGAAGTTAGCACTATGTTTTACGCAGTGGCTATCTCCTCATTGGTAGCTGGCGCAGTATTCTTGATGTGGCTCGGCGAGCAGATCACAGAGCGCGGTATTGGTAACGGTATCTCGATGTTGATCTTCGCTGGTATTGTTGCAGGTATCCCCGGCGCCATTGGACAGGCCTTAGAGTCTGCCCGTCAGGGTGATTTAAACCCAGTAACACTGATCTTTATCCTTGTTATTGCAGTAGCTGTTGTCTACTTCGTAGTATTTGTTGAGCGCGGTCAGCGTCGCTTAACCGTTAACTACGCACAGCGTCAGGGTCGTCAAGCTTATAACGCTCAGACTTCTCACCTGCCGCTTAAAGTGAATATGGCGGGTGTTATCCCGGCAATTTTCGCCTCAAGTTTACTGCTGTTCCCTACCTCTATTAGTCAGTGGTTTGGATCGGCGACCAATGCACCTGCATGGTTGCAGGATATTGCATTGTTAATAGGCCCAGGCCAGCCACTTTACGTGCTGCTGTTCTCCAGCCTGATTATTTTCTTCAGCTTCTTCTACACGGCGTTGATGTACAACCCTTCAGAAGTAGCCGATAACCTGAAAAAAGGTGGTGCGTTCTTACCCGGGATTCGTCCTGGCGAACACACCGCAAAATATATTGATAGTGTGACCACGCGTCTCACGCTGATTGGTGGTATTTACATCACCTTGATTTGTCTGATGCCTCAGTTCCTGAATGTGTACTTCAACGTACCTTTCTATCTGGGTGGCACCTCACTGTTAATTGCCGTTGTTGTGACGATGGATTTTATGGCTCAAGTGCAGTCACATCTTATGTCCCAGCAATATGATTCATTGATGAAAAAGGCCAACCTTAAAAATGTTGGCCGTAAATAAAGAGGTGATGCTGTGAAAGTTCGTGCATCGGTTAAAAAGATTTGTCGTAATTGTAAAGTTGTCCGCCGCAAAGGTGTGGTTCGCGTTATTTGTAACGTAGAGCCGCGTCATAAGCAGCGCCAAGGTTAAGGTTGATTTTTGACAGATCTATCGGTATTCTACCGCGCCTTTTTGCAGTGTTACTGCAGGGTTAGGGAATACAGATTAAACCCAAGTATAAGTGGAGTAATGTGAATGGCCCGTATTGCCGGTGTCAACATTCCGGATAACAAACACGCAGTGATCTCACTGACTTATGTGTTTGGTATCGGTCGTCCAACTGCCAGTAAGATTTGTGCAGATGTGGGCATTGCAGAAGACACAAAAATTTCTGCACTAGATGAAGGGCAACTTGATTTGTTGCGTGCTGCTGTTGGAGCCAATGAAGTAGAAGGCGACCTGCGCAGAGAAAACAGCATGAACATCAAGCGTTTGATGGATTTAGGTTGCTATCGTGGCCTTCGTCATCGTCGTAGTTTGCCCGTACGTGGACAGCGTACTAAGACGAACGCACGCACCCGTAAAGGGCCGCGTCGTCCCATTAAAAGATAATTCCTAGGAACGGTAATGGCAAAAGCAGCAACCAAACCAACCCGTAAAAAGGTCAGAAAGACAGTAATTGATGGCGTCGCGCATATCTATGCGTCGTTCAACAATACTATTGTTACTATCACTGATCGTCAGGGTAACACTCTATCTTGGGCTACCTCTGGTGGTTCCGGTTTCCGCGGTTCTCGCAAGAGCACCCCGTTTGCCGCACAGGTCGCTGCAGAGCGTGCTGGTGAAGCAGCAAAAGACTACGGATTGAAAAATCTCGATGTTCAAGTCAAGGGCCCAGGTCCTGGCCGCGAATCAGCGGTACGTGCACTGAACAATGCAGGTTATAAAATCACCAATATTACGGATGTGACGCCAGTTCCACACAATGGTTGTCGTCCACCCAAAAAGCGCCGCGTGTAAGAGAGACATAGAATGGCTAGATATCTTGGACCAACTTGTAAATTGTCACGCCGTGAGGGAACAGATTTGTTCCTCAAGAGTGGCGTCCGCCCGCTTGAATCAAAATGTCGTGCAGATAGCGCACCTGGCCAGCATGGTCAGCGTCGCGGTCGTCTGTCTGACTATGGTGTTCAGCTTCGGGAAAAACAAAAAGTTCGTCGTATTTACGGCGTGCTAGAAAAGCAATTCCGCAACTACTATAAAGATGCTGCTCGTCAGAAAGGCAACACCGGTGAAAACCTGTTGACCATTCTTGAGTGTCGTCTGGATAACGTTGTATACCGCATGGGCTTTGGTGCTACTCGCGCTGAATCTCGTCAGTTGGTAGCCCACAACGCTATTTTGGTTAACGGCCAGAAAGTTAACATCGCTTCATTCCGTGTTCAGGAAGGTGATGTTATCGGTCTCCGTGAAAAATCAAAGAAGCAATTGCGAGTTCAAACTGCACTGCAGTTGGCCGCACAGCGTGGTGAAGTTGAATGGATGCAAGTAGATACAAACAAAATGGAAGGTACGTTTACGCGTAATCCTGATCGTTCTGATCTGCCAGCTGAGATCAATGAGAACCTGATCGTCGAACTTTACTCGAAGTAATTGTTGAGCTAATACGGGAAAAAATATGCAAAATTCTGCAAATGAATTTCTGACCCCACGCAATATTGATGTAACGTCTTACAGCGCTACTCACGCCAAGGTTGTTCTGGAGCCGCTCGAACGCGGATTCGGCCACACACTGGGCAACGCACTTCGTCGTATCCTACTGTCTTCTATGTCAGGTTGCGCGATTGTTGAAGTAGAGATCGAAGGCGTAGAACACGAATACAGTGCTATCGAAGGTGTTCAAGAGGATGTAATGGAAATTCTCCTCAACCTTAAAGGTGTAGCTGCTGTTATGGAAGGCCGCGATGAAACTACGGTTACATTGAGTGCGAAAGGCCCTGGTGTTGTTACTGCTGGTGATATTACTGTCGACAGCCATATCGAAATTGTTAATCCAGAGCACGTTATTGCAACTATCTCTGGAAAAGCTAGCTTGAATATGCAGCTTCGCATTGAACGCGGTCGTGGCTACCAGCCATCGAACACTCGCATCACTGATGAAGAGAATCGTACTATTGGCCGTCTGCAGTTAGATGCCTCATTCAGCCCGATTCACAAAGTATCCTACAGCGTTGATAATGCTCGTGTTGAAAACCGCACTGATCTCGACAAGTTAATCCTTGAGTTAGAGACTAACGGCACTATTGATCCTGAAGAGTCTATCCGTCGCGCCGCGACCATCCTGCAACAGCAGATGGCCGTATTCGTGAATCTGGAAGGCGAAACTGCTGCAGAGCCTGAAGAGAAAGAAGAAGAGATTGATCCAATCCTTCTGCGTCCTGTTGACGATCTCGAGCTGACTGTACGTTCAGCTAACTGTCTCAAAGCAGAGAGTATTTATTATATTGGTGATCTTATTCAGCGCACAGAAGTTGAGTTGCTGAAGACACCAAATCTGGGTAAGAAGTCACTTACTGAAATTAAAGATGTCTTGGCTTCACGCGGACTTTCTCTGGGCATGCGTCTTGAGAACTGGCCACCAGCAAGTTTAAAAAGTGAACGCGAACTCGTTTAATCTTTCTTTTAAAGAATTATAATTAACGTTTTTGACAGATATCATTGCTGAGAAAGCAACGAACTAAGGAATAAGAACATGCGTCATCGCTATAGTGGCCGCAAATTAAATAAGACCGGCACTCACAAAAGAGCTATGTTCCGTAACATGACTGCTTCATTGGTTGAGCACGAGCTGATTAAAACCACTCTGCCTAAAGCTAAAGAACTCCGTCGTTTTGCAGAACCATTCATCACTCTGGCTAAAGAAGACAGCGTTGCTAATCGTCGATTAGCTTTTGACCGTCTTCGCAACAAGGCGACAGTAGGCAAGTTGTTCTCTGACTTGGGCCCACGTTTTCTTGAGCGTCCAGGTGGTTATGTACGTATCCTCAAGTGTGGCAATCGCTCTGGTGATAATGCACCAATGGCCTACGTTGAGCTGGTTGATCGTGCCGCTAATGACGTTGCTGATGTTGAAGAGACTACTGGCGAATAAGAACTCTTTATTCGTTGTAAAAAAAACCGGACATTTATTAAATGCCCGGTTTTTTTTCGCCTGCTATTTCTATCTCGAAACTAAGGTTAACTACCAGATCTTGACCCGCTGATCTTCCGGCAAGAACAGTCCATCACCTTCGATAACATCATAGGTTTTGTAGAAATCTTCCATATTCGGGAATACCCCATTAATCCGATAGATATCGGGTGAATGGGGATCGGTTCTAACAATAATCTCGAGTATCTGATCACGCCATTTAATTCTGCTCGACTGGGCATTGCCGATAAAGAACCGCTGTTCACCGCTAAAGCCATCTATCACTGGTGATGGTCCTCCCTTAAGAGACATCCGATAGGCCTTTAGAGCGATTGATGTGCCGCCCAGATCGCCGATATTTTCACCCAGCGTCAATTCTCCATTAACAAACAGATTGGGCAGAGCTTCAAACTTATTAAACTGCTCGACTAGTCCCTTAGTTCGCTGTTCAAACTGACTGCGGTCCTTATCCGTCCACCAGCTCTTAAGGTTGCCGTCACCATCGTATTTACTGCCCTGATCATCGAAGCCATGGCCAATCTCATGGCCTATAGTGGTGCCAATCGTGCCGTAGTTATAGGCATCCTCCGCTTCGGGGATAAAGTTGGGTGGCTGTAGGTAGGCCGCGGGAAAGACAATCTCATTGAGGCCGGGATTGTAATAGGCATTAACTTCCTGTGGTGCCATAAACCACTCATTGCGATCAATTGGCGCACCGAGTTTAGCCATATTCTGATTGTGGCCGAAAATCATAGAGCGCTGGATATTGCCGAACAGATCATCCTCTTTGACGACTAAAGCAGAATAGTCTTTCCACACATCCGGATAGCCAATTTTTGGGGTGAACTTGGAGAGCTTAACCAGTGACTGCTGTTTTGTCTTTTCACTCATCCACTCGAGATTTTTGATTGACTCCGCATAGGCAGCGATCAGATTGTCGACCATGGTAATCATCCGTGCCTTGGATTCCGGTGAGAAATGTTTGGCCACATACAGCTGCCCCAACAGTTCGCCGAGATTGCCATTTATTGAGCTAATCGCCTTGCGCCAGCGCGGCTGATCTTCCTGCCTGCCATAAAGAAATTTAGAGTAAAAATCGAATTGGGTTTGTACAAAACTGGCCGATAGATAATTCGCGTAGGTAGAGAGTACCTTGGCGCGCAGATAATCTTTCCAAGAGTCTACATCAACGCTAGTGAACAGATTGTTAAAGGCGATGAAATAGCTCGGTTGTACAACGATGACATGCTCCGGCAACTCAATCCCAATGCCATCCATATAGGTTTCAATATCTAGATTCGACAGCAGGCTGGCAAATTCACCCGCGGTTAATTTGTTATAGCGCTTATCTGCATCGCGATTATCGATCTTATTCCACTGATGTTCGGCCAGTTGGCTCTCTAGAGTAAAGATACGCTGAGCAGCCCCGGAAGCGTCCGGGTGACCGGACAGGCCGAGGATTTCTTTTAAATAGGTTTTATACCTGCCAATAATTTCTTGGCCGCGCTCTGAGCTATCACTGTAGTAATCTCGGTCTGGCAGGCCGAGTCCTGACTGCAGCAGATGTAATATATAGCTTGTTGCTTCTTTATCGTCCTGACCCACATAGAGATTAAACGGCCCATCAATACCGGCCGGATTGGCACTGCCAAAGAAGGCGGCAATATCGCTATGGGTTTTAAGATTTTCAATTTCGTTGAGGTATTCACCAATAGGCGCGACTCCCAGCTCTTCAATACGCGCCTCATCGAGATAGGCGCTGTAGAAGTCACCGATCTTTTTCTTCGCTGGATCATCTTGGTGATCTGTCGCAGCCGCTTCAACAATCACCCGGGACTGTTCGAGGCTCTCTTTGCGCAGGGTCATATAGCTGCCCCAGCCAACTTCATCGGCAGGAATTTCCGTAGCGTCCAACCACTTGCCATTGGCATAGCGGTAAAAATCATCCTGGGGACGCACTGACCTGTCCATTCCGGTCAGATCGATACCGGAGATATGCGCCAACGCGTCTTTTTCAGGGACGGGATCGGGCTGATCAGAACAGGCAGCGACTATAAGCAATGCTGCAAAGGGCGTTAGGACTTTCTTGATAGGAAATTTGTACATCTGGTGCCTCTTTAATTGAATGAGCTCATTAAAAGAGCAATTAAAATCCGTTGGCAAAATAATCACTAGCCGGGATCGGCGTTTTGGTGATACTGCTCACCACTGTCTAGGTTCATCAGGCGCATTGCACCACCCCAAACATAGCCCGTATCCATAGCAAATAGGTTGCTTCCACAGTCTTTGCCCTCGAGAGCCGCCCAGTGGCCGAAGACAATTTTATCTTCAGCTGCCAGGCGCTGTTGATGGCTATACCAGGGAGCAAAATCCGCTATTAATAGCCCCTGACTATTATTTGGCGCAGTCTTGGCCGTTAATTCAAGCTGTCCTGAGCTAGTGCAATAGCGCATACGGGTTAAATAGTTAGTGATTAAACGCCAGCGCTCTGGCCCTTCAAGATTATCCGACCAACTGTCTGGCTGATTGCCGTACATATGCTGAAAATAAATGCTCGCCTGATCCGATTGCAGAACCGCTTCTACTTCGCGAGCCATAGATGCCGCAGTGGCGATACTCCAGTTCGGTGGAATACCCGCGTGCACCAGAGTGTAATCACCAATAGATAATAGCAGGGGAAGCTGTTGTAGCCAGCCGAGTAGCTCATCGCGATCGGGCGCGTCGAGAATGTTGTTCAATGTATCTTTAGGAGTAGCCGAGCGTACGCCCTGAGAGATCGCGAGAAGATGCAGATCGTGGTTGCCCAGTACCGAGTTAAAAGAGTTGCCCAGCTGTTTGCAGAAGCGCAGGGTTTCCAATGACTGGGGGCCGCGGTTGATTAGATCACCGACAGCAATTAGACGATCTGTCGCCGGTTCAAAGTTTACCCTGTCCAATAATTTGAGTAGTGGATCCAGGCAGCCTTGAATATCTCCGACGACGTAATCAGTCATTTAGTTCACGGTATTGGGTGTCGAGAGTAGGAACGGGTCTATAGGGACATCAAAGGATTCACCCTGCTGATCGAGCATGGTGTAATGGCCCTGCATAGTGCCAATCGGCGTGTCGAGCACAATGCCGCTGGTGTATTGGTAAGATTTCCCTGGGTCAATTAACGGCTGCTCACCCACCACGCCCATGCCGCTATAGACCTTTTTTGCTTCATTACTATCGGTGACTATCCAGTGGCGACCGAGTAATTTCGCCGGTGCAGAACCCTGATTGTGAATAGTGATTTGATAGGCGAACACAAAGCGCTGCTTATCAGGCTCTGATTCGCGGCTGAGATATTCCGTGTCTACCGTGACAATAATTGGCTGGTCCGTCATTTGATTCCCGTCATGCTGTTGTGGATATGGTTGGATAAGCTGACAAATTCAGCGACGCTAAGTTGCTCAGCACGACGGGATAGATCTATCTCGTCGGCTGCCGAGTCGAGATGCCCAGCGTAGGGTTTTAGGCAGTTGCGCAGAGTTTTGCGGCGCTGCTGAAAACTGTGGCTGACTAGCTGGCTGAGCAGCTCCTCATTTTCGGCCGTACAGGGTTTGGTTCCGTGGGGCTTGAGTCTCACAATGGCCGACTGAACCTTGGGTGCCGGTCGAAATGATTCCGGCGGCACTGGTATAAGCGGCATCACCCGACAGTGATACTGCACCATCACCGAGAGCCTGCCATAGGTTTTATTGCCCGGCACCGCGCCGAGACGCTCGACAACCTCGAGCTGCAGCATAAAGTGCATATCCTGAATAAGCTCGCGCACCTTAATCAGGTGAAACAGTAGGGGCGTGGAAATATTGTAGGGCAGGTTGCCGACAAGACGCATTGGTCGGCCGTTATGAAACTGGGCAAAGTCGGTTTTCAGGGCATCGCCACTAAAAATACTAAAGTCCGGATAGGCGGAAAATTTCTCGGTTAGAAAGCTTACCAGATCGCGATCCAGTTCCACCACTTTCATACTTGGGCAGCGCTGGATTAGATGTTCGGTGATTGCCGCTGTGCCCGGCCCGATTTCAATTAAATTGTCATTGGCACTGGGCCCAATCGCGGAAATAATTTGACCGATAATCTGTTGGTCAACCAGGAAGTTTTGACCGAAGCGTTTTCGCGCCTGATGCTGAATACTCATTAATTTTTTGCGCCGTTAGTTTTTGTTGCCATCTGCACTGCAACCTCAATTGCGGTGTGCAAGCTGCCATTGTCCGCGCTGCCAGTTCCGGCTAGGTCCAGCGCCGTGCCGTGATCGACAGAGGTGCGAATAATAGGCAGGCCAAGCGTGATATTGGCCGCGCGGCCAAAGCCCTGATATTTTAGAACCGGCAGGCCCTGATCGTGGTACATGGCCAACACCGCATCGGCATGCTCAAGATGTTTGGGGGTAAATAAGGTATCCGCGGGCAGTGGGCCTATAAGATTGGCACCCTGATCGCGAAAGCGCTGTAAAACCGGACTGATAGTTTCAATTTCTTCACGCCCCAGATGACCGCCTTCACCCGCATGAGGGTTTAGGCCGCAGACCAGTATAGTCGGAGAGGGTATCGAAAATTTTGTCTGTAGATCAGCGATAAGAATATCGATCACCCGAGTCAAGGATGCCTGAGTAATACTGTCGGCGACATCGCGCAGAGGTAGATGGGTGGTTGCCAGAGCCACTCGTAATTCAGGCGTAGCCAGCATCATAACGACTAGAGGCGTCGCGGTCTTTTCCGCTAAATACTCGGTATGACCGGTGAAGGCAAAGCCGGCATCATTGATGATGGATTTCTGGACAGGGCCGGTCACCATCGCCTGACAGATATTGCTCTGACAGTCGGCAATCGCCGCATCCAGAGATTCCAACACATAGGCACCGTTGGCACTATTAAGCTGGCCCGCAACGGCGGGTTCTGCCAGCAACACTGGAACTATGCCCAGCTCGCCGGGCTGCAGTGGTTTAGCGGTTGCACCGGGCTCGCGAAGCTCAAGGCTAAAGCCGAGCTCAGCAGCACGTTGCTGTAATAGTTGCGGATCGGCGTAGGCAACCAGTTCATGATCACAGCCATTTTGCACCAGACTAATCAGCAGGTCCGGACCTATGCCTGAGGGTTCTCCTGGCGTGACTGCCAGGCGTAGAGTCATGACTTTCCAAGCTCTGTGCTATTAGACTCTTTAGCTTTAGATTCTTTTATTTCGACGAAAGCTTCATCGCGAATCTCCTGTATCCAGACCTGTAGCTCTTCTTCGTACTTACGTTGACGAAGCAGGTTTTCAGCATTGTTACGCATAATTTTGTCGCTGAAGTCCTGATTACGACGCTCGGTCACCTGCAGAATATGCCAGCCGAACTGAGAGAGGAACGGAGCGCTAATCTCCTCAAGGGCAATGCTGTTCATAGTCTGCTCAAACGCCGGTACAAACATTCCCGGTGTTGACCAACCCAGTTCGCCGCCATTAAGTGCCGAGCCCGGATCTTCAGAAAACTCTTTGGCTAACAGAGCAAAATCTTCGCCGCCGGTAACCCGGTCGCGTAGTTCATTGAGCTGGCTGATAGTGGTTTCCTCATCGCGGATCTCGTTGGGCTTAATAAGAATATGTCGGGCAAAGTGCTGTTCGATAAGCTTCTCGCCACCACCGCGACGCTCGTAAAGCTTGATCAGGTGGAAGCCTGCCCCGCTGCGAATCGGCTCAGAGACAGTGTTGACCTCAAGCTTTTCAACGGCCTCAATAAATACCCCAGGCAATTGGGCCATTTTTCTCCAGCCGAGGTCACCGCCCTGAAGGGCCGTTTGATCCGCAGAGTTAGCGATAGCTAATTGTTTGAAATCAGTGCCGCTCTGCACCTGGCTGAGCAGGTCTTGGGCGCGCTGTAAAATGCCATTGGCTTCCTCGGTGCTGGTGCCGCTGGGAACAGGCAGCAGGATATGGCCAATATTGACGTCCGGAGAGGTCATAAAGCGACCCTCTTCGGAGCTGAGGAAATTATCCAGTTCCTGGCTGCTGATATTGATGCGGCGCATCACATAGCCCTGCTGAACACGGCTTAAGATCATTTCATTGCGAATCTCTTCGCGCACCGCTGACAGGGTTGAGCCGGAGCTGTGAATCTGTTCGACATACTGATCCATGGTCAGCTGATTGCTGGCGGCAATACGTCCCAAGGATTCATTGAGCTCTGCATCGGTAATCCGGATGCCAGCGCTGTAGCCCATATTGAGCTGCAGTCGTTCGGAGATTAAACGCTCGAGAACCTGCTGCAAGAGAATTTCCTGGGGTGGTGGCTGGGTGCCAGATTTCTCAATCTGCATATAGATAGTGGCCAGTCGTTGCTGTACTTCACTTTCGAGTACAACATCTTCATCGACCACTGCGACGACCCTGTCGAGAATTTCAACTTGGGCGACTGCGCTGATTGAGGCTGTTGCGAGCAAAAATGCAATCAGAGCTTTGTTACAAGTTTTCTTCAGATCCATAACCGTAAATACCATTGTTGAGCATTGAGTCAACCCGACCGCCGGAGCCAGCCAGACCTTTAAATTGTATTTGGAAAAATATTCCATTTGAGACTGTCAGGTCCTCTTCGGGACGCAACACCTCGTCTCTGCGATCCAGCCAGCGACGCGCGACAAGACTTGCCCGCCAGCAACAGCTGTTATATTCAAATCCGGCAAAAACATCCAGTTCGCGACTGTTGGTAAAGTCGTGATTCCAACGGCCGACCAGATTAAAATTCCCCGCCAAGGGAACAAATGCAGAGATATCTACCTGACGAATATCCTGCGCCAGACTGACACCCTCAAACAGCCGAGGGTCGCGTCGCGTCGAGCGGTAAGTTGCATTAAACAACCGGTTTTGGCGGTCATTATAGCGCAAGCTAAAGCTGCTTTTTTCCAGATCATTATCGTGAGTGTCGTAGATAATATCACTAGTAAAACGCCAATCAACATTCATCCGCCCAGACAGTTTTAAGGCCAGCGGAGACTGCCTGCGACTCAGTTCGGCAATCTCATTCTCTGTGGGCGTTGCCGACAGGGTTATACGTCGATCAATATAATTGATAGATTGGGCAATGCTGGCGGTAAATCGTTCCTGTCCAGATGTCTTGTCTATATAGCGGGTGGTAAAAGCAATGGTCAGGCGCTCTTCGTCGGAAATTCTATCGCCACCATTAAAGCGCTCATCGCGAAACAGGCGGTCGTAGGAGGGGGTGAATTCACGAGTATCAAAATCCGGAAAATCCGACTGGTCTTTAAAGTCGGCTTTTAGGTAGTAGAGTCGCGGTTCAAGGGTTTGCTTGTAATTAGTAAACCAGCTGGCATCCCGTTCGAAAAACAGACTGCTGTCGATGGATGATACCGGCACGGTAACTGATGGGCTTTTGTTATTGAGCGAATCGCTTTGGCTTTCAAGATCGTAGGACAGATGCTTGACGCGAAACTGCGGGCGGAAATATCCCCAGGTCCAGCGCTTATCCCAGCTGATGCCGTAGTCCAGGCGGGTTCTATTGCCGGTGACAAAATCTTGATCATCGTGATCAAATCGAGCCGTTTGGTTGTTTAAGTCAACCACTAGACTGTTATCGAAACGATAGTAGCCATTGATATTAATTTTTGGCAGTACTGAGTATTGCTCTTCCAGCCCATCGACAACGATCTGGTTATCTCGCGCTTCAATAAGGTAGTCCCAGTGTTTGGTTTTGTAAGTGGCACCGGCGATGCGGCGCAGGTTGACCCGACTGATGGAGTCGCGAGTCATGCTGCCCAAATCACCCAGGTAATCATTGTCGGAGACCCTATTGAGATCCAAAAAAGTTGACCAGGATTTGCCGACACCACCAAGATGATTTAGTCCCATCAGATAGCGATCCTCGCCCTGATGTTCTGGCAGGCCGGTATTGGGGTCTATATCCTTTTCGTCTTTACCGCCCTTGTCGTCACCCAGAAATGCGCCGTTGACCTCGGTGTTTGAATGTCTGGAAAGGTGGCGAAATTCCACTTCCATGCCGATTCCACGCTCTTGAATCAGGCGAGGGGTAATGGTCGCATCGTAGTGCTCGGCGAGATTCCAATAGATCGGCTGTGCATAGTCGAGACCATTGCTGCTGTTGAGCTGAAGAGCGGGAAACAACAGGCCAGAAGAGCGGCGATCATTAACCGGAAATTTAATCCAAGGAAAATAGAAGACTGGAATATCTTTTACTCTCATCTGAGCATTTTTTACTGTCGCAAACCCGGATTCCTGATCAATAGCAATTTCGCTAGTGGCCATTTGCCAGGTTGAGTCGCCCGGCTCGCAGGTCGAGTAAGTGGCATCGGTAATAGTGATAACGCCATCTTTTGTACGCTGCAGATTTTTTGCCTTACCGCGCACAGAAGCCTCATGGAGAACATAGGTGGCATCTGCAATCTGCACTTCTTTACTGTCTATATCGATCTCTGCATTGTTGCCCAACAATAGAAGCCCGGGCTCGCGAAACTGCACCTTGCCATTAAGCACCACGGTGCGATTGGTCTGGTCTATGCGTGCAGAATCGCTGCGGATTTGCCGGTAGCCCTGAGAAATCTGAATATCCCCATCCAGCAGAGCCACGTTGTCGGGGAGGGTTTCCGTGGTGTTGGCATTGACCAGCAGCGAAGCCTCTTCCGGATCCAGGTCTGCGTCTGGGTAGGTTCTCTCTGGTTCAATATAGGCACCACAACAGTTGTCGGCTACGGTCAGCAACTGCTCTTTATTCATCTGATCCGCTTCGACCCAATCGAGGTTGCGCACTGCAGCAACTCTTGGCTCGTCGGGATTAGCAAGGCTTTTTCCCTGTTTGACGGGCTCTGAGCGGTTGTTGGACATTTGGGTTTGCTGTTCGGTGCACTGCCACTGGTTCTGCGCATCGGCACTGCAGTTCCAGGTCGGCTGGAGTTCATCGGCTGATACAGCGAGAGAAACGCCGGCGGCGATAGCGGTCAATATGCCAGTGAGGGCAGATCTATGTCGCTGGATGGCGACAAAAAGAGGACTTTGCTGAATGGAGGAAATCTCGTTCAAGATATGGCCTGTTCACTGGTAAATAGTTTGCTGGCATTTTACCTGATAACTTGCCAGAGTAGAGGGCTGAATTAAGATAGAATAAATTTTTTTGTTTGTGGTTTTAGCCTGTGGTTATTGTCAGCCACAAATAGCCTTGAATAGTGGATAGGAGAAAGACAGCTATTAATCATTTAGATAATCAGCGACGCAGTGCATTTGTTGATTGGATATCGGCCTTTTTGCCTGATTCACACCAAATTGAGCGACCATTAGAGCTACAGCCCCTCGCTGGCGATGCTGGATTTCGGCGCTATTTCCGTATCCACGGGCAGCCATCATTAATCGCTGTAGATTCACCGCCGGACAAGGAAAAAAATCCGGCTTATATTGCCGTGGCGTTGGCATTTCAGCGGCATGGAATCCGCACCCCGAAAATATTCGCGGTGAACTTTGCCGATGGATTTTTCCTTCTGGAAGATTTCGGTATGCGCTTATTGCAGCCAGAGTTGAGCAGTGAAAAACCACTAGCAGAAGTGACTGTGCGCTACAGTCAGGCAGAGAAGACTCTAATGGAAATACAGCAGGTAGCTCCAGAGCCGGCAGTTTTTCCCGCCTATGATCGTCGCGACTTACAGGCTGAGATGGATCTGTTTGGCGAATGGTTTGTTACGAAGCTATTGGGTATTTCTCTCGATAGTTATGAGCAGCAGATGCTGCAACAACTCCATAAAGACTTGCTCGACAGCGCCGCCGATCAGCCTCAGGTGGTTGTGCACAAAGATTTTCACTCGCGCAATTTGATGCTGCTTGAGGACGATAGTCTTGGGGTGATTGATTTTCAAGACGCCGTGGTAGGCCCAGTAACCTACGATCTGGTCTCTCTGCTTAAAGACTGTTATCTGCACCTTTCCGCCGATCAGGTGGAAAAGCGGGCTCTGGCTTACAAGAAACATCTGGAAACCTCCGGGACACTCAACAAGACAGCCGACCAAGAATTTCTATGCAGTTTTGACAAAATGGGACTGCAGCGTCATATCAAAGTGTTGGGGATTTTTGCCCGTCTCAGTTTGCGCGATGGAAAGTCTGACTATCTCAATGATCTGCCGCTGGTTATTCGCTATACCCTCGAAGCCGCACAGCGCTACCCTCAGTCTCAGGCCTTTTATAACTGGTTTATTGAACGTATCGAACCACTATTGCCGAACCAGCAATGGTATCGAGAGTGGCGAACAGCCACAGAGGTCGGCCGCGAACAAAACACCGATGGAACTGAGTCATTATGAAAGCGATGATTTTAGCGGCCGGGCGCGGCGAGCGATTGCGACCTCTTACCGATACAACGCCCAAGCCAATGTTGCCGGTTAATGGCAAACCATTACTTGAACACCATATCAATCGGCTGGTGGCGATAGGCGTTAAGGATATTGTGATTAATACCTGTTGGCTCGGTGACCAGATCGAAGCCTATTTTGCCGATGGTCGTGACTTTGGTGCCAATATCAGTTGGTCGCGGGAAGCTGAGGCCCTTGAGACCGGGGGTGGTATCCGTCAGGCATTAGCGCTTTTGGGTGACCAGCCTTTTCTGCTGATTAATGGCGATGTCTGGAGTGATTTTCCTCTCGCCGAGTTATCTGAAACCGCTCTACCCGCAGAACTGGATGCACAATTAGTATTGGTTAATAATCCCGAGCATAATCCGCAGGGCGACTTTTCGCTGGATGGTAATCTGGTTGATTATAATGACTCTCAGCGCTACACCTTTAGCGGTATCAGTGTATTTAGACCAGGGCTATTTGCCGCCTACCAGAGCAGTGCAGGGCAAAACTTTCCTCTGCGAGAAGTATTGAGGCCGGCAATTTTAGCTGGGCGCGTGGCTGGCAGTATTCATACGGGTAGCTGGTATGATGTGGGAACTGTCGAGCGTTATCAGCAGTTACAAACCTTTTTAGACTCTATGTAATCAACAGGAAAAGTCGCTAATGATCAGCCGGCACAAGTATCAAATCCTTTTTTGGCTCTGCATAGCCGCAACCATCTCGATATCTCTAATGCCCGGCGGTGGCAAACCGCTCTTTCAGATGCAGGATAAAGTTGCTCATGCGTTTATCTATGGGGCGCTATTCTTTGTTTGCGCCCGAGGCTACAGTAATAAATTTCCGCTGTGGGCACTGGCACTGGTATTAGCCGGTTTTGGTTTGAGTATGGAACTCGCCCAATCCATGACTACCTACAGGCAGGCCGAGGGTTGGGATATGCTGGCAAATTCAACCGGCATATTGATAATTTGGCTGTTAATACTCTGGAATAGGAGAGCAGCATGATAGAGGTTTATCGCGGCAGCGATTACTTTGTAGGTCAACTGCTTAAAGGTTTGATGGAGCAAGAAGGACTGCAGGTTCATTTAAACGGTGTCGCACTTCAGGGCGGTTTGGGTGAAGTTCCTGCGCTGGGGCATCTCTCAATCACCGTCAATGATGCGGATCGTGAAAGAGCCGAGGAAATTGTTGCTGCCTATGAACGCGGCGACTTTGCCTTGCAGGACGAGGACTAATGACCCCTCAGCTGAGGCGCTTGTCTCTATGGTTGGCGCCATTGGCTGCAGCTGTAGTCACCCTGGCAATGCTGCACTATGGCTGGGCTCGCACTGGCGCGCTAACCGCCGGCCTAACCACCCTCTGTGCCCTATGGTGGATCTTCGAACCAATTCCTATTCCCGCAACATCCATGATCCCCTTGGGGGTTTTTCCACTTCTGGGTATTCTCGATGGCAAACAGGTGGCGCAGGCCTACGGTGACCCCCTGATTATTCTGCTAATGGGTGGCGCGATGCTTTCCAAAGCCATGGAAAAGAGCGGTGCTCATCGCCGTATTGCCCTGTATATGGTCAATCTATTTGGTGGCCACGATCAGCGCCGATTGGTATTCGGCTTTATGGTTGCTTCCGCACTTTTGAGTATGTGGGTTTCCAATACAGCGACCACATTGATGTTATTACCGGTGGCTTACGCAGTGCTCGATAGTTCCGATAGTGACAACGCCAAAAAGCTCGCTGTTCCGCTATTTTTAGGTATTGCCTATGCGGCCAGTATTGGCGGTCTCGGCACACCAATAGGTTCGCCGCCAAATGTGGTCTTCCTAAAAGTTTATGGTGAAGCCACAGGGACTATTCCCAGCTTTACCCAGTGGATGCTGTGGGGCTTGCCGGTGGTAGTGATGTTGCTCCCTCTGGCCGGGCTCTGGATCACCCGACATCTTGGCAAAACTGCCCCATTGGAAATTCCTCAGTCCGGTATCTGGCGCAGTGAAGAGGTTAGAGTATTAATTATCTTTAGCCTTACCGCGCTGGCATGGATTACTCTGCGCGAGCCATTTGGCGGCTGGAGTAGCTGGTTTAATCTACCCACGGCAAACTATGCCGCCGTGGCTCTGACCGCCGTGGTACTAATGTTTGTAATGCCGAATGGCCGTGGTGGAAGGTTGCTCGACTGGGAGTCAGCATCAACGATTCACTGGGGCGTACTGCTGCTTTTTGCGGGCGGTATTGCTATCGCCAAAGCCTTTGCAGTCACCGGAATCAGTGAAGCCATAGGTGAATCCCTATCGGGCGTTACGCGACTATCGATTATTGTCTTGATCGCAGTGGTCGCGCTATCCGTGACTTTTTTAACCGAGATTACCAGCAATACCGCGACCACAACTCTGTTGATGCCGATTCTTGCGGCTGCTGCTCTAGGCGCTGGTTTTGAGCCGGCACTGTTGATGCTGCCCGCCGCACTTTCCGCTAGCTGTGCCTTTATGTTGCCGGTGGCAACGGCGCCCAATGCGATTGTTTTTGGTACCGGGAAAATTACTGTAGAGCAGATGGTTCGTGAGGGTTTTGCCTTGAATTTGATGGGTGCAGTGGTGATTACGCTAGTGGTTTATTTATGGCTGGCTGTTTAGGTTAGCCAGAGCAATCGAAAAGCTAGTTCTGCAGCAGCACTTTAATATTACTCGGTTGCAACGTCTGGCTGCCGGCAAAAGAGAGGACCAGCGTCGCTAACTCATCCCAGACATCTGCATTACGACGCATCCCTTTAATCCCCCGATCTATAGCGCCAGCCTGACGCAGCAGCATACGCAAATGCGCGGGTCTTAGGCGTTTAAGCGCGCCGCGAAATAACGGCATACGCTTGTCCCAGACACCGGATTTTTTCAGTGCCCAGTCGGCTTTTTCGCCGCTGGCAACTAGCTCGCTGGCTTTGACCAGAATCCGCAGTTCGCGGGTGATTGCCCAGAGTAGAGGTATGGCCTCTGTCCCCTCATTCTCCAGTCCACGCAGAGAGCGGGCGGCAGATTGGGCATCGCCGAGCAGAATCTTGTCGACAAATTCAAAAACATTGTAGCGTGAGCTATCAGTCACTACCGATGACATAGTGGTGCCATCTAGAGTGCCTTCAGGAGCGAGTAATTTTAGCTTTTCAATCTCTTGCACTGCCGCCAGCAGATTGCCCTCAACGCGGTCGGCAAGAATCTGTACCGCTTCCTGATTGGCATTGATATTAGCTGCTTTAAGACGCTGACCAATCCAGCGTGGCATCTGATTAGCATCCACCGGCCAGACCTGAATATGGGCGCCAGCGGCCTCCAACGTTTTCATCCACTTGCTGTTCTGCGCGCCTTTTTCCAGTTTGGATAAGATCACTAAAAGAAGATTATCGGGATTGGGGTTGGCACAGATTTCGGCTAGCGCCTTGCTGCCTTTATCGCCGGGCTTGCTGTTGGGTATGCGAACTTCAAGAATCTTTTTATCCGAAAATAGCGACATCGAATTGGATTCATTGATGACTGGATTCCAGTCAAAAGTATGCGGGCTGCCTTCAAAATGAAATAGTTCGCGCTCAGTAAAACCTTGCGCTCTTGCCGCTATACGCAAAGCATCGGCACATTCCTGAGCCAGTAGGGGTTCATCACCGCTGATAACATAGACAGGCAGAAGCGGTTTTTTAAGATGTCCCTGAAGTTGCTCTGCACGAATTTTCATAGGCTATGGGTTCTGTGTCGGCAGCACTTTAAGACGATTGAGAATCTGTCGCACAATCTCTTCACGCATTTCCATTCTGACCAGTCGCTCTTCATTGTCAGAGGAGAGAATATCGCTCTCTTCAATTTCATAGCTGCGTTCAACCGACGCGGTTAACAGTGCCGTCAGTGGCGTGCCAACAGAGTCGGTAATTAAAAAATCGACATCTTCATTAAGCTGATATTCCGCTGCCCGAGCGCTGGCATTTAATGTGCCTATACGTCGGTTCTGGCGAAAGTCGACAATCACCACGGAGTAGTTGGCCTCTGCGCCAGTGGCGACAACATCGACCCCGTAGACATCCAACGCGCGAGTCAGCTCGCTAACAAAAATATTATCGGCGGCCTGAGTGGCAATATGCAGGCTGCCAATATTACTCGGCACGACTTGAGCATCGCGCAGCTGCCAACCGCAGGCTGACAGAAGCACAATCGTTGCGGCGAGTAATAATTTTTGCATAGTCATAGAACAGTCCTGCTTAACTCTGTATTTAATTGGCTACTATATTAACCAGTCTTCCCGGAACCACAATAATTTTTCGAATGGTCACGCCCTCAGTAAAGCGCTGAACATTGCTATCTTCAAGGGCGAGTTTTTCAACCGCATCCTTGGACGCATCCGCAGCCACTTGAATCTTACCGCGAACCTTACCGTTAACCTGAATCACCATCTCGATAGAGCTACGCACCAGCGCCGACTCATCCAGTATTGGCCAGGCTGCATCTGCAACCGCTTCCTGATTGCCCAGCGCCTGCCAGAGGCAGTGACAGATATGCGGTGCAATTGGCGAAAGTAATAAAATAGCGCTAGTCAGTGCTTCGTGACGCACAGCAATACTCTGGGCATCATTGTCACTGAGCTTGCCGACTTCATTTAATAATTCCATAACGGCAGCAATAGCAGTGTTAAACGTGTTGCGGCGGCCATAGTCATCATTGACCTTATTAATCGTTTCATGAGTCTTGCGACGCAGATCTTTCTGCCCGTCGTTCAGGGTCGCTTTATTTAACGGCTCAACAGCACCCAAGGCTAAATGAGCGTGGGCCATAGTCCACAGCTTGCGCAAAAAGCGGTGTGCGCCAGTAACCCCATCATCGCTCCACTCCAGAGTCTGTTCCGGAGGCGCGGCAAACATGGTGAACAGGCGCACGGTATCTGCACCGTGCTTATCAATGGCCGTCTGTGGATCAACACCATTACTTTTTGACTTCGACATCTTGGTCACGCCGCCGCTGTGAACTACTTCGCCGGTCGCGGTTTCAGTGGCCTTGATAGTGCGGCCTTTTTCATCGCTTTCAACCGTCACATCCAGTGGCGATAACCACTCTTTGCGGCCGCCATTATCTTTATAGAATGATTCAGCTAACACCATGCCCTGGCAGAGCAAGCTTTTAAAGGGCTCGCTGCTGCTGACCAAACCTTCGTCGCGCAAGAGTTTGTGATAGAAGCGTGCGTAGAGCAGATGCAGGATAGCGTGTTCGATACCGCCCACATATTGATCCACCGGCAGCCAGTAATCGGCGCGCTCGGGATCGAGCATAGCGCTGTCCAGATCGGAGCAGGTAAAGCGTGCGTGGTACCAAGACGATTCCATAAAGGTATCGAAGGTATCGGTTTCACGCTCAGCGGCCTGACCATTGATCTCGGTTTTCTTCCACTCCGGATCCGCTTTAATCGGTGATTGAATACCATCCATTTCTACATCAGTTGGCAGTACTACCGGCAGCCTATCCAGAGGCACCGGAATTTCACCGCCCTCAGCCAGATTGAGTATTGGAATAGGAGAACCCCAGTAACGCTGGCGGCTTACGCCCCAGTCACGCAGGCGGTAGTTGGTGGTTACCGAGCCGTGATTGCACTCTTCAAGTGCCGCGGCAATCGCATCGAAGGCGCCATCAAAATCCAGACCGTCGTACTTTCCGGAATTAATTAGCATGCCCTTGGTAACAAAAGCTTCGCTGCTGATATCGCAGGCTTCATCTTTAGCCGGCGCAATCACCTGCTTGATTTCCAGCTGATATTTTTTCGCAAACTCATAGTCGCGCTGATCGTGGGCGGGTACCGCCATCACGGCGCCGGAACCATAGTCCATCAGCACATAGTTGCCGACCCAGACTGGCATTGTTTCGCCGGTTAGGGGATGCACGGCTTTAATGCCAGTATCCATGCCGCGCTTTTCCATGGTCGCCATCTCGGCTTCGGAGACCTGTTGGGTCTGGCAGTCGCTGATAAATTCCTGCAGTGCTGGATTGCTCTCCGCCACTTTAAGGGCAATCGGATGCTGGGTGGCCAGGGTTAAATAGGTCACGCCCATCAATGTATCTGGTCTGGTGGTATAGACATCAAAGCTCTGGTGCTCGCCAACGGCGGCAGACAGGTCAAAGGTCATATTGACGCCGCGACTCTTGCCAATCCAATTGCGCTGCATGGTCTTAACCTGTTCTGGCCAGTGCTCCAAATCATCCAGATCATCGAGTAACTGTTCGGCGTAGTCGGTAATGCGAATAAACCACTGGGGAATTTCTTTGCGCTCCACTAGGGCGTCTGAGCGCCAGCCACGGCCGTCGATCACCTGTTCGTTGGCCAGTACAGTCTGATCCACCGGATCCCAGTTAACGGTGGACATCTTTTTATACACCATCCCTTTCTCGTAGAGACGGGTAAAGAACCACTGCTCCCACTTGTAGTAATCCGGTTCGCAGGTTGCCAGCTCCCTAGACCAGTCAATACCAAAACCCAGCGACTTTAGCTGTGCCTTCATATAGGCAATATTCTCATGGGTCCATTTGGCTGGCGCGGTGTTGTTTTGAATCGCGGCATTTTCCGCAGGCAGGCCAAAGGCATCCCAACCCATCGGGTGCAGCACATTTTTACCCTGCATACGCTGGTAGCGAGCGATTACATCGGTAATGGTGTAGTTGCGCACATGACCCATATGCAGCTTGCCGCTGGGGTAGGGGAACATCGCCAGACAATAGAACTTTTCTTTATCTGGATCTTCAGTGACTTCAAAGGTTTGATTGTCAGTCCAGTATTGCTGGGCTTCGCGCTCTAATTCGGCGGGATGATATTGCTGTTCCATGGTCATGAAGATTCACTGCTTATTGGTTTTAAAATAGGCGTGAATTATAGGGTAACAGAGGCCTATCTAACAGCAGTTAAAATGTACTAGCTTCTAGCCGGCACACCCAGCTCTTCAAGTTTGGCTGCCATATCTTCAGCAGAGGTGGCCGGTTTGATATTGGTATCGATAAAAAGGATTTTTCCATCCTTGCCAATATAGAAAGTATGGCGTTTTGGCACGCCGTAAAAGGCCAGCACATCATAGGCTTCAGCGGTTTCTTTCGAGGGGTCGCTGAGCAGTGGAAAATCTGCTTTAGTCTCTTTGGCAAAGCCCTGATTATCTTCCAGTGAATCAACGCTGGCCATAAAGTAAGCCACTTCAAGGCGCTTTAGTAGATGGCCATTTTGAGCCAGAGATTTGCACTCGATAGTACAGCCGCTGGTATAGGCCTTGGGGTACCAGGCGATAACGACGGCTTCTTTATCTTTAAATTGACTGAGGCTGTAGCTTTTTCCGTCGGTGGCTTCGAGTAAAAAGTCCGGTGCCTGATCGCCTACTTGGAGAGCGGTGGCCGCGGCAGAGATGGATAGCAATACTACTGATAGTAATAATTTAATCTGAGTTTTCATGCCTAGTTTCTCAAGTTGGTTTCTCTAGTTAGCAGCTGTTCGCTGTCTGGCTATTAGCCCAGCACAAATAAGCAGCATCAGTATCACTGTCGGCCATGAGCCGGTCTGTGAAAACAGTGTCTGCCCAGTGCGGGGCGCAATAAAGCCGGATAATTCTCCGGTACTAAACTGTTCAATCTGTTGGCTAATCACACCGCGGTGGTCAACCAGCGCGGTAACGCCATTATTGGTGCCGCGCATCATCGGTTTGGCATTTTCCAGCGCGCGCATCCGCGCCATCTGCATATGCTGGCGCGGCGCAATGGAGCGACCAAACCAGGCATCATTGCTGACCGTTAACAGCATGGTCGCTTCTCTGGCCATACTCGCCACCAGATTGGGATAAACAATCTCGTAGCATATTGCCGTGGCGACCTTCTCGCCGGCTATATTTAGCAGCGGTTGGTCTGTCTCGCCCAGTGAAAAAGACGACATCGGCAGATTAAAAAACCGAATCAGCCCACGAATTATCGACGCCATTGGGACATATTCGCCAAACGGCACCAATCGAGTTTTGTCGTATTGGCCCTGAGCTGTGCCCATTGTTATGACGGAGTTAAAATAGGCTTTTCTTCGGCCATCGTAAATAGGTATACCGGTTAGCAGTGAAGTTTGGTTCACTTTTGCCTGCCGATCCATATCGTCTAGAAAAGCGCTGACATATTTTGGCGTTGCCGGAATTGCGGCTTCGGGCCAGATAATAATATCCGCACCCCAGTGGGGCTCGGTCTGAGTCTGCAGTTGTTGCAAAATGCCCTGACGCTCAGCAAAGCTCCATTTTTTATTTTGATCAATATTGGGCTGAATCAGAACTACCGAGAGATTTTTGCCAGTCGCTTGGGTCCAGTTTACCTGCTGTAGAAAGTAACCACTCACTACAGTTGCAGCAATTGCCAAACAGGCCAGTTTTACACTGCGTTGAGTTCTCTGGGGCTGGCTCAACTGACTTAATAGTGCAGCGGCCAGTGCGGTGATAAAGCTCAGCCACAACACACCGCCAATTGGCGCCCAGCCACTCAGCCAGGTTTCGGTGTGGATATAGCCGCTGTAGAGCCAGGGAAAGCCGGTGAATATCCAGCTGCGAAACCATTCACTTAATACCCAGATTGCCGGCAACCCGAAAAGCCAGGAGGCGGGTTTCTGGGGGATCAGTGCACTGAGGGCAAAAGGTAGGGCGAAAAGTAGCGCGATAAACAGGCAGAATAATGTGGTTGCAAGCAGTGCCAGCGGTGCCGGGATAAAGCCGTGTTCATGGATGCTGACATAAACCCAACTAACCCCGGCGAAGAACATCCCGAAGCCGAATACGGCTGATTTTGCCAGCGCCTGTTTTACTGTTTGATACTGCAGTGTGCGAAATAGCACCGCGATAGAGAGAATCGCCACGGGCCAAAGATAGAAGGGCGCCAGCGAGAGCGGTAGCAGGGCACCAGAGACAAATAGCGCGAGAAACTTTTGCCCGCGGGCCAGGCGCATCATAGGGTGATTTTTTTCACTTCCAGGGTAGTGATTTTACGCTTGTCGCCAGCCACTACTTTAAATCCAAAGCCGCCAATAGAGATGGTCTCATCAATGTTGGGCAGTCGTCCAAAGGCGTGAAGAACCAGTCCGCCGACCGTGTCGAATTCGTCGTCGGCAAGGCCAACATCAAAGAATTCATTAAAGTCATCAACTTCAGTGATTGCTTCAACAGTAAATATACCGTCGATCTTGTGTTGAATCTGCGCCTGTTCATGCTCGTCGGTTTCATCTTCGATCTCGCCGACAATCTCTTCGAGAATATCTTCAATAGTCAGCAGGCCGGAGACGCCGCCGTATTCATCGACCACAATCGCCATGTGGTAGCGCTGTTCACGGAATTCCTGGAGCAGGACATTGAGCCGTTTGCTCTCGGGAATAATGGTTGCTGGGCGCAGTAGTGACTGCAGGTTAAATGAGTCTTTTTCCGAGAGCAGCAGGGGCAGCATCTCTTTGGCTAAAAGAATGCCTTTAACATCGTCGGAGGATTCGCCAACCACCGGGAAGCGCGAGTGCTGCGAGGTGATCACTACTTCGAGAACCTGTTCGAGACTAAAATCATCTTCAATAATCACCATCTGTGAGCGGGGGATCATAATTTCCCGCGCCTGCTGGTCGGAGACTTTAAGTGCGCCCTCCATAATTTGCAGCACACTAGCATCGATAATCGATTCATTTTCGGCGCTGCGCAGCATATCGGCAACATCGTCAGAGTTTTTCGGGTTCGGTGAAAAAACCTGCCAAATCTTTGCTAGGAAAGATTTTTCTGACGTGTTGTTGGATGATTCTTCGCTCATGGTTTTGCTCGCTAGTGGCTCTTTATGAACCGGTCTGAGTTATGGATCGGTCTATAGGCCGATCTGTGGATTCGTAGGGGGGTGGAAATTCCAAGCCCAACATAATGGCTGTTTCCAGTGCTTCCATCTGTTCGGCATCTGTATCTTCAATATGATCATAGCCGAGAAGATGCAGCACACCGTGGACAATAATATGCGCCCAGTGTGCCTGTGAGGATTTGTGTTGTTCACTGGCTTCGCGGTTAACCACTGGTGCGCAAATCACCAGATCGCCAAGAATCGGCAGAGGCTCTGGAGTAACCGCATCAAAGGGGAAGCTGAGAACATTGGTGGGGCCGGTTTTGCCGCGATACTGTTGATTAAAATCGGCACTTTCCAGCTCGTCGACTATGCGCAGACTGAGTTCAGATTGTTCGCGTTCGTCGCGAATAGCAGCGCTAGCCCAGCGCTTAATACTGTCCTCGTCGGGAGCGTCTTCGGATGGGCAGGCCATCTGAATGTCGATAGAGAGATTCATTGGTTAATTATGCAGCCGTCTATTTAGTGGTCGTCTTTTTCATGGGTATCATAGGCATCTACGATACTTTGAACAATAGGGTGACGAACCACATCGCGAGAAATAAAGTGCGTGAAGCTGACTTCTTCAACATCTTTTAGCACTTCACAGGCGTGAACCAGGCCAGACTTGACCCCGCGCGGCAGATCGACCTGGGACATATCGCCGGTAATCACTGCGGTTGAGCCAAAGCCGATACGGGTAAGGAACATTTTCATCTGCTCGCGGGTGGTGTTTTGACTTTCATCGAGCAGAATAAAGGCGCCATTTAAGGTGCGGCCACGCATATAGGCAAGCGGGGCAATCTCAATAACGTTGCGTTCCTGAAGTTTGGCGACCGTCTCAAAGCCGAGCATCTCGTGCAGTGCATCGTAGAGCGGGCGCAGGTAGGGATCGACCTTTTGAGCCAGGTCGCCGGGTAAGAAACCCAATCGCTCACCGGCTTCCACCGCCGGACGCACCAGCAGTATGCGTTCCACCTCGTCGCGCAACAGTGCTTCAACCGCACAGGCTACCGCCAGATAGGTTTTACCGGTGCCCGCCGGGCCAATACCAAAGTTGACGTCGTGGGTTTGAATCGCGCGCACATAGCGCTGCTGATTTAACCCGCGAGGTTTGATATTGCCTTTCTTGGTGCGGATAACGGTAAAGCTCTCGACATTGTCGACGGGCTGCGCATTACTGGTGGAAGTAGTTTGCGTCATAGGCGCCTCTTTTCTGAGTGATGGGCTAGATGGGCTAGATGGGCTAAGAGATTGGCTTGAATGTTGTAAGTTCAGGTGGACTTCCTCAGGGGATAGCTCGGCATAGTGAGCGGTCTCCTGATAGAGGTTGTAAAGCACTTCACTAGCGCGTTGGGCTACCTCGGCATCGCCATAAACGGCAAAAAAATTATCCCGCGAGCGAATTTCAACACCGAGACGTTGTTCGATTAGGCGAAGATGTTCATCAAATTGACCGCAGAGAGATGCAAGGCGTCGAGCGTCGTTCGGCTCGAGAGTAATGCTAGAGGCAGATGGTTGGCTATCCAATCTTTTCAATGAGTGCTTTTGATCCATTTTTAGTTAGGTTACTACAAGCATAGCGCGATCTATGGAAGAGCGTAAGCTCTTTTTATCGAGCAGATATTATAAGAGAAGCGCTGCTTAAAATGATTAATTCTAAGTCGTTATCTTCTAAGACGATAGCTTATACGCAAGTAGCCTAAAGTAGATCACCGCGCAGCGAGTTGGGCAGTGCCTCGGTAATAGAGGCTTCAACAAACTGGCCGATCAGGCTGTGGTCGCTGCTGCGGAAATTCACCACGCGATTATTTTCAGTGCGCCCCTGTAGCTGCCCGGGATCTTTCTTTGAGATACCGGTTACCAACAGTGTCTCCTGATTACCAACCATGCGACGGCTGATCTCAGCGGCATTTTGAAGAATGCGGTCCTGAAGAATTTTAAGGCGCTGTTTTTTCACCGCTTCCGAAGTGTTGTCCGGCAGGTCGGCCGCCGGCGTGCCGGGTCTGGCGCTGTAGATAAAGCTAAACGAGGTATCGAAGCCAATATCATTAATCAGCTTCATGGTTGCCGCAAAGTCATCTTCGCTCTCATTCGGAAAGCCGATAATAAAATCTGAAGAGATGCTGATATCCGGTCTGATCTCGCGCAGTCGGCGGATCTTTGATTTGTATTCAATAGCGGTATGGCCGCGCTTCATGGCCATCAGTATCCGGTCGGAGCCGCTCTGTACCGGCAGGTGAAGATGGCTGACCAGCTCTGGAATATGCGCATAGGCTTCGATAAGGCCGTCGGAAAACTCTACCGGATGCGAGGTGGTGTAACGAATTCTGTCGATACCCTGAATCTCTGCCACGTAGGGCAGCAGCTCGGCAAAATCGCAGACTGAGCCGTCGGGCATTTCGCCGCGAAAGGCATTTACATTCTGGCCGAGCAGATTAACTTCGCGAACACCCTGTTCGGCGAGCGCGTTAATTTCCGCGAGCACATCGGCCACTGGACGGCTGACTTCTTCGCCTCTGGTATAGGGAACTACGCAGAATGAACAGTACTTTGAGCAGCCTTCCATAATCGACACAAAGGCGGATACGCCGTCCGCCTCAGGAGTTGGCAGGTTGTCGAATTTTTCAATTTCCGGAAAGCTGATGTCGACCACAACCGTGCCATCGCTCTTGCGGGTTTCCATCATTTCCGGCAGTCGATGCAGGGTTTGCGGGCCAAATACCAGGTCGACAAAGGGCGCGCGCTTGGCGATAGCCTCGCCTTCCTGGCTGGCGACACAGCCGCCGACACCAATCACCAGATTTGGGTTTGAGTCTTTTAAATGCTTCCAGCGCCCGAGCTGGTGAAAGACTTTTTCCTGAGCCTTTTCGCGTATCGAGCAGGTGTTGAGAAGAATAACATCCGCCTCTTTGGGGTCGTCTGTAGCAACCATCTGATGACTGTCGCCGAGCAGATCGCGCATACGCGCAGAATCGTACTCATTCATCTGGCAGCCATGGGTAACGATATGCAATTTTTTTACAGATTTCGATGTCATCGGATTGGTTAATCTTTGATCAAATATTGAGGCTCCGCATTATAGCTGTGCGTCATCAATTCGCAACATAAAGCCGTGCTATAAAATGTTGTTGTGCTATTATTGCTAGCCTTTAATAGCAGTAGTTGTGTGCGTTTTTGATGTCTAATCAGCCAATTTATAGAATCACCTTTTTTAATCAGCAAGAGGTCTTCGAGATTTACGCTCAGCATGTCTTTCAGAGTGATCTCTGGGGTTTTCTTGAGGTTGAGGAATTTGTCTTTGGTGAGCGCTCGCAAATGATTGTTGATCCTGCTGAAGAGAAATTAAAAAATCTATTCTCCGGTGTTAAGCGCAGCTTTATTCCCATGCAGTCTGTGGTGCGTATTGATGAGGTTGATAAAGAGGGGGCCGCCAAGGTTACCGAAGTGTCCGCCGCCGCTGTTGGCAATGTTCGGCCGTTTCCATTTCCGCCAATGGCCGGCACCAAGCCGGTAGTAGAGTAGAAGGGCAGAACAGTAAAAGAGAACAGTAGAATAAAATAATAAAAATGGTCGGTCTCGTAAGGCTGCCAATATAAGCCTGTAAGGCATTGGGGTATTGAAGTAATGATTGTTAGAGGTGTGTATGACTCAGGAAACGCTTGATTTGCTGCCGTACGAGTACGCTCGTGTTAATCGTGTGCTGCTTAGCGTTGACGATGGCGACCTACTGTTGGGGCCAGATGCACCGGATTGGGCAATTGCTGAAGTCAGCAGAATAACCGGCAGCGACTTAACTATTCGCAATCTGGCGGATGAAGACTTCGATGCTATGCTCAGCAAACTCTACAGCGGCAGACAGAATTCCTCTGAAGCGGTTATGGCCAATATGCAGGATTTTGTCGATCTCGAATCTGCGGCTGCAGAGCTTGAAGAAGCCGGCGACCTGCTCGATGCTGAAGACGATGCGCCTATAGTACGACTGTTAAATGCGATTCTCGCTGAGTCGCTAAAAGAGAGCGCCTCGGATATCCATATTGAACCCTACGAAAAAGAAGCGCTGGTTCGCTTCCGTCTCGATGGTGTATTGCGCACCGTACTGACGCCCTCTATTCAAATCGCACCGCTATTAATTTCCCGCATCAAAGTGATGTCCAAGCTGGATATTGCTGAGCGTCGACTGCCGCAAGACGGTCGTATGGCTGTGCGCCTTGGTGGCCGCAGTATTGACCTGCGAGTTTCTACCATGCCCTCCAGTCATGGTGAGCGAGTGGTAATGCGACTGTTGGATAAAGATGCTGGCAAGCAGCAGACCAGCGATCTGGGTATGCCGCAGAAAACTAAAGAAGAACTGCTCGACCTGATTTCCCGTCCTCACGGTATTATTCTGGTAACCGGCCCTACCGGTTCGGGTAAAACCACTACGCTGTATTCCGCTCTGCAGCAGATGGACCGTCAGCAGCGCAATATTATGACTGTCGAAGATCCGGTGGAATATGATCTTCCCGGTATCAGCCAGACCCAGATCAATCTGCGTGCCGGCATGACCTTTGCCCGCGGTCTACGCGCTATATTGCGTCAGGATCCCGATGTAATTCTGATTGGTGAGATTCGTGATGGCGAAACCGCTGAGATTGCTACTCAAGCCAGTTTGACCGGCCACCTGGTGCTCTCAACGCTGCACACCAATACCGCTGCTGGTGCGATCACCCGACTGCAGGACTTGGGTGTCGATAGCTTTCTGCTCGCCTCCACTGTGCGTGGCATTGCCTCTCAGCGACTGGTGCGCAAGCTCTGTGTTAAGTGCCGTGAAAAGATTCAGCCCAATGAATTTAACCGCAATCTCCTCAAGTTGCCCGAGGGCGCAGAGGTCTATCAGTCCTGTGGCTGTGCAGATTGCAATAACACCGGCTTTATCGGTCGTCAGGCGCTCTTCGAGCTGGTTACTGTAACTCCCGAGTTGCAAACCCTGATCCATGAGAATGCCGGTGAACTGGAACTTGAGCAATTGATTCGCCGCACTATCCCGAGTATTCGCGATGCCGGTTTTGATCTGGTCCGTGAGGGCGTCACTACCGTCGAAGAAGTTCTTCGCGTGACTAGCGTATAACCATGGCTGCTTACGACTATTCCGCCTATGACCACTCTGGCAAAAAAGTCAGTGGGGTTATCACCGCTGACTCTGAACGTCATGCACGGCGCTTATTAAAAGAGAAAAGCCTGCTGCCTTCAGCGGTAAAGGAAGTTAATACCCAGTCAAAAGCGGTTAGCAGTGGTGGCCGCGAAGCACGGGTGAATAATTTTGATCTGTCGCTGCTACTTCAGCAGCAGGCGATTCTTATTCAGTCTGGACTGCCTCTCGAAGATGCTCTGCGCATGACCATTGAGCAGGCGGAAACTGAAAAGCAGCGCCGTATGCTGCAGAGTTGGCGCAGTGAGATTGTCGAGGGTCGGAGTTTTTCTGAAGCTCTGCGTCGCTCACCCTACAAAATTCCTGAAAGTATTATTGCCGGCATCAGTGTCGGTGAAGAGAGCGGCCATTTGCATGAAGTGCTGATGCGGCTCGCGGAAGATATTGAAACCAGTGCTGAAAATCGCAAGACCATTAGCCGCGCGATGATCTATCCGGCAACACTGATCAGCACCTCTATTATAGTTGTGGCCATTATGATGGTTTGGGTTGTACCCAAAATCACCGCTATTTTTGCCAGCTCTAATCGTGAGCTACCGCTGGTAACACGCATTGTTATCAATGTCAGCGAGTTCACCCAAAGCTATGGTCTGTTTGTACTGATTGCCGCATTTGGGTTATTTGCGCTGTTTGTTCAAGCAATGAAAGATCCCGAGCGCAAAGAGCGCTGGCACGCATTTATGCTGTCTATGCCAGGTATTGGCCGGTGGATACGCATGGCCAATATCGCCGACTGGTCTCGCAGTCTCGGCGTGTTGTTAAATAATGGTGTGCCAGCACTTGCAGCGTTAAAAATTTCCTCATCGGTGGTCAGTAACTTACATCTGCGTCGCAAGATGGAAGGGGTTACCGAGGCTATGCGTCAGGGCAGTAGCATGCAGAAAGCCCTGCAAGACAGTTCAGTGGGCAGTGGTTTTCTTGTGCATATGGTCGGTAGCGGTGAAGCCTCTAGTGAGTTGGATAAGATGCTTTTGCGGGTATCGGAATACTATTCGCTGCGTTTGAGTAATGCAGTAGAAGTGTTTCTGAAATTGATGAATCCTATATTGATTATTTTTATGGGAATGATAATTTTATCTGTGGTCGCAGCGGTGATGCTGCCGATTATGGATATGAATAATATGATCTAACTGAAGAGCAGGTTTTTATTGTGGCTTTGGGATCAACAGTTTAATAATTAATTTTTGAGGGTGTAACAAATGATCGTTAATAAAAAGCAGGCGGGTTTTACGCTGATCGAAATGATGGTTGTGGTGGTGGTGATTGCCCTGTTGGGTGCAATGATCGGGCCGACGCTGTTTAAAAAGGTACAGCAGGCTGAACAGACCCGCGTTGCACAGGACATTCGCGTGATTGAAAGCGCGCTAAAGTTTTACCGTCTGGATAACTATCGTTACCCCACGTCCAGTCAGGGATTGAATGCGCTAATAAGTAACCCCGGTGGTCTGGATAACTGGAATGGTCCCTATCTGGAAAAAGAGCCAGAAGATCCATGGGGCGTACCCTACAGCTACGAAAACCCAGGTCGTCGCGGTAAAGAAGTGGATATCTACACCTTCGGTGTTGATGGCCAGGCCGGCGGCGAAGGCTCTAATAAAGATTGGGGCAATTGGAATATTAAGTAGAGCTGAGGCTTTTCTTAAGGCTACTCCACAATTGCAAAAATGGTTGAAGCAAAATGACACAGTCGCGAAGCCGTCAAGGCGGTTTTACCCTAATTGAGATCAGCGTGGTTGTGATTATTTTGGCCACGATCTCGGCGATGAGTCTATTTGCGATCAATCAGGCCTTTGATCGCCGCTATAAGAGTCAGGCCGATAATTTACTGGTCTGGCTCAACCAACTCTCAGATCAGGCTGCCCTCGAGGCAGTTCCCTACGGTGTGATGGGCAATCCGGACGACCCCGAAAGAGTAGTGCGATCTCTTCAGGTCGTTGCCTACTATCGCCAGCACTGGTTTCCAGTAACCTATCCCGAAGCTTTTTCCATGGAAAAGGGCGCCCGTGTTGAGTGGGTTGTCTCTGCAAGTTCCGATTATGACGACAGTTATGGCTCTTCAGATATGGATGATGAGGACACTTTGATTCCGGTGATTGCTCTAATGCCCGATGGGTATATGGAGCCAAGAGCTGAGATGATTCTGACCTTTGAATCGAGCCCGATTACTTTTAAATACCGCTGGGATGATGAAACCGCAGCAATGACCATGTTGAGAATTTCACAATGAAATCCTCTCCAGGTTTTCGTCGCGCTGCGGGCTTTACTCTTATTGAAGTTGCTGTTGCGCTGAGTATTCTCGGCTGGGTGATGGGCAGTGCGCTGTATTTGGTGCAGCAGTATGCCGATGAGCGCGTGCGCCTTCGCGAGCAGTTTTACTCGGCACAGGTGTCATGGAACCATCTTATCGAGCATTATCAGGATGCGGAGAAATGGACCGAAAAAAATAAGAAATCCAAGCGAGCTATTAAAGGCGTCGATACTCAGGGTGAGCAGCCTTGGCGATGGGAGCTTGAGGTCAAGGAAGCGATGGGCACTGATCTCTACCGCTATGAGGTGGCAGTTGGACTGCCGGGTAACGAGCGCAATCGTGCCGCACTATTTGTCTATCTGGTTGTGAAAAACTGATGATAAGCATAGCGCGCCCTCCCACGAAAACAGCGACACACAGCAACCAGTCCGGTTTTACTCTTGTTGAGGCGGTAGTCTCGCTGCTGTTGTTGGCGGTGATGTCGGTGATGTCGTATCAGGCCGTAGAGGTCATCCTCGGTGCCAATGAGCGCAGCCGCACCAATCTCTCCGATGAGGCGCAGCTACATCGCGCCTGGCAGATTATTAATCGCGATCTATTCCATCTGCGGCCGCGTACCTTTGCCGATGGCCTGGGCTCAAAAGAGCCCGCCTATGTGACTAATCCCGATCAATTTGGTGTGCGCTTTAGCCGCGGGGGTGGGCCTTTAACCGGCTCCAATCCCACTGGTGTCACTCGTATTGAATACAGTCTTAATCAAAAGGATCAGTTGGAAAGGCGCTCTTGGCCGATTACCGCAACATCGCTCAACAATGATGGCAACCGACTGATACTGATGAATAATGTTGATACTGTGGAAATCGAACAGCTCTCGCGAGGAAGGTTGTTTGTGCCCGATTGGCCGCCGCTTAATGAGACCCATAGTCCGCTGAGTCTGCCAAGGATGATTCGCATAACCATTATCTCCCTCGACGGTTCTGAAACCACACGTCTTATGCCCGGTTTGGCCTTCGACCCGAAAGCCGGACGAAATAGTTCAGGTTCGGGTTCCGGTTCAGGCTCGGGTTCAGATTTGGGTTCAGGTTCAGGTTCAGGTTCAGGTTCAGGCTCCGGTGATTCCGACGACTTTGACGATGAGTTCGAAGATGAAGATTACGATGAAGATGATGAATAGTCATAGGCCTGCCGCGAGCAGCGCAGCAGAGCAGCCGCGCCGCCAGCGCGGAGTCGCTCTTTTGGCGACACTGATTCTCACCCTCGCAGTGACTATCATCCTCGGCAATATTTTTTATCGCCATCAAATTGAGGTCTCTCAGGCGGCCGGTTCTCTGCACAGTGATCAGGCCGTATTGCTGGCGATCAGCGCCGAGAGTTGGGCCAGAGACTTAATTTCCAGTACCAATGACAATGTTAAAACCGATCACTTTGAGGAAGATTGGGCCCAGGCCATCCCGTTTTTACCTGTAGATGGAGGTACAGTCGCCGGCTGTATCGTCGATCTGCAGTCGCGCTACAACCTCAATAGCCTCAGTGGTTATACCATTTCGCCACTGCAGAGAGAGATGAATGGCGCGGTCTTTGGTCATGCGCGAGTCTGGCAAAGCCTGTTGCAGTCGGTAGATATTCCGGTTGATGGCTCCAGTGTTGCAGTGATTATCGACTGGCTCGACAAAGACGACTCAGCGATTACCCCCTCCGGTGCTGAACGGGCTGAATACAGTATTTATAATCCGCCGCGATTCCCCCATAACAACCTGATTTCAGATCCGGGTGAACTGGCCGCCATGCTCGGTTACAGTTTAAGAGATGTACAGATACTGTCTCCCTGGATCACCGCATTGCCAGCGGCAACTACCGTTAATATTAATACCGCCTCAGAGCAGATGTTGCTGGCCCTAAGTGACGGCATGGGCATCGAGTTTGTCGATCTGGTGGTCAATGGTCGGCCCTTCGGCAGCCTCAGTGATTTTTATCAGGTGATGGATCAGTATTTAATGGTCGGTGAGCCTCAGCTTAAACTGCGCTGGCCGGCAACACTTATCGGTATAAAAACATCATTTTTCCAGCTAAATCTTGAAGTCACATTGGGGCAGTCAAAGCTGCAGGTAAGAAGTATAATGCACCGTGATGGGCGCGGCGCTCCGGCGGTAATAAGCCGCGAGATAACGGTTGTGCCTGCTGGGGTTGCAGCGGTACTATTCGCAACTGTTTCAGATGATGAAGATGAAGAAGATTCCGACACTGAAGCTGATAACAATAAAAAGTATTATATGCAGCCTCTCTGTGAAGCCGTACCCAACAATTTTAACGCCGATTATTAGGAAATGTTCTAAATGACATTATCTGTTGACCATATTCATCACCTCGACCGTCATCTGGTCAATGAGGGTGAAGAGCACAGATCCATGGCCCTCTGGGTTCCATCGGAGCGCGTCACTGTGCATCGTATTGATGCGCCGACTGCGCCGCAGAGAAAGTGGTCGGAGTTAATACCCTGGATTCTCGAAGATCGTCTTTTACAGCCTGTGGAAGATATGCACTTTGTTATTGGTTCAGTTGTCACTGAGGGCGATAACAAGCAGGTAGATATTTCTGTTGTCAGCAAGCAGGATATGCGCGAATGGTTACGCATTGCCGACAACGCTTCCGTTATCCCTACCGCAATGGTTCCCGATTATCTCGCACTGCCCTCTGAAGAAGACCGCATCAGCATAGTCTGGCGCGAAGGTCATTTACTGGTTCGCGATAGTGCCGGAAATGGTTTCTCTGCGGCACCAGCGCTGGCTTGGAGTCTGGTGCGTCGATTAATCGATGCGGCGGAAGTAGCGCCGCGACTGTCGATCTCTATTCCAGATGAAACACTTGTTCCCGAGGATTTGCTTGAGGATGCAGATATTAATGCTGCAGATATTGATTGGCAGCTTTCGGAATTACCGATTTCAGCGAATCTCTTGAGTGGTGAATTCGCCTTATCAACCAAACCGGCGAGTTCGAACTCCTGGCTAGCCACCGCAGCGCTGTTAGTGTTGGCAGTGGTGTTGGTATTTGGCTATCTGCAGGTCTCCAACTCTGCTCTTGAGCAGAGAGTTGTGGGGCTTGAAAAGCAGGTCAGCGCAGGATTTGGCAAGGTCTTCAAAGGCAAAAAAGCCAAGCCGGAAAAAGTCAGGGCTAGCGGTGAGCTGTTGCTGGGCAATTTATTTAAGCAGCATGAAAGCTCAAACACTCCGCTTATGAGAGCTCTGGTCGGGTTGGAGAAGTCTATGACAGCCTGTAACTGTGATCTGGAATCACTGACAGCGAGCGACTCGGCAGTTCAATTAGAGTTAAAAAATGCCAGCAAATTGCAGCTGACCAGGTTGAATGTCTCTGGCTTTAAAGTCAGCACCAATAAAGCTGGCGACACTGCCAGTATCAATCTGCTGGAGGTTAAGTAGACCATGAAGCTATTAAATAACCTCAGCGGCTGGTTTGCAGGCTTACAGCCGCGAGAGAGACTGATTATGATAGTTGGTGCGGCGCTGTTAGTTGTCGCCGCCATTTATATGGCCCTATTGCCGGCCATGCATAAGAACGCTCAGCTTGAGCAGCGCTATCAGAACCTCAGCGAAGATATGCAATGGCTGCGAGAGCAGAGCCAAGTGGTTAGCCGTCTGAACAACAGCTGTTCCGGACAGGCAATTCAGAATGGCAAAAAGCTCGAAGTTATAAGCCGTATTGTAAGAAGAAATCAGCTTAGACTGCTTGGTCTGGATCAGGATGATTCCTCTTTCTATTCGATCGAAGTCAGCGGCGCGAGCCCCAATCGAATACTGCAATCCATTCATCAGTTGACCTGTCAGGGCCTGTCTCTTGAGTCTTTAGATGTAAGGTCTTCAGACGATACTAAGGTTGGTTACAGTGCTACTATTGAGGTTACTTATGTCAATTAAAGCATTTCAGATAAGCGGATTATTAGCAGTGATAAAAAGTGGGTCACTGGCTCAGCGTGCTGTTGTATTGAGCAATTTGCTGTTGGTTCTAATCTGCGTAGTATTTTTAAGTATGCTTGCTGCGCTCTATACCGCCGATGATGAAGAGATAAAGCCGATACCCCGTGCACAAACAAATTCGACCACACTGCGCTGGAACTGGTTTCGCGGCAGCCAGCCAGTTGAGCAGGTTGAATTGGTGGGTGAGTTAGAAAATTCCAATTTAAAATTAAAGCTTCTCGGCGTACTTATCTCTGGGGATAGATCTGCGGCAACTCTGGCTTTTAATGGCAAACCGGAAAAGGTTTACCAGGTTGGCGATAACCTTGCGTCCAATGTCAGTATTGAGCAGATTGAGCCGTACCGGGTAATCATCAAGGAAAATGGAACCAACAAACAGATACTGATGGCCAAGTCTGATTCTGTTATTGAGACTGAACAGTCAACAGGTTCGGGGGATGGGCAGACTGCCGATGGCGGTTTTGCGATGGCCAATATGTTTGGCGCCGTTCCGGTCAGAGCCGGTCAGTATGGCAATGGATTTAAACTCAACAAGCTCTCTAAAGAAATGAAAATGCTCGCCGATATCGAGAATAACGACATAGTTGTCAATGTCGGTGGCATGGCTGTTCAGGAGTTGATGGCAGATCCAAAGCAATGGATCAAATACAGCACTGAGACCAGTTTACCCGTAACCGTTATTCGCGATGGGCAGCCTGTGGAGTTGTACGTGAATGCTGCCAGCCTATCGGCTAAAATGTTACCGAAATTCGGATTGAATAAATAAAATGAGAAAAATAATGACTGACCAAAAAACAGGTTTTGGCAAAACAATTATGCGCTTTGTGGGGGCGCTCAGCTTAGTGGCAGCGATGGTTGCCGAAGCAACTGCAGCGGAAAAAGTAAGAATTAATTTCCGCGATGCGGATATCCGCAGCGTGATTGAAAGTGTCGCAGAGATTACCGGTAAATCCTTTGTTCTCGATCCGCGAGTCAAGGGCAAGGTAACTATTATCGCCCCAGAGGCGATCGATTCAGACCTACTTTACAACGCCGCACTTTCTGCCCTACAGGTGCAGGGTTTTCAGGCCGTTGACGACGGCGTAATAACTCGTATTTTGCCGTTTAATCAGGCATTTACTTTCTCTGGTGGCAGCGCTGGCAATAACAAGCTTATTACCAAAGTCATTAAAATTCAGCACGCTCAGGTGACCACTCTTGTTCCAGTCTTAAAGCCAGTGATGAGTTCTGGTTCACGCCTGCAGGCATTTGCCCAGAGCAACGCCATAGTGGTTACCGATATCACCTCCAATATTGCCCGCCTCGAAGAGCTGGTCGCTGAACTGGACGATCCAGAGCAGACCGCTATTGAAGTGGTTACTCTAAAACATATCTCTGCCGGTGAAGCGGTCCATATCGCCACACAGCTAAAGCAGTTGCAGAAGCAAGAGCTATCACTGGTCGAAGACGGCATGAACAACCGTATTATCGTCAGTGGCCCAAGCACCGCTCGCCGCGCCTTTAAAGCGATGCTAAAAACACTGGATCAGCGCTCCGCCAAAACCGGTAGTGTTGAAGTGATCTACCTTAACTTTGCCCGTGCTGCAGAGATGAAGCCTATAGTTGAGGGTATGCTGCAGTCGGATATCTTCCTGCGTCTCGCCGGAGAAGCTGGTGCGGATAGTAAAACCAAAAAGAAAACTGCCTATCAGATTCAGATTGATGAACTTAATAATGCTCTGGTTGTGGCGGCACCTTCAGCCGTAGTTAGAGAAATTAGAAATGTTGTTGATAAGCTGGATCGCGCCAGACCTCAGGTATTGATTGAAGCGGTTATTGCCGAGTTATCGGAAGATCAGGCCGAGAAGCTTAATTCACAGTTAGTGTATACCAGTAAAAATCGCGGTGGTTATCTGACCAAGTTTGATAATCTCTTAGCCACGGTTCTTGGCACTGGTACTGATGGCGATATCAGTGATGCCGATGCAACACGTCTCGGCGGTCTTTTGGAGAACACCTCCGGCGCTATTGGTATAGCTGGTAGTTTTGATTCTGATACAGGCAAAGGAATTGGCCTTTTGATTCAGGCTTTAAAAACTGATGGCAGCACCAAGATTCTTTCAACACCTTCGGTTGTTACTCTGGATAATGAAGAAGCTGCACTTTCAGTTGGTGAAGAAGTCCCCTTCCAATCCGGTAGCTTTACTAGCAGCAATAATGGCAGCAGTAACCCTTTCACCACGATTAATCGTGAAGAGGTGGGCGTAAAACTTAAGGTTAAGCCGCAGATTAGCAAGGGCAATTCGGTACGTCTGGAGATTGAACAGGAATCATCCAAAGTTAAAGCGGGTGGTGAGCCAGGTCTGCAAACAACATCAAAAAGTACCATGAAAACCAATGTGCTGATTCAGGATGGTGAATTATTAATACTGGGCGGGTTGATTGAAGACCAGACCGGTGGCACTTCCAGCAAGGTTCCGCTGCTAGGCGATATTCCAATCTTGGGGCATCTATTCCGATCAACAAGCAAAGATGATTCTCAATCGGTGCTGATGATGTTTATTCGACCAACAATTATTCGTACCGCCGAAGACGCACGAAATCTATCCGAGGCAAAATACAGGCATCTGATCAAGCGCGATTTAGATAGCGAAGAAGCTGGATTGATACAGCCAATGCTTGAAGATTTTGTTAATGAGGGGCAGTCAACCAAGTAGCACAATGAGGCGCTATGAGCATTTATCTGCAATATTTTGCCCTTAAGCGAGAGCCATTCTCGATCGTCCCTGATCCCGGGTTTCTCTACCCGAGTATCTACCACCGACAGGCCGTAGCCCATTTAAAGTACGGCCTTGATCGCGAAGGTGGTTTTATCCTGCTAACCGGTGAGGTAGGCACAGGTAAAACCACCCTTACTCGCACCATGATCAAGCGCATCCCGCCCCATGTTCGGGTCGCTTATATCCTTAACAGCAAGCTTAATACCACCGATGTACTCGCCAGTATCTGCGATGAGCTGCATATTCAGCTGCCTGTAGATGTCGAACTGTCATTTACTAAAAAATGTATCGACGCGCTTAATCAGAATCTGCTCGCCGCCCATGCCGAGGGCAAAAAAACACTGATTGTTATTGAAGAGGCGCAAAATCTAACCCCAGAGGTTTTAGAGACGCTGCGTCTGTTAAGTAATCTTGAAACCAGCACCCAGAAGCTGCTGCATATACTCTTGGTCGGCCAGCCGGAATTACTTGAGATTCTCGCTCAGAAAGAACTGCGCCAACTCAATCAGCGAGTCGTCTCGCGCTTTCATCTTTCGCCGCTGGATAAAGATGATCTGTCTAACTATATCAATCACCGTCTGCATAAGGCCGGAGCCAAGCGAGCCATTTTTGAGCCCGCCAGTATCGCGGTACTGTTCCGTCTGACCGGAGGTGTGCCGCGATTAATTAATCTGGTCTGTCATCAGGCACTGGTTGCAGCCTATGCCAGTGGACATAAAACCGTTTCAGCAAAACTGGTACGTCAGGCAGCCGCAGAAATTCTTAGCGATAGGCAAACCGCAGGGAACAAAAAAATATGGCTGATAGTCGCAGCGGTATTGATTGTTGGCGCGGGGCTTGTTGCAGCTACCGTTAAATTTAAAGATCAATTACCAGTGCTGACTGAAACTTCAGGCGCGCCTGTCGCTCAGCTTGAACCCGTTAAGCCAATTAAAATACTTGAGCCAGCTGCAGTGGAAGTAGATGGAGTAAAAGGCTCTGAAGTAGAAGCTACACCACAGCCCATTGAGCCAACCGCAGCCGAGCCCACCGCGGTTATCGATTCTCAGCCAACAGCTATAGCCAATCCATTTACCGGCCTGCTAGCCACTTGGGGAATTGATTCCGCTGAGGTCTACAGTGAGGAAGAGCTCTCTTCTGTAGCGGATATCCAACAGTTGCGAATGGAAAAAAGCAGCGCGGTAAATCTGCAATTTATTGAAAAGGTTAATCGCCCTGGCATCGTCTGGTTACTCGCTGAAAATGGCTATCTTAAAACCTATGTAATCTCCGGTTTGGATACCGCAACAGTGACTCTGCAAAATTCTCAGGGCGCAGTGGCTATGGATAGAGAGAGCTTTACCCAAAACTGGAATGGCGTATATCTCTATCTTTGGAAACCACCTCTGGGTTACAGCGCACCCCTGGCCGTAAGCGCCAATAGTGCAAACAGCCTGCAGGTTAATCCTCCGGTGATCGACTGGTGGCAGCGTCAATTGCAGGCTATTAATCCGGACAGTGAAAGAGTTATTAGTGGGGGTCGCTATACGCCGGCCATTGCCCAGCAGGTATTGGTATTTCAGCGTGAGCAGGGGTTGGCCGCAGATGGAATACTGGGTCGCGAAACATTGATGCGCTTAAATCATCTCGGCGGGGAAGCTATTCCGCAACTGTTGGGGACTGATTAATGTCTTATATTCTCAATGCTCTAAAAAAAGCCGAGCGTGATCGCAAGCGCGATGAGTCTGAGGATCTGGATGATTTGGTCGGTGCTGGATGGGATCCCTATCAAGAGCCGGTAAAGAGCAATGCCAGTTACAGAGTGGCAGCTATTATTATGCTTATAGCTGGGCTGCTTTTTTATGGCTTTTATAATCTGACTAATAAGTCGGTGGTAGGCGATATCGAGTCGGTTTTGGAAAATCCGATTGAGATGCCGGTTCGCGATCAAGAAGAGCCCCTTGAAACTCAGCCGGTAAAGCAAGTAGAAAAATTGCCGCAAGAGGAGCCTGTAAGTGAAGAGCTGCGATTGCCAGAAGTCACCATAGCCGGGCATATTTATATTCGCAGTGGCTCACCGAAAAACCGAATTTTTATTGCTGATAAAACCTACTATGTCGGTGACACTATTGATGGCGACTGGGTGATTGAATCAATCAACTTCGATAGTCTGAGTATTCGCTCCGGAGCTCTCAGTTCAGAACTTCCTCTTCGCTAGTCTGAAAACACTTCCAATACAGAGTCCTTGCCCCGATCAAAGCGTTTTGCGCGGCGGTAAGGAAATACATCCAAAACAAAACCATCGCGAATTTTTTGCTGTAAATCCTGCCAGAACTCCACTTTATAGAGATCGCTGTGCATCTCTTCAAACATTTTTCGCGCCTTGGTATTGCCAGAGAAAAATAACCGAAACTCCTCCGGAAAAATATCGTTGGCCGCTACGGTGTACCAGGTGCCCGCCTGCATTTCTTCCTGTTCGGTGCGCGGTTTGGGAATGCGTCTAAAGTTGCAGTCGATCAAGCTGGCAATTTCATCATAGTCATAGAACACCACGCGACCGTGTCGGGTAACGCCAAAGTTCTTTAAGGGCATATCGCCGGGAAAAATATTGGCCGCCGCCAGCTGCTTAATACAGTTGCCGTACTCCTCCATAGCATTGTGTATCTCATTATCAGTGGCGTTCTCTAAATAGAGATTGAGCGGAGTCATATAGCGCTCGGTATAGAGGTGCTTGATAATTAATCTGTTATCGCGAATTTCAATGGATGAGGCGGCGACTTTCTGAAGTTCTTCCAGCAGCGAATCTGAAAAGCGATCCAGCGGAAAAACCAGATTATCAAATTCCTGAGTATCCGCCATTCGTCCAATGCGGTCATGTCTGGATACAAAGCGATATTTTTCCCGCACCTGCTGGTGAGTGACTTCCTTAGGCGGGGCAAATTTATCTTTAATAATTTTAAACACAATATTGTAAGAGGGCAGCGTAAACACGGTCATCACCATGCCCTTGATGCCCGGGGCAACAATAAACTGATCGTCGGAATTACGCAGGTGTTGCACCGACTGTCTGTAGAACTCTGTCTTTGCGTGCTTGGGAAAACCCAGAGAATTATAAATTTCATAATCAAGTTTTTTCGGCATCAGCTTTTTCAAAAAATGCGCATACTGATAGGGCAGGGGTGCATCGACCATAAAATGGTTGCGGGTAAAACTGAAAATCACACTTAACTCATCGGAGTTAAAGATCGCCGTATCCACATACAGCTGACCCTGCTCGTTATTCAGAATAACCAGCGCCATAGGGAAACGCTGCTCGCCATCAATCACGCGGCCAACCATATAGGCCGCCTTGCCGCGGTAAAAAATCGACTCGAGCAAATCAAATTTAAGATTTTCTGGGGCGCCGCTAAGTTTCGGCACTACCTCTTGCTGGAAGACATTAAGAATACAGTCCAGGTCTAGTTCGATATCTTCGCCGGGCAGAGAGAACTCAGAGTCCTTGAGAATACGCCGAAAAATATTTCGGTAATCGCTGCCCTCGTAGCGAACAAAAATACTGTACTCGGCTTTTGGCGCTTCAATTAATTGCGAGGATAGAACGTAGATAATATGGTCATTGATCTTGTCGTGATCATGCAGCGCACTGAACACTGAATTAAAAAAAGTTTCGGCAATTTCAAAATTGGGAAAGTTAAATACCAGCTGTGTGTAGGCTTTTTTCGCCTCGATCCAGAGTTCCCGATTGGCAATATCTTTATTGGTCACCATGCCCAGATACATAACCGTCTGGGCAATTTTGGTTTTATACAGTTCGAGGCGATCGACATTGGCCTGCTGCACACCGTGCCAATCGGCTTTCTCGAAACGTGCTTTGGCGCTGAGCGTGGAATTTAGATAGTCGGCAAAATAGCTGCGAAAACCATTTAGAACGGTCTTCGCCATACGCCGTGCGGTCGAGTTGTGAATCAGTGGTGTCTGCGCCATATAGCAATCGTCTCCGAGAACTGTTTCCGTGGCTTGCTTTTTATTAAGGACTTTTTATAAACAGCTGTTTTTATAAAAGAGTTACTAACCCAATAGATTTTTTAAATCATCCAACTGCGCCAGTGCCTGTTTTTTAGTTGCTGGTTTTAGAGAAGTCTCTGGAAGCGCCTCGGGTTTTTCCACAGTAAATTCTTCGCCAGCCACAACACGCTCGCAGTACTGCTGATAGATATCGGCAAAAGGGGGAAATGCTTTTGATTCAACCGTGTTCGCAAGGAAGTACCAGCCACATTCACGGCCAGCGATATACACCGCCGGGTGAGACCACTGCTGTTCTGCTTTGGGGCTCGGTTTATTGCAGACTTCCTCATAGGCTTTGCGCGGCGATGGCAGGCCCGCAGGCATACCTACATCGCGGCAGGCGTTTAGCATTTTATGCAGGGTCGGAAGATAGTCGCTCTCGGCAATCACCTTTTCAGCACCAGCGATAATCGTCTCGGCGGAAAAATCACTCAGCTTACTCAGCCAGAGTTTTTTAGCCAAATTTTCAGATTTAGTATTGTCGCCAAAAGCACTGTAATACTGGTTGTGATAATTAATCCGAAAAAACGCGAAGATCTGATTAATAGCATCAATCAGCTGCGGGTTTGCTGGCTCCGCTTTAGGATGCCCAGCTGCGGTCGGAGACTGCGTCGATGATGCTACGATCTCTGATGCGACCTTTTGGATTAGATCCTTGCTGTTTGCCATCTGCTGTATCCGTTGACTGAGTTTGATTATGTCTTGCCCACTGACGTTTTACATACTGTAAAAACTTGGTGGTCCAGGAACATTGGGGAGAACCGTTCTCTTGCCAATAGAGGACAAATTCGGGAATTATTTGCTGCGCAAACTGACGATTAATATTCGCCATTTGCAGTACATCATACACAGATTCTTTCGGCTGCCAATTCGCCGTAATAGCCCGAGGCATAGAATCCTGTTCCATCATGCCGCTATAAAATTGCCACTGGCGGCGAATATGCTGAATAAACTTGGAATCCCAGGTGCTGGAGAGGTCGCCACGATCACGCCAGTAGAGAATAAACTCAGGGATCGCATCTTCGACAAAGTTGGCATTGATACCACCCTGACGAACCAGAATCTGCATTGCATCATTAGAGGGACGCCATTCGCTTGAGACAGCCACCTCCTGACGGCGGCGATGAGACGTCGCCTCAGCCTGCTGCCACTGGCGCCAGACTTCCTTAATAAATTTTGACTCCCAGCTGTGTCGCGGCACATTGCGATCGCGCCAGTAGGCGACAAATTGGGGTATCTGCTGCTCGGCAAACGTCTGGGTAACGCCTAGTTGACTGAGTTGACGCACCGCGTCCTGGCTGGGTTGCCAGCTAGTGCCGATAGTTTTGGCCGAATTTGGTGCTGTGTTTGGCGTCTGAACAGGGGCTTGGCTCGAGGATTGACTAGAGGATTGACTAGAGGGTTTAGCCGCTCTAGTACTCGGAGCTGCAGTCGCAGCAACCGCCTCATTAAAGGCAAAGCGAAAATCCTGCTGAGCAGAGAAAGGTGCGCCGCCAATTAGCAGTAAGCCTTTCTCATGCAGGCCCATCGACAGTCGACGAATATCATCTTCCCGCCAAAAGGGGGCCAGGCTGAGAAGTTTTTCACCGCTGAGATTTATCCAGTCGTAACCCTGACTCTGCTGGGCGCTACCATGGCTGCGGCACTCCTGCAATAACTGCAGCAATACGGTCTCTTCCAAGCCAATGGTAGCCGCCAGCGTGGGAGAGATAACTATAGGTTTTTCGGGTATTAAAGACATGGCAATACTTTATCAGAAAGCTAACTAATCGACGAGGCAAACTGAAGATTGAATTAGCACTGATCCGCCAGGGCGGTCAGGGAATCACCGCTCAGTCGGTTAACCGTCCAGTCATCCATAGGCTCCGCATCAAGGGACCGATAAAAGTCCTTGGCCGGTTGATTCCAGTCGAGTACCGACCACTCCAGTCGACCACAGTCGCGCTCCACAGCCAGTCTGGCAAGATAAGCTAATAACTTCTTTCCGAAACCTCTGCCGCGCATGTCTACATGCACGTAGAGATCTTCAAGATAGATACCGGGTTTGGCCAAAAAGGTTGAGTAGTTGGTAAAGAACAGAGCAAAGCCAACCGGACTGTTCTGGTATTCGGCGATAATAACTTCGGCGCTGGGATGCTCACCAAACAGCGATGCCTGCAGTTTCTCCTCAGTGGCCACCACTTCGTGGGCGAGCTTTTCATACTCCGCCAGCTGTTTGATAAATGCCAAAATAGTCGGGCAATCTTCACGGGTTGCTGGGCAAATAATAAAATCCGTACTCTTGTTTATCGGCTGCATGGGATTTTCTGTTTTTATAATTTTGAACAGTCATAGTAGCTGTCATAAGTGGCCCTCGGAAGCGCTATTTTGAATAAGTTTATTTACTGTACATAACAACAGTAATAGGCTTAAATAAGCATCAATTAACAGGAGAGTCAGCTTGGTCACCAAAACCAAATCAGCCTATGTCTGCAATGACTGCGGTGCCGATTACCGCAAGTGGCAGGGTCAGTGCGGCGAGTGCAGTGCATGGAACACATTATCAGAGGTTCGTCTTGGCAGTTCTTCGCGGGGCGGCAAAGTGCTGCGCTCAGGTTTTGCCGGAGTCGTTGATGGTGCGGTAAAAACCCTCGCCGATATTGCCCTGGATGAAATTCCGCGTATCAGTACCGGCACTAGCGAGCTGGATTTGGTGCTTGGCGGCGGGTTGGTGCCTGGCTCCTGTGTGCTGCTGGGCGGTGAGCCCGGCGCCGGTAAAAGTACATTGTTATTACAGACCCTGTGCAATCTGGCTGAAAATCATTCATCGCTCTATGTGACTGGTGAGGAGTCGCCTCAGCAGATCGCTATGCGCGCCAATCGCTTGGGATTGCCCGCCGATAAGCTGGAGATAATGGCCGAGACATCGGCCGAAACAGTTGTCGCTATCGCCGAGCAAAAGCGTCCGAAAATTCTGGTTGTCGACTCTATTCAAGTGATGCATATGGAAGAGGTGGCCTCAGCGCCGGGCAGTGTTTCCCAGGTGCGCGAGAGTGCCGCCATGCTGGTGCGCTTTGCCAAGCAGACTGGAACCGTATTGATTGTGGTTGGTCATGTCACCAAAGATGGCTCCCTGGCTGGTCCCAAGGTATTGGAGCATATGATTGACTGCTCGCTGATGCTCGAGGGTTCCAGCGACAGCCATTTCCGCACGCTGCGCAGCAATAAAAATCGCTTTGGCGCGGTCAATGAGCTAGGTGTATTTGCCATGACCGACAAGGGACTTCGTGAAGTGCCCAACCCCTCGGCAATTTTCTTGCAGCGCGGTGAAGATGCCTCTTCAGGCAGCGTAGTGATGGTTGTCTGGGAGGGTACCCGACCATTATTAGTCGAGCTTCAGGCGCTGGTTGATGATAGCCATCTGGGCAATCCGCGACGCGTGACTGTCGGCCTTGATCACAACCGTCTGTCTATGTTGCTCGCGGTGCTGCATCGTCATGGCGGGATTGCGGTTGGCGATCAGGATGTTTTTGTTAATGTCGTGGGCGGCGTTAAGGTTTTTGAAACCAGTGCTGATCTGGCGTTGATACTGGCGGTGATCTCAAGCTTTCGCGATCAGGTGTTGCCGCAGGATTTAATGGTGTTTGGCGAGGTTGGCCTGGCCGGTGAGATTCGTCCGGTGGCCAATGGTCAGGAGCGTCTGCGCGAGGCGGCCAAGCATGGTTTTACCCGCGCGATTGTGCCGGCGGGCAATGTGCCGAAACAGCCGATTAAGGGTATGACGGTGATTCCAGTGCGCCGGGTTACCGAGGCGCTGGATGCGCTTTAGCGCTCAACCTGTCTAGGCTGTAGTCAGAATAGAAATGCTTTCTGGCTCAAGCATCAGTGGCTGAATGGGGCCGAGGGCTGCCGCGCGTTCATGGGATTCTTGCCAAGCTTTCCAGTCGGCAAGAGTCTCCATTTGAATCAGGGCAAAGCGCACACAGGGATCGTTAATATCCTTAAAGGCTTTGCTGGAAATAAAGCCCTGGGCTGGAATAGCTGCCTGGATAATCTTTCTCGAAAACTCTTCGTAAGTGGACTCCATTCCTGGGGCCAAAACTCTTTTAATCAGTACAGCAAGCATATTTCGATGACTCTTATTATTAGGTGGGTAGATTAACACGCCACAGGCACTGATAAAAATAGTGTTTTCAATGGATTCGGTTTGACTTCAAATCCTATAGGGATTAGATTGCGCTCTCTTGCTTCAGCAATAGGTTCTCGAATTTAATCGGTTGATTGATTAAAGGAAGAGTGAAACGGGAAATCGGTGCGCATTGCCAAAATTTGGCAAACTTTGTAACTCCGATACTGCCCCCGCAACGGTAGATAAGAATGTTTGGCTGTATGACCACTGTGTATTTTTTGCATGGGAAGGTAGCTAAACAGAGTAGTTGTTCATTAGCTGCTCACTTATAAGTCCGGAGACCGGCCTATAGCTACGCAGACAAACCGCGGGGTGCGGTCTTGTGCTGATCGACAGTTTCTGTCTGTTCGCTTGCACGCCCCCGTTTAAATTACTTTTAGTCACTCGGGTGTGAGTGTAAGAGAATCCAAAATGAAAAAAATTCAAACAATAGCGACAGTAATCACTGGATCGCTGCTATTTACTTTACCGTTTGCCGTACAGGCACATGACCATGTTGAAGAGGTGCTGGTTAGCGCTTCTCTCGTTCCTATTGCTGCGACTCGTTCGGCCAATGCAATTACTGTTATTGATAGCGAACAGCTAAAGAACCGTGCCGCACTTAGCGTTAGCGACCTGCTGCGTGATGTTCCTGGTCTTGCGGTTAGCCGCAGTGGTGTGCAGGGCTCCCAGACCCAGATCCGTGTTCGCGGTGCCGAAGCCAACCATCTATTGGTGCTGATCGATGGCGTTGAAGCCAATGATCCCTCGCAGAGTGATGAACTTAACTGGGGCACTTTAACTGCCTCTGATATTGAGCGTATCGAAGTGATCCGTGGGCCTCAGAGCGCAATGCGCGGCAGCGATGCTATGGCCGGCGTGGTCAATATTGTTACCCGCAGTGCCGACCAGCCATTTAGTGCGAAAGTATTTGCCGAGGCTGGAAGTTTTTCTGCTAAAAATCTTGGCTTTAGCATTGGTCATAAGGCTGAAAGATATGATGTCAGCTTAGGTGTTTCTGACTTTGAATCTGAAGGCGATAATATTATTGCCAACACAGGTACTAATGATAATGACGGATATGAAAATACCAGCATAAATTTTAAAGCTGGTGTGGATGTCAGTGATGAGTTGAGGTTGGCAGTATCCATACGCCACAGTGATGGTGTAAGTGAATATGATGATGAGTATGCGGCCAAGATTGGTACAGAGTTTCACAATCAGTTTAATGATCTGTTGCACAGTGACTTTGACCGATTATCTTCTCGCGTAAATGCTCAGTTCACTTCTGCTGATGGCAAATGGAATCACAGGGCTAGCCTGTCAGAATCTCGCTTTAAAAATAATAACTTTAAATATACTTCTGGTGGTAGTGTTGCTCCCAACGGGGCTACTGAATCAAACAAGCAAGATTATCAATATGTTGGATCCCGCCTTTGGGAAGCTTTAGACCAGCAGATTTCCTTATTGTTAGAGCAAGAAAATGAGGAGTTTAAACAGCTCGGCGGTTTCGCAAATGGTAGAGATGCAAATAAATTTTTGGCTCGCAACACAAATAGTATTGCCTTCGAATATAGAGTGGATCCCGTCGATAAGCTTACCTTAGCGATTGGCGCTCGACATGATGACAATAGTGCCTTTGACGATGCTGAGACATGGAAATTTGAGGGAATATATCGTCTAGATGAAAGTACTCGATTCCGTGGTGCTGCGGGAACTGCAATTAAAAATCCAACTTTCGGTGAGCTTTACGGTATTTACTCTGGATTTCTAAGTAATTCAGATTTGACTCCCGAACAGTCGCAGAGCTGGGAGATTGGCGTTGATAAAGAGTTGTTAGATGATCGTTTGGAGCTGAAGGCAACATACTTTAATGCAAGATTAGAGAATGAAATAGCTACAAAATTCCAGTGTATCCAAAACTGTGATAATGCAGACTGGATGGATGATGTTTGGGTTTCTACGCCAGAAAATATTAATGGAATAAGTAAGCAGCAGGGTTTGGAGCTGTCTTCATCCTGGCTTGTAAGCGAATCTGTTGTGTTGGATGCATCTTACACCTACACCGATTCTACACAGGAAGGCGTTGACGAGATCCGTCGTGCTCAAAACCTTGGCAGTTTAAACCTGCTTTGGCGAGTGCAAGAGAACCTTACTATCAATGCCAATACCCAGTATAACGGTAAACAAACTGATATCGGCGGTGTTACTTTAGATGCTTTTACGTTGGTTAACCTAAACGCCAACCTGAATGCTACGGATAACCTGGATATCTATCTTCGATTGGATAACCTCTTTGATGAAGACTACCAAGAAATTTTTGGCTACCAGACTCTCGGCTTTGGTGCCAGCTTGGGACTCCGCTACAGCCTATAGGTATTTAGATGTCCCAACCAGCTGATACAGGAATCAAACGAGTACTGCTCTCATGGAGCAGTGGTAAAGACTCGGCCTGGACTCTCTATCAGCTGCAACGGGATCCCACTGTTGAGGTGGTTGGCTTGCTGACCACCTTTAACGATGAGTTTAAACGCTCGGCCATTCACGGTGTGCGCCAGCAGTTGTTGCGTATGCAGGCTGAGGCGGCCGGCTTACCACTGATTGAAATTCCCCTGCCATGGCCCTGCTCCAACGAGCAGTACGAAACCATTATGGGTGAGGCGCTGGAGTCCGCGCGCAATCAGTTGCAGATGGATGCTGTCGCCTTTGGCGATCTGTATCTGGAAGATATCCGCAACTATCGCGAAGCCAAGATGCAGGGCACTGGACTGGAACTGCTGTTTCCACTGTGGCAAATTCCCACCGCGGAATTGGCCCAGCAGATGATTGCTGGCGGTCTTAAAGCGGCGATTACCTGTCTTGATCCTCGGGTGATGCCTGAGCATTTTGCCGGTGATCAGTTTTCCAATAAATTGCTTGAAGAGTTACCAGAGTCCGTCGACCCCTGTGGAGAAAATGGTGAGTTCCATACCTTTGCATGGGACGGACCTATGTTTAAATACCCTATTCCAGTAGTTGCTGGAGAAGTAGTTACACGCAATGGATTTGTTTACTCCGACCTTTTACCCGAGGCGTAATAATGAAAATTGTATCTCTACTACCCAGTGCGACTGAATTGGTCTGCGGTCTTGGACTGCAGGATCAGTTGGTGGGTGTCTCCCATGAATGTAATTACCCGCCCTCAGTATTGGGCTTGCCGATTTTAACCAGCTCACGTATTCCTTCGGGATTAGATAGCGGTGAGATCGATCGACTGGTCACTGATCAGCTGCAAAATGATGAGGCGCTCTATGATCTGGTGATGGGCCAGTTGATGGATCTAGAACCTGATCTGATTGTCACTCAGGCGCTCTGTGATGTCTGTGCGGTCTCTGGAAGTGATGTGGCCAGAGCGATTCACAGTTTGCCGGGTGACCCAAAGGTAGTAAATCTTGAACCGATCTGTCTCGACGATGTTTTGCAGACCGTGACATTATTGGCCGAGGCGGCGGACTGCGTAGAGCAGGGCGTAGCCTACAAAGCTGAACTGCAGGGCAGAATAGATGCAGTCGCGCAGCGCTCGGCGACTATTGATAGTGCAGATAAGCCCCGCGTAGCACTACTTGATTGGCTCGACCCACTGTTTGACGGTGGACACTGGAGCCCGGAAATTATTGATCTGGCAGGTGGTATTCCCTGTTTTGGCGAAAGGCGCCAGCCCTCGCAGCGACGCAATTGGGATCACCTGATTGAATCTGCGCCAGATATTATTTTTATTGCGCTCTGTGGCTTTGATATCGAGCGCTCGAGACAGGATGTAGATACTTTCTTAAAAGCCGAGCGCTTTGCCGAGTTGCAGAGACGTGTGGGAACCCAGGTCTATCTGGTCGATGGCAACGCCTACTTTAGTCGCCCCGGCCCGCGCCTGGTAGACGCACTGGAAATTATGGCCAATGCATTACACCCCGATCTGCACCCATTGCCAGAGGGCATGGAAAGCGCCTTAAAGCAGACCGACTAAGATAAAATTATGTGGCAGGGTTAATCCTGTTCAAGGACAGAAGAGATTTTTATGACTGATAAGGATAAAAAACAGCAGAGCCATCAAAAGAAGATGGAGAAGCTTAAAGACAATGTTGACGCGTCTATTGCAGCGGCAGATACAGAGCGCGGTGTGTTTATTTTGCTGACTGGTAACGGCAAGGGCAAATCCAGCTCGGCCTTTGGCATGGTTATGCGCGCGTTGGGTTATGGTTACAAAGTCGGCGTAGTGCAGTTTATTAAAGGCGTGCAACTCTCCGGTGAAGAGCTGTATATACGCGATCAATGCCCGCAGGTGACATTCCACCAAATGGGTACCGGATTTACCTGGGACACTCAGGATCGCTCTGCGGATATTGCCGCCGCTGAAAAAAGCTGGGCGATTGCCGAAAAGATGCTCGCCGATAACAGCTATCATCTAGTGGTGCTCGACGAGCTCACCTATATGCTCAGCTTTAAATATCTCGATCAGGACAAAGTGCTGTCTGCGCTAAAAAATCGTCCGCAGAATCAGTCGCTGGTCGTGACAGGGCGGGGTGGTGGTTCAGCCCTATCCGATCTCGCCGATACAGTCTCTGAAATCAAGGAGATAAAACACGCCTACAACGCCGGCATTATGGCGCGCAAAGGCGTGGACTATTAAGTGCGGCGATTTTCTGCAGCGGGATTAGTCTGGGCACTGGCAATTGTATTGCCAGTGGTCTCCCTGTTATCCATGACTGTGGGCACGGTTTCTATCTCGTTTGGCGATCTATTTGCCGCTGACAGCAGCCAGACTGCCAATAATCAAGTTAGTACCATCCTGTTTGATATTCGCCTGCCAAGAATTTTACTGGCAATCTGTGTTGGCGCTGTGCTCGCCAGTACCGGTGCGGTTATGCAGGGTCTGTTTCGCAACCCACTGGCCGACCCCTCATTAATTGGAGTCTCCAGTGGCGCTTCTGTCGGCGCCAGCCTGATGATAGTGGCGGCTGGCGGATTTATTCACAGCGGCGCGCTGCTCGGACTCTCGCTGGTTGCTGTGGGTGCTTTTATCGGCGGCTTTGTCGCCACACTCTTGGTCTATAGATTAGCCACCTCTGGTATAGGCACATCGGTCACTACCATGCTCTTGGCCGGTATTGCTATCGCCGCTATCGCTGGCGCCCTAAACAGCCTGCTCACATATTTCTCTGATAACGATATGCTGCGTCAGATCAGCCTCTGGCAGATGGGTAACCTCAGTGGTGCCAGCTGGACAAAGGTTTCGATTATGGCGACAGTGGCTCTGTTGCTGCTGGCGCTGTTTCCCAAAGATAGTCACGCGCTTAACGCACTGCTATTGGGTGAATCAGAGGCCCGTCACCTAGGGGTCGATGTGCAGGCGGTTAAACGCAGGCTAATTATTTTGACCGCGCTGGGGGTGGGTGTCTGCGTGGCACTGGCTGGTCTGGTTGGTTTTGTCGGTCTGATTATTCCCCATATAGTGCGTCTGGCCATTGGCCCGGATCACCGCTGGTTAATTCCTGCCTCGGCACTGGCCGGTGCAACGCTATTGGTATTTGCCGACAGTCTGGCGCGGGTTGTTGTGGTTCCCGCCGAGCTGCCCACCGGTATACTCACTGCGCTGCTCGGTGCGCCTTTCTTTGTCGCGCTGCTATTGCAGCAGCGCAAGCAGGTATAAGTCGATGACTATGCTGGCGGATAATATCTCCCTCCACCTTTCAGGCTTTGATCTGCTGCGCAATGTCAGCATTGAAGTAGAGGCGGGCAAGGTGACGGCGATTGTCGGTCCCAATGGCGCGGGAAAATCCAGTTTACTCAAGGTGATTACCGGAGAGATGGAGCCCAGCAAAGGTACAGTCTCTTTTAATCAGCAACCTTTAAGTCAGTGGAGTCTCGAGCAAAAAGCCCAGATGCTCGCGGTGCTACCCCAGCATACCTTGCTCAACTTTCCCTTTACCGCCGATGAGGTGGTTGCTCTGGGGCGAATTCCTCATCAGACCGGCAGTGTAAAGGATGCACAGATTGTCGCTGAGGCGCTTGAGCTGGTCGATGCCAGCTATCTGCAAAAACGTTTTTACACGCAGATGTCCGGCGGCGAAAAGCAGCGCGTACAGCTGGCTCGAGTGCTGGCACAGATCTGGCAGCCCTGTGAATTGGGCGAGCAGTTTCTGGTGCTGGATGAGCCGACCTCGGCCTTTGATCTGTCCCACCAAAAACTGACTTTGGATATTGTTCGCAATTTGGCCGACCGCGGTGTTGGCGTGGTGATGGTAATTCACGATCTAAATTTGGCCTCCCGCTGCGCGGATAATCTGGTGGTATTTAATGGCGGTGTTATTGAAGCCGTGGGTTCCCCGGAAGAGGTTTTAACCGAACAGTTAATCGACAAGGTGTTTGGGGTTAAGTCAATTATCGCCAGCCATCCGGTGACCAAAAGACCCCTGGTGATTACTTGATGAGGATTACCTGATGAGAATTCTTCCCAAGCTGCTATTAACAGTTCTGTCGATATTTGTATCTGCGCTTGCAGCTGCATCAGAATTGCTGGTGATTGATGATAATGGCGCAGAGCTTCGCCTCGAAAGGCCGGCCAAGCGGATTATCAGCCTGGCGCCGAATATTACCGAGGTGCTTTTTCATATAGGTGCCGGGCAAGCAGATAGTCGGTGCCGATGAATACAGCAACTATCCCGAGGAAGCCAAAGATATTCTGCGGGTCAGTAATTATGCCGCGGCCAACTATGAGTTAATCCTCTCTCTAAAGCCCGATCTGGTGATTGCCTGGCAATCGGGCAATGGCGACAAGATTATCAATCCACTGCGCAAGCTGGGGATTCCGGTATTTGTTATAGATACCGGGGAGATCGATCAGGTGCCAAATCTATTTAAGCGTTTCGGCAAGCTCTCTGGTCATACTGATACGGCCGAGCAGCGAGCATTGGAATTTACCGAGCGACTTAAAAAGCTGCGCAGTAGCAATCTTGGAAAAACACCGGTCAGGGCTTTCTATCAAATCTGGGATGAGCCGCTGATTACCCTAAATGGCAAGCATATGGTCAGCAGTGTGATTGAGCTCTGCGGCGGGGTAAATATTTTTGCTGAGGCGATTCCGCTAGTGCCCTATGTCAATATTGAGTCTATTGTTGCCGCTGATCCCCAAGTAATTATTGCCGGTGGCAGTCAGGAAGAGCAGCCGCACTGGTTTAAGAGCTGGCAGAAATGGTCTGGTATCTCGGCGGTGATTAAAAGCCAGATCTATCTGATTCCCGCGGATTTAATGCAGCGCCATTCGGTACGTATTCTCGATGGTGCTGAAATGATGTGTGGTTATTTTGATCGAGCCAGAACTTAGGTCTTTTAATTTAAGCATCAGCCTCGCGAAGTCGCTCTAAACGCTCCTGCTCTTCAGCGAATGCTGCCTTAATCTCTTCCATCACCGTATCCACATCAGCCAGTTCAGCGTCCTCTGTAAAGCAGCCGGTAAGTTCGGTGTCAGGGGTTAAATTTCCCTCTTCAAATAGCGCCCAAATCTCTTTGGCATATTGAGTCTCGAGTAATTCGGGCGCGAACTGCCCGTAGTAGGTGGTCATATTGTTAACGTCGCGGGCAAACATTTTTTCGGCATTGTTATTGGCCGCGGCATCGACTGCCTGAGGAAGATCGATAATCACTGGACCGTAATCGTCGACCAGAACATTAAACTCTGAAAGATCGCCATGCACCAATCCAGCGCAGAGCATTCTTAAAACGTACTGCATGACCAGATAGTGGTCTTCTAGCGCCTGTTCCTCTGGCATGGCAACATCGTTGAGTCTTGGTGCCACATTGCCATCATCATCGGTAACCAGCTCCATCAGCAGCACACCATCAAAGCAGCCGTAGGGTGTCGGAACTCTAACCCCAGCGTCGGCCAGACGGTAGAGCGCGTCCACCTCGGCATTCTGCCAGGTCTCTTCCTGCTGTTTGCGGCCAAACCTCGAGCCCTTTTCCATGGCGCGCTGACGGCGGCTATTGCGAACCTTGCGGCCTTCTTGATAGGTGACGGCCTGCTTAAAGCTGCGTTTTCTGGCTTCTTTGTAGACCTTGGCGCAGCGAATCTCCGAGCCACAGCGAACCACATAGACAGCCGCCTCCTTCCCGCTCATCAGCGGACGGATAACTTCATCGACTACGCCGTCATCAATTAACGGCTGGATTCGTTTTGGTATTTTCATACTGCTTTTATACCCTGCTGCTCTAATCCGCTTATTAAGCCACAATCTGTTTAAGAAAAAATCGCCAGCAATAAAAAAGCCGCTGATAAATATCAGCGGCTTATAATGCCCCTCTGGTTCACCCCGCCAATACTTTTTTATTTTAGAACATTATAAAAGTTCGGCGGTGGCGTTCGGGCTATTTTTGGTTATCCCCTATATTTTTTTATTATTATAGGTCATACCCCCTCTCATCGTGTTCTGCGAGATCAAGACCTTTTGTTTCGTCTTCTTCGTTGATGCGCAATCCTAACATGCTATCAACCAGTTTGAGTAGTATAAATGTCACTATACCTGTATAGACGAACGTAGAGACAATACCCACAATTTGAACCTGTACCTGGCTGGCCATATTCATACCTTCGTTATAACCCTGACCGCTAAATACGCCGAGAGCATCCGAGGCAAAGATACCGGCGAACAGCGTACCGAGAATACCGCCCACACCGTGAACCGGGAATACATCCAGAGAGTCATCAATTTTCCAGCGCTGCTTGATCGCCTGAGTTGCGTAGTAACAGATAACACCGGCGCTAAGACCGATAATCAGTGCGCCACCGGGACCAACAAAGCCAGAAGCTGGCGTAATAGTACCCAGACCAGCAACCATACCGGTAACAATACCCAGTACAGAAGGCTTACCGTGCTTAACCCATTCCATCGTCATCCACGCCAGTGAGCCGGCAGCGGCAGAGATATGAGTAACCAGCATAGCCATACCAGCATCGCCATTGGCAGCAAGTGCAGAACCGGCGTTAAAGCCGAACCAGCCAACCCACAGCATACCGGCACCAGTAACAGTCATGGTCAGGTTGTGTGGAGGCATTGCCTGCTGAGGGAAGCCTTTGCGGTTACCCAGTACCAGTGCGGCAACCAGAGCGCCAACACCAGCAGTGATATGTACAACAGTACCACCGGCAAAATCCAGTAGACCCATCTCGGCCAACCAGCCGCCGCCCCATACCCAGTGAGTAATAGGTGCGTAGACAACAATTAACCACAGGCCACTAAACAGCAGCATGGCGCTAAAGCGCATACGCTCGGCGAAAGCACCAACAATCAGTGCTGGTGTAATAATTGCGAAAGTCATCTGGAACATAGCAAATACTGATTCAGGAATATCGCCAGCCATTGAGCCTTCAAGAACATTGCCGAGGAATATGTTGTCCAGTCCACCGACAAACCAGTTGGCTGCGCCGCCATCACCAAAGGCCATGCTGTAACCTACAGCAAACCAGATGATTGAAGCGAGACAGGTAACCGCAAAACACTGCATCAATACCGAGAGAACATTCTTTGAGCGAACCAGACCGCCGTAAAAAAGCGATAGGCCGGGAATGGTCATAAACAGAACCAGTGCGGTTGCGGTAAGAATCCACGCAGTGTTAGCGCCATTGAGATCATCGGCAAATGCCGTAGCTGGAATCGTGGCGAAAAGAACCGCAAGAGTCTTAACGGCGAGAGTTTTAAAGCGAGACAACATAAATTTCCCCTGCAAAGGCACCAAAAAGGTGCTTTAAATGTGTGTTTGTTTCTGTAAATGCACTATCACTGTGCCTAAATCGGTCATTTTGACCTTAAAAGTCAGAATCTGCCCAATATAAAGCAATTTTTATGCCATAAAGATGTATCGCTGCACTAAAGTGATGCAGGGCTGGGTGTTTCAGGCAGTCTATACTCTTGGGGAGATGCCGTGAAAATAGGCCGATAGAAAGCAGGTATAAAGAGCTTTAAAAATACTCAACAAGGAGATAAAGCGTATGAGCGACAGGGATGCAAATGACCGCGAAGAATTGAGAATAAGGCTCGAAGGCCTGCATGCAGATCTCCAGAGTGCCTCAGAAATTACTACCAGTGAAAGAGAGATTCTCAGCAATATGGTGGTTGGCGTTTTAGGTCTTGATGAAGAGAGGGGGGCAGAGGAGCATCGTCTGCGTGAAATACTTGAGGAGAAGAGTTCAGCCTATGAGGCGCAATATCCCAAGCTGGCTTTTGCTATGCGGCAGGTACTAGATATTCTGACCCGAATGGGTATTTAGTCGCTGGCCAGATAATCAGTTAAAAGCCAAAAGGCCTTTATAAAAAGCTCTTCAGAAAAAAGCACTAAGCAAAGGGAGTTGTAAGTTGAAATTTAAACGGACAAAAACATTTTCGCTATTCACCGCTATGTTTTTCCTCAGCGCCTGCACTACCTTTGATATCACCTCAGGCTTAGCTTCAAGAGGCGAGTATAAAGTCTGGAACTGTAGGGCTGATTCTAGCGACACTGATCAATGGCATTGCACTAGGGGAACTATAGAGGATGCAGTGCCAGTTGATGCAGAGCCGCAGCTAGAATCCGAAAATCAAAATAAAGTAGAGAATGAAGCAGAGCCAATAACCGAAAATAAAGCCGAAAAAACAGCACAGCAATTACCCCGGCAGCCAGTCGAAATAGCCTTTGATATCAGTGCCGATGGTTATACGGTGCAGCTGGGGGCTTACTTAAGTCAGGCGATGGCAGAGAGATCCGCGGATAAAATCATTATCCTGCAGGGCGAGTTGAGGGTGCGTAATATTATCGCGGCAGGGCGGCACAGCTTTGTGATTGTTTACGGCCAGTATGAGACTCAACAGCAGGCTCAAGATGCTGCCGAGGGTATAAGGGTATTAAACCCGCAGCTTGAATACTGGGTGCGAAGCATAAAATCTATGCGCGATAGATCGTAGTAATGAGCTCTTTATAAAGTGAGCTCTTAATAAAAAATAGAACGTTTAAATCGGCAGAATCGCCAGCGTTAACTTGGATATACAGCTTAATTTTCCCTGATCATCCTCAAGCCTAATTTCCCAGACCTGAGAGCGTCGACCCAGATGAATAGGTTTGGCTGTGCCAGTTACCAGTCCAGAGGAAACCGGACGCAGATGAGTCGCGCTAACTTCCTGACCCAGAGCTTTGGCGCTGCTTAAGTCGATAACATGGGCACCAGCAATACTGCCAAGACTCTCCGCCAGAACCACATTGGCACCGCCGTGAACCACGCCGAAGGGCTGGAAGGTTCGCGCATCCGCGGGCATGGTGCCCTTGATAAAGTCATCGCCAACTTCAGTAATCACAATACCCAACTGCTCGCAGATGGTGCCCTGATTAATACTGTTATTGATCACGTCTATATTCGGACGATGGTGCCATATGCTAGCCATATTAAGGCCTTGATTATATTAAGCTTTTAGGCGCTTGTATTTAACGCGGGTTGGTTGAGCATCGGTTCCCTTGCGACGAATAAAGTCTTCGTGATATTCACTGTAGCCGCCTTCGAAGAACTCAATTTCACTGTCTCCCTCATAGGCGAGAATATGGGTGGCAATTCTGTCGAGGAACCAGCGATCGTGAGAGATAACCATCACGCAGCCGGGGAAAGAGAGTACCGCTTCTTCGAGGGCGCGCAGGGTTTCGATATCCAGATCGTTAGAGGGTTCATCGAGCAGCAGAACATTAGCCCCTTGCTTTAAGGTGTTGGCCAGATGCAGGCGACCGCGCTCACCACCGGATAGTTCACCTACACGTTTCTGCTGGTCGGAGCCTCTAAAGTTAAAGCGCCCAGCATAGGCTCGCGATGAAACTTCATAGTTGCCAATTTTAAGCATATCGTGGCCGCCGGAAATCGCTTCCCAGACATTGTGATTATCATCGAGGGAATCACGGCTCTGTTCTACATAGGCAACCTTGACCGTTTCGCCGAGAGTAATCGTGCCGCTATCGGGCTGTTCGGTGCCGGCAATCATCCGGAACAGTGTCGATTTACCCGCACCGTTACCGCCGATAATGCCCACCACTGCACCTTTGGGAATTGATACCGAGAAATTTTCAATCAATGCCTGCCCACCAAAGCCCTTGCAAACATTATCTAGGACAATAACCTTATCGCCGAGGCGTTCGCCCGGTGCGATATAGATCTCATTGGTTTCGTTGCGCGCCTGAAACTCCTGAGAGTTCAGTTCGTCGAACCGTGCTAGTCGAGCCTTGCTCTTAGCCTGACGACCCTTGGTGTTTTGACGCACCCATTCGAGTTCTTGCTTAAGGGCGCGCTGTCGCGTGGCCTCTTGCTTCGACTCGGTTCTGAGTCGTCGCTCTTTACCTTCAAGCCATGTGGAGTAGTTGCCTTCATAGGGAATACCATGGCCTCTATCCAGCTCGAGAATCCAGCCGGCGACGTTATCCAGGAAGTAGCGATCGTGAGTCACTGCAACCACGGTACCGGAAAATTCTTCAAGGAATTTCTCCAGCCAAAAAACTGATTCTGCATCCAGGTGGTTAGTCGGCTCATCAAGCAACAACATATCTGGGCGCGATAACAGCAATCTACAGAGTGCGACGCGACGGCGTTCACCACCGGACAATGAGGTGACATCTGCATCCCATGGGGGCAGGCGCAGGGCATCGGCGGCTACATCCAGAGCGTGATCGAGATTATGGGCATCCCAGGCTTCAATAATCGCCTCTAGATCACCCTGGCGCTTGGCCAGCGCATCGAAGTCGGCATCGGGCTCTGCATAGTCTAGATAAACCTGATCCAGTCCTTTTAGTGCATCAACCGCTTCGCGAACACCGTCTTCAACATTGCCGCGAACATCCTTATTCGGATCTAGCTGAGGTTCCTGTGCCAGATAGCCAACATTGAGATCTGGCATCGGACGGGCTTCGCCCTGAATATCGGTATCCAGGCCGGCCATAATTTTTAGCAGCGTAGACTTACCCGAACCATTGAGGCCGAGTACGCCAATTTTTGCGCCGGGGAAAAAAGACAGAGAGATATCTTTGAGGATTTCGCGTTTTGGGGGAACAATTTTGCTCACCCGATTCATTGTGTATACGTATTGTGCCATTGTTGGATATCGTCGACTGTGTGCAGTTATAGGAGCTGCGCAGTGTAGCGGAATAAGGCGCTAGTGAGAAATGCCAATCGATAAATAGCTGGATGAAAAAATCCCGGTCAGGGTTAACTGACCGGGTGGAATTACATGGGGTTAATGCGCAGCCAAGGCTTCATCAAAAATCCAAGTGGACTGGTCGGCACAATCGGTGCAGAGAGCGCAGACAGGCAGATGCATTCGCCATTTTGTGCGCCCATCGGCTGGTGGACATCGCCGGGCTGGCGCATCAAAAAATCACCCTCACGGTACACGGCATTCTCATCGGAGAAGCTGCCTTTTAGTACCACGGTGTACTCGAGACCTTCATGACCATGTTTTGGGGTTTTGCCGCCAGCACAGATCTTGTGCAGAGCCACTTCAAAATCCTCTTGGCCAGTTTTAAACCGCGCTACATCCACTGATGAGGAGAGTCTCTTCCAGTTTTTTGAGATAAGTGAAGTGTTGATCAACTTTTTAACGCTGTACGGAAAACCTTCATCGCTGGTGTTGATTGACGTTGAAGCGGACGTCGCAGATGAAGTCTTCGATGAAGAGACGAGATCAGCGCTATCTATTTTTTCCATTACTTGATCAAAGGCATTATCTGCAACTTCCATGGGCTCAGATTGACTCATTATCTGCGAGCCAACTTGATCCAAACGCAGCAGCTTGGTCCGGCAGCGTGAGCAGAAGTGTAGATGAGCAGAGACGCAGATAGAAGCTGCAGTCTCTAAGGTACCGGCCGAAAATTCAATCAGCATATTTTCGTCGGGGTGATGGTTAGTGGTATTAATCATTCTTGCGCCTCTTTGGAGACAATTACTTGCATTTTTTGGAGCGCCAAACGGACTCGTGATTTAACTGTGCCCAGAGGCAGTCCAAGCTCGGCAGAGGCCTCGGCATGGGATTTACCTTCTAAATAGACCTTGCGTAAAATTTGATCCTGCTCTTTTGGAAGCTGAGCGAGAGAAGCCTGGACTCTGTCTTCACTGCGTTTTTGTTGCAGCAGTGAAATCGGCGTCTCTTCATCCGGCTCATGCCAGAAGTCTTCGTTTTCTAGCGGCAGATGCTGGGTATTGCTCTTGCGCCGCAGCATATCGATCCGACAGTTACGGGCAACAGTGTAAATCCAGGTGGTCGCAGAGGCTTTTTCGGCATTGTAACCAGCGGCTTTGTTCCAGACCTTGATCATCACTTCTTGAACCAAGTCATCACCCAGTCCGGGGAACCAGCCCTCATTGCGACTGGCATGGGCAAAGCCCTTGAGCAGCGGGCCGAAATGCTCAAACAGCTGGGCAAACGCTTTGCGATCGCGGGTTTCACCCACAGATATAAGCAGTTGGCTCCACTGGTCTGAGCGTTTCTCTGAATTATTCAAAGTAGTCACGCGGTCTTCCATTGGTCGGTTTTGACTTGTTTTGCGTATTTTTGAAGTAATCATAATCTACTGCGTTGGCCTGGAATAGCTTTTTTACGTTAGCTGATTGTTTCTGGATCATTATAAAAGGGCTCAGGTAATCGCTATTAAAACCGTCTAAACTCCGTACAATATAAAGTCGCTAGCTATCTACAGAATAAAGGTAATTCCCTTGAAAAAAATTGTTTTGCCGTTTGCCATTATCGCCGGTGCAGTTGTGCTCTCCATGGTTATGTTCTCGTTAAAGCCCGCGCCGGCAAAACTGGAGTCGCCAGAGACCGCAGTTGCTGTTGAAACCCTGGTGCTGGGAAAAACCCAGACCCAGCTAATGGTGCAGTCTCAGGGAACCGTGCAGCCACGAACTCGTACGGCGCTTATCTCAGAGGTCTCCGGTGCGGTATTAAAAGTCTCTCCCGAGTATGTTGTCGGCGGGGTTTTCAAGGCAGGTGATATTTTGATGCAACTGGATCCCACGGATTACCAGGTGGCGTTGCAGCGCGCGGAGGCCAGACTTATCAGTATGAATGCACAGCTGAGCTTTGAGCAGGCGCGTTCTGCCCAGGCCGAAAAAGAGTGGGCCATGACTGGTCGCCCGGCGGCAGAGGCACCACTGTTGGCACTGCGCAAGCCCTATCTGGCAGAAGCTCAGGCCAATGTTTTACAGGCGCAAGCCGAGGTAAAACAGGCACAGCAAAAACTGAATAAAACAACTATTCGTGCTCCCTACGCAGGCATGGTATCTGAGAAGGGTGCCGATGTTGGTCAGTTTGTTGCGCTAGGTTCAAGATTGGGCGAAATTTTTGCTATCGACTATGCGGAAGTTCGGCTGCCAATGACCAAAAGAGATCTTTCAAAACTGGATATCGCCGCTATGGCCGATGGTCAATCCCGGCCTGCAGTAACCCTGAGGGCCTCTGTGGGTGGTGCGGATGTTGAGTGGAAAGCACTGCTGGTTCGTTCGGAAGGCGTTGTTGATCAGCGCAACCGCGCCCAGTACCTGGTAGCCCAAGTGGACGATCCCTACAATATTCAACAGCGCAGTGAAAACCCGCCACTACTGATGGGCAGCTTTGTTCGCGCCTCAATCGCCGGTAAAAAACTCGACAAAATATTTGCTGTTCCCCGCCATGCGCTTCTCGAGGGAGACAATATAGCGGCGGTGGATGCCGACAACAGGCTGCGACTGAAAAAGGTCGAAAAAGTTTTTGCTGATGACCAGTTTTACTACATTACCAACGGTCTTGAAGAGGGCGTTGAGATTATTGTCAGCGCCGTGGGGATTGCCATTGATGGGATGCGTGTTAAGCCTGTAGGTAATCCATAATGCACAGCAAGGGACTTATTAGTTGGTTTGCCAAAAATCCTGTGGCGGCCAACCTCGCCATGTTGCTGATTATTGCCGCCGGTCTTATCTCGGCAATGAGTATCAGCAAGGACATGTTCCCGCGCTCAGATATTGATCGAATACAGATCAATGTTCCCTATCCCGGTGCCGCGCCAGTGGAAGTTGAAAAAGGCGTTATTTTGCCCATTGAAGCCGCGCTTAAAGGGCTTAAAGGGATCAAGAAAATCAATGCCACCGCAAGCCGCGATTCTGCCAGCCTCAGTCTTGAAATAGAGGCCAATGAAGATATCAATGAAGTGATGGCCCAGGTCGAGAACCGTATCGACAGCATTGTTAACTTTCCCCAAGACCTTGAAAAACCCAATGTCAGCAGAGCCGAAAACTTTGGCTGGGTAATTAACGTCAACGTCTCTGGTGCTATGAATGAACGGATTAGAAAAGAGCTGGGCCAGGAAATTCGTGACGAGTTGCTCGATCTTCCAGAGGTCAAAAGAGCAATACTCTGGGGCACGGATGACTATGAGATATCCATTGAGGTAAAGGAAGACCGACTCAGAGAACTGAATCTGACTCTGGATGAAGTTGCCCGGGTACTTAGAGATTCATCCATTGACCTGCCGGCGGGAATGATCCGGGCTGAGAATGGCAATGTGTTGGTGCGCACCCAAGGTAAAGCATACCGCGGTGAAGACTTTGCCAACCTTGTGTTGCGCAGTCATCCCGACGGAACCCAATTGCTGGTCTCTGATATTGCCGATGTTAAAGATGGTTTCGCCGAGACCAACGCCATGGTGCGTTTTGATCGCAACAGGTCTATTTCTGTGGGGATATTTTCCCTGAAGGATCAGGATCTAATTACCATCAGTGATTCTGTAAAAAAGTATGTTGAGGCAAAGCGCGGTGAATTGCCCGACGGACTGAACATTAATTACGTTTTTGATGGCTCCTATAACCTGCGCGGCAGGCTCGATATGATGCTCTCCAACCTGGCTATGGGTTCGGTGCTGGTGGCTATAGTGCTCGGCCTGTTCCTTAATCTGCAGGTTGCCCGATGGGTAATGGTGGGTATTCCTGTTAGTTTCCTCGGAGCGATCTGGCTGATGCCGGTGAATCCCTACCCGGTCACTGTCAATGTCCTGAGTCTGTTCGCCTTTATTATGGTGCTGGGTATTGTGGTGGATGATGCCATCGTTATCGGCGAGAGTATTTTCAGTGAGGCCAAAGGTGAGGCAAAAAAAGCTGAGGAGAAAGCCAAACAACTAAACGGTGGTGAGACCCCAGAGGACTTCGTCTATGTGGCGCCAGTTGACACCGTGGTTGCCGGTGCCAAAAGAGTGGCAACCCCATCGACAATTGGCGTGCTGACAACTATGGCTGCTTTTATACCCATATTGTTTATTGGCGGTAATACCGCTGGGTTCCTGGAAGCGATTGCGGTGGTGGTGATTCTCTGCTTGATATTCTCTCTGATTGAATCAAAATTGATTCTGCCTGCGCATCTGGTAGGCCTGCGCTTTGCTAAGCCCAAGCCGTCGAAGTGGAATTTTATCAAGCGCTGGCAGAAGTCTATCGACCAGTCTATGTCGCAGTTTATCAAGCACAGGTACCAGCCTTTTTTGGCTAGATGTATGCAACATCGCTATGTCACCCTGGCATCGTTTGTCGCTGTGCTTATCGTTGCCGGTGCTGCGCTGGGCAGTGGTATTGCCCGCTTTGAATTTTTCCCCAATGTTCCCGGGGATGATATTCAAGCCTCTATTATTATGCAGGATGGTGTCTCCAGTGAGAGTCTGACTGAGGCGCTGCAAGCGGTCGAAGCCGCCGCCTTTAAAGTCGATGCTGATTACCGTCGAGCAAACCCTGAGACAAAAGGTCTGTTGGAGCATGTGCTGTTCTACACCCAGTCCGATGTGGAGGGAGTGTTTATTGTCTCCTTGGTGCATTCCGAGGAAAGGGCTATCAGTGCAACAGAGTTTGAAAAACTGTGGCGCAGTGAGGTCGGCAACCTGCCCAATGTGCGCAAGCAAAATTACTATGCCAGCACCAATGCCGGTGGTGGGGCGAAGATCAATTTATCCCTCTATGGTGAAGATCCCGATCAACTCAGTCTGGCCAGTGTAGAGCTGCAGGAAAAGCTCGGCGAGTTCAATGGCGTATTTGATATCTACAATTCTCAGGGCGTTGGTGCCAGGGAGATACTGATAAGCCTTAAGCCCTATGCCAGCCAGCTGGATATAAAGTTGGGCGATGTGGCGCGTCAGGTTCGTCAGGCATTTTATGGTGAAGAGGTTCAGAGGCTGCAGCGCGGAGCAGATACCCTTAAGGTTATGGTGCGCTATCCTCTCGAAGAACGCCGTTCAATTGCCACATTGGAAGAGATGCATATCCGCACCGCCAATGGCCAGGTTGTCGCCATCGGTGAAGTTGCAGATATTCGTCTCGGACTTGGACTGACCAGCATTAAGCGCACTGATCGCAAACGTACGATTACCATCACTGCAGATGTGGATGCATCGAAGACCCAGAGCGGCACTGTAATAGCAGATGTTACGAATAATTTTATTCCCCAGCTTCTCGAGCGGTATCCGGGAGTAGGTTTTGGTTTGGGCGGAGCCAGTGAAGAACAGTCCGAACTAATTAGCCGAATGTTTGTGGGATTGATCGCGGCGCTGTTTTTAATTTACGGCCTGCTTGCCGTGCCACTGCGCTCTTATGTACAGCCGCTGGTGATTATGTCGGTTATTCCCTTCGGTTTTATTGGCGCAGTTGTCGGGCATATTGTCTTTGATATGACTATGAGCATGTTATCGGTATTTGGCCTGATTGCCCTGGCCGGGGTAGTGGTCAATGACAGTTTGATTCTCGTGGAATTTGCCAACCGCGCCCGAGCCGATGAAAAATCCGACGAGGATGCGCTTATGGTAGCTGGTACGCGGCGTTTTAGAGCAATCTTTTTAACCACCACCACAACTTTTGTCGGGCTGCTGCCAATGCTGTTTGAAACTAGTATGCAGGCTCAGTTTGTGATTCCAATGGCGCTCTCGCTGAGTTTTGGAATTGTCTCTGCTACCGCAATTACCCTGATTCTGGTTCCCTGCCTCTATCTGGTGGTTCATGACCTTAAGCGCTTTAAGCAATCGGCAATAACAGCTAGCACAGTAAGTTAAAAGAGCTTATAAGAGTGGGGGGGTTCCCACTTAGAAGAGTCTTATATGCATCTCTGGTGGTTAAGAGGGCGCACTTTAATCGAGAATCTTAGAAAAGAAGTGTCTCTAGAGCTTTAGCCTATAATTTCAACACCTGAAATTTACGAAATGGATATCCAGCCAATGAATCAATACGAAACACCTGAGAAAAAAGCAGTGAGCATAGCCAAACTTTATACACAGCATCTCGGAGAGAAATTTTCCAGATTTCAGAGTATTCTCGAAGAGACCGGGTTTGATGAAATTGTAATTGGCTCGGGTGAGAGCAAAATGCAGTTCGCCGATGATATGGCTTATCCGTTTAAAGCCAATCCCTACTTTAGAGAGTGGTTGCCGCTGGCCAAGCGCGCTGGCTGTTATCTGCAGATCAGTGCCGCCGCAGCTGTGCCGAGACTATTTCTGCTCAATGTCGAAGATATCTGGCATACCGCCCCCGAGGCATTGCCCGCAGGTTTTGATCAGGGGCTGGAGATTGTTGAATACGCTTCTATTAAAGAATTAAAGACTCACCTCAGTAAAACCGAAGGCGGCATAGCCTTTATTAATGAAACCAATGAACTGGGTCTGGCAGCGGACTGTTGGAATTCTAAAGCGGTGACCGACCAGATTGATTTTCAGCGTCGAGCTAAAACCCCCTATGAGCAGGAGTGCGTGCGCGAAGCCAACCGGCAGGCAGTGCCAGCCCACCGCGCCGCTTATCAGGCGTTTATGGCTGGCGCTTCAGAATTGGAAATCGCCGCCGCTTATCTGGCCGCCTGCAACCAGAGCGAAAATGAAATGCCCTACGCTATTATTGCCGGGGTCAATGAACATGCAGCGGTATTGCACCATCACAATCTGTTTAAACAGCCCCAGACTCCGCGCAGTTTTCTGATTGATGCTGGGGTTGCCGTCAATGGCTATGCCTCGGATATTACCCGCACCTATGCCTTTGAGCCGGGCAGCGAGTTTGCCGAGATGATTCGGATGATGGATACAGTCCAGCTGGAATTGGTGGCTGCCGGTGGTATAGGTAAATGCCCGATAGAGTTAAATGTTTTATCTCAGTTAAAAGTGGCTGAGGTACTGCGTCAATTTGATGTCCTCAAAGTATCCGCAGAGGAAGCCTTTGATGCCGATCTTTCCGCGGCATTCTACCCCCACGGTTTGGGTCATCACCTGGGCAGTAATGTCCACGACAGAGGCAGTAACCTGGCCAATGCCCAGGGAGATAAAGTACCGGCATCAGAGAAATATCCCAAGCTGCGCAGTTCTGCGCCGATGGTGGCCAACCAGATTCACACCGTAGAACCAGGGCTGTATTTTATTCCCGCACTGTTAGAAAAATTACGCGCTGGGAAGCACGCCGCCAAATTCAATTGGTCGCGGGTGGATAAGTTTATTCCCTATGGAGGAATTCGTATCGAAGACAATATTGTTGTGCATGGGGATGGCCGTTTGGAAAACCTCACCCGGGATGCATTTGCGGCCTCTGCTTTCTAAGCCATGTTGATGATTACTGTTGTTTTAGAGGCAGCTTTCTATTATTTGTTAGCTAAATTAGTCTAAAATACAGGCATTATTTTAATCTTTCCCAGCGACCCTCATTTCATGCAAAGCAACAGTTCTTCTCCCTCAGGTTCCACTGATCATTCAGATAACCCAAAATTCGGCATCGGTATTGATTTTGGTACTAGCAACAGTGCGGCGGCGGTTTTTGATGGTGAGCAGGTCTATCTGGTTCAGCTGTCCAAACAAAACTCGATTATGCCCTCGGCTAATTATGTTGATAAAGACTATACAACCACTATCGGTCAGAAGGCGATTGATGACTATATCAGTGGTAATCAGGGCCGAAAGGTAGAGCTTAGCGCCGAACTTTTAGGTGAGGCGCGCACCAGCACCGGCAGCACCAGTGGCCCTGCCAGTGAGTCTGAAACTAGCAAGGTCTTTGGTCAGGCATTCACTGATGCTGGCTTGCCCGGGCGCTTATTTCGCGGCACTAAACGTTTACTGGGTAACGCCTCCGGTGGGCGCACGGTAATCTTTAATCGCCCCTTCCGGTTGGTTGCCTTGGTTACACCTATTTTGGTCGGTATTCGCAAAGCGCTGCAGCGCAATGTGGAAAATACCACTCATGCCTGTATTGGCCACCCGGTTAATTTTGAGGGGCTAGAGCAGGGCCGCAATAATGTCGCGCTGGAACGGCTCAGTGAATCCTATGGTCATGCCGGCATAACCGAGCAGACATTCTGTCCCGAGCCCACGGCGGCGGCGATTAGCTACTTACATAATCATCCGGGCAGTCATGATGAATTAATACTGACGGTAGATTTTGGCGGCGGAACATTGGACTTCTGCATACTGCGTCGTATGGGTTCGTCTTTTAAGGTAGAGGCAACCCACGGTATTGCGCTGGGTGGTGACAAGATCGACCAGACTATTTTCCGCGAATTGATTTTTCCTCTGCTCGGCAAGGGCGAGCGCTGGAGTCGTGTGCTAGATGGTTCCGAAGTGGATACGCTGTTTCCCTTTGGCGACTTCGAAGATCTTCTGATTAACTGGCCGGTCAGCTATATGCTCAATCAGAATAAATACACCGCCTCGGTAATGCAGCGGATGGTTGAGGATGATGCGGGGGCGATTAAATTCAAGCGACTCTATGATCTGATTAAACAGAATTACAGCTATCAGGTTTTTGAAGCGATCAAGGTCTTTAAGGCTGAGTTGTCAGTGCATGATTCTGCAGTATTGGATATTCCTGAAATTGATATTGAAGTAACCCTGGAGCGCTGGGAGTTCGAGTTGATGATTTCCGATCTGCTCTTCGAGCTCGAGCAGGCGATTACCCTGATACTCAACAACGCCAACATCAGAGCCTCGGATATAGATCTGGTCCTGCGCACCGGAGGTTCTTCATTAATACCTGCAGTAAAGGATATCTTAGATAATCAATTTTCTGGAAAAGTCGTTGAGCACGATCCTTTTACCAGTGTCGCCGCTGGTCTGGCGATTGCCGATTACTATGGTTATGGTGATCAACCCTCTCTATAGATTTATTACCGCAAGGCTCTGATTTTCTCGATTGTCTTATATCTCGGTCTTTGTCAAGATACTTGCACAGAACAAGCAAGTTGGCTAAGCTAGAACTCAATGGAATGAAATCTGCCCAATACTAGCTCGCACTCATCAAAGTGCTGAACAGTATTGGGCATTCAATGGAGTCGATATGAGCACATCAGCCACTAAAACTGGTCACCCAGTTTCAACACCAGTTAAAACACCTGCCAGCAAGCAGAGCAATTCTTCCGCCGCTAATTATCAGCAAAAACCCGCTATTCCCCTTAGGTTTGTCACCGCCGCGAGTCTATTTGATGGCCATGATGCGGCGATCAATATTATGCGGCGGATACTTCAGGGTGCCGGCGTTGAGGTTATTCATCTGGCCCATAATCGCTCGGTGGCAGAGGTGGTTGAAACCGCCTTGCAGGAAGATGCTCAGGGTATCGCCATCAGTTCCTATCAGGGCGGCCATGTGGAGTACTTTAAATATGCCGTAGACCTGCTTAAAGAGGCTGGTGCTGAACATATTCGACTGTTTGGCGGCGGCGGTGGGGTGATAGTTCCGGCTGAAATTAAGGAACTTGAAGCCTATGGTGTAGAGCGAATTTACTCCCCCTACGACGGTCAGGATATGGGTCTGGCCGGCATGATCGACGATATGATCAAGCGCTGTTCAATGGGAAATTATCAGGATATTACTGTTGACTCCAAGCAGTTGAGCGATGCTGATAACCGCCCTAATTTATCCCGTTTAATAACCGCTATTGAGCGTGGTGAGCTCTCGGAAGAGCAACAAAAATCACTTCGTGAACAGGCACAGTTTTTAAGCAAGTCAGTACCGGTACTGGGGATTACCGGAACCGGCGGTGCCGGAAAGTCATCACTGACCGATGAATTGATCCGCCGCTTTCGCCAGGATGCCGACGATCAGTTAAAAATCGCGGTTTTAGCCATTGATCCCACCCGCCGAAAAACCGGTGGCGCACTGTTGGGTGACCGTATCCGAATGAATGCGATCTATCACCCCAATATCTTTATGCGCTCAATCGGAACTCGCGGTGCCAGTGGCGAGGTGCCGGAGTCACTGACCGATATTATCAGTGCACTGCGGCTCGGTGGTTTTGATCTGGTAGTGGTTGAAACCCCGGGCATAGGTCAGGGTGATGCCGGCATTGTGCCCTATGTGGATATTCCAATTTATGTGATGACACCGGAGTTTGGTGCTCAGAGTCAGTTGGAAAAAATCGATATGCTCGACTACGCCGAGCTGGCAATTATTAATAAGTTTGATCGCAAGGGTAGTGATGACGCTTACCGTGATGTATGCAAACAGATTCAGCGCAACCGCGAAGCCTTTGATCAACTGCCAGAGCAGATGCCGGTATTTGGCACCATTGCCTCGCGCTTTAATGATGATGGGGTGACGGCGGCTTATCAGAAGCTGGTGAAATTGTTGCAAGCCCGCGGCCTGCGCAATTTCGAGCAGCATCTGGCTGTTGTCGACTGTAAGACACCTTCAGAAAAAACCGTGGTGGTGCCGGCAGATCGCCAGCGCTATCTGGCTGAGATTGCCGCCGCTGTTCGCAGTTACCACAGGCATGTTGCTTTGCAGGCCAACTTAGCTCGCGAGCAACAGCAGTTACTTGCGGCAAAGGATATGCTGATTAGTAGCGACAGTATTAAAAATGGCCAGCCAGTCGGTTCGACTATTGATCGACTGGCCGCTGAGCGTCTGCAGGCAATGGATGGGCGCGCAAGCCAGCTGTTGGAGGGCTGGCCGGATCAGGTAAAAGCCTACTCTGGGGATCAGAAGGTCGACAGCCTAAGCAATGGCAAACAGATCACCACACAATTAAATACTCTGTCACTATCCGGCAATAAGATTCCGCGAGTTTCACTGCCGCGCTATAAGGATCACGGTGAACTGCTTAAATGGTTGATGTTGGAAAATCTCCCCGGTGAATTTCCCTATACCGCAGGGGTATTTCCATTTAAGCGCGAAGGCGAAGATCCGGCGCGGATGTTTGCCGGTGAAGGGGATGCGTTTAGAACCAATCAGCGATTTAAAGTCCTCTCTGAGCACGCCGATGCCAAGCGACTGTCTACAGCCTTTGATTCGGTCACACTGTATGGTTGGGACCCCGATGAACGGCCGGATATTTACGGCAAGGTTGGCAATGCAGGTGTTTCGATCTGTACCCTCGACGATATGAAAGCGCTCTATGATGGGTTTGATCTGTGCAATCCCACTACCTCGGTCTCTATGACCATCAATGGTCCGGCTCCGACTATTTTGGCCATGTTCCTAAATACCGCCATCGACCAGCAGGTCGATCAATTTGTCGCCGAGCATAAGCGCCAGCCTGAAGATAGCGAATACCAGAGTTTGCGTGCCGAGACCTTAAAGCGAGTGCGCGGTACAGTGCAGGCAGATATTCTCAAAGAAGATCAGGGTCAAAACACCTGTATTTTCTCCACCGAATTTAGCCTGCGCATGATGGGCGATATGCAGCAGTATTTTATCGATCAGCAGATTCGCAATTTCTATTCCGTCTCTATCTCTGGATACCATATTGCCGAAGCCGGAGCCAACCCGATCTCGCAGCTGGCCTTTACCCTGTCGAATGGGTTTACCTTTGTCGAAGCCTATCTGGCGCGGGGCATGAAGATCGATGATTTCGCTCCGAATCTGTCATTCTTCTTTTCCAATGGTATGGACCCGGAGTACACAGTGATGGGTCGAGTGGCGCGACGTATCTGGTCAATATCCATGCGCGACCGCTATGGCGCCAATGCCCGCAGCCAGAAACTTAAATACCATATTCAAACCTCCGGTCGCTCACTGCACGCTCAGGAAATGAACTTCAATGATATTCGCACTACCCTGCAAGCGTTAATCGCTATCTACGATAACTGTAATAGTCTGCATACCAACGCTTATGATGAGGCAATCACCACCCCAACCGAAGAGTCCGTGCGCAGAGCGCTGGCTATTCAGTTAATTATTAATCAGGAGTGGGGGCTGGCAAAAAATGAAAACCCCAGTCAGGGTGCCTTTATTATTGATGAGCTAACCGATTTGGTTGAAGAGGCGGTGTTGCAGGAGTTTGAAAAAATATCCGACCGCGGTGGCGTGTTGGGAGCCATGGAAACCGGCTATCAGCGTGGTAAGATTCAGGAAGAGTCACTCTACTATGAGCATAAAAAACACGATGGCTCACTTCCGATTGTGGGGGTGAATACCTTCCTTAATGATTCCGATGAAGAGCCCGTCGAAATTGAACTGGCCCGTTCAACCGATGCAGAAAAGCACAGTCAGATAGAACGCCTAAAAGATTTTCAGCAATTGAACAGTTCTGAGTCTGCGGCTATGCTGAAGAAGCTGCAGGATGCGGTCAGGCAGGGTGATAATGGTTTTGAAGTGCTTATGGAAGCAGTGCGCTGCTGTTCACTGGGACAGATCACCAACGCGCTGTTTGATGTGGGCGGTCAGTATCGAAGAAATATGTAATTAGAATTTAAAAATCAGTATTAAAGAGTTAAAAATGCCCAAAGCCCTACGTCTAACGCAGATTGAACGCAAAGAAATCTCCGATGCAAAAATGCTCGAAGCGGCGGTGGATTTAATTGTCGAGCGCGGTGCCGGGCAGGCAACCCTAAAAGATGTCGGCGAACGAGCTGGGTACTCAAGAGGGCTTGCCGGCTATCGATTTGGAAACAAAGCCGGCCTGTTTGATTTTGTGCTCAGATCTGTAGGGGATGAATGGCTGGCCGAACTGACTAATGTCACCGCGGGCAAGTGCGGTTATCAGGCAATCGCCGCTGCACTGGATGCCCATATTCAGTTTTGCGAAGATGCCCCCAGACACGTAGAAGCCTTTTACCGGCTCTGGTTTGAATCACCAGCGCCTGAATCACAGCTTAAAACGGTTATTTTGGGCATTCACAAACGCCGCCGTGCCGATGTGATTGGCTGGATAGAGCAGGGTATTAAAGAAGGATCGGTAGCGCCCACTATTAATGTCGAACTGATTGCCGATCACTTTACCGCTTCAGTCAGCGGAATTGTCTACCATTGGATGAGTGATCCCGATAATCTCGATGAGATGCGTTCGCTGCACAATGGCCTTAAGCAGGTGATGGCTGCCATGCTGGCTGTTTAGGCTTCATAAGATACTCTGAAATCCCCCCAAATCCCCCAAAGTCGATAAAGTACCCCTATCTTGCGACAAAATAGCCTGCCTATAGCAAACACCGCTTGCATGGCCAGCACAGCCCAACTAATCTTGGTGGCTACTAAAACAATTATAAATTAATACTAATTTTTGGGGGCAAGCATGGCAGGTTCAACTGCAGGAACTTCAACAGCAACAGCGGCCGATGGTCAGGAACAGGGCACACAGACATTTGCGTTTATCGCAATGACCTGTCTGTTTTTCTTCTGGGGCTTTATTACTGTTCTAAATGATATTTTAATCCCGTTTTTAAGAGAGTCTTTTGATCTTAACTACACCCAGGCGATGCTGGTGCAGTTCTGTTTCTTTGGCGCCTACTTTATTGTCTCGCCTTTTGCCGGCAAGTTAATTGATAAGGTTGGCTATCAGCAGGGTATTGTTCTCGGACTCTTAACCACAGCGGCGGGTTGCTTGTTGTTTTACCCCTCTGCGGAAGTTCATATCTATGGACTGTTCCTGTTTTCTTTCTTTGTACTGGCCAGCGGTATCACTATTTTACAGGTTGCGGCTAATCCCTATGTAGCAGCACTTGGGCCTGAAAAGACTGCAGCCAGCCGCCTAAATCTGGCGCAGGCAGCCAACTCTCTGGGTACCACCGTAGGTCCTATTGTCGGCGCGGCACTGATCTTTGGTGCAGTAGCTGCTGATGCCTCTGCCGTGCAGATGCCCTATGTGCTGCTAGGTGCTCTTTTGGTGACCGCTGCACTGGTATTTAGAAATATTAAATTACCGGTACTGGCGCATGTTGAAGCCGCTGAAGATACCGGCGAAAGTGTCTGGGGTCGCCGCTCATTAGTATTGGGCGCTCTGGCAATTTTCCTCTATGTAGGCGGTGAAGTGGCTATTGGTAGCTTCCTGGTTGATTACTTTAAGGAAGAGTCTATTGCCGGAATGAGTTCAGCAGAAGCTGGCAAGATGGTTGCCTATTACTGGGGCGCGGCGATGATTGGCCGTTTGGTTGGTGCTGCTTTAATGAACTACATTGCAGCGACTAAGTATCTTGCTGTAAATGCTCTAATCGCTATCGCTATGATCGTTGTCAGCATGAACACCACAGGCGATGTTGCTATGTGGTCGATTCTGGCGGTTGGCTTCTTTAACTCAATTATGTTCCCAACTATCTTTACGCTGGCTGTTAAAGGTCTGGGTTCAATGACCAGTAAAGGTTCGGGTCTGGTCTGTCAGGCGATTGTTGGTGGCGCATTAATACCGCTGGTTCAGGGTGTGGCTGCAGATATGATCGGTATTCAGATGAGCTTTATTGTGCCAATGCTTTGCTATATCTATATCGGTTGGTATGCACTAAACGGTTCTAGCGAAAAGTAACTGGTAATTAAACGCTGCCAGTTAAGCAGCCGTTAATTCAAAAGCCCGCCATGGTTGTCCATGGCGGGCTTTTTTTGCCCCTGATATTGGCTGTAGCCTTCTTATCTGTCAGTAGATAGTTAATGTTTTTTCTCTAGTTCAAGAGAGCCCGGGGTTATGGTCTGTTGATCCAAACAAAATAATCGTTCGTAGAAAACTATGTAGTGAAATAAAAATACACAATAAATAAGTACTACAGGGGTAATAAGATGAAAACTAAACTCGCATTCCTTTGGTTCTACGACGCTTACAATGCTGTTATGAACCACAATAAAAATCCGTTAAGACATATACCAGACCCACTCTCAAGAATGTGGATAATGACCGTTTTGGCTTGGATGTGGTCGATTGTGTTTGGACTCTATGTCGGCAGTGTTATCTATATGGGCATCAGTCTGGCAGCGCATTTCCTTCTTCTGTTTATGCTGACTTTTACGGCGGCAGTTTTCTACGATGCAGAGCGTCGTCAGGATAGCTGGCTGTTAAATCTCAGATTAGCTCAACAGGCTAGACACTAATACAGCATTCGTTTGAATCGACCCTGAGCTGAGGGGCTTTGGGTCGATTATCGTTCTGTGGTCCTTTGATATTTTTAAAAAATGTCTTATAGTCGCCAACCTAAAAACTATTAAAGTATTTGCAAGGGCTGTTTTTTTGTCACTAGCTAGGTTGGAAAGATGTTCTGCGCTCCTACTTCTTGTGAGCGTGCTTTTCGTAGGCAATAATATTGCTCACGATTTTGACCATATCCTACCCAACCCAACTTCTGTTCAGGTCGAGTGTGACAGCTGTCATATTTCCAAGGGAACCCTACTTTCTCAATCCAGCCTATTGCCGACTGCGTTCTATACCGCAGACCAATCATCTCTAAAGCCTGTTTCTGCAGGTTTAAGATCAAGATTCTCTTCCTATATTTCCAGAGCTCCGCCTCGGACTTAAATTTAATTCGATCTTTAAACAGTTAAATTTATTTTTTGCAGGAGGTTCTATGAACCCGCGTTTTTGCGTCGCCGTATCGGTGAGCGCCCTATTAAGTATTAATACATTAACAGCCGTAGCCCAAGAGTCTGACAGTAAACAAAATCTCGATGAAGTTGTGGTGCTAGGCCAAAAGCAACCCTACAGAGGTGACGTGCCATTGGAGTCATTGCCTCAGCAGGTGCAAACAATCTCCAGTGAGATGCTAAATCAACTGGGTAAGACAGAGTTTCAAGGTGCTCTGGACATGGCCGGAGGCGTTGCCAGGCAAAATAGCTTTGGTGGACTGTGGGACAGTTTTGCTATTCGCGGTTTTGCCGGAGATGAAAATTTACCCTCTGGTTACCTAATTAACGGCTTTAGTGGTGGTCGTGGTTACAGCGGTAACAGAGACACCTCCAATATCGAAACAATTGAAGTGTTAAAAGGTCCAGGATCTGCATTGTATGGTCGTGGAGAGCCCGGTGGCACGGTCAATGTGGTGACAAAAAAACCACAGTTTGAAAAGCAAGGTTACATCAATCTCAGTGCAGGAAACTTTGATACTAATCGCGTTGAAGCTGACTATACCAATAAGTTGAGTGACTCTGTCGCCTTCCGTATTAACGGTGCCTATAAAGACGCAGGAAGTTTCCGTGACACCATCGAAACCCAAAAGCTAGATTTAACCCCCTCTCTTTTGTTTTTGCTTTCCGATAAAACCTCGTTAAATTATGAGTTGGAAATTTTAGATCAGGAGACACCTTTTGATCGAGGTATTGTAGCCATTGATCTTGATCCGACAGTGGTTGATGTCGAGACTTTCTACGGTGAACCTCAAGATGGCCCTATTAAGATTAAAGCCACTGGTCATCAGTTTTTGTTACAGCATGATTTAGATAGTGGTTGGTCTGTTCTTGCGGGTTTAGGTTATCGCGAGTCTTCATTTGAGGGTTTGTCCAGTGAGACTGAGCTTTCCGGCGGTCGTCAAATTCTGACCAGAAGCGAAATCCAGATTGCTGAGGGTGTCGGTGCCAATCAACGTGTAAACCGTCAGCGTCGTGAGCGTGACTATGATGCAACAGACCTGTCCGCCCGAGTTGAATTAACCGGAACTTTCGAGACAGGCTCAATGAAGCACCACTTCCTTGCAGGGTTGGATGCTTACGATTATGAGCTTGATACTTTGCAAAATCGCTGGCGTGATGGTTGGCTAACGTCTACTTACTCTGTAGATCTAAACAACCCTGTTTATGGTCAAGCTCAGGATCAGGTCCTCGGGCCTAATACCGATCGGCTGGAAACACAGGAAGCCGTTGGTATTTATATGCAGGATCAGATCGATGTATCTGACCAGTGGAAAGTTTTTCTGGGCTTACGCTTTGACGATTTCAGTCAGAAGGTTATCAATCGTAATAATGACTCGGTCAGTGAATCAGAGGAAACCGCGGTGAGTCCGCGATTTGGCCTTACCTATGAAGCATCAGATAATCTCTCTGTTTATGCTAGCTATGCTGAGGGTTTCCGCCCTAACAGCGGTGCAGACGCCAGTGGTAATACGTTTGATCCTGAAGAGAGTCAGTCCTATGAAATAGGTATGAAAATATCTTCTATGGAAGGTCGTCTAAACACTACCGTTGCATTATTTAAGATGGAGAAATCCAATATCTTGACGGCAGATCCGGTTAATGCCGGTGAAACTGCTGCGTTGGGTGAGGCGGAAAGTGAGGGCTTGGAAATTGATATTACAGCTGAGCTGTCTGATTCTGTAGATCTCATGTTCTCTTATGCCTATGTTAATGCAGGTACTACCACTGATCTCTATAATTTTGATTGGGGCGTTAATCTTCCTGCAGGCAGTGAGTTGATTAATGTGCCGGAAAACAGTGCAAACCTTATGTTAAATAAGCGTTTCAATCTGGATGGCGCTGAGGCTGTGCTCGGGTTCACCCTGAACTATGTCGACGATCGTTTGGGTGAAACCATCGACCCGACATACAGATTACCGAAGTACACACTGTTGAATGTGTTTGGCTCTTATCAGCTTAATAATCAAGCCAAGCTCACGATGAATATAGATAACATCACTGACGAAAAATACTATGTCAGTTCTTATCATAAATGGTGGACTACTCCCGGCTTACCGACATCTTATACTCTGGGTGTTACCTACAATTTTTAAGTTGAAGTACTCTGTGTGATTGAGGAGAGGCTTGCCTCTCCTTTTTCTTTTAGCCTGGCATGGGCTGAAATTCTGAATTCAAAACCAGTAAGATTTTAAAGGAATAGGCTATGAATACTTTCGCGACCGGCTCGTCAGATAGCTCTTTGGGTCAATTAGCACCAACGGTTAAATCTCGCGTTAGCTCTATAGATGTACTGCGAGGGCTGGTGATGCTGATTATGCTGGTTGATCATGTGCGTGAGAGAATCTACCTACATATGCAGGTTTCTGATCCGATGGTTGTTGAGAGCACTTCGGTGGATTTATTTTTTACTCGACTGTTGGCGCATTTATGCGCGCCGGTATTTATATTTTTAACCGGGCTGTCTGCCTGGCTTTACTCTCACCCTGCGTCTGGTGACGTGCGATCTCCCAGTAGTTTTCTGTTCAAGCGTGGTCTGTTCATCATAGTGATGGAGATGACATTAATTAACTTCTCCTGGATGGGTGAATACCATACCCTTTGGTTGCAGGTGATGTGGGCTATTGGTCTCAGCATGATCGCGCTGTCAGTGATGGTGAAATTACCCATGTGGATGATTGCTACAACTGGTTTAGTGATTGTGTTTGGTCATAACCTGTTAACGCCAATTAGTTTTGTGCCTGGAGAAACAGGTTACGCTTTGTGGACCATACTTCACGATCGCGGTTATCTGATTGCAGAGGGCGTTGTGAAAGTAAAAATCAGCTATCCAGTATTACCCTGGATTGGTGTTATTGCGCTGGGTTATTTTGCTGGTCAACTCTATGGGAAATCAGTTGAGTCAGGTTTTCGTGTCAGCTGTTTAACCCGATTGGGCCTTGGTTGCCTAGCTTTATTTTTAGTGCTGCGAGCCTTCAATCTTTATGGTGAAACCCTGCCTTGGGAGTATGGCGAAAGTACGATCCAGACAGTTATGTCGTTCTTTAACTACACCAAATACCCTCCATCGCTAAACTTTTTATTAATGAATATTGGTATAGCTTTTTTGCTATTGTCCTGGTTTGAACGAGTGGGCAATGAAAACAAGGCGATGCAGGTACTGAAAACTTTTGGTGCTGCGCCCATGTTCTTCTATGTGGTACATCTATATGCACTGCTGCTGGTCTACTGGGTATTAATCGCCATCTTTGGGGCCAATCAGGGTGATCTTTACGGTGTGAATCAATTCTACTGGGTTTGGGTGATGTCTGCTGTTATGGCTGTGGCACTGTATTTTCCGACCAAATATTTTGCCGCCTATAAAAAGCGAAGTGGGCAGGCTTGGATGCGTTATCTTTAAATAATCTTTGGCTGGTTTAGCTTTACCGGGCTGCCAAGGGCTTGTCTGAGCCAATATCTGGAGCCAATGTTTTAGACTTTCCCGAAAAGCTCTCGCATGGGAGCGGAAGTATAAAGGTAATGATGGGGTAAGATATTGATTTGTATGGTAGCTACGGGTGGACTTGAACCACCGACCCCAGCATTATGAATGCTGTGCTCTAACCAGCTGAGCTACGTAGCCACGATTTGATACAGACCCTGATGTAGGGGCGCGCATTTTGGCTAGAGATAGCCAATTTGTCAATAGTTTGAAGACTATTTAAGGTTCTATTTAAAGCTCTATTAAGCACTACAAGCAAGGTCAGCTGAAGATGGCAGAGTTAACGTTTTATAATGACCTGTGTCACATTTTTAGCAAGTCCTCAGCGGCTTATCCCGTACTGATATCCAAGTCATAAAATTAACCTCTAAGCTTTGCATAATAGCCCCAGCCTCTGACCGGGGTTACCAAAGCTGTGGGGTCGGCATTTATGGTTTTCGATTACACCAGGATGTCCAGAAGTCTCAGTGTTTCAACATAGTTGTCGGCCTTGTAACAGGCGACGGTTGAGGGAATTTTCGGTCAGGGGCGCTTTTTTATTTACAAGCTGCTTCTTTGTTTATTCCTTACTCAACAGCAGATGTATATTTCACCTGATAAATTCTCCCAGCTAAATCATCACTGATATACAGGTTGCCCCCGGAATCTTGGGTAATATCAACCGGCCTGCCAGAAACACCAGCCTCAGTTAAGAATCCACTCATAAAGTCACTACTGCTGATATTACCCTCCTTATCCCAGTGCAGTGCCACTACCTTATAACCATCCAGTGATGAGCGATTCCACGAGCCGTGCAGGGCGACCAGTGCTGTCCTATTGAGGCTATCTGGTAATGTCGAAGTGCTAGTTAGAAAGTGGATGCCAAGCGGCGCATTGTGAGCCCTAAACTTAAAGATAGGCAGGATTGCACTACTTAGAAGGTCGGGGCGTTTATCGCCATAGTCAGGATCGGGAATATTGTCGCCATTGTAGTAGGGCCAGCCATAAAAGCCGCCTTCAACAACCCTGTTTAGCTCGTCTGGCGGAAAATCATCGCCGAGAAGATCTCGTGCATTAACGGTTGCATATAACTCGCCTGACCAGGGTGCCCAATCGAAACCGATACTGTTGCGCAACCCGCTGGCGTATATCTGCAGGCCGCTGCCATCCAGTTCAGCACGCAGAATTGCCGAGTAGCGGGGATCCTCTGGTTCGCAGATATTGCAGGGGGATCCAACGGTAATATAGAGCTTTCGATCCGGGGAGATGCCGATGGTCTTGGTGTTGTGGGTTTGATAGGGATGGCCGTAGGGCAGATTCTCAATTACTAATTGTGGCTTGCCAATGAGAGTGCCGCTCTGATGGCTGTAGCGCACCTTGCTGACCTTATCCCGCTCACTGAAGTAAAGCCAGTCGTCATCAAATAACAGTCCCTGTGGCGCATTTAAGCCAGAGATCAGGACTGTGACTATCTCAGCACTGCCATTAGCATCTAAATCTCTTAAAAGCTTGATGGTTCCTTCGCTGGTAGAGCTGACAATAATATCGTCTGCCTCAGTCGGAACAATAAATCTTGGCGCTACAAGATCTTCTGCATAGAGGCTGACAGAAAAGCCGGGGGGAAGTTGGAAGCTGCCGTTGGAGATATCAGCCGGGGGCTCTGTGGTATTAAGCCCGGTGACAGAGCTGAGTATGACCCAGAAGCCGCTCAACCCGCCGGGGCTTTTAATGGCAATAAGGCTTATAAGGATGACAACGATTAGGGAAAGAGTAAGTACTAGCTTTTTAATCATTGATAGAGGCCTTTGGTTATTAAATCAGCAGTTCGAAATTGCAGTTTAGCCTTTTACTTTGTTGAGCGCAGTGACCATAGAGCCAACCACCACCAAAATGGCACCGCTTATTGATAGTGGGGTTAAGGGTTCGACAGCCAGTCCGCTAAATGGAATTGTATGTACTATCGCGAAGGTAATCAGCGGTGTTAGTGCCAGTACAGTGCTTACCTTGGAGGCTTCGATATGCACCATGGCTTCGGCAAAACTGCCGTAGGCAATCAAGGTGTTTAGGCCGCAGAACAGCAAGAGCCACCACTGCAGGTTGGTTAGCTGTGGCAGGCTGCTGAAATCGGTAAATGGCAAAAATGCCAGTGCGCCAATCCAGTAAAACACCAGCATGGTTTCTTGGGAGCTAAATTCCCGCAGCAGAAATTTTTGCAGGATAGCGTACCCGGTCCATAACACCGCGGCCAAAAGCACCATTAGCACACCCACACCGTAGTCATTCATGGCGACAAACAGCCCGTAAAAGTGCGGGTAGAAAAACATTAGCAGGCCACTGAAGAAGGTCGAAAACCCTAACCACTGGGCGCGTGAGAAGCGCTCGCCAAATACCCAGAGACCACTGAGCAACAGCAGCATCGGGGCCACTTGAATCATTAACTGGGTGGCTTCGGCAGTGGTTCTGTTTAGGCCGAGAATATACAAGCCATAATTGCCAGTTAGCAGTAACCCGGCGACTAGCAGTTGCAGTAAAAGCTTTCCTGATCGAAAACGGCCGGGGTTAAGAGCAGTTTTGATCCGCAATCGGAAAACGATATAGGGACTCAATAGCGCTGCGGCGATAGCGAAGCGAAAGAATGTTGTGGTGATCGGATCCAGAGTTACCATTACGCCTTTGAGGGCAATGGGTAGAACACCCCACAGGCAGGCCGTGGTTAAGGCCAGTAGAAGCCCGAGTTTCCAGCGTCCGGAAACTCGGCTCATAGAATACGCCAGGCGTATTTAGACATTAAAGCGGAAGTGGATAACGTCTCCGTCTTTAACAATATAGTCTTTGCCTTCAAGACGCCATTTGCCCGCATCTTTTGCTCCCTGTTCACCATTGCCGTCGATATAGTCATCGTAACCAATAATTTCGGCGCGGATAAAGCCTTTTTCGAAGTCTGTGTGAATCTTTCCTGCACTCTGTGGTGCTGTTGCGCCCACTGGAATTGTCCAGGCGCGAACCTCTTGGACGCCGGCGGTAAAGTAAGTCTGCAGTCCAAGCAGGCCGTAACCGGCGCGAATTACGCGGTTGAGTCCCGGTTCATCCATGCCCATCTCTTCGAGGAATTCATCTCTCTCGTCATCTTCGAGTTCGGCAATTTCCGCTTCGAGTTTATTGCAAATTGGCACAACGATGGAGCCATCCTGCTCGGCAATCGCTCTTACCGCATCGAGATAGGGGTTATTTTCAAAACCTTCCTCGTCGACATTGGCAATATACATGGTCGGCTTGAGGGTTAGCATGCTCAGGGGTCTGAGCAGCTTTAACTCGTCTTCTGTCAGCGCTAAAGAGCGCAGTGGTTTGGCTTCATTGAGGTGGGGTAGGATTTTGTCTACCACCTCTTTGAGAGCTACCGCATCTTTATCTTTGCCTTTGGCGGCTTTGGAGAGTCTCAGCAGAGCTTTTTCCGCGCTGTCGAGATCGGCCAGGGCCAGTTCGGTATTGATAACATCAATATCGTCTGGGGGACTGATAGTGCCCTCGACGTGAATAACATTTTCATCGTCAAAGCAGCGCACCACATGGGCGATAGCATCGGTCTCACGAATATTGGCGAGAAACTGGTTGCCCAGGCCTTCGCCCTTAGAGGCTCCAGCAACCAGGCCGGCGATATCAACAAATTCCATACTGGTTGGAACCAGACGTTCGGGGTTGATGATCGCGGCAATTTTGTCCTGACGAGGATCGGGAATCGGCACAATGCCGGTGTTGGGTTCAATGGTGCAGAACGGGAAGTTCTCGGCACTGATGCCAGCTTTGGTCAATGCATTAAACAGCGTTGATTTGCCGACATTGGGAAGACCCACAATTCCGCAGTTAAAACCCATAGTAAATTCCTTGCGCCAGTAATATGGCTTTGTATTTAAACAGTATGAAGCTCGTGCATGGCTTTTTCCCACTGACCACTAATGGCTAGGGGTAGGGCGCGCAGCGCATCATCAATGCTGTTGGTGATAAGTTGTTGATCGCTCGGCGATGGCTTTTTAAGCACATAGTCGGCAACCTGTTTGGCATTGCCGGGATGGCCTATACCAATTCTCAGTCGTGCGAATTCTTTATTGTTGCCGAGCCTCTGTATGGTATCCCGTAGGCCGTTGTGACCACCGTGGCCGCCCGCTTTTTTAAACCGCGCAGTGCCCGGTGATAAATCCAGTTCATCGTGAACAATTAGGATAGCGGCTGGGGATATCTGGTAAAAACCGGCTAGGGCGGCAATCGACTGGCCACTGCGGTTCATAAAGGTACTCGGGATCAGCAGTCGGACATCTCTGCCATCTATGCTGACTTTAGCGGTATCACCAAAGAACTTGCTCTCTTGCTTGAGTTCGACGTGCAGAGATTTTGCTAATTCCAGAACCAAGTCGGCCCCGGCATTATGACGCGTCCGATCGTATTTAGAGCCGGGGTTTCCCAGCCCTACAATTAACTCAACGGGCGTGTCCAATGTCAGGGCCTGCTTGATGGGCAAGTCTGAAGATTACTCTTCGCTTGCCTCTTCAGTATCGCCTTCACCAGCTTCAGGTGCTACTTCATCATCTTCGATAGGAGCAGCCTTAGGCTTGTTGACAGATACAACCGGTAGATCGTGATCAGCACCGTGGCTCAGGGCAACGCTCTCAACGCCCTTAGGCAGAACGATATCCGAGATGTGCAGAGTCTGACCCAGTTCAACTTCAGCCAGATCAATTTCTACGAATTCAGGCAGATCTTTTGGCAGACACTGGATATCCAGCTCGGTCATGCTGTGAGCAACAATACCGCCGCCAACTTTAACGCCTACACAGGCATCTTCATTGATAAAGTGGATAGACACTTTAGTCGTCAGCTGAGTGTTCTTGCTGATGCGCAAAAAGTCCATATGCAAAACAATCGGCTTTGCCGGGTGACGCTGTACATCTTTAAGAATCACTTCTTCAGATTTGCCGTCGACATCGAGAGTAAGAATCTGTGAATAGAATGCTTCGCTCTCGAGTGACTTCATCACATCTTTGTGAACCAGGCTAATCTGTGCTGGTTTTTTCTTACCACCACCGTAAATGATGGCTGGGATTTCTCCGGCCAGACGACGCAGGCGGCGGCTCGCACCTTTCCCTGTATCTTCGCGACCTTTTGCTTGTAATGTTAAATCAGTAGACATAATAGTCTCCAAGTTATGCCAAAACAGACCGCGACCAGACCTGTAATGGAGTTTTAATGCCTCGGATTGAGGCGGTTGTAACAGTGTTTGTTGGCTAATCCGAAGATTTAGTCAAACGTTCTAGTCAAACATGGCACTGATAGATTCTTCATTGCTAATACGACGAACCGACTCACCGAGTAACTTACCCAGCTGCAGAGTACGGATTTTACCGCATTTTTTAGCTTCATCACTCAGTGGGATACTGTTGGTAACCACCAACTCGTCCAACTGAGAGTTTTTAATATTATCAATTGCGCTGCCAGACAGAACTGCGTGAGTGGCGTAGGCGACAACTTTCTTAGCACCGTTTTTCTTCAGTGCTTCAGCTGCCTTACACAGAGTACCGGCTGTATCGACGATATCATCGACCAGAACACAGGTGCGGTCAGTAACCTCACCGATCAGGTTCATCACTTCAGTCTGGTTAGCTGAGGGGCGACGCTTGTCGATAATTGCCAGATCGCAACCCAGATGCTTAGCCACAGCTCGGGCGCGAACAACACCGCCGATATCTGGAGAGACAACCTGTAAATTCTTGTGATTTTGACGCTCAATATCGCTGAGCAATACCGGTGCGCCATAGACATTATCAACAGTACAGTTGAAAAAGCCCTGAATCTGTTCTGCGTGGAGGTCGACGGTAAGTACCCGGTCAACGCCAGCATTGGAGAGCATATCAGCGACTACTTTAGCGCTGATAGGAACACGTACGGAGCGCACTCGGCGATCCTGTCGAGCGTAACCAAAGTAGGGTACAACTGCGGTGATACGTGCGGCTGATGCGCGACGCAGTGCGTCGATCATCAGAACTAATTCCATGAGATTGCGGTTGGTTGGAGCACAGGTTGGCTGCACAACAAATACATCGTTTCCGCGAACATTCTCGTGGATTTCAATATTTATTTCGCCGTCTGAGAAGATATCAACGGTTGCTTTGCCAGGTGCAACACCCAACTGTCGAGCGATTTGATTTGTCAGTTCTGGATTTGCGTTTCCAGAGAAGACCATTAATCTAGCCACGAGAGGATTCCTAGTTTCATAGTTTTAGTAATTGGCTGGGGCGGGAGGATTCGAACCTCCGATGCCGGGATCAAAACCCGGTGCCTTAACCACTTGGCCACGCCCCAATAAAAAACTCTTTCAACTTCTGATGCACTAGAGAGTGATTGACACCCTTTGCGATAAACGCATTCCAATGCTGCGGAACCCTAGATAAAACCTCTTTGGCCTGAGCTTCAGTAGCCCAGCGACAAAAAACACTAGCCCCAGTTCCTGTCATCAGAGGCTTACCATATGTCTCTAGCCAGTCCACGACTTCTTTAACCTGTGGATGTAGCTTTTCGACAATAGTCTGGCAGTCATTCCTGTACTGCTCCTCCGAGAGGGCGCGTATTTTGATCGGTGCGGAGTTCCTTGTCAATTGAGGATTTGAAAATATTTTCGCTGTCGACACATTACAGTCGGGAGTAACGATCAAATACCAGCATTCGGGAATCTCCACAGGGGTTAATTGTTCGCCAATTCCCTCGGCAAAGGCGCTATAGCCCTCGACAAAAACGGGCACATCTGCGCCCAGTTGTGCGCCTAATTCAGCGAGTTTTTTAATCGGTAAATCACAGCCCCAGAGTTTATTTAAGGCCAGCAGGGTGGTTGCTGCATTGCTGCTGCCCCCGCCGAGCCCAGCGCCCATGGGTAATTGCTTGTCGAGATGAATTTTACAGCCCTGAGAGCCGTTGCTGAATTGCTGCAGAATAAGCGCGGCGCGAACAATTAAATTATCGCTCTCGGCAACACCTTCGATCTGTGGTGATAAGCTAATTTGGCTGTTCTCGGTAGGGGTGAAAGTGAGATTGTCACCGCCGTCGAGCAGTTGAAAGAGAGTTTGTAAATTATGGTAACCATCATCACGTCGCCCGGTTATATGCAAAAACAGGTTTAATTTCGGCGGTGCCGGCAGGGTGATTGATGAAAACATGCTCAAACTATTCTTCTTTGTGGAATTTCCAGCTCGATATTACCAGTTTAAATGAATAGCTCCTATCTTCACTGTCGAGATTATAAGTGCCGGTTATTTTGCCCGGCAGTATCTCTCCGCCGGTCTCTCGATAACGGCTAAATAAGAGTTGCCAGCCCGCCTGCTCAAATCCACTGGCGAGTCCACCGGCACCGGTGGCCAAATCGGTCACTGCAGGCTGAGTTGGTGAGGGTAGGCCGCGAGCCCACCAACTGAGAGCATCAACCGGCAGCGGCAGGCCTGTCAGTTGCATCGCTAGCTGTTGAGGGCTGTGGCGATAAATAGTATCTCCATAGAGCATTTCGGCGGTTTTATCGTCGCCATAAATCTTTGCACCACCTATACCGAAAGCGCCGGACAGCGATAATTGATATTGGCTGTTTTCTTGCGTCCAGTTAACCGCAGCACTTCCGCCTTCCTCGGGAGTGCGGAAGCCAAGTTTACCGGAGAGCTTCCAATCCTGGAGTTTGGCTATGCGTTGTTGGTGCTGTTGCCAGCTGTTTGAAGAGGGCGTTGTTGGCGGCTGTAAGCTACAGGCAGAGAGCGAAATAATAACTATAAGTAGACTGAAACGAATCACGGACTTTACTCGGCACTGGGCTTATCAAGATGAATTGGCATAGATTCTATACCAAAAGCCTCTGTGTGTTTTTTCAAGGGGTCTTTTGTAGGGGGTTTGATAGTGCCTTTCATCAAACGCTCCATCGTCTCTTTAATATTGTTATCTTCAGGAGCCTTTTCAAGCCCTTGATTCCAAGTCTCTATAGCGGCCTGCCGGTCACCGAGAACCCATTGCACCTCACCCAGATGAGCGGCTATTTCCGGATCCACCATAATCGCCATGGCTTTCTCAAGATAGGGCAGTGCCTGTTGGGGATTGCCGAGAACAAATAGCACCCATCCCATACTGTCCAGAATAGCGGGTTCGCCAGGATTGAGTAGGTAGGCGCGTTTAATTAACCGGTGCGCTTCGTCGAGGCGATCGGTATGCAAAACCATGGTGTAACCCAGAGCATTTAAGGCTGCCGAGTTGTCGGCATCCTGAGCCAACAGCGCGCGAAGATCGCGCTCGACAAGAGGGTAATTCTTCTGCAGTTCAGCCACCATCGAACGTGCATAGAGTAGCTGTGGATTGTTCGGGTGCGCCTGCAGGCCATGGGTGAGAATATTAAACGCCTGATCGGCTTGGTCAGTGCTGATAAGAAGATTCGACTCAATTTGAAAGAGTGCAGCGGACTGACTTGGCTGTTCGGCGCGCAGACCCTGCAGGTAACTGCGAGCACTGCTGATACTTTGCTGTTGAGCTAGCAGAACGGCACTGCGCGATGCTGCAGCCAGATAATTGCGCCCACTTCGAACCTGCTGATAATGTTGCAGGGCTCTGTTGTTATCGCCTTTACGGTCGGCAATACTGCCGAGATGATACATGGCATCTGAATAAATAGAGGGATCGCGGGAGGCCTGATTAAACAGCTCGATGGCTGGAGTCAGCTCCCCCTGATTTAAATACAGCAGAGCGAGCAGGAAATTGACCTGCTGGTTATTGGCATCTTGTTGCCGAAGTGTCTCAAATTGGACAATGGCACGAGGGCGATCAGCCTGGGTTAAAAGGCGTGCGTACTGCAGTCGCAGATTTTTATTTTCCGGGGTTTTAAGCAGAGCCGCTTCTAGCAAGCTGAGGGCTTCAGCCATTCTGTCCTGCTGTTGAAGGGTCTGAGCTAAAAATAGCAGACCGCGTTGATTGCCCGGCGCCGCAGCTAAAAACTGCTCGGCAGTTTCAATGGCAGTCTCAGTCTGACCGCTCTCAAGGTATAAGATCGCCTGAGCCAATTTCACCGTTGGCTGCTTGTCTGTATCCAGCAAAAGGTTTTGGTAGGCTTCTATAAGCGGGGTTATAAGTGTTGGTTTGGAACCCTCGCGAATTGCGGTGACCGCGAGAAAAGCTTCGATATCATCTTCTTGGCTATATAGAAAGTAGCCGTGCGGCAGTGCTTGAAGCGGATCACCAAGAAGCGCATAGGCCTGCAGGGCAGCCTGATGAGCCATCGCCTGATCTGGCATTATCTCAACCCACAGCAGAGCGGTTTCCAGTAGCGCATCCATATCGCTCTGATGCAGAGCGACTCGATTAGCTAACTCAATCACGGCTATATCGCGGGTTTGCCGAGCCTGCTGCAGATACTTTTCCAGAGCAGACTCAAACTGACCGCGAATCAGCGCAATATCGGCGACAAGCAGTTGGTAGAGGGTCTCTTCGGGAAATGCCTTGGTGGCGGGTTCGTTTGGTTGGGTGGACTCTATAGTTGTCTCTATAGTTGTCTCTATAGTTGTCTCATCAGAACCCTTGTCAGAATTGCTCTCAGAATTATTGTGGCCGTTATTGGCAATAATTACAGCTGCCGGGCTCTGCGGCTGAGTAGGGGTCTCGGGAACCGTGGCGCAGGCCGATAGCAGTATTGCGATACCGATCTTAAGGATTGCCAGATTAGCGAGATTTGATGATGTAGATAATTTAAATGGGTTAATAGTCTGTTGCCTTTATACCGTAAAATTTCATCAGGGTGGTTATTGCTAAGACAGTCGTGATTAAAAAAGATTAGCCGGAAATTCAGCAACTGTGTTTTTTTAGAGTATTTCTGATTATGCCGACCTGACTCAGGCAAAACTCGTGTAAAATCGTCCGCCATTGAAACCAGAACAAATTAACCCGCTTATTTAATAGCCTTTAGTTCTGAGTATAGACTGCTATATAAACAACTTATAGCAAGCGGCAACTAAATAGAGACGCAAGAGCAGCATATAATAGAAGCTATGAGTATTCTGGCATTTGGCATCAATCATACAACCGCTTCCGTGGATCTCCGCGGGCGGGTTGCCTTTGCCCCGGAAATTGTTATCGAATCATTGCAGCAGGCGCTCAGCCATCTGGATGGTGATGAGATCGCACTGCTCTCGACCTGTAACCGCACCGAGATTTATCTTTCCGGTGAGGTCAGCGAAGAACAGTTACTGGGTTGGTTGGCGGAACACAAGTCCATAGAGCTCGAACAGCTGCAGTCCTGTTACTACTGCCATCGCGATCAACAGGCGGTGCGCCATATTATGCGTGTTGCCAGTGGCCTTGACTCTCTGGTCTTGGGCGAGCCGCAAATTTTCGGTCAGATTAAATCTGCCTATGCCGTGGGCCGCGAAGCCGGCACCGTTTCAACCTTTTTAAATCAGGCTTTTCAATGTGCGTTCGCCGCCGCCAAGCGCGTGCGCTCGCAGACAGCTATAGGCCAAAACCCGGTTTCCGTCGCCTATGCATCAGTCAGTCTCGCCGAGCAAATTTTTGCCGATCTAAAAGATGCCCACGCGCTATTGATTGGTGCGGGTGAAACCATTGAACTGGTGGCTCGACATCTCAGCGAGAAAAAAATAGGCGGCATTACCGTGGCCAATCGCACCCTTAACCGGGCGCAGGAATTGGCGGCGGACTTTTCTGCCGAGGCGATACTCTTATCTGATATTCCCGACTATCTCACCAAGGCCGATATTGTTATTTCCTCAACCGCAAGCCAGTTACCGATTCTGGGTAAGGGTGCGGTTGAGTCAGCGCTTAAAAAGCGCAAGCACAGGCCGATCTTTATGGTCGATATCGCAGTGCCGCGAGATATTGAGCCTGAGGTCGAAGAATTGGCCGATGTCTATCTGTATACCGTGGATGATTTGCAGGAAGTAATTCAGGATAATCTTCGCGCGCGCCAGACTGCCGCCGATGTGGCCCAAGAGATTATCGATCAAGAGGCAGAGGACTGGTCGCGTCAGCAGCGCTCGCTAGCAGTTGTAGATACCATTCGTGCCTTCCGCGACAGTGTTGAAAAAATTCGTGATGAAGAAGTTGATAAGGCGCTGGCAGCACTAGAGAGAGGTCAGGACTCACCGTCAGTTATCACCACTCTGGCGCGTAACCTGACCAATAAACTGATGCACAAACCTACCACCCGCCTCAAGCAGGCCGGCGAAGAGGGCAGCGATGAAACCATTCACGCCACCCACGAACTTTTTGGTTTAGATAAAAAGCGTTAGCTAGGTTTAAATAGCAAACTTCGCAACTCCTCATTTTTAAAATTTTTTTGCGCTGCAAATCGGCCAACAAACGAGATATAGAAAACCCATGAAAGCATCAATTCTATCCAAACTGGATCACCTCTCTGAACGTTACGAAGAAGTTGGCGCACTGCTGAGTGATGGCGACATTATCAGCGATCAGAATCGTTTTCGCGGTCTCTCCAAAGAGTATGCCGAGCTCGAGCCGGTGGTGAAAAGCTATCAGGCTTACCTGGCAGTACTGGAAAATATTAATGAAGCCAAGTTGCTACTTAAGGACTCCGATCCAGATATGCGCGAGATGGGACTGGAAGAGCTGCGCAGCGGCGAAGCCCAGCGTGAAGAGTTAGAGCTGGATTTGCAAAAACTCTTACTGCCCAAAGACCCCAATGATTCGAAAAATGTCTTCCTTGAGATTCGTGCCGGAACCGGTGGAGATGAAGCGGCAATTTTCTCCGGCGATCTATTCCGTATGTACAGCCGCTTTGCGGAAAATCAGCGCTGGAAAGTTGAGGTGATCAGCGAGAACCAGGGCGATCACGGTGGCTATAAAGAAATTATCGCGCGGATTGTCGGTCAGGGCGTATTTTCCAAACTTAAATTTGAGTCTGGTGCGCACCGCGTTCAGCGAGTGCCGGACACCGAATCTCAGGGCCGCATTCATACCTCAGCCTGCACCGTGGCGATTATGGCTGAAGCGGATGAGAAAGATGCTATTGAAATCAACAAAGGCGATCTGCGCGTAGATACTTTCCGCGCCTCGGGTTCTGGTGGTCAGCACGTTAACAAAACTGACTCGGCAATTCGTATTACCCACCTGCCCACCGGGTTTGTGGTGGAATGTCAGGACGAGCGTTCACAGCATAAAAACCGCGCCAAGGCGATGTCAGTACTGCAGGCTCGTTTAACTGCAGCGCAGGATGAGGCAGCTGCCAAAGAGCAGTCGGATCAGCGTAAAAGTCTGGTGGGCAGCGGCGATCGCTCAGAGCGTATTCGTACCTACAACTTCCCTCAGGGAAGAGTTACCGATCACCGTATCAACCTTACCCTCTACAAGTTGAGTGAGGTAATGGAAGGCTCTCTCAATGAAATTGTTCAGCCATTGGTCAGTGAATTTCAGGCCGAGCAGTTGGCCAGCCTTGCCAGCTAATGAACATTTCTCAGCTGCTACAATCCGCTGTTCAGCTCAATCATCTCAGCGACACATCGAGATTGGACTGCGAGCTATTGCTCTGTTATCTGCTCGATGTGGATCGCACCTATCTAAAAACCTGGCCGGATCGGGAACTCAGTGAGACTATTGAAGAACAGTTTCAACAGCTGTTGCAGCGGCGTATTATCGGTGAACCCGTAGCCTATTTGATCGGCACTCAGGGTTTTTGGACCCTCGATTTAAAAGTCTCAGCAGACACATTGATACCGCGCCCAGAAACGGAATTATTGGTAGAGGCTGCCCTTGAGTTGGAGCTTCCTCAGCAGGCCAAAGTGCTTGATCTGGGTACTGGCACCGGTGCTATTGCTCTGGCGCTGGCCACTGAGCAGAGCCGCTGGCAGGTCAGTGCAGTAGACCTAATGCCCGGCGCAGTGCAGCTTGCCAAAGAAAATTGTCAGCGTTGTCAGCTGGAGAATGTGGAGATTTTTCAGAGCCATTGGTTTGCAGATATTGCCCCGCAGTCGTTCGACCTGATTGTGAGTAACCCACCCTATATAGAAACTGACGACGCTCACCTGACTCAGGGTGATGTGCGTTTTGAGCCTGCCTCAGCGCTGGTCTCCGGGCCTCAGGGCTTGGACGATCTGCGCCTGTTGGTTGCTCAGAGTGTCAACTATCTGGTTGATTGTGGTTGGTTGATCGTCGAGCACGGATATCAGCAGGGGCCTGCGGTGCGAGACCTTTTTGAACAAGCGGGCTTTGCGCTGGTTGAAACCCGCGTCGACTTAAATAACCTTGAGCGTATTACCCTTGGCCGTTACTCACGACCTCCTGCTCATTAGCGGCAGTCTGAATTCTACTGCGGGATACAATATTCCAGCGAGTCATTAAGCCAACTCCCGCACAGAGTGCGCCAATAACCATCCCAGCCCAGAACCCGTAAATCCCCAGAGGCTCGCCCCAGAAATCAGTCAATGCCAGTGAATAGGCGATCGGGAAAGCGATGCCCCAGAATGCCGTCACCTGAATTAACAGCGGTAGGCGAACGTCCTTATACCCCCGCAGCGCTCCACTCGCACACATCTGCAAGCAGTCAACACAACCTAGCAGTGCCGCGAAAAAGAACAGGTTCATAGCGATGGTTTGCACATTGGGATCAGCACTAAATGCGCTGGCGAAATCGCTGCGGAAAATAATCTTGATTGCAGCCATTACCAGCGCCAGTAAAAACACCAGTTTGTAGCCGACCAGACAAATCTGTCTGGCAAACTTGGGGTTTTTCGAGCCTTCCGCATGGGCAACCATAATGGTCAGCGCCTGCGCCATGCCCAGTGGCACCATAAAGGCCAGGGAATCAATATTGATGGCGATAGCATGAGCACCGAGAACACCGGAACCCAGATGGGCTACTAACAGTGGAATAATTGCGAAGAATGACATTTCCGCTGAAATATTCAGAGCAATGGGAACCCCGAGCTTGAGGATATTGGCAATCGCCGAAATCTTAGCGCGGGCAAACTGATGGTAGAGTTTTAGGCTGCGCATTGTGCGGGAGCGCTGGGCATAGATGGCCATACACAGCAGTAAAAATGTCATGACCGTCGCAGTTGCCCAAGCAGCACCTTCGCCACCCATGGCGGGGAAACCAAAGTGACCAAAGACCAGTGCGTAGTCCAAGACTATATTGAGTAAAAATGCCGCGGCATTAAACACCATCACCGGGCGGGTGTCGCCAATACCTTCAAAGGTGCTGCGAAAGGCAAAGAATGCCGGAAACATTAAACCGGTGATCAGGAACGGCATCATATAGCTGCGGCCAATATCATAAACATTAGCCGATATATCTAACTTCCCAAGGATAAAAATGCCACAGAGAATCGCGCAGTTAACCAGTATCCCCATGGGCACCGCAAGCCACAGTGCCTGCTGAAATTGAAAGCGCACCAGATGGGGTTTCCCCGCTCCCCAATAGTTGCCAATAATCGGGCTGTTACCAATCATTATGCCAATCACAACCAGATTGATCATCGCCCACATGCTGCCGCCCAGTTGCACTGCCGCCAGTGTGTCAGCACTGACTTGGCCGGCCACATAAATATCCGTTACGTTCATGCCGACCACGGCAATCTGACCGAGCATCAGTGGCCCAGCAAGACGCCAAAGCGCCGACGCGTTATTGGCAAACGTAGAGTTATGAGTGTTTTTGAAAAGCATGATTAGCACAAATTTTAGTTATGGCTTATCTTCGGTTAAACCACTGCGCAATGCGAGTAAAAAGACAGACTATTCTTGGAAAATATTCTATGCCGTAACGAGGCTGGGAGAAAAAGCTTGGGATAAAGAGCTCTGAGTATTTATTAGTTGTTGGCTAGCTGGAATTTATTTACTCTCTTGCAATCTAATCCGGCAGATTATTCACCAGATAACTCATTAGATAGAAAAACACAGAGACTCAACGGAGTGACTGAAATGCAAAAAATAACCTCGCTATACAGATTGTTTATCGAAAAACTAAAATGTATCGACTGGCTTGGCCCGCTGGCGCTGCGTCTTTATTTGGCGCCGATTTTTATTGGTGTCGGCGCCCATAAGTTTGCCAACTGGGATGATATGGTCGCCTGGTTTGGCAATCCCGACTGGGGGCTGGGTCTGCCAATGCCCGCAGTGATGGTTTTTTTGGCCGCCAGTGCAGAGCTGTTTGGTGGTTTGGCGCTGTTAGTTGGCGCGGCAACCAGACTGGTTGTGATTCCACTGATGATGGCCATGATCGTCGCTGCTGGAACCGCCCACTGGAATAATGGCTGGTTTGCCATCGCTCCGGGTGACCCGGATACCAGTACGGCAAAAGTACTGGCCACCGTTGGTATTCCCGCAGCCCAAAGAAGTCTTGAAAACAGTGTTGAAGTGGGCGAGCGAGTTGCCGCAGCGAAATCTATTTTGCGCAGACATGGCAACTACAGCTGGCTGACGGAAAAGGGCAACTTTGTGGTACTGAACAACGGCATTGAATTTGCGGCGACCTATTTTGTTATGCTGCTGATGCTTTTATTTAGTGGTGCCGGGCGCTGGGTAAGTGTTGATTACTGGCTATGCAAGCGCTGCGAACAGGGCTGATGTAGCGGTTGGCAGCGGTGCATAGACAGTGCCCGTTTATTAAACTAAACGGGCAGTCGACAATTCTGCTACACTTCGCGCGCAAATATGAGCGCTGTAAACCCTTTTTATGGAGTTTATTGCGTATTAAATTGGGTTTAAACCCACTGTCCAACGCTGCGTACCTAACCTTGACTGACACTACTGATACCTCGGCTAAAACCGACCAAAGCTCAAATAGCAAACCATCAAACTCATCATCACGAGGCGGAAGACGACGTGGCCGCGGTCGTGGTGGCAATAAAAAATGGTCTGTCGATCAATTTGTCGTTGAGCCTCAAGAGGGCAAGGTTCGTTTTCATGACTTCGATTTGCCGCTGTCGCTTATGCGCGGTATTCAAGATGCGGGCTTTTCCTACTGCACACCGATTCAGGGAGCCTCTCTGCCCCACACGCTGCGCAGCCACGATATGGTCGGCAAGGCTCAAACCGGCACCGGCAAAACAGCCGCATTCTTGCTCAGCACGATCAGTGATTTATTAAAGCACCCCATCGAAGATGAGCGCTATATGGGTGAAGCGCGGGCGCTAATTTTGGCCCCGACCCGAGAGCTAGCGATTCAGATTGGTGAAGATGCAGAGCAGTTGGTCAAACATACCGACCTTAAAGTACATACTCTGGTTGGCGGTATGGATTACGCCAAACAGCTGCAAAAAGTCCAGAAGAATCATTGCGATATTCTGGTCGGAACACCGGGCCGTCTGCTCGATTTCGCCAACAATAAAGATATTCACCTCGATCAGGTTGAGGTGCTAATTATCGATGAAGCCGATCGTATGCTCGATATGGGCTTTATCCCTCAGGTGCGCCGACTGGTGCGACTGACCCCACCCCGTGAAGATCGCCAGACATTATTGTTCTCTGCGACCTTTACGCCGGAAGTGCTGCGCCTCTCTGAACAGTGGACTGATAAACCAGTGATGCTCGAGATGGAGCCTGAGCGTGTGGCGACTGATACCGTCGAGCAGAAGATTTTTATTACCACGGCCAGTGAAAAATTTAATCTGCTGCAAAATATTCTTAAGGATGATGCGGTAGAGAGCGTAATGGTCTTTGCCAATCGCCGAGATATCTGTCGAACCCTTTACGAGCGTCTGAAAAAGCAGGGCTTTAAAGTGGGTTTGATTGCCGGTGATGTGCCGCAGAATCGCCGCATGAAAACCCTCGAATCATTTAAAAATGGCAGCCTTAAAGTGATGGTCGCCACCGATGTTGCCGGTCGCGGTATTCATGTTAATGGCGTAAGTCATGTTATTAATTTCACCTTGCCAGAAGAGCCGGAAGATTATGTTCACCGTATCGGTCGAACTGGTCGTGCCGGTCAAACCGGTATTTCAGTAAGCTTTGCCTGTGAAGACGATGCGTTTTTACTCGAGCCGATTGAAAAGCTACTGGATATGAAACTGCCTTGCACCATGCCAGATGAGTCTCTGTTAGCTGATATCCCAACACCAACTCGCAAGCGCTCCCCAGCGCCGAAGAAAGAGGCCCCGGCAAAGGCTGCAAAGCCAGAGGTTGCTGAAACAGCTGAAGCGCAGCCCTTAATTGCAAAGCCTGTTGTTGAAAAGCCTGCCGCGGAAAAGCCGGTAGAAGAACCTGTAAAAGAAGAACCGGCTAAAGCAGAGCCTGTAAAAGCAGAGCTAGTTAAGGAAGAGCCAGTTAAAGAAGAGCCTGTTGAGCAAGAAGCACCTAAGCAAGAAGCACCTAAGCAAGAAGCTCCTAAAGAAGAAGCACCAAAAGCCGAGCAGGAAAAAGCGGCTGAGTAATCCCTTTTAGCAACTAGCTAAAAGGGTTAACGCTTCTGATCACTGAACTCGCGGCACCATAACAGGGTGCCGCCGACTACCGTCGCAGGCAGTAGAATCAGATTAAGCACTGGAACCGCCGCCGCACAAAGAGCCGATAATCCAAAGCCCATTGATAACCAGCGCTGCTTTCCAGCGATCTGGCGAACTTCCCTAAACCCCAGCTGATCGCTGTCCCCGGGATAATCAAAATACTGTATTGCCAGAGACCAGGCGGCCCAACTGCCGGCAATCACTGGCGCAAAAATATTGATCAGCGGGATAAGGCTAAGGATTAAAGTCACCAATAAAACGCCAATAGTGCGTGGCACCATATAAGCCAGTATCTGCAGTTCCCGAAGAAAACTATCTCGAGCTGTATGTAGCATTGTGGTCAAAGTCTCAGCGGTTTGATCACTGTCGCCACGCTCCATGGCAATTACTCGCTCGGCAATAATGCCATAAAACGGCGAGCCAATCAGATGGGCGAACAGCGTAAAGGTAAAGGCATAGACAACCAGTGTCAGCAGTGCAAACAGCAGCCATATTATCCAGACTAACCACTCCAGCCATTGCGGCACCGAGGCAGTGAGCCAGTTGAGCCAATCGCTCACCCAGAGTCCGGCAAACCAGGTGGCCGCTGAGAACATGACAATATTAATGAACACCGGAATAATAACCAGCCAGCGAATACGTCGATGCCAGAGCAACTTTAACCCTTCGATAATCAAGGAGGGTGTCGCGAGCGGGGACAGGGGCTGATGCATTTTGAAAGGAATCCTCGGCTGTGGTTGCGGCTGCAGCTATTTTTACAGATTACAGAATAGCATCTATGCTTTAGCTAACTGCAGTTTTCTAATTATGATTTAATTTTTCTCAGAGGACGGATATGAAGAAATTAACAAAAATAGTTTCAGTCATTATTTTATTGGCTATCGCACTGCTGATCTTTGTGATTACCAATCTCGATCGCGGTATCAAGACCGCCGTCGAATCGATTGGCCCGGAGATTACTCAGTCTCAGGTTACCCTGAGTTCGGTGGATCTTTCCCTGACCACAGCGAAGGGTAGTTTTAGCGGATTGCGCGTCGGCAACCCCGAGGGTTTTGCGGCAGCCAATGCCTTTACCTTGGGAGAGATCAGCTTTGCTATGAATGCTGAGTCGCTGGCCACGGATACTATTATTATTGAGTCCCTGCGGATTGTGGCACCAGAAATTACTATGGAGCGGGCCGATGGGCGCAGTAATCTCGATCAGATTCAGTCGAATATCGCCGCTTATCTGGGTACTGAACAGAGCAGTGCTGATGAGGCTGCCAGTGAAAGTGGCAAAAAGTTTATTATCCGCGATTTGAGAATTACTGACGGCAAGGTTCACTACGCTATTTTAGGCGGCAAGGGCCTTGATCTGGCGCTGCCTGATTTGCATCTTACCGATATAGGTCAGTCTGAAGGCAAGAGCGGGGGCGTTACCGCGGCCGAGGCAGCGGGAGAAATTGTCAGTGCTATTACCAGCGCAGCGGGCAAGGCGGTTAGCCAGTCAGGGGCGGTTCGGGATATAGGTCGATCGCTGGAAGATCAGGTTAAAGAAAAAGCCGGTGCGCTCAAAGGACTATTTGATAGAAAGTGATCTTTTATAAAAGAGCTGATTATTAAGAGTGGCGCATAATCCGCTGTTTTTGACGATCCCAGTCGCGCTCTTTCTCATCCTGACGTTTGTCGAAATCGGCCTTGCCTTTGGCGAGGGCGATCTCGCACTTCACCAGATGATTTTTCCAGTACAGCGCGGTGCACACACAGGTGTGGCCCTTCTGGTTAACCCCGGCCTCAAGCTTGTCGAGTTCGCGACGATTGAGTAACAGCTTGCGCGAGCGGATCGGCTCGGTGACATAGTGGGTTGAAGCCGTTTTCAGCGGAGTGATATTAGTGCCGATTAAATAGGCCTCACCATTCTGAATCAACACGTAGGTGTCAGTTAAATTAACCTTGCCATCGCGCAGGCTTTTCACTTCCCAGCCCATCAAAGCAATTCCCGCCTCAAACTTATCTTCCAGGAAATAGTTGTGCTTCGCCTTCTTGTTGAGGGCGATAGTATTCGATGGGACTTTAGGTTTCTTTTTCGTCATAGGAGCTAATTATACGTTGGCTGATCGATTTATCATAAACAAATGCACCGGCTCAGGACGTTTTTTATTAGGATCGTTCTGGGGATAGCGTTACAATTCGGGATAAAAATTGGAGAGGTTTTATGGGCTTGCAACAAAAAGGGATGCACGGAACCTGGGCTAGTCGCTGGACATTTATTATGGCGGCCACCGGCTCGGCGGTTGGGCTTGGCAATATGTGGAAGTTTCCCTATGTGGCCGGCAACAACGGTGGTGGTGCATTTGTTCTCGCTTATCTAGCCTGTATTTTATTGATTGGTGTGCCGGTGATGATGGCCGAGGTGGCTATTGGTCGCCGCGGACGCCAGAGCCCAATTAACTCGGTACGCGAACTGGTTTCAGAGAGCGGCGCGCATTCAGCTTGGCGTCATCTCGGCTGGCTAGGTGTTATCGCCGGTATGCTCATTATTTCTTTTTACGCGGTGATTGCCGGTTGGGCGCTGGATTATATTTTTGCCATGGCCTCCGGCGAATTGCGCGGCGCCAACGGTGATGCCGCCTCTGCGGTGTTTGGTAATCTCTTGGCAGACCCAGTTCGACTGATAGGTTGGCAGACATTCTTTCTGCTGCTGTGTGTCGGTGTGGTGGTTGGTGGTGTCAAAAAAGGGCTCGGCATCGCTGTCGAAATATTAATGCCGCTGCTATTTATTATGCTGTTTGTGCTCTTGGGCTTTAGTATTTTCCGCGGTAATTTTCAGGCGGGCTGGGATTTTCTGTTTAGCTTTAATCTCGATGCCCTGACCGGACGCGGACTGCTCGAAGCAATGGGGCAGGCATTTTTCACCCTCAGTATTGGTATGGGCGCGATTATGGCCTACGGTGCCTATATGCCTCAGAACGCCAATATAGGTAAGACTATTTTAACCGTGGCCTTTTTCGATAGCATGGTGGCGATTATTTCCGGGTTGGTGATCTTCCCGATTGTTTTTGCTACCCCGGGACTTGAGCCCGGTGCTGGTCCCGGATTGATGTTTATTAGTTTGCCGGTAGCCTTTGGCAGTATGCCCGGTGGTCTGTTGATCGGTTCGGCATTTTTTGTGCTGGTGACTATTGCCGCATGGAGTTCGGCGATCTCTCTACTTGAGCCCGGCGTTGCCTGGTTGATCGAAGCTAAAAATATGACTCGGGTTCAGGCTAACCTTTTAATCGCCGGTGGCACCTGGTTGCTCGGATTGGGCAGCGTATTTTCATTTAATATCTGGTCAGAGGCGACCGTGGCCGGCTTTACCTTCTTTGATTTCCTCGACTTTTTAACCTCAAATGTCATGCTGCCTCTGTCCGGACTATTGATCGCGCTGTTTGTCGGCTATGTGATGAAAGAGCAATTTGTCGATGATGAAATGCAGGGCACGCCGCCATTGGTGATGAAGCTGTGGCGTTTCACCCTTCGCTATATAGCACCGGTGGCCATCTCGGCTGTGTTTGTGATGGGCATTTACGACAAGTTCTTCTCTTGAGGTCTCTGTGAATACTGTACAGCGCACCGCTCTGGTGATGCACTCAGATCAAGCCATGTTTGATCTGGTCAATGATGTGGCAAGCTACCCGCAGTTTATGCAGGGTTGCCAGACCGCTGAGGTGTTTGAGCATACCGAGCAGCAAATGGTTGCACGGCTGGACTTAAAAAAGGGCGGCGTGAAGACCAGCTTTATGACCAGAAACCGATTGCAGGCGCCCTCGGAGATAGAGATGAGCCTTGAGGACGGGCCGTTTAAAAGCTTAAAAGGGGTGTGGAGATTTAAAGCGCTGACCCCCCAGGCTTGCAAGGTAAGTCTCGATTTGGAATTTGAATTTAACAGTACGGCGGTGGGCTTGGCTGCATCGAAACTATTCTCTAGCATGGCCAACGAGCTTGTAGACTCACTCTGTCGTCGAGCTGACCAGATTTATGGAAACAAAAATGACTGATAATAAAAAAGACACTCAAGCAAATATCACCGTAGAAGTGGTTTACGGATTGCCTGAAAAACAGAAGCTGATAAAACTCGAGGTGGCGGTTGGCACCACAGCTTATCAAGCGGTGGTGCAGTCGGGGATTTTACACAGCTTCCCTGAAATCGATTTACCGAATAGCAAGATGGGTATCTTTTCTCAGGTACTCGGCACCAAGGGGTTGCCGGAGCCGGATGCTTACCAGATGCAGGAGAGGGATCGGGTTGAAATCTACCGACCTCTAATCGCCGATCCCAAAGAAGTTCGCCGTCGCCGTGCCGAAGAGGCAAAGCTTAAAAAGCAGCAGGGCGCCTAAAAGGCCTAAAAGAAACTAGGGCTTATCGGGCTTCGGGCTTTGCAGTGCTAGGTAGGTAGTCGCCAGTCATGCGTTCAAGCTTATCTTCAGCATTGAAAAAGATAGTTACCTGTTCCTGAGTCTCTTTGCCTGCAGACGTCACTCGATTGTAATAATAATCCCAACGCGACTGGTTAAAGGTATCGACCACCAACGGTGTACCCAGGACAAAGCGAACCTGAGACTTGGTCATGCCTGGACGCAGCTTATCAATCATCTCCTGATCGACGATATTTCCCTGCTGTACATCAACTTTGTGCACGCCAGGAAACTTTACCCAGCTACAGCCGGTGGAAAGAAGAGATAAACTAATCAAACAAAGTAGAACTATTCGCATCTGTGGGGTTCCAGTTAGTTGCGCGAATAGGGATAATACCCAAAGCGACTAACATAGAGAAGAGCTAATCATGACTCTAGAAGATCAAGAATTAAAAAAAGTCGGTCTAAAGGTCACCGTACCGAGAATTAAAATCTTACAGATTCTCGAAAACTGCCTCAATCGTCATATGACAGCCGAAGATATCTATCAAGCATTGCGTGATGCCGGTGAAGATGTGGGTATTGCCACCGTCTACCGTGTGCTCACCCAATTCGAAGCGGCGGGTCTTATTGAAAGACATAACTTTGACAATGGGCCAGCGGTCTATGAGATTGATCGCGGTGAGCACCACGACCATATGGTATGCACTGACACTGGCAAAGTTATTGAGTTTCACGATGCTGAAATTGAAAAGCTGCAAGAGCGCATAGCCACCAAAAATGGCTACCAGCTGGTCGGTCACAATCTGGTTTTGTACGTAAAGCCTCTGGCCTGATCAGAGGTTCGGCTACCGTTCGTCGGGTGCTTTGGAATTATCCAAATTACTCGGCTAGACTTGTTTGAAGTGTTTAAGGAATCACCACTGAAATAATTCTCTTTTATTTCACTTTTAATTCGCCCCTAAGCATCTATTTTAGATTTTAGGAGGCAGTGGTGAGAACAAAAATAAATTAGGTCAATTCGACTCAATTTTGTTTTATAAGGAGAAATAATATGCCAAACGACATGCCAGAAAAAACTTCAAATACAGACTCTCAATTCGATATCTCGAAAAAAATTCCAACCCTATTTCAAGTTATTTATCAGGTTGCTATTGGACTGGTAGTGATTGCCGCTGTGGTTTTATTCGCCCCGCTACCGCCGCTAATTATTGCGCTTATTGTTCTCGGTGCCGCCGCATTATTGGCACTGATTGGAGTCGCGGCCTTTCATGCATTTACCTGCGCTATCAAGGCTCACTACGCGGCTAATGCAGCCGGCGCCGCTGCTACTTATGGTTTTCCCACCTATGCTGCGCTCAAGGCCTCTTGGCCATGGCTGGTGCGTTTGGCGGCCTGCTAAAAAGATTAGAATTCCCATCCCGATTATTCTGATCGGGATGGGTTTATTGCTGTAAAACCACAGGGAAGTGAGAGATCAATATGAAACGCATAGTTATCTGTGCCGACGGCACATGGAACCGTCCAGAGAAAGACCTCGAAAAAGATCAGCCCACCAATGTTCTAAAGCTCGCTCGAAGTATTAAACCCACCGCCTCGGATGGAACAGCCCAGCAGGTTTTTTACGACTGGGGTGTGGGTTCCTACTACGCTTCGGTGGGCGGCGGTGTGACCGGTAAAGGCATTAATAAAAATATTATGGATGACTACCGCTATATTGTTCAGAACTACTCCCCTGGAGATGAGATCTATCTGTTCGGGTTTAGCCGTGGCGCCTATACCGTGCGCAGTCTCTGCGGGCTAATTAATAACTGCGGTATTCTCAAGCGCGCCGATGCCCGATTGATTGAAAGTGCCTTTGCCCACTACAAAAAGCCTGGCAAAGCCTTTCGGCCCGGCGGTGAAGCCTCGGTTAAATTTCGCAGCCAACACTCTCACGCCAGCCGCAATATTGCCTTTGTCGGTGTCTGGGATACGGTCGGCGCGTTGGGTGTGCCGTTTTCTTTTCTCGGTCTTATGGATCGCGAAGATGAATTTCACGATACCAAGATGGGTGCCAATATTAAGGTTGCCCGCCATGCGCTGGCGATTGATGAGCTGCGCTCGGACTTTGAGCCGACCATATGGCAGCCGCGGCAGGGCATGAGCTTAAAGCAGGTGTGGTTTTGTGGTGTGCACAGTAACGTGGGTGGCAGTTATCCGGCGGATGCCGATGGTGGGCTGCTGTCAGATATTCCGATGCAGTGGATGGCCAAGCAGGCCAGAGCCGAGGGGCTGCAAATTGAACCGCATCTGGCAGCCAGCTTAAATCCCAGTGCCACGGCAAAACTGCATCAGTCGAGAAAGCATATCTATCGTTCCAAGCGGCCATTTCACCGTCCTATAGATCATGGCAGTGGAGAGGTTTTAATTCATCGCTCGGTCAAGCAGCGCTGGCAGGCGGACGATAAATATCGCCCGGTGAACCTGAAGAACTTTGTGCAGGAACAGGGTTGGCCGCAGCTTGTCGATTAGACCAACTCCTGTATTAGAGAAGCTTTTGAATATCCGCCGCAATCACAGCAGGTTTGCGGACGGAGCCATAACGCTTGACGACATTGCCTTCACGATCGACTAAAAACTTGGTGAAGTTCCATTTGATATTGTCGTTGAGCAGGCCGCCAGCCTGTCTTTTTAGGAAACTGTAGAGGGGGTGCTGGCCATTGCCATTGACCTCAATTTTGCCCATCACCGGAAAGCTCAGACCATAGTTAAGTTGGCAGAACTCCTGAACTTCAGCGTTAGATCCCGGCTCCTGACCTCCAAACTGATTGCAGGGCAGGGCGATAACCACTAACCCCTGATCTTTAAATTGATCATAGAGTTCCTGCAGACCACTGTACTGAGAGGTAAAGCCGCATTTACTGGCGGTATTGACGATCAGTATTACTTTTCCTTGATAGTCCTGCAGAGAAATCTCTTCGCCAGCACTGTTTGGCACGCTGTAATCGTAGATGGAATTAGTCATGTTTATCTCTTATTTAAAGCTCTTATTTAAAACAGTGTTCTGGCCCCGGGAAACTGCCAGTGCGGACCGCATTGCCATAGGCCGTAATAGCTTGTTCGATACTGTTATGTTCGTCGAGAAAATTCTTTGAAAAGCTTGGCAGGCGCTGAGAAATTCCGAGCATATCCTGCAAGACCAAAACCTGGGCATCGGTATCTGGGCCGGCACCAATTCCGATCACCGGAATATCCACAGCCTCTGATAGTTCACGACCCAGTGATGAGGGTACACATTCAACAACAATTAGTTCTGCGCCAGCACTCTCAAGGGCTTTGGCATCGGCAATCATCTGCGCGGCAGCCTGCTGTTCTTTGCCCTGCACCTTATAGCCCCCCAGTTTATGCACCGACTGGGGTGTCAGACCCACATGACCGCAGACGGGAATGCCGCGCTCGGTCAGCAGATGAACTGTATCGGCCAGCCATTCGCCGCCCTCCAATTTAACCATCTGTGCGCCGGCCTGCATTAGTACTGCAGCATTTTCCAGTGTCTGAGCTTCAGTGGCATAGGACATAAAGGGCATATCGGTAATTAGCAGCGCGCGCTCATTGCCGCGCTTAACCGCTTCAGTGTGGTAGGCCATCTCATCCACTGTCACTGGGATGGTACTGTCGCGGCCCTGAATAACATTACCCAGAGAATCGCCGACCAGTACCACTTCAATCGCGGCATTTTCAATTAGCTTTGAAAAGGTAAAGTCGTAGGCGGTAATAACGGCAAATTTTTCGCCGTTGGCTTTCATTGCCGACAGGCTGCTAGCAGTTGTATTTTTCATGGTATTGACCTGCCCTTAATCGGGTTTGATTTGTAAACAGTTGAGTGAGTATAGCTGTTTTATTGCAGCGGGTGAGGATTGTAATAGTGGCGGCCGGAGTTGATCTGCAGCATATACTGAACCAGATTGTTGTAGTCGTGGCTGCCTTCGGCCAGATTGATCGCCGCGGTATTTACAATTAGTAAGGGGGTGTCATCGTAATAGTAGAAAAACTGTGTGTAGGCGTCGTTTAGCTGCTGCAGATAGCTCTGCTCTATGGATTTTTCACTGGGTAGTCCGCGTAGTTGAACGCGGTCATAGAGCGTTTCTGTCGGCGCCTGCAGATAGATAACCAGATCCGGTTTGGGTAGGTCACTGATAATATTTTCATAGACGGTTTGGTAGAGTCGAAATTCGTCGTCGTCCAGAGTGATTTGGGCAAACAGGGGATCTTTATCGATCAGGAAATCCGAGATACGCACTTCCTGAAAAATATCACCCTGACGCAGGGCTTCTAATTTACGGATGCGCTGAAACAGAAAAAACAGCTGGGTTGGCAGAGCATTGCTACGTCGGTCTTGATAGAAGCGTTCGAGAAATGGATTCTCTTCCGCGTCCTCAAGCAGTGTTTCATAGTTAAATGAAGTGGCGAGGCGTTTCGCTAATGTGGTTTTTCCAATACCGATTGGGCCTTCAATAGCAATGTATTTAGGAATGGAAACAGTAGCCAGGTCGAGGTCGAATTCGCTAAGAATACTTTGTTCCACATTGATCTCCCAAATCAGCGGTTACAAATTAGATTGGTTTTTATCTGCTGTTAATGTTTTTCTTCAGACAGTTTGACAATACCCTGCACAGAGCAGTTTGCCAATAGTTGGCTGACAGTTTTTCCACAGGGCAATGCCAGATCGGGATTAATATTTGCCAGTGGCAGCAGCACAAAAGCGCGCTCGGCCATGCGTGGGTGAGGAATAGTCAGGCGCTCTGTGTCCTGAACCAGTTTGTCGAAGAGCAGAATATCCAGATCCAGAGTTCTCGGTCCCCAGCGCAGTGTTCGCACTCTATCCTGTTGCTGCTCAATTGACTGAAGTCTGTCGAGCAGGGATTCTGGAGACAGGCTAGTCTGCAACTGTGCCGCAGCATTGGTGTAGTCGGGCTGACTGGGGCCGATAGGTGGCGTTTGATAGAAATCCGAGACTGCTACTAATTCGATTTGAGGCTCTGTAGCCAGGCTTTCTAGGGCGCGGTGGAGTTGGTCTTGGGGGTCATCCATATTACTGCCTAGCCCAATATAGACATCAGCCATAGTATTAGCGATGGTTTCGCCAGCAGTTTCAGCCATGATCTCAACTAATATCAGGTTTTGGACTTTGGTTGCGACGACGGCGACGACGTTTAGGTTTCTTGTCGCTGCTCAATACATCCTCAGCCATAGATTGGCGCTGATCTTCATCAACATCCTGATACTGAGTCCACCAGTCTCCGAGGCCGCCTAAATCTTCTCCAGCCTGTTCACGGAGTAAAATAAAATCATAGGCCGCTCTAAAGCGTGGGTGTTCGGCGAGACGTTTGGCGCGATTTCCACCGCGGCGCTTAAGATGTAACTGCAGATCCCAGATCTCGCGCATTGGAATGGTAAAACGCTTTGGAATTGCGGTAACCGGAACCTGAGCGGCAATAATATCACCGGCGGCTTTACTCAGCGCATAGGGCGGCGAGTTGCCATTTTTTTCATAGTTGCTCGCCAGTCGCTGAACCACAGGCCAAAGAAATGCGGCGTAGATAAATGCCGGCGTCACACGCTGGGAATTGCGGATACGCTTATCAGTATTGATTAAAGCCTGACTAACCAGTTTAAGGGGTTGCCCCTGCTCATCATTGAGCATCGGGTCCAACTGCGGAACTATATACTCGAAGAGGTTATATTTGAGTAGTAGCTTAAAAGTGATCAGGCCATTACCGCTCATAAACAGTTTCAGGGTTTCATCAAACAGCCGTGGCGGCGAAACCTGCTGCAGATCACCGGCGCGATGCTTCATCGGTTTAGCGGTGTTGGGCTCAATATCAAAGCCGAGTTTTGCTGCGAAACGGGCGACTCTAAGCAGGCGCACCGGATCTTCGCGGAAGCGCGTTGCTGGGTCGCCAATAATACGAATAATGCGGTCATCGACATCGTCGAGACCGTTGGTGAAATCGTGAATGCTGTTATCGCTAGGGTCGTAGTAGAGTGCATTAACCGTTAGGTCGCGACGCGATGCATCTTCCTCGATGCTGCCAAAAACATTGTCTCTAGTGAGCATGCCACTGTCGGTCTGCTGACGGCTATTCTTGCTGCTACTCTTGCTGCCACTCTGGTTTTCATTAGAGCGAAAGGTGGTGACTTCAATGATCTCACGGCTGAATTGCACGTGCACAATTTGAAAGCGTCGACCGATAATCCGTGAGCGACGAAACAGTGCTTTGACTTCCCAGGGCTTGGCGCTAGTCGCCACATCGAAATCTTTTGGTTTTAGTCCAAGCAGCAGATCACGGACACAGCCGCCGACCACATAGGCTTCATGGCCGGCTTTTTGCAGCACATCAACTATTTTGCGGGCATCGCGATTGATCATCTCAGGAGACAGGCAATGTTCGCTGGGGCCGAATACATAGCCGCCATTAATGTCTGAGTTTTTATCTTTTTTGAAAAATTTACTGATGCGTTCCAGCATTAAGTGCTGCCGATTTGTTTATGGTTAGGTGCGAGAGTTTAACAGAGGAATTCTTTTTGCGGGAGACTTTGCCGATAAAGAAATAGATAGTAATGAAAGAGATAGCTAAGCATTAGGTATTAAAAAGAAACAATCTTGGAAGTAAATAAGGGGTGTCCTAAGACAGCCCCCCCTAAGTGTTTCTGCGGCTATTCTAACAAAATGCTATAGGGCCGTAGAAGCGCCTTTCGTATCCATCCGGATTTTATTATTGTTATTTTTTATTATTATTATAATCAGAACTCTTCGGTTCTGATCCACCGATTGTATCCAAATCGCACTGGCATACAAGCGAAAATCGCCATTTATTGCAAAAATATTAAAGTTGAAGGTTAATCCTGGTGGTTCGCGTTGGAGTCTGGGCTGGTCTTTTTACGATTAATGCCCAATTTATTGCGCCGCTGCCAGAGACTTTTGCGGCTAATGCCGAGCTTCTCCGCCAGATCTGTCTCGTTCATATGCTCCTGATTCTCCAGCACAAATCGAGTGAAGTAATCCTCCAAAGAGAGGCCGGCAGAGACTTCACTGACCTTTTTAGGGGCTTCGATAATACGCCTTACCGAGAGTAGTATTTCATCGTGGTCAAAGGGTTTGGAAATATAATCCGCCGCCCCCTGACGCATGGTTTCAACCGCCGAGCGCAGGCTTGCATAGCTGGTCATAATTAATACCGGAACCGGCTTGGCGAGTTCAATAAGGTCGGTTCCGGCCTGCCCCGGTAATCGCAGATCACTGATAATTAAAGAGAAGTCAGAAAAATCAAACAGCTCGCGGGCTGACTTGATACTTACCGCACCGCTAACCAGATAATCATGTCGCTCGAGTAACTTGCGCAGAGAGTTGCGAATGATCTCTTCATCTTCAACGATAAGAATATGTGGCTGTGTGCTGGGGTTAGTCATAACAGGTTTGTGACTTAAAGTTGTTAAAGGTTATTGAGAGACATTGTTACTCTGAAGCGGTTTGGAAACAAGCGCAGTATGGCTAATTGTGGATAGCATCGCTAATTGTGGATAGTGTGAAGAGTAAAGTGCAGCTGCGCAGTGGTGCCGCAATCACTATTCATCGCAGGGCTTAACAGATTGATCTCGCCGCCAAGGTTTTTCACCAGGCTAAATACAATCCACAGGCCAAGACCAGTTCCCTCTCCCGGCTGCTTTGAAGTGACAAAGGGTTCAAATAGCCGATCTTGAATATCATCGTCAATGCCGCTGCCGCTATCACTGATCATAATACTGAGCTTTTGATCGCGCAGTTCGCTGCTGATAATGACCGGACTGCCCTCGGGAGAGGCGTCGCGAGCATTGCTCAATAAATTAATCAGCACCTGCACCAGCTGATGGTGATCGCCGAGAATATGCAGGTCGGCACTGAGAGTACAGGAAAATTGCTGCTTAACCTGTTGATTGCTAAGACTCAGCAACTGAATCGCCTCGTCAGCAGCATCGCGTACATTGACCGGCTGCGAGTTATTCTGCAGGCTTCGTTCACCGCGAGAAAAATTAATCAGCGACTGAACAATCAGATTGATGCGATGGGTTTGCGAGAGAATCTGCTCCGCAGATTGTTGAATCTCATCCGCTTCAGTTTCATGCTGCAGATTTTGCGCAATGCAGGCGATACCGGTTACTGGATTGCCTATTTCGTGAGCCACCCCAGCGGCGAGACGGCCGACCGAGGCAAGGTGTTCATTATTGATGTAGTTCTGGGTTAGCAGCACCGACTTTGTACTCTCTTCGACCAGTAAAATTGTATCGTTGTCAGTGCTTTGGTCGGCGGATTTTTGCAGGCTAAACCAACCTGTATTGCCTTCCACTTCAATGCGTACATTTTCACTACTACTCTGGTTGCTGTCGAGAAACTCACTGATCACCGACTGCCAGGGCTCAGGTAGATCGCTGATCTGCGCGCCCTTAACAGTATTCTCCGCAATCCCGGTATATTTCTCCATGCTGCTGTTCCACTGCAGTATCTCTCCACCCTGACCCAGAGCTACCAGACCCGTAGGAAGGTTGTCGATAATCTCGCGATGATGAATACGCAGCTTATTGAGCTCACTGGCAATACCGGTCAGACGATCACTGTGGATGGCTAAAACCGATTCGATAAGATCAATATCATTGGACTCTTGTTGCGCTGTCGCGGCCAGTGGAATTGCTTCTTCCATAATCCGATAGGCAGCGAGTACACCAAAACGAAGGGTCAGGGATGAATTGAGATAATCGCGAATTTTTCTTAATGCCGCAGGTCTGGTTTCGTCGCTATCTAATTCAAGTGTGCTCAGGGCTCGCTCGATTTCCCGATCAGCTTCATCGCCCAGAGAGTTACGCAGACTGCGAGTTATCTCTTCGACAGAACCGTGACTGAGCTGCACTCGTGCAGGGATATAGATGTTGTCGACCATGCACAGTTTGGCAAATAATTGCTCTTCGCTGTCCATTTTGGAAAATACTGAAAACAGCGTGCACAGGGCAATATTGACCATCAATGCTTCGAAGGCCCAGGTATCCCAACTCTCCATGCCAAAGGTTAAATTAATCGCCGTGCCCGGCACCTGCCATTGCCAGTCGCCACTAAACAGCGGGATAGCCAGACCGACTAGCCATACGGATAGGCCGCCGAGCAGGCCGATAATAAAACCCCTGCGGTTGGCTTTGGGCAGGTAAATAGAGGCCAACATGCCCGGTGTTAGTTGTGCCAGTCCGGCAAAACCCACCAGATATAAATCGGTGATGCTGTGCTCTTTCATTATCTGGCTAAGCAAAATCGAGCTCAGCAGTATGACTGATGAAGCTAGTAGCAGGCGAAGATTTATCCAGCGGGTCAGTCGAGGCTGATTCTGGAAGAGTTTGTCGGGCAGAACAAAACTATTAAGCACCATTTTTGCCAACAATGTGGACATGCTACAGAGCAGGGCAATGGCGATTAAGATAATGCTTGCTGCACCCAAGCCCGCGATGATTGGGTGTTGCGTCAGGGCGGGCAGGGCAAATAGGTAGTCCTGCAGTGGCGATGCGGATTGCACCGCGATACCCGACCACAGCAAGGGAAATACGGGTATGCTCGCGAGCAGCATCAGCAGTGGGTAAGCCCAGACGGTGATGCCGGCTTGACGGTTGGAGATATGCTCGGAGATCACGATAGTGAAGTTCACCGGCAGGGCAAAACTCGCGGCGAGGAAAATAATAAACAGACTGTAGGATGAATCCATACGCTGAACGATAAACCGCTGTCCGCTATCCACAACCCAGCTGTTCATTTCCCCGACACCACCAAAAATTGACTGCACTGAAACCAGCGCGGCTAGTCCCAGAGCGGGCAGTAGCAAGAGCCCAGCGGCTGCCATAATCCAGCGCAGGTTTTGTACCGGGCTAAGCTCAATGGTTCGCCAGTTAATGGTGATTATGACCACCAGTATAAACAGCCAAAAAAGTATTTTATTGCTGTCAAAGAGGAAGTTATGCACGGACTCAAGTGCCAGCAACTGAGCGAGAAACAGCGGTAGGGTGGCTATGATTAGGGCACTGCAGGCAACCACCGCAACTGACTTTCCCCTAAACCTGAAGGTTAGAAAATCCACCAGAGAGGCGAAGCGAATAATTGCGCTGAGTCTGCGGATTGGATAGAAAATTAACGGTGAGAAAATAAACACCATGGTGAAGGCAAAGAGTGCCAACAATGTGCTGTAACCGTAGCGCCCGGCCATTTCAATGGTGCCGGTGGCCAGCAGCGCGCCACTGCCGGCAAACAGCGCCAGCACTAAAATCAGGCTGTGGCTAGCTCTGCCGCCATAGCTCGCCAACAGGTAGGTGCAGAGTACGCCGAAGAGAATAAAACCGCCCGCAGCGGTGGCGATATCAAGACTCATTGGTATTCCTGTGACGCTGCAAAATATACGCGGCGAACACCACTATCGCCCAGACAACAAAGGGCCTAAACCAATTGCCCTGAGGCTCAATAGCCCATTTAGAAGCCAGAGGTATAACGACACTGCTAAGAAATATTAGAACTGCAACTAGTCGGTAGTTAAGCATCTGCGAGATCGCCGGTTAATCATTGTGGCTAAATAAGCGTTGATGGTATTCAAGCTGAGGCGGCAAAGCAAACCTAAGCAATATCACCCTTAAATATTAATAGTGACTCGGAGCCGGCATCGCCAACTGTTTGGGAATAGCGTTGAGCGACCAGTTGCTGATAGCCCAGTCGAGTATCCGACTGATAGATTCATTTTTTAACTGATCTGGTGGCTGCTGCCCGAGCCACTGCAGTGCTAGCCAGAGATTCTGTGACTCCTTTCCAGCAACTAAAGCTGCGGCATGGTTTTGTTTGCTGAGCTTTTGACCCTCAGCATTGATCGCCATAGGTAGATGGCCATAAGTTAGTGGTGAAGAGGTTAGCGGTGAACCGGTTGGCGCTGGGTGTTTCCCTGACAGGGACTCGAGGCACTCTTGCAGAAAAATCTGTCGTGGTGTGGAATCAATCAGATCAGCACCACGAATAATATGGCTAATATTTTGAAACCGGTCATCCACAACTACCGCGAGCTGATAGGAAAACAGTTGATCGCGACGCTGGATAATAAAGTCGCCAATTTCGGAGCAGAGGTTTTGCATGTAATGCCCCATAATCAGATCGTCAAATTTGATAGTGGCTTCTGGCTCCCTAGCTTTTGATTCAGAAGGTACCTGCAGGCGAATTGCCGGGTTCTCAATCACCGTGCGCTGGCGACAATAGCCATCATAGATACCGCCCAGTGAGTTTATTCGCTGCCGTGGGCAGTCGCAGCTGTAGGCTAGGTGCGCACTTTGCAGTGCAGCTATGGCTTCTCTGTAGGCTTCAGTGCGGGTGCTTTGGTAGAGCAGTTCCCCATCCCAAGTTAGGCCGTGGTCACTGAGTTGTCGCAGGATAGTGGTGGTGGCACCACTGATTTCACGCGGGGGGTCAATATCTTCGATTCTAACCAACCAGCGGCCGGCCTGATGGCGGGCGTCTAGAAAGCTAGCGAGGGCGCAGACCAGTGAGCCAAAGTGCAGTGGCCCAGTCGGCGAAGGGGCAAACCGGCCAATATAGGTGGCTGATGTCATGGCTGTTTTCACGAGATGCTTGCCGCTGCAAAAAATAACCTCGCCGATAGCGAGGTTATTTAATTAGCCGCCAGTGATCTGTCTTTCTTTGATTTCGTCGAGGGTTTTACAGTCGACGCACAGATCAGCAGTAGGACGAGCTTCAAGTCTGCGAATACCGATATCTACGCCGCACTGGTCGCAGAATCCGTAGTCGTCGTCTTCAACACGCACTAAGGTTTTATCAATTTTCTTGATCAGCTTGCGCTCGCGATCGCGGGTGCGTAACTCGAGGCTGAACTCTTCTTCCTGAGTGGCGCGGTCGGCCGGATCAGGGAAGTTAGCCGCTTCATCTTTCATATGAGTTACGGTGCGGTCGACTTCTTCCATCAACTCATGACGCCAGGCGTTGAGAATCTGCTTAAAGTGCTCGCGCTGCTTTTCATTCATGTACTCTTCATTCTTCTTTGCCTCGTAAGGGCTCAGGCCATGAAGGGTTTTTGCACCACCGCTACTGGCGGCTGCTGCAGGTTTTGCTTTTGTTTTTGCTGTTGCCATTCCTAAAATCCACAGTTAGTTGTGAGCTCAGAATACAGGACGTGCGTTTATAGAGACATTGAAGCAATATTTCAAGAGAAATTTACCTGTTGAGCTTATAAAATTACTCAGCTTCTATGATCGCCAACGGTTTTAAGCCCTAGACTAGCGATTAATTGGCTCGTTGGCTTTTTTCGACGCAGATATTTTTATATCTCTTATTCATAACATAAACTACTCATATTGCCACTTAAAGATAAAAAATAAATTGATGAAAAAAGAGCTATCGCTGTTGCCAGCAACCTTTATTAAACGCTACAAACGTTTTTTTACAGATATCCGCACAGAGCAGGGCGAGCTGTTAACCGTGCACTGCCCAAATACCGGCTCCATGAAAAATTGTCAGGTTGAGAACTCCCCCTGTTGGTATTCACTGTCGGATAACCCCAAGCGCAAATTGGTCGGAACACTGGAAATTGTCACCACCTCCTTTGGCAATCTCGCCGGGGTCAATACTGCCAGACCCAACCATCTGGTCAGGCAGGCCATTGAAGATGAGCTTATCCCTGAGTTACGCGGTTATCCGACTATCCGCAGCGAAGTTCGCTATGGCGAAGAAAAGAGTCGCATCGATCTTTTGTTGGAGTCGCCGACCGAGCAATGCTACATCGAAGTTAAAAATGTCACGCTGGATTGCGGGGATGGCCATGCCCAGTTTCCCGATGCAGTGACCTCAAGGGGCACTAAGCATCTGCGCGAGCTGATGGCGATGGTTGCCGAGGGACACCGAGCGGTGCTGCTGTTCTGTGTTCAGTTGACAGGGGTCGAGACTATGTCGATTGCTAGCCATATAGACCCGCTCTATGCAGAGACATTGTCCAAGGCTATGGATGCTGGTGTCGAAGTGCTGGTGTGGCAGGCAGAGCTCAGTGGCGAGGCTATTCGTCTGCAGCGGCCACTGTCCTTAACTCTCTAACTTACTCTAATTTATTCTAATCAAAATCACGCAGTGCCGCGGCTCGCAGATTGACTAGCGCCGCTGGTAGTGGCTGATTGGCGGCGATAAAGTACTGATCACCATCCTGTTTAAGGGTCACCGGTGTTAGGCGATCTCCAACGCAGGGTCCGCCGACACATTCGCCATTGCTAATTTGAAATAGCGCGCCATGAGATGAGCACTGCAGCAGCACACCATCCAGATCGAGAAATTTCTCTGGCATCCAGTTGAGTGGAATGCCCATATGCGGGCAGCTGTTCCAGTAGGCATAGAGCTGATTATCCTGACGGATAGCGAATAGCTTGCGCTCTTCAATGGTCAATTCAATCGCTTGAAGTTCTTCCAGATCAGTCATTCGACAGAGGAAAAAATCATTTTCGATCATGGTTTTCTGTGGCTGTTGGTTACTGTCCAAAACGCAGGGCCTCGATTCGCTCTTCCAGTGGTGGATGAGTCATAAATAATTTTGAAGTGCGCTGTTTCCAGCCGGAGGAGATACCGAAGGCGGTCAGTGTATCGGGCATTTGATTTTCCATATGTGCCTGAGTTTCGGCCTGCAGTTTGCGCAGGGCATTGATCATCGAGGTCCGGCCAGCCAGTGAAGCCCCGGCGGCATCGGCGCGGAATTCTCGTTTGCGCGAGAACCACATAACAATCGTAGAGGCGAGAATGCCAAGACATATTTCAGCGGCGATGGTGGTGATCCAGTAGCCAAGCCCCAGCCCGCGCTGGTTTTTAAGTATCACGCGATCGACAAAAAAGCCGATCAGGCGGGCAAAGAACATGACAAAGGTATTGACCACACCCTGAACCAAACTCAGGGTAATCATATCGCCATTGGCCACATGACCAATTTCATGAGCCAGAACAGCGCGCACCTCATCCCGGTCAAAGCGCTGTAAAAGTCCGGCACTGACAGCGACTAGCGCATTATTTCGATTCCAACCGGTGGCGAAAGCATTGGATTGCTGGGCGGGGAAAATGCCCACTTCCGGCATACCTATATCCGCTTTTTTAGCCAGCTCGGCAACCGTGGTCATCAGCCAGCGTTCGTTTTCATTCTGCGGCTGCTCGATAATTTTCGTGCCGCTGGATCTCTTGGCCATAAACTTTGATAGCAATAGCGAAATAAATGAGCCGGCAAAGCCAAACACTGCGCAGAAGATCAGCAGGGATTGCAGGTTGAGGTCGACGCCATTCTCGGCGAGAATGCCGCTAAAACCCAGCAAGCTGAGTGAAACGCTGGCGACAAAAATAATTGCCAGATTCGTTAAAAGAAATAAACCGATCCTTTGCACCTAAATTTCCTCTCTTTGTATTGCGGTAAAAGCAAACTATTGCGTAATTAAGTATGTTGTTGAATTCTACAGATAATAATGTGGTTAAACGCGTATATTTCAATGGTAGGCATATATTTATGTTATTGGTATAAGTCAGCGCTCTGTCCTTGAAAGATAAAACAGCCTTTACTTATAGGTAATCACGAAGGTATAACACTGCCATGCAGAAAAATGATCTTGATTTTTTAGTCGACGATAAGAGTCTAACCGGTTTTTCCGAGGATCACCTGGTGGAGTGGCGGGAGGATGTTGTGGATATTGGCGAGAGTCTCAACCCGTCGATTCGCATATTCAAGCAGCATAAGATTCATCCGTTGGTGGTCGGGCCGTTGACCGAGTTGCGCAAACTGGCAGGAATGAACGGCTACGACCTGCGTATTTGCAGCAGTTATCGCAGCTTTCCCCAACAGCTAAAAATCTGGAACTGGAAGGTCAATGGCCTGCGTCCAGTCTACGATGACAGAGATGTGGTGGTTGATCTTGAGTCAATGAGCAAGTGGCGACAGATTCAGGCGATTATGCGCTGGTCTGCACTGCCCGGCGCGTCGCGACATCACTGGGGCACAGATTTTGATATCTATGATGCCTCGAAAATGCACGAGAATTATCGGATTAAGCTGTCAGCCCAAGAGTCTGAGGGAGACGGCTTATTCGCCCCCTTCCATAATTGGCTGGATACCATTGTCTGTCAGGATGTTGGCTTTTATCGTCCCTACGATAAAGACCGTGGCGGGATTGGCCCGGAGCGCTGGCATCTCAGCTATAGACCGGTTGCACAGGAGTTTGCCGACCGCTTGACCCAAGGGGTGTTAGAAACTCGCCTGGTCGACGCTAAAATGTTTTTAAAAGATGTTGTGTTGGAAAATCTGGATAATATTTACGAGCGTTATATATGCTTGTAATAACCAAGGCTTTAGACAGGAATAACCAGTGATAGATCGGAAAGACCCACTGTGGGAACAAATTTGCGCTGAGGCTGACCAAGCCGTGGCTCAGGAGCCGGTGATGGCCGATTTCTTCGCCGCTGCCATTCTCAGTCACAACAGTCTCGAAGAGGCACTGTGTTTTAACCTCTCGCAACAGATGGGCAGCTCGGTGGTCTCGGCGCAGATTGTCAGTGATGTGATTGCTGAAGCCCTGCAGCAGGACGCATCGATTGGTGAGCGCACGCGCCGGGATATTAACGCCTGCTTTGATCGCGATCCCGCCTGCGAAACTCATTTTATGCCTATACTTTATTTTAAAGGCTTTCAGGCACTGCAGCTGCAGAGAGTAGCTCACTGGCTGTGGTTACAGCAGCGCAACGTATTGGCACTATTTTTGCAAAGTCAGATATCCGAAGTGTTTGCCGTGGATATTCACCCGGGAGCCAAGTTGGGCTCGGGGATTATGATTGACCATGCCACAGGTTTGGTGATCGGTGAGACCGCCGTGGTCGGTGACAATGTTTCCATACTGCACTCAGTCACACTGGGCGGCAGTGGCTGTGTGACTGGCAGTCGCCATCCAACCATTGGCGATGGCGTGCTGATTTCTGCCGGGGCTAAAATCCTTGGCAATATCTCGGTTGGCGATGGGGTAAAAATAGGGGCTGGCAGTCTGGTCTTGGAGTCGGTGCCGGAGCATGTAACGGTTGCTGGAGTACCGGCGAAAATTGTCGGCACACCCCGCGAGGCACAGCCGGCGCTTGAGATGGACCAGAATCTCAGCGACAAACCATTAGGGTAAGGCTATGGCTAAGAATGGATTGTCCGGGTTTCTCTACCGACGCTTAATTGGTGCGGCAAAAAATTCTGCACGGGGCCTGCGGCAAGCGATTTTGACCGAAGAGGCATTTCAGCTCTATGCCTTTCTATCGGTTTTTCTGGTGCCTCTAGCATTTATTATTGCAGAGGATTATGTGCAGTTGATCCTGTTGTTTGGCACGGTTTTTCTGGTGTTGATTACAGAACTGCTCAACACCGCAGTTGAAGCGGTCGTTGACCGAGTGAGTCTGGATGCTCATGAGTTATCCGGGCGCGCCAAGGATATGGGCTCAGCGGCGGTGACTCTCGCCTTAATACTGTTTGCTGTAGTCTGGGGAATTATTGTGGCGGAGAATGTCTAATCGCCAAGAGAATTGTTAACTGCTTGCTATGCAAGGGGGTAGGCAGTTGTTAGATTGACTGGAATGTCGAACGAAAGGCTGACTGGGAGGTTGCTTATGGCTCGCGAAGGAAGTGATAACCAAACTGGTGTTGGTGAATCTAGTGAGGCTAAATTTGATCTGCTGTTTCGCGGTGATATTGCACCCGGTAATAGCGTCGATAAGGTAAGGGAGCGGGTTGCTGAGAGTTTTAATCTCGATCAAGCCGCAATTGATCAGCTTTTTTCTGGTGCGGTTATCAGTCTTAAGCGCAATGTCGATAGAGCCACTGCAGAGCGAATCTATCAGCGTCTCTCCGATGCTGGCGCTGTGGCTAATATAGTGCCCAGTGTTTCTGGCTCTGGTAGTAACGAGCTTGATAGTAACGAGCTTGGCAATAATGAGTCAGGTAATAAAGAACAAGATTCTTCAGATCCGGATACTCAAAGCGACAGATTCACCCTAGCCCCACTCGGCAGCGATGTTTCAGACACTGCGGATACCGCAGAGGACCAACCTTCGAATGTTTCCATCGATCATCTTGGCCTAGAGCCAGTCGGCAGCAATATTGTCGAACAGGAAGAGCGCGAGACGATTGAGCCAGTGGAAGTGGATACCTCACATTTATCGTTGGAATAGTGGCAAAAAGATTACCGCAGCTTAGAAGCAGATACTCGCCAAATGCTGTATCTGTTTTTCCAATAGCAGCTGCCGTCCTTCTGGGAAACCCTGCAGAACAAAACAGTCCTCACTAAAGGGTAAGAAGCGCGCAATAGAGGACAGCTGCTCAATATCATACTCTCTGGATTGAATTCCAATAGCCCCATCTTCGAGCTGTTCGGCGAGCACGGCAGCCTGCCCCTTTAATTTATCGAGCCCCTCGTGATACTGAAATAAGGGTGCCGCAGGCAAGTTTTCACTGCATAGTGTCCAGACAATTTCCAGGTCAATGCCGGTCTGCTCAGAGAGCTTCTCAAGCAATTGCTGCAGCGAATAGATCGCCATCATGCAAACCAGAAGATGCTGTTTGGACAGCTGCGTCGAGCGGATATAGAAGTTAATGCAGCCATTGCTGCCCTCAATACGCTTGCCGCCATACAGCTCCAACGTGCGCAGCGTGCAGTAATCAATTTTTTCCAAGAGCAGCGTCATATTCTGACGGTTGAGCTGGCTTTCGAGGCGCTGGCGATTTTTGATGGTTGCGGTGACCAGCGAGCAGTAATAGTGAGTCTCCGGCAGCTCTTCATCATTGCCCTTGGCCAACAGTGGTTGTAGGCGCGTCTCAAGAGCGACAATCTCGTCGACTATATTGTCTGAGCCGCCGGGCAGGCGTTTGGTCAGCAGGCGAATACGTCTTGAAAGCTGCTCGGCAAACTTGAAGGTGGCATAGGTGCAGGCCCCACTAAACAGTACCCACAGCAGCAGCCAATTTCTGACAACCTGATTGAAACGCTTTTCTATAGGTCGGCTGTTAATGGTTAAAAGAACCTTGCCCGCTAGCGTATCCTGAAAAACAATATTGCGACTAAAGTTCTTTGCCACAACCTCTTCGAGTGGCGACTTTTTACTCTGCGCCACCAGCTGACCATCAACATCTTCGACGCTGGCGCTGATTATGGAAGGATCTTCAGTCACTTTTTGCAGTGCCACCTGAATACTGATGGTGTCATTGTTAAATAGCGGCGCACGAACCAGCTCGACCAACTGACTAATGGTCAGTTCACCCTTTTCCTGCAGGGTTTCTTTGCTGACAGAAGCTGCGTGGCTGTAGAGAACAATCCAGCTGAATAGGCCGAGGATTAAACAGGCAGACAGTACTAATGCGGGTAATTTGTTAGCCATTGAATATTGGCGATGCATCCCGAAGTCCTTAAATGTTGCCTGATTGAAATTTAATTGGCGAGTATTCTATCCTATTCCTGCAGCTTTTATATAATAGCGCCCTTAAAATTACTTTGGCTGGATTCTGTGAAAGAGATATTACTGATAAATGTGTCGGGGCGAGACAAGCCTGGAGTGACAAGTGTTGTGACCGCAGTGCTGTCGCGCTTCGATGTAACGGTGCTGGATATAGGTCAGGCAGTGATCCACGATCAGCTCAATCTGGGTATTTTGGCCGCCGTCCCAAAGAGTGATGACTCTGAAGCTATGATTGCGGATATCCATTCCAATCTGGTTGAGCTTGATATGCAGGCGCAATTTCGTGCCAATCTCCGATGATCGCTATCAGGAATGGGTCGAGCAGCAGGGCAAGTCACGGCATATAGTGACACTGCTGGCGCGCAAGATTAATTCCGAGCATCTCGCCGCCGTCACCACCGTGACCAGTGATTTTGGGCTGAATATAGATAAGATTGTGCGCCTCTCCGGTCGGGTTAAACTGGATGAGACTGAAAAGCTCGGTCGCGCCTGTATTGAATTCTCGGTTCGCGGCGAGCCGGAAAATCCTCTGCTACTCAAAAATGCCCTGCTTGAGCTATCCAGCCAATACGATATTGATGTTGCCTTTCAAGAGGACAGCATCTTCAGACGCAACCGCCGTCTGGTGGTTTTTGATATGGACTCAACGCTGATTGATGCCGAGGTGATTGACGAGCTGGCTATTGAAGCCGGCGTTGGCGAACAGGTCGCCGCGATTACCGAAGCGGCGATGCAGGGTGAAATAGACTTTAAACAGAGCTTTACCCAACGTATGGCACTGTTAAAAGGTCTCGACGTTTCGGTGCTGCAGTCGGTTGCCGAGCGCCTAAGATTAAATGAAGGTGCTGAGCACCTGATATCCACCTTGAGAAAGCTCGGTTATAAAACCGCGATTGTCTCCGGCGGCTTTACCTTCTTTGCTGAATATCTGCAGCAGCGTTTAGGGGTGGATTATGTCTATGCCAATCAACTGGATATCAAAGATGGGCTAGTTACCGGACAGGTGTCCGGGGATATTATCGACGGCCAGCGCAAGGCGGAGTTACTGCGTGAGATTGCGGCAAAAGAGGGACTGAAGTTGCAGCAGGTGATTGCTGTTGGTGATGGCGCCAATGATTTGCCGATGTTGGGCATTGCCGGGTTGGGAATTGCCTTCCGTGCCAAGCCTCTGGTTAAAGCATCGGCCGAGCAATCGATTTCCAATTTAGGGTTGGATGGGATTCTCTATCTGTTGGGTTACAGCGATAAGGATACATTGATTCTCGATTAGGTAGGGGTCTTCAACAAGCTAAGGGCTTTTCATCCGCTAAGGGCTTTCTACTCGCTAAGGGCTTTCAGAAAAATCATAATCCATCTCAGCGGTTGGGTTCTTAATATAGTGCCCCTGAATATAATGCACGCTCTGCTGCCAGAGCACCGGAATAATTGTCGCTTTCTCAACAAAGGGGACAATTACATTGACGCCGGTGCCGGTCATACCACCCATCAGCTTTTGAAATTCAAGTTTGCCCTCTTCATTTTTCTCAAGTTTTTCGACAATCAGTCGATCGACTTTGACAAAGTCCGCGGCCACTCTCTCCAGGGTTTTTAGCGGGTTAATCGCCAGCCCAAAATTAGTAATACTGACCTGACCCTGAGACTGTTTCATCTGCTCGCAGATTGCTGCGGCCTGTTTTAAATGACGCACTGCATCGATTTCCCGGAACTGAAAGATAAATGAGTTTTCCGGTAACTGTGATTCTTCGAGGGTGGTTTTTAACCAGGGCAGAAAGTCTTCGTCGGTAAAGGACTGGGCGCTGATATTGATAAATAGTTGGGTTTCCGGGTTGGTTTTAAGTTTCTCAGCCAGTGCTTCCAGTGCTTGGGAAATTACCCACCGATCCACCTCTGCGGCTATATCGGATTTAAAAAGATTATTGATAAAATCTTCGGGAATCTCTTCGGTGGGAACATCTTTTTTAACCCCGAGAATCACCTCGTAATACTCTTTGCCGCTGCCGCCATCTATCAGCGCAACTATGGGTTGATAGTGGATAGAGAAGGCATCTTTGCCGAGCAGCAGTTTTGCGGTAATCGCCACGGCTTCGGTTTTTGAAACTTCGTCTGAGTGAATATCTGGAACGTAGAATTTAACCCCGTTGCCCACTTCCGAATCGCCGCGCAGCTGTTCGATAGCTTCTTTGCTGCGCTCGAGTGCGCGCTCGACTGAGGGGACATTTTCATTCAGCAGAGTGACACCGATGGAGGTGGTCAGGGAGAAGGTTTCATTGTCTATATCAAAGACTTCCTGACCGATCTGGTGGGTGATATTGTTGGCCAGTTCTAGCACTTTTTCCTCGGTAGTCTCTGGTAGAACAATCACAAAGCAGTTTTCTGAGATGCGGCCGCAATCCAGATTGTGAGAAAAAATTTGCACAATAAACATCACTAGCGAATGAGCAATTTTCTCTGCTTTGGCAATGCCCAGATCTTCTTTTAGCTGATTAAATCGATCCACCTGAATATTTAATAGCATACAGTCCTGACCGCTCTGCACCGAGCGGCTGATGCCCCGACTGATCAGGTCGTAGACAAGGTGCGGTTTAATGGCGCTGTATTCGGCAGACTGCTGTACATCGCTGTGGCTGATTGAGGCGTCGAACTGTTTGTCTTTGTTAATGGTAAATTGCAGTGCCGGCTCACCCTGATATTGGATCTGATGTATTTCCAGAAATGAGTCGCTTTCGTCGTCATTGATATCGAGGGTTTTGACCATGGCTTCGAAGGGCATAATTTCATGGTTGCTCTCAAGGGGAACCATATAGGCTTTGAGTTTGTTGCGATCCTTCTGGGCAATATTGTCGATCACCGGCAGGCAGAGCATTTCATCGGGCTCGGAAAAACCAAAAATACTTGCGCAGGCTTCGTTGGCGTAGACATAGGTTCCCTCTTGAATAATCGCAATCGGAAATCTTGAGATATCCATTAGATGCTGCGAGCGCTTTTCGGCAACGGAAAGTTTACGTTCCCACTCGCGGGACTGACGGCGTACATAGACGCTGTCAAGAGATCGCTCGACCACTTTGATAAGGTGCTGATCCTGATCGGCGACCACCACATCTGCCGCGCCGAGACGCAGGCCTTCAATCAATGTTTTCGGGTCGTATTCCGGGCTTATCAAAATAACCGGCAGGTCTCTTTCGGCGCGTCGAATACGTTGGAAAATATTCTGGGTGGGAATCTTTGTATAGTTTTGAGCGGCGAGTAAAAGGTCCCAGTTGCGCATAGAGATAAATTTTTGCAATTCCTCTTCATTGCTCGCCAGTTTGGCATCAACTTTAAAATCGGCGCTGCGCAGGATACTGATAAAGCGGTTTGCCTCATCATTGGATTTATCCACAATAAGAATATGCAGTGGTTCATTGTTGTGCATAAAATTTTCCGTCCCTGGACTGTTTTTACCGATTATTGGTTAGCAAAAAGTGATTTTAAAATGCGATAGATGTTCTGTGGTTTCCAACTCCTCGCCAAGTATTGCCACCGTCTGTCGCTGAGGGGTCAGCAGATAGATTTTGCTGCCTTTGGTGTAGCGCAGTGGCGGGCACAGGAGGCTGATCTCACCACTGAGATTTTTCTTTTTTGAGAGAATGATGGCCTGCATAAACTGACGCTCGGCCTGATCTCCTCTGGGGTTTCCGCGAATGGCTGCGGGGGTGCAGTTACGGGCTGGAAACTGCAGGCCGCATATGGTGTTTAGGGATGGTGAGATATGCTTCCAGCGAATAATTCCGGCTTCCCATTTGGCATTGCCTTTGTTGCGGACGGCAATCGGTTCACCGGGCTGTAACTCATTGTTGTTATCCACCAGTTCTATGCAGGCACCGTTAAGGCTGATGTCATTGCGTATACCGCGTATCAGTTTTAATTTGGTTTTATTACTGCGTATCGGGGTGTAAATAACCGGGTCACCTGGATGACTGTCGATAGGTTCAAAGGAGGTTCCCCAGGCATCTTCGGTTCTTTTTATACCGCCGACACCAGAGTCTGGTGCCGAGGGTTTTTGTCCGCAGAGCAGCAGAAAGTTTTCAAATGAGTCGGTTCTCGACAGCATGCATATGATCGAAGTAAAGCCGCGGGTGATAGTGACCTCGGCACGATCTCTAATATGGGTTTCCTGGCGTTTTATTTTTTCTCCCCACTGGCGAATCAGATCTTTGATCACGCGTCGGGAGATGCGGTCGGAAAATAAGGTATCGTTATTCTCCGCAACGATATTGTTTAAGAATTTGACCAGATTAAAGGTATCGAGAATTATATTGCCCGGTTGCGGTTCAATTTCATCGGCGTAAACAGCACCGCGATTACTCGACGGGTCTATGGCAAATAAACCGCCCTTGGTGCCCCGGTGAAGTTCTGCCAGCGATGACCAAAAATCCAGTTCGGTGTAGACAAAACGCAGTTCATAGTTGGAGAAATGATGGGGCCTTGTGCAATTAAACAGCAACAGCTTTAAATAGACTTTACTGATTGAGGTGTTGACTCCCATCGGGTTGGGTATATCCAGGTCGGCAATATCCAGTTGCTGTGCGAGCAGATGCAGTGCATGAAGTTCGCGCCAGAAATAGCTTGGCTGTTGCAGGTAGTGACTTAGGCTGTTGAGCTGAATCTTTGCCAGTACATTGCAAGCGCTGAGTATGCTTTGCGAGAGTGCGGTGATGTTTTTTTGACTGGTGATATTCGGGTCTTTACCGAGTTGGTAGATAACCAGTTTATAGCCTTCGTAAACCTGTCGAATTAGTGCTTGGCCGAGAGAGATGGCTTTTGCGGTTTCCTGATTGAGCTGTGATTGCAGCAGGCATTCGGTAGACCTGATCACTGTGGGTGTCAGGCTATCGAGAATATCCATCTTGGTGTTGGGGGCTATATCGACTTTGGTGGCTACAGGTAGAATTCGGTAGAGCTCTATGGAGTTGTTAGCAAAGCTGGTCGCTGATAGATTGCCAATCCACTGTTCAGTGGAGGTTTTGTCCGTCAGTGGAAAACTGACATCGGTTAGAAGTTCATCAGCTATAGTGGGCTTGATGATGTTCAGCAGGGCTGAGATATTATCCAGTGATACAGAGTTCATAGAGGTTTATGTGAAAGACTTCCCGATTGTGTCGCCGCTGAGGCTCTGGAGTCTGAGGTTTAAGTTCCAGGCTTTGGCTCAGCGGCGAATGGCTAATTATATTTCTCTCTTTTGCTTTTAAGTGTAGTCAACTTTCCCGGTTAATCCGGTCAATTCAATAATTTGCCCATCAATACTACAAACTGCTCAATTCAGTGAGCAGTTCGGGTATCATATCCGCCTTTTTAGATAATCGAGATAAGAGACCAATGGCTAATTATTCTACCAATGAATTCCGTCCCGGATTAAAAGTGATGCTTGACGGCGACCCCTGTTCAATTTTGGAAAATGATCTTGTCAAGCCCGGTAAGGGTCAGGCATTTAATCGCGTAAAACTGCGCAATTTAAAAACTGCACGGGTTGTAGAGAAGACCTTTAAATCTGGCGAGTCTGTCGAAGCTGCTGATGTGATGGATGCTGATATGCAGTATCTCTACAACGATGGCGATTTCTGGTGCTTTATGGAGCCGGATACTTTTGAGCAGCATCAGGCGACTGAGAATGCGGTTGGTGATGCACTGCAGTGGTTGAGTGAGCTGGATATATGCGTGGTGACTCTGTACAACGGTGCACCGCTTTCGGTAACACCGCCGAACCATGTTGAGTTGGAAATTGTTGAAACCGATCCCGGTCTACGTGGCGATACGGCTCAGGGTGGCAACAAGCCAGCCAAGTTGAGCACTGGTGCTGTGGTTAAGGTACCGCTGTTTCTCGATGAGGGCGAAGTGGTTCGTGTCGATACGCGCACGGGTGAATATCAGGGTCGCGTTAGTAATAAATAACCCCTGAAGATAAAGGCGGATTGCGCTGATGACTGATTGGCAGCCCGGTATTAGTCTCGACAGACTGCGTCAACGCAGTCTGGTTTTGGCTGAGCTGCGCGGTTTTTTCCAGCAGCGCAACTTGCTTGAAGTCGATGTGCCGGTGTTGGCGACAACATCGGTTACTGACCGAAATATAGAAAGTATCGCTACTCTTCCCAGTGGCTCTGGTCTGAGCGGCTCGGATATAACGGGCTACCTGCAAACCTCTCCTGAATATTTTATGAAACGGCTGCTCGCCGCGGGTAGTGGCGATATCTTCTGTCTGGGAAAAGCGTTTCGCAGTGGCGAGGCGGGTGTCCGCCACAATCCGGAATTTACCCTGCTTGAATGGTATCGCTGTGGTTGGGATGAACATCAGTTGATGGCTGAGTTGGCTGAGCTGATTGAAACGCTGCTGCCCACTATCGCGATTAATAAGTACAGCTATGCCGAGCTGTTTTCCAAGTACTTCAATATTGACCCCCATCAAGCAGAGCTGAGCAGTCTGCAAAAGCTCGCTGTCGAGGCGGGCTCAAGTGCCTGGTCGGATGATAGCCGTGCCAATTGTCTGGATCTGTTGTTTAGTGTGGTTATCGAGCCTCAGCTCAGCGATGGCTTGGTGCTGGTCTATGACTATCCGGCCTGTCAGGCGGCTCTGGCAAGCTGCCACAGCGATGCTCAGGGACGTCGGGTCAGTCGCCGCTTTGAAGCTTTTCTAAATCGTGTTGAGTTGGCGAACGGCTACTTTGAATTAACCGATGGTCACGAGCAGGCGAGTCGTTTTGCCAAGGATCAGCAGGCGCGAAAAATAGCCGGCAAACCGCTGATGGAGATTGACAAGAATCTGCTGGCTGCGCTTGAGTCAGGCTTGCCGGAATGCTCTGGTGTTGCCCTGGGGGTGGATAGATTGTTGATGCAGATTGAGGGCGCGACCTGTCTGGATCAGGTCATGCCCTTTAGTTGGGATCGTTGTTAGGCGCTCTCTAATCACACTTAAAATAATGATCCATAGTTCGAGATGGCTCGATGCTTCTGGCATCGCCAATCACCGCGGCGGGAACGCCGGCGACAATCGCATGGGCGGGCACCGATTTTAGTACCACAGTCGACGCCGCCACCATGGCACCTTCAGCCACTTCAATATTGCCGAGTATTTTTGCCCCCGGGCCAATCAGTACACCTTTGCGAATTTTTGGATGGCGGTCGCCAGAGACTTTGCCGGTGCCGCCCAGGGTAACCGACTGCATAATCGATACGCAGTCTTCAACCACGGCGGTTTCACCAATCACCAGACCAGTGGCGTGGTCAATCATTAGACCGCTGCCAATCTGTGCCGCCGGGTGAATATCGACGGCAAATTTCAGCGAGATTCTGTACTGCAAAAGCAACGCCAGTGAGTGGCGATTTTCCAACCACAGCTGATGGGCAGCGCGGTAGGATTGCAGTGCCAGAAACCCTTTAAAGTAGAGGAACGGCGTGAGGTAGAGGTTGCACGCAGAGTCACGGGCTACGGTGGCTTGAATATCTGCGGCCACCGCTTGAATAATTTCTGCCGTTGAAAAGGCTCTGTCCATCACTTTGCGCAGCATCGATGCAGGTGCTGCGCTACTGGCCAGTTTATTGGCGAGATGGTAGCTGAGGGCGTTGCCGAGACTGTTGTGGTCAAGAATTGTCGATTGGAAAAAACTCGCCAGCATGGGTTCGTCGCGGGCGGCAGATTGCGCCTCTTGATAGATATGCTGCCAAATAATCTCTGGTTGTTCTGATGTTTGATTCATGGGCGCCATTCTGAGTTACTGAGGTGAATTATTCCAGCTTGTTCTTGCCAGACACCAAATATCGACCTTATTGGCTCCGGCATTTCGAAGCGCGGCGGCGATAGCATTTGCCGTGGCGCCGGTGGTCACCACATCATCGACTACTGCAACCGATAGTCCGCGCAGGATCGATGCTGCCTGTGGCGTTGTAGCAAAGCCCTTTCTGACAGTTTTGGCGCGTTGTTTTTTATCCAGTGTATGTTGGGGTTGGCTATTGCTGATGCGATAACAGAGATCATTGCGGATTTTTATTTCGGGGTCGATCAAGGTGGTCGTTGAAGTCTTCTGCTGGGAAAAATAATTGGCTAACAGGCTACTGATAATCTGGCTCTGGTTAAATCCGCGCTGGGTCATTTTGCGCCAGTGCAGGGGCAGTGGAATAACCAACTGTGGAGGGGCTGTATGCGGGTAGCTGAGAAAAATTCGCTGGGCCAGTAGGGCGCACAACTGTTTGATCTCGGCAGCATAGGGGTCGCTTTTTAGGCGCACAATAATTTTATCTATGGGTTCCTGATAGGAGAAAGCGGCAATGCAGCGATTGTAGGCCGGCGGTTTTATCTGGCAGTTTGCGCACAGCGAGTTGCTGCTAAGGGGCACTGCGCATTGAATGCATTGCGTCGTTAGCCAGGGTAGTTCGTCAACGCATTGGTTGCATAGGCACGGTTCTGAAGGTTTAAGTGTGCCGCTGCATATCGAACAGCGGCCGGGCAGTAGATGGGGTCGTACAGTTGACAGTGCACGGCTAAGAAGCGCACGAACAGATTTTGCCTGAGTGGCTAGAGCTGAAACCGCAAACCTCCCTGCTTGCGCTTTTTATTAAAAGAAGCTGAGGGCTCTTTGTTGAAGCTGAGGGCTCTTTATTAAAGACTCCTCATTAAGTGCTCTCGGTTAAATGCTAAAGGCTCTTAACCAACACTCTGAGTTGGGTCGGCCTCTTCGTCACCTTCTGAGGCAACGCTGTTTGCGGCGTTATCAGGCTTTTCATTGCTCTGCTCGTTTTCGCTCAGCCCATAACCTTCGTTGAGAATGCCACCGGGTACGCTCGGGGCGTAATCTCTGGGCACTTCAATATCATCTATATCAACCAGCGGGTTGCCGTTGGAGTCAAGCATATTGAGGTCGCCGCCGCCAGATTTGAGGAGTTGACGACCGACTTCAGGGCTTGCCAGGCGGATGGCGCTGGTGGCCAGATGTTCGTGAATCTGTTTGTGGCTCTGGGCTACATTGCTAGTCAGGTGAGAGACGGCAACAAAGTGCTCGGTCACTTCCTGCTGATAGCGTTTAAGTTTCTGCTCGCTTTTCTCAAGTTTCTTTTCGAGATCGCGAACCGACTTATCGCCTTGCTCAACCTTTTGTGAAAAGAGACGACCGACAGCGACTCCGATAAGGAAAAGTGCTGCTGCAATCAGAATTGAGGTCAATGTTGTCAAATGTATTCTCCTAATAAGCTTTTTATAACCTTTGAGCTACTGTTCTTAGTGTCGCCAAAGGTGGCTGCCGAATCAATGCTTTTAGATTGTTTTTTTAGTTGTTTTAGCGGGCTGTGCTAGTTACAGTCTGCCTTTATCAGCTGATCCTACCATATTCGATGTTAACCCCGAAACAACGTTACCAAAATGATCTCTCCCGACAGGGCTTTGTTGCAGATGCGGCACAGGCTTATGCGGTCGATCAGCTGGAAGATCTGTTTCACCGTTTGGTGGCGCGCAATAACGGTAAGAAAGGCGGCCTGTTGGCAAAGTTGCTGCGCTCTTCCCGTGAAGCAGATCGTGCGCCTGAGAAGGGGCTTTATTTCTGGGGCGGTGTCGGCAGAGGCAAGACCTATCTAATGGACAGTTTTTACGAGAGCCTGCCCTTTGAAAAGAAGATGCGTATTCACTTTCACCGCTTTATGCGCCGGGTGCATCAGGATCTTGAACGCCATAAGGGACAGGCCAATCCTCTGGATATTGTCGCTGAGAGCATTGCTAGTGAGGCGCGGGTTATCTGTTTTGATGAGTTCTTTGTCAGCGATATCACCGATGCGATGATTCTGGCGCTATTGCTTGAGGGGCTGTTCGAGCGCGGTGTCACTCTGGTGGCGACCTCTAATATTATTCCCGATCTACTCTATCGCGATGGCTTGCAGCGTCAGCGATTTTTCCCCGCGATCAAGTTGCTTAATCAGCACTGCGAAGTGATTAATGTCGATGGCGGGCGCGACTACCGATTGCGCGCTCTGGAAAAAGCCGAGCTCTATTATTCGCCGCTCGGTGACGCAGCGGAGCGTGCGATCAGCCAAACCTTTGATAGCTTAGTGGTGCTCGAGGGCGAAATTAAGCGCAATGTCGATCTGGATATAGAGGGTCGATTAATTCCGGCACGCAAGGTGGCCGAGGATTTAGTCTGGTTCGAATTCGCTGCAATTTGCGAGGGACCGCGTAGTCAGAACGATTATATTGAGGTGGCGAAAGAATTTCATTCGGTGGTAATTACTAACGTGCCGTTCTTCGATGCAGTCAACGATGATGCCGCTCGACGCTTTATTAATCTGGTCGATGAGTTTTATGACCGCAGCGTTAAATTGGCTGTAACCGCCGCCGCGCCTATTAATGAGCTGTATACGGGCGGCCGATTAAGCTTTGAATTTCAGCGTACAGAGAGCCGATTATTGGAGATGCAGAGCCGTGAGTATTTGGCTTGCCCGCACCGTCCATGAGCTTATCTGCAAAAAACTTTAAATTTGCTCAAATCGCCCCTTGTAATAGGCGCGGACGATCATTACAATTCGCACCCTTTTTTGGGATACCCCAAAGCCAGGCAGGATAAGAATGAAAACATATAGTGCTAAAACAGAATCAGTTCAACGTGACTGGTATATCGTAGACGCTGAGGGCAAAACCCTTGGACGTTTGGCCGTGGAAATTGCTACAAGATTACGTGGCAAACACAAACCGGAATATACTCCCCATGTTGATACCGGCGATTACGTCGTGGTAGTTAACGCTGAAAAAATCGGCGTGACTGGTAACAAAGCCACACAGAAAACCTATTACTCTCACACCGGTTACCCCGGTGGTCTTAAGGATATTACTTTTGACAAGCTTTTGGAGAAAGCGCCTGAGCGTGTTATCCAATCAGCGGTTAAAGGTATGTTGCCCCGCGGACCACTAGGTCGGGAAATGTTTAGAAAACTCAAGGTCTATGTCGGTAATGAGCATCCTCATACTGCACAGCAGCCTCAAGTTCTAGAACTTTAACGGATAGCGATCATCATGGCAGAAACTCAATTTTATGGTACTGGTCGTCGCAAGACATCAGCCGCGCGTGTTTTCCTAACTTCAGGAAACGGCAATATTTCTATCAACAACAGCTCAATCGAAGCTTACTTCGGTCGTGAAGTAGCGCGAATGATTGTTCGCCAGCCCTTTGAAGTTGTTGATTTGGTCGATAAGTTTGATATGAAGATCACCGTAAGTGGCGGTGGTAACTTCGGTCAGGCTGGTGCGATTCGTCACGGCATTGCTCGTGCACTGTTGGAATACGATGAGAATCTTCGTAGCCCACTGCGCAAAGCAGGCTTCCTGACTCGCGATGCTCGACAGGTTGAACGTAAGAAAGTGGGTCTGCGTAAAGCACGTAAGCGTCCACAGTTCTCGAAGCGTTAATAGCGCTCCGGAAAAGAAAAAACCCGACTCTTCAGTCGGGTTTTTTTTTGCCATTAAAAACAGCTGGTTAAGGGGTTATTTGACACTCCCCTAGTTGCGTAAAATGCGGCTTTCCGTTAAGATGCAGCGCCTTTTAATTGCGCGCGAGTCCGCGTGTTTTAACATCCAATTTTGCTGTTTAGGGAGAACGTCATGACTAGTGACGGTGTCAACCATAGTCGCCGCCGATTTCTTACTGGTGCTACCGCTGTTGTCGGTGGAGCTGGTGTAGTAGGTGCGGCAGTACCTTTCGTTTCATCTTGGCAACCAAGCGCTAAAGCTAAGGCTGCTGGTGCTCCGGTTAAAGTTAATATTTCCAAGCTCGAGTCTGGCGGCCGTCTGGTTGTCGAATGGCGTGGAAAGCCGGTTTATATCGTGCGTCGCACGCAAGAATCTCTCGAAGCAATCGCTCAGATTGATACGGATATTCTTCGGGATGCTGACTCTGTAGCTGCATCGCAGCCTGCTTATGTCAAAGGTGTTGCGCGCACCTTGGCTGGCAGAGAAGAGTATCTGATTTTGGTCGGACTCTGCACACACCTGGGTTGTGCGCCAATGTATCGCCCCGATGTGGGCGCCAAAGATCTCGGTGGAGACTCATGGCTCGGCGGTTTCTTCTGCCCCTGTCACGGTTCCAAGTTCGATCTTTCTGGACGAGTTTTTGCTGGCGTACCTGCACCCACTAATCTTGAAGTACCGCCTCATTCCTATGAGTCGGACGACATTGTCATTATCGGTATAGATTCGGAGATTGCATAATGAGTAAATTTGCTGCTTTTGCCGAGTGGTTTGATTCACGTATGCCAACACTCAAGCGTGAGTGGAACCGGCATATGGCTGAGTATTACGCGCCAAAGAACTTTAACTGGTGGTACTACTTCGGTGTTTTATCAATGGTTGTGCTGGTTATTCAGCTGGTCACAGGTGTCTGGTTGCTGATGAGCTACCAGGGTTCTGCGGAACAGGCCTTTGCCTCGGTTGAATATATTATGCGCGATGTGGATATGGGCTGGATTATCCGCTACGCCCACTCTACGGGTGCTTCGGCGTTCTTTGTTGTCGTCTATATGCATATGTTCCGCGGCCTGATCTACGGATCTTACAAAGCGCCTCGCGAACTGGTGTGGATTTTCGGTATGACTATCTATGTGGCATTGATGGCTGAGGCTTTCCTCGGTTATGTACTGCCCTGGGGTCAGATGTCCTACTGGGGTGCGCAGGTGATTATCTCGCTGTTTGGCGCAATTCCGGTAATCGGTGAAGACGTTGTTCAGTGGATTCGTGGTGACTACCTGATCTCAGGTATTACCCTCAACCGCTTTATGTCGCTGCACGTTGTCGCCATGCCAATTATTTTGATTGCGCTGGTGGTGATGCACATTATCGCCCTTCACGATGTGGGTTCTAACAACCCAGATGGTGTTAGCATCAAGAAGTACAAAGATGACAAAGGCAATCCAATTGACGGCATTCCTTTCTATCCATACTTTGTGATTCACGATCTGGTGCCTATCGTTGTATTCCTGTTCGTCTTCTGCGGCATACTATTCTTTATGCCAGAGATGGGCGGTTTCTTCCTCGAGCACGCAAACTTTGAGATTGCCAACTCGCTGAAGACCCCTGAGCATATCGCACCGGTCTGGTACTTTACGCCCTACTATTCAATGCTGCGTGCGGTTCCCGATAAACTGGGCGGCTTTATTACAATGGCCGCTGCTATCGCTATTCTGTATGTACTGCCTTGGTTGGACCGCAGCCCGGTTCGCTCAATGCGCTACAAAGGTAAGTTTAGCCGTGGAGCGATTCTGGTCTTTGCTGCCGTCTTTATTATCCTCGGTTACCTGGGTATTAAAGCGCCTACAGCAGCGCGCACAGTTCTGGCGCAGATCTGTACAGTGCTCTACTTTTCCTACTTTATCGGTATCTACTTCTGGACTCGCATCGAGACCACCAAGCCTGAACCTGACCGCATCACGATGGATGGCGGCATGGGTTTCTGGAAATCACTAGGTGGACTGGTCATAGTTCTGCTTCTGGTTATTCTGCCACTCAAAGCAGTGGGTGCAGAGAGCGGCAAGTCCTGTGGTCAGATTGACTGTGACGCATTTGAAGCTGATTTAACCAATCACGCCTCGCTGCAGAACGGAGCAAAACTTGCGGTTAACTACTGCATGGGTTGTCACTCATTTCAGTACTCTCGCTGGGAGCGGGTTGCCAATGATACGGGTATCCCCAACCAGATGATGCTCGACAATATGGTATTTACCGGTCAAAAGATTGGTGATTTGATGAAAATTGCCATGCCTGAAGATGGCGCCAAAGATTGGTTTGGTGCTGTACCTCCAGATTTAACACTGGTTGCACGTTCTCGTTCGCCGGAGTGGGTCTATACTTATCTGCGTAACTTTTATGCCGACCCAAGTCGTCCACTGGGTGTTAACAACCGAGTGTTTAAAGACGTAGGTATGCCCCACGCGCTTTTGGATTTACAGGGTCTGCCTGAATGTGCTCCGGGCCCAGTTATGGCCTACAACGGTGGCATTAAGCGCGACCGTCTGACCGGTGAAGATATTCTCGATGACCCCTGTGGTCGTTTTGAAATTCCTACAGCGGGAACCATGTCCCCTGAAGAGTATGATGCTGCGATGTATGACCTGGTGAATTTCCTCGCCTATATTGCAGAGCCAATGGCTGAAGAGCGCAAGCATATCGGCCGCATGGTATTGTTATTTTTGTTACTACTGTTAGTCTTTGTCGTGTTACTGAACCGTGAATACTGGAAAGGCATTCACTAGGATTAAATAGTTTTATTCAGGACAGACCATATAAAGGCATGGATTGTCTATTTGGGGTAGCCAGAAGCTACCCCCTACTTACTTTAAAATTGAGAGGTTGATGTGCGACGATCGTCGATGACATTATTTTCCGACCCTACATGCCAGTACAGCCACAGAGTTCGTATTGTTTTAGCCGAGAAAGACGTAACGGTTGAAATCGAAGATATTGAACCTACTGCTATTACCGAAGAGATTCTTGAAGCCAACCCCTACGGCACATTGCCGACGCTGGTGGATCGCGACCTTGCTCTCTACGAGTCAAAAGTGGTGATGGAATATCTGGATGAGCGTTTCCCACATCCGCCACTGTTGCCCGTTTATCCGGTAGCCCGTGCCCAGAGTCGTCTTTGGATTCACCGTATCGAAACAGACTGGTGCACATTGATTGCCCAGATCGTCAAAAGCCCAGAGAGCAAGAAAGCCGAAGAAGCGCGCAAGGAATTTCGCGAGTCACTGATCAGCATTGCCAGTATCTTTGTCGATATGCCGTACTTTATGAGTGAAGACTTTACCCTAGTCGATTGCTGTCTCGGACCGATCCTTTGGCGTTTACCGCAGCTTGGTATCGAACTGCCCAACAACCGTCAGGTAAAACCTCTGCTCGATTATATGGAGCGCCTGTTTGATCGACCTTCATTCCAAGAAAGCCTCACGGATCTCGAACTTGAGATCCGTCCCCTGAGATGAAAATGCGGTCCAACCGACCCTATCTCGTGAGAGCCTTTTTTGACTGGATAGTGGACAACGATTGCACGCCCTACGTGGTAATCGATGCCCACTTTCCAGGTGTTGAGGTTCCCCAGAACTATGTGACCGACGGTCAGATAGTCCTCAATATCGCCCCTCGGGCGGTCACCAACTTTATTCTCGATCTCGAAATTCTCGCCTTTTCAACGCGCTTTGGCGGCGTGCCTATAGAAATTCAGGTACCAGTCTCTGCGGTTGTCGGCATCTACAGCCATGAAAATGGTCAGGGCATGGTCTTTGAGCACGAAGATCCGGATCACACGCCGACACCACCGTCGGGCCCTAAAGCGGTAAAAACCAAGCCGTCGAACAAACCATCAGCTGAGCCTAAAGATAAGGGTTCTAAGAAGACTAAACCGTCGCTGCGGGTTATTAAATAAAGCTAAAGTTATTAACTAGCTGACTTATTCTCAGGAGGAGCCTTAATGTCATCATCTAACACTTCATCAAGTTCTGTATCACAGCCAATCGCCATACTCTCAGCCTCACGCACGCCCATGGGCGGCATGCTCGGCTCGCTTTCTAGCGCCAGCGCCACTCAACTCGGCGCAACGGCTATCAGTGATGCGCTTGCTAAATCCGGACTCGACAACAACCAGATTGATGAAGTGCTGATGGGCTGCGTGTTATCAGCAGGGGTTGGCCAAGCACCAGCGCGTCAGGCAGCAATCGGCGCAGGGCTTGATCGCTCAAGCGCCTGCACCACCATCAATAAAGTCTGTGGCTCGGCGATGAAAGCGGTAATGATGGCCGCCAATGCCCTGCGCGCCGGTCAGTCTAAAGCCATAGTTGCCGGAGGTATGGAAAGTATGAGCCGCGCCCCCTATCTGATTCCCCAGGGACGACAGGGCTACAGATTTGGTCATGCACAGATGTTGGATCATATGCAGTATGACGGCCTGCAAGACGCCTATCAGGGCACGGCGATGGGAGTTTTTGCCGAGACCTGTGCGAAGAAATATAACTTTAGTCGCGAAGATCAGGATGCCTATGCTATTGAATCACTGCGTCGTGCCAACCAAGCTATAGATAGCGGTTGGTTTACAGATGAAATTGCTGCGGTGACAATCTCTTCCCGTCGCGGAGATACCATCGTCGATACCGACGAGCAGCCGGGCAACGCGCGACCGGAAAAAATTCCCCAGTTAAAGCCCGCCTTTGAAAAAGATGGGACAGTCACCGCTGCCAATGCCAGTTCGATTTCTGATGGTGCAGCGGCACTGACATTAATGTTGGCCAGCGAAGCAGAGGTGCAGGGCTTGAAACCAATTGCATTGATTCACGGCTTTGATCAGTTTGCCCATGAGCCCGAGTGGTTTACCACGGCGCCAGTGACAGCGATCAATAAAACTCTGCAGCGGGTTGGTTGGAGCGTTGATGAGGTCGATCTATGGGAAGTGAATGAAGCCTTTGCCGTGGTGGCTATGGCCGCCATGCATGAGATTGGTATTCCCCACGACAAGTTAAATGTCCATGGTGGCGCCTGTGCGCTTGGGCATCCGATTGGTGCCAGCGGCGCGAGAATAATTGTTACCTTGATTCATGCCCTGCAACAGCATGGCGGTAGAAAGGGTATTGCGAGTCTCTGTATTGGCGGTGGAGAAGCCACCGCCATGGCTATCGAACTGCTTTAGATTGGGTTCAGAAAGTCTAGTCTACGTACTCAAAGACCTTAACCACTTTGCGAACGCCGCTAGTGCCGCTGGCAATAGCGGTGGCCTTTTCGCCACTCAGTCGTCGCACCTTGCCCATCAGGTAAACCACGCTATCTTCGGTAGTGACTTCAATATTCGATGACTCAATCTCTTTGTCGAAAGTCAGTTTGGTTTTTACCTGCGCAGTAATAAGCGTGTCATTGGTGCGCGAGACAATAGAAGTGTTACCGCGAACCGCCAACTCGTTGTGAACCTGACGTGCACCGTTATAGGCACGGGCGGTATTTCCTGCAAGAACTTTCAAATCTTCGTTTGGAACCTCACCGGTCAACAGCACCACTGAATCGTAAACATGAACATTGATATGGGATTTTTTCAGTGCTGGAGAGGCTTTTTTGATATTGACGCCGATAAAGGTATCCATCTTTAAGTCATTGATATCCGAGCCAATGGTCGTCGAGGTTGGGTCTGGATTGATCGGCTCTTTAACCACGGTGTTAACCAGCGAAGTACAGCCCGAAAGAAAAAAGACTAGTGAAAAAATTACTGTGATTTGACGCATTTATTCGCCTCCGAAAATATGGCTGTCGATCAGTCCGCAGATGCACTGAATAACTTGAAGTTGGGATTGGGTTGCCAGCGGCGCAGGAAAATCTGCACTGCTTATATGGATATCATTGTAGCTGACCGTGGAAGTCAGTAAATCATCGTTTGCGGCAGATAACAGCACAATGGTCATGCCGCGGTTAACGGCACTGTTAAGCGCATTAATCAGCAGTGGTTCGCTGTTGCCGGCACTGACCAAAATCAGAATATCACCACCTTTGCCGTGGGTATTTAGTGCCTGATCGTAACGTTCCGCATCACTGCTGTTCTGGGTGATCTGGTTGAGATTTATCGACGGAAAGCCGGGACGGTCAATATCGTATCCGAGAGCCAGATAATCGGAAAACAGCTGGGCAAGTAACACCCCGGATTTTTCCCCAAGGGTGAAAATAGTATTTCCCGCCAGCAGGGCAGAGGCAACTTTTTCGGCGGCACCGGCCAAAGCTTCAGTATGAGCTTCACCGGTCACCATGGTGGCTTCGATCATTTTTTGAAAATGATTAAATATCTTCTCTTCCATCGCGTCCAATAGCCTGATTTCACTCTCTGTTATTACTGCAAAATATTTTTTATCCAGTTGATCTGCAAGTCGTCCCCAGATTGACGCGGGGCGGGGCTAATCGCTACAGCATCAAACCTTGCAGACAACTTGTTGGTCAGTTGCTGGCTCTGCATATAAGCCAGCGCCGCAGCGGTTAAGCGTTGGCATTTTTGTGGCGTAATCGATTCTTCTGCCGATCCAAAAGCACTGTTCTGGCGAAAGCGAACCTCAACAAAAACCAGATCGGCATTATCACGCATAATCAGATCGATTTCGCCCCTCGGCGTGCGAAAGTTTCGCGCCTGGTATTTTAAACCCTGCTGTTGAAGGTAATCCAACGCCAACTGTTCGGCATCTGCGCCGCTTAAAGTACTGTCTCTGTGCATTATCTATCCTTGAAATGCTATTAATTCGTCAATGTAATTATTTAAGGATGGGCTGGTACCGCGCGACCATTTTGAAATACAGCCCATTTCTCATGGCGCTTGATAACCCCATTGGTAAGAGTCAGCAGACCTGTGGAGCCGAACACTGGAATTGCATCCGGATTATCCATTTGTCCGAGTATGCCGTGCAGTAAGAACGCATCGTAGCCCAGTGCATAGAGCTGTCGGTATGAGGTCGGTAGGCGCTGATCCGGTGTTAGAGGACGCGGCATATGACCCTCGAGGGTCCAGTTCATGGCGCCAAATTGAATGCCGCTAAGGTCGCGGTTGAGCTCAATCTGCTGGGTTCCATTGTAGATATGCGATGAGGCATAAACCGGAATATCTCCAGCGTAGAGGAAATCTAGCGAGGGTTTGATCTGGCGTATTTTTTCCGAGTAGCCAAGCACCACAACCAGATCTATATCATTGCGACGGCGTGCGGTATAACTCAGGCTGCTATTGATAAAGCGACGCATTTCAACACCGCGGCTTTCACTTAAATCAATCTCCAGCGGTGCCTTGAGTAACTTGGTGAAATCATTAACCGTTGATGGGTAGGAGATTGCATCTGTTACCACGCCGCCACGAGCATTCCAGTTATCGACAAAATATTCTCTGGCGCGCTGACCCCAGCCGCTGTCAGGTGCTATTAGCAGAACATTGGTTCGACCTTCGAGCCAAGCGCGATCGGCAATCTGCTCGATTTCATCGAGAGCAGAGAGTCCAAATTGAATTAAATTTTGTGGTGGATTCTCAATGTTCTTGTCGACCCGGTTGAGGGTCATGGTCGGCACAGCTAACGAGCCTAATGACAGTAACTCTTCCACCTGAGATTGACGCATAGGGCCAATCACCAACTGTGCACCGCTATTTACTGCACTGCTGTATACATCGGTTAGCGACGATCCAGAGGTGTCAAAGATAGTGATATTAGGCACAGCACTGTCTTGAGCTAGCTTCTGGTAATAACCACTCATAAAACCATTGAGCAGTGTATCGCTGGGAATTTCGTACTCATCTTGCAGTGGTAATAGCAGGGCTATATCTTTTGGCGGCTGACCGCTAACTCTTGCGCTTAGCGCCGAGGGTGGTTTTCTCGCCCCGGGGTGATTGCTCCAGCGCTGCTGCCAAATCTCAAAATGACTTTTTTGTGCATGAGCATCTCCCTGCTGGTCACGTACTGCCGCCGCTAGCGCATACCAGCCGGCCACAGTGTTGCGGTCCTCGGGCTTATATCTTTGCAGAGTTTGAAAGGGCAGTTCATTGAGTCGATGCCAGATCTTGTCGTGAATAAGATTGATCGAGCTCTGACCGAGTAGCTTTCTATCGCTAAACAGTTCGCCGAGTTGAATAAGATTACTAATACTGGTCTCAAGATCGCCCATCGAATAATTGAGATCGCTCTCAAGACTGAGAATCCGCCGTGAAAAATTGATGCCAAGGCTAGGTCTGATGTTATTAAAGCGGGGCTGAATCAGCCACCGCTGCGCGTCATCATGTTTATAACTGGCAATATCCAGCTCCAACCCGAGCAGGCTGTACTCAATAAAGAAAGAATCGCTGAGATTTACAGGGTCAATTAAATCCACGGTCTCACGACTGTTGGCAATATCGCCGGCCTGGGCAAACAGAATCGCCGCATCCAGTAGCAGAGAGGCTTTAAGCAGTGGTTCGGAAGATTGGGCACGCAGGACAGTCTGCTCGGCCTGAAAGACAATTGAACGGCTAGTGTCGTCGTCCTGAGCTGCTGAGGTAATTCTCGGCACCACCGGATCTTGCGTAGAGATTGGCGCACAGGCCCCGATAAAGGCTAAGATGCATCCCGCATAAAACATCGACAGAAAAAGCTTAATATTCATGAACTCAAATCAATCCGGTACGTTGTATATTGTCGCCACACCCATAGGTAATCTGGGTGATATGGTGCCTCGTGCAATCGAAACACTACAATCCGTGGCTGCTATAGCCTGTGAGGATACCCGTCACAGCAAAAAATTGTTGGATCATTTTCGCATAGATAAGCCTCTAATGGCCTATCACGATCACAGCGACAAAAAGAGCAGCTACAAAATCCTTAAGCGACTTGCCTCAGGGGAGGATATTGCATTAATTTCCGATGCTGGTACACCGCTGATTTCTGATCCCGGCTACCGGCTGGTGCTCGCCGCCCGCGAAGAGGGTTATAAGGTGATACCCATCCCGGGCGCCAGTGCGGTTATCTCTGCTTTGAGTGTTGCCGGATTACCCACCGATAAATTCAGGTTTATTGGTTTTTTACCGGCCAAGAGCAGTCAGCGCAAAAAAGCTTTTACAGAGCTTAAGTCGGTCAATGAAACCATGGTGTTTTACGAAGCGCCACACCGTATTCTTGAATGCCTTAAAGATGCGCGAGATATTTTTGGCGCTGAGCATATAGGCTTTATCGGTCGAGAAATCAGCAAGACTTTTGAAACCTATCTGCACGGCACTCTGGATAAACTGGTGGCACTGGTCGAAGCCGACAGCAATCAGCAGCGCGGTGAAATTGTTCTGGTGCTGGGAGGCAGTACCAATGCCGGTAACAGTACCACCGTGGACGGTGAAAAAGTGCTGCGGCTGTTACTGGCCGAACTGCCCGCCGCCAAGGCTGCAGCCCTGACGGCAAAAATCACCGGCGGTGATAAAAAGCAGTTTTATCAAATGGCCCTTGATTTCAAGAGCTAGGGATATAAAAAACTAGTGCTATCAAGAGCTAGCTTTTTTACTTTTCTGAATATCGGCAACGGTTAAGGCTGTCATATTAAAAATGCCCCGCGAGGTCACCGAGGGTAGAACAATATGCGCAGGCTTGGCCAGACCATTAATAAAGGGCCCGATCAACAGTCCATCCGTTAGTGAACGGATTAGCCCCATGGCAATATTTGCCGCATCCAGATTTGGCATCACCAGAACATTGGCGCGACCACTCAGATTGGCCTGAGGATAGATAGTCTTGCGCAGAGCTGGGTTTAGCGCGCTGAGTACGTGCATCTCACCATCAATTTGAATATCGTCGTGAGTCTTACGCAGTATTTCTGCTGCTGCACGAACTTTTTTCGCCGAGGGCGCATTCGAGGTTCCAAAGTTTGAATGGGAGAGCAGAGCGACTTTTGGCTCTATACCAAATTGCCCCACCAGATCCATACAGGCTTCAGTAATGGTCGCCAACTGTTCAGCGCTAGGATCCACATTCATGGTGGTATCCGCCAAAAACAGCGGCCCATCGTCGAGCAGTAGTACCGCAGAAGAAGAGACCAGCTGATCTTTTTGCTTTGGCCCAAGCAGCTGCATAATTTCCCGCAGATGGAAATCAAAGCGACCCACCTTACCGCAAATTAAACCCCCGGCCTCACCGCGAGCCACCATAACCGCCGCAATAGCAGTCTGGTCGTCGCGCATAATTTTCCGCGCCGCATCCACCGAGACACCGTTGCGACCCGCCACAGCGTTATAGTAAGCCGCGTATTCATCGTGGCGGTCATTATCGCTGGGGTCAAAGACCTCAACATCCTTATCCAGATCAATACGCAGGCCGAGACGTTCAATTTTTGCCTCCATGCCGGCGCGGCGACCAATCAGAATTGGCTGGGCAACCTGCTCATCGATAACTGCCTGAACCGCCATCAGCACATCGTCGTTTTCGCCTTCGGCATAAACAATTTTCGCCGGCGCTTTTTTCGCCACTTCAATAATCGGCTGCATAAACAGCCCGGCCTGATTGATAAACTCATGCAGTGTCTGGCGATAAGCTTCAAAGTCCTCGATTGGACGTGTAGCCACACCACTGGCCATCGCCGCTTTAACCACCGCCATTGGTACATCTTCAATTAGGCGTGGGTCAAAGGGTTTGGGAATTAGGTAGTCGGGGCCAAAGCGCAATTTCTCACCGCTGTAGGCAGCGGCAACCACATCCGAGGTCTCTTTAAGCGCCAGATCTGCAATCGCCTTAACCGCCGCCATTTTCATCTCTTCGTTAATCGACGAAGCACCGCAGTCTAGTGCGCCGCGAAAGATAAACGGGAAGCACAGAACATTGTTGACCTGATTGGGGTAGTCTGAGCGGCCGGTGGCGAGAATGGCATCCGGTCGAGCCTCCATCGCCTCTTCCGGCATAATTTCTGGCACTGGGTTAGACATAGCCAAAATAATCGGCCGGGGGCCCATCTTCTTAACCAGATCGCCGTTTAAAACGCCGGGGCCCGACAGACCCATAAATAGATCCGCCCCTTCAATGGCATCTGCAATGGTGCGATCACTGGTCTCCACCGCATAGTCCTGCTTCCACGGATTCATCCCCTCAGTTCGACCGGCATAGATAACCCCAGTGCGATCGATCATGCGAACATTTTTCTTCTGCAGGCCCATGCTCACCAGAAGATCAACGCAGGCAATGCTCGCGGCACCGGCACCGGAAACCACTAGCTTGACCTCTTCAAACTGCTTTTCAACAATCCGCAGGCCGTTGTAGATGGCAGCCGCCGCGACAATTGCGGTACCGTGTTGATCGTCGTGAAAGACTGGGATTTTCATCCGCTCACGAAGTTGTTGTTCGACCATAAAACATTCCGGCGCCTTGATATCCTCAAGGTTTATACCGCCAAAGGTCGGTTCTAGCGAAGCGATAATATCCACCAATTTATCGACATCGGTCTCATCGATCTCAATATCGAAGACATCGATATTGGCAAACTTTTTAAACAGAACTGCCTTGCCTTCCATCACTGGCTTGGATGCCAGTGGACCAATATTTCCCAGACCCAGTACCGCTGTACCATTGGTAATAACCGCAACCAGATTACCCCGCGAAGTCACCTCGGCGGCTGCGGTCGGACGTTCCTGAATTAATTCACAGGCATGGGCAACACCTGGTGAATAGGCTAGCGAGAGATCACGTTTATTCGCCAGTGGTTTGGTCGGACGTATTTCGAGCTTACCCGGGGTTGGGTGGGTGTGGTACTTGAGGGCACTTTCTTTGAAAGAGTCGGTCATAGCTTTTTTTGTTCCTGTCACTGAGCGGGGATCCTATAGAGCGTAAGTAGGGACTAATAATATAGTTGATTAATTTCCGCTGTGTTTTCTATAGTCGATTTTAATAGCTGATTTTTATGGGCCGCATTTTAACGCGCCTAAGCTGTAAAGAACCATTGAGTTTTTTTCACTACTTGTAATCGCGCAGATGTATTGAAAGAATAGCTTGGCTATTTATTTAGGATACAGCTACGCATTACACAGGAGTTTCAGATTGGCGATAGATAAAACCACCGGTCGAGCAATAACGTTTTTACTCGGACTATTGCTCTGCTGGCATAGCAGCGGCTTTAGTCAAAACGAAAATGCGCGAACATTATTTGCTGAAAATAAAACCGCTATTTTACAAATCAGGGTTATCGACGTTACCTCTGGTAGCAAGAGCGTTATCGGCTCCGGTTTTGTGATCAACGCTGAAGGCCTGATCGCGACCAATTATCATGTGATTCAAATTGCTGCCAGCAAGCCCGAGCAATACCGCATTGAATATCTTAGTGCCGCGGATCAAACCGGTGAACTGCAGCTGGTGGATGTGGATGTGGTCAATGATCTAGCCCTAGTTCGTGCCACCGACTTAGAGGCAGAGACACTGCCCTTAGCGCTGGCCGAGCCGCCCATAGGAGTGCCGGTATTTGCGCTGGGCAATCCTCTCGATCTGGGTCTGACCGTGGTGCCCGGCACCTACAATGGTATCAATCTATCCAGCTACCACCCGCGAGTACATTTTACCGGCTCGCTAAATTCCGGCATGAGCGGTGGGCCAACCCTCAGCGAATCCGGACAGGTGATCGGTATTAATGTCTCCACCGCCGGCAATCAAGTGAGCTTTTTGGTGCCGGTAACAGCCCTGCATAAGCTGATTGCAGAGTATCAGGGCAGAGCGGGGTCCGTCGGGGATATGACTCAGCGTATTGGCCAGCAACTGCTCGCCGATCAAGAACAGAAGTTTGCCCATATGCTAGCTCTCGACTGGCCGACCATGCCTCTGGGTCAAGCCCAGGTGATCGATGAACTCAAGCCCTTTGTAAAATGCTGGGGAGGCTCCAATAGCTCATCTGAAAAAGCACAGTTTTTAAGTGCCGACCGCACCTGTCGCAGTGAAGATAATATTTATCTCAGTAGCGAATTTAATAGCGGCACAATCGAGTATCAATTTTTCTGGCTCGAAGCCGACAAACTCAATGCCCTGCAGTTTTACGCCTACTACCAGCGCCTGTTTGCTGACTTTGTTCCGGGTAATACAGCCGACGAAGAAGATGTTGGCGATTTTAAATGCGATGATCAGTTTGTGATTGCCGGCAATAACAGCGCTGCCGACAAACGCAAAACCAAAGCAATATTCTGTGCCAGAGCCTACAAAGATTATCCGCAACTCTACGACGTTCTGTTTTTGCAGGGCACTGTGGATAATTCCCGCGCGGCATTTTTAAGTCACTTTACACTCGCCGGAGTCAGTCGGGAAAATGCCAAAGCCTTTGCCCGCAAGTTTATGGGGGTGGCGAAATGGCAGTAATTATTGAAGTGCTGGGTTGGGGTGGCAAGAGTCAGCGTCACTACCGTGCCGAAGGGCCGTCGATCACCATTGGTCGCGGCTACCAAAATGATGTGGTGCTGGGCGACAGCCATATCTCCGCCAATCACCTGCGACTGGATGCGGTTGAGGGTGGCTGGCAGCTCAACGACCTGCAGAGCCTCAATGGCGTCGAGGTTATTAAAAATCCATTCGCCGACAGCACAGCTTCTACAATGGTTCTAGCTGATGGTGCAGAGATCAAAATCGGTCGTACAAAATTGAGAATTATTGCCGACAGTCATCCAGTAGAAGCGGCCAAAGAGCTGCATCGACTGGAAAAAGATGTTGGCCAGTTAAATCGCTTTTCGATCTGGCTGCCGCTATTTCTGTTGATGCTGGTCATTGATATCGGCACTCTTTATACCAACAGCTTTGTTGAATGGCAGTGGAAAAATAGCCTTTCTAGCATTTTGGTTACTCAGCTTTTCCTCTTGGTACTGGCGTTATTTTGGGCTGGGGTCGGGCGCTTCTTGCGCGAAGAGGGCAACTTTCTCGGGCATTACAATTTAATTCTGCTAGCCACTCTGGTCTACAGCCTCAGCGGTTGGTTTGTCGGGGTTATTGGCTATAACCTCAGCGCAGGATTTTTAATCGAGACAGTGTTGCCGCTGTTTACTCTGCTATTGGTGGCACTATTGCTGTCGGCCAATTTTGCTCTGGCAACCACCATGATAGCGCGCCAACGCTGGATTACCTCTGTAGGTTTTGTAGGGTTGATTCTGGTTGTCAGTATCGCCAGCCAGATGCAGCAGTGGGGCGAGTTTTCTCCCTACCCGGAATATTTCTCTGCGCTGGAACTACCGGCACTGCAGATTGGCGGGGGTGAATCCGTGGATACCTTTATTGAGAATCTCGACGACCTTTTTGCCGATGCGGACAGGTTGGCAGAGAGCCAATAAATGATGGTTAACCGAATTTGATCAATCAGAGCTAAACTAAAGAGCTAAACTAAAGAGCTAAACTAAAGAGCTAAACTCAATGGCTCAAAACTGACTGTACAAAAAAAATAAAAAGAGGGGACCGGTCTTGGAAGCATTTATTGATTATCTAAACGGCATAATCTGGAGTTCAGCACTTATCTATTTATGCCTTGGCACAGGCCTCTACTTTTCCCTGCGCACGAAATTTTTACAGGTGCGGCACTTCAGGCATATGATAAAAATCATGACCGAGGGACGCAGTTCAGATGCCGGAGTCTCCTCATTTCAGGCCCTGACCATGTCACTCTCAGGTCGAGTTGGTACAGGTAATATCGCCGGTGTCGCAACCGCCATCGCCATGGGTGGCCCGGGCGCCGTATTTTGGATGTGGACCGTTGCCTTCCTCGGCGCATCCACTGCCTATATAGAAGCCACTCTGGCACAGATCTATAAAGAGAAAGACGACAACGGCAACTACCGTGGTGGCCCCGCCTACTATATTGAAAAATCCATGGGTCAAAAATGGTATGCCTGGACCTTTGCTGTGGCCACTATTGTCGCTATGGGTTTTTGTCTGCCGGGTATTCAGGCCAACAGTATTGCTGCCGCTATGGAAAATGCATGGGCTATACCGGTTGAATACACCGCTGGTGCGCTGGCCTTTGGTCTGCTGTTAATTGTTGTCGGTGGTGTGAAGCGTATCGCTCACTTTGCTCAGGTGGCTGTGCCACTGATGGCGGCAGGTTATATTGCCATCTCCTTGTTTGTGGTATTCGCCAATTTGGAGTTGGTGCCAACGGTCGTAAAGCTGATTATCAATAGCGCCTTTGGTCTCGATGCCGGGTTTGGCGCGATTATCGGTATGGCCGTGCAGTGGGGTGTTAAGCGCGGCGTCTACTCCAATGAAGCCGGGCAGGGCAGTGGCCCACATCCGGCAGCCGCTGCGGAAGTTTCTCATCCCGCCAAGCAGGGTCTGGTACAGGCTTTCTCAGTTTATGTGGATACTCTGCTGATCTGTTCAGCCACCGCCTTTATGATTTTATTAACCGGTCTCTACAATGTTGAGAACGGCGACGGCGGTTACCTCTATCAGGGATTGGCGGGCGTTGAAGCAGGGCCGGGCTATGTGCAGGCGGCCTTCGATACTATTTTGCCTGGTTTTGGCAGCAGCATTCTGGCCATCGCGCTGCTGTTTTTTGCCTTTACGACTATTGTTGCCTACTACTACATCGCTGAAACCAATGTAATGTATATCAACCGCAAAGTTCATCGCCCATGGCTGGCCAACCTGCTTAAAGTACTGGTGGTAACCTCGGTGATTTACGGCGGTGTTAAAAGTGCTGATATTGCCTGGGCGCTCGGTGATGTTGGCGTCGGCATAATGGCCTGGTTAAATATCGTGGCGATTATTATCTTGCAGCGACCCGCACTGCTGGCCCTAAAAGATTATGAAACGCAGATTAATTCCGGTGTGGATCCGGTATTTGATCCTCGGGGGCTGGGGATAGAGAAGGCTGATTTTTGGGTGGATAAAATAGCTCTTAAGAAATAGCTCTTAACAAAAGCCCTTAAGCTATTTGAATAGTGCTTCCGGCGTGAAGCACTATTGTTCTAACACTTTCTAAAGACGCTCTCTAAGAGGTCCAGCCGCCCAACTCTTTCCAGCGGTTAACAATCTTGCAGTAAAGCTCAGCGGTTTTAACCGTATCGTAGAGCGCACTGTGGGCATTGCGATTATCAAAATCCATCCCCGCCGCCTGACAGGCCTTAGCCAGTACCGTCTGGCCATAAGCCAACCCAGCTAGAGAAGAGGTATCAAAGCAGGAGAACGGGTGGAACGGATTGCGTTTAATCTGATTGCGATTCACCGCCGCATTGACAAAGCCAAGATCAAAGTGGGCATTGTGAGCAACCATCACTGCACGGGTGCAGCCAGTGGCGCTGATCTCCTGACGGATAGGGCGAAAAATATCTCGTAACGCCTCACCTTCTTCCTCCGGCATACGCTCCGGGTCATAGAGATCAATGCCGGTAAACTCCAGCGCCGCCTGATCAACATTGGCACCGGGAAACGGATCAATATTTTTATTGTAAGTCTCTTTAATCTGCAGATTGCCCTGAAAATCCATCTCCAAAATAACCGCAGCAATTTCCAGCAATGCATCTCTGCGGGAATCAAATCCGCCCGTCTCAACATCCACAACCACAGGCAAAAAACCGCGAAAACGGTCGGATATTTTAGATGGGGTTAGAAGTTCTTCAGGCATTTCCATTAGAGGCTCAATTTCCAGTTAAGAGAGGTGCCAGCACCCAGTGGAACTAGCTGGGTATCCTCAAAGGGGATAGTCGCTGGCAGTTCCCAGGTTTCGCGAACAAGGGTAATGGTATCGGTATTTCTCGGCAGGTCATAAAAGTCTGCACCATAAAAGCTGGCAAAGGCTTCGAGTTTATCCAGTGCGCCGGCCTCTTCAAAAGCCTGAGCGTAAAGCTCAATCCCCGCATGATGGCTAAAGCAACCGGCACAGCCACAGGCTGACTCTTTTTTATTTTTGGCATGGGGCGCCGAGTCGGTGCCGAGAAAGAATTTTTTACTGCCACTAATAGCCGCCTTGATCAGCGCATGCTGATGAATATCGCGCTTTAGTATCGGCAGGCAGAACAGGTGCGGGCGAATACCGCCAACTAACATATCGTTGCGGTTGTACAGCAAGTGTTGTGGGGTAATAGTCGCCGCAATATTGTCGCCGGCGCTGGCCACAAACTCCGCCGCCTGTTTTGTGGTGATATGTTCGAGAATAATTTTCAGGCGCGGAAACTTCTCCGCTATAACCCGCAGATGACGCTCAATAAAGACCGCCTCGCGATCAAAGATATCAATATCTGCAGTAGTCACCTCACCGTGCAGCTGAAGGATCATGCCTACCTCTTGCATGGTCTCCAGAACCGCAGTGATATTGTTAAGGTCAGTTACCCCAGAGTCGGAGTTGGTCGTCGCGCCGGCCGGGTAGTATTTACAGCCATGGATAAAACCACATTCCTTCGCCGCACGAATTTCATCCGGGGAAGTATTGTCTGTTAAATAGAGAACCATCAGCGGTTCCCAGTTTGAGCCCTCAGGGCGCTGCGCCAGAATACGCTCGCGGTAAGCGGCAACCCGCTCAACAGTAGTCGCCGGTGGCACCAGATTTGGCATAATAATACCGCGCCCAAAACCGCGCGTCGCTGCAGGCACAGTGGATGCCAGAGTCTCCTTGTCGCGAAGATGCAGGTGCCAGTCGTCAGGAAGGGTAAGAGTGATTTGATCCATTATATTTTGTCCGCAGAGTCTGTGCGATATTGCAGAGCGAATGCTACCGGAAACGGTGGTCTCATACGAGTATTTATGGAACAGTGGGCAAAAGAAACAGCCTAAATAGCAGATTTAAATGAATATCAGCATTCTTACCAACCGCGATCTTGCCAGCCATATTGCCCTAAGCCGATTGGTCAAAGAGCTCGCCGGCCACCGGCTGGCAATTTTTCTTTCGGAAAAGGTTGGTGGTGATCAGCAGCTACCCCAGCCTCTGGTTGAACTGGCGGCCTTTGAAAAAAGCCTGCTTGAAGATGGACGTCCGAGTTTTGATGAGCTGGCCGCCTCTGCTGGTTGTAGTATTCAAGGCTTTGACGATCTGGGTAATCTGGTTAATAGTCCCGAGGGGCTGGCACGGATTCAGGCCTCAGAGCCAGAGCTGATTATCTCTCTGCGCTTTGGGTTGATTATCCGCGACACTGTTATTGCCATTCCCCGTCACGGGGTAATTAATCTTCACTCTGGTCTATTGCCGGATTACCGTGGGGTGATGGCAACCTTTAGAGCTATGCTTAATGGCGAGTCTGAAATAGCTTCGACACTGCACTATATACAGGATAGCGGCGTCGACACTGGCGATATTATTTCGACAGTGGCGATCCCTCTGGCAAGAGATAAATCCTATCTGCTAAATGTCCTTAATTTGTATGCTGGTGGCTGTGATCAGATTCTTCAGGCGGTGGCGGCTATTGAGACTGGGCAGCCTTTAACTGCAGTGCCTCAGCAGGGGGCGGCAGGGTATTTCAGCTTTCCGACAGAGGCCGAACTGGTACAGTTTTTTAACCTCGGTCACAGGCTGTTTGAAAGTGCTGATATCAGTCGGGTCAATACTCTTAATAATACTCTCAATAATACTTCCCATAATACTCGCCACAACCAATACTAAATCCCCCGCCATTAGGGTAAAATTCGCGCCTCGTTTTCTCCAGTTAAGGATTTTGCAACGTGTCAGACGTTAAAAAAGTAGTTTTAGCCTATTCAGGTGGTTTGGATACTTCAGTTATTGTTAAGTGGCTGCAAGAGGAATATAACTGCGAAGTGGTGACTTTTACCGCCGATATCGGTCAGGGTGAAGAAGTTGAACCGGCTCGCGCCAAAGCCGAAGCGCTGGGTGTAAAAGAAATCTATATTGATGATCTGCGTGAAGAGTACGCACGGGACTTCGTCTTTCCAATGTTCCGCGCCAACACCATCTACGAAGGTGAATATCTGCTCGGCACCTCTATTGCCCGTCCGCTGATTGCTAAGCGTCTTATCGAGATTGCCAATGAAACCGGTGCTGACACCATCTCTCACGGTGCCACTGGCAAGGGTAATGACCAGGTGCGTTTCGAGCTAGGTGCCTATGCACTGAAGCCGGGTATCAAGGTTATCGCGCCATGGCGTGAGTGGGATCTAAACTCACGCGACAAGTTAATGGAATACTGTGAAACCCACAGTATTCCGGTAGAGATGAAGCGCGGTAAAAAGTCACCGTTCTCTATGGATGCCAATCTGCTGCATATCTCCTACGAAGGCGGCAATCTGGAAGATCCCTGGTCAGAAGCTGAAGATGATATGTGGCGCTGGACAGTTTCCCCAGAGGAAGCACCAGACGAAGCGACCTATATGGATATCCGCTACGAGAAGGGCGATATTGTGGCTATCGACGGTGTGGCTATGTCGGCAGCGACAGTGATTGAACATTTAAACGAAGTTGCCGGCGCCAATGGTGTGGGTCGACTGGATATCGTTGAAAACCGCTACGTGGGCATGAAGTCGCGTGGCTGTTACGAAACACCGGCGGGCACAGTGATGATGAAAGCGCACCGCGCCATTGAGTCATTAACTCTGGATCGCGAAGTGGCACATATGAAAGATGAGCTGATGCCCAAGTACGCCAAGCTGATTTACAACGGTTACTGGTGGGCACCAGAGCGTTTGATGCTGCAAGCGGCAATTGACCAGACTCAGGATGTGGTTAATGGTGAAGTGCGCATTAAACTCTACAAAGGAGGTGTGAGTGTTGTCGGACGACAGTCAGCCACTGACAGTCTGTTTGATGCCAATATCGCCACCTTTGACGATGATGGCGGCGCTTACAATCAGGCCGATGCCGAGGGCTTTATTAAATTGAACGCACTGCGTTTAAGAATTGCTGCCAACCGCGATCGCGATCTTGTGTAAGCAATAAGCTACAAAGCTACTAGTTACAAAGCTACTAAAAACGCCGGTGAAAAAACTTTCCCGGCGTTTTTTTTTGTGAATAATCTCTAGGTTACAAGCTCAAAACTCACCAGCCACAAACTTTCCCTCTCACCCCAGCTGCTTTCGGTTACTATAATCTGGCAGATAAATACCGGAGAGTAGAAGATGCCCGCTGAACAGAAAACCCATTACCGCGCCTGCAACCTCTGCGAGGCGATCTGTGGCCTTGAGATTAAAACTCAGGGCGATCAGGTGCTATCCATTAAAGGCGACAAAAACGACCCTTTAAGCCGCGGCTATATCTGTCCCAAAGGTGTGGCTATGCAGGATATCTACAGCGACCCCAACCGACTGCGCAAGCCAGTCAAAAAACACGGCGATAGCTGGGTTGAAATCAGTTGGCAAGAAGCCTTCGACAGCGTTGCCGAAAAGCTGGTGGCAGTGCAGGAGCAGCACGGCCAAAACGCCGTCGCTTTTTTTGCCGGCAACCCCAATGTGCACAATTATGGCAGCATGACCCACGCCGGTGTATTGCGCAAAGCGGTGCAGAGCAAAATTCATTTCTCCGCGACCAGTCTTGATCAGCTGCCCCATCACTTAACTTCCTACAGCCTCTATGGCCACCAGTCGTTAATTCCGGTTCCAGATATTGATCACAGCCACTATATGTTAATTATTGGCGGCAACCCGCTGGCCTCCAATGGCAGCATTATGACCTCGCCAGATATACCCAAGCGCCTAAAAGCTATTCAGCAGCGCGGTGGTCGCTTTATTGTGATTGACCCCCGACGAACTGAAACCGCAGAAATCGCCGATCAGCATCTGTTTATTCGTCCGGGCACCGATGCCTGGTTGCTAATGGCCATGATAAATACCTTATTTGCCGAAGATCTGGTCAAAACCGGTCATCTCACCGATTTACTGGTCGGCATAGATCAGGTTCGCAGTGCCTGTGAATCCTTTACCCCTGAGCTCGCCGAGCAATATAGCGGCGTGGCAGCAGAACAGATTCGCCAGTTGGCCAGAGATATGGCCAACACAGAAGGCGCAGTCTGCTATGGCCGTATGGGTGTCTCCGTACAGGTCTATGGCACCCTCTGCCAGTGGGCGATCCAGATGATTAATATACTCACCCATTCGCTTGATGTGCGCGGTGGCATGATGGCCTCATCCCCAGCCTTTGGTTATATAAAGCCCGGTGAATCCGGTGCCGGCCATTTTGCCGCCTTCCACAGTCGCGTCAGTGGCCTGCCAGAGTTTTCCGGAGAGCTGCCCGCCTCGGCAATGGCAGAAGAAATATTAATTGAGGGCGAAGGACAGATTCGCAGTCTGATAACCATAGCCGGCAACCCGGTACTCTCCGCCCCCAATGGCAATCAGATGGATAAAGCCCTTGCCGGACTGGATTTTATGGTCTCGATTGATTTTTATATCAATGAAACCACCCAGCACGCCGATATTATTCTGCCGCCCACCAGCGCCCTTGAACACGACCACTACGATATCGCCTTCCATCGATTTGCTATTCACAACACCGCACGCTTTAACCAAGCGGTCTTTGAACCCGCGCAGGATTCCAAGCATGACTGGGAGATATTTAATCAATTGGGACTGGCCATTGCCGCGCGCAAAGGTGTAGATGCCAAACCTCTGCCATCCCCGGATCAGATCGTTGATTACGGCATTCAGTGTGGGCCTTACAGTGCCAAAGCCGGCCACGAATTGGAGCTTACGCTGGATAAGGTAAAACAGCATATCCACGGTTTGGATATAGGCCCCTTGGAACCAAGCCTGCCTCAGCGGCTCTGTACCGCTGATGGAAAAATCACCCTAATGGCCGACTATATAGAACAAGATATAGCTCGCTTGAACGCGGATCAGCCGCTGATAGAGAAGGATGAATTTCTATTAATTGGCCGTCGCCATATTCGCAGCAATAACTCCTGGATGCACAATTCCAAACGATTAGTTAAAGGCAAGCCCCGCTGGCAGCTGTTAATGCATCCAGATGATTTGGCGGCTCACCAGTTACAGGATCAATCTCAGGTGCGTATTCAGTCGAGAGTGGGCGAAGTGCAAACCCAGGTGCTGGCCAGTGATGAAGTGATGCCGGGGGTGGTGAGTTTGCCCCATGGCTGGGGTCATAAGCGCGAGGGTGTGAATTTGGATATTGCGGCGGAGCAGGAGGGGGTTAGCTGTAATGATCTAACCGATGAAAAGTTGATTGATCAGGCCAGTGGCAACTCTGCGTTAAATGGAGTGCCGGTTAGGATATTTGCGGTTTAAACCTGCTTTTTATTAAAAGCTCTTAATAAAGGACTCTTAATAAAACGGCTCTCAATAAAGTGCTCTCAATAAGTGCTATGCCGTCCAACTACTATCCGACCAGCGCCACTGATTAGTGGCCTTATAGCCCTTGGTATAGGCAATTCCACGAATAAGATCGCCAGCCCCTTCAATACTGCCGCCAGTCTTATCATCCCACTCCAGCGTCAGCCGGCGCAGATCATGGCGCAACCTAACCTGCCCATAATGCACCCAGGCATCGCTGCCATAGTACTCATAGGTGACATACCAGCCCTCGGATTTTAGGGTTTTAATCAGGTCTCTAAATTCGTAGGTGGGAATTCCTTTAATCGTTGCCAGACCCAGCAGCCGAAAGCGGAGTTTGTGAAATGCTCGACAGATAAAATTCCTTTGTTTCATCCACAACCACTCCTTTGATGAGCCATCTTTATGATTAATATAGACGAAGTTTTTTAGCATGTAGGCGATTTTCTCTACATGTTCTTCAGCACCTTCAATACTGCCACCCTCTTTATTGTCCCATTCAAAGGACAGCTTGCTTGAATTGCACTCAAGCTTAATTTTCGAGTAGTGATCCAGAATATCGGCATCGTGATTTTCGCTGGTAATACGCCAGCCTTCTGACTTAAGGCTTTGAATAAGACTTATAAATTCGCTGGAGGGGATTTTTTTTATAGTAGCTGTGCCCGGGGCACTTGGACGATGCTCGGGAATTTTTCGTGAGATCCAACTACCATTCTTAATCATCCTTAAATTACTCCTTGTAATTACACTGAAAATCTATTCACCTATAAATAATACATTCGGCGTGATAATTTGTCAAAGGGGAAATTTAAGAATAAATTTTTCCTATATGGGGGTTATCCAGTAGTAATAAATGGCTCCAGAGTTAATTCGGCCGATAACGAATTGCTGATCAGGCAGGTTTGTTCCGCTTTATGTAATAGCTTCTCAGCCTTGGCGCGATCATCCTCAGATAAGATAACCAGCTCCACCTTTGAAAGGATTTTGGTAAACAGCATCTTGCCGTCCACCAGATTAAGCTCGCCTTCGGAGACGCATTCGATAGATTTCCACTCCAACTTTGATGTTGCGGCAATCGCGCGAAATGAGAGTACTAAACAGTTGGCCACAGCGGCCATTAGTAGGTCTTCCGGTGACCATTTATCGCCCGGACCACCAAACTCTAATGGTGGGGAGACTTCTAAATCGGGAAGATGATCAGCGGAGGCAATCAGATCGCCAGTAGGAGCGCCATTTACTTTTATACTGTAGTGATGAGGGAGGCTAAGCATGGTCAAAATCCTTTTTTGAGATAGCATTTAAAGGGAGTGTCTACAGGTAAGTTTAGAATGAGTTTTTAGCGATGAGATTGAGGGAGGTCAGATTTAGCGCACATTTCAAACGTCGGGCTAGATTTTTTGGCTGCACGTTAGTCAATGGCGCTGAGTCACAGGTTTGAAAATCACAAAATTGTCTCATGGCATTTACGAACGAATTTCGGTTGTACGTGCTAGCTGCGCATATGCACATCCATCTGTGGGAATGGAATCTCTATTCCTGACTCTCGCAAACGGTTGTAGATAGCTGTCAGGTACTGTGATTTAACCAGCCCCGGGCGTTTTACCCACTCGCCCTTAGCCCAGACTATCAATGAGCACTCCACCCCTGAAGAGCCCAGCTCGGTGACCAGTACACCGGGTTTAATATCCTCGCGGTGCAGTGTAATTGGCACATCCTCAGCCGCTTTTAACCCGGCCTCTCGGACTGACGCCAGATCACTGCCATAGGCAACGCTAAAGTGAATTGAGAAGCGGCGAATATCATCGTTAAGCGTCCAGTTGTTAACCTGATTGCTAACAAAGTCCGCGTTGGGTACCAGAATATCCGCATTGTCCAGAGTGCGAATTAATGTGCTGCGAATATTGATCTCACGCACCTCGCCCAATAGCCCATTGGGCAGCTCGACAAAGTCGCCGATCCGCAAGGACTTCTCAAACAGAATAATAATGCCGCAGACAAAGTTATTAACAATCGACTGCAAGCCAAAACCAATACCCACACCCAGCGCACCGGCAACCAGCATCAGATTATCGAAGCTCACCCCGAGCGCAGAAAACGCCAACAGAATAGCAACGCTGTAAACAATATATTTCAGCACCCGCTGGACAATATAAATATTTTGATCATGCGCGCCGCTGCGCCTTGCAGCGGCGGAAGAGGCCTTGTTAACCACCCGCAGCAACAGTGCACCGAGCAATAAAATACCAAAAGCCGAAGCGACATCAGCAATTCGCAAACTGAAGTCGCCCAGGGTTAGCAGGGGTATAGATAGCCAGTTTTGTAATTGTCCTATCACAACGATTAATCCTTTTCGTTTTAGCACCGAGTGCCAAGTATATGGCAAATTATTAAAATCGGAAGAAATTAATATTGATCAAAGATCTATTGATTAGCCAATCTACAGCCATCGATTTATCGACTAGACTTTTTAAACAGGCACTTAAAATAACGCTTAAATTAGATCTGAAAATAAACTGCCTGAAAAAGCCCCTGCAAAACAATGGATTGATTATGGCGTTTAAAGACTACTACAAAATACTCGACGTCGCCGAAGATGCAGACAGCAAAGCGATTAAAACCGCCTACCGAAAATTGGCCAGAAAATACCATCCGGACGTCAGTGAACATAAAGAGGCGGAAGAAAAGTTTAAAGAAGTCACCGAAGCCTACGAGGTGTTAAAAGACTCGGAAAAACGCGCCCAGTACGACGAGTACCGCAAATATGGAGGGCGATCATCGAGCCAGCAGGATGGCAGTGATGGTAATGCTCAATTCGAAGGCGATTTCTCAGATTTTTTCTCCTCAATATTTGGTGGAACTGGCCCCAATAAAGGGCAGCAAAGGCAGAACTATGGATTTACCTCCCAGCAGTCGTTTAACCAGCGCGGCCAGGATATTGAAACCGATCTGCCGGTCTTTCTTGAAGATACTCTAACCACCGATGCCACCAAAACTATTTCCTACCAATTGCCTTACCGGGATGCGCAGGGACATATCAGTGAAATTAACCGCACCCTCAATGTAAAAATCCCCGCAGGAGTCGTTAACGGTGAGCGTATCCGTCTTAAAGGGCAGGGTGGACAGGGCATAGGTGGCGCCTCAAATGGTGACCTCTATCTACGCATACGTCTGGTGCCTCATCCCCTGTTTGATGTCGAAGCCCACAACCTGATTATCACCGTACCCCTGGCACCCTGGGAAGCCGCACTGGGCGCCACCATGGAAGTACCAACCCTAACGGGAAAAATTAAATTAACCATACCCGCCGACAGCCAGACCGGCCAGCGGCTGCGCATCAAAGGCAAAGGATTGTTGCGCAAGCAGGGTCATGGTGACCTCTATGCAGTATTAAAAGTGGTGATGCCCAGTGCCACTAGCAGCGAGGTTAAAAAGCAGTGGCAACAGCTAGCCAGCAGCGCGGTGTTTGATCCGAGAGAGGAGTGGAGTAAATAACCATGGAAAGCCAATATTTTAGTTTTCAGGAACTGTGCAATATCACCGCACTGCCATCGCAGACCATTATTGAAATTGTTGATCAGGGTATTGTTGAGCCTGAGGGAACCGACCCTGAAACCTGGTTGTTTAATACGCAGATGGTTAGCATCACTAGGAAAGCCTGTAGATTACATAATGATTTGGAAATTGATTGGTCGGGAATAGCACTGGCGATTAGTCTGTTGGAAGAGCTTGAAGAGATTCGCCATGAAAATCAGCAGCTAAAGGCACAGTTAGATCGGTTTATTGCCGGTTGAAGGACTGGCCTAAGTTCTGGTCTATGCTACCTAGTTATCCTCAGCCTAGCGCCGTAGGTTTTTTTTGAAGTAAGCCCTGAGAAACTTTCATCTGACCCTAGTTTCCGACCCTAGTTTCCTCCAACATAACCACTTAAACCTAGCCCACCCAATGAGTTGTATCAAGAAATCCACAGTTCTGTCCGACGAACGGTAATTCCCCAAATCCAATGCTAAGATAATGACCCTCTAATCAGCCGATTAAATCTCATGCAAAACCAACCCCACCCACGCTTCCATCTAGCCTTTCCAGTCACCAACTTGGAAGCCGCCCGCACCTTCTACTGCAATATCCTAAACTGTAAAACCGGCCGTGAATCCGATCGATGGATCGACTTTGATTTCTATGGCCATCAGATAGTCGCTCATCTGGTTGCCCCCGAAGATCACCCCATGGCATCAACCAATGCCGTAGATGGCCAAGCAGTTCCCGCTTCTCATTTCGGTTTGATTTTGGATTGGGATCAGTACCAACTATTGGTATCGAGACTTAAGGATTTGGCTGTGGAGTTTGCGATCGAACCGATTATTCGCTTTGAAGCTCGCAGAGGTGAGCAGGCAACATTATTTATTCGTGATCCCAGTGGCAATTATCTGGAGTTTAAGGCGTTTCGGGATATTGGAGCTCTATTTGATAAGGATCTAGAGCAGTATTAGAACTTTTGCAGGGCCATGTTACCAAGACCCATTATTGAATTGTCTATTTGCTCGTTTGCTAACCGATATTCAGTCGCCATATATACTAGGTGACTGTTGAAAAAAATGCTTATCTAATACTTTTGTATCATAGACCTGAGCAGCTTGGAGAGTAATATTGCATCCCGAAATACCATTTTTAAGGAGGTAAAAATCCAATAATTATTAAAAGCTTCATTGCAGTCAGGCTGCATGATGCTTAAAAAGGAAATAGTTTAATTTATCTAAAGGAGCTAGATAGTTATGTATGAAGTATTTTTAAGTTTATTTAAAAGGGCTGGTTTGTTGTTGGTTTTATTGACTTCAATGAGCGTATTCGCAGCAAAAAATGACCACCCACACTTTAAACTTATACCCAACAAACAACTTGAGCAGTTAAAACCCACCTCAAAAATTCAAACAAATTTATCCAATCCAGTTTTTAAGCCTTCATTCGATGAGTTGCATTATGAAGAAAGGAATCCTACCAATACTGCAGTAATTGTAGATACAGCGAGTTTTGACTTGTCAAAGCTGATGCTCCCTAAGGTTATGTCTCTCGACCCCTCTAAAGACGATATTACCTTGCCAGATCCCCAGCTAACCATTGATGGTAGAAATTTCACGCTGTCAGTTGTTGAGTCAGTGATAGATCCTAAGTTAGAAGTTCGCTATGTCACAGCAAGAATTGTCGATCATAAGGGACAGGCGCGCTTTATTATTGATGATGCTGCAGGTGAGGTAGTGGGAAATATTGAGATTGATGGGGATACTTATCGAGTATTACCACGAGAGATCAATCATAAGCAGCAATTGATTTATAAAACTAAACAATTGGGATTTGATAAGCAAACAGGTAGATCGAAGAGTGTCCCTGTATCTAAACCCAGTTACATCTCAGCCAATAGACTTGAGAAAGAGTTGCTTAAAACCGAGTTGTTGCATGCAATTGAGCCAGCCCTTTTTCGTGAAACTGTAAGAGCGGAAGGAAAAAGTACAAATTTAATTAAAGGTAAAATTGGCCGTATTGATGTGGCTAAGACACTTAAAAAAGACTCGTCAGATGTTTTGAGACTTTTAGTTGACCTTGATGCAATTACTCTTGCTCGAGATGATCTTGAGTATCGAATAACGCAGATTAGGGGAAGCAAAAAACATGGCTATTCTGTACGTTTCCGGCAGGTGGTAAATGGCATTCCCCTTCGGTCAGGATCTCGTATCAAATTTGACTCGGAGGGAAATGTTACCCAGTTATCAACACAGGTAATAGATCCTCTAATAACTAACGTACGGTCTTCAAAATTTTCAAAGTCCGAAGTTATAGAAATGGCTGAAGAAGCAATTCATAAGCATCTGGGTAAGCCTGGCTTGAAATTTATTATGCTCGATAAGATACCCATTAAACTTGAGTATAAGGTCATAGATAACAACTATACATTGACGCCTTACTGGGAATTGGTTTTCTTTGAGGTTCAGTCCGGAGAGGGTTCTTATAGGGTCTTTATTGATGGGCATACTGGTGAAGCAAAAGTCTCTGAAGCGGAAGATAGGATAACAACCCAGTTTCAAACTGATGTCTGTGAGCATGAATCCGGTGTTTCTTTACCCCTGTGTGAAGATGTAAATATTTATTTTCCACCGATTAACATAGTTTCAACGGTAAGAGATGTAATTGAGGAATCATCCACCGGCCAGTTTATCTGTAAGCTCTCGGGTTTATGCCAAGACCCGCAAGCAAAAAATCCATGGGAGGTTATAAATAATATGGAAGATTGGCTATCTGAAAGCACTGGTGATATATGTTGCAGTGATGTTGGCGGGATTTCTGATTCAGTTGATGTAAAAATCAATACTCAAGAATCAGGAGGTCCTTCCTATAATCACGGCACCGGCACTATTTCTTTTCCTCACCCCAGCAGTCTCGATCCAGCAGTATGGAATCCAGTACAAACTCAAAAAATTGACGATATCGTCGTTCATGAAGCAACTCATGCTGTTATTAGAGGCGTTAATGAGGACTTATCTGATGCTATTAATGATGGTGATCCATGGGCAAAAGCTATTAATGAGGGGTTTTCAGATGCAATGGCAGTACTTTATTCTGAGAAGTTTGATCCACCAGGCGATACAAAAATAGGTGAGGATGCTTTTAAGAATGCCAGTGATATAAGAGATATTTCTGAAGTTAAAACATTTGATGATTTTGTTGATAGTACAGCGGCCGGGATGGCTCAAGAAAACGGAAAAATATTTGGAAATTTCATTTATCGTGCACGAGAAGCCGGTCTAACTATTGATCAAGCAGCCAAGGCGATTGTCTGGATAGCTGAGACGGTCAATAGAAATGATGGTTTGATTGATGACAAGTTAGACGAAAAAGACATCAGGGATGCCATCGATGATATTTCAGTTTTAGATCAAGTTATTGGGGCCATACTCGACGCGGTTTGGGGGGAGATGAATGGCTATGAGGATCCTCCTTCAGGTGGCGGTGGCTCAGGAACACCTTTTGCGCCTTCATATGTATCAGGGTTCTTTACAGGTTGTAACGGCACAATTAGCTTGTATACGAATTCATGGGGTGCATCTTCTGGAGCAAGTTTTTATCAGCTGTATTACAGCCCAACAGGAGCTGGTTATATTTATTCGTTTAGTACTATCTTTCCTGGAGCGTCAACAGCAAACACTATAGATGCCTTTGTTAAGGTTAAGGCGTGCAATTCAAGTGGGTGTTCGGGACTTTCTAGCAGTACTTTCTTTCAGCCTCATTTGTGCGGAGGTTAAAAGTTATATTTATATAAAGTAAGTTTCTATGAAAAAGCGAAAGTGAATTATGCGCTTTCGCTTTTTTTAGAGACAATTTTGGCGTGATATCTCTTAGCCCATAATCTTCCGCACAATCGCACGGCTAACCAGCCTTAACTTATCCCTTCCCGAAAACCCGGCCAACGTAGCCTTTTCAACCCCTTCTGCGTAGTTGCTACGCTTTGAATAGTCGATACTGATATCAACAAATACCGGCTGCCCATGGGCGGCAGTTTCCAGAGCGCGGCGCAGGGCGGTATCGATTTCATGGTTATTTTTGATGGCGAAATAACCGCATTCCAGAGAATCCGCAAAAGCACCCCAGTTAACATTCCCCAGTTCGGTGCAGGTCTTCTGGTTGTATGCAATCTCCTGACTATGGGAGATCCGTGAGAGATGACCATCATTAAAGATGCAGTAGACGGTGCCGAGTTTTTCTCGCACGGCGATCAGTGCTTCCATACCGCTTATCAACATAGCGCCATCGCCGACTATGCCGATCACCTGTTTATCAGGATTGGCTAGTTTGGCGGCGTTAACGGCGGGTACGCAGTAGCCCATGGCATTAAAGTTTGAGGGCGAGATAAAACCTCGTGGGTTATTGATCGGCATTAGCTCTGCGGTAAGGAAGGTATGATTGCCATCGTCGGTAATAATAATCGCATCATCTTTAATAACCGTTTGCAGCTTATCGAAAAACAGCGCGGGGTTTACCCGCTCTTTACCGTTATGGCTGTGCCAATCATTTTTAAAGGCGGCTTTATCGCTGGCGATAGCGGCGCAGAGTTCATCGCTCTGGGCGGGCTGTTCCTGATGCGCCTGAAGCTTGTAGAGCAGGCTGTTTAGGATTTGTTTTGGCTCACCGCACAATGTCTGTGTGGCGGGATAGACGCGATTAAACACTTGCTTGTCGCTATCTATATGAATCAGTTTTTCTGGCGGCACGACACTGCCGCTGGCGGTGTCGATCTGGCTAAAGCTGGTGCCGATGGCAAGTAGGCAGTCGCAGTCTTCAAAGGCATTGCGTGCGCTGGGGACGGCGGCGGGGCCAAAGATCATACCGGCATGCAGCGGATGCTTGGCGGGGAAGCTGCTGATGCCGGAGAGGGTGGTGCTGACTGGCGCGCCGAGTTGTTCGGCGAGGGCGACGAGTTCTGGCTGGGCATCGACGGCACCCCAGCCGACTAGAATACCTGGGTGGTCGGCATCGAGTAGATATTTGGCGGCGTTGCTGATTTCGGCATCGCTGTATTCGAGTTTTTCTTGGTTGGCGGCGCTGAGGTGGATGGGTAGTGCTTTGTTAATAATAGCTTCGTTAATAAGAGCTTCGTTAATAAGAGCTTCGTCAATATCTGCGCTAGCAATCTGCACGCTTACGGGGATTTCGATAAGCACTGGGCCTGGTTTGTCGCTGGTGGCGATATTGTAGGCGTTAAATATGGTTTCGATGATTTGCTGATGTTCGGTGATTTTAAAGCTGGCTTTGGTCAGGGGTTTTAAAAGCGCTTGCTGGTCGATGCTGTCTTGGTGACTGGTGTTTTCATAACCAGTTTTTTCATAAGCAGTATTTTTATAATCGGCAATGCCGGCAATTATCAGCATGGGTATGCCAGCCAGATAGGCTTCGCCAATACCCGTGGCGCTATGGGTTACGCCTGCGCCGGAGACTATTAACATAACGCCAATACTGTCGGGGTTGGTGCGGCTAAGCGCGTCGGCCATAAAGGCGGCGCTCATTTCATGATTGACTAGGTGCGGGGTGATTTGGTCGGACTGATCCAGCTCGTCGTAGATTTCTGCATTGGCAATGCCGGAGATACCGAAGCTGTGGGCAATACCGAGCTGTTCGAGGGCATAACGGACTAACCATGCGCCGGTTTTATTCATTGTAGCCACTATCCTCTGTGCTATTTACTGCTCCATTTGGGTATCGCGTTTACTTACTTCTTTTCTTCTTAACTTTTAATTAATAGCTTAAGCAATATTACCTGTTGTTCTAATTCTTTTGGCGCCTTTAACCGGGCGATCTTTCTGGGCATCGGCGCGGCGTTTTATGGCGGCATCAATACTGTTTTTTCCGGCAATTAACAGGCCGGTAACTAGAAATGCGCCGGGTGGCAGGATAACGACCAGGAAGCTGTAGTTATCGCCAAAGGGCTGTATTCTCCAGGAGTCGGCCATTGAGCCGAATAGCAGATGCATATTGTCGAACAATGTTCCCTGTCCAAACAGTTCGCGAATTGCGCCCAGTACAACCAGCACTAGCAGAAAACCGAGGCCCATCATAAAACCGTCGAGGGCGGCATAGCCTATTGGGTGTTTGCTGGCGAAGGCTTCTGCACGTCCGAGGATGGCACAGTTGGTGACGATCAGCGGGATAAAGATACCGAGTATTTGATACAGCTCGTAGGTGTAGGCTTTCATCAGCAGTTCGGCGCAGGTGACAAAGGCGGCGATAATAATCACGAAGGCGGGTAGTCTTACGGCGTCGCTAACATGGTTGCGGATTAACGAGACGATGCAGTTGGAGCCAATCAGTACCATCATGGTGGCAATGCCAAGGCCCAGTGCGTTGACTACGGTGCCGGTGACTGCGAGCAGTGGGCAGAGACCGAGCAGCTGTACCAGTGCCGGGTTGTTTGTCCAGAGACCGTTTTTGGTGACTTCTGAAATGCTGACTTCGCTCATTGGGCTGCCTGCTCAGTGTTTAATGCGCTCTGCTCTAATAATCGCTGTTGATCATCATTAAAGTATTGCAGAGTTTTTAGTATTTGGTAAACCACGGCGCGCGGTGTAATGGTGGCGCCGGTAAACTGATCGAATTCGCCGCCTTCTTTTTTAACTTTCCAGCCATCGCTGCTGGGATTAACCAGCGATTTGCCATTAAAGTCGAGAATCCAGTCGCTCTTTTTCAGATCGACCTTGTCGCCGAGGCCGGGGGTTTCACGGTGCTCTACAACACGTACGCCAGCGATAGTGCCGTCGAAGTTAATACCGACGATCATGGCGATATCACCGCTGTAGCCGTCTGCTGTTACGGCGGGAATAATTGCCGCAACCGGCTGGCCATTGTCGCGGGCGATATGAATATTGCCGCCTTTTTTCAGTCCGAGCAGATTCCAGTACTGCTGGGGTACCGGCTGAACATCCATCAACAGATCATTGTTGTGGCGCTCAAGGGGAATAATTTCCAGTAGGGCGCGCTGTGCGGCGCGACGTTCTGAGTCGGCGATACGCTCTTTGGTCAGGTCGTTGGTGGTGGCGAGAATAATCGCTGTCACCAGTGCGAAGATGGCGAGGACGATGCTGTTAAATCCAATTGATTTAAAAACCATTAGCTTTCCTCTTTTTCAGTGGCGCGACGACGGTCGGTGTGTCCGTAGGTGCGCGGCAAGGTGTAGTTGTCGATAAACGGCGCGGCAAAGTTGGCGATCAATACGGCGAAGGCGACTGCATCCGGGTAGTTGCCCCAGGCGCGAATAATATAGACCAGTACGCCAATCAGCGCGCCGTAAATCAGTCGTCCGCGATTGCTGACGGCGGATGAAACCGGGTCGGTAAGAATAAAGAATGCGCCGAACATGGAGGCACCACTAAACAGGTGCATCATTGGCGTGCCGGGGCTGGTGGAGCTGCCGGAGTCGTAAAAGATGACTGACATCAGGGCCAGTGCGCCGAGCATGCCGAGCGGGCCGTGCCAGGTAAAGATACGGTTGGATAGCAGTATTAAACCGCCAGCCAGAAAGGCGATATTGACCCATTCCCAGCCGGCACCGGCAAACATTGCCAGGTTAAACAGGGGTTCGCGTTCGTAGACCTGATCGACTAGCAAGCCACTGCTGTGCTTAAACATATCCAGCGGGGTGGCGCCGGTGACGCCGTCGACGGGATTGATACTGCCAAAGACGATCTGTAGTGATTCGACTAATCCAGGGTGGGAGATACCTTCTGGCAATAGTGCCAGTGGTGCGACCCAGGTGGTCATCTGGATGGGGAATGAGATCAGCAGAACGACATAGCCAACCATTGCTGGATTAAACGGGTTGTAGCCGAGGCCGCCATAGAGCTGCTTGGCGACGACTATTGAGAATACGGTGCCGACAACAATGATCCACCAGGGTGCCAGTGGTGGCAGGGAGAGTGCCAGTAATAGGGCGGTGACCAGGGCGCTGTAGTCGCTGAGGTAAAAGGCGACCGAACGCCCACGCATTTTGACAACAATGGCTTCGCAGATAAGTGCAGTGACTGAGGCGATAACGACATTGATTAGGCTGCCCCAACCAAACTGCCAGGTCAGTGCGAGTATGCCTGGCACTGTGGCCCAGATGACTAGCTGCATAACCTTGGAGGTGCTCTGCGCGCTGTGGGCGTGGGGTGAGGTGACCTGTTTAAATGCCATTATGCTGTCAGCTCCGCGAGTTTGGTTTTTGATTGCTGCAGTTTCTGTCGGGTGTTTTCGACGGCGGCACTGAATACGGCCTGTTTGTCGCTGTCACTGGCTATGGCTTCGGCAAGTTTTTCTTCGGCGACAATTAAACGTTGTTCGGTGGCGGCGATAGTGCGCTCGAGCTTGGCTTGCTGATCTTCCGGGCTGGCCTGTTTGGCGGCGGCACGGGCCTGAGCGGCGGCAATAATATCCGCGGCTGAGGAGCTAGGCTTTGCTTCTGCTTTTTTGCCAGATGCGCCATCGGTCTTGTCAGCGGCTGGCGGATTGGCCTTAGCTTTAAGTGCCGCTTCACGGCGTGCAGCGCGTTTCTCTTCTTTCTCGCGCTCGGCCTGTTCAATACGCTCTTTGTGGAATTCAAAGCGCTCGCGGGCATGATCAGCTTTTACTTTTTCATCCTGAGCATGGCGTATTTCACCTTTGGCGGCACGGTAGTACTGCACCAGTGGAATATTGCTCGGGCAGACATAGGAGCAGGCACCGCATTCAATACAGTCGAATAGATTGTGCGCTTCCAGACGTTCATGGTCCTGAGCCTGGGCATACCAAAACAGCTGCTGTGGCAGCAGTGAGGCGGGGCAGGCTTCGGCGCACATGCCGCAGCGAATACAGGGCTGGGCCGGTTCGTCATCGGGAATTTCGGCGTAACTGGGTGCCAGAATACAGTTGGTGGTTTTGACTATGGGCACTTCTGCGGAGGGCAGGGTAAAGCCCATCATCGGGCCGCCCATCACTACGCGGCCACCGGCCTGTTGATCGTATTTATTGTGGCTCAGCAGATGGCTGACCGGTGTGCCGATCAAGGTGTCGTAGTTGCGCTGGATACCCACGGCATCACCGGTGACGGTGGTGACTCTGGAGACCAGTGGCTCACCGTCGATAATTGCGCGCTTAATGGCGTAGGTGGTACCTATATTGATACATACCATACCTATATCTGCGGGCAGTTTGCCGGAGGGCAGTTCTTGGCCGGTAAGGATATAGATCAGCTGCTTTTCACCGCCGGAGGGGTATTTGGTCGGGAATACCACAACCGAAATACCGGTGCCTTCAATATGGGGCGCCAGTGCTTCGATGGCTTCCGGTTTGTTGTCTTCGATACCGATCATAATATGGTGTGGGTGGCCGAGAATGGCGCTGAGGATTTTGATGCCCTCAACAATTTCTGCGGCGCGCTCGCGAATCGCAGAGTCATCGGCGGTGATATAGGGTTCGCACTCGGTGGCATTAACAATCAGTGTGTCTATGGGGCGCTGACGACCGGGATTGAGTTTTACCGCTGAGGGAAAACCTGCGCCGCCCATACCGGAGATACCGGCATTGCCGACCATCTCTACCAGTTTAGTGGGTGAGATATGTTCGTAGTCACTGATGCCTTCATGCTCAATCCAGGTGTCGGCACCATCGCTGGTGATCTCGATGCAGGGCGCGAGCATGCCTGAGGAGTGGGCGATAGGCCGATGCTCGATTGCGCTGACTGTTCCAGAGGTCGGCGCATGCATAGGGATACTCACCACGCCTGCAGGCTTGGCGATAACCTGACCTTTAAGCACGCTCTGGCCGACTTCAACACAGGGAATAGCCGCCGCACCAATATGTTGGCTAAGGGGTATTACCAGTGTTTCAGGTATAGGCAGTTGGCCAATGCCCTGAGTCACAGACTGAAGTTTGTTTTCCGGAGGGTGCACGCCGCCCGGTGTTACCCAGGTTTTGTTCATGCGGCATCTCCACTGGTTGATTGGTTTTCTAGCTCGCCGCGTCTGTCGGTGGCAATCATCTGTCCGGGCTGTCCAGGTTGGACGGGAATTGACCAGCGCCAGTCGGCAATAGTTTCTTCCACCGGCAGCATATCGATACAGTCTACCGGGCAGGGCTCAACGCAGAGGTCACAGCCAGTGCATTCATCGGCAATTACGGTGTGCATTAATTTTGCCGCGCCGAGAATCGCGTCTACCGGGCAGGCCTGAATACATTTGGTGCAGCCGATACATTCGTCTTCGCGAATATAGGCAACGGTTTTTACTTCGCTCTCTTCACCGTGTTCGGCATCCAGTTCCGGCGCCGGAACATCAAGTAAGTTGGCGATGGCATTGATCGTTGACTGGCCGCCGGGAGGACACTTGTTGATATCGTCGCCATTGGCAATAGATTCTGCATAGGGGCGGCAGCCGGGAAAACCACATTGGCCGCATTGGGTCTGGGGCAGTAGTTCGTCGAGCTGTTCGACAATCGGGTCGCCTTCGACTTTAAATTTTTCCGCGGCGAAGCCGAGCAGGGCGCCAAATAAGATGGCTAGTCCTACAAGTGCGACCAGTGCGGCAAGTATTGGGTTTTGGCTGATAAGTTCGATCATTTAAACGAGTCCACTGAATCCCATAAAGGCCAGTGACATAAGTCCTGCGGTGATCATTGCAATGGCAGCTCCGCGAAACGAAACCGGGACATCTGCAGAGGCGAGACGCTCACGCATTGCCGAGAAAAATATCAGTACCAGAGAAAAACCCGCGCCAGCGCCAAAGCCATACAACGATGACTGCACAAAGTTAAGGTCTTTCGAGGTGTTCTGAAGTGCTACGCCGAGTACGGCGCAGTTGGTGGTAATCAGCGGTAAGAATACACCGAGCACGCGGTAGAGCAGCGGGCTGGTCTTTTCGATAAACATTTTGGTGAACTGCACAACGGCGGCAATCACCAGAATAAAGGCGATGGTGCGCAGGTAGATTAGATCCAGGGGCTCGAGTACCAGAGCGTTGACTATATAGCTGGCCATGGCGGTCAATGTCAGTACAAAGGTGGTGGCCGCGGCCATACCTATGGCTGACTCGAGTTTGTTGGACACGCCCATAAACGGACAGAGTCCGAGGAACTGTACCAGTACATAGTTGTTGATCAGAATGGAACTGACCAGAATAACTGCAAATTCTTGCATGTTCTGTACACGTGTAAAGGGTTTAAGGGCTCTATTATCGTGGAATCAACTAGTTCTATTCAACATATATAGAGTGTGTTTTTAGTTCTTTTAGTAATAAGTAGCAGTCTCGAAAGTCTTAACTAACTGCTACGTAATTAAGTTACTCGCTGTCCCGGCTGCGCGCCACTGTGCGGCTCAAGCAGGTAGATACCTTTTTTATCCCCTGCCGCCAGCACCATACCTTCGGATATGCCAAAGCGCATTTTGCGCGGTGCCAGGTTGGCGACCATCACTGTCAGCCGTCCCTCAAGATCTTCGGGTTTGTAGGATGACTTGATGCCGGAGAATACATTGCGCGTTTCGCCGCCAATATCCAAGATTAGTTGCAGTAACTTTTCTGCGCCTTCGACATGGTTGGCTTTAACAATCAGTGCCACACGCAGGTCGACTTTAATAAAGTCATCAAAGGTTATCTCTTCGGCTATAGGTTCTCGGTTAAGAGTTTCGTCGGCGAGTGGGCCTTCGAGTGGTTTAGCGGCTGCCTGGGCAGCTTCTTCTTTACTGGCTTCAACCATAGCGTCGACCTTATCTTTTTCGATGCGCTGCATCAGAGGTTTAAACTTTTCAATTTTGTGATCAGTCAATGGCTGCTGAACGCTGTCCCAGTTCAGGCTGTCATTTAAGAACTCTTCACCCGCGGCGGTCATCGCTGGCAACACAGGTTTAAGGTACGTAAGAATCACGCGGAACAGATTAATACCCAGCGAGCAAATATCCTGAACTTCCTGCTGCTTGCCATCCTGCTTGTTGAGTTTCCAGGGTTCTTTGCCGGCAATATATTCATTGGCGGCATCGGCCTGCGCCATAATCTCGCGAATCGCTTTACTGAAGTCGCGGTTTTCATAGTGCTCGGCAATGCTGTCTGCCGCGCCGCTGACCTGAGCCCAGAGCTCGGGGTTTTCAATATTCGCCGAGAGCACGCCATCATTACCATTGGCAATAAACTTGGCGCAGCGGCTGGCGATATTTACCACCTTGCCGACTAGGTCGCTGTTGACCTTCTGCTGGAAGTCTTCGAGGTTGAGGTCGATATCTTCCACTGAGCCGGACAGTTTAGAGGCGTAGTAATAACGCAGATATTCCGGGTTGAGATGATCCAGATAGCAGCGCGCATTGATAAAGGTGCCGCGGGATTTGGACATCTTCTTGCCGTTGACCGTCACAAAACCGTGAACGCAGATTTTAGTCGGGGTGCGGTACTCAGCACTGCTCAACATGGCTGGCCAGAACAGCGCGTGGAAGTTGACGATATCCTTGCCGATAAAATGGTACAGCTCGGTCTTGGAGTCTTTATTCCAGTAGTGATCAAAATCCATGCCCTCGCGGTCACAGAGATTTTTAAAGCTGGCCATATAGCCTATTGGCGCATCCAGCCATACATAGAAGTACTTGCCCGGGGCATCGGGAATTTCAAAACCAAAGTAGGGTGCATCGCGGCTGATATCCCATTCCTGCAATCCGCTGTCCAACCACTCGCCAAGTTTGTTGGCGACTTCAGGCTGCACTGCGCCACTGCGCGTCCAATCTTTCAGGAACTGGGTAAACTCGGGCAGCTTAAAGAAGTAGTGGGTCGACTCTTTCTCGATGGGGGTGGCCCCGGAGATTGCCGATACTGGATTGATCAGGTCGGTGGGTGAATAGGTTGCCCCGCAAGCCTCGCAGTTATCGCCGTACTGGTCTTCGGTTTTACATTTTGGACAGGTGCCTTTGATATAGCGGTCGGCCAAAAACAGATTTTTCTCCGGATCAAAAGCCTGAGTGATATCGCGCTTGGCAATATGGCCATTGGCATTTAAGCGGTTGTAAATTAGCTCGGAGAACTCGCGGTTTTCCTCCGAGTGAGTGGTGTGGTAATTATCCACACTGATCAGAAAATCTTTAAAGTCGGCCTCGTGGATGGCGCGCATATCGGCAATATGTTGCTCGGCGCTAATGCCTTTCTCATCAGCCTTGAGCATAATCGCAGTTCCATGAGCATCGTCCGCAGAAAGGTAGTAACATTCGTGCCCGCGCATTCTCTGGAAGCGAACCCAGACATCGGTTTGGGTATATTCCAGAACATGACCAAGGTGCAATGCTGCATTGGCATAGGGAAGCGCGTTAGTGACCAGGATCTGACGTTTTGATGACATGGTAAGGTTTCTTGTTAAGGCTTTTAATAGCGCGCGATTATAGCGATTTTGCGCTAACTTTTCATAGGCAATTGACCTGAGCCGTTTAAGCGGGCGTAAAACAGGCAGTTAAGAATATATTTGGAGCTATTTAGTGTTGGATCAAGTGAAAAAAATTATTGCAGTGGCCTCGGGAAAAGGCGGCGTAGGCAAATCCACAACTGCGGCCAATCTCGCGCTGGCATTGCAGGCCGAAGGTAAAAAGGTCGGCTTGCTGGATGCTGATATCTACGGCCCCAGTGTGGCTATGATGTTTGGTGTACCAGAGGGTCAGCGTCCGGAGTCCCCAGATGGAAAATCCTTTATGCCGATTGTCGCCCACGGACTGAAAACCATGTCGATGGGCTATCTGGTTACCGATAAGACCCCCATGGCATGGCGCGGGCCCATGGCCGGTGGCGCGCTGCAACAGATACTGACCCAGACCAACTGGGGTGAGCTTGATGTACTGGTGGTGGATATGCCGCCGGGCACCGGTGATATTCAGTTAACGCTGGCGCAAAAGGCTGAAGTAGCTGGTGCGGTGATTGTGACTACGCCTCAGGATATTGCGTTGCTGGATGCCCGAAAAGGTATCGAGATGTTTACCAAGGTGAAAATCCCGGTGCTGGGTATTGTTGAAAATATGGCTGTGCATATCTGCAGTAACTGCGGCCATGAAGATTCAATTTTTGGCACTGGTGGCGGCGAGACGGTTGCTGAGCAGTACGGCACTGAACTGCTGGGAAGCCTACCGTTGGATAGAAGTATCCGCGAGCGCGGTGATCAGGGGGTGCCTTCGGTTGCGGCTGAGCCTGAGGGTAAAATTGCCCAGAGTTACCGTGAGATTGCGCGAAAAGTGCTGGAGCAGTTGGCGAGTGAAGGCAGTGATAGTGGGCCGGAAATTGTTTTTGAGTAGCTCTTTTAAGTCATATCGACAGAGCGCTTTTAAGTCATCCCGGAAGAGCTTATTTATGTCATCCTGAGCGAAGCCGAAGGATCTGGGCAGACATCAAGAGATTCTTCACATTCGTTCAGAATGACAGGAGCGTGTCATCCCGACAGAGCGAAGCGACGAGGGATCTCCTGGAGATTTCTCCCGCTGGTCGAAATGACAAATAAGCAGTTTGCTTTCAAATTTTTCCGCTGTTAATCTAAATTCTCGATCGCTTAAAACGGACTTACTTAACTTTTACAGGATGTAAAAACATGACGATCAATCTACTTATTACAGTCACTTTTTTCACCATACTAGCCAGCTGCGGCGGCGGTGGCGGCAGCTCAAACCCTACTTCTACCGGTACTTTTGTCGATAGCCCAGTGATCAATATCGGCTACCGAACCGAAACCCAAAATGGCGTGACCAATTCGCGCGGTGAATTTAACTATTTCCCCGGTGAGACAGTGACGTTTTTTATTGGTGACTTGGAGTTTCCATCTATACCCGCTGAACAAGTAGTGACGCCTTTGGATATGGCTGATACAGATGATATCTCTCATCCTATAGTTATCAATATTAGCCGGCTTCTTCAGTCGCTAGATAAAGATGGCAATCCTAGCAATGGTATTTCAATTACTGATATTTCTAAGCAAAACGCTGTGATATTGGATTTTGATGTTTCAGTATCTGTATTTGAGTTATCAACCGCAGTAAGAACAATGATTGCTAATGGCGGGCAAGATGATCCTCGTTTGGAACTTATTGATGTGGTGACTACTCTGGTTAATCTTGTAGCAGGCCTTTCTGCCTCTGGAGCCCTCTCTTCTGATCCTCAACCTATAACTGGTAGCGCTTTGATAGGTACTTGGGAAATTGCTAGTCCAACGCAGCTTGATCTCTTTCTGCTGAGTTTTTTTGAGGACGGTACCTATCTGCATGCAGAGGTTGATGAGACTGAGCCCAATGCTATATCCGGAATGGAATGGGGTAGTTTTACCTATATTGGTCTTGGAGAGACAACAGCTACACAGTTTTTGGATAATAATGGTGATGCCGGACTAAGTGATTTTTCGGGCGACAATGGTTCATCGTTAAGGATTTTACCGCAGTCATCAGGCTCTCTTATGTTTGGTCCCGACGATAATAATGATGGTATCAGCGATGGTGCTTTTGGGTTAAGAAAAATTGATTCAGAAGGTATTCTAGGTGCCTGGATTAGCACTACTACAGATGCAGAATTGTTGATGATTGCCTTCTTCGACAATGGTATATACTTTCACGCTGAGGTCGATCGCGATAACCCTGAGCTAATGTCAGGTATGGAGCTAGGCACCTATGCCCGCGATGAGAGTACCGGCTTACTCACCATCACCCAGACCTTTGATAACAACGGTAGCGCCGGTCTAACCGACTTTGTGGGTATTGGTGCGCCGGATGTTTTTACTGATGTTGCGGCGGATACATTGACGCTAACCATTGATGATGACGGCGATACTCTTATAGACGAGATGATAGTCTTTCAGCGCCACTAGGAGGCTGGGACCTCTTGCAGATCAATAGATACTGGCCTGCGCCAGTATGACGATCTTATGCTGGGATGACGGCCTCCTAGACTTCCCCTTGCCCAACCCGCGTAAATCGGTATCATACCGGCTGCACTTTTTATGAGTTGCGGCCTTTTGCTGCAAACTCATCACGACCAAATTAAAAAAGAGATTAATCAATGAGCATTAAGTCAGATCACTGGATTCGCCGTATGGCAGAGCAGCAGCAAATGATTGAACCATTTGAGGCGGGGCAGGTGCGTTACTCCGGTGATGATCGGGTGATTTCTTACGGTACATCTAGCTATGGCTACGATGTTCGCTGTGCCAATGAGTTTAAGGTTTTTACCAATGTCCACTCGAAGACGGTGGATCCGAAAAACTTTGATAATGACTCTTTTGTGGATATGACCGGTGACTACTGCATTATCCCGCCCAACTCTTTTGCTCTGGCGCGAACCGTGGAGTACTTCCGCATCCCACGCTCGGTGTTGACCATTTGTCTGGGTAAGTCTACTTATGCCCGCTGCGGCATTATTGTTAATGTTACGCCCCTTGAGCCTGAGTGGGAGGGTCATGTCACTCTGGAATTCTCTAACACGACAAATCTTCCGGCGAAGATTTATGCCAATGAGGGTGTTGCTCAGATGCTGTTCTTTGAGTCCGATGAGGTCTGTGACACTTCCTATGCCGATCGCGGTGGTAAGTATCAGGGGCAGACGGGCGTTACATTGCCAAAGACCTAGATAACAGCCAGTTGGCGTTATTCAGATACAAAAAAAACCTGGGTTAATTGCCCAGGTTTTTTTTCGCTATCGATTTATGGCTTTAGCGTTTAAGGGTTTAGCTCTTAAGGATTTAGAAGTGCCTGCTGCAGAGCATAGGCTTGTTTCTGCAGGTGCTTGGTATTGTTGGGTCCGATTCTAAGCAGCTGCTTTTGCAATGGCGGCAGTGCTTCCAGAGCGGGGTCGGCAAATTTATAAACCACGGATTCTCTGGTGAGTTTAATCGGCTCGACAATAATTGGCGCGGCCAAAATCACATCTATGGCTTGAAGAACAATGCCGTCCATCTGTCGTGGGTTGTAGCCCATCTCTGCAAATGCCGCTTCTAATAAGGGTCGCGAGAAGTGAAACATCTTGGCTATCGAGGCCATATCTGTATTGGCAATGGCATTAATAGTGCGGTTGTAGCGCTCGTAGTTTCCGGCATTTAACCAGATGCTGCCATCGCTTTTATGGGTGGTAAATGCTCCCTCTGGCGGGGTTAGAGGGAATATCTTGGATAGCATGACGCCATTGGAGAGGCCGTCGAGATAGCTGGCGCTTCGTCTGACTAGGTCGTCAGCTTTTACCCAGTTTGAAAATTCTTTTTTGCTGTTAATTAGCAGTAGGCGTTCACGAACAAAGTCGTCGCTGTTGTCTAGGCCGGGTAGTTCTGGCGGTTTGGAGACCAGATTTTTCTGTGGCTCTGGTTGAGGTTCGGGCTCTGGTTCCGGCGCACTGGGGATTACCGCTTCTGGTACCACCGGGGCTTGAACCACTGGTTCAACTTGCTGTTCTGGTATTGCGACCAACTCGAGGTCTTCATCTGGCGTCGACTGTGATTGGTAAATAACTCCAACGACTATAGCGACTGCTATCAATGTGCCAATAATAAGTGCTGGGTTTGAACCAGAGGGTTTACGTGGGCGATTCATAGTTGCTTCTCGTCAGTTTTTGCCAGTGGGGTTAATTTTTTATTGTTTATCACAGCATCGAGCAGTTCCAGATAATGACTGTCTTTGCCTTTTGACTGCTCTAGTTTAACAATCAGGTAGTCCCAGTCACAGGCCAACCAGACGTTGACTTTTTTCTTGTCATCGTCGGTCACTCTTTCAACTTTAACTGTATTTAACGGGCCGATGGCAGTCTGCAGAATTTGTTTGGAGACCACTCTGTAATCGTACTGCTTCAGTTTACCCCGAGAAATAACCGGGTAGGAAAAAACTTGTTTGCCGGCGTTAAGGTCACGGCGCAGTTGCAGTCGATGGGTGATCATATCCAGATAGCCGGTTTCAAGATCCAACTGGCTGTTGGCGCTGTCCTCTTTTTTATATTGCACCAGGCTGTTCTGCCAGTCGAAACTCTGAACTTCCGAGCGGTCTCGGCCAAACACTGAGCGTTTGTAGCTGTATTGAGTGGGACTCAATTGCTGGTCCGGGGTTAGGGTAAAGGTGCTTTGCTCCTTAACCTTGCCGATAAAGTTTTTTGCCGAGAGGCTTTCGCGGTAAACGCCGGGTTCGATTTCTTCGAGCTTTTGTACGGCTTGTATATTGAGGCCGCTAAATTTGGCGGAGTAGTTTGCGTGGTAGAGGTTGATCGGTGATTCTGGTTGGCTGCTGTTTTGACTGGCAGTTTGGCTGGAAAGCTGGTTGCCAAATGCTGAGCTGCCAATAACCAGCAGCAGAGGTAAAAGCAGTTTTGTCAGGCCCATATTATGTGCAGTGATTGCAAATATGTTGGACGGTTGGACCATTTTGACCTCGGGATTATTTACTGATGTGGTTAGAGTACCAAATTAATAGAATGTTCTAAATTAAGTTTTTTCATGTATCTCTATATTAACCCCTTCGACCGGCAGCAATTGGTTGTCGAAGAGAACATCGCCATCTCTGAGTTCTATGCGCCCCTGACAGAACCACTCGGCAGCCAGAGGGTATATCTGATGTTCAAATTCTAATACTCGGGTTGCCAGTGCGTCTGCGCTGTCATTTTTTAATACCGGCACCTGGGCCTGAACAATCGCTGGGCCACCGTCGAGTTCCGCTGTTACAAAGTGCACGGTTGCACCAGCTTCACTGTCACCGGCATCTATTGCGCGCTGGTGAGTGTGCAGACCGGGATATTTTGGCAGCAGCGAGGGGTGGATGTTCATCAGTTGACCGATAAAGCGATTTACAAACTGTGGCGTGAGAATACGCATAAAGCCGGCCAGAATAATTAGGTCTGGGGAGAAGCTTTCGATGACATCACCGAGCGACTGATCAAATTCAGCGCGTGATTCAAAGCTGTTGTGATCGAGGATAATATTTGGGATACCGACGTTAGCGGCTCTTTCGAGCCCTTTAACGCCGGCTTTATTGCTGATAACGGCGACCACGTCGGCGTTTAATGTGCCGTCGGCGCAGGCGTCGATAAATGACTGCAGATTGGATCCGCCGCCAGATATCAGGACTACTATTCGTCGCTTGCGCGTCGAGTGATCAGTCATTATTTGAGCCCAACCAGTTGCACCTGCTCTTCGCCGGCGGCCAGTTCAGAGATGCTACCCAATTCAAACGCAGTCTCTCCGCTGGCAGCTAACATATCCAACGCTTCCTGGGCTCTATCAGCTGGAACACAGATAACCATGCCAACACCACAGTTTAGGGTGCGGTGCATTTCATGCTCGTCGATATTGCCGCCTTTCTGCAACCAGTCAAATACCACTGGACGCTTCCAGGCTTGAGTATCTATAACGGCTTTGGCGTTGTCTGGCAGAACGCGGGGAATATTTTCCAAGAGTCCGCCGCCGGTAATATGGGCCAGTGCATTGACCTGAGAGTTTTTAATCAGCTCAAGCAGGGGCTTAACGTAGATGCGGGTTGGTTCCATCAGCAGGTCGATAAGCGGTACACCATCGAGCTGTTCAACCGCTGGATCGGTGCCGGTGACTTCCAGTACTTTGCGGATTAATGAGTAGCCATTGGAGTGAGGGCCGCTTGAAGACAGGCCGATCAGCTTGTCGCCGACAGCCACTTTAGTGCCGTCGATCAGTTCTGATTTCTCGGCAATGCCGACACAGAATCCGGCGAGATCGTAATCTTCGCCTTCGTACATACCGGGCATCTCAGCAGTCTCACCACCGATCAGGGAACATCCGGAGAGTTCACAGCCATCGGCAATACCGTTAACTACGGCGGCGGCAGTATCGATCTCGAGTTTGCCAGTGGCGTAGTAGTCGAGGAAGAACAGTGGCTCGGCACCACAGACAATCAGGTCGTTGACGCACATGGCGACCAGGTCAATACCGACGCTGTCATGTTTGTTGTGATCCAGTGCCAGGCGCAATTTTGTGCCTACGCCGTCGGTTCCGGAAACCAGTACTGGCTGAGTGTAGCCAGTGGGTAATTCGAAGAGTGCGCCAAATCCACCCAAGCCTGCCATTACTTCTGGTCGGCGTGTGCGTTTTGCGGCACCTTTAATTTTTTCGATAAGTGCGTTGCCCGCATCGATATCGACGCCTGCATCTTTATAGCTTAATGATTTAGTATTTTCTGTCATGGCATTGGCTTCCGTTGTTGACCGGCTATTTTAGATGCAGTGGGCCTACTTTTCATCAAGCACTGATATAATGTTGCAAATTTTTTGGAGAAAAACCGTTGAAACGGACATTTATTTTGGTTTTTAGCCTTTTTTGCGCCTATGTGCCGACTGAAGTGACCGCTGAAGAAGTCTCTGGACTCTATAGTGGACAAGTTTCTGTTGCGGACCAAACAGAGCAATCGCGAAAATCTGGCGTGCGAGATGCCCTTGCTCAGGTGCTGGTCAAATTAACCGGTAATAGCAACATTATGCAAGTGCCAGGTATTCAGGAAGCGGTAAGTAATACTGACAATTACGTTGCTGGGGTAGGCTATAAAAGTTTACCTGCCGAGCAGGGCGAGCCAGCCAAAACCAGTTTGCAGGTGAGTTTTTCCCGTCAGGCGATTGATTATTTAATCCGCTGGGCACAGTTGCCGTTACTTCCCTCTGATCGACCCAAGCTATTGATTTGGATTGTGCGCGATGATCCCCAGAGCGGTCGCAAGTTTGTCAGCGATCAGACGTTACCTGAATTTACTCAGCAGTTTGAGGGTCTTATGCAGGATCGAGGTATGCCCTACCGACTGCCGGATTTTGATCTCGAAGATCAGCTTTCGCTTTCGGTAAATGAGGCTTGGGGCCTACAGGAGAAGGCGATTGAGGCTGCATCCCAGCGCTATCAAGCGGATGGCTGGGTGCTGTTGCGTTTCTTTACCACGGCCACCGGTGAAGCTCGCGGCGCCTGGATGTATCAGGTGGGTGATCAGCGCGGCTTTAATGATGTGCGTGCCGAGACCACTGGGTTATTTGTGCCTTTGGCAGTCAATGGTCTGGTTGATAGCCTCTCGGCGCAGTTCACCTATATTCCCCAGACCGATACCAGTGAGTTGGTGGTACAGATCAATCGGGTCGATTCGTTCAGCGATTATCAGGCGGTGCTATCACAGCTGCAGAAGCTGGAGCTGGTGCAGTCTTTAAATGTATTTGCAGTTAAGGGCGATAAGCTTTTCTTAACTCTGGATATTGAGGGCGGTGTTGATCTGCTCGAGTCAGCGTTGGCGCGCAGTGGTCGTCTGGAAAACCAGACTTCCCAAGCGGCGCGGTTCAGCGGAAATTTAGAATTTGATTGGATTGCCAAGTGAATGATTTTCAGCAGTTGAGTTTGGGTATCAAGTTAGATAACCAGGCTACCTTCGATAATTTTTATGCCCCCAATGGAACGCCACAGCATCTGGCTAAGATGTTGTTGCAGGATGAGGGTAAGCAATACGCTTATATATGTGGTTCTTCAGGCACCGGCCTGTCGCATTTATTGCAGGCGCTCTGTCAAACCCATTCACTGCGTCCCGCGAGTGGAGCGGCTATTTATCTGCCGTTAAAAGAGTTGTGTGATTACCCGGCGGAGCAGGTTCTGCAGGGTTTGGAGTCCTCCGATATTGTCTGTCTCGACGATTTGGAAGAGGTGGCTGGGCGTGAGGAATGGCAGGAGCCGTTATTTAATTTCTTTAATCTCTGCAATGAGTCTGGCACGCGTTTAATTATTGCCGCTCATACCTTGCCGGATTTATTAGAGGTGGTGTTAGAGGATTTACTGTCGCGTTTAAAGTCGGGAATTTCTCTGCAGTTGGTGGATTACAAGGACGCTGATCTGCGTCGTTTATTGCAGCATCGAGCCAGTGGCTTGGGTCTCTATCTCTCTGATGATGTGGCGCTGTTTCTATTGCATAGATTGCCGCGCAATACACATGTGCTGATGGAGTCCCTAGAGAAGTTGGATGCGGTTTCTCTGCGTGAGCAGCGCCGATTGACGCTGCCGTTTGTTAAGGGTGTTTTGGAGCTTTAGCTTTGGCCCCAGTTGGGTTTTTCTATGTCATCCGGACAGAGCAGAGCGAGGAGGGATCTAGAGATCTCTCACATTCGTTCGAGATGACAAGCGTCAGGGATGACAAAGAAACCACCGTCATCCTGACAGAACGCAGTGACGAAGGACCTCCATCAGATTTCTCCCTCTGGTCGAAATGACAGTGAAAGAGTTCGAAATGACAGAACGTTGTCATCCCGACAGAGCAAAGCGACGAGGAATCTCGTCCTAATCTGGACAGTCGTCGCAATACAGATAGATACCCCTAGGGTCCGTTAAAGTATTCAAAATCTCCAGTGGCTTCAACACCTTCACAACCTGATTCTGCAAACTCTCCGGCAACCAACTGTTAACACCCATAGCGGTTACAGCCGCGCTGATATTGCCATTAATCTCCATCATCACCTGTTCGATAAAGCTCAAGTTTTTACGTCGATAGTCGACTTTATAGTTGCTGATTCCTGCCAGTGTTGCGGCACTTTTAATCGCATCGTTAAGGTCGCCGAGCTCATCGACCAGGCCTAACTGCAGAGCTTTCTCGCCAGTCCAAACCCGACCCTGGGCAATTTTATGAATATCGCTAGGGGTTGAGTTGCGCGCATTGGCGACCAGCTTCAAGAAACGTGTGTAAACGTTCTCCACCCCGGATTGCATAATCATCCCAACTTCTGGGCTCATCGGTTGATCGAGCTGAAACATCCCGGAAATATTGGTAGTACCCACCCCGTCGGAGTGGATGCCCAGGGCTTTTAAGGAGTCTTCAAAGGTTGGAATAACACCAAAGACGCCAATCGATCCGGTGATGGTGGTCGACATGGCGAACACAAGATCAGATTCAGTGGCGATCCAGTAACCTCCGGAAGCGGCATAGCTGCCCATGGAGACAACTACAGGAATATTATTTTTGCGGGTTGCGGCGATGGCATCGCGGATTACGTCCGAGGCAAAGGCGCTGCCGCCGGGGCTGTCTATGCGCAGGACTACGGCTTTAACCTGATCGTCATCGCGTATCTCGCTAAAGATATTAGCGATGGTGTCACCACCCACGGTGCCCTCGGGTTGGTTGCCATCAATAATGGTGCCGCTAGCGACAACCAGTGCTATTTTGGGTTTGGTTTTATCGACTGATTTTAGTTTGCTGAGCTTGATATGGTTGAGATAGGCGGGCATTGAAATACTGGCAAAGTCACCGTTGGCGGTTGGCAGTATCTGCTCAAGATAGCTGTGAGTTTCACTTCTTGTGGCAACTTGATCGACTAGGCCCTGATCCAATGCCAGTGCTGAGATATCACCATTGGCAGCGGCCAACCTGCTGTGCATATTGTTGACCAGGTCGTCGATAGCGCCGGTGGGAAGGCCGCGTAGGTGCTCTACCTGAGATGTGTAGTACTTCCACAGCGAGCCCAGAAGTTCGGTGCGATCGGCCCGCGATTCGTCGGACATACTGTTGGACATATAGGGCTCAACTGCACTCTTATATTTGCCGACTCTAAAGATATGCATATTGACCTTAAGCTTATCCAGCGCCTCTTTATAGTAACTGTTATAAGAGCCAAAGCCGGTGAGCATAATTCTGCCCATCGGGTTAATAATGATTTCGTCGGCGTGGGCAGCGAGAAAGTACTGCTGCTGAGAGAAATTGTCGCCAATCGCGATAATAGGCTTGCCGCTTTTCTTAAAGCGTTGCAGGGCGCTGCTGATTTCTTCCAGTTTGGCGATGCCGCCACCGGCCAGATAGTTGGTGTCGAGCAGAATATGGGTGATACGCTCGTCGTACTGGGCATGGTCGAGAACATCGACTATATCTCTGACCAGGGTTTCGGCATCCCGTTGATCGGTTTGCGAGAGTGCCTGGGTAAAGGGATCAATATAGGATCGCTGGTCAACCAGTATCCCGCTAGGTGCTAAATAGAGCGCGCCTTTATCGGGGATTGGCTGAATATCATCGGCAAACATACCGCCAATAATGATAATAAAGAGAAGTAGAAAAGCGAGGCTGATCAGATGGCGAATAACATTGACGACTTTGCCGATAAACCTGAAAAACCTTCGTATAAAGCCTATTTTCTCACTCATTTGGATTCCTTTTCGGTTGCAGTGTCACTATATCAGTTAGTAGTTATAGATTATTTGTCTGTCTGATGCGTGCATAAAACATCGAAGCACTGAACAGTACAGTGGTTAAAACCAGTTCAGCTATATCCAGGGCCAGAGGTTCGGGAACACTCAGCTTGTAGACCACAATGACAAAATACATCAGCAGGGCAAAGCCCATCCAGATAAGGTTGCGGACGGTATCGGCAATCATTCCGGGAAGAAAAATAAGCAGCGGTATTAGAAAGAAAAGAAAAGCCGCCCAGGGTGCATTTTCCGTCCACAAATTAACCGCAATGGTCAGTATTAACAGTGCATAACTGCCGCGGGTTAGAAATCTGCTGATCGAGAGTTTAAGTTCAGTGGTCAAGTTAATCTGCCTTAGGGTTTATTAAGTTGGGTGGCCAGTTGGGCTATACGTTTGCCCTGAGTCTGACAGAGATTTTTTTCATCGGTGCTCAGGTTATCGTTCTCGACATGGGTGGCGCCGTAGGGTGTGCCGCCACTCATGGTGCTGTGCAGGCTTGGCTCGGAATAGGGGATTCCAGCGACCACCATGCCATGATGTAAAAGCGGAACCATCATGGATAGCAAGGTGCTCTCCTGACCGCCATGCATGCTCGAGGTCGAGGCAAAGACGCCGGCTGGTTTATTAATTAAGCTGCCATTCATCCACAGACCTGCGGTGCCGTCGATAAAGTATTTTAACGGTGCGGCCATATTGCCAAAGCGAGTCGGGCTGCCCATCAACAGGCCGCTGCAATTGGCCAGATCCTCTTCGCTGCAATAAATATCGCCGCTGTCGGGAATATCCTCTTGAGTGGCTTCGCAAACAGTTGAGACCGCGGGCACTGTGCGCAGTCGCGCTTCCATACCGCCAGCTTCAACGCCCAGAGAAATCTCTTCGGCGAGTTTTCTAACATGGCCGTTACGGCTGTAGTAAAGGACTAAAATATAGGGGGCTGTCTTTTCCGATGTTGCTTCTGACATTAAAGTATCTCCATTACCTGTTCTGGGGGGCGGCCAATCATGGCTCGGTCGCCACTGACGACAATTGGCCGTTCAATTAATTTTGGGAATTCGACCATGGCTTGAATAAGCTGGGTCTCTGACAGACTATTGTCAGCAAGGTTCTGCTCTTTGTAGGCCTGTTCGCCACGGCGCAATAATTGACGGGCGCTAATGCCGAGCTTTTTTAATAGGGTTGCTATAGTTTGCGCACTGAGCGGTGTTTCCAGATAGAGCACTACATCGGGTTCCAGTCCCTGATTTTTTATCAGCTCTAATGTTTGTCTCGATTTAGAGCAGCGCGGATTGTGGTATATGGTCGCCATCGTCTATCCTTTATCCCTATAGGTTTATAAATGATTAATAAGACTATTGTACGAGCAAATGGTTTTAAACAGAATGGGAGTTTTTCTCGATGACCAATGGGTTGCAAGCGGGTCTGCAAAATATATCTGATCATATGGTTCGCGGCGGGCATTTTCTGCGCTATCTGGTGCAGCGATTTAACCGCGATGGCTGTCGGCAAAGTGCCGCGGCTCTAACTTATATGAGTCTGTTTGCGGTAGTGCCGATGCTGACCTTGATGTACAGCATGTTTTCACTGGTGCCGGCCTTTAATGAGGTTGGTTCGCAGGTTGAGGCTTTTATCTTTTCCAAGTTTTTGCCAAGCAGTGGTCAGGAGATAAGTCAGTATCTGACGGAGTTTTCATCTCAGGCGCGCAAACTGAGCGCCGCTGGTGTGGTTATTTTGATGGTCACTTCATTTTTGATGTTGGCCAATATAGAGAAGACCTTTAATCATATTTGGGCGACTACCGGCAGTCGAAAAGGGCTGGCGGGATTTTTGGTCTACTGGGCGATTCTTAGTCTTGGGCCGCTGCTGCTGGCGGCGGGCATGATGATGAAAACCTATCTGGTGTCGTTTCAATTGATTGTCGATGAGGTCGATAGTCTTGGGGTATCGGCTATTCTTTTTTCCTATCTGCCCTGGTTGCTGACCTGGCTGGCCTTTACCCTTCTTTATATAGCGGTTCCCAACTGTAAGGTTCGAACCTCCTATGCGATCTTTGGCGGATTGGTTACCACGGCGCTGTTTGAAACAGCCAAGACTTTATTTGGTCTGCTGGTGGCCCATTCCAGTTATACCAGCGTATATGGTGCATTCGCGGTAATTCCGTTATTTTTATTATGGATTTATCTGCTCTGGGTTTTGATTTTGGTCGGTGCCGAGCTGGTGCGCAGCCTCGAGACATTCCGCTATCAGGGCCGCGGCAGTGCCATGCCGGATCTGCTCGCGGTGGTGATTATTTTGTGGCAGTGTTGGCGCCGTCAGCAAAAGGGCCAGACCTCTATCGTGACTAGCACTACTGACTGTGGTGGGTCTGGATGCGGAGCATTGGCGACGGTTGCGCAATATGCTGTTGGAGAGGCATATTCTCGAAAAGACTGCGAAGGGGCAGTATGTTCTGGTTCGCGATCCAGTTAGCATTACCCTTAATGATATTGTCGGTTGGCTGGGGGGTAATTTTCTTAGCCCGACGGATATGATGAGTGAAAAGCTGGCCGTCGGCCACCCTTGGTATGCAGAGTACGATAGGCTTATCGGCGATAATCGACAGGCCATAGAACGCAATATGTCGGTCGATTTACAAGACGCTGTTTGCGAGTGACAATAGTGCAAAATCGATCGGCTAACAAGCCCTGAATGAAGAGAATGGTTAATGATTAAAAATCAATCTGTATTGCTCTGTTTGCTATTGGCAGGGTGCGGTGGGGATGCTAGCTGACTCTTCGGTAGGTTTAGTGGGTGGCGGTAGTCACAGTTTTAAAAATGATCAGGGTAAGCTCACGCTGATTAATTATTGGGCTATCTGGTGTTCACCCTGTCGCGAGGAGATTCCTGAGCTAAATCACTTTGCTGAGGAGTACGCAGATCAGTTAACTATTCTCGCGGTTAATTTTGATAATGAGCAGGGTGAGAAGTTGCAGGCTCAGGTTGAGAAGCTGGGTATTGAGTTTTCATCTTTACAGTCTGATCCAAGAGCGCTTTGGTCTCTAAAGCCGGTGTCGGTTCTTCCTGAAACACTTATTATAGATAGTGAGGGTGTTTTGCTGCACCGTCTTATTGGGCCGCAGACGCTTGAGTCTCTTAGTGCTTTGATTGCTGAATAGTCACACTTATTTGTATCATAAATTTTTAGCCTTCTTTCTTGTTAGCCTTCAACATATCTGTCATCTCGAACGAATGTGAGAGATCTCTTGCAGGCCACTCCTTACAGGATATGAGTAACCTGATGGAGGTCCCTCGTCGCTGCGCTCTGTCGGGATGACGGTGGTTTCTTTGTCACCCTGAGTGGGTGTGAGACATACAAAGGATGAATGCAGAGGCTATTTTACTCGACACAAGAAGTGCATCATCAAGACAAACAGCGCGCGGACTCCCAAGCATGCATAGCGTGCTTTCGGGTTGTCCCCCAGAGATAGCCACCAATATTGCCACTCTGCTGTAAGACCCGATGACAGGGAATAAAGAACGCCACTGGATTTGAGCCAATCGCAGTACCGACTGCTCGAGCGGCCTTAGGTCTGTCTACCGCATCAGCAATCTGTGTGTAACTGGTTAAGGCACCCGCAGGTATTTGCAAGAGTGCTCGCCAGACGCTGACTTGGAAGTTGGTGCCAGTCACATGCAGTGATAGTGGGCGCTTAAGTTCCTGATGGGTAAAAAGAGATTCAATAATTTTAAGTCTGTCGGAATTCTGATTGCGCAAACTAGCTTTCGGCCAACGCCTTTGCAGGTCATCAATATGAAGCTCTACTTTATCCTGATCAATAAACGAGAGTTTACAAATTCCCCGCGCCGTAGCTGCGACAAATATATTCCCAAAGGGACTGTTGTAAACACCATAGTCGATGGTTAAACCGGCACCGCCACTTTTAAATTCCCCGGGGGTGACCGCTTCCAGTTGTACAAAGTGGTCGTGCAGGCGTGAGGTGCCACTTAAGCCAATTTCATTGGCCACTGCCAGCAGTGGCTGTGCCTCGGCAAGGAGCTGCTTGGCGCGCTCGACGGTGAGAATTTGCAGATATTTTTTCGGTGTTACACCGGCCCAGCGACTAAACAGGCGCTGAAAGTGGAAGGGACTTAGATTGAGCTGAGCAGCAATCACCTCAAGGGAGGGCTGTTGGTCTGCATGGGCATTAATAAATTCTATTGCCTCAGCGATACGTTGATAGTCTGAATTCATAGAAGCAGTATTGCTGACGGTGGATTATTTATCGACCCGAATCTTGCGCTTTATCGGCGGATAGGAAATAAATCAGAGCACCAACAATAATCATTCCAACCCCAATCCAACCCTCTATCGGCCTTGAGATTAGTACATACACCAAAGTCCACAGAGTCACGCCCAGATAGATTAACGGCGCAAAAGGATAGGCGAAGGTTTTATAGGCTCCGGCAATATTCATCTTGCGCCAGCGCAGCACAAAGACACCGAGCACCGAGAATAGAGTATTTACCCCAAGCACAAAGCTCGAGAAGATCAGCACTGATTCAAAGGTCGCGCTAAGAATAAATAATATGGCTAACAGTCCCTGAAAAATAATCGCCGTCATAGGCACGCCATGTTTGTTGTTGCGTGCCAGGGCAGCAAATAACTTAAAGTCTTCACCAATAACCTGCAGCACTCTGGGGCCAGCCATGGTCATGGCACTAACCGTTGAGATTAGCAGTAGGGCGAGCATGGCGCCCATGGCGCGACCGGCATTTTCTCCCAGTGCATGGTTGGCTACGATGACACCTATTTCCAATTTTCCTTCAAGGATGGAAATCGGCGCTGCACTTAAAAAGATAAAGTTAAGTAATAGATAGAGCAGCATAACTATAGCGGTGCCAACAAACAGCACGATGGGCAGATTGCGCTGGGGATTGTCCAGTTCACTGGTGACATAGGTGGCGGCATTCCAGCCGGTGTAGGCGTAGTTTACATAGATCAGTGATACCGCAAAGGCGCCGCTTAATAACAGTTTTTTATCGCCTGCCTGAGGCATTAGATCGATCGACTGTGGGGTGCCGCCCCAGATAAATATCACTGCGCAAAAGACCAGAATCAGGAGTATCTTCAAGCCGGTAAAGGCCTGCTGAACGCTGCTGCTAGTCTGTCGGGACAGGCAGTGTATGGCGGTTAACAGAATCACCAGTGAGACCGCTGACCAGCTCGGTAATATATTCGGGAACACCGCGGATAGGTAAGCGCCAAAGGTCATGGCGGCCAGTGCGACTGGTGCGGCAAAGCCGACGGTGGCGGAGACCCATCCGGAGATAAAGCCGGCGCAGGGATGGTAAAGTCGCGAGAGAAAATTATATTCACCGCCGGAGCGGGGCAGGTTGGCGCCCAGTTCGGCGTAGGTCAGTGCGCCGCAGAGTGCAGTTAGACCGCCGATAAACCACAGCATCATCAAGACAAAAAAGGATTGAATACCCAACAGCTGAAAGCCGAGGCTAGTAAATACCCCGGTACCCACCATATTGGCGACCACAACTGAGATTCCGGTGGTTTTGGAGAACTTTTGCATAGGGGCTTCGCTGGTTTTTTGATCACTTTACAGCAGTCGATGGGTCGGTGCAGTAAATACCCAGATTGGGGGAAATGGGTTAGACTCGAGTTCAGATAAAATAATAATAACAATAGTGGGGAGTAGCGGCATGGATAAAGGCTTACGGTTTGGCGTCGTGCTAATGGGCTTGATTGCCCTGTTGGGTGGCCTTGGGTTTGTCTTTGCGCCGACTCAGATGGAGGCGGATTTTTCTATCCTGGCCAGTCGTGTCGATGGACTTGGAACCATTCGCGGTGATCTGGGCGGTATGTTCTTAATGGCCGCCGGTTTTATGCTCTATGGCTCACGCCCGGGCAAGAGTGCGTGGCTGGTGGTGCCAATTGTTTTATTGCTCACGGTGCTATTTGGTCGCACGGTTCATATTTTGATTGATGGTATTTCTCAGCCGGCTATTCGCTCTACATTGGTAGAAATATTTGCTCTCGGGTTTCTTGAATTTTCCCGCCGAAAATTGTCTGTCAGTGATCACCAGGTCTAAATAAATGTCCACTCCCAAAATAGTTAACCTGATACTTTTTACGGCGGTTGCGGCGGTCACTTTTCCCTCTGTAGCAGAACCCGTTGTCGAGACCCGACAGGTCTATTTTGGCGATACCCATGTTCACAGTTCTTACTCTTTTGATGCCTTTTTAAATAATAATCACAGTGCCGATCCGGATACCGCCTATCGCTGGGCAAAGGGCCAGCCGGTGATTCACCCCTATAATAGAGCGCGGGTGCAAATTAATACGCCGCTGGATTTCATGGTGGTCTCGGATCACGCCGAGATGCTCGGTGTGATGCGCGCGGTGCGCAATGACAGTATTGAGTTTGAGGATCTTGGTCTAATAGGCAATATCAAACGCTGGCTGGGTATTAAGTTGATGATGCGAGCGATTGATAACAATACCGGTCTGGAATTCTTTGGCCGGTTTCTGCCGATTCCGGCAATCGACCAACATCACCCTGATCCAGTGGCTGACCGCAGCAATAATATTGATAGCGTCGACTTTTTTGGTGATACCAGCACAACTTCGATTGCAGCCTGGCAGGATATTATTCAGACCGCAGATGCGCATAATCAACCGGGCAAATTTAGCGCTTTAATTGGTTGGGAGTGGTCTTCAATCCCGACTGGCGCGAATCTGCATCGGGTGGTGATTACTCCGGATGGTGCCGATAAAGCCGGTCAGTTTTTCCCCTACGGTTCTGATATCAGTCAGTACCCAGAGGATCTCTGGGAGTGGCTGGAGGCAACCGAGCAGAGTACGGGCGCGCGCTTTATGGCGATTCCCCATAACTCGAATATCTCTAAGGGCTATATGTTCGACGATACCACTCTGCGGGGTCAGCCTATCAGTGCCGACTATGCCCGTCAGCGTATGCGTTGGGAGCCGATCGTTGAGGTTACTCAGATCAAGGGCGATAGTGAGACTCGCAGCGAGTTTTCTCCGGCGGATGAGTTTGCCGATTTTGAAAACTATGATCACTATATTCAGCTAGCGGAGAAAGGCGAGGAAGGACAAAAAGCCGAGAAAAAGTTTGCCTCCAGTTCAGGGGATTATATTCGTCCGGCTCTCAAGAAAGGTTTGGCTATTCAGCAGCAGGTGGGTGCAAACCCCTATAAATTTGGTCTGATTGGTTCAACCGATTCTCACTCGGGCCTTGCCTCTCCAGAGGAAAATAATTTCTGGGGCAAGACCGCTACTGATTCCACACCTGAGACTAAAACCGGATCCGGCAACAGCCCACTGACTAGCAATGGTTGGAATATGTCGGCCTCTGGTCTGGCGGCGGTCTGGGCTGAAGAAAATACTCGCGAAGCTATCTATGCAGCGTTTAAGCGTAAAGAGGTTTACGCCACCACTGGACCGCGTATGCGAGTGCAGATGTTTGCCGGTTGGGACTTTCCGGTTGGTGCAGAGAGTGCGGATAATTTTGCCACTGTAGGGTATCAATACGGTGTACCCATGGGCTCTGATCTTATTCAGGTGCAGGGCTCGTTAAAGCCACCGCAGTTTTTAGTGCGCGCGGTTAAAGATCCCGTTGACGCCAATCTCGATCGAGTGCAGATGGTCAAAGGTTGGGTTGATGCTCAGGGTCAGCAGCAGGAGCAGGTTTACAATATTGTCTGGTCTGGCGACAGAGTCCTCGATAGCCGTGGGCGTTTGCCGGCGGTCGGCAATAGCGTTGATTTAAAAACTGGACACTACTCTAATAGTATTGGTCAGGCAGAGCTCGCTACGCTCTGGGTCGATGCGGACTTTAACCCTCAGCAATCGGCATTTTATTATCTACGAGTGCTGCAGATTCCCACGCCGCGCAATGGTTTGTTAGACGCCATTGCCCTGCAGTTGGATAAGCCACCTCGCGGTCCAAAAACCATTCAGGAACGTGCCTATACTTCTCCGATCTGGTATCAGTCACAGCTATAAAGGCTACAGTTACCTGTATATCACTCCTGGTGGAATTGTCCTGACAGAGTTTCGCAGTTTAGACTATAGTCATTCGGATACTTCCCAAATTACGGATATATTTTTTGGCGACTTGTGAAAGGATTTATGAAAAAAATATTTAGAGAACCACTCTTCCAGTTTTTATTGATTGCATTGTTGTTACTTGGCGGTGAGCGGTTGATCAATGCCGACGACTATGCGGATCAGCAATACCAGATAGTGGTCGATGATCAGGTATTGCTGCAGTTTATGCAGCTGCAGGCTAAAACCTTTAAACCCGAGCAGGCTATGGCCGCGTTAAAAGCATTAAGCGCCGAGGACCGTCAGCGATTGGTCGATGACTATGCGCGCAATGAAGCCCTGTTTCGGGAAGCTATGGCCCTCAATCTGGATAAGAATGACCAGGTTATTCGTCGTCGCTTGATCCAGAAAATGGATTATCTTGCCCAGGGTTTTTACGATGAAGTGGCACCGCTGACAGAAGCTGATTTGCAGACCTACTATAAAGAACATCGCCAGGACTACAAAAAACCAGCCTCAACCACCTTTACCCACGTCTTTATCTCTAGCGAAAAACGCAGCGTTGAAGACGCTAAAAATCTGGCAGTTGAACTACACAGTCAGCTTATTGCTGAACAAGTGGCTTTTGAAAATGCCCCTGGTTATGGCGAACGATTTTTGTATCATCGCAACTATGTCAATCGCGATGATGATGAGATTGGCAGTCACTTTGGTGATAGCTTTCAGCAGCAGTTATTTGCTTATCAGGTTTTCGATCAATGGCAGGGGCCAGTGCAATCTAACTATGGCTGGCATCTTGTGTTGCTAGTAAAAAATACCCCCGCTTATATTCCGGAATTGGCTGAAATAGCCTCGACAGTTTTTGCCGATGCTCAGCGTCAGCGCCAGCAAGATATTAAGCGCAAGACTATTGATGGTCTAATTTCTAAATACAATGTCAGTGACCAGGGGCAGCAACAATAATGCGGCTAGCTGTGAATCTAATCGCCGGTTTTTTTGCTTTCCTGACGGTTACGGTTTTTGTCACCCCTGCCTTTTCTGATGAGGCGCGTCCGGTCTATGTGGAAATTGCTCAACAGGCTGAAACTGAGTATCTGTTGAAGTGGAAAATTCCGCCGGTTATGCCTGCAGGACAAGAACCCGCAGTGGAGTTGCGTCATCAGGGCTGTGGTTTATCTGATGGCTCGGTGGGTGGTCGCCCAGCGGGTTTGGTGGGTAAAAAACGCTATAGTTGCAGTCAGCCCAATCCAACCTTTTCTATCGAGCTGATTTATCCGCGCAGCAACCCGGCACTCACCTCATTAATTGTCTACAAGCCTTTAGATGGCGAACCGCTGCAGATTTTTTCTGGCCCGGAAAAGACCCTGGTGGAGTTGCCCTTGGCCTCTTCAGCATCAGCCGTGGCCAAGCAGTACACAGTGGCCGGTATCGAACATATTTTGATCGGCACTGACCATCTGTTATTTGTTCTCTGTCTGATGATGATTGCCGGAACCTTTAAGCGTCTGGTGTTGACGGTAACCGGTTTCACCCTTGCCCACTCGGTTACCCTTAGTCTTGCAACGCTGGATATCTTTCGTCTGCCGACAGAGCTGGTTGAGCTGTTAATTGCTCTGAGTATTTTATTGTTGGCGGTAGAAATTGTTAAACATCGGCGGGGCGGTTCGGCAGAGAGTTTTACCTGGCGCTATCCGGTCAGTGTCTCTGTGGTGTTTGGTCTGCTGCATGGCTTTGGTTTTGCGGTGGTGTTGCAGGAGTTGGGGCTGCCCGGGTCGATGAAGGTTCAGGCACTGCTGTTCTTTAATATTGGTGTTGAGTTGGGGCAGTTGGCCTTTATTGCTGCTGTTTTACTGTTGGTATTTATTGCTACCAGACTGGTGCCTTTGATTGGCAGGCACCAGGTGAGGGTCGGTGATATAGCTGTCTATGCTATTGGAGTCTGCAGTGCCTATTGGCTAATCGAAAGAGCAGGTGCAGTTCTTTAAATACTTACTTTAGATTGCCGAGATTCTTCGCCAGTACTTTCAAGGTAGGCTTAAAAAGCTTTGGCGTGCAGGCAACTATATGCCCGGTATCCAAAAACTTCTCGCCGCCTTGGAAGTCACTGACCATTCCACCGGCTTCTCTTACGAGCAGAGCGCCAGCAGCTATATCCCAGGGCTTTAAGTACATTTCCCAGAATGCATCCATACGACCGGCAGCTACATAGGCTAGATCGAGAGAGGCAGCGCCCATACGTCTAATGCCTGAGGAGTTGTCGGCAAATTCATGCAGAGACTTTAAATAGTTGTCCATATAGTCAAAAGAGGGCGCGCTAAAGGGGATGCCGGTTGCGTAGAGTGCACCAGCTTCGCTAGTGCGACCCGAGACGCGAATGCGGCGGCCATTTAATTTGGCGCCATCACCGCGGCTCGCAGTAAATTCTTCCTGCTTGAAAGGCTCGAGGATAATAGCGTGCTCAATACGTCCTTTAATGCGACATGCAATCGATATAGCCACATGAGGTATGCCACGAATAAAGTTGGTGGTGCCATCCAATGGATCGATAATCCATTCAACGTCGCTTTCAAGGTTTCCGCTGACGCCGCTCTCTTCGCAGAGGAAGCGATGATCGGGAAAGGCTTTTTGAATATGGTAAATAATGGTTTCTTCAGAACGCTTGTCGACTTCGGTAACAAAGTCGTGACGACCTTTCTCATCCACCTTAACCGAGTCGAGACTGTCTGCAGATTTTACAATCATTTCGCCAGCCAGACGGGCAGCGCGAAGGGCAATATTAACCATTGGTTGCATATTAGGTTTTCCAATTAACTTTAGCAGTGACTTAAAGAGCGCGCGCATTGTAACAGAACTACAGTGCCAGAGAAGAGGGATTCTGCTACACTCGCGGCCGTTTTTTGGCCCATGGATTAATTGGGCTTTATAAGTCTTTAACGGGGCTGTAAAAAAGTCTTTAAGAGGTGCTAAGTGTCAATATCTGAGCGGCAGGCAAATATCCGAATTGTATTAGTCAATACAACTCATCCGGGCAATATCGGCGGCGCTGCGCGCGCCATGAAAAATATGGGTCTGGCGGAGCTGTATCTGGTTCAACCAAAAGAGTATCCAGCCCCGCGAGCGGTATGGCGAGCGGCCGGTGCCAGAGATGTGTTGGCCAATGCAACGATTGTTGAAACGGTTGATGAAGCGATTGCCGACTGTGGTCTGGTGGTGGGTACTAGCGCCCGTGAGCGTAGAATTCCCTGGCCACTGCTCAATCCCCGCGAATGTGGTGAGAAGATCTACCTCGAAGCGGAACAGCACAAGACGGCGTTATTGTTTGGTCGCGAAGACCGTGGCTTAACCAATGATGAGCTGCAAAAGTGCCACTATCATGTGCATATCCCGTCCAATCCCGAGTACAGTTCGCTCAATCTGGCGACCGCGGTTCAGGTTCTCGCCTACGAAGTGCGTATGGCCAGTCTTGCCGATGAGCAGGGTAATTTACCCTCGCTTACCGATTGGGATCAGCCGCCGGTTAGCGCCGGTGATCTGGAGTATTTTCATGAACATCTGGCCACCACTATGGCTGATCTAAAATTTTACGATCCCGAGAATCCCAAGCAGCTTTTAACCCGAATGCGCCGGTTGTTTAACCGCGTGCGAATGGATGAGATGGAGGTTTCCATCCTCCGTGGTCTATTGTCTTCGGTACAGCGTACAATCAAAAAATAACCCGTGGAATAGTTGATAAAATTAATCAGGTATTTAATTGACTAAAATAGTCAGGTATTAGATAATTTCGGCCTGAACAAGGTGGGAATATAGTATGCGACTGACAACCAAAGGACGTTATGCGGTTACAGCCATGCTGGATCTAACTATCCACGCTGACGACAAGCCTGTATCACTGTCCGAAATATCTGAACGACAATCGATTTCACTCTCGTATCTTGAGCAATTATTCTCGAAATTGCGGCAGTCTGAATTGGTTTCCAGTGTGCGCGGTCCCGGTGGCGGCTATCGTCTGGGGCGGTCCAGCGAAGATATTTATATCGCGCAGATTATCGAAGCGGTTAATGAGTCTGTAGATACTACCAATTGCCAGGGAAAGGGTGATTGTCAGGGCGGCGAGATATGCCTTACCCATGCACTCTGGGATGAGCTTACAGCAGAGATACACAACTTTTTAAACGGTATTTCGCTGGCCCATTTAATGGCTAGGCGCGATGTTAAAAACATTGCCCAGCGCCAAGTGGATCAGCTGTTAATTTTAAGTGAAAGCCCGCAGGCAGGTGCCTGCTAGAACTGGAGAAGTAAATGAGTCTTCCTATTTATCTCGACTACGCGGCGACAACCCCGGTTGATCCTGCAGTTGCAGAGAAAATGATGCAATACCTAACGCCAACTGGCCACTACGGCAATCCGGCGTCGCGCTCTCACACCTTTGGTTGGGAAGCTGAAGCGGCGGTCGAAGATGCCCGTGAGCAGGTTGCTAATATGATTAATGCGGATCCCCGCGAAATCGTTTGGACCTCTGGTGCCACCGAAGCCAGCAACCTGGCGATTAAAGGCTGCGCGCACTTTAACCAGCGCAAAGGCAAGCATGTGGTTACCTCGCGTATCGAGCACAAGGCGACTCTGGATACCTGTCGCCAGCTTGAGCGTGAAGGCTTTGAAGTTACCTATCTGGACCCAGATAAAAATGGCTTGATTCAGCCTCAGGCAGTTGCCGATGCTCTTCGTGAAGACACCACTGTTGTGTCGATTATGCATGTGAACAACGAGATCGGAACACGTAATGATATAGCCGCGATTGGCGCAATCTGTCGTGAAAATAAGGTTTTCTTTCATGTCGATTCCGCTCAGAGCGCCGGTAAGACGCCTATAGATGTCGAGGCGATGAAAGTCGATATGATGTCTTTCTCCGCCCACAAAATTTACGGTCCCAAAGGTATTGGTGCTCTCTATGTCCGCCGCAAGCCGCGCGTTCGTATTGAAGCGCAGATGCACGGTGGTGGTCACGAGCGCGGTATGCGTTCAGGCACATTGCCGACTCACCAGATTGCCGGTATGGGCGAAGCCTTCCGCATTGGTGGTGAAGTGCTTGCTGAAGAATCAGCGCGCATTGAAAAACTGCGAACAAGACTCTGGGAAGGCGTATCAGATATGGAAGAGGTCTATTTAAATGGATCTCCAGATCAGCATGTACCTGGTATCGTGAATATCAGTTTCGCCTTTGTTGAAGGTGAGTCATTGATTATGGCACTGCGCGATCTGGCTGTTTCTTCCGGTTCGGCCTGTACCTCGGCCAGCCTCGAGCCATCCTATGTGCTGCGCGCATTGGGTCTGAATGACGAGATGGCTCACAGCTCGATTCGCTTTAGTATCGGTCGCTATACCAGCGAACAGGATATCGACGATGCTATCGCAAAAGTACGCCATGCAGTGACCAAGCTGCGCGAACTGTCGCCACTCTGGGATATGTTCAAAGATGGTGTCGATTTAAGTCAGGTAGAGTGGGCGGCGCACTAAATTGCGCTCCGCTTACGTTCAAGCAAGTTAAAGCAACTTAAAAGTTATTAAATAGGAGTCATCAAAATGGCTTACAGCGAAAAAGTTATTGATCATTACGAAAACCCACGCAATGTTGGCAAGCTCGACGACAGCTCGAAGAATGTTGGCACTGGCATGGTTGGAGCACCGGCCTGTGGCGATGTTATGCGCCTGCAGATTCAGGTAGATGCCAATGGTGTTATCGAAGATGCCAAGTTCAAAACCTACGGCTGTGGCTCGGCGATTGCGTCTAGCTCACTGCTGACTGAATGGGTTAAGGGCAAACATATCGACGATGCTGCGGAAATTAAAAATACTGAAATTGCTGAAGAGCTGGCCCTGCCGCCAGTAAAAATTCACTGCTCAGTACTGGCTGAAGATGCCATTAAAGCAGCAGTTCGCGATATCCGGGAAAAGCAGGAGAGCTGATTAACCAATGGCTATCACAATGACACCAGCTGCGGAGCAGCATGTAACCAAGCACCTTGAGCATCGCGCTAAAGGTGTTGGTATTCGTCTGGGTGTTCGCACCACTGGCTGTTCGGGACTCTCCTATGTTCTCGAATTTGTCGACAGTGCAGAAGCTGAAGATGAAGTTTTTCACTGTGGTGATATCAAGTTAATTATCGATCCTAAAAGTCTTGTCTACCTCGATGGCACCCAGCTCGACTACGTCAAAGAGGGGCTTAATGAAGGCTTTGAATTTAAGAATCCCAATGTAAAAGATGAATGTGGTTGCGGCGAAAGCTTCCACGTTTAATTGCCGACCATTAATTACCGACCTAAATGGTGTTGAGACATTGGATCTATCGACAAAGCTGTTAGAGACAAGCAACTACTACGAAATATTTTCCCTCCCAGCGGGTTGGCAGATAGATCGCACTGTTCTCGACGGCCGCTACCGTCAACTGCAGCGTGAATTTCACCCAGATCGCTACGCTGCCAAGGGAGATGTTGAAAAACGGCTCGCTGTGCAGACCACCTCGCTGATCAACCAAGCCTACGAAACCTTAAAATCTCCCCTTAAACGCGCGCAGTATATGCTCGAGCTGGAAGATATAGATGCTGGCCAAGAGAGTCATATCACCAGTGATATGAGTTTTTTGATGAAGCAGATAGCGTTTCGTGAAAATCTCGAAGAGATTCGCGATAGCGCCGATCCACTGGCTGGACTGGAAGCCATGCGCGACGATGTACAGGCTCAGTATCTGCAGCTGCAAGAGGATTTTCAGACCCAGTACGCCAATGCAAAGCACAGCGCAGACAATTACAATGATGCCCTGGATACAGTGGCAAAAATGCAATTCTTCGCCAAGCTGTTAGACGAGATCGAACAGCGCGAAGAAGAGCTAGAGGACTTTTAAACCGTGGCACTACTGCAAATTTCAGAACCCGGACAATCACCACAGCCGCACCAGCGCAAACACGCCGTGGGCATTGATCTGGGCACCACCAACTCATTAGTAGCCGCTGTCCGCAGCGGTATGCCGGAAACCCTTGCCGATGAGCAGGGCAGGCATCTATTGCCCTCAGTGGTTCACTATATAAAAGAGGGTGTGAGCTGTATCGGTGATGAAGCCGCCGAGCACAATGTTAGCGATCCTTTAAATACTCTTTCATCGGTTAAGCGCCTAATGGGCCGCGGTATCGCCGATGTAAAAACCTTCGGTGGCCAGTTGCCCTATAACTTTGCCGAAGATGATGGCGGTATGCCAAAAATTATCACTGCCAGCGGTGCAGTTAGCCCGATTCAGGTCTCCGCAGAAATTCTCCGCAAGCTTGCCGGGCGCGCTGAAATTGCCCTCGGCGGCATGTTGGATGGCGCGGTTATTACCGTTCCCGCCTACTTTGATGATGCTCAGCGTCAGGCCACCAAAGATGCGGCAACTCTTGCCGGTATTAAAGTATTACGCCTGTTGAATGAGCCTACAGCTGCAGCAATTGCCTATGGCCTCGATCAGGTCGAAGAGAGTGTTATTGCCGTCTACGATCTCGGTGGTGGTACCTTTGATATTTCAATTCTGCGGCTCTCCCGCGGGGTGTTTGAAGTGCTCGCAACCGGCGGTGATTCGGCCTTGGGCGGCGATGATTTCGATCGCGCGATTGCCGAGTGGATTCGCCAGCAAGTGGGGATGGATGAAAATCTTGAGCCGGTAGAGCAGCGCATACTTTTAGAGACCGCCAAGTCCGCCAAAGAAGAACTTACCGATCAAGAGTCGGTAGAAATAGAAGTTCTGGATTGGCAGGGAACCCTGAGTCGCGAAAAGCTCAATGAACTAATTGATAGCCTGATTGATAAAACCCTGCGCGCCTCGAAAAAATCACTGCGCGATGCCGGCCTCAGCACAGATCAGGTCGATGAAGTCATTCTGGTTGGCGGTTCCACGCGAACACTGCGAGTCCGTGAAAAAGTCGAAAGCCTATTTAATCGCCAGCCCCATTCAAAACTTGATCCGGATCGCGTGGTTGCCATGGGCGCTGCGCTGCAAGCGGAAGTATTGGTCGGCAATAAGTCCGGCGATGAGATGTTGCTGCTGGATGTGATTCCCCTGTCCCTGGGTATTGAAACCATGGGCGGCCTGATTGAAAAAATTATCCATCGCAATACCACTATCCCGGTATCCAAGGCTCAGGAATTTACCACCTTTAAAGATGGCCAGACGGCGATGGCCGTGCATGTATTGCAGGGCGAGCGCGAGCTGGCCACCGACTGCCGCTCACTGGCGCGCTTTGAGCTGCGCGGTATTCCGCCAATGGTTGCCGGTGCGGCAAAAATTCGGGTTACCTATCAGGTCGATGCCGATGGACTACTCAGTGTGACTGCCCGTGAAACGATCAGCGGTGTTGAATCGCGTATTGAAGTTAAGCCCTCCTACGGTCTGCAGGAAAATGAAATCACCGAGATGCTGCAGGATTCGTTTAGCCATGCCCGCGATGATATGCAGGCGCGAGCGCTGCGCGAACAGCAGGTTGAAGCAGATCGTATGATTGAAGATCTGCACGCGGCGCTAGAAAAAGATGGCGGCGAGCTGCTCGATCCCGAGGAATACCAGTGTTTGGAAGTAGCGGTTAAAGAACTGCAAGAAGTGCGAGCTAGCAGCACAGAGCATCGTGTATTGGCGCGACAAATTGAATCGGTGGGCAAGGTCAGCGAAGAGTTTGCCGCCCGCCGAATGGACGCCAGCATTAAAAGTGCGCTGGCCGGACAAAGCCTTGATGATGTGGAGACAAACTTATAATGGCACGCATAGTATTTTTACCCAACGAAGAAATTTGCCCAGAGGGTGCAGTGGTTGAATCAAACCCCGGCGAGAGCGTCTGCCAAGCCGCACTGCGCAATGGCATCCATATTGAGCACGCCTGCGAAATGTCCTGTGCCTGCACCACCTGCCATGTGCATGTGCGCGAAGGGTATGCGGAGCTGCCAGAGGCGGATGATCTGGAAGAGGATTATCTGGATATGGCCTGGGGCGTAGATCCGGATTCTCGCTTGAGCTGTCAGGTTATTCCTGGCGATACCGATCTGGTTGTAGAAATTCCCAAGTACACGATTAATATGGTGTCTGAAAAGCACTGATTGCTGTGCTCTAAATGCTAGGGCGAACGGCAAAAAATGGAGTAATAGACTATGCTAAAGTGGACTGATATACATGATATCGCCATTGAACTGACGGATAACCATCCAGATGTAGATCCACAGTATGTAAATTTTGTAGATCTGCGCAAATGGGTTCTCGGACTTGAAGACTTTTCTGATGACCCAGAGCGTTGCGGAGAGAAAATTCTTGAAGCAATTCAAATGGCTTGGATGGAAGAATTAGATTAAAAGTACAAGATTAAAATCTGATCAGAACTAATAACAAAATGCTGCAGTAGCAGCGGGATTTGAGCAAAGGATGCCAGCCAAGAATCAACTGTATAAAAAAGTTCTCGATACAGCGCCGTTTGGCACGGTGTTCTTTGCCTATGGTGTCTGCATTGATGCCAATGCTCAGGCCCTTTCAATTCTTAAATGCGATCGCGCGCAAATCATTGGTGCAGCGATTAGCGAAGACCAGAACCATCAACCCCAATCTATTCAGCAGCTCAAGCAGGTCGTAAGAAAACTTCAGGACGACCAGCTTAAAGGTATTCTGTGGCGCTCTGAAAATACGCTCGAGCAGGATGAAATCGTCGTTTCTGTAGGCTCCGTTGATAAGGCTGAAGACACCGATGATGGGGTGCTGTGCCTAATGCTCTACCCACTGCCATCACTGGCTCAGATGGTGGTTCAGGAGTTTGTCACTGAAGATCTGACCACCTTGGAAACTTCACCGCAAAGTCCTGAGGTTATTGATCAGCAGCCTCTAGAAAAACCGGAAGAAATTCCCGCTGCCCAAGCTCTGCCAGAAGAACAGAAGCTTGAACCTGAGATGCTGGATGATCAAAGTGCCCTCGCCGAAGGTATTAAAGCCGATCAGTATGAAACCCTCGCCGGCCTGCCAGTCAGCCCGCGATTGATTGAGAGTATCAGCAGTTATCTGGATCTTTCCCGGGAAGACAGTCCCTGTGGCACATTGTTATTAATCGACTTTGATAATTTTAATTCGATCAATGAATCCCTCGGTAAGCATGTCGGCAACCAGATTCTCGAGCGAGCTGCTGACACTATTCAGGGAATGTGCACAAATTTAATGCAAGTTGATCAGGTCGCCGGTGACTCATTTCTGCTGTTTGTAAGAGATATTGCCGATACCGCCGAACAGGCTCGCGAAGCCAGTCTCGCCATCGCCAATGAGATTCGCTGTGTGATTACCCGCCCATTCTTTACCGAAAATGGCGAAGTCAGTGTCACCGCCAGTGTCGGAATCAGTGTGCTCTATTCCGGTATTTACTACCCCTCAACGGATTCTCTATCGAATGCTGAAGAGGCTGTACAACAGGCCGAGAGTGCGATGTTTGAGGCCAAGCGTCGCGGTCGCGACACCGTGGTGCTGTTCGATTCGCAGATAACCCGGCAGGCTCGTCAGCGGATTAATATGCAATCCAGTCTGCGCAAGGCAGTGGCCAATCAGGATTTTGATCTCTATGTTCAGCCCCAGGTCTCAACTCACAGTGGCGATGTAGTCGGGGGTGAGGTGCTGCTGCGCTGGATGAACTCAGACCAGGCTCGGCACTCGCCAGCGGACTTTATTCCGATTCTCGAATCCTCGGGGATGATTGTCGATGTCGGGCTCTGGGTGATTCGCACCTCCTGTGAATATCTGCGCAATATGCTCGACCGCGGTCTGTGGGATGAGAGTATGCAGATGGCGGTTAATATTAGCCCCAAGCAGTTCCATGACCCCCATCTGATTAAATCTTTAGAGCACAGTTTGAAGAGCTACGATATTCGCCCAGATATGCTGACGTTGGAAGTGACGGAAAATTTGTTGATTGATGATTTTGAAACCGTTGCTGAGAAAATGAAAAAGATCCGCGATATGGGCACCCGATTTGCCATCGATGATTTTGGCAGCGGCTATTCCTCAATGATTTATTTAAAGCGCCTGCCGTTGGATATTCTAAAGATCGACCGCGAATTTATAACCCATCTCAATTCCGATAAAGAGACGCTCGGGCTAGTCGAGGCGATTATGATGGTTGCCCACCACTACGGTCTGGATGTTGTGGCTGAGGGGGTAGAAAAGCGCGAGGTATTGGATATTTTGCGCAGTCTCGGCTGTGAAAAATATCAGGGTGCGCACTTTAGTATGCCAGTCTCGTTGGATAAGTTTCAGCGTCTCTTGGTGGCATAACTAGTGTTATTAAAAGCCTTCTAAAAAGCGTTCAATATAAGCCACTCCAAAAAAGCATTGTTACCGCCCCCCAGTGCAGGTAAAATCCGCGCCATTGCCCAATTGGGCTATTTTTTTACCCCTAATACTAAACTTTTTTAATTTACTTTAGCCCTTGTTTGGAGAAATCTTCATGGCGACTGAACGCACACTATCTATTATCAAGCCCGACGCAGTAGCAAAAAATGTTGTTGGTCAAATCCTCAGCCGTTTTGAAGCCGCTGGCCTTAAAATTGTTGCCTGCAAAATGCAGCAGCTCAGCCAGGAACAGGCTGAAGGTTTTTACGCTGAACACAGCGAGCGTCCTTTCTTTAAAGATCTGGTTGCCTTTATGACTTCTGGCCCAGTTTCTGTTCAGGTTCTCGAAGGCGAAAACGCGATTATCACTAACCGCGATCTGATGGGCGCTACTAACCCTAAAGAAGCTGCTGCTGGTACTATCCGTGCAGACTTTGCAGAATCTATCGATGCTAACGCCGCTCACGGTTCTGACTCAGCTGAATCTGCAGCTCGCGAAGTTGCATACTTCTTTGCTGACAATGAGATCTGTGCTCGATAACAGCATCTTCTCGACATTAGAGAAATAGACATTTATGTCCCAAGCAGTTGAAGTAACAGCGATTGACGAACAGCCCCGAAAGGAAAAAACCAACCTTTTGGGGCTTTCTGCTTCCCGTATAGGTGACTTTTTAGAGTCACTCGGCGAGAAGCGTTTTCGTGGAACGCAGATTCTCAAGTGGATACACCAGCAGGGTGTCACCGATATCAATGAGATGACCAATATCTCCAAAGGTCTGCGAGCCAGCCTTAGCGAAGTGGCTGAAGTCATTCTGCCAGAGGTGGTCAGTGTTCAAGACTCGGTTGATGGCACTCGTAAATGGTTGATCCGTATGGATGGCGGCAGCTGTATTGAGATGGTTTATATTCCCGAGCGCGATCGCGGAACCCTCTGCGTCTCCTCACAGATTGGTTGTGCTCTGGACTGCAGTTTTTGCGCTACCGGAAAGCAGGGTTTTAATCGCGATCTTACCGCTGGAGAAATTATCGGCCAGCTTTGGATCGCCGCAGAATCCTTTGATCAGTTTGATCCCAAAACGAAACGCCGAGTCACCAATGTGGTGATGATGGGTATGGGCGAGCCACTGATGAATTTTGACAATGTTGTCGATGCCATGAACCTGATGCTCGATGACAATGCCTACGGCCTCTCCAAGCGCCGTGTCACCCTGAGTACTGCGGGTATGGTTCCCGAAGTTGATAAGCTCGGCGATGTCAGTGATGTATCGCTGGCGATCAGTCTGCACGCGCCGAATGATGAGCTGCGCAACGAACTGGTCCCGATTAACCGCAAATATCCGTTGCAGACATTTGTCGATAGCGCCAAGCGCTATCTGGATAAGATGCCCGACAATCGTCGCAAAATCACCGTTGAATACACGCTGATGGATCGGGTCAATGATCGGGATGAACACGCCAAAGAATTATCGGTGCTGCTGCGCGATTTACCCTGCAAGATAAATCTGATTCCGTTTAATCCGTTTCCCGGTTCCGGCTACAAAACAGTCACCAAGGTGGCCCTTGGGCGGTTTAGGGACATTCTGCATAATGACGGGTACACTGTAACCGTGCGGACCACCCGCGGTGATGATATTGCCGCTGCCTGTGGTCAGTTGGCAGGCGAAGTAAACGACCGCACCAAACGTCAGGAACGCTATAAAAAACGTCTCGACGAGGAGCAGGTTCAGGAACAGGTGGTCAAAATTATTGAGTGAGGAATGCCGGCTTATACAGAGAGGCGACAGGGAGAGGGAATATGAATATAACAACAGGGTACGTTGTAACACTGATTAAACTGGGTTTTTTAGTGGCCGCACTGAGCATCACTGGCTGTGTGTCAAATGCTCCAAAAAGTGCCAACTCGGAAAACCCCGCTGCTGCAAGCCAGCAGCATATTAAGCTGGCGCTAAAATATATAGGTTCGGACAATCGCGATTTAGCCAGAGTCCACCTTGAAAAAGCTGCTAAACATCGCTCGCGTTCAGCCCAGTTATATAATGCTTACGCTCTGTTATACCAGAGCGAGCAAGAATTTAAGTTAGCCGAAGAGTTTTACCAAAAGGCCCTTGGCAGAAATAAAGGTTACACCCTGGCACGCTACAATTTCGCTGCTTTTTTGTACAATCAGGGGCGATTAGCTGAGGCCAGAGAGCAGATAACACTGGTTAGTGAAGATCTCGGGTACGAACGCCGCGCTCAGGCTTTTTATATACTCGGGCTGACCCAGAAAAGAATGGGCGACAACCCGCAAGCGCTTGAATCCTTTGAGAAAGCGACACAGCTTTCATCAGGATTTCCGCCGCCGTTTCTAGAGGCCGCTGAACTCTATTATCAGCAAAAGAATTTTCCTCTAAGTAAATTGGCGCTGGATCGCTTTAGACGACTGAGCCAGCCGACCGCCCAGAGCCTGTGGTTAGCCGTGCGAGTTGAAGAGCGCTTTGGTAATCTGGATAAAGCGGCGAGTGAAGGACTGAAACTAAAGAATCTGTTTCCGTACTCACAGGAAAATTTGGCCTATCAGGCCTGGTTAAAAAAAATTAATTGAGAAGTAACTGAGAAGTATCGGAATGTTTAGTGAAACACCTATAGTGCGACGCAAGTCGCGACAGATTATGGTTGGCAATGTCCCCGTAGGTGGCGATGCGCCAATTTCTGTGCAAAGCATGACTAACACCAGCACTGCAGATGTCGCGGCAACCGTCGCTCAGATAGAAAGCATTCAAGCGGCTGGCGCAGATATAGTCCGCGTCTCGGTTCCCTCTATGGCTGAGGCTGAAGCCTTTGGTCAAATCCGCAAATTGGTCAGCGTACCGCTGGTTGCAGATATTCACTTTGATCACAATATCGCCCTGCGAGTGGCTGATTTAGGTGTTGATTGCCTGCGTATTAACCCTGGCAATATAGGCCGTGACGATCGCCTCCGCGAAGTGATCGCCAAAGCCCGCGACCTCAATATTCCAATCCGTATCGGCGTTAATGCCGGTTCACTGGGTAAAGACCTGTTGCGCAAATACAACGAACCCACCGCTGAAGCCATGGTTGAGTCAGCGATGCGCAATGTCGACCTGCTCGACAAATACGATTTCCAAGATTTTAAAGTCAGCGTTAAGGCCTCGGATATATTTATGGCTGTCGCCGCTTACCGCGACCTGGCCACCCGTATCGAACAGCCCCTGCATCTGGGTATCACCGAAGCGGGTGGACTGCGTTCGGGCACCGTTAAATCGGCGATTGGTCTCGGTGCGCTATTACTGGATGGTATCGGTGACACGGTGCGCATCTCGCTGGCGGCTGATCCCGCAGAGGAAGCCAGAGTTGCCTGGGATATGTTGCGCAGCCTGAGATTGCGCAGTAAAGGGATTAACTTTATTGCCTGCCCGAGCTGCTCACGCCAAAACTTCGATGTGATTAAAACCGTCAATGAGTTGGAAACCCGACTTGAAGATATTACCGTGCCTATGGATGTGTCGATTATTGGCTGTATCGTCAATGGTCCCGGTGAAGCCAAAGAGTCCGATTTCGGCTTAACCGGTGGCACCCCAGCCAATCTGGTTTATGTCGATGGGGTACCGGATCACAAGGTTGGCAATGAAAATTTAGTCGATGAATTAGAGACACAGATTCGCGCCAAGGCAGCGGCCAAAGAGGCGCAGATGGCCAAAGATGCCGCTAACCTGATCGTTAAAAATTAGATGTATAAAGAGTATTGAGAAATAGATGAAAATCCAATCGATCCGGGGAATGAATGACCTACTCCCTGAGCAGTCAGCCACATGGCAGTACCTTGAGCGCGTTATCGCCGACGTACTTGGCCGCTACGCCTATCGTGAAATCCGTTTTCCGATACTCGAGCAAACTGAACTGTTTAAGCGCGCGGTTGGAGAAGTCACCGATATAGTCGAAAAAGAGATGTACAGTTTCGACGACCGCAATGGCGATAGTCTGAGTCTGCGCCCGGAAGGCACCGCCGGCTGTGTGCGCGCCTGCAATCAAAATGGTTTATTACACAACCAAACTCAGCGGCTCTGGTATACAGGCCCAATGTTCCGTCACGAGCGCCCGCAAAAAGGCCGCCTGCGTCAGTTCCATCAGGTTGGTGTTGAAGCCTTTGGGCTGGTTGGTCCAGATATAGATGCAGAGCTATTGGTGCTTACCGCACGACTTTGGAAAGCCCTAAATATCGAAAGTGCGGTTACCCTGCAGATTAACTCTCTGGGAACCTCGGCTGACCGCGCCAATTATCGCAGCGCACTGGTCGACTATCTCAGTGCTCGACAGGAGCAGCTCGACGAAGATAGTCAGCGCCGCCTGCAGACAAACCCGATGCGTATTCTCGACAGTAAAAATGCCGAGACACAGGCGCTGTTAAATGATGCGCCAAGCCTCGAAGACTTTATCGACGACGAATCCAAGCAGCACTTTAAGCAGCTCTGCGCTATGCTCGACGCCGCTGAAATCAATTACCAGATCAATCCGCGACTGGTGCGAGGACTCGATTACTATTCGAAAACAGTGTTCGAATGGGTGACCACTCATCTCGGTGCTCAGGGTACAGTCTGTGCCGGTGGCCGCTACGATGGTCTAGTCGAACAGCTCGGTGGCAAGCCCTGCCCGGGGGTTGGTTTTGCTATGGGTGTGGAAAGACTGGTGCTGTTGCTTGACGAGCTCGGCGTTGTCCCTGATAGTGTCGGGCAAATAGTAGATGTCTATCTAGTTGCTGTTGGCGATGTGGATACTCAGGCACTGGTGTTGGGAGAAAATCTGCGATCTAATTGCCCAACCATTCGTCTGCAGACAAACTGCGGCGGTGGAAGCTTTAAATCGCAAATGAAAAAAGCGGATAAAAGCGCTGCATCTATTGCCCTGATACTTGGCGAAGATGAAGCAGCGAATAAAAAAATTGGGGTTAAGTTTTTACGCGAAGACCGCCCCCAGGAAACCGTTGACCAGAAAGATTTGGCCAACTACATAATGACAATAATTACTACTTACTGATTGAGGAACACTCGTGGCAGATCACATTACAGAAGAAGAGCAAATTGAAGCTCTTAAGCGTTGGTGGGAAGAGAACGGCAAACAAACCATTCTGGGTATAGCCCTTATCGTTGGCGGATATTTTGGCTGGCAAGCCTGGACTGATCACAGCGCAGAACAGGCATCTGCTGCCTCATTGACCTATCAGGAAATGCTCGACAACCTGGTTGGCTTAACTCCCGGTGAAACTCTTGCCGAAGATAAGCAGCTTGCGGTTGGACTGTTGGCCGACAAACTCAAGTCAGAGTACAGCGACACTCAGTACGCAGTTTATGCGGCGCTGACCAAAGCCAAGCTTGCCGTTGAAGCTGAAAATATGGATGGCGCGGTTATCGAACTGCAGTGGGCTATGGACAATGCCGATGACGTCAGCAAATCTATTGCGCGACTGAGATTGGCTCGAGTTCAGGCTGCCCGCGGTGATCTGGATGCAGCGCTACAGTTGGTTCAGGGTGTTGATGCCGGTGAGATGAAATCTGCGTTTGAAGAAGCCAAAGGTGACTTCTACCTAGAGCAGGGCAACACAGCCGCTGCTTACAGCGCTTATCAGTCTGCTGCGGCGACAGATAACTCAGGTGACGCATCCGTGCGCGCACTGTTACAGCTTAAAATTGGTTTGGTTCAGCCTGCACAGCTCGAAGAGCCAGCGGCTGAAGAGTAAGGGATTTACCAACTAGCTGCCGAGCAGCCGGTCGAATAGGAAAACGCTCCATGAAAAAGTTAAATTTATTGCTCAGTGCGCTAGTTTGCGCATTCTTAGTCTCAGGTTGTAGCTGGTTTGGTGGCGACGACGAAGATGCTGAGATCAAGCCCGCAGAACTGGTTAAATTTGATCAGCAACTAACCCTCAAGAAACAGTGGACGGTGAATATAGGCGCGAGCAATAAAGATTTTTGGAACAGCCTGCGACCTGTTGCTAGCTCTGAGCTAGTTTTTGCCGCTGATCATGAAGGTGAGATTAGCGCGATTGATTTAGCTACAGGCGAGCGCCGTTGGAGTACTGAGCTGGACGTTCTAGTTTCCGGTGGTGTTGGTTACGGCTCTGGTCTGGTTATGGTCGGTACTATCGAGGGTCAGGTCTATGCCCTCAATGCAGACGACGGCACTATCGCCTGGACTAGCACTGTCAGCTCGGAGATTCTTTCAAGCCCACAGAGCAATGGTCAGGTTGTGGTGGTTCAGACTATCGACAATAAACTCTTCGCCTTTAATGCCGCCGATGGTTCCGCTATCTGGCAGCATGAAGATACTGCGCCACTGTTGAGTGTGCGCGGCACCAGCTCATCTGTTATTACCGAGAAAATGGTCTTAAGCGGTTTTGATTCAGGAAAGCTGATCGCCTTTAACCCGGAAAATGGCTCACTAATTTGGGAAGCACGACTGGCACTGCCCAAGGGTCGCACAGATCTCGAGCGTATGGTTGATCTCGATGGTTCTCCGCTATTGGTTGGCGATGTTATTTACGCGGTAACCTATCAGGGAAGACTGGGTGCGCTCGCGCGCGGTACCGGTCGCAGTCTGTGGTTTCAGGACAGCAACTCCCATCAGGCACCAGCTTACAGTCTCGAACAGGTCTATGTCAGCGAAGCCGACAGCACCGTTCGCGCCTTTCGTGCCGGTAGTGGCCAGGTTATCTGGAGCAACGAAGATTTGTTTTTACGCCGTGTAACCGGCCCGGCAAAACTTGGTGGCAGTATTGCCGTCGCCGATGCTGAAGGCTATCTACATCTGCTCGATCCGGTTGATGGCCGCTTTGTTGCCCGCACCAAAGTACATGGCAGCGGGGTAAGCGCGCCGATGCTAACAGTGGCTGATACACTGATAGTTCAGTCTAATAATGGCTCATTGAGCGCATTTAAAATTCAGTAGCGATTAATCGCACTATTTACAGTAGAATGCCGCAATTGAAACCTGCGGCATTTTTTTATCCCTATGATTCCTGTTATCGCCCTTGTGGGCCGTCCCAACGTTGGTAAATCAACACTCTTTAATCGACTCACACGCAGCCGCGACGCGCTGGTGGCCAACTATTCTGGCCTGACCCGTGATCGCAAATACGGTGATGGTGAGATGTTTGATCGCCGCTTTATGGTGATTGATACCGGTGGTATCAGCGGTGAAGAAGAAGGCATTGATGTGGGCATGGCCGAGCAGTCGCTGCTGGCCATGGATGAAGCGGATATCGTACTGTTTATTGTCGACTGCCGGTCAGGCATTATTGGTGCAGACTATATGATCGCCGAGAAGCTGCGCCAGAAGAACCGCAAGGTCTATCTGGTGGCGAACAAGATTGATGGTTTGGACCCCGCTGAGGCGTTGGCTGATTTTTATCAGCTCGGTTTCTCCGGTATGTTCCCGACCACGGCTACCCATGGTCGCGGTGTTAAGTCGATGATGGAAGAGTTGCTGGAGCCCTATCCAGAATACGTTGAGCCTGATAATAGTGGTTTAAACGGCATTAAGATCGGTATTGTTGGCCGTCCCAATGTGGGTAAGTCGACGTTGGTCAATCGCCTACTCGGTGAAGACCGGGTAGTGGTTTACGATGAGGCGGGTACTACTCGTGATAGTGTTTATATCGATTATGAACGTCATGGTAAAAACTATACGTTGATAGACACTGCGGGTATCCGCAAGCGTAAAAACATTAAGTTGGCGATCGAGAAATTTTCGATTGTTAAGACCTTGCAGGCTATTGATGACGCCAATGTCGTGGTGTTGATGGTCGATGCTCAGGAAGGACTAGTAGAGCAGGATATGCACCTAATGGGTTCAGTGATTGATGCTGGTCGCGGTCTGGTGGTGGGCATCAATAAATGGGATGGTCTAGATCCGGAAAAGCGCGAGAAGATTAAGGCGGATATTAAGCGTCGTCTGCGTTTTGCCGAGTTTGCCGATGTGCACTTTATTTCGGCTCTTCATGGTACTGGTGTGGGCAATCTCTATGACTCCATTGAAAATGCTTACCGAGCGGCTACAGACGCGCTGAGTACTTCGCGTCTAACCAAAGTGCTTGAAGGCGCGGTGGAAGAACACCAGCCACCGATGGTCCACGGCCGTAGAATCAAATTGCGTTTTGCCCATGCTGGTGGTCGCAATCCTCCGGTGATTATTATTCACGGTAATCAGACCGATTCTGTGCCTGCTCAGTACACCCGTTATCTGGAGAAGATTTTCCGTCGTGAGTTGGGTTTGCACGGTACGCCGGTCAAGGTTGAATTCCGTACTTCGGAGAACCCTTATAGCAAGGCTAAGCCGGATACCAAGCCGACCTTTAAGCGCAAGCCGGTGACTAAGTTTAGTAAGCGCAACGAAGCGAAAAACCCTAAGAATACTAAAAAGCGATAATCTAGGCATAGCCTAGATTATCGTCCTGAGCCGCGCAGCGGCGAAGGACCCCGTCCGTGAAACTCGCAGCGGCGAAGGACCCCGTCCGTGAACTCGCAGCGGCGAAGGACCCCGTCCGTGAAACTCGCAGCGGCGAAGGACCCCGTCCGTGAAACGCATAGCGGCGAAGAACCCCGTCCGTGACGCGCTCTGAACTATCGACGTGAAACCTAGAGTAGCAAAGAACCTCAAGCAGATCCTTCACTACGTTCAGGATGACAATCTTTTTGTCATTTCGGCCGAAGGGAGAAATCTCCAAGAGATCCTTCGGCTTCGCTCAGGATGACAGGAAAGGAGTTCAGGATGACAGGAAAGGAGTTCAGGATGACAGGAAAGGAGTTCAGGATGACAGGAAAGGAGTTCAGAATGACAGGAAAGGAGTTCAGGATGACAGGAAAGGAGTTCAGGATGACAGGAAAGGAAGTCCAGGATAACAATAAATAAAGGAGCCTTAGTCCGAGCTCTGCAAAGTTCTTTCCGTAGTCCCATCCACAGTAAAGCAAATCTCACCATCCACCATCTGACTTTTCAGCTTATCGCCAGCACTAACCCCTGCCACAGTCTTAACCACAGTCCCCCGATCATCACGAATAATCGAATAACCACGCCCAAGAGTCTTTAGCGGGCTCACCGTATCTAGCAGATGCATAGCCTGAGCAGTCTTAATCTTCTTTGTCTCAAGCTTCTGAACAATACCCCGTGACATCCGCTTAAGATACTCAGCCACCAACTGCTGACGGTTAACAATGGCATCGGCTGGATGCACCCGCGACAATTTATCCTGAACAGTATCCATCTGGTAACGCTGTTGCTGTAACTTACTGTTGATAGCGCGGCGCAGACGGATATCCAAATGATCCAGATGCTGTGCCTGTTCCTGCAGTTTACGCCCCGGGTGTTGCAGGCGTTTGTGTAGATTGGTGATCTGTTGGCGCAGCTGCTGGGTTGTTCTGGCCATAGCTTCGGCGAGCAGCAGTTCAAAGCCCTCAAACTGATTGAGCATATCCTCGCCATCGGGACTGATTAGCTCAGCCGCCGCAGAAGGGGTGGGCGCACGCAGATCGGCGACAAAGTCAGCGATGGTAAAATCGATCTCATGGCCAACGGCGCTAATAATAGGAATCTCGCTGGTAAATATCGCTCTGGCTACCGACTCTTCATTAAAAGGCCAGAGATCTTCCAGAGAGCCACCACCGCGACCGCAAATGATTGCATCACATTGACTCACCTGAGCTGTTTTAAGGGCCTCAACAATTTGCCCGGCAGCTTGCTCACCCTGAACTGCGGTGGGAAAGATACTGACTTTAATCGACGGAAAGCGGCGCTTGAGCACGGAGAGAATATCTTTTACCGCAGCACCAGTAGGCGAAGTAATAACACCTATATGACTCACGGATTCGGGCATTGGCTGCTTATGACTGGCCTCAAATAGACCTTCACTGGCAAGTTTCTGTTTAAGCTCATCAAACTGCCGTTGCAGCGCGCCAAACCCGGCTTCTTCCATATGCTCGATAATCAGCTGATAGTCGCCGCGGCCCTCATAGAGTCCCACCCGTCCACGCACCAATACCTGGGTACCATTGCCCGGTTTAAAATTGACGCGCATATTGCTGTTGCGAAACATCGCGCAGCGAACCTGAGCCTGACCGTCTTTTAGGGTCAAATACCAGTGGCCAGAGGCGGGGCGCGCAAAGTTGGATATTTCGCCCTCCACCCAGAGCATGGGAAGCTGGGTTTCGAGCAGATGGCGAACGCTTCTATTGAGTTCGCTGACGCTAAATATTTGGCGGTCGCCGGGATTAGAATTCATGCTGCCATTGTAGAGATAAAACTGTCGCTATATAAGCAGTTTTACCCGCAAAGGCAGAGCTGTGGAGGGGATAAATAGTTGTTTCCTTACATCGGTGGCTGATTTATAATGCGCCGCTTACTTTTTAAACCCTCATTGAGGTAAGCGTCCCTTATGTTACGCATTTCTCACGAAGCTCTAACCTTTGACGATGTACTTCTGGTACCCGGCTATTCAGAGGTAACGGCGAAAGATGTTACTACAAGCTCTCAGCTGACTCGTGGTATCACCATGAATATCCCACTGGTCTCAGCGGCTATGGATACAGTTACTGAATCTCGTCTGGCAATTGCTATTGCTCAGGAAGGCGGGGTGGGTATTGTCCACAAGAGCATGACTATCGAGCAGCAGGCTAAAGAAGTCTGGGCTGTTAAAAAATATGAAAGTGGCGTGGTTAAAAACCCGTTTACTCTTCAGGGAACTGCAACTCTAGCTGATCTTCACGCCTTTACTGAAGCCAATAATATCTCCGGTGTACCGATTCTGGATAAGAATAACCTGATTGGTATTGTTACCCGTCGCGATGTTCGCTTTGCCTCAGATATGGCTGCACCTGTTACTTCGGTAATGACACCGAAAGAGCGTCTGGTGACCGTTAAAGAGGGTGCCGAGCCCGATGAAGTGCGCGCTCTACTGCACAAAAACCGTATTGAAAAAGTATTGGTTGTAAATGATGACTTTGAGCTTAAGGGTCTGATTACCGTAACCGATATCGATAAAGCCGAGCAGTACCCCAATGCCTGTAAAGATGATCAGGGCCGACTACGTGTTGGTGCGTCAATTGGTGTTGGTGAGGGTACCGATGAGCGCATTCGCGCTCTGGTAGCTGCTGGTGTCGATGTATTGGTCGTTGATACAGCCCACGGCCATTCGAAAAATGTTCTCGACCGCGTGCGCTGGATTAAAGATAACTATCCTGAAGTTCAGGTTATCGGTGGCAATGTGGCAACAGGCAGTGGCGCTAAAGCCCTAGCTGATGCCGGTGCCGATGGCGTAAAGGTTGGTATTGGTCCAGGTTCTATCTGTACTACTCGAATTGTGACTGGTATTGGTGTTCCTCAGGTGACGGCGATTGCCGGTGCTGTTGAGGCACTAAAAGGCACAGGTGTTCCAGTGATTGCCGATGGTGGTATTCGCTACTCTGGTGATATGTCTAAGGCGATTGTTGCCGGCGCCAGTGCAGTGATGATGGGTTCCATGCTTGCCGGTACTGAAGAGGCACCAGGTGAGATTGAAATCTATCAGGGTCGCTCTTACAAATCCTATCGCGGAATGGGCTCTCTGGGCGCCATGGCACGCAATCAGGGTTCCAGTGATCGCTACTTCCAAGATGCTAATGCAGGCGCTGAGAAGCTGGTTCCTGAAGGTATTGAAGGCCGTGTTCCCTACAAGGGGCCAGTATCGGCGATTATTCATCAGATGTTGGGCGGTTTGCGTTCAGCGATGGGCTATACCGGTTGTACCACCATTGACCAGATGCGTACCGAACCAGAATTTGTTCGAGTGACCTCTGCAGGTATGGGCGAGAGCCATGTGCACGATGTGCAGATTACCAAAGAAGCTCCCAATTATCCGGCCGGTGGTCGTTAAGGTCGTTTTTTAAAAATCGCGTCAGCGCTTTTTACACATGTTATGGGGGGTTGTGCTGTGAGTGCAGCCCTCTTTTTGTTTTTATAGGATTGTTTAATGTCTGATATTCATTCGCAAAAAATTCTTATTCTCGATTTTGGTTCCCAGTACACTCAGTTGATCGCACGGCGTATTCGCGAAATTGGTGTGTTCTCCGAGATTCGCGCCTGGGATATCAGCGAAGAAGAAATTCGTGAGTTTAACCCCCGCGGTATTATTCTTTCCGGTGGCCCCGAGTCAGTAACTGTTGGTGCCACTGCACCCCGTGCACCAGACTGCGTATTCACAATGGGTCTGCCTGTGCTGGGTATTTGTTATGGCATGCAAACCATGGCCGGCCAGCTGGGTGGTCGTGTTGAGAGTTCCACAGTCCACGAATTTGGTTATGCGCAGATTAAAGTTGAGTCGGCGAATACACTGCTACAGGACATTAAAGATCATATAGGTACTGACGGCGAGTCTCTGCTCGATGTATGGATGAGCCACGGTGACAAGGTTACCGCTATGCCAGAAGGCTTTGAGCTGATGGCATCGACGCCATCCTGTCCGATTGCCGGCATGGTCAACGAAGAAAAGAAATTATACGGCATTCAGTTCCACCCAGAAGTCACTCATACCCTTCAGGGTGAGCGTATGTTCCAACACTTCGCACTACAGATCTGTGGCTGTGAAGCACTGTGGACAGCGGCTGCGATTATTGAAGACCAGATCGCTCGAGTTCGCGAGCAGGTTGGCGATAGCCATGTCTTGCTGGGGCTATCAGGTGGTGTTGATTCCTCTGTAGTTGCCGCACTGCTACATAAAGCGATCGGTGATCAGCTAACCTGTGTTTTTGTCGACAATGGTCTGTTGCGTAAAAATGAAGGCGATGCAGTGATGGAAATGTTCGCCAAAAATATGGGCGTAAAAGTTATCCGCGCCAATGCGCAGGATAAGTTCTTGGATGGTTTGGTCGGTATTAGCGACCCAGAGAAAAAGCGTAAAGTCATCGGTAATACGTTTATCGAAGTATTCGATGAAGAATCGCAGAAAATTGATAATGTAAAATTCCTCGCCCAGGGTACTATCTACCCTGATGTGATCGAGTCTGCCGCCTCTAAAACCGGCAAGGCCCATGTGATTAAGTCACACCACAATGTTGGCGGTCTGCCCGATGATATGGCGCTGGATTTGGTTGAGCCATTGCGCGAACTGTTTAAAGACGAAGTGCGCAAGATCGGTGTTGAGCTGGGTCTACCTTACGATATGGTTTATCGCCATCCATTCCCCGGCCCTGGTCTGGGTGTGCGAATTCTCGGTGAAGTTAAAAAAGAGTATGCCGATATTCTCCGCGAAGCTGATGCAATCTTCCTTGAAGAGCTGCATAACTTTGGTTGGTACCAAAAACCAGTCAGGCCTTTGCGGTATTCCTGCCGGTTAAGTCTGTGGGTGTGGTCGGTGATGCCCGCCGTTATGAATGGGTGATTGCACTGCGCGCTGTTGAGACCATCGACTTTATGACCGCCCGCTGGGCGCACCTGCCTTACGAGTTGCTGGAGAAGGTCTCCAATCGCATTATCAATGAGATTCCCAATGTATCTCGGGTTGCTTACGATGTGTCGAGCAAGCCGCCGGCGACGATTGAGTGGGAGTAAAAAGGAGAAAGTTAGCATGGCAAAGATCATCATTACACAATCAATTCTTTGGGCTGCTGCGATAATCAGTACTGCTCTAGTTGCTCCCAATGAATCAGGCTGGTTGATACTAACTGTGTTAGCAACCCTATCGCTGGGAACGTTAAAAAATGGAATTGATTCAATCCAGAAGTAAGTAATTTTCTTGTTAATGCTGCTAATATTTTCTTTGTGCTATCTTCATTAATAGGTTACTTAGGGTGTCTCTTTATGTTTTTTAAACTCTCAAAGCTCGGCAAGTTGTCTCTTATTGCGGTTCTTTTTAGTTTTTTGACTCTGTCATGCTCGAATAAGACTGCTGTTAATCCAGAAAGTAATCTCGAATCAATCTCTAATACCAATGCAAGCGCCTGTCCGGCCGGTTCTGAAAATATAAAACTGGATCTGGCAAATATATCCCTTACCCGCGAAGAAAATATTCCGCTTATGTATCAGGGCTATAACAATCTTGAAGGCCCTGTATGGCACGAGGGTGCACTGTATTACTCGAATATGGGTACCCATCAGCCAGATGAAAATGGCTTTGCGCTGAGCAACCAAACCACTATCTGGCGTTGGGTTATTGGCGAAAAACCACAGGTCTGGATGGAAGATACGCTTGCAGGCACAAATGGTTTAGCAGTAGATAGCAAAGGTAATCTGGTTGGCGCACGTCAGTTGGACGGCTCTCTTTCCTATATTGATTGGCAGACTAAACAGATCACGCCGATAGTGACTTCTTACCAAGATAAACGCTTTAACTCGCCAAATGACTTAACCATTGCCGATGATGATACGGTTTATTTCACTGATCCCAATTGGAATACACCGTCAAATATTAACTCCAGATACACTTCAGGGTGGCGGATGGCCAGGTTCAACAGAACCAGGACAGCGTATTTACCGCGTGACTGCCGATGGTAGTGTAAATGCCACTGCTGTTACCGAACTTGTTCCGGAACTGCGTGATAAGCCTAACGGTATTATCTTGTCCCTTGATCAGCAGCAGATTATTGTCGGTGGTTTACGGGGGCTTTGGGCTTTTGATCTAAACGCTGGTGAGGTATCCAATCCACAGAAATTACTCGACTCGCCAATTGATGGCTTGGGTAAAGATTGCAGTGGCAATATTTATGTCACAACCACTCGAGAGTTGCCGGCCAGAACCGACGGGCAGGTGGTAGTCGTTTTAGACAAAAACTATCAAGAAATCGGAGAGCTAAACGTTGAAGGCATCCATATTGTGACTAATGTCGCTTTTGGTGGCGACGAGGGTAAGACCTTATTTGTCACTGGTTTAACTGCGCCGATGGACGGTGACAAACTTCGCCTCTGTGGTGATAAGCCCTGTTTAAAAGCGGGGATTTACACTGCCAAATTGAATGTTCAGGGCTTCCCTTTTTAATTTCATTTTAGTGTTTTAGTGACTCTCCGGTTTTTCACTGGATCCATAAGTGAAAACTGTTACTCTGGATAAAAGAATATCCACTACGAAAATTTAAAATCTATCGTCGAATAGAGTTTGTAGTGGTTATGGATAATATATTTTAGGGGAGAAAAGTATGTCAGAACAAACTTCAAAACAAATTAGATCCATGGTCACCAGCGATGGGAATATAGAAATCTCTATCGCCACTGTAGAAATTCCAACACCTTCAGAAAACGAAGTTTTAGTCAAAATAGAAGCCTCTCCCATTAATCCCTCAGACCTTGGTCTTCTGGTTAGCTTTGCCGCTGACTTTGATAGCCTCAGCGTTACCGGTAGCGGCGATGCTACTGTGGCTAAAATGAAGTTAAACCCCGCGCTCATGGGCGCTCTAAAGGGTAGGGTGGACCAATCGATGCCGATTGGTAATGAGGGCGCTGGGGTGGTTGTAGATGCCGGCGCTAATGCCAAAGGGCTGATAGGCAAGACGGTGGGTGTTGCTGGGGGTGCTATGTACTCTCAATACAGATGCCTTCCGGCTACTAGCTGTTTGGTTATGAATGAGGGCACAAGCTCTGCTGAAGCCGCCTCATCATTTGTGAATCCACTAACCGCGCTGGCCTTTGTTGAAACCATGAAAATGGAAAATCACAGTGCCTTACTCAATACAGCAGCCGCCTCAAATCTGGGTCAGATGCTGGTTAAAATCTGTCGCGACGACTCGATACCTCTGGTCAATATTGTTAGAAAACCTGAGCAGGTCGAAGTGCTTAAGAACCTAGGTGCGGAGTATATTTGTAACACCAGTGAGCCGACCTTTATGCAAGATTTAGTGGCTGCACTGGTGGCTACTGGCGCTACCATAGGTTTTGATGCCACAGGTGGCGGTAATGAAGGCAAGCTGCCTGGGCAAATTCTGGCTGCAATGGAAGTTGCGGCCAATAAAGCGGCGACTGAGTACTCTGTGTATGGCTCAGACACATACAAGCAAGTGTATATCTATGGTGGGCTAGACCGGACGCCGACGGTTTTAAATCGATCATTTGGCATGCAGTGGGGACTGGGCGGCTGGCTGTTAATGCCGATGATTGGTCGAATTGGCATGGAGAAATTTATGCAGATGCGCCAGCGTGTGGCCAGTGAGATTAAAACCACTTTTGCCAGTCACTACACCCAAGAGATTTCCTTCGAGGAAATGCTGCAGCCGGAAATTCTTAAAAGCTATGCCAAACAAGTCACAGGTGAAAAGTACTTAGTGAACCCGCAAAAATAAGAGCTAGTGTGAAAAGTCATTAAAGAAAAAGGGGTGCCAATTGGCACCCCTTTTTTTGTATCTACAAGGCCAGCATTTTCACACTGACCTTAGCTTCCAATTAACTCGTTGTGAGTTGCTTAGAAGTTGTAACGGTAGTTCGCGTAATAGAATGCACCACTGAAGCCCATTGGAGCGAATGCGCTGTAAGTGTTACCTACGGCGGCAGTCGCTGTGTTAAATCCAAGGCCGTGCATTTCAGTAGTGGTCTGGCCACTGTTGTCGAGAACATTGTTCACACCAAGCAGTACGCTAGAGTTTCCGTTGATTTCGTATTCAGCTTCCAAATCAACAACAAACTCTGAGTCAAACGTGTAAGCACCGTCATCTGCCAGAATGTCATCATTACAGCTTGAAGCAAATACATCACATTCGAACTGGTCGAACCACTCGTCATAGAAGCTTACACGAGCGAGGAAACGCCATGCGTCCATGCTGTGATTAGCTGACAGGTTCCAGCGCGTCTCAGGCGTAGTATCTTCGATTTGCTTGATACGCTGTGGGTCGATAGTTGCTGTGTTGTATTCAGTAACATCTGTCTTAGTTTGGTTGTAAGCAAGATTCCACTGAGTGGTTCCACCCATCCAATCGGTGCTAGTTGAAACGATAATATCGAAACCGCTAGTGTTAGTGTTGAAGTCATTGGTGAAGAAACGGAAACGTCTCAAGTCGCCAGCGCCAGGAACACCTTCAGCAATTAGATCGGCAATGTCATCATCGGTTAATTCAACTTCTGACGAGAGGTTTAAACGATCTTCTACATCGATATCGAAGTAGTCAACAGTGACATCAAACTCGCCTATGGTTGCGTAGACACCCAGAGTGAAGTTAGTTGCATCTTCAGCCTTCAGTGGCGCGCCACCGTTGCGAAGTGCTACAGCACTTGTTGCAGGGATCGTGCCATTGTTAACCAAAACACCACCGGTTAGCTCGGTAGAGGTATTTGAAGTGTTCGACTGACCGGGTGTTGGTGCTTTAAAGCCTGTGCTGTAAGTAGCACGTACACCCAAGTCTTCAGTCATACGGTAGTTAGCACCAATCTTGTAGTTGGTGGTAGTACCGAAATCGTCAAAGTCTTCAAAGCGCAATGCAGATTGAACTAGCAGATCATCAGATGCATCCCACTCAGCTTCTACATAGGCAGCGATGTTAGAACGGTCAAATACACCTGAGGTTGCAGCTGGGAATCCAGGGAAACCGTTGGAAGATGTGCTAAAGCCTTGGTCACCATAGCCGCCGTCAATAAATGACTCTTCTTGTCCGGCACCAACAGTGAACTCTTCAGTACGGTATTCAGCACCGAATGCCAGGTTTACTGCTTCGCTTAACGAGTAAGTGAAATCAGCATTCAGGTTCATATCAACCTGCTGGTAGTAACCCGGATCGAAGTCACGTGGAGTCAAATCCAGAAGGCTGGCATTCACAGTGTTATTAATATGGAAGTCAGCTTTGCTCTTACCGTAGTAAGTGCTAACGTCCCAACCAATACCGCCATCAGTTGCGCCTTTTAATCCAAACAAGAAAGACTGGTCAGTAATCTTGCCGCCAAAACGAGGAGTAAATCCACCAGGGATAGTCTCGTTGAAGTTGAAGCAGTTATCATCAGCAAGCAGATCTGCTACAACAGATGCAGAATAGGGTACTGCATACTGACCACAGTTACCCGACATGTCACCGGTGGTGTCGGCAACTAGCAGGTTGTCATCGTCGCCGCCATCAGCAAAAACGCCTGGACGGTTAGTTGGGTTACGGAAGAAGAAGCCACCGTCTACATCTTTGGAGTTGACGTTGGTGTAACCATACATTTCTGTACCGCCACCCAGGTCAGCACCAAAGTTGACGAAGAATTTCATGTCGTTATCAACAATTGGACGGCCCCAAACCATGGCCGGAGCTGGAACACCTTGAACGCCAGCGTCGATAAGACCCTGCGCATCATTACGCTGCTCTGAACGGCTAGTCGCGTCTGAGCTGCCATACTCAAGAGTCATGTTTACGAAACCATTGCTGCCCAGTTCCATACCTTTGTTCAGAGACACGGTCATTTGATCGCCGTCGCCCGCAGAGTACTGGCCGGCGCGCAATTCAATGCTAGTGCCTTCGCTTGCATCTTTTAGATTGAAGTTGAGTACGCCTGCAATTGCATCAGAACCATATTGTGCAGCTGCACCATCTCGGAGAACTTCAACGCTCTTTAGTGCTGCGGCAGGAATTGCGGCAGCGTCTGGTCCTTGAGAACCGTTTGAAATACCGTTGCCCAGCCAGGTAATAACAGCAGCACGATGACGACGCTTGCCATTAACTAGCAGTAGCGTGTGGTCAGGAGCCATGCCACGCAGGTTTGCAGGACGAACTAACGTCGCCGCATCACTGATTGGTTGGTCGTTTACACTATAAGAAGGGACCGTGTTACGCAGCAGGTTGCTGATGTTAGTGTCGCCTTGGTTAGCCAGTTCAGAGGCACTGATAACATCTACAGGTGCAGGTGTTTCAGTGGTTGAACGTGCTTTAACACGGCTACCAGTAGTTACAATCTCTTCTACCATACCTTCATCAGCGGCGATGGCTATTGTAGGAAGCACAGTGCTTCCAGCAATAATTGCAGCTGCAATCGTATTTAATTTCCAAAAGGTTTTAGTGTTCATAGATCTCCCCCGAGATAATTTTCAAAAAGGAACGATGCTTTAATTTTTTATTTGTATAAATGCATCGCTGATGAGCCAAGGTTGGCGCACCTATAATTAAACGAATGGGAAATCTATCCCCTCAGTTAATTGGCAATAAAAAGACGAATATTTTTTATTCGGGGGCGATGGTAGTTTTGGAGGGTTTGTTGGGAATTTCACGAACCAGTTTTGGCACTAGAAAACCGGGCAGAATAGCCTGTAGATCGGCGTAGATTTTCTTTGCTCGCCGCTCTTCAATATCGAAGTGGCTAGCACCGGCAACCGGGTCGAATAAATGCAGGTAATAGGGCATAACATCGCAGTCAAAAAGCTTCTCGCTAAGCTCGGCCAGACAGTCTGCACTGTCATTGATACCGCGCAGTAATACGCTTTGATTTAAGACTTTAATGCCGCAGGCCTGTAGCCGCTTAATGCTCTGTATAACCTCATTGTCTATTTCATTGGCATGGTTAATATGCAGAACCACTATAGGCTTTAGTCTGGTGGCGGTTGCCCAAGACAGAAACGATTGGTCGATTCGTGAGGGGATAACCACCGGCAGTCTGGTGTGAATGCGCAGCCGTTTAATATGCTTAATGTCGGCGATCTGTTCGGTTAGCCAGGCCAAAAAATGGTCGTTGGCGGCAAGCGGATCGCCGCCGCTGTAAATCACTTCGTTTATCTCAGTAGCACTGCGTATATAGTCTAAAGCATTCTGCCACTGTTCTTTATTCTGACGATTTTCCTGATAGGGGAAGTGGCGGCGAAAACAGTAGCGACAATTGATAGCGCAGGCGGGGCTGACGACTAAAAGAAGTCGGTTGGCATATTTATGTACAATGCCCGCAATCGGATTGTGGCTGACTTCGTCGAGAGGATCGTCGCTGTAGCCCGCGGCGCTGGAAAGCTCTGCTTTAACTGGCAGCACCTGCAAGAGCAGGGGGTCGCTGGGGTTATTGGCCTGCATACGGCTGATAAATGGCCGCGGCACTCGCAGTGCAAAATCTGCAATGGCTTGTTGGCTGGTGCTGAGCTGTGCTGCATTGAGGTTTAAACTGCCAAGTAATTCATCAATGGTGGTGACCGATTGACTGAGTTCCAACTTCCAGTCCGGAGTGATGCTGATAGGTTGTGGAGAATTTGGCATGAGGCAGCTTTTTTGCAAACTTTGTGGCTGATTGATTGGCGCAGAGTTTACGCTATTCCCGATTGGGGTGGATAGTTTGTTATTTAAAATACCGCCTGTTTGTAATCAAGCGGGTAGAGAATACAGGTGAGAATGTGACTGCAGATATTGAGTTTATGCGCCGGGCAATTGCCCTCGCCGAGCAGGCTGCCAGTGTTGGTGAGGTGCCGGTGGGCGCGTTAGTGGTTAAGGATGGTCAGGTGATTGGCGAAGGGTTTAATCAGCCGATTACCAGCTTTGACCCAACTGGCCATGCAGAAATTATTGCCCTGCGCAATGCCTCCGCGGCGCTGCAAAACTATCGTCTTAGCGGCTGTGACCTCTATGTCACTATTGAGCCCTGCACCATGTGTGTTGGCGCGATGATCCACGCACGAATTAAGCGCATTGTGTTTGGTGCCCCCGAGCCGCGGGCGGGCGCTCTCGAGAGTCAGCTGCGGCTGATGGATAAGAATCATTACAACCATTCTATTGCATGGCAGGGTGGTGTTTTAGCGGAGGAGTGCGGCGAGATTATCAGTGGTTTCTTTCGTCGTAAACGAGCTAAAAGTTAGCGCTTACTGTCGTTAATATAATTATTATTTATAGGGATGAAGGTCCAGAGCCTTCCCAGTCACTATTTTTTGATGCCTCGGCGGCACTGTCTAAATTGTTCTCATTTTCCCGCTGAATAGAGAGTGAATTGAGTTGCAGGTAACGTGTGTAGTACTGAATATTGTCGACATAGGTCACCGGCTCGCTGCCGCGAGCAAACCCGTATTTTAATGTTGAGTAATACTGTTTGTTGCTCAGCAGCGGCAGATGTTCGCGCACATCAACCCATAAATCCGGATTTTTGCCACTGCGCTCAGTGAGTATTCGCGCATCTTCCAAATGCCCCAGTCCGACATTGTAAGCGGCCAGACTCATCAGGGTGCGGTCCGGCTCAACAATCCGCTTCGGCAGTCGCCCTTTGAGCTTGGCCAGATAGGCCGCTCCACCCTGCAGGCTCTGCAGGGGGTCGAGGCGGTTCTTTATTTTCATTTCACGGGCGGTGCTCTGGGTTAGCATCATCAATCCGCGCACGCCGGTTGGGGAGCGCGCTTTGGGATTCCAGTGCGACTCCTGATAGGCAACCGCTGCCAGCAGATGCCAGTCAAAGCCATGCTGTTCGGCAGTTTCCTGAAACAGTACCTGATACTCCGGCAGCCGTTTGGCAACTAGCTCGCCGAGCCGCTGTGAATCGCCGACCGAGAAATCTTCGGTATGCGCCAGCAGCTCATCTTTTAGTGCATCCAGTTTGCCGCTAGCGCTGTATTCCTGCAAAAACCGATTCGCTGCTTTGAGTAGGGTGCCATCACCATGTTTTGGGAAAGCCCAGGCAATCGCCTGATTGTCGGAGATATCCAGAGCCCTGCGCACCTGCGGGTAGATATGTCGGCTAACCAGATAGGCCAGTGAGTCGACGACCGTATAGGTGATCTCTCGATCGTGAACCATGCGTAGCAGTTCGCTCATCTCGGCGCGATCATCTTCCTGCCAAACCAGATTGGGATAGTCTTTGGTCCAGTAATTGAGTCGCTCGCTGTGCGAAGAGCCTTTAATGACCATCAGCTGGCCATTGAGGTTGTTGAGTGAGCGCGGTCTTGAGCTGCCGCGTCGGTAAACCAGATGCTGGGTCACTTCCATATAGGGGGCGGAGAACTGTATCCAGCGATCACGATCTGGGGTGTGAGTAATATTGGCGGCGGCAAAGCTGCCCTCTGGACCACCTACTGACAGCAGCATTGAGTGCAGGGTCGGCTTGGATTTCATTACCAGATCAACACCCAGACTATCGGCAAAGGCTTTGGCGAGCAGATATTCAAAACCATTTTTGCCGCGACCATCCTCAAAATAGGTGGTCGGGCCATCGATAGTCAGCACATGGAGTTCGCCATTGGCCTGAATTTTTTCGAGGTCGCTGATCCGTGCAGCACTGGTAACATAGAGCAGAAATACGCTAGCCGACAGGATTAGAAGCCCGCGGTTGCGAATCCGTCTCGCTCTGTGTGAAAGTCCTCTCATAGAATTTTTAGGCCGCCAATTGCGATTTATTGTAGATAATTGCGGTTATGTTTTACCGGCTGAAAATAATTGTACATGGTTTGCTAAATTCTATCTGCCAACGAGCCGTTTTTCCGCTAGAATGTCGTGCTTTCCCAATCAGATGAATATGAGCACTCCATCTATGATGATCCTCAGTGGCGCACCTTCTCTCTCTGCGTTTAGACGTAAAAAATTACTCTCCACTCTGCAAAAATCCGTCCCGTCACTGGTCTCGGTTTATGCGGAGTATGTTCACTTTGCCGAACTCACTGAGAGCCTTGGCGATAGCGCAGAAGAAACCCTTAAGGCGCTGCTTACCTATGGGCCACGGGAAGAGAAGACATCTACCAAAGGCCAGTTGATTCTGGTTGTGCCGCGCCCCGGGACAATTTCACCCTGGTCGAGCAAGGCCACCGATATTGCCCATAACTGCGGTTTAGCGCAGGTGGTCAGAGTCGAGCGCGGAACCGCCTACTATGTTCACGCCGAAGAGACCCTTAGCGAAAAGCAGTTAGCGATGCTGGCAGCGGATCTGCACGACCGTATGGTTGAGACGGTGCTCGATGATTTAAATAAAGCCGATGTGCTATTCAGCCATCAGCAACCGGCGCCAGTAACCATTGTCGATACTCTGGGTGGTGGCGTTGAGGCGCTTAAAACGGCCAATATTGAATTGGGTCTGGCCCTTGCCGACGACGAGATCGGTTATCTGGTCGATAGCTTTAACGAGCTAAAGCGCAACCCAACCGATGTTGAACTGATGATGTTTGCTCAGGCCAACTCGGAACACTGTCGACATAAAATATTTAATGCCAGCTGGACGCTCGACGGCGAAGATCAGGAGCACTCCCTGTTCGGCATGATTCGCAATACCTACAAGGTTAATGGCGAGAATGTGCTCTCTGCTTATTCGGATAATGCCGCAGTTATAGTGGGTACCGAAGGCGGACGCTTCTTCCCGGATCCGGCGACCAAGCTCTATGGTTACAACCAAGAGCCTGTGCATCTGTTAATGAAAGTCGAGACTCATAATCACCCAACGGCTATTTCCCCCTATTCTGGTGCTGGCACTGGTTCCGGTGGCGAGATTCGCGATGAGGGTGCCGTGGGGCGCGGTTCCAAGCCTAAAGTGGGTCTGGTGGGCTTTAGTGTTTCCAATCTAAATATCCCCAACTACCGTCAGTCTTGGGAAGAGGATTACGGCAAGCCAGAGCGAATTGTTTCGGCGCTGGATATTATGCTCGAGGGCCCGATTGGTGGCGCGGCCTTTAATAATGAATTTGGCCGCCCCAATATCTGTGGTTACCTAAGAACTTTTGAAGTGGATTTTGACGGTCAGCGACGTGGTTATCACAAGCCGATTATGATCGCCGGCGGTTACGGCAATATTCGTGAAGACCATGTTGATAAACCCGAGTTTGAGCCCGGCGCCCAGTTGGTGGTTTTAGGTGGCCCGGCAATGTTAATCGGCCTTGGTGGTGGTGCGGCTTCGTCGATGGCGACCGGCTCCAGTTCAGCGGATTTGGACTTTGCATCCGTGCAGCGTCAAAACCCTGAGATTGAGCGCCGCTGTCAGGAAGTGATCGATCAGTGCTGGCAGCAGGGTGATGAAAACCCGATTGCCTTTATCCACGATGTGGGTGCTGGTGGTCTCTCCAATGCCTTGCCCGAACTTGTCAAAGATGGCGGTACTGGCGGCCATTTTCAGGTGCGTAAAGTCCCCAACGATGAGCCCGGTATGGCGCCAGTGGAAATCTGGTGTAACGAAGCTCAGGAACGCTATGTGCTGGCAGTATTGCCCCGCGACCTGACCCGCTTTCTGGAAATCTGTCACCGCGAACGCTGCCCTGTGGCAGTGGTTGGTGAGGCAGTAGAAGATAAAAGCATTAAGGTTAGCGATAGCCATTTTGATAATGATCCGGTGGATCTGCCGATGTCTGTGTTGTTTGGCAAGGCGCCAAAAATGCACCGTGTTGCCGAGACCCTAGAAGTTAATGCCAGCCCGTTTTCTACCGCTGATTTAAATATTGATGATGCAGTGTTTCAGGTACTGCGCCATCCCACCGTAGCCAGTAAAAACTTCCTGATCACCATCGGTGATCGAACCGTTGGCGGTATGGTTGCCCGCGACCAGATGGTTGGTCCCTGGCAGGTGCCGGTGGCTGACTGTGCAGTAACCACTGTGACCTATGACAGCACCGCGGGTGAAGCCATGGCTATGGGTGAGCGCACGCCGCTGGCGCTGATTAATGCTCCCGCCTCTGGCCGTATGGCGATTGGTGAAGCGATTACTAATATTGCCGCCGCGCGCATTGGCGATCTTAAAGATATTAAATTGTCCGCAAACTGGATGAGCCCTGCAGGGCACCCAGGTGAAGATGAGAAGCTCTTCCGCACCGTTGAAGCGGTGGGTATGGAGCTCTGTCCGGCGCTGGGAATTACGATTCCGGTGGGCAAAGACTCGATGTCGATGCGCACCACTTGGAATGACCGTGGTGAAGATAAGGCGGTTACCTCGCCTATGTCATTGATTATTACTGCATTCTCGCCAGTGCTTGATGTGCGCAAAACCCTGACTCCACAGTTGCGAACCGACTGTGGTGAGACTCAGCTACTGTTGTTGGATTTGGGTGCCGGTGCCAACCGTATGGGTGGCTCGATTCTGGCTCAGGTCAATAATGAGATGGGCGATACAGCGCCGGATTTAGAAAACCCCGCACTACTTAAAGGTTTCTTTGAGGTGATGCAGGCGTCTATGGAGCAGGGCGATATTCTCGCCTACCACGATCGCTCTGACGGTGGTCTGTTGGCGACGCTGGCGGAGATGTCTTTTGCCGGTCATGTGGGTGTTTCTGTGGATATTCAGACCCTTGGTGATGATTCGATTGCTGCGCTATTTAATGAAGAGCTGGGTGCAGTGATTCAGGTGAGTGCGGAGCGCGCCAATAGCATTGCTGAGCGGTTTAGCGATGCGGGGGTGGATGTACATCTGCTCGGCGGCTTAAATGATCGTCAGGAATTGGAAATTGTTAAAAAGAAAAAGTCACTGTTCACTCGTTCGCGAATAGATTTACAGCGTACCTGGGGTGAGACTTCCTACCGTATGGCCGCGCTGCGAGATAATGCTGACTGTGCCTGGGAAGAGTTTAATACTCTGCGCATGGAAGATCCGGGTCTCTCGGTTGAGCTGACTTATAACCCTGAAGAAGATATTGCTGCGCCCTATATTAATAGTGGTGTTCGTCCCGCTGTGGCGATTCTGCGTGAGCAGGGCGTTAACAGTCATCTGGAAATGGCTGCGGCCTTTAATCGCGCTGGCTTTGATTCGGTGGATGTTCATATGAGCGATCTGCTGGCCGGTCGTCGCACTCTGGCTGATTTCTCTGGTGTGATTGCCTGTGGCGGTTTCTCTTACGGTGATGTGTTGGGCGCCGGTGAGGGTTGGGCTAAAACTGTATTGTTTAATGAGCAGATTCGCGATCAGTTTCAGACTTTCTTCCACCGCTCAGACAGCTTTAGTCTGGGCGTCTGTAACGGCTGTCAGATGTTGAGTAATTTGAAAACCCTGATTCCCGGTGCTGAATTGTGGCCGCGCTTTGTGCGCAATCTCTCCGAGCAGTTTGAGGCGCGTTTCTCGCTGGTTCGGGTGGAGGAGTCTCCCTCTATATTCTTACAGGGAATGGCGGGTTCGCATATGCCGATTGCGATTTCTCACGGTGAGGGTCGCGCGGAGTTTTCATCGCAAAAGGCGATGGATAGATTGCTTGAGAGCAATCAAATTGCTATGCGCTTTTTGGATAACCATGGTGCGGTTGCTGGGACTTATCCGGCTAACCCCAATGGTTCACCACAGGGTATTACCGGTGTTTCCAGTGCCGATGGTCGTGCTACATTGATGATGCCGCACCCAGAGCGGGTTTACCGCACGGTGCAGAATTCCTGGCATCCAGACGATTGGGGCGAGGACGGTGCTTGGATGCGTATATTTAGAAATGCGCGTAAGTTTGTCGACTAACTTGTAAAAATAGAGGAGCGGTTTATGTCAAAGTTACCTAATGAGGTGGAGTTGGTTAAGAAGGCGCTTCAGATCGGTGCTGTTTATGCTCAGAAGCGTGCCTATGGCGTGGTTGAGGATCAGGATTCGGTTAAGTTGAAGGTTGAGTTTATCTATAAGGTGTTGGTAGAGGATAAGCTGATTCAACCCTTGGCGAAGAAGGATATCAGTGACCCGAATATGCGTCATAAATTGGCGCTGTGGATCTCTCGTCAGCTTCCGGAAGGTCATCCACTGCTGTCTGAAACTAAGTAATCACTTCTTTTATTAAGCCTGCCAATTCTGGCGGGCTTTTTTATTCCATTCTGTTATCCCAGTTTTTCACCTTATCCTGTATCCCGACTATCCGTCTTGTCCTGTCATCCCGACAGAGCGCAGCGACGAGGGATCTCCTTGCCGGGTACTTCCTGTTTTGGAGTGGGTGGCCCCTGTGTATTGCCTTGAGATCGGTCCCATGGATTTGTAATTCTCAGCGCTCCCGCAACTCGCTTCGCTCAAACAAGCGCTCGCTCAATCTGAAAATTACAAATCTATAAGCGGGCCCTGACTGATCTCAAGGCAATACACAGGGGCTATTTGAACTATCGCAGTACAGTCAAAAAATATTTGAATTGCGCTCGGTGTTTGAGCTTAGTTGCGCGCCATACTCGCTACAGCGCCCCGTCATGCTGGCGAAGGCCAGTACCTCTTCAACCGGCAGCATAATTCGAAAGACCCCAGCCTCCGCTGGGGTGACGTTCTTAGCTGGAGTGACGTTTCAGCATCCATTTCCGACGTACATTTTAAAACCCCCTAAGAAACCCCCGTCTGTGCTATCCTAGCCGCGAGTTGACTAGACAGTCGCTGTGTTGATTTCTCAATTAATCGCTTGCGTTTAAAAGGGTGTAACACAGAGGAAAGTCCGGGCTCCAAAGGGTAGAGTGCCAGGTAACACCTGGGGGGCGAAAGCCCACGGCCAGTGCAGCAGAGAGAAGACCGCCGATGGTTCGTTCGCGAACACAGGTAAGGGTGAAAGGGTGCGGTAAGAGCGCACCGCGCTACTGGTAACAGTAGTGGCAAGGTAAACCCCACTCGGAGCAAGACCAAATAGGTTTCCATATGGCGCGACCCGCGTTGGGAACGGGTAGGTTGCTTGAGGCAAATGGCGACGTTTGTCCCAGATGAATGACTGTCCACGACAGAACCCGGCTTATCGGTCAACTCACCTAATTTTTTTATCTTATCTGCTCAGATGAGATATTCCATTTCGGTATATAAAATCCGGAATTTAGCTTAAATTATTCTTAAAACCCCATAAAGCTAGAAGTTACATTAACTTCTAGCTTTACGTTTATGTTTTATATTGCTAAATATTTAACCCCTTCAGCAACACTCTGTAGTAACTCAGCATATTGTCGGAACTTACTGATTTTACTCACTTTTTTAGCCTTGATCGATGCTTGACTTTGATACCGCCTGCCAATAGTGTACACATATGGGTAATTGTGGCAAAAAGTGGCGAATTTAGGCCGCGATAACGAGAGAAAGGGTAAAAAGTGTTTAAAGGTAGTGATCCAATCAATATGGACACCAAGGGACGGATGGCAATTCCGACCCGCTACCGCGCCCTGCTCGATGAAATATGCCGTGGTGACCTAGTTATCACCATCGATATGAAGTCTACCTGCCTAACCCTCTCACCGCTCCCTGAATGGAAGAGATTTGAAGAAAAAGTTGCCGCTCTGCCGGCGATGGATGATCTGGGTGAAATGCTCAGTCGTTTTGTGGTTGGTCAGGCCAAAGATCTTCAGGTTGATGGCAGTGGGCGAATTCTTATTCCACCAGAATTGCGCGGTTATGCGCAGCTTGAGAAAAAGCTGGTTCTGGTGGGGCGTACACAACGCTTGGAAATCTGGTCAGAAGAGAACTGGAGCGCCGAGCGTGAAAAATCTCAGGAAACTTATCGGAGCATGCTTCTCGATCGCGAGAACATGTCGGATGCTTTAAAGAATCTCTCTTGGTAGGGGACCTGTAGTGGAAAACATTGAAAAGCCAGAGCACACAACAGTTTTATTGCATGAGGCTGTCGACGCTCTGGTAATTGATCCAGATGGTTTTTATGTCGATGGCACTTTTGGGCGCGGCGGGCACACCGCTGAATTGCTTTCAAAGCTATCGGATAAGGGCAGAGTTCTGGCTATCGACAAAGACCCTCAGGCGATTGAAGCCGGTCGTGAGCGGTTTGTTGATGATAAGAGATTGACGATCGTCCACGGCTCGTTTGCCGATATGGGTGATTGGTTGGAGGGCAGAGAGATAACCGGTGTGCTGGTTGATCTCGGTGTCTCGTCCCCGCAGCTCGATCAGGCTGAGCGCGGATTTAGTTTTATGCGTGATGGACCACTGGATATGAGAATGGATACCAGCTCCGGATTATCGGCAGCAGAGTGGATCGCCAGCGCCGCTGAAGCGGATATTGCGCAGGTGATTAAAGAGTATGGCGAAGAGCGCTTTGCGCGCCGTATGGCCGCCGCGGTAGTTCGCGAGCGAGCCATTGCGCCGATTACTCGAACCGTGCAGCTGGCAAAGATTTTAGCGGACGCGCACCCGGCATGGGAGCGCGGCAGGCATCCAGCCACCAAAGCGTTTCAGGCGATTCGAATTTTTATCAATCGCGAGTTGGATGATCTGAGTTCTCTGTTGGGTCAGGTTATCGATTTATTGCAGGTGGGTGGCCGGCTGGTAGTGATCAGCTTCCACTCGCTGGAAGATCGCAAGGTAAAGCGTTTTATTCGCGATCAGGAGCGCGGCATTAAGTTGCCAAAAAATTTACCGATCCCAGATGTGGATCGTGGCGTGCGCTTAAAGAAAGTTGGCAAGGCGGTAAAGCCGCAAGGCTCTGAAGTGGATGGCAATGTACGCTCGCGCAGCGCGGTAATGCGCATCGCAGAGCGTGTTGCATGAGTGCTCCGGTACGCATAGGCGTGCTTTGGTTATTGGTGCTCAGCAGCGCTCTAGCAGTGGCCTTTGTCAGCCATGTATGTAGACAGAAGTATGACCAGTTGACTGCTCTCGAGCGGGAGAAGAATCAGCTACAGGTTGCTTACGGTAAATATTTACTTGAGCAGAGCGCCTGGGGATCACTGCAGCGGATAGAAACTATGGCTAAGGACAGTCTGAATATGCACGGTCCGCAGCCCCAAGAAATAATGATGGTGAAGCAATAACAGTGGCCAAGAAAACGGTAAAACATGTTATTCCGCGCTGGCGTTACTATTTGGTAATGTTGTTCCTGGGTTTACTGCCGGTGACGGTTGCGGTCAAAATTGCTCAGCTTCAAATCATGCCCAGCGAAGAGCAGGGCCGTGATTTTCTCCAGCATCAGGGTGACGCCCGTTCAATCCGCAAAGAAATTATTCCTGCCCACCGCGGTTTAATCACCGACCGAAATGGTGAGCCGCTGGCGGTCAGTACGCCGGTGACCACATTGATCGCCAATCCTCAGGATATCCAGAAGAGTGCCAGTGCAGCAGATATAGAAAAGCTCGCCAAGGCGCTGGATATCTCAGTTTCACAGTTAAAGAGTCGCTTAAATCGCTACCGCAATAAATCCTTTATGTATCTGGCGCGCCAGTTGCCAACCGCAGAAGCTGATCGCGTTTTAGATCTTGGTGTGCCCGGTGTTTCTGGTCGTCAGGAATATAAGCGCTTCTATCCCGCCGGTGAAGTAACAGCTCAGTTGGTCGGCTTTACGGATATCAATGATGATGGTCAGGAGGGCATGGAGCTTGCCTATAACGCATTTCTAACCGGTGAGTCGGGCTCTAAAAAAGTGGTTAAGGATCTTACCGGTCGGGTGATTAAGGATATTGCCCTGATTAAGCCTGCCAGTCCCGGCAACAGTTTAAAGTTGAGTATTGATCTGCGCGTGCAGTATGCGGCCTATCGTGCCTTAAAGGCCTCGGTGCAGAAGCATCAGGCACAATCCGGTTCGGTAGTGGTGCTCGATGTGCAGACCGGTGAGGTCTTGGCGATGGCTAACCAGCCTTCGTTTAATCCCAATGATCGCTCTAACTTGCGCCCCGATTCAATTCGTAATCGCGCGGTTACCGATCTTATGGAGCCAGGCTCCACGGTTAAGCCTTTCACCATGTTGGCGGCTCTTGAAAGCGGGAAGTTCGAACCTGAAACGGTTATCAATACCAGTCCTGGTTATCTAAAAGTCGCCTACAAAACATTTGTTGATCACCGTGACTACGGCCCTCTAGATATGGCTGGTATTCTGACTAAATCAAGTCAGGTTGGTACCACTAAAATTGCTTTAGCGTTAGATCCGGACACAACCCGTGAGCTGTTTGAGCGCATGGGCTTTGGTGAAGGTATAGGCAGCGGCTTCCCTGCTGAGACGGCGGGTAACCTTCCTGCTCACCGAAAATGGGATCTGGTGACTCAGGCCACCTTTGCTTTTGGGCACGGGTTAAGCGCCTCTTCGCTACAGTTGGCCAGAGCCTATTCCATTTTGGCCAACAATGGTGCTCGCCGTGAAATTAGTATGACAGCGACAGAGTCATTACCCGAAGCGACTCAAGTAGCCGACCCGGAGTTGGTTAAAAGTATTCGTGGAATGCTGAAGACAGCAGTTGGGGAAAAAGGTACTGGTAAGCGCGCCATGATTGATGGCTATTCGGTGGGCGGAAAGACAGGAACTGTGCACAAGGTTAAAGCTAGTGGCGGTTATGACCCCCACCGTTATATGTCGGTTTTTGCCGGACTTTCGCCGGTAGATGATCCGCGTTTGGTAACAATTGTGGTGATTGATGAGCCTCGCGAAGGTGACTATTTTGGCGGCCTAGTGGCAGCACCGGTATTTTCGGAAGTCACAGGCAATGCCCTGCGACTACTGCAGGTAACGCCGGATAATATGGATGTGGATCGCAATATCGCTAGCGTCAAAGCAATGCTGGCGAAGCGAGGGAATCCATGATGGCGCTATCCCAATCGCCCGCAATCACCCTTGTCGATCTTCTTAAAGACTTTATGGATACCAGTGGCTGTCCGTCAGTTTCTGTTACTGGCGTAGCCTTAGATAGTCGCTTGGTTGTGCCCGGCGATCTGTTTATCGCGGTAAAAGGCACGCAGACAGATGGCGCGCAATATATTGCTCAGGCTATAGAGAAAGGCGCCGTGGCTATATTGCTTGAGCAGAATATGGTTTCTGCCGATTGGGCAGTGCCAGTGATTGCCCTGCCAGAGTTAAGCGAATATGTCTCAGATATTGCCGGTGTGTTTTACGGTCAGCCGTCACAGCAGATGCCGGTTACTGCTATTACCGGCACTAATGGTAAGACCACCTGTTCACAGTTACTGGCGCAGCTGTTTGAGCTGCTTGGCGAGTCCTCTGGGTTTATAGGGACTCTTGGTTACGGGCTTAGCGGTAACGGGCTAAATACTAAAGATACAGGCCTAACCACCCCAGATGCAGTTTCTGTTCAGCGCATACTCGCCGAACTTAAAGATGCTGGCGCCAAGCGAATTGCTATGGAAGTCTCTTCCCATAGCCTTGTTCAGCGTCGAATCGCAGGGCTGCAAATCGATACCGCAGTATTTACCAATTTAACCCGCGACCACCTCGATTATCACGGTAATCTAAATAGCTATGCCGCGGCCAAAGCGCGACTGTTTGCCATGACCGGCCTTAAAAATGCCGTGATCAATATCGACGACAATGTCGGCCGGCTGATACTGGTCAATCTAGATCCGCTGGTGAATGGCATTAGCTACAGCGTCGAAAATCACAGTGCGGATATCCACTGCGACCGAATTTCGATTAGCGCCTCAGGTATAGATGCCGAGGTTGTCACTCCCTGGGGGAGAGGCCAGCTAAAGTCGTCGCTGCTGGGCAAGTTTAATCTCGCCAATCTGTTGGCAGTTATTGGTGCTGCAGGCATGCAGGGCTTTGCACTGGATAAAATTCTTCAGGCGGCAGCGTCCTTAACCGCGGTGAGCGGGCGTATGGAGCTGGTGGATGCCAATGTCCTTCCAGTGGTCGTTATTGATTATGCACACACGCCGGATGCATTGGAAAAAGCGCTACAGGCACTGCGCAATCACTGTCAGGGCGAGCTCTGGGTTGTGTTTGGCTGTGGTGGTGATCGCGATATCGGCAAGCGCGCCGAGATGGGTAAAGTCGCCGATCATCGTGCCGATAACATTGTGGTGACCAGCGACAATCCGCGCACTGAGTCACCAGAGAAAATTATTGACCAGGTTCTTCTGGGCATCACTCGTGATGTATCTGTAGTTGTGGATCGCAGGGATGCAATCCGCACTGCAATAAAAGATGCTCAGCCCAATGATGTAATTTTGATTGCGGGCAAAGGCCATGAGGATTATCAAATTCTCGGTGCCCAGCGACTGCCATTTAGCGATCAGGCCGAAGCCAGACTTGCCCTGCGCTCTCGTGAAGGGGGTGAGCAATGATCAGTAGCTTGCGCCTTACCGATGCCGCGGTTCGATTTGGTGGCACATTGTTAAATCCGGACTCTGAGTTTGATTCAGTCTCCATTGATAGCCGCAAAACTGAGCATGGTGATCTATTTGTCGCGCTGGTTGGCGAGCGTCTGGATGCTCATAACTACCTCTATCAGGTCAGCGATAAAGCTAGCGGGCTAGTGGTTTCACAGCCTGATAAGCAGCTGCCATTAGCCCAGTGGGTGGTTGAAGATACCACTGTCGCTCTGGGGCAGTTGGCTGAGATGCGGCGCGAGCAGCTAACCGGTACCGTTGTTGCCATAACCGGCAGCACCGGTAAAACTTCGGTCAAAGAATTAATTGCCTCAATTCTCGGGCGACTCGGCGCGGTGCACGCAACCAAAGGTAATTTCAACAACCATATTGGTGTGCCATTAACCCTGTTGTCAGTGGACAGCGATGTCGACTTTGCAGTGATTGAAATGGGTGCCAGTGCCGGTGGTGAAATCGGTTACCTCTGTTCGATTGCCCAGCCACATATAGCCCTGATCAACAATGTACAGATGGCGCATATTGAAGGTTTTGGCAGTATCGAAGGTGTGGCTGCAGCCAAGGGTGAAATCTACAGTGGGCTGCAAGAGTCCGGAATTGCCGTTCTTAATATTGACCAGTCCTGGGCTGATCAGTGGCTTGAGCTGATTGGCAGCAGAGACTGCCTGACTTTTTCTCTGGACAATCCAGCCGCCGATATCAGCGCCGCCGACATAGTGGTTCTGGATAACGGCTGTTGCCAGTTTAGCCTGCAAACAGCGATGGGTAATAGGCAGGTTGTTCTGACTATTCCCGGCCGTCATTCGGTTAGCAATGCACTGGCCGCAGCGGCCTGTGCGGTTGCCGCCGGCGCTAACCTCGAACAGATAGTAGCCGGACTCGAATCAGCCATATCGCCTGATCGTCGCCTACAGGTTAAAGCCCTGCCCGGTGGCGGATCAATTATTGATGACAGCTACAACGCCAGCCCCTCTTCAGTGCGTGCCGCGATTGATGTGCTCGCCAGCAGTGCTGGCCGCCGCATCATGGTACTTGGGGATATGGCCGAGTTGGGAGCCGACGCCGAAGATCACCATCAGCAGGTGGGCGAATACGCCCTGCAAGCCGGTATTGATGCGCTGTATACGCTGGGCAAATTGAGTGCCCATGCCAGCGCGACATTTGGCGGCAAGCATTTCGAAAACATAGATTTATTAACCCAAGCGCTCTGTAATGAGGCGCTTGTGGCAGAAGATAAAAGCAGCGACCTGTGTATTTTGGTCAAGGGATCGCGCAGTTCTCAAATGGATTTGGTAGTGGATAAGTTACTGGCGGAGAAATCCTAATGTTGTTATGGCTCGCTGATTATTTAAGTCAATTTTATAGCCCGTTCTCGGTGTTTAAATACCTCACGTTGCGGGGCATTTTTGCAGTGATTACTGCGCTGTCTATCTGTTGGATTTTTGGTCCAAGAATGATTCGTCTGCTCAATAATTTGCAGATGGGTCAGGCGATACGCAGCGATGGCCCCCAGAGTCACCTGAGTAAAGCGGGCACCCCAACCATGGGTGGCGCGCTTATATTGTTGGCAATATTTATCAGCACCTTACTCTGGGCAAATCTTGAAAATGTCTATGTCTGGGTGGTGCTCGGTGTCACCTTTAGCTTTGGCCTAATTGGCTGGGTCGACGACTACCGCAAGGTAGTGCATAAAAATCCTCGCGGTCTTCCCGCGCGCTGGAAGTATTTCTGGCAGTCGCTCTGTGGCTTTGCCGCGGCAGTATTTTTGTTTACCAACGCCGCATCCCCCGCCGAACTCGAATTGATTGTGCCGTTCTTTAAAAATGTCGCCCTTAATCTCGGGCCGTTTTATATCCTCTTTACCTACTTCGTTATTGTCGGTACCAGTAATGCGGTAAACCTTACCGATGGTCTCGACGGTCTGGCGATTCTGCCAACTGTACTGGTGGGCGGTGCGCTGGGTCTTATGGCCTACCTGACCGGTAATTATCAGTTTGCCGCTTACCTGCATATTCCCTATATCAGCGGCGCCGGCGAACTGCTTATTTTTACCGCCGCGCTCTGTGGAGCCGGTCTGGGTTTTCTGTGGTTTAACACCTATCCGGCGATGGTCTTTATGGGTGATGTCGGCTCGCTGGCGCTGGGTGCTGCGCTGGGCGTAATTGCCGTGATTATCCGTCAGGAAATAGTGTTGGCAGTGATGGGCGGCGTATTTGTCATTGAAACTGTATCTGTGATTTTGCAGGTAGCCTCTTTCAAGCTGACCGGCAAGCGTATTTTCCGTATGGCGCCACTGCATCATCACTATGAATTAAAAGGATGGCCAGAGCCGCGAGTGATTGTGCGTTTTTGGATTATTACCGTTGTGCTGGTTCTGGTTGGACTAGCCACATTAAAACTTAGATAAACAGTTCTAATAAAGAGCTTAGATAAAAGAAGATATTGAATAAGATGATGACAAATTTAATCGCAACTAACCGCAATACAGCTATCGTTGGCATGGGTGCCACCGGTCTGTCTGCGGCGCGGTTTTTGTCGTCTATCGGAAAGTCTTTTGTCTTTGCCGACAGTCGCAGTGAACCGCCGCGCCTGTCAGAAGTACGCGAACAGTACCCGGATGTCTCGCTGATGCTCGGGCCATTTGCCGAAGACCTATTATTAGGCTTTGACCGCGTGGTGGTCAGCCCCGGTGTCTCACTTGAAGAGCCAGCACTGGTCGCCGCCCGTGAGCGTGGCGTTAAGCTGATTGGCGATGTGGAATTATTTCTTGAGCAGGCGACTGCGCCAGTTATTGTAATCACCGGATCTAATGGTAAAAGCACAGTAACCACCCTGTTGGGCAAAATGGCTGAGGCCTGTGAGCTCAGTGTTGGGGTTGGCGGCAATCTTGGCACGCCAATGCTCGATCTACTCGACAAGCGCCATCAGCTTTACGTTATTGAACTATCGAGCTTCCAGCTTGAGTTAGTGACTGATACTCAGGGTGCGATTGCCGGGCTGCTAAATATTAGCCCTGACCATATGGATCGCTATGCGGGACTCCAGCAGTACCATGCTGCAAAACATCGAATATTCCTCGGTGCCAGTAGGGTGATTAATAACCGTCAGGACCCGCTGACCAATCCGCTGCTCTCAACCAGTGTTAAGCAGAGTAGTTTTGGGCTGAATAAACCTGATCTGGGCAGCTTTGGCCTAATTGATGATCAGGGGCAGCAATGGTTAGCCTGTGGTTTGCAACAGCTGATGCCGGTCTCGGAAGTCGCCATTAAAGGCACTCACAATATCGCCAATGCACTGGCGGCACTTGCCCTTGGGCAGGCGGCTGGTCTGGAAATGTCGGCGATGTTGGAAACCCTAAAAACCTATTCCGGCCTACCACACCGCTGCGAGCATATCGCCACCATCGATAATGTGATGTATATCGATGACTCCAAAGGGACTAATGTCGGCGCCACCATTGCCGCATTAAATGGCTTCGGTGATAGCGCCGCAGCCAAGCTAATTTTAATTGCCGGCGGTCAGGGTAAAGAGCAGGATTTCAGCAAGCTGCAAAAGCCGGTTAAACAGTTTGTAAAACAGGCCGCTCTGTTTGGCGAAGATGCCGCTTTGATAGCCGCTGCACTGCAAGGTACTACCCAGGTTGAGCTCTGTGATTCGCTGGAAGATGCGGTTGCAAAAGCCCATGCCAACGCCGAATCGGGAGATATTGTATTGCTCTCACCGGCCTGTGCCAGCTTTGATATGTTTTCCGGTTTTGAACAGCGCGGACGCTGCTTTCAGAATGCGGTCAAGGCGGTGGTCGCATGAATTTAACTATGCCGTTTAATTACTCCGCTATCACGCGACCTGCATGGCATATAGATATGCCGCTTCTGGTCACCGTATTGGCACTGCTATCCATAGGTCTGGTAATGGTGGCCTCGGCTTCGTTTAGCTACGCCGAGCACAACTACAACAATGAATTCTATTTTGTTAAACGCCATCTGATCTATTTGATTATTGCTGGCTGCGCCATGGCCTTCACCTTTTTAATGCCGCCGACAGCCTGGTCTGAATACAGCCGGCTGTGGATGCTGCTGGCGGTATTGCTGCTGTTGTTGGTGCTAGTTCCCGGTATTGGACGCGAAGTTAATGGCAGTCGCCGCTGGTTGTCCCTGGGCGGTATGACCCTGCAGGTTTCCGAGCTGGCCAAAGTGGCTACCGTGGTCTTTCTCGCCAGCTATTTCGATAAGCGCCGCGAGAATTTTGGCGATGACTGGCGTGATTGGGCCAAGCCGATGATTGTTTTGGCCGTTCCTTTAGTATTGCTGTTGTTAGAGCCTGATTTCGGTTCAACGGTTGTTCTGGCCGCCACCTTTATGGTCATGTTGTTTTTAACCGGTACAAAATTTTGGCACTACTTCCTGATTATGTTGGCCGGTGTCGCGCTGATTTATTTTGTCGCCGAAGCAGCTCCCTACCGAGTAGCTCGCCTCAGCACTTTCCTCGATCCCTGGTCTCATCGCTTTGATTCCGGTTATCAGTTGACCCAGTCACTGATCGCCTTTGGTCGCGGCGAATGGTTTGGCGTTGGTCTCGGTCAGTCGGTGCAGAAGATGCTCTATCTGCCAGAAGCCCACACTGATTTTGTCTTTGCAATCTTCGCCGAAGAGTTTGGTTTCTTCGGGGTTCTCTGCCTGCTCGGTCTCTACAGCCTATTAGTTTTGAGAATTTTCCAGCTCGGCAAGCGAGCCGTAGCTCAGGAATATTGGTACGGCGCATTCCTATTGATTGGCTTTGGGCTTTTGATCAGCGGTCAGACCTTTATTAATCTCGGGGTTAACGCCGGTCTGTTACCGACCAAAGGTTTAACCCTGCCGTTTGTCAGCTATGGTGGCAGTAGCCTGTTGGTTACCTGCGGCATGGTCGGCATGATGTTGCGGATTGGTCACGAGATGCATAGCGACACTCAGGTTATCAGGAGGGTCAGCCGTGGTAGCTGAGATGCACTGTAAAGTGATGATTATGGCCGGTGGAACCGGTGGCCATGTATTCCCTGCGTTGGCTGTGGCAGATGAGTTGCGCGCGGCGGATGTCGGCGTCAGCTGGCTGGGAACCCGAGCCGGTATCGAAGCGGAACTGGTCCCTGCCAGTGGCATTAAATTAAATTATCTGGATATCGAAGGTATTCGCGGACGCGGCCTGTTGGCTCTGTTAAAAGCGCCGCTATTGCTCTGGCGTTCTATCCGCCAGTCACTGTCGGTGTTGAGTGAATATCAGCCGCAAGTTGTTTTGGGTATGGGAGGATTTGCCTCTGGTCCCGGCGCCGTGGCCGCTCGACTAAAAGGCATTCCGGTGGTTATCCATGAGCAAAACTCGGTGGCTGGCACCACCAACAGAATTGCCGCGCGAATAGCGCGCCGCGTTATGCAGGGTTTCCCCGGCGTATTTAAACGCGGTGAATGGTGTGGCAATCCGGTGCGTCCCTCTATCGCCAATATGCCGACGCCCGATGTGCGCTTTGCCGAGCGCACCGGTGCCGTGAACCTATTGGTTCTGGGTGGCAGTCGCGGTGCATTGGCAATCAATAAAATACTTCCAGAAGCGCTGGCGTTAATTGACCCAGAGCTGCGTCCTCAGGTAATGCATCAGACCGGCAAGCTGCACTGTGAAATGACCAGTGACCTGTATAAAGCAGCTGGTGTTGAGGCCCAGGTAGTGCCGTTTATTGAACAGATGGAAGAGGCTTACGCCTGGGCAGATTTTGCCATCTGTCGCGCTGGCGCGCTGACAGTCGCCGAGCTTACCTGTGCCGGTTTAGGCTCAATATTAATCCCCTTTCCCCACGCGATTGATGATCATCAAACGGTTAATGGGAAGTTACTGGTTGAACAGGGTTCGGCTTTAATGATTCAACAAAAAGAGTTGAGCGCAACAATGCTCGCCGAAGAAATTACTAAACTGTGCAACAGTCGCGGCCAACTTCTTGATATGGCTATGCGCGCACGGCAACTGTCTAAAACCGGTGCCGCATCGCGGGTTGCCGAAGTTTGTATGGAGGTGGGTTGTGAGAAATAGCACCGACTTTCAACCACCGGAAATGCGCCGTATTCGCCGTATCCACTTTGTCGGAATTGGCGGCAGTGGTATGTGTGGCATAGCTGAAGTGCTATTAAATCAGGGCTACGAAATATCCGGATCCGATATCGGCCGCGGGCCGAGCATCAAGCGTCTTACCGATGCCGGTGCAACCGTGTTTATCGGCCATCGCGAAGAAAATATTCAGGGTGCTCATGTGGTGGTTAAATCATCTGCGGTGACTCTGGAGAACACTGAAATTGCAGCGGCTCGAAAACAGGGTATTCCCGTGGTGCGTCGCGCCGAAATGCTCGCGGAGTTGATGCGTTACCGACATGGTATTGCGATTGCCGGCACCCACGGCAAGACCACCACCACCAGTTTGATTACCGCTATTTTTGCCGAAGACGGCCGTGACCCAACCTTTGTGGTTGGCGGACGTGTTAACAGCGTTGGCACCAATGCCAAGCTCGGTGGCAGTCGCTATCTGGTCGCTGAAGCCGATGAGAGCGATGCCTCGTTCTTGCACCTGCAGCCAATGGTGGCAGTGGTCACCAATATCGAAGCCGATCATATGGAAACCTATGATTTCGACTTTAGTCGCCTGACCAAAACCTATATCGAATTTTTACATAACCTGCCATTTTATGGTCTCGCGGTGATGTGTATCGACGATCCGGTTATCCGCGATCTACTGGTCGATGTTGCACGCCCGACCCTGACCTACGGCTTTAGCGAAGATGCCGCTTACCGCATTAAAGATATGCGCGTTGAGACAAATCACAGTCACTTTGTGATCGAGCGTCCGGATGGTCTGTCGCCGCTCAATATCAGTTTGAATATCCCTGGCCAGCACAATGCGCTAAATGCGGCGGCGGCTATTGCTGTTGCCAGTGATGAAGGAATTTCCGATCAATCCATTATTGACGGATTAAACAGTTTCGGTGGTGTTGGCCGGCGCTTTGAAATTTACGGCGAATACCCGGTTGCCGGAAATGGACAGGCGATGCTAGTGGATGATTACGGCCATCATCCCACCGAAATCAAAGCTACGGTTGATGCCGTGCGAGGCGGTTGGCCAGATAAACGTCTGGTGATGATTTTCCAACCCCATCGTTACACCCGTACCCGGGATCTCTACGAAGATTTCGTCAAGGTACTGGCGGAAGTGGATCTGCTGATTGTATTGGCGGTCTATGCCGCCGGTGAAGAGCCTATTGCCGGAGCGGGCAGTAAAAATCTCTGCGGTAGCATCCGTCAGCGCAGCTCGGTGGACCCGATTTATATCGAGACCATCGAAGAGGTGCCGGCAATGCTAAATGATCTGCTGCAAGATAATGATCTGGTCATCACTCAGGGTGCTGGCAGTGTTAATAAGCTAGTCGCGCTTTTAGCCGACGGCGGTCTTGGACAGACCACTGCGGATAAGGAGGGCCAAGCCTGATGAGTAAACTAATGGTTGAGAAGTTTGGTCGCGTCGGACTGCTTTACGGCGGCACATCCTCAGAGCGCGAAGTCTCGTTGATGAGTGGCGCGGCGATTCATCAAGCACTGCAAAACCTCGGTGTTGATGTGGTGGTTATTGATGTCGGCGAAAATCTTTTGCAGGAGCTGCCGAGCTACCAGCTCGATCGCGTGTTTATTGCTCTGCACGGTGAGGGCGGTGAAGACGGCACCCTACAGGGTGCACTGGAATATTTGAATCTGCCCTACACCGGCAGTGGTGTACTGGCCTCTGCACTGGCCATGGATAAATTGCGCTGCAAGCAGATGTGGCAGGGCATGGGTCTGCCTACCACCGATTTTTCCCTGCTCGACAGTGATTCGGATTGGGCGGCAATACTCGAGCGATTGGGTGGCGCAGTGATGGTTAAGCCAGCCTGTGAGGGTTCGAGTATTGGTATGAGCCGCGCGCAGACTGCTGAAGAATTAGAAAAGGCCTGGCGAGATGCTGCGGCAACAGATAGCAGCGAGCAGATCGCGGTCATTGCCGAGCCATTGCTGCCGGGGCCTGAATATACCGTGGCTATTTTGGACGGCCAGTTACTGCCATCGATACGCATTGAATCGAATGCAGAATTTTATGATTACCAGGCGAAATACTTCTCAGACCAGACCCAGTATCTATGCCCTAGCGAACTGTCAGAGCAGCGTGAGCAAGAACTGCAGCAGCTCTGTTTACAGGCGTTTGACTCGGTCGGTTGTCGCGGCTGGGGTCGGGTGGATGTGATGGTTGATGCACAGGGTCAGTACCAACTGCTTGAGGTCAACACTGTGCCCGGGATGACCAGTCACAGCCTAGTGCCAATGGCGGCCAAGGCAGCTGGATTAAGTTTTGATCAGCTGGTGGAAAAAGTACTCGAGGTCTCTCTGTAATGGCCACGCAGAATCGCCGCGGCGCAAACCGCACTGGAAATCAGTCAGCCGATAAGGCTGATAGCGGTAGCAATGTGCTGGGCAAGCTGTCGACAGTGCTGTTGATGGCCGTGCTGGGCTTGGTGATTTACGGCGTAGGCCTGCTCTACAAGCAGATCGACAAGCCACTGACCAATGTGATGATCGGTGGCAATTTTACCTATTTAGAGACCGCAGAGCTCTCCGAGCTGGTGGTTAAAGAGATTGATGGCGGATTCCTAAGTGTTGATTTACGCCGCCTCAATGACGTTCTGCGTGAGCATCCCTGGGTTGATGAGGTCAGTGTTCGCCGCGAGTGGCCATCGATTTTAAAAGTTGAGGTGGTCGAAGAGGTGCCGATAGCACGCTGGGGCGAAAAGGGGTTTCTCAATCGTCTCGGCGAAGAGCTGATTATTAAAAATAACAGCCACCTGGGTGCGCTGCCTGAACTGCGCGCTAATTTTGGCAGCTCTCGGGAGATGATGGAGAACTATCAGCTGATGGCTGAGTTACTGATTCCAACCGGGCTAAAAATTGCTCAACTCAAGCGCGATAGCTTGGGTGTTTGGTTTATTGATACAGCAACTGGGTTGCGACTGGTGATTGGTCGCGATCAGGTCAGTGAAAAGATTAGACGTTTTACCACGGTTTGGGCCGCAGGCCTCAACCAGCAATTGAAACATATTAAAACCATAGATCTGCGTTACCCCAATGGCTTGGCCGTGGCATGGAAAGACGATGCATCGGCAGCAACGGGATACAGCGGTTTAAAAGGCAATCGACAAGAGATAGCAGGCACTGTTCAGGCATAACAGAGAGCTGGTGAGGATAAATTATGGCTAATGAAAATGAAGAAAACATGATCGTCGGATTGGATATTGGTACCTCCAAAATCGTCGCTATCGTCGGCTCGGTTAGCCCGCGTGGAGAGTTGGAGATTATAGGTACAGGTATGTATCCATCCTCAGGTCTAAAGAAAGGCGTGGTGGTCAATATTGAAGCCACCGTCAACTCGATTCAGCGCGCGATTGAAGAAGCTGAACTGATGGCCGGCTGTTCAATACATTCGGTGTATGCGGGTATTGCTGGCAGTCATATTCGCAGCCTTAACTCTCACGGTATCGTCGCGATTCGCGACCGTGAAGTTCAGGATATGGATGTGGACAGGGTGATTGATGCGGCTCGAGCCGTCGCCATTCCCGCAGATCAGGAAATTCTTCACGTGTTGCCGCAAGAGTACATTATCGACGATCAGGAAGGTGTTCACGAGCCGATAGGTATGTCTGGTGTGCGCCTTGAAGCCAAGGTGCATCTGGTGACCTGTGCCGCCAATGCCGCGCAGAATATTAAAAAATGTATTCGTCGCTGCGGTCTCGAGGTAGACGATATTACTCTCGAGCAGCTGGCTTCTAGCCATGCAGTTTTAACCGAAGATGAAAAGCAGCTCGGTGTTGCACTGGTCGATATAGGTGGCGGAACCTCGGACATCGCCATCTTTACCGAAGGCGCGATTCGCTACACCGGCGTTATACCCATTGCCGGTGATCAGGTGACCAATGATATCGCCATGGCACTGCGCACACCGACGCCCCATGCGGAAGAGCTAAAGATCAAATATGCCTGCGCACTGGCCAAGTTGGCCCGTCCAGAGGAAACCGTCAAGGTACCAAGTGTTGGCGATCGCGAAGCCCGGGACCTGTCTCGGCAGTCACTGGCTGAGGTGGTGGAACCGCGCTATGACGAGCTGTTCACACTGATTCAATCAGAGCTCAGACGCAGCGGGTTTGAAGAATTAATTGCCGCCGGTGTAGTACTCACCGGTGGTACGTCGAAGATGGAAGGTGTTGTTGAACTGGCTGAGGAGATATTCCATATGCCAGTGCGAATCGGCACCCCGGTCAACGTCAAAGGATTGTCAGATATTGTCAATAATCCAATCTACTCAACCGGTGTTGGGTTGTTGCATTTTGGCGCTCAGGCACAGCGTAAAGAAAGTGCTGGCGAGTCAAGTAAGGGGTCAGCTCCGAGTATGTTTGAAAAAGCCAAAAGCTGGTTCCAGGGTGGTTTGTAATTGTCATCAACAATGATGGCTGTGAATTTTAATTGAGAGGCGCAACTAAGGGGTAACATATGTTTGAACTAATCGAGAGCATTCCAAAGAATGCAGATATTAAAGTAATCGGAGTCGGCGGCGGCGGTGGCAACGCAGTCCGTCATATGATCGAGAGCAGTATCGATGGTGTGCAGTTTATCTGTGCCAACACCGATGCTCAGTCGTTAAATGATCTGGATACAGCGACCATCCTGCAGCTGGGTGGAACACTGACCAAAGGTCTGGGTGCTGGAGCCAATCCGGAAATCGGCCGTCAGGCTGCCCTCGAAGACAAAGAGCGTATTGCTCAGGCTATCGAAGGCGCTGATATGGTCTTTATCACCGCTGGTATGGGTGGTGGAACCGGAACCGGTGCAGCACCGGTTATTGCTGAAGTGGCCAAGCAGATGGGTATTCTTACCGTCGGTGTTGTCACTCGTCCATTTGCCTTTGAAGGCCGCAAGCGCATGGATATTGCCAATCAGGGTATCGCCGCACTGAAAGAGCGCGTTGACTCACTGATTATCGTACCCAACGAAAAACTCTTGCAGGTACTCGGCAAAGAGATGACCGTGATCAATGCCTTTAAACAAGCCAACAATGTGTTGTTCGGCGCGGTTCAGGGTATTGCTGATCTAATTCTGCTCGAAGGTCTGATCAACGTGGATTTCGCCGATGTTCGCACGGTAATGTCTGAAATGGGCATGGCGATGATGGGAACCGGTGAAGCCACAGGCGCTGACCGAGCCATTATTGCTGCGGAGAGTGCGATTAAGTGTCCGCTGCTTGAAGATATCAACCTGCAGGGTGCCAAAGGTATTCTGGTTAATATCACCAGTGGTTACGACCTGACTCTGGGTGAGTTTGAAGATGTGGGTAATATTATCCGCGACTTCTCTGACGAAGATGCCACCGTAATTGTCGGTAGCGTATTTGATCCGGAACTCACCGATCAGCTGCGTGTAACCGTGGTTGCTACAGGCCTTAAAGAGCCCGGTGAAAAGCAAGTTCCGATGAGTGTTGTGGTTGATAATCCTCCGCGTACAGCGCGCGGCGAAGTGGATTACGGTAGTCTGGCCAAGCCAACGGTAACCCGACGTGTGCAGGGTTCAGCCCAGTCAGCAGCGCGGCAAATGGATCTCAATGCTGATCCAGAGCTGGATTATCTGGATGTGCCAGCGTTTTTACGTAAGCAGGCAGACTAAATAAACAGCCCCTCTATTGCCTTCGCCTCAGATTTAAAATCTTGGTGATAGAGGGGCTTGTCTGTTAATATCCCGAGCTTTGGCCAAGCATAAGTCTAAGTGAGTTCGGGTATGATTAAACTATGATTAAACAACGCACGTTAAAAAACGTTATACGTGCTACTGGCGTGGGCCTCCACACCGGTGAAAAAGTCTATCTCACTCTGCATCCCGCTGAACCTGATAGCGGTGTTGTCTTCCGTCGTACAGATCTAGATCCCGTCGTAGAAATTGCAGCCAAAGCTGAAAATGTTGGTGACACCACCCTCTCTACCACATTGATGAACGGCGATGTTCGCGTCTCCACAGTAGAGCATCTGCTCTCCGCCTTTGCCGGTCTCGGCCTCGACAATGTGATTGTCGATGTGTCCGCACCGGAAATTCCGATTATGGACGGCAGTGCCGGTCCCTTTGTCTTTTTATTACAGTCCGCTGGTATTCGCGAGCAGGACGCCGCCAAGAAATTTATTCGCATCAAGCGCGATGTGACCATCACACAAGACGATAAAGTCGCCACCTTTAAGCCCTTTGACGGGTTTAAGGTCAACTTTGTGATCGACTTTGATCATCCAGTTTTCAAACATCATGCGGTTAAGGCGAGCATTGATTTCTCCACTACCTCATTCGTCAAAGAAGTCAGCCGTGCCAGAACCTTTGGTTTTATGCACGAGTTTGAATACCTCAGATCAGTGGGTCTGGCCCGCGGTGGCAGTTTTGAAAACGCCATTGTGGTCGATGAATTCCAGATTTTGAATGAAGATGGTCTGCGTTACGAAGACGAATTTGTAAAACATAAGATTCTCGATGCTATCGGCGATCTCTACCTGTTGGGCAATAGCCTGATCGGTGAATTTAATGCACATAAATCCGGTCATGGGTTAAATAATGCCTCAGTGCGCGCACTGATGGCCGACACCGATGCCTGGGAAATGGTTACCTTCGAAGATAACCCGCAGGATGTGCCGATCAACTATATGGCTGCGAGTTAACGCCACCCGTGAAAATTATTCTTATCAGCAATCGGGCCGAAAAAGCCCGCACCCTAACGCTCAATAGCTGGGCGAAAGGACTGCTGTCTGTGTTGTTGCTGGGTATTCCAGTTGCCGCCGGAACCATGATGGGAGTAAAAATTGCCGATGGTCGCTGGGAGCTGTTATTTGAAAACAGCATCAACGAAATGCAGCATGAGATTGTCGTTCAGCAGTCCGAAGTCGACGCCGGACGCACGCAGGCCAACAATACCCTGACTGCCATGACCCTAAAGCTGGCAGAAATGCGCGCCCGTCTGGTGCGCCTCGACGCCCTCGGCGAGCACCTGACGCAGATTGCCAGCCTTGAAGATGGCGAGTTTGATTTCTCTTCTACCCCCGGCCTCGGTGGCCCGGAAGAGCCTGCGTTATTCGCAGAGACAAACCAGTTATCGGCCCAGAACCAACTGGCAGAGATTTTTTCCAATCTCGACCGCCAGCTAGATAGTCGAGAATCACAGTTACAGATTCTCACCTCAATGATGTCAGACAACCGCCTTGAAAAAGAGCAGACCGTTGCTGGCAGACCTATTCTAAAAGGCTGGATGTCCTCAAAATACGGTATGCGTACCGACCCGTTCCACGGCGATCAGCGCTGGCACGGTGGTGTGGATTTTGCCGGTAAAGAGGGTTCAGCAGTTGTTGCCGTCGCCTCTGGTGTAGTTACCTGGTCGGGCAAACGTAGCGGCTATGGCAATCTGGTTGAGCTCAATCACAGCGATGGCTTTGTCACCCGCTATGCCCACAACGAGACAAACCTTGTTGAACTCGGCACTGTGGTCAAAAAAGGCCAACAGATCGCCCGCATGGGAAGTTCAGGCCGTTCCACCGGCCCCCATGTTCACTTTGAAGTCTTCAAAAATGGTCGCACTGTCGATCCTGCAAGCTATATTCACAAAACCCACCGCTGAATATCCCCACACCCTAATCTGTACTATGCTCTATGCATTTAAGCTTAGAGCATCCTGTAATTCTCGTTATTTATTTATGGAAAAATGTAATGATTGCCAATCTGATTAAAAAAGTTTTCGGCACAAAAAATGATCGTGAAGTGCGTAAACTTCAAAAACTTGTCAATAAAATCAATGACCTGGAAACTGCTCTCGGTGAGTTAAACGATGCGGACCTAAAAGCCGAAACCGGCCGACTGCGCCAGCAGCTGGCCGAGGGCAAAACCCTTGATGAGTTGCTCCCGGAAGCCTTTGCCGTGGTTCGAGAGACCGCTCGTCGCGTCATGGGAATGCGTCATTTCGATGTGCAGATGATCGGCGGTCTCACCCTGCATCAGGGCAGAATTGCCGAGATGCGCACCGGTGAAGGTAAAACTCTGGTAGCAACCCTGGCTGCCTACCTTAATGCACTGCCTGAAGAGGGTGTGCATGTGATTACCGTTAATGACTATCTTGCCCGTCGTGATGCACAGTGGATGGGACCACTCTACCGAGCGTTGGGACTTTCGGTGGGTATTATCCAGTCCTATCAGGGACAAGATGCAGCCAACTCATTCCTGATTAGCGACTCTGATGAGCCACAGCCCTGTAGCCGCCGCGAAGCCTATGCGGCGGATATCACCTACGGCACCAACAATGAATTTGGCTTTGACTACCTGCGTGACAATATGGCCCTGCGCCTGACGGATAAGTCCCAGCGCGGTCTGGCCTTTGCGATTATCGATGAGGTGGATTCGATTCTTATTGATGAAGCCAGAACACCTTTGGTTATCTCCGGCGCGGCGCAGGACAGTTCGTCCCTCTACCGCAGTGTTAATAAATTGATTCAAAGCCTTGAGGCGGGTACTCCAGCGAGCAGCATAGAGAGTACTGAAGACGCTGTTGAAGAGAAGCTCGGTGACTTTACCGTTGACGAGAAAAGCCGTCAGGTAGAACTGACCGAAGAGGGCTTCCAGAAGATTGAAGATATCTTGATAAGTGAGGGCCTACTTCAGCCAGAAGAGAGTCTCTATCAGGCAACTAATCTGGGTTTGCTGCACCATGTGCACTCGGCACTGCGCGCCCACAACCTGTTCCAAAAAGATGTTGAGTATATAGTTCAGGGCGGTCAGGCAGTCCTGATTGACGAGCACACCGGTCGAACCATGGCCGGTCGCCGTCTTTCCGAAGGTCTACATCAGGCAATTGAAGCCAAAGAGGGACTGGAAATTCAGCAGGAGAGCCAGACACTGGCATCAACCACCTTCCAGAACTACTTCCGACTCTACGGCAAACTCGCTGGAATGACCGGCACCGCCGATACGGAAGCCTTTGAATTTCAGCAGATCTACGGCCTGCAGGTGATGGTTATTCCGACCAATGTCGAAGTAATGCGCAAAGATCTCAACGATCTGGTATTCCTCACTCAGGAAGAAAAATTTAATGCAGTGATTGAAGATATAGGCGAAATCACCGCTAAAGGCGCCCCAGTACTGGTCGGCACCGCCTCGGTGGAAACCTCTGAGCTACTCTCCAATATGCTCAATAGCGCAGGGGTTAAACACAATGTCCTCAACGCCAAACAGCACGAGAGAGAAGCCAATATTATTGTTGAAGCCGGCCGACCCGGTGCAGTGACCATCGCGACCAATATGGCCGGTCGTGGTACGGATATTGTTCTCGGTGGCAATCTCGAAGCAGAGATCAAAGCACTGAATAAGCCTAGTGAAAAGCAACTCGAAGACTTAAAGGCCGACTGGCAAGAGCGACAAACAACCGTACTCGACGCCGGTGGCCTGCATATTATCGCCACCGAACGCCATGAATCACGGCGAATCGATAACCAGTTGCGTGGTCGCTCTGGCCGTCAGGGTGATCCCGGTGTATCACGTTTTTACCTGTCGCTGGAAGACCCTTTGATGCGCTTGTTTGCCTCTGACCGAATGAAAAATATGATGCGCTCTATGGGTATGGAGCAGGGTGAGTCGATAGAACATCGCATGGTTACCAATGCTATCGTCAAAGCCCAGCGCAAAGTCGAAGGGCGCAACTTTGATATTCGTAAACATCTGCTCGAATACGATGATGTTGCCAATGACCAACGTCAGGTGGTCTATGAGCAGCGCAACTACCTGCTCGAAGATGAAGATATCTCTAATATTATTACCAGCGTTCGCGAAGATGTGGTCAGCCAAGCTATAGATAGCCATATTCCACCCATGAGTCTTGAAGAACAGTGGGATATTGAAGGCCTGGAAAAAACGCTGGCGACAGACTTTGCTCTGCAATTGCCGGTAAGCACCTGGCTGGAAGAGGACAGCCGCCTCGATGAAGAGGCCTTGCGTCAGCGCATTATTGAACTGGTACAGACTGATTATGAAACCCGCTACGCCCATGTTGGCAAGCAGATGCGCGAAGTCGAGCGCCAGATTATGCTTCAGGTGCTCGATAATCTGTGGAAAGATCATCTGGCCAATATGGATCAGCTGCGTCAGGGTATTGGACTGCGCGCCTATGCACAGAAGAACCCCAAGCAGGAATACAAACGTGAATCGTTTGAGATGTTTGAAGACCTGCTGAACAATATTAAAATTGAAACTGTGCGCTTCCTAAGCCATATCCAGGTCACCAGTGAAGAGGATATGCAAAAGCTCGAAGAGCAGCGTCGCCGTGAGCAGGAAGGGCGTGAATATCAGCATGCTGCGACTGAAAATCTGACTCAAGAGGGTTCGGCGAAAGGTGCCAATGAAGCCGCGGGCAAACCGGCGCAGCCGCAACAGCCGTTGCAGCGTCAGGGTCCCAAGGTAGGCCGCAATGACCCCTGTCCCTGTGGTTCAGGCAAGAAATATAAGCAGTGTCACGGTAAGATTTAACAGTAAAAATAGATTGATTGATAAGGAACAGTAATGGCTACAGGTAGCGGAATATTTCCACAGATGCATCCAGTCCCCGGCTTTAGGTTGGGAACGGCCTGCGCCGGTATAAAAACACCGGGCCGCAAAGACCTTGTAGTGATGGAACTCAGCGAATCAACCTCTGTAGCCGCCGTTTTTACTCAAAATGCCTTTTGCGCGGCACCGGTAACCGTTGCCAAGCAGCATCTACAGTCTGGCGCACCGAGCTACTTATTAATTAATACCGGCAACGCTAATGCAGGCACCGGCGAAATTGGCCTTGCGGATGCACAACAGAGCTGTGAGGTTTTGGCCGAGCTAAAGTCTGTTACTGCGAATAAAATACTGCCGTTTTCCACCGGTGTTATTGGCGAACCCCTGCCTATGGAAAAGCTGCTGGGGGGCATTCCCCAAGCCGTTGAAGCCCTGAATGAAAATGGTTGGGCCGATGCTGCCGAAGGTATTTTAACCACCGATACCCGCCCCAAAGGCGCCAGCCTGCAGTTTAGTTTAGAGGGCAGCACAGATCTGTTGACCATTACCGGTATCACCAAGGGCTCCGGCATGATCAAGCCAAATATGGCCACCATGCTCGGCTTTGTTGCCACTGATGCACAGGTTGATCCAGAGCTGCTGCATCGTGCGCTGCATCTGGTGGCCAATAAATCCTTTAATCGCATCACCGTCGACAGTGATACCTCCACCAATGATGCCGTAGTACTGGCCGCCACTGGTGCCAGTGGGGTTGTGATTGACGAGAGCAACTTCGATCAGTTTGTCGCCAATCTCGAGATAGTCTTTATTGAACTGGCCCAGTCAATTATTCGCGATGGTGAGGGAGCCAGTAAATTTGTCAGCGTAGTGGTAGATAGCGCAGTAGATTCAGCGGAAGCGGTAAAAGTTGCCTACTGTATTGCCGAGTCACCACTGGTTAAAACCGCACTGGCCGCCTCGGATGCCAACTGGGGAAGAATTTTAGCCGCAGTGGGTCGCGCCGGTGTCGAGAACCTCGATGTCGACAAAGTATCTGTCAGCCTAAATCAGGTGTTAATTGTCAAGCAGGGTGGACGCGCCGCCAGTTATACCGAGCAGGCCGGCGAACAGGCCATGGCCCCGGAAGATATTACTATTCAGGTGTCTCTCAATCGCGGCACTGCGGTGGAGACCGTATGGACCACGGATCTGACCTATGAATATGTGCGCATCAACGCTGAATACCGTACCTAGCTGTTGTGTATAAAGGACTTTAAATGAAGCGTATTCATGTTGTTGCCGCGGTGATAGTCAATCGGGATCAACAGCAAATCTTTATCTCCCGCCGCGCCGATCATCTGCATCAGGGTGGTTTCTGGGAATTTCCCGGCGGCAAAGTTGAAACGGGTGAAAGTGCCAAGTCAGCGCTGGCCCGGGAGCTCTTTGAAGAGTTGGATATCCATGTTGAAGCGGCCGAACCCTATATGCAGGTCGAGCACGACTATCCCGATAAGCAGGTTTTTCTCGATATCTGGCAGGTAAATCGTTTTGCCGGAACGGCACATGGTAAGGAAGGTCAGGAATGTCGCTGGGTGGGTTTGCAGGAATTGCTAACCGAAAAACCTGAGCGACTCTTTCATTTTCCGGCGGCCAATCAGCCGATTTTAGAGCAGCTCGCCAAGACTGGTATCAGCGCTTAGAGCTATTTTTCTAACAGCTATTTATCTAACAGCTATTTTTCTAAAAGCTTAGGATCAATAAGCCCCGCCTCTAATAATTCAGCACCCAACTGTTCCGGATCCATTAACTCAGGGTCCAAAATCGCCGAGCCTTTAATTGCAAAGCTCTCCTGAGCCCAGCCGCCAAAATCTATCTGTTTGCAGCGATCACTACAGAAAGGGCGGAAGGGAAATTTATCATTCCACTGCACCTTTTTTTTACAGGTTGGGCAGTCAATTGTAGTTACGCCGGTCATGGTAAATATCCGTAATTCTAGTGTTTTGTGTAGTGTTTTGTGTGGTGTTTTGTATAGTTTCTTTAAGAAATGCCTTGGGTTTTTGCCAAGCTTAAAAACTCATTGTTCAATGCCGCAACTCTGGTGGTCACAGCCTCCAGTGGTTGGGCGTTATCAAAGACCCAATCCGCCCGAGATAATTTCTCTTCGCGAGGCATCTGCGCTGCGATTATACGTTTAATTTGCTCTGATTGGTTACCATCGCGAGCACCGGCACGCTCTATCTGTAGTTCCACGGGCAGATCCACCAATAAAACAGTATCTACCAGTTGATGTTGATCAGTCTCATACAGCAGTGGTGACTCCAGAATCACATAGGGGCTAGTCGCCTTTTGTAACTGCTCGACAATCCACTGGCGAATCAATGGATGAAGCAGAGATTCCAACCAGGTTTTTTGTGCAGGATCAGAGAAGATAATAGTGCGTAGCGCAGCGCGATCAAGACTGCCATCCTCTTGAATAATCTCTGAGCCAAACTGCTCCGCGATACTTTTTAGCGCCGGCATGCCCGGTTCAACAACAGCTCGAGATGCGCGATCCGCATCCACCGTAGTAATACCCAACTGGCGAAATGCCTCGGCAACCGTGCTTTTACCACTGCCGATGCCGCCGGTTAAACCAACGATAAAAGAATCTGACTGCAGTAAGTTATTCAATAGAAGGCGCTCTGGTGCTAATGCACGGATCAAGTGGCGGATTTAGCTGCTGTTTAAAAACCAAACAGACCCAAATAATTGTCGAGAATCTTATCACCCCAGATTAACGCAATCCAACCGGCCATCGCCAGAAACGGCCCAAAGGCGATCGGAACCTGACGGTCTTTGGATTTTACAATCACCCCGACTATGCCCACCAGCGCACCGACAAAGGTCGAGAGAATAATAATCAGCGGCAGCATCTGCCAGCCCATCCAAGCCCCCAGAGCGGCCAGCAGCTTAAAGTCACCGTAGCCCATACCCTCTTTGCCAGTGACTAATTTAAATATCCAGAATACCGACCACAGCGATAGATAACCGGCCAGAGCACCGATTACCGCCTCATTAATCGGCACAAAGGTCGAGCTTAGGTTGGCGAACAGTCCGACCCATAAAAGCGGCAGGGTAATCTGATCTGGCAGTAGTTGGTCATGGTAATCAATGCCGGTCAGTGCAATTAGAACCCAGCTAAATAGCAGGCAGTAGGCAGTCATTAATGACAGGCCAAATTGATAGACAATGAAGGCTGTCGCCAGACCGCAGAGCAGTTCTATCAGTGGGTATTGGATTGAAATAGGTGTCGAGCAGGCTGTGCATTTACCGCGTAAAAACACATAGCTAATAACCGGGATATTGTGCCAGGGCTTAATGGGTACCCCGCAGGAAGGGCAGCGCGATGCTGGAACCGCTAGGGTTATCTTTTCTATGGGTTCCGATGGCAGACCGAGAAAGTCTTCTGACTCGCGGCGCCAGTTATTTTTCAGCTGTTCCGGAAAGCGCAGAATAACCACATTGAGAAAGCTGCCAATAATAAGGCCAAAGGGCAGGGCGGCCAGTGCCAGTGCGTAGGGTGATAAGCCAGTATCTAAAAGCATAGGTGATTCACAGATAAGTCATTAGTAGTTTGGGCGCTAGTTTCACTGTCACCGCTAATTAAAGGTATTAAACCACATTACCCAACTGGAATATCGGCAGATACATCGCAATCAACAGACCACCAACCAAAACACCCAGCACCGCCATAATCATCGGCTCCAAAAGACTGGTCAAATTATCCACCGAGTTATCCACCAACTCCTCATAATGGGTGGCAGCCTTCTCCAACATCTCATCCAGCGCACCAGACTCTTCACCAATAGCCGCCATCTGTTGCAGTAAGATAGGAAACATTCCAGTCGACTTGATCGCCTGCTGCAACTGAATACCTGTAGTTACATCATCACGTACTCGCAAGATCGCATCGTGATACAGAGCATTGCCCGCAGCACCGGCCACAGATTCAAGGGCATCCACTATAGGCACACCAGCGGAAAAGGTTGTCGCAAGGGTACGGGAAAAGCGTGCTACCACTGCGTTGTAGACAATACCGCCGACAATCGGAACCTTGAGTGTGTATTTATCCACTGCGTAGGCAAATTTTTCTGATCGAAAGCGCGCCTCTTTAAAGGCATAAATAGCGATAGCAGTAATCACCAGAATAGCCATCCATGAATTCTGTAAGGACTCAGATAAACCCAGTACAAAAAGCGTAAAGGCCGGTAAATCCGCACCAAAACTACTAAACGTCTCGGCAAAAACCGGCACCACTTTAATTAACAAAATAGCCGTAACAATAATCGCCACCACCATAACGGCAATAGGGTAGGTCATGGCCTTTTTGATTTTTGCTTTTAGCTGTTCGGTTTTCTCTTTATAGGTTGCCACCCGATCGAGCATGGTTTCCAGAGCACCAGCAGTCTCACCGGAATCCACCAGACTGCAAAACAGATCATCAAAGTTGCGCGGGCTCTTGCGCAGGGCATTGGCAAAACCGCCGCCGGCGGCAACATCGTCGCGAATCTGAAAAATCAGTTCTTTCATGGTTTCATTTTCGACACCGTCGGCAACAATATCAAAGGACTGCACTAGCGGAACACCAGCCTTCATCATGGTGGCTAACTGTCGTGTAAACAGGGCGATATCTGCGGGGGTGATTTTTTTCCTGCGGCTAAACAGTGGCTTGGGTTTCTTTCTTACTGAGGTCGAAATAATCCCCTGTTTGCGCAACTGACCTTTAGCCAGTGATAGATTGTCGGCGCGCAACTCACCTTCAATTTTTTCACCTTTGCGGTTTTTTCCCTTGTAGACAAATAACTGGGTGTCGGCCACTGTAGCCATAATGTCTTCCTTCCTTTGAACTGATTTAGCTATTAATAGCTAGTCTGTAATAATTAGCCTGTAATAATTAGTCTTTGGTAATTCGATTAGCTTCTTCAATACTTATTAGACCAAGAGCAGCTTTACGTAAAGCCGATGCGCGCAATGGCCTAAATCCTTCCTTGATCGCAGCATCGAGAATATCAAGAGAACTACCGCCTTCCATAATAATTCGCGAGATTGTCGGAGTGATCTTTAGCGTCTCGTAAACACCCACTCGGCCCTTGTAACCGTTGGTGCAGGCAGCGCAGCCCACCGGCTTGTAGACAGTGATCTCCTCGCGAGGAATCCCTATATCATCAAATCCCTCCTCGGTTAGAACATTGTCGGGAATATCCTCAAAGGCCTCACGGCACTGGTGGCAGAGCTTGCGACCCAGACGCTGGGCAATAATCAGATTCACCGAGGTCGCCACATTAAATGAGGGAACCCCCATATTCAGCAATCGGGTCAGAGTTTCAGGGGCGCTGTTAGTGTGCAATGTAGATAGAACCAAGTGACCGGTCTGTGCCGCTTTAATCGAAATCTCTGCGGTTTCCAAATCACGAATCTCACCGACCATCACCACATCCGGATCCTGACGCAAAAATGAGCGCAGCGCCTCGGCAAAGGTCAGGCCCACACGCATATTAATCTGCGTCTGATTAATACCTTCCATATTGATTTCAATCGGATCTTCCGCGGTCGAAATATTACGTTCCGGGGTGTTAAGAATATTTAAACCGGTATACAGAGAAACGGTTTTACCACTACCAGTCGGGCCAGTGACCAGAATCATCCCCTGTGGGCGGGCTAGTGCCTCCATATAGAATTCTTTCTGGTCCTCTTCATAACCCAGCGCATCAATACCCATCTTGGCACTGCTGGGATCGAGAATACGCAGCACAATTTTTTCGCCAAACTGCAGCGGCAAGGTATTCACTCGAAAATCAATTGCCTTATTCTTCGATAACTTAAGTTTTACCCGGCCATCCTGAGGTACGCGGCGCTCGGAAATATCCATTCGCGACATTACCTTAAGGCGAGCCGCTAAACGGGGTGCCAGATTGGCTGGAGGCTTAGACATCTCCTGCAAAATTCCATCAATACGAAACCGCACACGATAGGATTTCTCGTAAGGTTCAAAATGGATATCCGAAGCGCCAAGGCGAATTGCATCGAGCAGCATCTTATTAACAAAGCGCACAATTGGCGCATCATCTTCGCCATTATTAGTACCGCTATCAGCCTGATCCTCATCATCCAGAGCTTCCATATCCAGATCGTCGAGATGAACATCGTCGATGGTGCCAAGAGCTTCACCAATATCGCCATCATTGGCGCTCTCAAGCCATTTTTCCAGCGTCTCGTTAATCGCTGAATAGAGTGCCAGCACCGGCTCCACCGCAATACCCGTCTGAAACTGTATCTCGGTTATGGCGCGTTGATTGGTTGGGTCGGCAATCGCCATAAAGAGTCGATTACCCCGCTGCATCAACGGAATAGCCTGATGTTTTCTAAGCAGTTTGGTATCGACCAGATCTTTGGGGAAGCTGTCGGGATTGTGTTTTTCAAGGGCATAGAGCGGAATACCAAACTCTTTTGCCGCGGATTTACCGATCTGTTCAGAGGAGAGAAGATGTTTATCGCAGAGATACTGCACCAGTGAGATTTTGCTGGTCTTGGCCGAGACTGTCGCTTCTTCAAGCACAGTAGCGGCGATTAATTGATCGTCAACCAGACGCTTGGGTAAGCCGTGCAATGCTATATGGGGCATATTCATAGGAGGGTAACCATCCTGTATTTTCGTTACAGGCAAGTCTACTGAGCGCTTTAAATCCATGATGTGCCAAACCCCACATAACCAAAAATATTATGTGAACCAGAGATCACTTTTTTTAAAAACAGTCGGCACCCCATCGCTGGCTATAGTCTCTGTTGTTCTCGCAAAGTCAGTTCGCAAAAAAATAGAAGGGACAATTTGTTCGCAGATTTTTAATTTATTGTTATCAGGTTTCTTACACAGTGCTCGCTGCGAACCGCAAATCAATTTATTTAATTGATTTATTGTGATGATTAATTTGCGAAGAGTTTTAATTTAAGCCTAGTCAAAAAAATGTTGTTGTCGAGAAATTAAAAATAAACAGGTGACAAAAAAAGTCATAAATTGACAGGCAGGGAACAAAAAATGGTTGCGGTAACCTGTAGTAAAAACTGACTTTTCATTTAAGTTGTTGAAATAAAACAATAAAAAAATTTTGGCACGCCAATTGCTCAGCTCTACTCGAAAGTTGTAAAAATTATTTTTGCAGTTAACTGGAAGTACTTATTTTTTATAAACGGAGATTGATCATGAATATGAACAGAAAACAAACGGGTTTTACACTTATCGAATTAATGATTGTAGTAGCTATTATTGGTATTTTGGCTGCTGTGGCTTTGCCGGCTTATCAAGATTACACCGTCCGCGCTAAGACTTCTGAAGTAGTTTTGGCTGCATCATCTTGTCGGACCTCTATTACAGAGGCAGTTCAGACTGCAAGTGGCGCTGATGTTAGTGGTATTTTGCCAAATGTATGTGGCACTACAACTAGTAAATATGTCACTTCTCGCTCTGTAAGTGCGAATGGTGTGATAACGGTTGTAGGTAATGCGACTACTTTGGGTGGCGATACATCAGCAACTGCAAATACTATTATTCTAACACCCATTCAAACGGGTACTACCGCTTTGGTTGGTACTACAGATGGCGGTAGTACTATTGCAAGCTGGACCTGTGGGCCGTCTGGCACTAACCCAATGCCTTCTAAATATCTTCCTGGCTCTTGCCAAGGTTAAGCTAACAGCTGTAATGATTTATTAAGGTTAGATAAAACTAAAAAAGGCTCCAATAGGGGCCTTTTTTTATGCCTTTCTCAAACCCTAATCCACCAGCCGCATCGATAAATCCACCGCGCGAATATGCTTAGTTAAACTCCCCGAAGAAATAAAATTAATCGCCCCATGGTTATAGGCGCGCAACTTCTCTTCCGTAATATCACCAGAGACTTCAATCTTGGTCTCGCCCAAGTCAATCGACGACAGTGCTTCAATATCTGCCGGCGAAAAATTATCCAGCATCACAATATCCGCACTGGCATCGAGAGCCTGATGCAACTCATCAAGGTTTTCCACTTCCACTTCCACCGGTTTTTCCGCTGAAATCTCGCGGGCTTTTTCTATCGCCTGACGAATACCGCCACAGGCGGCAATATGATTTTCCTTAATTAAAAAGGCATCGTATAAACCGATACGATGATTTTGGCAGCCGCCAATGGCTGTGGCGTATTTCTGTGCCAGGCGTAAGCCGGGAATGGTTTTTCTAGTATCGAGGATTTTAATCTGGCTGTTGGGTGCTAGGCCTGCATAATGTCTTGAGACGGTGGCTGTGCCAGAGAGGGTCTGCAAAAAATTTAGCGCGGCGCGTTCGCCGGTTAGCAGTACTCGAGCATTGCCGGTCAGGGTAAAAAGCTTTTGATTGGCTTCGACACTGTCGCCTTCATCAATATGCCATTCAATCACTGTATTTTTATCGAGCTGTGCAAAAACCTCGTCAACCCATGGGCGACCACAGATAACCGCAGCTTCGCGGCTAATCACCACCGCGGTTGCCTGTTTATCCTCGGGAATTAGCTGCGCGGTGATATCGCCGCCGCCAATATCCTCTGCCAGTGCACGGCTGACACTTAGGGGAATATCACTTTGGATGGCGCTTAAAAGCTCGCTTTTCATAGGGTTCTCATCGGTTGAATAAGAGGGTTTTAGCGTAAATTAAAGCGCGCCATTATATCAGTAATACTGATAAGTAATTTATTGTCGAGATGCTTTTGTCATTGGATTTTTCCAGTTGATCTGTTTCAATACCACACAGACAAGTCTGAATTCACATAAGGATTGTGAGTTATCTCCTGATTGTCTCGCCAAGGGGTTGGCAAGTGTAATGAGCAATGGATTAGTTAAGGGAAATAAACAGCTCGTACAGTCGTTGGGGCAGCTCTGCCAGCAACATCTTTCTGATGCCTTTAAAAAATTCAATGAAGTCTGTTCTTCCAGTCTGGTGGGCTTGGCCGCACGGGCTGAGAGCAATCGTCTACAGACACTCTATCTGGATTCTCAGCGACTGTTGAGAAAGCAGCGCTCTGATATCGAAGCGTCAACAATAGCCACTGTCTTCGATCATTTTACATCCCTGGAAAACCCGCTACTCGCTAGCCAGTCTGATCAGGCTTCCTCTGATAAATCAGCGCAAGCGGATTCTCTATCCCCTGAGTCGGATAGTCTCAAGCTGCTCGGCCATGAAGATCTTGAGGTGATGATTGCGCTGGATAACTGCTCCAGTCGTGTGCGCGAGGAGCTGCGGGCTGAGCTTCATCAGCTGGAGGCAAGGCTAAAATCCCTGCTGGAAAATACCGCGCCAATACAAACTTTGCCAATGTCACCAGATGCCATTCTGGAGGCATTTGTGGCTGCAATTGATGAGGATATGATTGCCCTTGAAGTGCAGTTGGAATTGGTGAGGATATTTGATCAGGCCTGTTTTGATAAGTGCTATGCAGAGATGCTTGGGGTTGCTAACCAGATGCTCGAGGACGCAGGATTTGCTCCTGCTGTGGAGACTGCTGGGGATGAAGAAGGTAATAAAGAGGCTAGTGAAGAGCTTAAAAACGAGCTTAATAACGAGCTTAATAACGAACCTGATGAAAAGACCAGTGAACCAGAGCTCGGAGATAAAGACTCAGACCATAAGCCTTCGGCATTATCAGCGCAGCCTGACAATACAGCTGAGGATGCTCAGGCCACTAGTGGCATTGATGAGGTTAAAGAGGCCGTTGCCCATTATGCCGACGAGCCATCGCCGATGGCCAATAGCCGAATTCAAACTGAGTTATTAGCCAAAATCAGCTCGATGCTGGAAAACGCCGAGCGAGAGTCTGCGCAGGTTGAATCACTCTCCGCGCAAAAAACCTCTACAGCGGATAGCAGCGTTCAAAATAGCACCCAGTCTTCTCAGTCTCAGAAACAGCATTCTAATTCCAAGCACTCCAACTCCAAGCACTCCAACTCCAAGCACTCCAATTCCAAGCCTTGCATGGATAAGCCGCAGCTGTTGGCAGAGATTAATAAGCATATGAATGATCTGATCACCAACCGCACGGAACTCCTCAGCAATGGGCAGATAACCCGAGAGTTGGCGGCAGCCATAAAGCATTTGGGTGAGGGGGAGAATGGCAGCCGCCTGCATCGCAATGACCAGAGTGTTTTTCAGGTGGTGGAAAATATCTTTTCCAGTTTTGGTCAATCCATGCAAGTGGCGCCAGAGGTGCAGCAGGTGATTAACCGCTGTGAATTGCCGATGTTGAAAATGGCGATTAAAAAACCGCTGATACTCGAGCAGGAAAATCATCCTATCCGTCGTCTGTTTAATGAGATGGCCAAATACGCCATTGGTCTGGAGCAGGGCGACTGCGAAGATAATCAGATCTATCAGCAGATGTTAAAGCTCTCTGAGTCTATGGCTGGCGAGTCATTTGATGAGCAGAATTTACCGGCGATGCTCTCTGATTTTATGGCTATTGTCGATCGCGATCGACGCACAACCTCCACCAGCAGAGACCCGCGAGTTGGAGCAGATTGCCGCTCAGGAAAAGGTTAACTGGGCGCGCACTCGGGTTGAAGAGGAAATTACCCGGCGCATAGTGGGTAAAAAACTCTCCGAGGCTGTGGTCGATTTTATTCAGCACAGCTGGTGCATAGTGATGCATATGGCTCACCTGCGCTCGGGCGAGGCGGGTAATGATTGGCTGGTGGCCATTAAATTACTGGAGAATCTGGTGCATCTGGCACGGCGCAGTCCGACTGAGCCTGATACTAAATATCGCCATGAGTTGCTTGCTCATATTGATGCCCGACTCGGGCATATCTCCACCGATGTGGCCCAGCGTGCGCTGCAGGTTAAACAGTTGAGTCAGGCGCTGGGGGTTGCCGAAGCGCCGGCGGTGCAGTCAGCGGTGGTCACTGAGATTGCGCCCTCTTTCAGTAAAAACAGAGCTAGTAAAAACAGAGCCAGTAAAAAGAAATCTGAACAGCTCTCAGAGGTTGATACTAGCAAACTCGGTGAGCAGCAGATGGTTGAGGAAATTAAACGTATTCTGGTCTCGGCGGTAAAGGCAGAATTGCCGGGTAAGAATATTTCTCAGGCAGTGCGCGATGCTGAGACACTGGACAGCAGCGCTCAACGAATCCTTATGGCCCTGCAAAAGGGTTGCTGGATTGAATTGGGCAGTGATATAAAGGCACATAAACGCGGCAAGCTTGTGGGAATTGTCGGGCCATCCTGGAAGTATGTATTTGTCGATAATAAAGGTAAGCTTATTGCCGAGCGTGATAGAGCGCGTTTAGCGCTGGATTTAATGGACGGCAAGGTTACGGTGCTGGATAATTCTCATCTATTCGACAAAGCCATCAAACAGGCAATTACTCAAATCAAAGGATTGCCGGTTGCGAGCTAGCAGATATCTTTAATGCAGATAAAAAACGGCTGGTTGTGCCCAGCCTCGGAAGTGCCATCCCCCAATGTGGACATTCGGCCAGATATGGCTGATATCAGTTTGTTGGTGATTCACAATATTAGTTTGCCGCCCAACCAGTTTGGCGGCGGGTATATCAGCCAGTTTTTTACTAACTGTCTGGATCCAGACGCAGATCAGTATTTTGCCCAGATATGCGATATGAAAGTCTCGTCCCATCTGTTGATTGATCGCCTTGGCAATATTACTCAGTACGCGCCTTTTACAGCTCGCGCATGGCACGCGGGGGCCTCGCAATTTGATGGTCGTACAAACTGCAATGACTTCTCCATAGGCATTGAAATGGAGGGCGCTGACCATATTGCTTACACTGACGATCAATACCAGGTGCTGGCATCAGTCACCAAAGTACTCAGTGCCCAGTATCCATTGATTACAGCAGATAGAATTGTCGGTCACAGCCATATAGCCCCGGGACGCAAGACCGACCCCGGTGAGGCGTTTGACTGGGACCGTTATAAGCAGAGTTTGGGTTAGAGAGTATTTACCCCAAAGATTACCCCCATAAACACAGAGGTGTGCGGTGCATTTTTTAATTGTTCTGGTGGCAATAATAGCCCTTGAAAGTTACGGCCAGATGGCATTTTTACAGCGTGATGGATGGTTGCAGACATGGCATCAAAAATTGTCTGAGCTGTCGATGTTTCAGCGTTCGTCGATTCTAAAAATGCTGGCCTTTGTGCTGGTGCCAGTGATCGTTTTGTATCTGATTATTTTGCAGCTAAGTACTAGCGGCTACGGTCTATTGGTTTTTGTCCTCGAGCTTGGAGTCTTGCTTTACAGTTTTGGTCGCGGCGATATCAGTGCTCAGATCGAGCTTTTAAAATCGGATATTGAGCGCAATGATTTACAGGCCGCCTACCACGATGCAGCGGTGTTTAATATTGCCCATCGCAGCAGCAGTGCGGAAAGCTCGACGGATCTCTATCAGGAATTAATCGCTGCCTTGCCCTACAGGATTTTTGAGCGCAGATTTGCTGCCGTTTTTTGGTTCTTTATTCTCGGCGCACCGGCGGCACTGGCCTACCGTCTGCTGGCATTGCACGGGGATATGGCGCTTGCTGATGGGGGTGATCAAGAGGGACAGGAAGTAGAGGAACAAGAACTTGCTGCAGAGGATGCTACGGCTGTCGAACCTCAGCCGGACAGCTGTCAATCTACCGCTAGCACCGCACTCTGGTTACTCGAGTGGTTGCCAGTGCGCTTTTTGGCCTTAACTCTGGGTCTGGTCGGTAGCTTTGCCCATGCCACCGAACCCCTTAAAGAATTAATTTTTTGCCCGCGAACCTCAACGGCAGATTTATTGCGACGCTGTGTTACTGGGGCTCTGGGAGATATTCAGCGTCCTCAGGTCGATGCCGGTGAGGATGTAACCGCTAGTGAAGAGAGTGCGGTCAGTGATAATGCCGCGGGCTTAGCATTGATTAGCGAAATGGTCGCGCTGTTTACCCGCGCAATGATGGGCTGGTTAGTGGTGATTGCGCTATTGGTTATGCTCAGCTAATTTAGTTTTTGGTCTGCTCTGATAAATCGCTGTCACTGCTACTGGCAGTATTCCATGGCGCGACTTTAAGCAGCAGTAACATCCCGGGAATGGCCAGCGCGGTGCATAGATAGAAGAAGTTCTCCCAGCCAACCCCCTCAACAATAATACCGGTCACTGAACTGGCTACGGTGCGCGGCACCGCGGTAAGTGCGGTAAACAGTGCCAGCTGCGTGGCGGCAAACGCCGGGTGAGTTGAGCGCGCGATAAAAGCGACAAAAGCGGCAGTGCCAAGACCCACACCCAGATATTCAAAGCTGATTACCAGACCTAACAGCCACAGCCCTTCACCTATATTGGCCAGCACAGCAAAGCCGAGAATAGAGATAATCTGCACCAATCCAAACAGCCATAGAGCGCGATTAATACCGATATTAAGCATCAGGATACCGCCGAGAATGCCGCCGAAAATCATTGGCCACAGCGCCGCATGTTTGGCGATTAAACCGATCTGGGTCATGCTAAAGCCAAGGTCCAGATAAAACGGCGTCGCCAGTGCCGTGGCCATACTGTCGCCGAGTTTATAGAGCAGCATAAAGGCCAGTATTAGCGATGCCTGCCGTATACCCTGACGGCTGAAAAACTCCTGAAATGGCTCAACGATGGCTTTCTTAAGGGTGGTCGGGTGGCGCAGATGGGCCTTGGGTTCGGCAATGCTGATGGTCAGGCCTATGCCGACAAACATAAACGCCGCGGTGATAAAGAACACCTGCTGCCAGGGCAGGGAGTCCGCCAGTATCAGTGACAGTGAGCCGGGGATCAGTCCGGCAATACGGTAGGCATTTACATGGATGGAGTTGCCTAGCCCAAGTTCCTGATCCGGCAGTATCTGCCGACGGTAGGCATCGAGAACTATATCCTGAGTGGCGCTGAGAAAAGCGATTGCCAGACATAGCCAGGCAATAGGCCAGATCTGTGTAGTTGGGTCAAAAAAGCCGAGAGCGGCGATGGCCAGAAATAGTAAAACCTGGGTCGCAAACATCCAGCTGCGACGCAGACCAAATTTGTGGGAAAAGAGTGATAGCTGATAGCGGTCGAGCAGTGGTGACCAGAGAAATTTCCACGTGTAGGGCAGACCGATCAGTGCAAAGAAGCCGATTTCCTTAAGGCCAACACCCTCGGTGCGCAACCAGGCGGGTACCAACGAGATCAATAAATACAGCGGCATACCTGAGGCAAAGCCGGTAAAGATACAGATCAGCATGCGCTTGTTTAGTAGCGCTTGCAGCGCTTGCCTGATGTAGAACCTGATGGTTTCGTCCATTGGAATCCTTGAGTAGGCAAAATTTTATGGCTGCCAGTTAAATTTTTTCAGGCTGACGCGATTATTATTTAACACCACGCCCTCTTCCTGAAGTCGCGCCTTTTGTAATTTAAAGCTGGGGCTGTCCTCTGCAAGACTGATTTCCCCCGCGGCATTTATCACTCTGTGCCAGGGTAATTCCGTTCCCTTGGGCAGGTTGCCGAGAATCCGCCCGACCATTCTTGCCGCCCTTGGCAATCCAGCCAACTCAGCGACCTGTCCATAGGTTACAACGCTACCTGAGGGCACGGCCGCCAAAACCATATACACCCTTTCTTCTGGATTAGGCTCATCTGGACTAGAGTGTTCTAGAGCAGGTTCCTTCCCGATAGGCTTATTTAAGCCATTATTTTTCATGGCGTAAGACTACGCTATTCAGACTACTGTTGAAATAGTCAAAATGACCCCAATCTAGTAACTCAAACCAAAAGAGAAATTCACTGTGCGCTACCTGTTTTTGATCTTTGTAATCACCCCCGTGTTAGAGATGTGGCTGCTAATCACTGTCGGTGCTCAGCTTGGAGCACTGCCGACCATTGGTCTGGTGCTGCTGACTGCGTTTATTGGTGTCAATCTGCTCCGTGCTCAGGGCTTTGAGACTTTGTGGCGTGGCCGTCGAAAATTTGAAGAGGGCCAGCTTCCCGCTCAGGAAATTGCCGAGGGAATTATTCTCGCGGTTTGTGGTGCTCTGTTACTAACCCCCGGGTTTATAACTGATCTAATTGGATTTTCCGGTTTAATTCCGCCCATTCGACGAATTATTGCCCAATCCATCCTGAGTAGGATGGTGGTTGCCAACGTATCTACCCATGGACAGAGTGGAAGTTTTAATACCTCCAGCTCTTCCGGCCCTAAAAGGAACAGAGATCTCGAAGATGTGATTGAAGGTGAGTCTTGGGATGACTAAGTTTGGTAATAAAGAGGTTTAGTGATAAACAAGTGAGATATTAAAAGGAGCGTGAAAGGATGTAAAAACACGGAGAGTTAATCAGCAAGTAATAAAAAAATGCTCTGATCCCTTGAAAAAGAATCACGGCACCACCATATGAATTGCAGTCGCGGGAATCCGCAAAATTGTTTGAAAATTGCAGATAGATAAACTGGAGAAACAAAATATGAAGATTCGCCCATTACACGACCGAGTGATCGTTCGTCGCGAGGAAGAAGAAGCCAAAACCGCTGGTGGCATTTTGCTACCGGGCTCAGCACAGGAAAAGCCTAACAAGGGCGAAGTTGTTGCTGTAGGTGGCGGTCGTATTCTCGATAACGGTGACCTGCGTCCGGTTGACGTCAAGGTCGGTGATACCGTTGTGTTTGGCAAATTTGCCGGACAGGACACGATTGATGTCGACGGTGAAGAGTTAATCATTCTCAGTGAAACTGATATTAAAGCTGTAGTAGAAGCTTAATTAGCCGCTTTTATTCAAGCAGCATTATTAAAGAATTTTTGAAAGGAAATAATCATGTCAGCAAAAGAAGTTAAGTTTGGCGGCAATGCTCGTCAAGGTATGTTGGACGGAGTAAATATCCTCGCCGACGCAGTAAAAGTTACCCTCGGCCCCAAGGGTCGCAATGTTGTTCTTGCGAAATCATTTGGCGCGCCTACGGTGACTAAAGATGGTGTTTCTGTAGCCAACGAGATTGAGCTCAGCGACAAGTTTGAAAATATGGGTGCCCAGATGGTTAAAGAAGTGGCTTCTAAAGCCTCTGATGACGCTGGTGATGGCACTACAACAGCAACAGTTCTGGCCCAGTCAATCATTATTGAAGGCCTCAAGTCAGTTGCTGCGGGCATGAACCCAATGGACCTCAAACGCGGCATCGATAAGGCTGTTATTGCCGCTGTTGCCGAGATCGCTGACATTGCCAAGCCCTGTTCAGATTCTAAAGAAGTGGCTCAGGTAGGTACTATCTCAGCCAACAGTGATTCACATATTGGTGACATCATTGCTGAAGCTATGGATAAGGTCGGTAAAGAGGGCGTTATCACTGTTGAAGAGGGCACGGGTCTGGAGAATGAACTGGATATCGTTGAAGGTATGCAGTTTGATCGCGGCTACCTATCTCCCTACTTTATCAATAACCAGGAGAGCATGAGTGCTGAGCAAGATGCACCGTTTATCCTGCTAGTTGATAAGAAGATTTCTAATATCCGTGAGCTGCTGCCGCTGCTAGAAAATGTTGCTAAAGCTGGCAAGCCGCTGATGATTATTGCCGAAGATGTTGAAGGCGAAGCACTGGCGACACTGGTTGTTAACAACCTCCGCGGTATTGTTAAAGTGGCTGCCTGTAAGGCACCGGGCTTTGGTGATCGTCGCAAGGCAATGTTGGAAGATATCGCTATCTTGACTGGCGGTACTGTGATCTCTGAAGAAGTTGGCCTCGATCTCGAGACAGCAACTCTTGATCATCTGGGTACAGCCAAGCGCGTAACCATGAGCAAAGAAGCCACGACTATTGTCGATGGCGCTGGCGATCCAAAAGCCATTGAAGCTCGTGTTAACCAGATCCGTGCACAGATTGAAGACAGCAATTCAGAGTACGATCGTGAGAAGCTTCAAGAGCGCGTTGCCAAGCTGGCAGGCGGTGTTGCAGTGATCAAGGTTGGTGCAACTACTGAAATGGAAATGAAAGAGAAGAAAGCCCGCGTTGAAGATGCACTGCACGCAACTCGTGCAGCGGTTGAAGAGGGCGTGGTACCTGGTGGCGGTGTTGCACTGGTTCGTGTATTGCAAAAGATTGCCGACCTTGAAGGCGACAATAATGATCAGACAGTTGGTGTTGGAATTGCACTTCGCGCGATGGAAGCACCTCTGCGTCAAATCGTCGAGAATGCTGGCGGTGAAGGCTCTGTAGTTGTCGACAAGATCAAAGCGGGTAAAGGTAACTTCGGTTACAACGCTGCGACTAGTGAGTACGGCGATATGATCGAAATGGGTATCCTCGATCCTGCCAAAGTAGCTCGTACAGCACTTCAGGCGGCGGCCTCTATTGCCGGCTTGATGATCACTACGGAAGCGATGGTTGCTGATGCACCTAGTGATGGAGCAGCTGCTCCAGCTATGCCTGATATGGGTGGCATGGGCGGTATGGGTGGCATGGGCGGCATGATGTAATCTGGTTTGCTCAAACCGCACAGCAAAAAAGCCTCGCAATTTCTTGCGGGGCTTTTTTTTGGCTGGTGAAATGACAACGAAGCTGTCATTTCACTAGAGAGTTTTAGTATGTCATCCCGACAGAGCGAAGCGACGAGGGATCTCCCTGCCGGTTACCCCTTACTCTGGAGTGTGATCGCCCCTGCATTGGGTCTTGAGATCGGTCCCATGGATTTAGAATTTCCAGCGCTCCCGCAACTCACTTCGTTCAAACAAGCGCTCGCTCTATCTGGAAATTCTAAATCCATAAGCGGGCCCTGACTGATCTCAAGACCCAATACAGGGACTCTTTGAACTATCGGAGAAGATTCAAAGAAATTTTGGAATTACGCTCGGTTTTGAACTTGGCTTACACTAACCTGCAACGTAATGCAGACAGATCCCAGCCTTCGCTGGGATGGCGATCTTCTTTAAATATCATTCCTGCAGAGAATTCTAATATGTCATCCTGAGCGAAGCCGAAGGACCTCGTCCAGCATCAAGAGACTCTTCACATACGTTCAGAATGACAGGAGTGTGTCATCCCGACAATCGCAGCGACGAGGGATATCCCTCCCAATCCCCATCAAATACACCCGATCCCCAAAAAAAAGCCACAAGCAGAGCAAAGGTGATTGCTATTTAGTCTGTATTGCCGAACAATTGACCTTTATCAAATCAGTAGCCCCTAGGGGCCACGCCAATCAATATAAAAGATAATAGGAGTCTGCTATGAGCGTTGAGTTTTTTGATTTTCTAGTCCGTTGGGGGCATTTGCTATTCGGTATTACCTGGATCGGCATGCTTTACTACTTTAACTTTGTCCAGGGCGGTTACTTTAAGTCAGCAACTCCTGAAGCACTCTCAGATGCCAAAGCTAAACTGGCACCTAGCGCTCTCTGGTGGTTCCGTTGGGGCGCCATGTTTACTTTTATCACTGGTCTGTATCTGCTGCACGTTGCCACTGGCAACAGCCAGCTGAACAACTACATTGTGGTTGGCGCGGTGATGGGTACGCTGATGTTCCTGAATGTCTGGACGGTAATCTGGCCAGCACAGAAAATTGCACTGGGTCTTGTTGAGGGTGGCGATAAAGCAGCCGCGGCTGGTAAAGCACTGTTAGCTTCACGTACGAACGTACTGTTCTCTGCACCTATGGCTCTCGGCATGTTGGCTGGCGCGCACTATCCTGGCCACGGCTATGGCACTGCAGTTGGCGGTACTGGCTTGATCGTTATGCTGGTTATTGTTGCGTTGCTGGAAGTTAATGCACTGGTCGGTAAGCAGGGTCCAATGACGACTGTTAAGGGCGTGATTCACTCAAGCCTTGGTCTGACTGCTGTTATGGTTGCTGTTCTTAACTATTTATAACGAGACGCCCCAGGTGGCTTTATTGATCAGCCTTGGGTTGGTTTAAAAAGCTCGTTACTGTAGTTTAAAAAAGCCGACCTTGCGTCGGCTTTTTTATGCGCGGATAAAATGATTTGGGTATTGAAAATAACTAGTCATTTCAGGATGGAGGACTGTCTTAATTGGCGTATAATAAATTAAGTTCAGCTCCCTAAAACAGGATTTTAAAATGACTGCGGATAAAAACCGTATAAACCCCATAGTCCCAGAGCGGGACGATATGATTGGGCGCACTTCCAACTCTTCTGGATCCTCCGGCAAAAATAACGCACCGAAATCTGACAGCAGCAGATCATCCTCAAATGGCTCTGGCGGCTCGTCAGGTGGTTTCTGGAAGCTGTTAATCGCCCTGTCAGTTGTTGGTTTGTTGGGAGCGGCGGGGTTTGGCTGGTTACAGTTTAATAACCTCTCCAAAAACCACGCTGATCTACAGCAGCGTTTCGATGCGCTGGAATCTCGCCTCAGCAGCACCGATGAATCCATGAGTCAGTCTGGTGCCGCGCTGCAGTTAAAGATCAGCAAGCAGGGTGATTCATTAGAGAGACATTGGGCCGAGATAAAAAAGCTCTGGGGTGTTACCAATGACATCAACAAGGGCAAGATTGATAAAAATAAAAAAGATATCGCATTTTTAGCCAACAAGCGCACGGCGATTGAAAAGTCTGTGGCCGATCTCAGTGCGCGGGTTGATAAAGAGAATCGCAGCCTGACCAATCTCAGTGGCAACTACCTGGCGATTACCGCTGATATCGACGGTATCAACACAGCCGCCCGCAACCAGTCTGACAAGATCGCCAGCCTTAAGGCAGCGCTAAATAAAATCGATCGGCAGCTAAAGAGCAATGCCGAGGCAATTGAATCAATGGATGCATTCCGCCGCCAGACCAACCAGAAAATTTATAATCTTGAGAATAAACCTCAAGCGGCTATTCAGACCCCGGAGCTAATAACTACAGTTCCTGCAAGCGTCACATCAACCGGGACAGATCAACTCTAATGACAATTATTCGCCAAGAAGATGTAATCGAGAGCGTTGCAGATGCACTGCAATATATTTCCTATTATCACCCGGTAGATTTTATTCAGGCGGTCAAAGCCGCCTATGATCGCGAAGAATCAAAAGCAGCCAAAGATGCCATGGCGCAGATACTGGTTAACTCGCGCATGTGCGCCATGGGCCATCGACCGATCTGTCAGGACACCGGCATAGTCACAGTATTTGTGCGCGTGGGTATGAATGTGCAGTGGCAGGCCGAGATGAGCCTTACCGATATGGTCAATGAAGGCGTGCGTCGTGCCTACACTCATCCGGACAATATCTTGCGCGCTTCAATACTTGCTGATCCGGATGGCGAGCGCAGAAATACCGGTGATAACACACCGGCGGTTATTCACTACGAAATCGTCCCCGGCAATACAGTTTCCATCGATGTGGCCGCCAAGGGCGGTGGTTCCGAGGCGAAATCCAAATTTGCTATGCTCAATCCCTCCGACTCCGTTGTCGACTGGGTGTTAAAAATGGTGCCGACCATGGGTGCCGGCTGGTGTCCTCCGGGCATTCTCGGTATTGGTATTGGTGGCACCGCTGAAAAGGCCATGATTATGGCCAAGGAAGCACTGCTCGATCATATTGATATCAATGAACTGCAGGCCAAAGGTGCAGAGAATCGCAATGAAGAATTGCGTCTCGAGCTGTTTGAAAAGGTCAATGCACTGGGTATAGGTGCTCAGGGGCTCGGCGGTTTAACCACCGTGCTGGATATTAAGATTAAAGATTATCCCTCCCATGCGGCCAATAAAGCCGTGGCGATTATTCCCAACTGCGCGGCCACTCGTCATGCGCATTTTGTCCTCGATGGTTCCGGGCCAGTACAGCTCGATCCGCCGAACCTCGAAGACTGGCCAGAGATTACCTGGGAAGCGGATGAGTCGGTTCGACGGGTTAATCTGGATACAGTGACGCAAGAGGATATCGCCGAGTGGAAGCCCGGCGACACCTTACTGCTGTCAGGAAAAATGTTGACTGGTCGCGATGCCGCGCATAAAAAGATGACTGATATTCTTGCCCGCGGTGAGCAGTTGCCAGTGGATCTAACCGGTCGCTTTATCTATTACGTTGGCCCAGTAGACCCTATTGCCGATGAAGCAGTTGGTCCGGCAGGGCCAACCACCGCCACGCGGATGGATAAGTTTACCCGCACCATGCTTGAAGAGACCGGCCTTATGGGAATGATTGGCAAGGCAGAGCGCGGTCAAACCGGTATAGAGGCGATTAAAGATAATCAGGCAGTGTATTTAATTGCCGTTGGCGGGGCAGCCTATCTGGTCTCCAAAGCCATCACTAATGCCGAGGTTATCGCCTTTCCGGAACTGGGAATGGAAGCTATCTACGAGTTTGAGGTGAACGATATGCCGGTCACTGTCGCGGTGGATACTCAGGGTGAATCAGTGCATAAAATTGGCCCGCAAATATGGCAGGCAAAAATTGAAGAAAAAACGCTGAAACTAAGCTGAGTTACTTAGATTAAGAGGAGTACAACTGCTTGTATTAATATTGCCAAAACATATAATGCTTAACAGCTCCACGGGGGAGCGCAGTTTAAAAATAATAAAATAATAAAATAATAAAATAATAAACAGGAATATGATTTATGAAATGCATTAATTTAATTGTTGGAGCAGCTGCTATTGCTATTGCTGGAGCGTCTTTCGCACATGATGAATGGTATATGGGTGTCACCGTCGGTTATTACGACCTAGGCAGTGAGCGAACTAAATATAGCGATCTCAAAGCGGCAAACGTAGGTGTTCAAGTGGGTAAGTATATTTCTGACGATATCGCCATTGAGCTGGGCTATGGCGTCAATACTGGCTACGATGATTTTTCTGTTTCTTCATTAAACGCGCTTGTCTGGTTGGGTGATGAATCCGACGACAGCTGGCGTCCTTATCTGCTGGGTGGTGTTAACCAGTACGATTTCGACGCGACGCGCAGCTTGGTGCGGGGGCATGGTGATAAGTCTGACCAGCTGATGTTCGGTTTGGGTCTGGGTAAGCAGCTCGATGATGACATGGAGTTCCGTGCTGATATACGTGCAATGTATGATCTTGATGGCAACGATGCTCAGGATCATGGTTTACAGATTTCCTTTAACAAGCGGTTCGGTGAAAAATAGGCTTCAGATTCTTAAGCACAGGTTTTCAAGTAGTATCAAAACGGCGCTATACTCACCAGTAGGCGCCGTTTTTTTATACTTTTTTTATCTATGTTTTACCAATAGTGCTAAGCCTGACGTTAGGAGAGCAAGAAATAGAAGAAAAAACCTTAAAACTAGGCTAAATTAAGTAGGTTAAGGGTAATAGTCGGGATTTATAGGTAACAACAAACATTACCAAAACATATGATATGAAACAGCTCCATGGGGGAGCGTAATTTTAAAAAGGAAAAATATATGAAACGCATTAATACAATTGTTGGAGCCGTTGCTTTTGCCATTGCCGGAGCTTCTTTTGCAAATGATCAATGGTATCTGGGAGCCACTGCCGGTCATTACGACCTGGACAGTGAACGAGCTATTTTTGACGACCATAAATCAGCCACCCTAGGTTTTCAGATCGGTAAGTATATTGCTGAGGATGTTGCCATTGAGTTGGGCTATGGCGTCAATGCCGGCCATGATGATTTTAATGTTACTTCGCTAAACGCCCTGATGTGGTTGGGCGACGACTCTTCAAGCTGGCGTCCTTATCTACTGGGCGGCTTTAACCAGTACGATTTTGATGACGCGAGTAATCTGGTACTGGGCCATGATGATAAATCGGAGCAGTTACTCTTAGGTTTGGGTCTGGGTAAGCAGCTTGAGGGAGCTATGGAAGTCCGTGCGGATATTCGTGGCATGGCTGATCTGGATGGTGTTAATGCTCAGGATTATGGGTTTCAAATTTCCTTAAACAAGCTGTTCGGTAAAAAAGCGGCACCTGCTCCCGCTCCTGTAGCTGCACCAGTCGCACCAGCGCCGGTTGCAGAACCTGAGCCAGCAGCAGCGCCTGAAGTTCGCACCATTACGGTACGTTTGAATGTAGAGTTCGAATTTAACAAAGACACTGTACTGGCGATTTACGGCGACCAACTGGACGCGATTGCCGCAGCCATGAAAGCTCACGAAGATATTGATCTGGTTCTTGAAGGGCACACCGATAGCCGTGGTTCAGACGACTACAATATGAGCCTCTCTGACCGTCGCGCCAAAGCCGTTAAAGCCAAGCTGGTATCCGATTACGGTATCCCTGCTGAGCGTGTTTCCGCCATGGGTTATGGCGAAACTCAGCCAGCTGCAAGCAACGAGACTGAGGAAGGCCGTGCCCGCAACCGCCGTGTAGTTGGCGAGATGTCATTCTCTGAAGTTTATTCTTTCTAAGATGTAATAAGTTTGGCTCTAGTATAGTTGGGCTTTCGTTTGACTAAGATTTCGTTGACTAGAGATAGCTTTGCAAGCAGTATCAAAACGGCGCTTTACTTACCAGTAGGCGCCGTTTTTTTATAGATGTTTTAATTGGATTTAGTAAGCAGTATGGAGAGCGGGAAATGGAAAACACATTCTATTGGCATGATTACGAGACCTTTGGCGTTAATCCGGCAGTCGACAGGCCCAGCCAGTTTGCCGGGCTGCGCACTGACTTTAATCTCAATCCGATTGGCGAGCCGCTGGTCATTTACTGCCAGCCGCAGGCGGATATTCTTCCCGCTCCCCAGGCCTGTTTGATCACCGGTATTACCCCGCAACTGGCCCAGCGAGAGGGGCTTCCGGAGCCGCAATTTATCCAGGCAATTCATCAACAGTTATCACAGCCAAAAACCTGTAGTGTCGGCTACAACAGTATTCGTTTTGACGATGAAGTTTCCCGTTACACCCTCTACCGAAACTTCTACGACCCCTATCAGCGCGAGTGGAAAAACGGCAACTCGCGCTGGGATGTTATCGATATGATGCGCCTTACCCGAGCGCTGCGACCGGAGGGCATAGAGTGGCCAGACCATGAGCCCGGCCGCCCAAGTTTTAAGCTCGAAGATCTCACCGCCGCCAATGGTCTGGCCCACGAAGCCGCCCACGATGCGCTGTCGGATGTGACGGCAACCATTGCTATGGCCAAGCTGATCAAGGAAAAACAGCCGCGACTGTTTGACTACCTGCTGCAAAATCGCGGCAAAAAACAGATAGCTGCAATGCTCAACCTCAAAGAGCGCAAGCCGTTTTTCCATATCTCCGGCATGCTCTCCAAGGCGCATATGTACGGCGCAATAATGATGCCTCTGGCCCAGCACCCGACCAATAGCAACGGCATTATCTGCGTTGATCTGTCGGCAGACCCAGAGGCCCTGATAAGCCTCAATGATGAGCAGATTCGCCGGCGTGTCTTTACCGCCGGTGACAAACTGGCCGAAGGTGAAGATAGAATCCCGCTTAAAGTTATCCATATCAACAAAGCCCCAGTGGTAACTACGCCAAAGCTTATTGATAAGCAGGCCGCTGCACGACTGGATATAGATCTCGAACGCTGCGAAAAGCACTGGAAGCGACTGTTGGCTGTAGATATCAGCAAAAAAGTTGCCGATGTCTTTGCCGATCAGGAATTTCCAACCAAGCCAGAGGCAGAGCAACAGCTCTACGCCGGTTTTTTGCCCAATCAGGATCGCGGGCTGCTCGACGATATTCGTCGCGCCAGCGCATCTGACTTTAAGCAACAGCAGTATTATTTTGCCGACGACCGCTATAACCAACTGCTGTTTAGTTATCGCGCCCGCTACTTTCCTGAATCACTCTCAGAAACCGAGCAGCAGACCTGGCATGAAAGCTGTCGCTGGCGCTTAACCAATGAGCAATCCGGCTACCTGACCATGGAGAAAAATAATCAGGAATTGGCGCAATTACTCACTGATAACAGTCTTAGCGAGAAAAAGCGTGAAGTTCTATTGGCGCTGCAAAGCTGGAGCGGGGATGTTGCCAAACAGTTTTCGCTATAGCCTCAGTGCTGCAGTTCTAATTGAGAACAGAGGCTAAACAGGCTAGAATCCGCCAACTAAATTACCCCCGAGGTATCGCGTGAATTTCACCGGCGCGCACATTCTTTCCATCAGCCAATTTCAGCGGCAGGATGTTGATCAAATATTTTCGGTAGCGGATCGAATGGAACCCTACGCCCTTCGCAAGCGGGTCACCCGCGTTCTCGAAGGTGCCATTCTCGGCAATATGTTTTTCGAAGCCAGCACCAGAACCAGAGTCAGCTTTGGCTCGGCGTTTAATTTGCTCGGCGGCGAAGTGCGTGAGACCGCCGGCTTTGAAAGCTCGGCACTGGTCAAAGGGGAATCACTGCAGGATACAGCGCGAGTACTCTCCGGCTTTAGCGATGTGATCTGTATGCGCCATCCCCAAGAGGGATCGGTAGCAGATTTCGCCGCCGCCAGTCGAGTGCCAGTGATGAACGGTGGTGATGGTGCCAACGAGCACCCCACCCAGGCGCTATTAGATTTATACACGATTGCCCGCGAGTTACAGGCCAAGGGTCGCAAGATCGACGGCCTGCGTATCGCCATGATCGGTGATCTCCGTCACGGCCGCACTGTGCACTCCCTGAGTAAACTGCTGAGCCTCTACGACAATGTACAGGTCACTCTGGTCTCGCCAAAAGAGCTTGCTCTGCCTGACTCGATTGTTGAAGAGATGCGCAGCGCCGGGGTCGATGTCAGTATCTCCGACGAACTGAATAACAGCATTGCCAATGTCGATATTGTCTACTCGACGCGCATTCAGGAAGAGCGTTTTACCAGCAAGGAAGAGGCTGATCTGTACCGCGGCAAGTTCCGTTTAAACCAGGCCATTTACACCCAGTACTGCGAGCCCAACACCGTGATAATGCATCCACTGCCGAGAGATTCACGCAGCGATGCCAACGAACTGGATTCCGATCTCGACAACAACCCCAACCTGGCAATTTTCCGCCAGACCGACAATGGTCTGCTGGTGCGCATGGCGTTGTTCGCGCTGGTTCTGGATGTGGTAGACAAAGTCGATGAATATTCCCACGATGTGCGCTGGTATAATTCACGACAAAATTAAAACAGATAATAACCTGTTAACTGAACTTTCCCTTTTTGCTCGGTTATGCAGCTTTTGATCTAAAGCGCAGGGACAGTGCTTTTTAGAGGTTCCAATGAGTGAATTTGACGATATTCGTCCCTATAACGACAGTGAAGTGCCCGCGGTTATTGCGCGCCTGATTGCCGACCCTGAATTTATTGATCTGCTGCTATCTCGAAAAGTACCAGTGCTGGCGAAAATCTGTCCCTGGCTATTGCGACCATTGCTGCGTCGATCCTTATCCAAAGCCGCTGTGGACATTAATAGCGTTGATGACCTACAACGCTATATCACTGGCTCTCTAAAAGCTCTTATCGAAAGAACCACTGATGGTTACTCTGTTAGCGGTCTGGAAAATCTCGACCCCAATAAAGCCTATCTGTTTTTAAGTAATCATCGCGATATCGCACTGGATCCGGCGATGGTCAATCTGGCCCTGTCAGATGCGGGAATGGCAACCGTACGTATAGCCATCGGCGACAATCTACTTAGAAAACCCTTTGCCTCAGATCTGATGAGAGTTAACCGCAGTTTTATTGTTAAGCGCTCGATTACGGGTCGTCGCGATAAACTCGAAGCATTGAAAAAACTCTCGCGCTATATTCGCCATTCAATCTCCAGTGATGGGGTCTCTGTGTGGATTGCCCAGCGTGAGGGTCGCGCCAAAGATGGCCATGACCGCACGGAAACCGCGCTGCTGAAAATGCTCGCCCTGTCGAAGGACAAAGAGACCAGTTTTGCTCAAGCGACAGCCGAGATCAATCTGGTACCGGTGGCCATCTCCTATGAATACGATCCCTGCGATATAGATAAAGGTCGCGAGCTCTATGCCAAAGAGCAGGGCGAAGAATACGTCAAACAAGAATTTGAAGATCTGGATACCATCCAAAAAGGTTTTGTCGGCTATAAAGGCCGTATCCATCTCGCCTTTGGTGATCCTATAGCCGACCAGTATGAAAACGCAGACAGTTTGGCAGAAGCGATAGACCATCAGGTCTACACTAACTACAAACTGTTCCCGAGCAATATTATTGCCTGCCAGATTCTCGGTTACACCCAGGATTTGGATAGGGTTAAAAGTCAGTGGCCTGACCAGGATTGGCAGGATGCCGAATTGCGCTTTAAAGATTATTTAAACCGAGCGCCAAGCCTGTACCGAAAAATTATTACCCAGGGTTATGCCGCACCGGTATTAAATTACTTAAAAGTACAATCAGCTAAAAAACAAGGAAGTTAATCTTTTGCTAGACCCAGAAGTTAAAGAAACCATACAGCAGGGTTACCGTCAGTTTTTAAAAAGCCGCGACCTTAGCCCACGTCTCGGGCAAAAGCAGATGATCGCTGCGGTTGCCAATGCACTGACCAATACCGACCCCGACAAGCGCGTAGCCGTTGTTGAGGCGGGAACCGGTACCGGTAAAACCGTCGGCTATCTTATCGCCGCACTGCCGATTGCCAGAGCGCTCAAAAAGACCGTGGTGGTCGCCACCGGCACCATCGCCCTGCAAGAACAGCTAATCCATAAAGACCTTCCCGAACTGCTCGAAGCCTGTGGCTGGGATCATAGCTGCGCGCTGGTAAAAGGTCGCGGGCGCTACGCCTGTAACCTTAAGATGGAGCAGTGTCTCGACGCGGTAAAGTCAAAAGAGGCCGGACTTTTTCTATTTGAAGATGAAGTCGCCTTTAACCCCAACCAGCACACCGAAGGTCTCTATAAAGAGATGTCAGAAGCACTGGCTGAAGGCACCTGGGATGGCGATCGAGATTCCTGGGAAACCCGTATTCAAGATGTTGAGTGGCGCGCCCTGACCATTGATCGTCGCCAGTGCACCGGCAGACGCTGTCGCTTTGTTAATCAGTGCGCCTTTTTTAATGCTCGCAATGAATTGGAAGAGAGCGAATGTATTGTCGCCAATCACGACCTGGTGATGGCCGATCTGGCACTAGGTGGTGGCGCCATACTGCCAGCGCCGGAAGACTGCATTTATATTTTCGATGAAGGTCACCGTCTCGGTGATACTGCCATCCGCCATTTTGGCGCCGAGTGCCGGGTCAATAACAGCATTACTTTTCTCGAGCGCCTGCAAAAACAGATTAAAGGTCAGGTGCCGCTATTTGAAAAAGATAGCGCCCTGAGTGAACAGCTGCCAAGAATTGAAAGAGAAGCCGGCAATATTATCGAACTGCTTAATTTGGCTTATCCGCTGTTACAGCAAAGCCTGGAATCTGGCGATTATCCAGAGGATGGTCGCTACAGATACGCCCATGGTGATGTTGGCGCAGGTATTCGCGATATCGCCAAACAGCTCGCCCATAAAACCAGCGGTTGGCTGGGGCGCCTTGAGGTACTGGTCGATACCCTAAACGACGCGCTGGGCGACAAGCAGTATCCGGTGCCGGTTCCCGATATCGAAATGTTCTATCAGCAGGCTGGCAGTTGGCAGTCGCGAGCAGAGCAGCTGTTGGCACTCTGGGACCGACTGCACCGTGAACTTAAAAAGGGTGAGATGCCCATGGCCTGCTGGCTGAGCCTCGATGACAGTGGCGGCAATATAGATATCTCGGTGAATGCCAGCCCAATTCAAGCAGCCGAACTGCTTAGCGACCGCCTCTGGGGCAGTTGCTATGGGGCAGTCTTAACCTCGGCCACCTTAAAAGCGCTGGGCAATTTTGAAACCTTAAAGCGTGAGACCGGCGTGCCGGATTTCGCCAGCTTTATGTCCGTGGCCGGTGCCTTTAACTATGGCGAAGCGGCGGTTATTCGCGTGCCTGCCGATGCGGTCGAGGGCAACTCGGTTGATGCTCACAGCAGCTATATAGTGGATAACTTTCCCAGTCTGATCGAAAAGCGCTGCGGCACGCTGGTGCTATTTTCATCGAAACGACAGATGGAGCAGGTCTTTGAAGAGCTGGATAAGGATCTACAGAAAGAAATTATTATGCAGGGCCAATTTTCCAATCGAGAAATGGTTCGCCTGCACAAAGAGCGCATCGATCAGGGGCGCACCAGTGTGCTGATGGGGCTGGCTAGTTTTGCCGAAGGTGTGGATCTGCCTGGTGACTATTGCAAGCATGTGGTGATCGCCAAGCTGCCTTTTGCGGTGCCCGATGATCCACTCCATGAAGCACTTTCGGAATGGGTAGAAGAGAAGGGCGGCAACTCATTTTTTGATATTTCGTTGCCAATCGCCTCCTTGCGATTGATTCAGGCCTGCGGGCGACTGCTGCGCACTGAATCGGATACTGGCACGGTGACAATTTTGGATAAACGCTTAGTGACTAAGCGCTATGGCGGGCAACTATTAAATGCACTGCCCCCGTTCCGTCGTGAAATTGGTTAGACAATAATGGATGCCGCTCACCAGCAGCTGAACCGCCTATTACTGGCCGTGGAGCAAGAGCTTTGTGAAATGCAGCTCTGGGATCAGCAGAGGCCATCAGCAGAGGCGCTAGCTAGCAACGAACCCTTTGCCATAGACAAGCTGAGTTTTAACCAATGGTTACGGTTTATTTTCTTGCCGAGGATGGCGGGGATTGTTGAAGCCGCATCAGCGCTACCTGAGAATTGCAGTGTAGCGCCTATGGCTGAAGAGTTTTACAGGGCCGAACAAGTGGATGCAATATCACTTATTCGGCACCTTGCCGCAATTGATGCGTTTATTTGCGATCAGTAGCTGGACGTTTGCGGGGTTTTCTCGGCTCTGAATCGCCGCTGGATTTACCTTTGAATGCTGGCTTTTTACGGGCCGGTGCACCGCGGTCTCTTCGGTCTTCTCTGCCGCCTTCTCTCTTGCTCTCTTTACCCTTATAACCAGGCTTAGCATCGCGCTGTTCACCAGCTGTGCCATTATCAACACTGATTTTCAGAGCCTTCTGGCAGACGCGAACTTTGTAGAGGTGATCAAACAGCTCTTTAGGCATACCTTCAGGAAGATCAACCGTACTGTGATCATCGTGAAGTTTAATATGGCCAATGTACTGAGCATCTATATCCGCTTCATTGGCAATCGCGCCAACAATATTCTTCGGTGACACCTCATCATTGCGACCTACCTCAATACGGTAAGTGATCATTGGGATCTCATTGCCATCTTGATCTGCAGGGCCAGTCTTTTGGCGACTCGGCTTCTCTCTCTGAGTGCGTTCACCGCGATCCGGGCGCTCACTTCGCTCAAAGCGTTCAGGACGCTCGCCGCGCTCTGGGCGCTTGCGATCTTTTCTATCGTTAGAGCGATCTTTAGAAGAGGCTCTAGGCGTATCTAAAGTGGCCAGTTTCGGGAACAGAGGGCGATCTTTCTGAACTTCAAAAGCCAGTGCTGCTGCCAGTAACGCCATATCAATATCGTTCTCCGCGGCAACTTCTTTAACCAGCGAATTAAACTTATCCAGTTTGGTTGATTTGCACATGCCGACCAACTGCTCTTTAAACTGAGCGACACGCTGACCGCTGACTTCTTCATTGCTCGGCAGATTAAACTGGCTAATTGCCTGACGCGTCGACTTCTCGATCGAGCGCAACATACGGTTTTCTTTCTGAGTAATAAACAGAATCGCCTTGCCTTCACGGCCGGCACGGCCAGTTCGACCAATACGGTGAACATAGGACTCATTGTCGTAAGGGATATCGTAGTTGATAACATGGCTGATACGCTCAACATCCAGACCGCGAGCAGCAACATCTGTAGCTACAACAATATCAACCTGGCCTTTCTTCAAACGGTTGATCGTGCGTTCACGAACCGTCTGGGTAAGATCGCCATTGAGCGCCGAGGAGGAGAATCCGCGGGCTTCTAATTTCTCAGCAATTTCCAGAGTGGCAGATTTGGTGCGCACAAAAATAATCATGCCATCAAACTGCTCAACATCGAGGATACGGGTCAGCGCATCCATCTTCTGATGGCCTTTCACCATCAGGTAAGACTGCTCGATACGCTCAACAGTTTTAGTTTTAGCTTCAATGCTAACCACCTCAGCATCACCCAGATATTTATCCGCAACACGCTTAATCGCCGGCGGCATAGTTGCCGAGAACAGCGCACGCTGACAATCAGCCGGCGTCTTGGAAAGAATGGTTTCAACATCATCGATAAAGCCCATACGCAGCATTTCATCAGCTTCATCGAGAATCAGGCCTTTAACCTGACTGAGGTCCAGACTGCGACGACGCAAATGGTCAAGCATTCGACCGGGCGTACCCACTACAACCTGAGTGCCGCGCTTTAAGCCACGCAGCTGGCCGCCAATATCGGCACCGCCGTAAATCGGCAGAACATGGAAACCCTTAATATGTTTGGCGTAGCTCTGAAATGCTTCAGCCACCTGAATCGCCAGCTCACGGGTTGGTGTCAGTACCAGAATCTGTGGTGCTTTCTGCTTTTCGTCGATCATGCTCAAGAATGGCAGCGCAAATGCTGCAGTCTTACCAGTACCTGTCTGAGCGGTTCCGAGTAGATTTTTGCCTTCCAGAATAATAGGAATACTCGCCTCTTGAACAGGGGAGGGTTGCTCGTATCCGAGTTGTTTAACGGCTTTTAAAACGGGGGCAGAAATACCCAGTGATGCGAAGTCAGCTGACGACATTGATTTACCTGTGGCTTGGGGAGTTTAGGCCCCGGATTGAGAGGCGGCGGAGTATACTCCTAAGTGGTTCATTTTTATAGTGGTTTTTGGGGTATTTTGTCATCAAATAGGGGTTCGGGGACTTAGAGATACAGTCTCGTCTTTTAGCCATCTTCTGATATATCCTTGCATGCCTATTCATAGTTTTTAAATTGGGTTTAAATACAAATAGACAAAATCCAATCACCATAACCGACAGGATATGCAATGAGTGAGCTCTATCTAGTACGTCATGCTCAGGCCTCTTTTGGCGCTGCAAATTACGATCAGCTATCCGGTCTTGGCCATCAGCAGTCACGTTGGCTTGGCGAGCATCTGGGTAATCGCGGTATTAACTTCGATACCCTTGTGGTCGGCGATATGAATCGCCACCATCAAACTCTCGATGGTATCTGTGTGGGTATGGGTATTGATGGCAGCGATCGGCTGGTACTGCCAGGGCTTAATGAATACAATTTTACTGAAATGACCGAAGCTTATGGTCTAACCTATGGCGATGATCCCCTCTACCAACAGATTGCCGCAGACCCCTCGGATCAAAAAAATTACTACCGTTTACTGCGCAAGGTTTTAACCGTTTGGACACAGGATGGAATTCCCGATGTGCCAGAGACCTGGGTGGATTTTAAAACCCGTGTCAATGATTCACAGCAGCGAATTCAGGCCATGGCCGACAGTGGCAAGAGCATATTAGCGATTGGTTCCGGTGGGTCGATAAGTACCTTTGTGGGCTTGGTATTGGGGATTCCCGATGAAAAGATTTTTGATTTAAATCTGCAGTATAAAAATACGGCGATTAGTCATTTCTTTTTTAATGCTCGGAAGATGAATTTATCTGGGTTTAATGGAGTTCCGCATTTGGATACTAATAAGATGGAAGAGTTTATTACTTACGGTTAATTCTCTAACCCTCCCAGAACTTGGCAGTCTTATTTACTACTCATCCCTGATCGCCAGCAGGTTAAACTGCGTAATATCCAACCATAAAAATAAAAGAGAAAACCGATGAATACAGAATTTGATATGAGCGGCAAAGTCGCCATGGTTACTGGTGCCTCCAGTGGCTTTGGTGTGCATTTTTCCAAGATACTTGCAGCCCGTGGTGCCAAGGTTGTGGTAGCTGCCCGACGTGTTGATCGTCTCGAGTCACTGGTTGCCGAAATTCAGACCGCTGGTGGCGAAGCCTTGGCGGTGGCAATGGATGTGACTGATTCTGCATCGATTGTAGCGGCCTTTAATCAGGCGGAAGCCGCCTTCGGCACCGTCACTGTAATTGCCAATAATGCCGGTGTAGCCGATGGTAAAAGTGCATTAAAAATAGATGAAGCCAACTGGGATAAGGTGATCGATACTAATGTTAAGGGCGTATGGATTGTCGCTCAGGAAGCGGCAAAGCGAATGATTGCGGCTGGTGTTGGCGGCAGTATTGTTAATACCGCGTCTATTTTGGGGCTGCGCGTGGCCTTTGCTCAGTCGAGTTATTCGGCATCCAAGGCTGCAGTGGTGCAGTTGACTAAAGCATTGGCGCTAGAGTGGATGCGCAAGGGGATTCGGGTTAATGCGCTCTGTCCCGGTTACTTTTTAACCGAGATGACTGAGGGTCTATTTGAGTCGCCTCAGGGTCAGGCGTTTATTGCCGGGTCACCTTCGGGTCGCGCGGGCAGTATGGATGAAATGAGTGCGCCGTTTTTGCTGTTGGCCAGTGATGCGGGCAGTTATTTAAATGGTGTTGCATTGCCGGTGGATGGTGGGCAATGTATAGGTAATATGTAAAACTGCTGTTTTAGATTGAAATTAATAGGACTGTTATGAGCCTTCAGGATAATCGCCGCGAATATGATTACGGCAAACTAACCCGCGAGTCGCTGCTGGATAATCCCTTCGAGCAATTTAAGCTGTGGATGGATCAGGCGCTTGAGGCGGGGATTCAGGATCCGACGGCGATGTCTGTGGCGACTGTAGATAGTTCCGGCAAGCCCTGGCAGCGAATGGTTTTGCTGAAAGAATTTGATCAGCGTGGCTTTGTTTTTTATACCAATTTGGGCAGTCGCAAAGCTAAGGATATTGAGGGCAATCCTCAGGTTAGCCTACACTTTCCCTGGTTGCAGTTGGATCGTCAGGTCATTGTTGGTGGTCGTGCCGAGCGTCTATCGACGGTTGATGTGATGAAGTATTTTCTTAGCCGTCCCAAGGGCAGTCAGTTGGCGGCATGGGCTTCGAAGCAGAGCAGCCGGATTAATTCCCGTCAGGCATTGGAAACCCAGTTTGCACAGGTTAAGGAGAAGTTCTCCAAAGGTGAAATTCCGCTACCAGATTTCTGGGGTGGTTTTCGCGTGGTGCCTGAAGAGATTGAGTTTTGGCAGGGGGGTGAGCAGCGACTGCACGATCGCTTTAGCTATGGGCTGGATGATGGTGATTGGGATATTTCCCGTTTATCGCCCTAATTCTAGAATTAGTATTAGTATTTAATCTGCGTAATTATAAAACACCGGTCTCCAGCCGGTGTTTTTACATTGACCTCATCATCAATGCCTTTGCCGACCAACGCTCGAGCCATGGGTGAGTCGATGCTAATCCAGTTAAGTTTTGGATCCAGTTCATCGGAGCCAACCAGTCTGTAGGTTTCTTCGCTCAAGCTATCCTGATCTTCAATGGTTACCCAAGCGGCAAAAAATACCTTTGAAGGATCTCGAGGCTTATCTTCAACGATAGTGGCATTTTCAATACGTTTGGTCAGGTAGCGCACGCGGCTATCAATTTCCCGCAGTCGGCGTTTGCCGTAAATATAATCGCCATTCTCCGAGCGATCGCCATTTTTGGCCGCTTCGTGAACTATCTGGGTGACCTGCGGGCGCTCGACTTTCCACAGCTGGTGCAGTTCTGCACGCATTTTACTGGCACCCTCTGGTGTTATATAGGGTGAGCTTTTTGGTGAGGGTGGGCGATAGCGCGACATACTTAATCGATCCCACTGTTTTTATCGGTGAGAGAAAATACTTCTGTATAAAAGGCTAATTCTGATTCCATGGCGCGAATAATATTGGCGGATTTTCTAAATCCATGGCCTTCATCGGGGAAGGTCACATGGCCAACTTTAATGCCTTTTTCCTCAAGCAGCTCGACCATCATTTCGGCTTGATTGGGCGGCACGACTTTATCTTCCAGTCCCTGTAAAAAGATTACCGGGCAGTTAAGCCCCTCGGCATGATGAATCGGTGAGCGCGCTATATAAATATCTTTACGTTCTGGATAGGGGCCAATCAGACTATCCATATAGCGTGATTCAAATTTATGGGTATCAGTTGCCAGTGTTTCCAAGTCGCCAATACCATAAAGGCTGGCACCGGCCTTAAAAGTATCGGTAAAGGTCAGGGCGGATAAAACCGTGTAACCGCCGGCACTGCCGCCGCGGATAATACAGCGCTCTGGGTCGATCTTTTTCTCGGTAGTTAGATAGTCAATCGCACTTTGGCTATCTTGCACATCGGCAATACCCCAGGCTCCAACTAGCGACTGGCGGTAGCTTCTACCAAAGCCGGTGCTGCCGCGATAGTTGATATCCACCACTGCAAAGCCACGGCTGGTCCAGTACTGAATTTTGAGATTAAGGCCGCTGTCAGTGGCGCCGGTTGGTCCGCCATGGCAGAGGGCTATGACCAGTGGCAGCTGATTTTTATCCGCGCAATACTCAGCATTGGTGGGTGGGTAAAAGAATGCATGAACCTGCTGGCCATCGGCGCTGGGAAATAAAATTGATTGCGGTTGAGATAGTCCCTGAGGATCAATATCAAGGGTGGCTGGGGCATAGATGGTGTTCAGCATTTGATCGCTACTGCTGACTCTGACAACTTCGCTGGGAATCGCCGCAGCACCTGCAACCATATATAGAGAGCCCTGAAAACAGCAGGCGGCGTGGATACTGCTGTATGGGCAATCCACTTTACTGAGCTGACCACTGGCAATATTAATAAAGCCGCTGTGCCAGACACCCTTATCGGTCCATAGGCAGCCAATGGTCTGTGCATCGATAAAATCATAGGTGCTCATACCAAACTGCCACAGAGGCGTGGCAAATTCAGCCTCTATTTCCAGTATCGGGGTGCAGCCGTCACTTTCAACTCGGTAAATATTCCACCAGTTATTTCTATCCGAGACAAAATACAGTTGGTTATCTGGCGACCATTGAGGCTGGAAGATAGATTCATTATTACTAGCACCAGCAATAAGCGTTTTATCGATTAGGTTGCCATCGCCATTAATAGTCGCCTGCCATAGTTGGGTGCAATCCCAAGGCATATTGGGATGCTGCCATTGAATCCAGCAGAGTGTTTTTTGATCTGGGCTGATGCGCGGGTAGGCATAAAAATCAGCACCAGTTTCTAATTTGGTAACGCTAGGGTTTTCCGTATTGAGTGATACTGCCACTAAATAGTTTTCTGGTTCCTGCTCGCCGCTATCTCCTTTATGCTCCTCACAAACCGCAATCAGGCGCTGGTTTTTGCTATCAATAATCAGATCCGCAAAGCGCTGCAGGCTTAATCCTGTGATTGGCCTAGGCTCTTTCTCGCCACTTAGATCGGTTTTGTAAATCCGCTGATCGGAGGCATTAACAAAATAGAGGCTATCATCGGTGAGGGCATAGGCCATACCGCCATATTCATGGACGCGACTAGAGTGGCTGTAGGGTTTGGGCAGTAGGTCTTTGATGCTGCCATCGGATACGCGGCACATAATCACATTGCGGCCGGCTTCCCAGGGTCGGCTTTCAACCCAGTAGAGGCTTTCGCCATAAGACTGCAGGCAGTTTAGACTGGGCGCTGCTCGGGTAATTAATTCTGCACTGATTGGTGATGGCCAGCTGCCAAAGGGTTTTTGGATTTTGTCTGCCACAGCTTATCCACCTGCCAGTTTTACATTGTGGCCAAGCTTTTCCAGTTCGGCTTTTAGCTTATCGCGATGATCGCCCTGAATTTCAATTACGCCATCTTTTACTGTGCCGCCCGTCGAACATTTCTGTTTAAGCTGCTTGGCTAGGGTTTTTAGTTCTTTATCGACAAGGCCAGTGCCAGATACAGTTGTTACCCCTTTGCCTTTGCGCCCCTTGGTTTCGCGGCGAATACGCACAATACCATCGGTCTCGATAGGTTGCGTGGTTAAGGTTTCTTTAATACGTCCCGCATCGGTTGAATAAACCAGTCGCGATTCTTTGTTGCTCATATGTTTTTCCGATTGTATTGCCTGTTCTCTAAAGATGGGAGTTTAGCCGGATTAGCGGGAGATTTGTGAAGTGCTAAGACTTTTAAATTTAGCCCAAAGCCGCCCATCTATAGCCGCCAATCCAATACCAATAAACAGCATACCCATAAAGTGTTCGCTGTTAAGTCGTTCATCCAGTATCAACCAACCCAACAGTATCGCGGTTACCGGGGCAAGAAAGGTTACCAGGCTGACATTGGTGGCACCGGCTGAGGATAAAATTTTAAAGAACAGAATAAACGCAAGGGCAGTGGAAAATGCCCCCAAACTAATCACTGCCATCCAAACCTCAGTACTCGGATTGGCTAGCTGATCGGGCCGCTCTATAAAGAACATGATTGGCAATAGCATGATTGTTGCGGCAGTAAGCTGCCCGACTGATGTTTGCAGAGGAGTGATTCCAATGGTTTTAAAACGTCTGCCATAGGTGGTGGAAAAACCATAGGAAATGGTGGCGCCAAGAACTGCCAGCTGGGCTAAGGTATCGCTGCCCAACTCTTTTAAGGCTGCAGGGCCGATGAGTACGGTAACGCCAAAGAACCCGATAACTATTCCGATTATCTTGCGGGGGGTCATACGTTCGTCGACTAGAAGTAACCCGGCAATTACTACGGTAAACATGGGGGTGGTGGCATTTAAAATGGAGGCCAATCCAGATGCTATATAAGTCTGCCCCCAGACTATTAAAGAGAATGGAATAACATTGGTTATCAGGCCCATTATAAAAAGGGATCTCCAAAGGGCTGCTGATCTGGGTGCTTTCTGCCCGCTAAAAAATAAAACTGCCCATAGGATAAGCGCGGCAATACCGACTCGCAGAGTGACAATGGTCAGTGGTGGTAACTCTGAGACGGCGACGCCGACAAAAAAGAATGAGCCACCCCAAAGCATGGATAGGGATAGCAGCATTCCCCAGTCTTTAAGTGTCATAACGCTGTTGATAGCAGTATTCATTTAGTGTGCTCTTGGGACTAAGACTTTTAACTCCGGTAAAAGCAGTGGGTTTTGCATTATTAATTATTTTTATTTTGAACTATCTACTGTTTTAATTTTAAAGTCGATATAAATCTCGGCCTCATACTCTATCTCATCAAAGGAGGGTACCTGTTTGGCTGCTGGTCGGCTAAGTGCCATATCTTGCATCTTGCCCATGCTGCGTTTGGTTGCAGTAACCACAATTTCTTCCAGCATATTGGCGCCCTGAGTTCCCCTAAAGCGAATATGACTATTCCTAAAACCCACCGTAGTAAGGGTGACGCCGAGGCTCGATTCATAAAATGCCTTCTGCGCCATGGCTTTTTTCAGCGCCTGCTTTTTAACCTTATTTTTATACTCGTCGGCTTTGCTGTGTTCAAAGCTGGTATCAGAGAGCTCTATCTCTGCTTTGCTGTCGGCAACGGTGGCGATAGTTTTAAGCTGTGATTCATCGCTGATGGTTATCGCCATACGGTTAACCACTTTATAGCTATCGGGCTTTTTGCCAAACCAACCATACTGGGGCGAGGTGGAAAATTTCGAGCTTTTGATGCTGTCACTCTCTATTCCCTCAGTGGTCAGTTGCTCGCTAATAAATTCCCGTAGATTGCTATTGGCAGCGATAGAGTTGGATAGCTGTTTATCTTCTGTAGTGATCACCAGACTGATAATGGCTCTATCGGAATAGGCTTTTTCCTGAGCCTGTCCATGCAGGCTGACAATTCTTTCGCTGGGATGGAGGAATTGACGCAGCTCTTCCGGGCTGCCTTTGAGTTCGGGTGTGGCCATAGCAAAGGATGAGGTACAGATAAGTAGAAAGAGTGTCAGGTTTTTCATAATATTCTCGCGACTTTGAAATGGGGTTTTTTCAACGCTTGCAGTTGAGTACTAAAAATAGACCCTCTGTGCCGGGATTGCGCGGAAAAACAGTGGCTAATTTCTCGGCTATTTAATCTATCTAGTCTATTGCCATATTAGTGCCTACAATATTGTCATTGGCTTAGATCATCAGATCAGCACTTAAAACCAGGCGAGCGAATATGGTTGAAGTAACAGCGAGAGAAAAACTCTATCGAGTGATTTTTGGCACAGACACAGTGGCGGGTCAGCGCTTCGATATTGCACTGATCTATCTGATTGTTCTGAGTGTATTGGCGATTATTTTTGACTCTATAGAATCTGTACACAATCAGTTTGGGCACTGGCTATTTCGTCTGGAGTGGATTTTTACTCTGATGTTCACGGTGGAGTACTTTCTAAGGATTTACTCTTCCCCCAAGCGCTTGAGCTATATCTTTAGTTTTTACGGTCTGGTCGATCTGCTGGCAATACTGCCAACCTATCTGGCGATATTCCTGCCCGGTGCCAGCTATTGGTTGGTGCTGCGTCTGTTGCGGGTTCTGCGGGTGTTCCGCGTGCTTAAGCTGGTGCGCTATCTGTCCGAGGCGAATATTTTATTGCGCTCTATGTATGCGGCGCGGCGTAAGATTTTAGTGTTTTTTACCGCAGTATTTATTCTTAGCGTGCTGTTTGGCAGCCTGATGTTTTTTGTCGAGGGGCCGGATAACGGCTTTACCAGTATTCCGCGCAGTATCTACTGGACCATAGTGACGATTACCACAGTTGGCTATGGGGATATTACGCCACAGACTGGTTTGGGCCAGGTGATAGCAACCATGGCGATGTTGACTGGTTATTCGATTATCGCTATTCCCACGGGTATTTTTACCGCTGAAATTGCCCGTGAGATCAATGCCGAGAGCAGTCATAAGCGCTGCAATGTCTGCGAGCGCACTGGCCATCATCCGGATGCGGAGTACTGCTATCACTGTGGTGTGCTACTTCCTGAAGCGGATGTTTAATTGGTCTGCCTGGATTCAGAGGTGATTCTGTAGCTCAACGCCTCTTGATAGTCTTCGGTGGCAACTGTCTCCCTGCTCTCCAGATCGGCAATGCTTCGAGCCACTCGCAGTACGCGATAAAAGCCTCTGGTGGAGAGAGCGAAGCGATTGATAGCGCTGTCCATCAGGGTTTGCTGTTGACTATTTAGCGGGCAGATTGTTTTCAATTCCAGACTGCTCAACTGATTGTTAATTTTTCCCTGTCTATTTATTTGCCGTTCACGGGCAGCACTGATGCGCTGCTGTATTTGCTGATTGGATTCTCCTTTAACTTGGGTTCGCTGATTTAACAGTTCGCGGTTTTCAATTTTGCTGACCTGCACCTGCAGGTCTATGCGGTCGAGAAGGGGTCCGGATATTTTACTGCGATAGCGATTGATCTGGTCGGGGGTGCAGCTGCAGCGCTGGCTGCCAAGGAAACCGCAGGGGCAGGGGTTCATGGCGGCAATCAATTGAAAGTTGGCTGGGTAGCGAGACTGGGCGGCAACTCGCGAGATCATAATTTCACCAGACTCCATGGGCTCTCTTAATACTTCTAATACCTTGCGCGAAAATTCCGGTAATTCATCGAGAAATAATACCCCCTGATGGGCCAATGATATTTCTCCCGGGCGTGCATTGCTGCCGCCACCGACCAGTGCAGCAGCGGAGGCGGTGTGGTGGGGTGCACGAAATGGCCGTGAGTTTATTTCTGCCCTCATTCCTTTGCCGGCCACTGAATAGATGGCTGCAACTTCTAAGGCTTGCTGATTGGTTAGTGCCGGCAGAATCCCCGGCAGGCGACTGGCGAGCATGGTTTTGCCGGTGCCCGGTGGGCCGTAAAAGAGTAGGTTATGGCCGCCGGTTGCAGAAATTTCCAGTGCTCGTTTGGCGTGGTGCTGACCAATTACTTCATTGAGTTCAGCAGATGGTTTTTTAGGGGATTTCGGGTTAGCGGTTGGTTGGCTAAATAAGGTTTTTGCTAATGGTTGTAATAGCTGACGCTGATGAAGATGTGCAGAGATTTCCAGTAGGTGTTTGGCGGGTAGTATTGCGAGTTCGTCGACTAAAGAGGCTTCGCGGGCATTGTCGCTGCCGATAATTAACTGTTTTTTACGGCTTGCGCAGCCCAACGCTGCGGGAAGAACAGCATCTACCGGGCGGATTTCGCCAGAGAGTGCCAGCTCGCCGATAAATTCATAGTCTTCCAGTTGCTCGCGGGGAATCTGTTCGGAGGCGGCAAGAATAGCGATGGCAATGGCGATATCAAAGCGGCTTCCCTCTTTGGGCAGTTCGGCGGGGGCTAGATTGACGGTGATGCGTCTGGCGGGAAAGTCAAAGTGGGAATTGATGATGGCACTACGCACGCGGTCTTTACTTTCTTTAACCGCGGTCTCCGGCAGGCCGACCATATGAAAGCTGGGCAGGCCGTTGGAAAGATGGGCTTCGATGGAGACCAGCGGCGCATTGATCCCCAGTTTGGCGCGCGTATAGACCACGGCTAGTGACATAACATACCTCCCTGTATGTTGTTTTTATACTGCTGGCGGTAGCAGTTGCCTGTAGATGTTTTCTACTTGGCGGTCAGTTGAAGAATGGTTTCTTCGAGTTCGGCTATCTGTTGTTCAAGGTTGTCGAGCTTTTCGCGAGAGCGGCTGAGTACCGCTTGCTGGGTATCAAATTCTTCTCTGCTGACCAGATTCATTTTTTGCAGGGCGCTGGTCATAGCGGAGCGTATTTGCATCTGCACCTCGTCACCCAGTGCCTGGGCACCTGGAACAAAGGCTTGATTAAACTGCTTTATCAATTGGTTGACTAGATTTTCTGGATTGAAATTGTCCTGATTCAACGGTCTGTCTCCTGCCTGTAGATTTTACGATGCGAGGCAGTTTAACAAATTGCACCTCAATGCCCCAGAGTTTCGCGGTTTATGTGATCTGTATCTGCAGTCTGTCCATATTGGTGCGTTTTTGCTCATGGCGGGTCGGTTTTGCGCACTATTTTAGTTCTCAGTTGATTTGTTTACCTCAATATCTCTGCAAATAGCCATAAACAGCCATATATACAGTGAAAGTAAATGTTGGCACGGTATGTGCATTTACGATTGCGTTACACAAGAAAAACAACAATTCACTTTTTTAAATTTAATGTATCTTGGGAGATCATTATGAAATTTGCTAAATCTGCTTTATTCGCTGCAACTATGTTGTCAGCTGTATCTGCATCTGCTGTTGAAGTATCTGGCAACGTTGCTGTTGGTTCTGACTACTTTTTCCGTGGTGTTGATCAGTCTGGCGGCGCAGCTATCTCTGGTGGCTTTGATGCTAGCTTTGAAAACGGTGTCTATGTAGGTACTTGGGCTTCAAGTGTTGGTTTCGGTGCTGATGATGCTGGTAATGTTGGTGGTTTAGAGCTGGACTACTATGTTGGTTACGGCGGTTCTATCTCTGAGTCAGTTAGCTATGATCTGGGTTACGTCTACTACGGCTACCCACAAAACGCTAGCGCAGAAGAGTTTGAAGAGTTCTACGGCAGCGTTTCTTTCAGTGATATTACTGTTGGATTTGCTACTTCAAGCGACTGGTACAACTCAACTGGAAGCTACACATACTTCTATGCTGACTACGGTATGGCGCTGACTGAAGATTACAGCCTGGGTTTCCACTACGGCACATCTTCAGCTGACGACGCAGCTAATGAATATGCTGATTACTCGATTTCTCTGAGTACTGAGGCAGTTGGTCTTGGTTTTGATCTTAGTCTGATCTCAACCGATAACGACGATTATGCAGATAATGAACTTGTATTGACCATTTCAAAATCTTTGTAATTTCGCATTAAAAAGTTATAGATCTACAAAACGGGTGGCCTCGGCCACCCAACCCCTTTAGGAGAATGAATATGAAACTGATAACAGCAATTGTTAAGCCATTCAAACTTGATGAAGTTAGAGAGGCTTTAGGAGATCTCGGCGTAGCCGGTGTGACAGTAACAGAGGTTAAAGGATTTGGCCGTCAAAAAGGGCACACAGAGTTATACCGTGGTGCTGAATATGTGGTTGATTTTCTTCCTAAAGTTAAGTTGGAAATCGCCCTTGCAGACGAGATGGTAGATAGCGCTGTAGAAGCAATTACCAATGCTGCACAAACTGGGAAAATCGGCGACGGCAAGATTTTTATTTCAACACTTGAAGACGTTATTCGTATTCGCACCGGTGAGACCGGCGCTGAAGCCGTATAACAGGAGAATAAACAATGAATTCCGATATAATTGAAGTCAAATACGCACTAGACACATTCTATTTCCTGATGTCTGGTGTACTGGTAATGTGGATGGCAGCTGGTTTCTCAATGCTGGAAGCTGGTCTGGTTCGTTCAAAGAACACCACAGAAATTCTTACTAAAAACGTTGCCCTGTTTGCAGTTTCTTGCTGTATGTACATGGTGATGGGTTACGCCATTATGTACGGCGGCAGTGCCGGCGGCATCCTTCCTGATCAGTGGTTCGGTAACATTATTGGCAATGCTACTACTGAAGAAGTACTGGCTAGCAATGGTGATACTTATTACTCAGGCGCGTCTGACTTCTTCTTCCAGGTAGTGTTTGTTGCAACTGCAATGTCTATTGTTTCTGGTGCTGTTGCTGAGCGTATGAAGCTTTGGTCTTTCCTTGCATTTGCTATCGTAATGACCGGTTTCATCTATCCGTTACAGGGTATGTGGAAGTGGGGCGGCGGTTTCCTTGACGTTGCTGGTTTCCAAGATTTTGCAGGTTCTGGTGTTGTTCACCTCTGTGGTGCTACTGCTGCTCTGTCTGGTGTGCTGCTACTTGGCGCTCGTAAAGGCAAGTACTCTGCAGACGGAAAAGTTAATGCGATTCCAGGTGCCAATATGCCTTTAGCGGCAATCGGTATGTTCATCCTGTGGATGGGCTGGTTCGGATTCAACGGCGGTTCTGAGTTGATGGTTTCTAATATTGCTGAAGCTAACGCAGTATCTGACGTGTTTGTTAACACTAACGCAGCAGCTTGCGGTGGTTTGATTGCAGCGCTTGTTCTGGCTCAGTTACTGTTCGGCAAGGCTGATCTGACTATGGCTGTTAACGGTGCACTGGCAGGTCTGGTCGCTATTACTGCTGAGCCTCTTAACTGGACTGGCGGTGCTGCTACTCTAGTTGGTGCTGTTGGTGGTGTGATTGTTGTTCTGTCGGTAACTCTGATGGACAAGATCAAGATTGATGATCCTGTTGGCGCAATCTCTGTGCACGGTGTTGTAGGTATCTGGGGTCTGCTCGCAGTATGTTTCTCGGGCAACGAAAGTGCCACTCTCGTAGGCCAGTTGACTGGTATCGCAGTGATCTTTGCCTGGACTTTCGTAGCCAGCTTTATCACTTGGTACATCCTTAAGATGGTTGTCGGTATCCGTGTTAGCGAAGAAGCTGAATTCGAAGGCGTTGACGTCAGCGAATGTGGTATCGAAGCTTACCCTGAGTTTACTAACAACTAGTAGTCTCCTTTCGTTACATTCTTCCGGGGTCTCCTTTTCAGGGGCCCCGGTTTTTTTTGCCTGCGATTTATACGCCATATTAAGTGCGTATAAGTTGCTGGCGAACTTGATAGAGAACTTGATAGAAAGATTTAAACGGTCAATACTCTTATACAGAGATGCAATTTATCGATGAAACAGGTATCTTTGCTGAAACAATTCTAAAAAAAGGAGATTGACAATAATGAAATTAATTACAGCGATTATTAAGCCATTTAAACTTGATGATGTTCGTGAAGCACTTGCAGATGTGGGTGTTCAGGGTATAACAGTGACAGAAGTTAAAGGCTTTGGTCGACAGAAGGGGCACACCGAGTTATATCGCGGCGCAGAATATGTTGTTGATTTCCTGCCGAAGGTAAAATTGGAAATCGCTATTGGTCAGGAAATGGTTGATAGCGTGGTTGAAGCAATTGCTAAAGCTGCTGCTACTGGCAAAATCGGCGATGGAAAAATCTTTATCTCTACGCTGGATGAAGTTATCCGTATTCGCACTGGTGAGACCGGCGAACAGGCTGTTTGATAGTGCTTGTTTAGTAGTACTTATATAAAGAGGGCAATGGATTGTCCTTTATATAGTTAATATAAAGCTGTGAGTTAATCACTGTCGGGAACCCTTCCCAGATTGTAGACTCAAACTCAGGACTCAACCCTTTCATACTCTCAATTAATATTTAGGATGGTACCCTTGGTTTCTTCAACACTTAGATCAATCTTTATTCTAGGGCTTAGCGCCTTGCTGACTCTTCCTGCATTTGCTGAGGCTGAAGCAAAGGCAGCAGCAGACCCCGCCACTGTTATTGTGCAAAAGCTTTCAGCGGTAAGACCAGATCTTGGCTTCAAAGTGTTGGGTGAATCTTCAATGCCGGGTATGTATGAAGTACAGGTCGACGGTGGGCCAATATTATTTGTTGCTAAAGATGGCAGTCATTTTATTGATGGCAATCTCTATCAAATTACCCCGACCCAGTTTGTTGATATTAAAGAAATCCGCATGACTGCCATGCGCCGTCAAATATTTGCCACCTATAACACCGACGATATGATTGTGTTTAAGCCTCAGGGCGAGACAAAAGCGATTATCAATGTCTTTACTGATATTGACTGTGGCTACTGCCGTAAACTCCACAAAGAAGTACCCATGCTGAATGCTATGGGCGTAGAGGTTCGTTATCTGGCCTACCCCCGTGCAGGTGTGGAATCTGATTCCTACTCGAAGATAGCCACCGCCTGGTGTGCTGAGGACCCCAATCAAGCCTTGACCGATTTTAAAACTGGCAAGAATCCCAGCTTCGCAGTCTGCGATGATAATCCTGTTGCAAGCCAGTTTGCTCTGGGGGGCACTATAGGTGTTAATGGAACCCCGGCCACTGTTCTGATGGATGGAACATTGCTTCCCGGTTACCGAACCGCCGCTGATTTTGCACAACTTCTTGGCTTAGATGTTCAAGCGAACTGATTTCGAGTCATTCTAACGTTATAATATCGCAGCATTAGGCTGTCTTGACGTTCCTCTGATTGACAGGGGAGGGTCAGGCATTTAATGTTGCTCGTCATTTTATTCACACAGATTTATTCATACAGAGTTAATTCGGGGAAATACGTTGAGATTGGTAAAAGTTGGCATTTGCGGGTTGGGCACAGTTGGCTCTGGAACTATCAATCTTCTGCAGCGTAATTCAGAGTTAATTAATCCGCGTTCAAACTGTGAAATTATTGTTTCACAGGTCGGTGCGCGTCGAGATAATCCCAATTGCGATACCTCATCCTTAAATGTCTCTCGAGATATTTTTGATGTGGCTAAAAACCCAGATATAGACATTGTTGTCGAACTGATTGGCGGCACCACAGTTGCTCGCGATCTAGTGATGACCGCATTGAAAAATGGCAAACATGTTGTCACTGCCAACAAGGCGCTGATTGCCGAGCACGGCATGGAGATTTTTGCCTACGCCGAGTCGCGCAATCTAATCGTCGCCTATGAAGCTGCCGTAGCTGGGGGTATTCCTATTATTAAAGGCCTGCGCGAAGGTCTCTCCGGCAATCAGGTTAACTGGATGGCGGGCATTATTAATGGCACCACCAACTTTATTCTTTCAGAGATGGACAGCAAAGGTCGTGAGTTTTCCGATGTGCTGGTTGAAGCTCAGGAAAAGGGTTATGCAGAAGCCGATCCAACCTTTGATGTTGAGGGAATTGATGCGGCACATAAATTGGTTATTCTCGCGTCGATAGCCTTTGCTATGCCACTGGATAGCAAACAAATATTTACCGATGGCATTACCAAGCTGCAGCCACAGGATGTCTCCTATGCCCGCGAGCTGGGTTATGCGGTTAAGCATCTGGGTATTGCTCGTCAAACGGAGCAGGGCGTGGAAATTCGCGTGCATCCAACGCTAGTGCCTAAAAACTGCCTGATTGCCGGTGTTGATGATGTCTTAAACGCGGTAATGGTCAATGCCGATGCGGTCGGAACCACTTTGTTCTATGGCCCCGGAGCAGGTGCAGAGCCCACAGCCTCTTCGGTAGTGGCAGATATTATTGATGTGGCGCGCACCATGGACAGCAACCCAGATAGCTGGGTTCCAGCGCTGGGCGTTAAGACTGATGCCCTTGATCCACGCCAGATTCTAGATATTCAAGATATCGAAACCAGCTTTTATATGCGATTTTCTGCCCTCGATAAGCCCGGTGTGCTATCTACGATTACCAAGATTATGGCCGATGCCGGTATCAGCATTGAGGCGATTGTGCAGAAAGAGCAGCCAGCGACTGAAGAGTATGTCGACGTTATTATCCTGACCAATGTAACCTATGAGAAATCACTGGATGCAGCGGTTGAAAATATAGAAAAACTTGAAACAGTGCGCGGCAACGTAAGCTTTATCCGCGTCGAACATTTGGACCAGTAAATGAAATATATCAGTACCAGAGGCGGCGGTGAGCCACAAAATTTCGAAGACGTTGTACTAACCGGTCTAGCACCAGACGGCGGACTTTATGTGCCTCAGGAATTGCCGAAATTTAGTCCTGAAGAAATTGCTTCGTGGGCGGGCCTCTCCTATCAGGATCTGGCCTTAAAGATTATTACTCCGTTTGTCGATGGAGCAATTCCCCAGGCTGATCTCAAACAGTTAATTGATAAGTCCTATTCGACCTTCCGTCACGGTGGTATTGCACCGCTGATTCAGACCGGTCACAACGAATGGATTATGGAGCTGTTTCACGGCCCGACGCTGGCATTTAAAGATTTTGCTCTGCAGTTCTTGGGTAACTTGCTCGACTATATTCTGGAGAAGCGCGACCAGAAAGTGGTGATTATGGGTGCCACCTCTGGTGATACTGGATCAGCGGCTATTGAAGGCTGCCGTCGCTGCGAGAATATCGATATCTTTATTCTCCATCCCCACAACCGTGTCTCGGAAGTTCAGCGTCGTCAGATGACCACAGTTGCAGGCGATAATATTCACAATATTGCGATGCACGGCAACTTTGATGACTGTCAGAATATGGTTAAGGCGAGCTTTGCCGATCAGTCATTCCTGCCGGAAGGTCGCCAGTTAGCCGCGGTTAACTCGATTAACTGGGCGCGAATTATGGCTCAGATTGTCTATTATTTTTGGGCATCCCTGTCACTGGGTGGCCCTCAGCGAAAAGTCTCTTTCTCGGTGCCGACTGGAAACTTTGGCGATATCTTTGCCGGTTATCTGGCCCACAAAATGGGCTTGCCTATCGAACAGTTGGTGATTGCCACCAACCAGAACGATATCTTGCACCGCTGCATCAGCGACAATGATCACAGTACTCGCCCACTCGAACAGAGTCTGGCGCCGAGTATGGATATTATGATCTCCAGTAACTTTGAGCGTCTGTTGTTTGATCTCTATGATCGCGATGGCGCTGCTATTGCAGAGTTAATGAAAGATGCCAAAGCAGGGCATATGCAACTGAGTGACTCTGCACTGGTTGAAGCGCGCAAGTTATTCTCCAGCTATCGCTGCGATAATAAAGGCATGCTTGGGATGATTAGCTCGGTCTATAAGGAGAGCGATTATCTGATGGATCCGCACACCGCGATTGGTCTTGATGCCGCTCGTCACTGTCGCGCCAATCTTGAAACACCCATGGTAACGTTGGCGACTGCACATCCTGCCAAGTTCCCGGATGCGGTTAGGGAAGCGGGTTACCCGACTGATCCTGAATTGCCGACCCATATGGCCGATCTCTTTGAGCGTGATGAGCGTTTTAGCATATTAGATAATGATCAGGATGCGGTGCAGCAGTTTATTGCGGATCATATTACTGCCTGATTTTTTCATCCTGAACGCAGGTGAAGAATCTCTTGGTACTGGACGAGGTCCTTCGGCTTCGCTCAGGATGACGGATTACTAAACTAAACCGTTGTCATTTTGATCGAGCACTAAACCACTGTTCATTCTGACAGAGCCGCTCAAAATGTTATCCCGACAGAGCCGCTCAAAATGTCATCCCGACAGAGCGAAGCGACGAGGGACCTCTTGCCGCTTGCAGAGATCTCTCACAGTCGTTCGAGATGACAGCCCTCACCGTTAACCAAAATAAACAAATATGGTTGACAGTGACCCCCGCCGCCCTATCATAGCCCCATCTGAATAAAATACCGTCCGCACAAGGCACGGCAGGAGCATGACAATGGCAGCCCAGGAACAAAATATAACCCGTCACGACTGGACCCGCGAAGAAGTGCTCGCGATGTTCAACCAGCCCTTTAATGATTTGCTGTTTGATGCACAGGTTATGCATCGTCGTCACTTTAATCCCAACAGCGTGCAACTCAGCACATTGCTATCGATTAAAACCGGCGCCTGCCCGGAAGACTGCAAATACTGCCCGCAGAGCGCAAGGTACGACACTGGCCTGGAAAAAGAGAAGCTGCTGGAAATCGAAACGGTTATCGAAGCCGCCAAGGTGGCCAAAGCCAGTGGCTCAAGCCGCTTCTGTATGGGTGCCGCATGGCGCTCACCCCACGATCGTGATATTCCCGCGGTTGCCCATATGATTCGCGAAGTTAAGGCACTGGGTCTCGAGACCTGTATGACTCTGGGTATGCTCAGTGAAGAACAGTCTGGAAAACTTGCCGATGCCGGGCTCGACTATTACAACCACAACCTGGATACCTCCAAAGAATTCTACGGTGAAGTGATCACCACTAGAACCTACCAGGATCGTCTAAATACTCTCGCCAATGTTCGCAACTCCGGTATGAAAGTCTGTGCTGGCGGTATTGTCGGTATGGGCGAAGAGCAGAAAGACCGCGCCGGCTTGTTAATGGAATTGGCTAATCTTCCCCATCATCCGGAATCTGTGCCGATCAATATGTTGGTAAAAGTGGCCGGCACACCGATGGCCGCTGAAGAAGATCTGGATCCCTTTGAATTTATTCGTACTATTGCCGTAGCTCGATTGATGATGCCCAAGTCCTATGTGCGCTTATCTGCAGGGCGCGAGGAAATGAACGAACAGATGCAGGCGATGGCCTTTATGGCTGGCGCCAACTCAATCTTCTACTGCGATAAGCTGCTGACCACGCCAAACCCCAAAGCCAACAGCGATATGCAGCTGTTTGAGCGTCTGGGTATTAAGCCCGAAGAGTATCAGGTGGATAAAAACAGTGAAGAGCAGGAAGCCGAGTTGCATCAGGTGATTGCCGAGTCTAAAACCGATCCTCTATTTTATCGAGCTGGCTAGTCAGCCCGATGAAGTCTATGGATGCCATACTTCAGGCGCAGTTGGATCAGCGCCGTGCAGAGTATCTTTACCGGACGCGACTCAATGTCGCTTCCGGCTGCTCGTCGACGCTCAATATTGATGGCCAGACATTGGTTAACTTTTGCAGCAATGACTATCTGGGTTTGGCTGCCCATCCTGCCATTAGTCAGGCACTTAAGCAGGCCGCAGATCAATTCGGTACTGGCAGCGGTGCCTCGCATCTGATTAGTGGTCACTCAAAGATTCACGATCAATTAGAGCAGCAGCTCGCCGAGTTTACTGGACGACCCCGTGCGCTTTTATACTCCACCGGCTATATGGCCAATATGGGTGTGATTAATGCACTGGTGGGCCGCCATGATCTGGTTTTACAGGATCAGTTAAATCATGCATCCCTGCTCGATGGCGGGCATTTATCCCGTGCCACCTCCCAGCGTTATAAACACAGTGATCTCGACAATCTGCAGCAGCGACTTGAGCAATCCACAGCGAACCGCAAGCTAATTGTCACCGATGGTGTCTTCAGTATGGATGGTGATCTGGCTCCCCTAAAAGAGATCAGTGGGCTGGCCGCAAAGCATAATAGCTGGCTGATGGTCGATGATGCCCATGGCTTTGGTGCTCTTGGTATGCAGGGCGGTGGTCTGGTTGAGGAATTAAATTTAACTGTAGAGCAGGTGCCGGTATTGGTCGGTACACTGGGTAAAAGTTTTGGTACCTTTGGTGCATTTGTCGCCGGTAGCGAAGCCTTAATTGAAACCCTGATTCAATTTTCACGTAGCTATATTTACACCACAGCTATGCCCCCAGCAATTGCGGCGGCAACCTTGGTCAGTTTAAAAATTCTTCGTCAGGAAACCTGGCGCCGCGAAAAACTCGCCAGTTTAATTGCTCAGTTTCGTCGCGGTGCCGAGCAGATCGGTGTACCGCTGATGGAGTCATCAACACCGATTCAGCCAGTGTTAATTAACGATGATCTAAAGGTCATGCAGGTTAGTGCAGCGCTTCGCGAGCAGGGTTTTTTGGTCGGCGCTATACGTCCACCGACGGTTCCGGCTGGCAGTGGCCGACTGCGTATTACCTTCTCCGCTGATCACAGCGAAGAGCAGGTGGAGCAGTTGTTGTCGGCTTTGGAGAAGAGTCTCATAAACAGTACTAGCCAATGAACGCAGCCACAGCGACAAACCCTCAGACTCTTCTAACCGCTTATCCCTGCACTGGCGTGCGTCTCTACGCCGAGCCAATCCTGTTAGTGCATGGCTGGGGCATCGACAGTCAGATATGGCAGACCCTGCCACAACAGCTATCTCAGTTTGCCGATGTATTAACCCTCGATCTACCCGGTTTTGGACAGTCTCCTCCACTTGAGGATTATTCACAGGCTGGCCTGATCCGTTGGATGGCAGAGGTATTGCCCGAGCGCTGTTACCTGCTCGGTCTGTCGCTGGGCGGTATGCTCAGCTGTGCTTTTGCGGCTCAGTATCCCCAGCGAATTTCAGGGTCTGATTACCCTTTCCAGCAACCTCAGTTTTGTCGCTAGCAATGATTATTCTCAGGCGATGCCAGCCGAGCAGTATCAAGGTTTTACGGCTTCATGGCAGGAAGACAATCAGGACTGTCTAAAACGGTTTTGCGGCTTGCAGGCTCAAGGTGATAAACAGCAGAGACAGCTGATACGCCAGCTGCGAACCATGACCACTGATATAGATTCTAGCGCGGCTGGTGCACTATTAAAGCTATTGGGTGAGATAGATAATCAGGCTTATATAGCAGTATTAAACTGTCCAACTCTGGTGATTTTTGGTGAGCAGGATGCACTGGTGCCAGTGGCCTGTATCGAAAGATTTAAGGCAGGAAATCACCAGCTCGAAATTGCTGTAATAGAGAATGCAGGACATTTGCCTCACCTCAGTAACGCCAAACAAACTGAGACACTGATCAGCAGTTTTTTACAGCGTCAGCAATATCGTTTAGATAAAGCCAAGGTCGCAGAATCTTTTGGCCGAGCGGCGCAGCGCTATGACAGTGCTGCAGTTTTACAGCATAAGATAGGTGAAAAATTACTCGCGGATTTAAGCTCAGACGATTCTCTCGACAGCGTTATTGATCTCGGCTGCGGCACTGGCTATCACAGTCCTCAACTGCAAAAACACTACGCCAATGCAGAGGTAACCGGTGTTGATATCTCAGCGGAAATGCTCACCTATGCCGCTACTCAGTATCCACAGGGTAATTGGCTCTGCGCGGATGCAGAGGATCTGCCCTTTGAGGATAATTCTCAATCATTGGTATTTTCCAATTTTGCCCTGCAGTGGTGTGAGGATTTAGAACAGCTTGCCGCACAGCTCTACCGAGTTTTAAAACCTCAGGGGCAGCTCTGTTTTGCAGTTCCCGGACCTAAGACCCTGCGTGAGTTGCGCAGTGCCTGGCAGCAGGTTGATGGTCGAGTGCATGTGAATCGCTTTAACAGTTTACTGGATTGGCAGAGCGCACTTCAGGGTGCGGGATTTAAACAGGTTGAGCTGCACAGTGAAAATATTATTCAGCAACATCAGTCGGTTCGCGAACTATTGATGGAGCTAAAAGATGTGGGTGCGCACAATAATAATGCCGGCAAGCAGACGACGCTGACCGGTAAGCAACAGTTAAAAGCTCTGTATGCAGCCTATGAGGGTTACCGGCAGGCGGATGGAAGCTTTCCGGCGACCTGGGAAATTATTAGTTGCACAGCTTTTAAATAAAGCTCGTAAATAAATAGAGAATAAATTATGCCGAAAAAATGGTTATTTATTACCGGTACAGATACAGATGTCGGCAAGACCGTTATTGCCACCGGATTTCTTGCCGCCGCTAATCAAGCCGGATTGCGCACCGCCGCTATCAAGCCTATATCGGCGGGCTGTGAATTGACCGAGCAGGGCATGACCAATGCAGATGCACTGCAACTGCAGGCCGCCGCCAGCCATGCGCTGCCTTATCAGCAGGTTAATCCGGTTGCTCTGGAACCGGCTATAGCGCCGCATATTGCTGCGAGCGAAGCGGGCAAGCGCTTAACCGCATCGCGGCTGACCGGATTTTGTCGCGGCCTATCGCTGTTGCCAGTAGATCTAGTGGTGATTGAAGGTGCCGGTGGTTGGCGGGTGCCGATTAATGAACGAGAAACCCTTGCCAATGTGGCCTGCGAGCTGAATTGCGCCGTAATAGTAGTGGTAGGTATGCGACTTGGTTGTCTCAATCATACATTGTTAACTGTCGAGGCGATTCGTCGCGACGGTTTGAAAATTGCCGGTTGGGTGGCGAATATTATTGATCCAGATATGCCGCGCCTCAATGAAAATATTGATACACTAAAACAGCGTATTGCCGAACCCTGCTTGGGTATTGTGCCCAGGCTTGATGATTTATCGCCGCAACAGGTAGCCAGCTATCTGACTGTTCCAGAGCTTTAAAACCCGTTAAGTAGAGAATTAGAAATGAGCGAAGAAAACAAATTATCCGAAGAAGATCAGGCGCGTGTTAGCTCTGTTATCAACAGTGGCTATAACCGTACAGAACGAAAACCCTTCCGCCCGTTGCGACTGCTTGCAGTACTCTGGGTTGTGGTGGCCATTCTCGGGGGTGTTAGCTGGGTGATCGGCAAAAACTCAGGGTTTATCTAATTATTATCAGCGGTAATATTTCCACTTATTGCGGCTCTACTGAGCTCAGTGGTCAGCCATTATGTTAATTCAGGCACGCGCCTTCGATGCAGCTCTCGGCGATTTCGATACTCAATTGGATCCACTGCTAAAACGTATTTATCAGGCTCGCGGTATTACCGATAGTACCGCCCTTGAACGCAAACTTTCATGTCTGCCTGCGCCCAGTGTAATGCAGGGAATTCCTGCCGCCGTGGCGCTGTTGGTAAGCTCTCTTAAACAGCAACAGCGGGTTTTAATCGTCGGCGATTTCGATGCCGACGGCGCGACCAGTTCGGCACTGATGGTTCTAGCGCTCACCGCGATGGGCTATCAGCAGGTCGATTTTTTAGTACCCAATCGCTTTGATTATGGCTATGGCCTGACGCCGGAAATTGTCGATCTGGCCTTGGAAAAAGCGCCGGATCTGATTATTACCGTCGATAATGGTATCTCCAGTATTGAGGGTGTCGCCCATGCTAATAAGCTGGGTATACAGGTTATTGTCACCGACCACCATCTACCCGGTGCAAGCCTTCCAGAGGCTGCGGCTATAGTGAATCCCAATCAGCCGGGCTGTGATTTCCCGACCAAAAACCTCGCCGGTGTCGGCGTGGCTTTTTATCTACTCAGTGCTCTGCGCGCGGAACTGCGCAAACAGAACTGGTTTGCTGAGGCCGAGATTGCCGAACCCAATATGGCCAACTGGCTGGATCTGGTGGCGCTGGGTACGGTTGCCGATGTGGTACCTCTGGATCAGGTGAATCGGGCGCTGGTCTATCAGGGATTAATGCGTATTCGCGCCGGTAAATGCCGTCCCGGTATTCAGGCGCTGCTGACCATTGCCGGAAAATCTGCCCATAGCTTAGTCGCCACCGATTTAGGTTTTGCACTTGGCCCGCGCTTAAATGCGGCGGGTCGATTAGATGATATTTCGCTGGGTATTCAATGTCTGCTGACCAATGATCACCAGCAGGCTATGTTGGGTGCACAGCAGCTCGACGAGCTTAATCAGGATCGCAAATTGATTGAGCAGGGAATGCAGCGTGAGGCGCTGGCCATTGTCGAGAAAATACCCCTGTCTCTGGATGGAGAAGTCCCGGTGGCGCTGTGTCTGTTTCAGCCGGAATGGCATCAGGGTGTGGTGGGGCTATTGGCCTCGCGAATTAAAGAAAAGTACAACCGACCGGTGGTCGCATTTGCCCGCGGTGATGGTGGGCAGCTCAAGGGTTCGTCGCGGTCTATTCCCGGCCTGCATATTCGCGATGCGCTGGATGCAGTGGCCACTCAAAACCCAGGTTTAATTACTAAATTTGGCGGTCATGCGATGGCGGCTGGTTTAAGTTTGGATGAGGATAAACTCGCCGCCTTTGAAGAGGCTTTTCAAACGCAGGTTGAGAAAACCCTTGATGAAGATGATCTGCTTGCGAGAATGGTGACTGATGGCGAACTGCATTGTCATCAGCTTTCGATGCCAACCGCACAGTTACTGCGCGATGGCGGCCCCTGGGGGCAGCAGTTTCCGGAGCCCTGTTTTGAGGGCTTGTTCCAACTTAAACAACAGCGTATTGTCGGCGAGAAGCATTTAAAACTGGTTTTGGCTCATGAGTCTGAACCCAATCGCGGTATAGATGGAATCTGCTTTAATGTCGATACTGAAGAGTGGCCAAATTATCGCGCCGAGACGGTGCGCTGTGTCTATCGTCTTGATATCAATGAGTACCGCGGACTGGAGAAGCTACAATTATTAATTCAGCATATTGAATTGATAAATTAAAAATAATAATAAAACAGCCTCAGAAGGATATTCTCTTGAGTATTAAAACTGATCTTCGCGCCGATTTTATTCTGCTGATAACCGCCTTTATCTGGGGTTTGGCCTTTGTCTTTCAACGTACCGGTATGGATCATATCGGGCCTATCACTTTTACTCTTGGGCGTTTTCTTATCGGTGCTCTGGCGATTCTTCCGCTCTGGTATCTTATGGAAAGACCAAAGCGAATTTTTGAGTTCTCCGCAATTAATAAAAAGGCCGCCTCGCTGGGGTTGGTTCTCACCGCAGGTATGCTCTGCCAACAGGCTGGTTTGATCTATACCACCGCGGGTAGGGCAGGGTTTTTAACCGGCGTGTATATTATTTTTGTCCCGCTTATCGGACTTTTTTTCCGCAATAAAACCCAGTGGCCGACCTGGTTGGGAATACTGATGGCGCTGGTGGGTCTGTACTTTATGGCGCAGGTGGATAACAGCGAATTTTTTACCGGTGATATTCTGATACTGGTTAGCTCGGTGCTGTTTGCGGTCCATGTGATTTTTACCGGCCGGCTGGCTCATCAGACATCTCCGTTTCAGTTAATTTTTATTCAATTTACCGTCGCAGCAATTATCTCGGCTCTGCTAGTGCCAATTTTTGAGAGCTGGAACTGGCAGGGTATTAAAGATGCAGGCGTTGCACTGCTGTATGTCGGTGTACTCTCCTCCGGCGTGGCTTTCTGCCTCCAGGTGGTTGGTCAGCGCACCGCACCGGCTTCTCATGCGGCGATTATTCTTAGCTTTGAGGCGGTATTTGCGGCTATCTGTGGCTGGTGGCTACTCGGTGAAGTGTTGAGTGATTCGGAGCTGCTTGGCTGTGGGCTAATATTTGCCGGTGGGATTGTCTCGCAGCTTAAAGTGCTGCTTAAACAGGTCCCTGGGGAACCTATTCAACATCCCCATGGCGTAAATTAAACATCTCTGCGGTCATAGCACAGAGACATTTATTATTAGGTGAGTTATGCAGAGACGACAGTGGTTAAAAAATATTTTTCTGGCTTCGGTGGGTACTCTAGCTGCAAGCAAGCTTTGGGCGCTGGAAAAGATTGAGCGTCTGGATAGCGCGTGGCGGCAGTTGCTGACCCCAGAGCAGTATTATATTTTGCGTGACGAGGGCACCGAGCCTGCGGGCAGTAGCCACTTAAATCAGGAACATCGAAAAGGCGAGTACCGCTGTGCAGGCTGTGACCTGCCACTATTTAGTTCGGCAATGAAATACGAGAGCGGCACTGGTTGGCCTTCATTCTTCGATAAGATAGAAGGGCATTTAGAGACCAAGCGGGATTTTAAATTGATCTGGCCGCGCACCGAATATCACTGTGCCCGCTGCGGTGGGCATCAGGGCCATGTGTTTGATGATGGCCCAAAACCCACCGGACTGCGCTGGTGTAACAATGGTCTGGCGCTGCGTTTTGTGCCTGAAGCTTAAATTAAGTCAGAAAGTCTTTATCTCAAGATTTTCACAAGTTCTGTCAGCACTGCCTGTTTGATAATAGGCTGTGCCGGTTCGGTGGGGTGAATACCATCCCGCTGAATCATTCCCTCCATCGAAACCAATTCTTCAAATGGAATTGGCAGCAGAGGAATATCCTCTTGCTGAGCCAATTTTATAAATAGCTGGGCAAAGCTATCGGTGTAGCGTTTGCCGTAATTGGGTGGCAGGCGCATAGCAAACAAAATTGGCTGGGCATTTTGTTCACGAATAAGATCGATCATGGTTTGCAGATTGGATTTCACCTTCGATAGGGGGTGTCCACGCAAACCATCATTGCCGCCAAGTTCTAGCAATACATAGTCGGGTTTAAATTCTTTCAGTAATTTTGGCAGGCGCGCTAGTCCGTTACCGGTGGTGTCACCACTAATACTGGCATTGACTACTTGATGTTGGGGTTCCAGATCGGCGCGTAATAAGTTAACCCAACCATTTTCTGGATTGATGCCATAGCCGGCACTAATACTATCGCCGAGGACTAATAGAGTACTTGATGCAAAACTATTTCCGCTCAGCAGTATTAACAGTACCAACAGTTTTGAAATACGCATATATTGACTCTTGTGTTTGGTTTGAATCGGCTTTAAAACCTTCTATTAAAACAACTCGCCTTATTAGTCGGTAAATACAAATGGTCGCTGTCTACGTAGTGTATTTTATAAAGTCAGTAAATAGTGATCACAACGGAAGTTTTTCATGATTGAAGTTAGCAATATCAGTAAGCAGGTGACTACCTCAGAAGGTACGCTGCGTATTCTCGAGCAGATCAATCTGTCCCTGGAGGCCGGAGAAAGCCTGGCGATTATTGGCCCTTCCGGATCGGGAAAGTCGACACTGCTGGGGATTCTGGCAGGGTCTGGATATGCCTACCTCAGGCACTGTCTTTATCGATGGTAAAAATATTACTGCGATGGATGAGGAGGGCCGCGCCGCGGTTCGTGCCGGTCATGTGGGTTTTGTCTTTCAATCATTCCATCTACTACCGGGCTTAACGGCACTGGAAAATGTGGCTTTGCCTCTTAGAGCTTGCAGGGTATGGCCGATGCATTGCAGACCGCCAGAGCCTATCTGGAACGGGTTGGGCTGGGTGAGCGGGTCAGTCATTACCCGCGCCAACTATCCGGTGGAGAACAGCAGAGAGTGGCATTGGCTCGTGCCTTCGCCTGTCGTCCGGCCATTCTATTTGCCGATGAGCCCACCGGAAATCTGGATACAGGTACAGGTAAAAAAATTAATGATCTGCTGTTTGAATTAAATGCAGAAGAGGGCACCACTTTAATATTGGTTACCCATGAAAAGACCCTTGCGGAGCGCTGTAATCGACGACTTGAATTGCAGGCGGGTCGTCAGTTGGAATCCCTGTCGGGAATTAGTGCCTGATGCTGGCATTAAAAATGTTATTGCGCAGTTGGCGCGGCGGGCAGTTGGGGCTGATATTTTCAGCGCTGGTGTTGGCTGTTGCTGTGGTCACCTCGGTGGCTCTTTTAGCCGAGCGGGTCGAGCGGGCACTGGTTAAAGAGTCCAGTTCATTTTTGGCTGCGGATCTGGTGGTTTCCAGTTCTCAGGCAACAGATTCTGATTGGTTAGAGCGAGCTGAACAGCAGGGCATTAGAACCGCTCGTATAGCCTCGTTTGCCTCAATGACCTTTGCCGGTGATGAGATGCATCTGGCGTCGATAAAAGCGGTGGAGAGCAGTTACCCGCTGCGTGGTGCGGTTAAACGTTCAACGGTTCCCTTTGCCACTGATGAGTCTGATATAGAGAGCGTTATGTCTGGGCCGAAGCCCGGTGATCTGTGGGTCGATGCGCGACTGTTACCGCTGTTGAATATCGAACTTGGCGATACGGTTGATGTGGGTGATGGCAGTTTTAAAGTGTCGCATATTTTGATCGAAGAGCCGGACAGTGGCAGTTCATTCTCTGCCTATGGCGCACGGATTTTAATGAACTGGAGCGACCTGCCGGCCTCCGGGGTTATTCAACCTGGCAGTCGCGTTAGCTATAGATTTCTTATCGCCGCAGCTGAAGATAATGCCGACAACTTTGATGATTATGTGGATTGGCTTAACCAACAACTGGATGTCCATGATCGAATAATTACCCCCGATGAAGCCCAGGCGAGTATCGCCAGCACCATGGATAAAGGCCGGCGGTTTTTACTGCTGGCGGGAAGTATTGGTGTAGTGTTGGCGGGTATTGCTCTAGCACTGGCCAGTCATCACTTTGCCAATGGGCAGCTGCTTCAGGTGGCACTGTTTAAAAGCTGGGGAATCTCGGCTAACAGGGTTCGCAAACTCTATATTCAACAGATTGTTCTACTCGCTATAGGCGGGTCGTTGATGGGTTTATTGATCGGCTGGGGCTTTCATCAACTACTGGTCAGCGCAGTTCGCGAATGGTTGCCTATAGCCTTGCCTATGGCCGGAGCACGACCCTGGATAACCGGTTTTGCCACCGGGATATTATGTCTGATCGGTTTTACCCTGCCGGCACTCTGGCATCTGCCAACCCAGTCGCCGCTGGCGGTATTGCGCCGTGATACTCAGGTTAAATCTCTGAATAGTTTGATGCGTGGCTCTTTAGGAGTATTAACGGTGGCGGTGTTGCTGTTTTGGTACAGCGAGAATTTCTACCTATCCATGGCGATTCTATTGGGTTTTGCAATCACCGCTCTGGCCTCTATAGGGGTTGGTCTTGTGCTGCTGCGCTTGGGTAAAACCTACGGGCACTGGATGGGCAGTATCTGGCGACTGGCGCTATCGAATTTATGGCGGCGCAAGAAACCCAGTCTGATTCAGATGGTCGGCTTCTCTGGGGCTATCGCGCTGCTGATGATTATGACGGTAGTAAGAACGTCGCTGGTGGATGAGTGGCGCTGGCAGTTAGCTGAGGATGCGCCGAACCATTTTTTGGTCAATGTTGCCGCCTATGAATTGGAAGGGGTGAAAAATCTGGTTGATCAGCGTGAACTCGAAACCGCCGGTTGGTATTCGATGGTACGCGGGCGTATTACCCACTTAAATAATCAACTGCCCAGCGAAGTCGCCAAAGATGGCCATGAGTCCCTACGTCGCGAACTCAATTTAAGCTGGACCTCGGATCTGCCGGAGGGCAATAAAATTATTCAGGGGCAGTGGTGGGGCACAGGCAATGAAAGCACCAATAATTTGGCACCAGTGTCTCTAGAGGAAGAGCTGCTTCACGAACTTGGCTTGGCCATTGGCGATACAGTTAGATTTAGTGTCGGTGGATTGAGTTTCGATGCAGTGATTACTAGCACCCGCAGTCTCAACTGGGACAGCATGACTCCGAATTTCTACTTCTTGTTTCCCGAAGGCTATCTGGAAGATTATCCGCGTACTCATATGACCAGTCTGTATATTCCCAGCGAAGATAAATTATTGATTAATGATCTGCTGCGCAAATATCCCACGGTGCAGGTTATCGAACTGGATAAAATTATTGATCGTATTCGCAGCATCGTTTCTCAGGTAACCCGTGGACTTGAAATGATGACATTGCTGATACTTGGCTGCGGTATTTTGGTGATGTTTGCCGCGGTGAGTTTGTCGATGAATGAGCGCCTACAGGAAAGCGCAATACTGCGCACACTGGGTAGTTCGCGACGTTTAATTCTCGGGGTGCAGTGGGTTGAATTTACCACGCTGGGTGTAATGGCCGGATTTTTAGCGGCGCTAGGGGCGGAGTTTGCCGTGGCTATGTTGCAGCGTTTTATGTTTAGCCTGCCTTTTACGTGGCACAGCTGGCTGTGGATTGCCGGCCCGCTGGGTGGCGGTTTATTAGTTGGGTTGTTGGGAGTTGTCTACAGTCGCAAGGCGGTGACGCAGCCACCATTGCGGGTTTTGAATAGCCTTTAGAATGACAACAATATCATCCCGACAGAGCACCTCAAATATGTCATCCTGAGCGAAGCCGAAGGATCTCAGCAGGCATCAAGAGATTCTTCACTTGCGTTCAGAATGACAAAGAGTGTGTCATCCCGACAGAGCACCTCAAATTTGTCATCCTGAGCGAAGCCGAAGGATCTGAGCAGGCATCAAGAGATTCTTCACTTGCGTTCAGAATGACAAAGAGTGTGTCATCCCGACAGAGCGCAGCGACGAGGGATCTCTCTCAGGAAATATTACTAAACATCCGCACTCTTAAGCGGCAACTGAATATGAAAAGTGGTACCAATCTCAATATCTGAAGTCACCGCAATCTGACCCTGATGTTGTTCGGTGATAATAAAATGAGCAAAGGAGAGTCGATCTCCGGCACTAAAATGCTCATCATGTTTATGGACCGCTACACCATTCACTGCTGCAACAGAATTCTCATTGGCAAAAAACGGTTCAAAAATATACTGCTGATCTTCGATACTAATGCCCAGACCATTGTGCTGAACACGTACCCATATCGCCTCGTAAAACTCACTGATCTCAATATTGATTACCGGGGCATGTTTGGGGTCTTCAACTTTACCCAGTGCATGACAGGCATATCTAAACAAACTTAAAAAGGCCTGCTGAAGTTCCGGAGCATGGCAGTTTAATTCAGGCAGATCATCCGCATAGTTCTTATTGATAGCCACATCTTTAAAACGCAAACCCTTGGTTACCGACAGCACATCTTCGGCCAGTTCAACACTGTGATCCATCACCTGAGTGATATTAGCCTGTTGCTTTTCGCCCGCGCCACTATCCGAAAATGCGACCAGATTCTGAATAACAGTTGCTGCCTGACGGCCGCGAATCAGCGCATCTTCCAGTAACTCATTCATACCGATTGGATCTATATGCTCTTCGGTAAGTTCCTGGCGCACGGTCTGCACATCTTTGAGAATCGCCTGCAGGGGAATATTAATATCATGGGCCATAATCGCCGCCATCTCACCCATCGACGACATCTTGTCGCGTTGGATAAGCATATTTTCACTCTGCACGCGCTGGGTTACATCGTCGACCAAAATAACCACGCCGGTATCACGCTGATCGTGAAGAGGGTAGATAGTAATATCAAAATGGTACTGGCCGCGCTGGCTGTATTTAATCGTCAGGGTTTTATCTTCATCCTGAGCCTTTTTAATCTGCGCCGGTGTCACCGTCATGGTTGGGTAGGCTTCCCAGAGGTTTTTGCCCAGTACGGTTTTCTCAGATAGGCCGCTTATCTCTTCGGCACGACTGTTCCACTGAGTGATCTCGCCCTCTTTATTCAGGCCGATCAACATCAGTGGCATAGAGCGCAGGATACTGGTGATATAGGATTCCGAGAGGCGCAGGCGGGTAGTGGTTTCCAGGTGCTCGTCGATTTCCTCTTCCAACGCTTTGTTACTGTCCTGCAGCAGAACATTGGCTTCATCAAGTGTTGCGGTGCGCTCTTTAACGCGGTCTTCGAGTTCGGCGCGAATCTCTTCTAGTTCACGGTTATAGCGTCTTGCAGTGCGGCGCGTAAAGGCGAGACGAATAGCCGTAATAGACAGGGCAATAATTAACATACTGCTGGAAAAGTTGGATACGTACTGCCAGTTAGTGGCTCCATCCTCTTCGCGGAAAGCCGAGAAGATATCTACGGACGCCAGCTGGCTATAAACCACCACTGAGAGTAGGGCGATAAGCGCACAGGTAACAACAATATGTTTTATTGAAATCAATTTTTTATATCTCAAAAGCGATCGTCTGAACACCATTATAGCCATGTAAACTCAGTTGTCAGCGACTGTTATTACAACTAACCTTAATTTATGAGCGAATGCTGTAAACCTGAACCACCAGAGCCCGAAACTTCCTGCTGTGAACTTGACCAAGCGGCGCCTTCGCGCCCCGATTATTTACTCTGGATATCGGCTGCCATTGTCACCATAAGCTATTTGAGCTATCTACTAATGGGTGGCCGAGCAGACCTGATATCTGAACTGCCCGCATGGCTAGTTATCATGACATCGAGTATTTACGAACTGATCAATAAAATGTGGTGGGGTCTGGCCATGGCCGTAGTCTTTGTCGGCCTGCTGGAACGAGTGCCCCGTGAGTTAGTTATATCCGCGCTAGGACAGGGCGGTACATTCAAAGGCATTGCTCGCGCCACCGCAGCTGGAGTGCTTCTCGATCTCTGTAGTCACGGAATACTCATGGTCGGCACCAAGCTCTATGAACGCGGAGCCAGCCTCGGGCAGTTGATGGCTTTCTTGATAGCCAGTCCGTGGAATTCATTGTCTCTAACGATTATTTTAATCACCCTAATTGGCTGGGGGTGGACCCTGTCATTTATCCTATTCTCAATGGCCATAGGTATAGTCACAGGCTTTATTTTTGATCGACTGGTAGCCAGAGGCGTACTGCCCGCCAATCCCAATCACACTAATACAGATAGCACTCCAGCGATTACACCGCAGATAATGGTCCTAATAAAGCAGGCAGATTATTCACCAAACGCTATAGGAAAATTACTCTGGGACGGCCTTAAAGATTCGCGAATGGTCTTCCGCTGGTTATTTTTTGGCATCGTACTGGCCACCGCCATCCGAGCTTTTATCCCCCTCGACACCTATCAGGCATTATTTGGCCCGACGGTAGCAGGGCTTTTCTTAACTCTACTGGCCGCAACCATTATTGAAGTCTGCTCGGAAGGCTCGACACCCATTGCCGCCGATATAATCACCCGCGCCGCGGCACCCGGCAATGGTTTTACCTTCCTAATGGCAGGTGTTGCTACTGACTACACCGAAGTGATGGTGATTAGAGATACCACTAGGTCATGGAAGATAGCGCTGTTTTTACCGCTGATAACCTTGCCGCAAGTGTTGGTGATTGGGTGGTTTCTCAATCAGGTCTGAGATATTTTTTTAGGAAGATTTATTTTACAGGGTAGGGTTTATTCACGTTTCGGAGTCTTATAAGGACTAGGGTTTAAAAATTAATGTATCGACGTTGTTTTTACTCCGAAACTTTGTAGCCCCTGCTGATCTGTATCACTCCCCCTCCTTACAGCAGGGGTTTTTTTCGTCTGTAGAAAAGCGACAGGCAAAGCCTGTCGTCCTGAGCGAAGCCGAAGGATCTTTTCAGGATACTCAGGCAGTAACTGCAAGAAGATAGAACCCGTCTGTCATGCCGGCGAATGCCGGCATCCATCTGTGAGACTTTAAGAAGAGCAGCTTACCGATATTGCCTCTGCCCAATCCGGTGGCAAACCGGCATATTTTTCTGCGTCTGGATGCTCATCAAATGGGCTCTGTAATACTTCTAACAGCAATTGAACCTCTGTGTAATCCCCTTGATAGGCCTGCTCTATAGCCGCTTGAGCCATATAGTTGCGAAGTATATATTTTGGGTTAGTGGCCAACATTTTCTCCTGACGCTGGGCGTCAGTTGAGCTCTGTTGCGCTAGACGTTGTAGATATTTCTCTGCCCAGCCATCAAAACCTTCACGGTCTAAAAATTGATCGCGCACTGTTTGGTTGTGTTTTGAAAATGCACACAGGGACCTAAAGAAAATCGTGTAATCGACATTATTGGTTTGCATCAATTCGAGTAGTTGATTAATTAGCGGCTCATCTTCTGGCTGGTATTCTTTCAGGCCAATTTTACTGGCCATAATGGTTCTGTACTGCTTTAAAAATTCTGGCTCGTACTGTTTTAGGGCGCCGATTAAGTGGTCGCTTTCCAGCAGGGAGGTCAGTGAGGTGGCCAGGGCATTTAAATTCCACAGGCCAACTGAGGGCTGGTTTTTAAACGAGTAGCGGCCATTGGTATCTGAGTGATTGCAGATAAAGTCCGGATTATAGTTATCCAAAAAACCAAATGGGCCGTAGTCGATGGTGTCGCCCAGAATAGACATATTGTCGGTGTTCATCACCCCGTGATTAAAGCCCACCGACTGCCACTGGGCGATCATTTTGGCGGTTTTTAATACGCAGTTTTCCAGCATTAGCAGATATTTATCATCCCTATCCATCCAGTCTGGAAAGTGTCTTTCGATCACATAGTCCGCCAGTGCCTTAACCGACTCTGGCTGGTTGCGATAATGGAAGTGTTCAAAAGAGCCAAAGCGAATATGACTCTCGGCAACTCGACAGACTGTGGCGCCGGGTTCAACTTCTTCTCGGTAGACTGGCGTTTGGCTATTGATTAAACACAGCGCTCTGGTAGTGGCTATACCAAGCCCATGCATGGCTTCTGAGCAGAGATATTCACGAATACTTGATCTAAGCACAGCGCGACCATCGGCAAATCTGGAGTAGGGGGTTGTACCTGCACCTTTTAGCTGGATATCCCAGAGCGTTTCTTTTACTGGCAGTTCGCCCAGAGTGATAGCGCGGCCATCGCCCAACTGACCGGCCCAAACGCCGAACTGGTGTCCAGAATAGACCAGTGCAATAGGTTGGCTGGCATCTGGTATTTGATTGCCGCTCATTATTTGCAGCATCTCTGGGCTGGTTAACTGTGCCGGATCTATCCCCAACTGTTCAGCCAGCAGCTTATTGCTACTGACTAGAGTTGGCTCGTGCAACCCCTGAGTAACCACTGCAGTACAGTGGTGGTTGTCATCGGTTTTAAAGGCGGTGTAAAAATGTTGCTGCAGATGGTCTGTGAAAAGTTTCATTTGAGTCCGATAGTTGTCTTGCTGATGCGTCCGAGATTTTCGGCGTGAAGACTGCTGATATAGAGCCAGTTGCCGACTTCCAGTGCTCCAGTATTGGTGTGATAGCTACCCTCAGGATCCTGCAGTGAGAGAAGAACTTTGCCGTTCTTGTCGATGGCAAATATATGCCCGTAATGTTCTGGTTTTGGGCGCATAAACGGGGGCAGTCGATGAATTATTTTGCGGATAGAGCTATAACCTGAAATGGCGTCTAATAGAGCGTGGCGCGGTGCAACCAGACCTATCCAGAAGCGCCCATCCTCACCGCGAACTATATTGTCGGCAAAGCCTGGCAGGTTATCGATAATAACTTCTGATTGGCCCGCTTTTTCCCCTTGTAGCCAATACTTATGCACACGATAGCTGCCGGTTTCATTGACCAATACAAAACTGCTGTCCTCTGCCGCAGCGACACCGTTGGCAAAGTTCAGTCCATCCATTAGTACTTTGGTGCTTTGATCCTGCGGATTGTAAACCAGTAATCGACCATGACCGCCATGCTCGATGGTATCTAGCAGGCTGGCTTCAAAAGTGCCGCCATAGGCAATGGCGCCAAATTTTGTCGAGGCGTCACTAAAGTAAATTTTGCCATCGGCGGTTATATCTACATCGTCCGCGAAGTCGATTGGCGAGCCATCAACCTGATTGGTTAATACTATTTTGGTGCCTTCTGGTGTAATTTTTAGTAGCCCAAGATAGGCATCGGCGACAATTAGATTATTGTTCTGATCAAACACTAATCCCAGTGGGCTGCCTTGGGTATGTACCCAGTTTTTGATTTCACCGGTATCTGGCTTGTGGCGAACAATCCAGCCCTCACGAGTAGTGGCATAAACTTCGCCATTTAACAGGGCTAGGCCCTCGGGTCCGTGATTGCCTTTTATCTCAAGTGTTTCAATCTGACTAAGAATTGTATTCTGTTGGAAGTCGCCCACATAGCCTTTGTTTTTCGGGGCATTCCAATTGACAGGGTCTACGGCTACCGGCCAAAACAGCAGGTAGGCGATAACAATAATTATAAAGCTGAGAAAGAGTTTGCGCATAAGCAGCATGGTGCCTTGCGGCTAATGCTTAATCAACAGCGTTTTAGCTTGGAGTGCTTGTATCGCTGAGGTAAAATGCGCGGCTTATTCAATTGGTTGGCTCTAAAATTCCATGGAAGTAAATCCTCTCTACAACGCCCTCGATGATCTGCAGGCACGCACCGACGTGTTGAGGGGGTATCTTTGACTACGTTAACCGCAAAGACCGCCTTGCCGAGGTCGAGCTAGAGCTCGGCGAACCGGATGTTTGGAATGATCCAGACCGCGCCCAAGAGCTGGGTCGTGAACGCGCATCTCTGGAAGCGGTAGTTAAAACTATTGAAGACTTAGATGCCGGTGTGTCGGATAACCGCGAATTGTTGGCGATGGCGGTTGAAGAGGATGATGCGGATACGGTTGCCGATGTTGAAGCTGAAATTGCTAGTCTTGAAGCTCAGTTAGCCAAGCTTGAATTTCGTCGTATGTTCTCTGGTGAGATGGATGCAAACAATGCCTTCCTGGATATTCAGTCGGGCTCTGGCGGCACCGAGGCTCAGGACTGGGCGGAGATGCTCTTGCGTATGTACCTGCGTTGGGCCGATGATAAGGGCTTTAAGGCGGAGCTGGTTGAATGCTCTGCTGGTGATGTTGCCGGTATTAAAGGTGCCACGGTGCAGATTTCCGGTGAATATGCCTTTGGCTGGTTGCGCACCGAGATTGGTGTACACCGTTTGGTGCGCAAGTCGCCGTTTGATTCGGGCAATCGTCGCCATACGTCTTTTTCTGCGGTCTATGTGTCTCCAGAAATTGATGACAATATTGATATCGAGATCGATCCCTCGGATGTTCGCACCGATACCTACCGCGCCTCTGGTGCTGGTGGTCAGCATGTGAACAAGACAGATTCGGCGGTGCGTCTGACTCACGAACCCAGTGGTATTGTGGTGCAGTGTCAGAACCAGCGATCTCAGCATCAGAATCGCGATAAGTGTTGGCAGATGTTGCGGGCCCGGCTCTATGAGGCGGAGATGCAGAAGCGTGCGGATGCGGCTCAGGCAACTGAGGATACTAAGTCTGATATTGGTTGGGGCAGTCAGATTCGCTCCTATGTATTGGATGATGCACGTATTAAGGATTTGCGTACCGGTGTTGAGACACGTAATACGGGTGCGGTATTGGATGGTAAACTGGATCAGTTTATTGTCGCTTCGTTAAAAGCGGGGTTGTAAGCGACGGCGAAGCCGTCGTCCTGATAAAAAACCTGTCATCCTAAATCGAGCGAACTGTGATGAACGATAAATTAACAATTTAAAGAAAAAAGACTAAAAAATGACTGATCAACAAGACGAAAATAAGCTGATAGCCGAACGCCGTGCCAAACTCACCGAACTCCGTGAGCAGGAAGGTACGACATTCCCCAATGATTTCCGCCCTCAGCACAGTGCTGCGGAACTGCAGGCAGGCTTTGGGGAAGAAACCAAAGATGCGCTAGAGCAGTTGGGGAAAATTGTTTGTATCGCCGGTCGGGTTATTCGTAACCGCGGTGCTTTTATGGTGGTTCAAGACAGCTCTGGGACTATCCAGCTGTATGTCACTAAAGAGGCGCGACCGTTTGCCAAATCTATTGATCTGGGCGATATCGTCGGTATTACCGGTGCGTTGCACAAGTCGGGCAAAGGCGACCTGTATGTGCAGATGGACAATTATCAGCTGCTGACCAAAGCGCTGCGTCCACTGCCGGATAAGTTTCATGGTCTGGCCGATCAGGAAATGCGTTACCGCCAGCGCTATGTTGATCTGATTGTTAACCCTGAAGTGCGCAATACTTTCCGCATCCGTTCGGCGGTTGTCGACTTTATTCGTCGCTACCTGAATGGCTCTGACTTTTTGGAAGTTGAAACGCCAATGTTGCAGGTAATTCCTGGCGGTGCTGTGGCACGTCCTTTTATCACCCATCACAATGCGCTGGATATTGATATGTATATGCGTATTGCTCCAGAGCTGTATTTAAAGCGTCTGGTTGTCGGCGGCTTTGAGCGGGTTTATGAAATTAACCGCAATTTCAGAAATGAAGGTCTTTCAACGCGCCATAATCCTGAGTTCACCATGCTTGAGTTCTATCAGGCCTACGCAGACTTTAATGATCTGATGGATCTAACTGAGGATATGCTGCGCAAGATGACCACTGAAGTGCTGGGTTCAACCAAGGTGGTTAATACCATTAAGGATGCTGAGGGTGAGGTGGTTAAAGAAATTAATTATGACTTTGCCGAGCCATTTACTCGCCTCTCGGTATTTGACTCTATTTTGCAGTACAACCCGGATATTACTGCCGAGCAGTTAAGTGATGAAGCCGGTGCGCGCAAGATCGCCACTGATCTGCATATCCCATTAAAAGATATCTGGGGGCTGGGTAAGGTTCAGATCGAGATCTTTGAAAAGACTGTTGAGCATCTACTAGAGCAGCCAACCTTTATTACCATGTACCCAGCTGAAGTGTCGCCGCTGGCTCGCCGCAATGATAGTGATCCCCATGTCACCGACCGCTTTGAGTTCTTTGTCGGTGGCCGTGAGCTTGCCAATGGGTTCTCTGAGTTAAATGATTCAGAAGATCAGGAAGCGCGCTTTAAACAGCAGGTAGCTGAGAAAGACGCTGGTGATGATGAGGCTATGCACTTTGATGCTGACTATATCCGTGCGCTGGAATACGGTATGCCACCTACGGCTGGTGAGGGTATTGGTATTGATCGTCTGGTGATGTTGCTGACCGATTCAGCCTCTATTCGCGATGTGTTGTTGTTTCCGCATATGCGTCCGGAATAGTTTAAGCGTTGTAAAAGCCAGATATAAAAAAGCCCAGCACTTGCTGGGCTTTTTTGTTTCTGCTTGTCTGTCGTTTCTACCCTATTTGTCATCTTGACCGAACGAAGTGAGTGGAAAGATCTCTTCAGGTTATACAGAGATTCTTCGGTTCGCTTTGCTCTCTCAGGATGACAGATCCTTCGGTTCGCTTTGCTCTCTCAGGATGACAGATCCTTCGGTTCGCTTTGCTCACTCAGGATGACCGACTTCGTCGGTCACTTAATACCAGCGTAGTAGGCTGCCAGGTTGGCAATATCTGCATCAGACAGACCTTTAGCCATAGCCGTCATCATCGCGTTATTGCGCTGGCCATCTCTAAACATCTTCAGCTGGCTGGCCAGGTAGGCTTCTTTCTGGCCGGCAAGGTTTGGCCACATACCATTGCTGCTGATGCCATTTTGACCGTGACAACCGGCGCAGGTCATTGACTTGGCTTTGCCGGCAACCGGGTCACCGGCAAGGGCGCCAAATGATGCGGCTGAAAGTGCTGCTGCTAAAAAAGGAATAACGATTTTTTTCATTTTGTTTCTCCAGTTAAGTCTTAAAATTTTCAAGTGTTAATTCGTTTGGCGCAGGCTGTGACGAAGTGAGTGGCTGATAAACAGCGAGGCGCTTAACAGTGCAACGGCGCCCACCTGATGGGCGGCGGCAATTGGCACTGGTACATAAAATATTAGGGTGCTGATACCTAGAGTTACCTGCATTATCAGCAGTCCAATCAAACACCAAAGTCCGATTTTGGCAGGTCCTTGAATACCGGCTTTCAGGGCTTTAAATACAAAAGCCGCAACCAGACCAACAATTAGGTAGGCAAATATCCGATGGTTAAATTGGATGGTGGTGATATCTTCAAAGGCTGATAACCAGGCTGGTGTCAGGGAGTAGAGGCCCGCTGGAATAAAGCTGTCACCCATTAGTGGCCAGGTGGAGTAGGCATGTCCGGCATGGGTTCCGGCAACCAGTCCGCCGGATAGAATCATTAGGAAGATCAGCCCGCTCAAGGTGTAGGCAAGGCTTTTTAGCTCAATGGGTTGATCGGATTTTGGACTGATTAAACTAAAGGCAGTCCATAAAATAAAGGCGTAGATCAGTACTGCAGCACCCAGATGGGCGGTTAGTCGGTACTGGCTGACCTGGGGGTTATCGACTAGGCCGCTTTTAACCATATACCAGCCGAGCAGGCCCTGAAAACCGCCACCGATCAGCATAATGATCAGCTTTGGTGTAAGACCGGCTTTAATGCGCTTGGTAAACAAGAAAAACAGGAAGGGTAGTATAAAGATCAGGCCGATAAATCGTCCCAGTACACGGTGCAGATACTCATACATAAAGATCGGTTTAAATTCTTCGAGGCTCATGCCGATATTAACTTTTTGGTATTCGGGGAACTGTTGGTACTTGAGAAACATCGCCTGCCAATCCGCTTCCGACAGTGGTGGGATAATGCCCATCAGCGGTTTCCAGTCGACCATCGACAGGCCGGAATTTGTCAGTCGGGTAACGCCGCCAAGCAGGATCATACCAAAGATAACAGCGGCACAGATCAGTAGCCAATAGGCTATTTGGCGGTTATAGCGAGCCTGTTGCTCGAGGGTTGCGGTGTTTTCCAACATAGATATCAGTACCAAAAATTAATTTGAACTCAGTGACTGCGAAGTTGTACAGCCAGCAGTTTTACGAAAACGGTGGTTATTCGGACTAGATTTTATGGAAAAATTTAGTCGAGATTGTCTGTTGAGAATGGCGACAGAATTTAACGGCGGCTATGGTAACATTTGCAGCTAATTGGCTGGAAGAGATTTAGGCATTTTTGATGATGGAGATAGAGATGGGTGATCAGGGTGAGATTAAGTTGGATCCGAGTTGGTACCGAGTGCTGGGTGATGAATTTGATACAGACTATATGCATGAACTGCGTGAGTTTTTAGTCCAGCAAAAAGCCGCTGGCAAGGTTATCTATCCGCCGGGCTCGCAGTGGTTTTCGGCATTTAATAACACCCCCTTTGATCAGGTTCGCGTGGTAATTCTTGGCCAGGATCCCTATCACGGTCCCAATCAGGCCCACGGTCTGTGTTTTTCAGTGCTGCCCGGCGTTAAGGTGCCGCCATCCCTAGCCAATATGTACAAAGAGTTGGCCGATGATCTGGGTATTGAGCAACCAGGTCATGGCTGTCTTACCAGCTGGGCAAAGCAGGGGGTTCTGCTGTTAAATGCCACACTTACCGTCGAACAGGCCAATGCCGGTGCTCATCAGGGCAAGGGCTGGGAGCAGTTTACCGATGCGGCTATTCGCGCTTTAAATGACCAGCGCGAGGGTATTGTGTTTGTATTGTGGGGCAGCTATGCCCAGAAGAAGGGCGCCTTTATCGACCAGTCACGGCATTTAGTTCTCAAGTCGGTTCACCCATCGCCCTTATCTGCATACCGTGGATTTCTCGGCTGCAAACATTTTTCCGCTGCCAATAATTATCTTCATCAAAATGGCCAGACGCCAATTAATTGGCAGTTGCCAACCGAGCAAGAGGCGTTGGACGATTTAAAAATCTAGCCTTAGCTCTTTACATAGGCTCTTTACATAGGCTCTTTCTTCTAGCTTTCGCGTAGGCTGCGGCTAATTCCCCGTAACAATGGTTCCAGTAGATAGTCGGCAATAGTGCGTTTGTCGGTGATCAGGATAGCTTCAGCAGGCATGCCGCTGGATAGATGCAGCTTTGGGATACTGTCTAATTGATTTTTATCGACACGTAGCTCGGCAATAAAATAATAGCCTTCGGCATCTTCGTGCCGGTCTGCTGAAACCCAGTGAACCTTGCCTTCGAGTAGTGGGGTAGCTCTGGCATTAAATGCCGAAAGGCGAATGCGCGCGCTCTGGCCGGGCCAGAGTAAATCTATATCGGTGGGGCGAACCCGCGCTTCTATAAGTAATTCTTCCTTGTTAGGCAGAAGCCGCATAATCTCTTCTCCAGGCAACACCATCTCACCGGGATTCTTTCTTTTTAGGTGGGTGATCAGGCCATCGTGGGATGCTCGAATAGTTGCATTGGCGATTCTGTTTTTTAGCTGATTAATATTATCTTCAATACTAATAATACGCTGCATCGCACGGTTGTTGTCTTGGGTTGCCTGTTGGCTCAGTTCGGAGATTACTAGGTTTCTTTGAATGGGGATCTGTTGTAATTCAGATTCAGCGGCGGCGATTTTTTGCTGAGTGCTATCAATTTCGCTACGAGCATTTATAAGCCGCTGAGATATGTCATCGAGCTGAATTTCTGAAACATAGTTTTTTCCAGCCAGAGCCTTAACTGCGCTGTGCTGTTTGTTTAGCAGTTCAAGCCGTTCAAGCCGTGCCCGATTCTCAATTTGTTGTGCTTGGATAGAGAGTTGTAATTGCCGTTCTCGGTGTTCGATCAGTTCAAGCTGGTTGTTTTTTATTGTGATGGTTTCAGAAAAGTTCTGTTGTCGCATGGCTAATGCCGGCGCTTCTTGTAGTCTCTTTGCTAACAATAATACTTTGTCTGAAAATTCTAGCTGTTGACGTTTGTTGATATGGGTTAGGGCGATCTCTCGATCTAACAACGTCATCAGATAGTCGCGAAGATTGGCTTTTAATGCGGACTGCTGTTCCGAGATATCCAGCTGTAAAAGAATCGCACCCTTTGCGACCTCAGCGCCGGAGCGCGCATTAATCGATGCGATTTTGCCTCCGCGCAAATGCTGGATCGGTTTGCTGTCTTCCATGGTGCGAATATGCCCCTTGGCCAATACCGCACTTTCCACTGGTGCAAGGGCAATCCATAGAGAAAATGCCAATAGGCTAACGCAGAGAATAATAACTGTTCTGATTCGCAGGGACTGATCTTGGAGAGGGGTTAGTTGATCTTGCATGACTGTTTTGACTCCTGATCAGGCGACGCGCTGTGCATTGGCAAAGCGCTGTGGCGCTGGCACAACAGTGCCGTTCTCAAATAGGTAGCTGCGCTGAGCAAGTTTGATCAGCTGCCTCGAATGGGTGGTTAAAATAACCGTTCTATTCTGTTCTTTAAGCAACAGCAATGTTTGCTGCAGTTGATTGAGCATGGTTGAGTTGCAGAGGGTTTCCGGATTTTCCAAAAGAATAATCTGCGCCTTGCTGGCGACTGCTGCAGTCAGCGTAATCAAGCGCTCAAGCTGGCGGCCAATTGCAGTGCTTTGAGCAACCTGATGATCAAAGCGGAAATCATAGGCAATATTCAACTCTATAAGCCGTTGATTGAGGGCGGTTATCTGTCCCGCTTCTATCGCTTGGCTTTTATCCACTGCGCCGAAGCCTGTGATCAGCTCAACGATTGTGCCCTCTGGCAGGCTAACCGATTCGCCTGCGATAGCCATATGATTTTGCAAACTCTCTGGGCACCAGTCGGCGCGGCGAGTGCCATCAATAAGGCAGTTACCTGATAGTAGCTGCTGTTCGCCAAGCAGTACTTTTATAACCTCGTTCTGCCCCGCACCAACCGATCCGGTTAGCGCGGTGATTTCGCCCGGATTTGCCCGCAGGCTTATATTTGCGAGTGCAGTTACAGTTGAGCTGCTCTTATGGCCGGGATTAATTGGATCCTTAATACTGATATTTTGCAGCTCGATTCTGCCCTGCACAGAGCCGGAATAACTGCCCGGGGTGCGCAGGCTGAGTTGATCAAAATACTCGCATACGTCGAGCACCACCTGCCTGCCCAGTGAGACCACGGCGCTGTTGGAAAAAAGCATATCAAAGGGTGCAATGGCCCTGGATGAAATAATTAGGGCGGCGATAAAACCACCGGCGGTCAGGCTGTTTTGCAATAACAAAATAGCGCCAATGGTTGGGGTGCCAAGTTGATATAAAGTTCTCAGGCAGTGATGAATATCGGTTAGCAATCCCCCCTTGTCGATACTTGAGGTATTTGCTTTGGGTTTGGATGCTTCCCAGTGCTGAATGGTATTTGCCGACTTTAGCCAGCGTTGGGTTTTGTTTGAACAGTCGATTAACCCCTCGTCCAGAGAAGGTTTTTCCTGTTTGAATTTTGCATAGGCGATCAGGCAGAAGCACAGGTTTACCCCGAGCATAAACAGCCCTAATATCGGTGATAGAATAAATATTAAGATGGCTGAAATCGGTAGCAAGAGCACGTCGAGAATACTGGCGATACCACCGATCTTAAGCTGCTGCTGAAATAATTTTACTCTGCGATAGAGTTTTTTACCCGGATAACCGCGGTGTACTTGAGCGCTGATATGTTGGCAAATCTGCTGGTCGAGATACTCTGCAAAATTGACGATGGATTTGCGCCGCAGCTGTTCAAAGGCAAGACCGCTGATGGAAATTATCAGCGCGCCAACCGCCAACATCCACAGGGATTCATAGCTGCCGGTGGTGATAATCCGGTCAAAAATTTGCAGCGTGTAAAGGGGCACACAAAAGGCCGCCAGATTAGTAAAAAAGGAATGGCCCAGAATCATCCGGGCCACACGTTTTACCGCAGCGATAAAAGTCTTGCGATTAGACAGAAGCTTAGGCAACTGAAATATCCAAGTCTGAGAGTGAGTCTGTGCTAATACCCTGCAGCTCTGCAAACAGGATGGCATCGGAGAAATCACCGTCGCCATCCAGATCCGCATATAGTTGAGCGTTGCCGCCAGTAGTCTCTAGTTGCATCCATTCGCTGATATCTCTGTTGGCCAGTGAGGCGCTGACATCAAAGCTAAGATTATCTTCGCCGAGAGCAAAATCGAGAATTTGATCGAGGCTGCCATCAATATCGCTCTGTCGCCAGGTAAACGAGTCGGCACCGGAACCCCCGATTAACTCGTCATCACCGCGCATACCACGAAGCGTATCGTCGCCGCTGCCGCCCTCAAGTCGATTGTCTAGACGATTGCCGCGCAGGCTGTCGTTATGGTCTGAGCCAACGGCATTTTCTATGGACTTGAGCGTGTCGGAATCACCGCCGGTGACTTTCTTGCGGTGTATATCAATATTGACGCTAGTATCAGCGTAGCTGTAAGAAACTGTATCTATTCCCGAGCCACCGTTGACCACATCTTTATTGGCGCCGGAGTAAATAAGATCATTTCCAGAACCGCCTTTAAGATTATCGTTACCCGAACCACCGAGCAGGGTATCGTTACCGACACCACCCCTAAGGTTGTCATTGCCGCTGCCGCCATCCAGATAGTCATCGCCCGAGCGACCTTTGAGTTGGTCGTTCTTGTCGCCGCCATAGAGGTTGTCATTACCAGTGCCACCCTCTAGCTGGTCATTACCTGATGCGCCGATAAGCGTATCATCGCCATTGCCGCCGAAGAGATGATCATTGCCCTTGCCGCCGTCTATATAATCATTGCCGCTGCCGCCGTTGATATCGTCATGGCCGTTGTTACCGTAGAGATGGTCGTTACCTTTACCGCCAGAGATAGTGTCATTACCACTGCCACCCCAAGCTGAATCATTGCCGGTGCCGCCGTTGATACTGTCATGGCCGCTGTCGCCGTAGAGCTGATCGTCACCTTTACCGCCAGAGATATTGTCATTGCCACTGCCGCCCCAGGCCGAATCACTACCCGAACCGCCATCAATCAGGTCGTTGCCATCGTCACCGAATAATTGGTCATTGCCGGCGCGGCCATAGATATCGTCATTGCCATTGCCGCCATGAATTTCATCGTTCTGCTCTGAGATGCCGATAAAATTGCCGTCCTGATCGAACTTACCAAGGCTGCCATCACCAAGAATCTGATAAGTATAGGTGGGCTGATCCTGATCGATACCGCTATCGCCACTGGCGATATTTGGATCCAAAACCTGCGCATTGGAATTGCCAATATCAACTGAGAAGACTGAGTCATCAAAATCTTTATCGCCGCCATTGTAGAGATCTTCAAAACCCAGCGTGATCAAACCCGCATCTGTGTCGGCGAGTCCCACTGTGTGAGCAATCCCATCCGGATTGAGCTGATAATTGCCGCCCTCGACACCGGCGGCGGTGTGGTAGCTGTTATAAACCAACTTTGTTTCAGAGCCGTCGGTATCCACAAACCATAGGCTTGGATTAACTGAGTTGATGGTTGCGATTGAGCCATCAGCATTACGGAATTCCAACTGACCCTCGTTGAAATTCATATCGCTGTAGCTGTTGTTGTAGGAATAGCCGTTGGCAACAATAAAAAAGCCCAGCTGATCGCCAGCTTGCATACTTAGGTCACTGGTTGTTCCGGACTGGGTATTTCCTCCAGAGCCGGGCAGACTGGCATTGGGAAAATGAAACTGAACATCAGTGATTAAACCCTCAGCGGATACTTTATAACTGCCTAGGGAGTTTTTGTAGCCGGCGCTCTCCGATTGAAAGATCACACTGCCTTCATAATCTTCAGTAATATTAAAGGCGCTGAGATCAACGAATGACGGCCCGCCACTTCCGTAGAGGGTATCGTTACCTGAATTGCCATGTATCTCATCATTGCCTGCACCACCGTAGGCAATATCGTGGCCATTACCCGAATTGATCAGGTCGTTACCACCTCTCCCTGAAAGTACCTCGTGGCCATTGCCACCGTTTAGCTGGTCATCTCCGCTAGTTCCTACAATCGGCTTAATTGCTGTCGTCATTTTTAGGGCTCCTTGAAATTATTTAGTCCGTCTGTAGGGAGGTAGAGCAACTATGATGCCAGTAGCTAATGATTGACTTAACCTATTGTTTTGTATGGTTATTGTTTGTCTTGTAGAATGCTTTTAGATTGCAGATCGCGAAAGAAAACAGATGGCTTTTGCAAAATGCAGTTCAAAGTGCGAAATATTAAACGGTCTTCTGAACTACACTGGGAGTCTGTCCGAGGGGCTCTGGCAAAACCCCGGTTAAAACACCAGTTAAAACATAACTAGCTGAAAAAACAGAGGCGTAAAACGTGGCAACAAAATCCTGGCAAACTCCGAAAAATCTCCTTGTCGTAATGTCGGTGGCGATGACAGTTGCCTTTGCTACATGGATGGCACTGCTGAATAATTTTGTGATTGAGCGAGCCAGTTTTACTGGAGCGGAAATTGGTATGTTGCAGAGTATTCGTGAGGTGCCCGGATTTTTGGCGTTTACCGCGGTGTTTGTGTTGTTGCTGTTAAAAGAGCAGACCTTTGCCTATCTGTCTCTGGCACTGCTGGGTATTGGTGTTGCCGCGACCGGTTATTTCCCCACGGTAGTGGGGCTCTATCTGACAACCTTTTTAATGTCGGTTGGCTTTCATTATTACGAGACAATTAAGCAGTCCCTATCGCTGCAGTGGTTGAGTATCGAAGAGGCGCCAGCCATGCTCGGCAAACTGATTGCCGTTAGTTCGGTCGCATCGTTGGCGGCCTATAGTTTTTTATGGCTGGCCGAGGCGCATCTAGGGTTGAGTTTTAAAACCATCTATCTTGTGGGTGGCGGCTGTTGTCTGGCATTGACATTATTTGCCTGGCTGGGCTTTCCCCGCTTCCAGGCCAAGACACCGCAGCGCAAGCATCTGCTGATGCGCAAACGCTACTGGCTGTATTACGCGCTGACATTTATGGGCGGTGCGCGGCGGCAGATTTTTGTTGTTTTTGCCGGCTTCCTGATGGTCGAAAAGTTTGGTTACAGCGTCAGTGATATTGCGCTGTTGTATATTATTAATCATCTTTTTAACTGGGCTTTTGCCGGACGTATTGGCAAATTGGTAGGCCGTATTGGCGAGCGCCGGGCGCTGACCTTTGAGTACTGCGGTCTGTTCTGTGTGTTTACTGCCTATGCTTTTGTTAACGATGCAACCTGGGCGGCGGGATTATATGTTCTGGATCATTTGTTTTTCTCTCTGGCGATTGCTATCAAAACCTACTTCCAGAAAATTGCCGATCCGGCAGATATGGCCTCCACAGCGGGGGTGGCTTTTACCATTAATCATATTGCGGCGGTGGTGATTCCCGCGCTGTTTGGTTTAGTGTGGCTGGTGTCGCCAGCGGCGGTATTTTTGATGGGTTCTGGGATGGCGTTAATCAGTCTGCTATTGGCGAGAAATATTCCAATGGCGCCCAGTGAAGGCAATGAGGTAGTGGTTGGGAAGGTGGCTGCGGTTTCGCTGTAATAGCGATTTTTTTCTGTCATCCTGAACCTAAAGCCATGTCATCCTGAACGCAGTGAAGGATCTATTCTGGTTGTAACTGCAAGAAGATCCTTCACTGCGTTCAGGATGACAAAAAAACATAATAACAAAGTAACCGGCAGTATTATCAAACCACCAGCGGTGGTTTTTTAGCTTTGGCGCGCAGCCAGTTAAGCCCATTTAAAATGGCTGGGGTTCTAACTATTTTTCGTTCGATACGAAACTTACCCGGATAGTCGATCAGCAGCAAGCCAGTTACCAAGGTGAGGATTCCCTGGCCGGGTAAAAACAGCATTAATAGCCCCGCCAGAATCAAACCGTAACCCAGCAGATTTTTTCCAATCAGAGTCAGCAGTCGAACCACCGGATGCTGGCTTTTCCACTTAGTTGGCTGTCGCTTTTTCGGGACAAAGTAATCTTCAGGAATTTTTGCGACTAGCCAGGGGAGAGTCAGCAGGCTGATAATAAACACAACCAGAGAGCCAATGCCGATCCACACCAGTAGCTGTTGATGACTCTCCAAGTTGATAAAGTTACTCATGGGCTGGCTGGAATCTCGTAGGGCAGAGGTAGATGCATAACCGCTGTTAGCGACTGTTCACCAATTTGTATCTCCGTGCAATCGCTGGCTTTATCAGCCAGTACTGCTAATACTTCTACGGTGGATGGGTCTGCCCAGGCCGCGCTGGCAATATTGCCGATACTTTTCCCTTCGCTATTTCTTAGTTCATCACCGGCATTGGGCAGGCTGTTGAGGGATAGATGCAGATGATGCATACGGCGTTTTACTGCGCCGCGATAATGGGCACGAGCGACAATCTCCTGTCCTGTGTAACAACCTTTTTTAAAGTTGATGTAGCCTAGTGCATCGAGATTTAGCATCTGCGGAATAAACATATCACTGGTTTCGGCAACCACGTCGGCACTGCCGGTTCTGATTCTCTGGAGATTGCTTAGAACAGTAGTGTCTGAATACTGCTGGCTAACATCGCTGATCTCGGTCTTAAAAAACACCGCGTATTTTTTAAGATTGGCTATAGCTAAATCTTTAACTGAGTGATGGGTTTCTAAAATAATATTGTCCTGCTCGTCGCAGCTGGCGCTAAACAGGAAAATAATCCGTCCTTTGGGGGTGCAGTGGGCACCATTAATAGTTGCATCGCCCGTTAGGCTTTCCATGTCGCAAGTCACCTGACCCTGCAAAAACTTGCGGCTGTCGGGGCCGGTTAGTTGGATATAAGCTCGTGGGTCGGTTATTTCTTTATTCTGTTCGGTCATCGCCAATCCGTAGGTTTTGGTGACACTGTTGAATCACAGTGTAGGTTAATGAGTGATTGTCTCTTATAATGCGGCTTTAACACAATTAATGATTAGCTATGAATAAAAATCGTCTGCGCTGGGCCTGTCGCCGAGGTATGTTGGAACTGGATTTACTGCTTGAGCCCTTTGCTGAAGAGTTCTATGAAACCCTCGAAGAAAGTGATCAGCTGCGTTTTGAAGCACTGCTTGAATGTGAGGATCAGTCGCTGTTTTTATGGCTGATGAAGCGCGAGCCTGCAGATAACCCCGATTTGCAAAGGATAGTGCAGATTATTCATGAGTCACGTAGCAAAAACAGCTGAATTTAGGCTTTACCCCTCAAAATATTTTCTCTATGCCAAGCTGGGTCTGGCGGTTGCGGCTGGTTTGATTATAGCGGCCGCGCCAATTCTGCTCTGGGCTAAAGTTGTCGGGCTGTATATTGTGCTCGCGGTTGGTTATCGCTTTTATGCGGATTTTTGTCGGCAATCCCCAGAGCGGCTTTTTGTTGTGGATGATCAGCTGGAATGCTGGCGTTTGGTTTCTCAAACCAGCGGTGAAAATGAGCTGCGCTTGGAGCCCACTCAGTTTGTGACTGGATATTTAGTGGTGCTCTACTTAAGAGACTTGCAGGGTATCAGGCTCACTAGAGTAATTCCCAGAGACAGCCTGTCTGAGGAAGATCATCGGCTGTTGCGAAAGTTACTTATCTCAAGAAATTCTTATAGAAAGACCTCTTAAAAGACCTAGCTGCGATTAATAATCACATCCTGTCCGGCAAAATTAATCGGTACTAAAATAGTATCTTTGGCGATCGGTGCCAGCTCTGGATAGTCCAGAGTATAGTGCAGGCCACGGCTCTCTTTGCGCTGTAGAGCGCAGCGAATAATTAACTCGGCAACCGTTGCCAGATTACGCAGTTCAAGCAGATCGCGGCCCACGGTGTAATTGCTGTAATACTCTTGAATCTCTTTTTGGAGCAGCTTGATACGGTGCTCGGCACGCTGCAGGCGCTTATCGGTACGCACAATACCCACGTAATCCCACATAAAGCGGCGCAATTCATCCCAGTTGTGGGAGATAACCACATCTTCATCGGAATCGGCGACTTTCGATTCATCCCACTCTCTAACAAAGTCCGGTTCTGGGATCTTATCTTGCATCTGATTGATTTCATTAGCCGCTGCATGGGCGTAAACCAAACATTCGAGCAGCGAATTACTGGCCATGCGATTGGCGCCGTGCAGCCCTGTAAACGCACTCTCGCCAATAGCGTAGAGATTGAGCAGATCGGTCTGCCCCTTGGTATTTACAATAATACCGCCGCAGGTGTAATGGGCCGCGGGAACCACAGGAATTGAATCGGTGGTGATATCGATACCAAATTCTAGGCAGTGCTTGTAAACCGTGGGGAAGTGCTCAGTAATAAACTCAGCGGGTTTATGGCTGATATCCAAATACAGGCAGTCACTGCCCAGTCGTTTCATCTCATGGTCAATGGCCCGCGCCACTACATCTCTGGGTGCCAGCTCGGCATCTGGATGGAAGTTGTGCATAAACGCCGAACCGTCGGGAAGCTTTAGCAGCGCACCCTCACCACGCAGAGCCTCGGTAATCAAAAATGATTTGGCCTTGGGGTGATAGAGGCAGGTGGGGTGAAATTGATTAAATTCCAGATTGGCTACGCGACAGCCGCGTCGCCAAGCCATTGCAATACCGTCGCCACTGGCGCCGTCAGGATTGCTAGTATAAAGATAGGTTTTACTAGCGCCGCCGGTGGCCAGTACCACGCTCTTGGCTCTAAAAAGAGAGACAGCGCCGCTATTAATATCGAGGATATAAGAGCCGGTGCAGCGGATTTTTCGCGAGTCGCTGTCTGCCTGAGTAACAAGATCTACAGCGCAGTGATGTTCAAAGATATCAATATTTTTAGCCGCTATGGCTCGATCGACCAGTGTGCCGGTGATTTCTTTGCCGGTCGCGTCTGCCGTATGCAGAATACGGCGATGACTGTGGCCACCTTCCTGAGTCAGGTGATAGGTGGTCTGGTCCTCTTCACGGGTAAAATCAACACCCTTGTTGATCAACCATTGCACCGAGGCCGGGCCATTTTCTACCACAAAGCGCACCGCTTCTTCGTGACAGAGACCTGCGCCAGCCACCAGAGTGTCGGCAATATGCGCTTCAGAACTGTCGTTTTTATCGAATACTGCGGCGATCCCGCCCTGGGCCAGCCACGAGGCTCCACCCTGAAGTGAGGCTTTGCTGATCAGCGCGACGCGGAGGTTGGAATCCAGCTGCAATGCCACAGCTAAACCAGCGGCACCACTGCCTATAATCAGAACATCGTAGATATGGGTTTGTTTCATGGTTGGGTCACAATCGGTTGACGCGGCATGATAGTATAAGCTCAAATTACAAGCGAACTAAATCGCTTGCTGGTGGTCTGTCTTTGATTGCCGTTATTTATATTAAGTGTAAAAAGCAATAATAACCCGGAAATGTAGGATAAATGGACTCCTAAATGACAGAAAAAAAGACAGAACCCACTGACCAACAGCTCGTGGTCAGGGTGCAGAAAGGCGATAAACGCGCCTTTGATCTGCTCGTTCTCAAATACCAATACAAAGTACACGCCATAGTTGCGCGTTTTATTCGCGACAGTGATGAGGTGAGGGATGTAGTGCAGGAGGCTTTTATTAAAGCCTATCGGGCACTGCCCAAGTTTCGCGGCGATAGTCAGTTTTATACCTGGCTGTACAGAATTGCCGTGAATACCGCGAAAAATTACCTGGTTGCCCGCAGCAGAAGACCGCCATCCTCAGATGTAGATCTGGATGATGCGGAGTACTACTCTGGCAGCGAGCAACTTAAGGATACTGGTACCCCTGAAAATCAACTGTTTCGCGATCAGCTTGAAGAGGTGATTAATCAGGCGATTATCGAGTTGCCTGAAGATCTTCGAACTGCTGTGACACTGCGCGAATATGAAGGCTTGAGTTACGAGGATATTGCCTCGGTGATGAACTGCCCAGTGGGCACGATTCGATCACGGATTTTCCGTGGTAGAGAGTCAATTGATGTGCGAGTTCTAGAATTAATTGAAGGGCAGTGAACTAATGGTGAACCTTTTAAATAATCACCGGTCTTACCCACAGTATTTATGTAATGAACAGTTACTAATAAAGCACTATTTAAAGAAGATTATCTTAAACAATTTAGTGAAATTTAACTTTAGCGCTAGTTTTACACGAAGAGGTAAATGAATGAGCGATCACAAGGAACGCCTGGAGGAGTCACTCTCCGCACTTATGGATGGTGAAGCTACTGAAATGGAGACTCATCGCCTACTCAAAGCGGTTGCAGAAGACCCGAAGTTAAGAGGTCAGTGGACGCGCTATCATATGGCCTCGTCGACTATCAAAGGTGAGCCGGCGACAACCTCGATAGACTATTCAGCTGCTATTTCAGCGGCGATTGATCAGGAGCCTGCGCACCGCAGAAGCGCTATAACAGTATTTGCCGGCTCGGCAGGACGTTTTGCCATTGCCGCCTCGGTCGCACTGGTTGCCGTATTTGGTGTTCAGCAGCTCAACAGCCCCTTAGATACCGCTAGTCCAGTATCAGAGTTTGCCGGCCTAGAAACTCCGGTTGAAAATAGCGGTCCAGCGATTCAGTTTCCCTCAGGCTTCCAGCCGAGCATCAATGCTCGCACTGTCAGTGTCGGCGGGAACAATAAAAGCTCCCAGCGCGCCGTACCGGTGCTTGAGGTTAATCAGCAAGTTCAGCAACAGGTAAAGCAGCAGTATTCAGAGGCTGAAATGCGCGCCTACCTCAACAATATTATGTCCAAGCACTCCAGCCATGCAGCGTTAAACAGTAATCAGGGAATGATGCCATTCGCCCGCCTAAGCGAAACTGAGAGCAAAGCTGAGAACAAAACCGGAAGCGCAGCTGTAAGCAAAAGTATCGGCGAGGCATCTTCCGATAAGGAATAACAGATCATAATGGTTGTATTCTCATCATTTAAAATAGCATTTAAAGCGCTTAAACAGGCGGCTCTGGTAGCCGCCGTTTTGCTGCATGGGCCGGTATTTTCTGCTCCGATGGAATCTGCTCATGATCTGATGGCGCGCATGGCCAAAGCCTCTCGAGAGCTTAGTTACAGCGGTGTTTTCACCTACGAATACCGCGGCAACCTGACTAGCGTAAAGCTGATGCATCAGGTTCGAGAGGGTAAAATCTACGAACGCCTGTTGCATATGGACGGAACCCAACGCGATGTGGTTAGCCGCACTGACAGCGTTGACTGTGTCCGCACTGGCGATATGCTTTTGCGTGGCAATGCCTACAAAATCAACAATGAGAATTATTCGCGCTTAGAAGACTTCTACGAATTTCATATCAAGGGCGATGGGCGCATTGCCAATCGTCATGTGTCTATGGTGCACGTGCTGCCCAAAGATAAGTATCGCTATGGCTATGTGGTCGCAATCGACAAAGAGTCCGGTCTATTACTGCAGTCTATATTGATGAGCCATACCGGCAAGCCTCTTGAACGTTTCCAGTTTGTCGATGTGAATATTGGAGAATCATCGGCGGGTATTGATCTTCAACTCAAAGGTGACGAATTTGGAGCGGTTGACCAAGCTAATTGTATTCAGGTCAGTCGCAAAATAGATGCCCTTAAATCAATGTGGCACATGGATTGGCTGCCGCCGGGCTTTGTTTTAGCCTCTCATCAATCACCGGATGCCCAGGGTCAGGAAGCGATGATGTTTACCGATGGTCTGGCCGTGTTTTCGGTGTTTATTGATTCGGTGCAGGGCACTGTGCTGCCGCCGATTGACGCAAAGCTGGGCGCCACAGTCGCGGTGTTGACCAAAGCCGATATCAATGGCCACCAATATGCGATCTGTGTGGTCGGTGAAATTCCTCGCGGCACAGCCAGTCAAGTGGCCAGTGCTATTAGTTTAGCGCCCTAAGGGGCAGAGTATTTATGATTCTTGAAACAGGAACCGTTGTCGCTGTTGAGTCTGATGGGCTATGGGTTGAGACCATTCAGAAGTCTGCCTGCGAAGCCTGTGTGGCTGAAAAAGGCTGCGGTCAAAAATTTCTCTCCAAATTGGCGGGCAAGACAACCAGTATTCGGGTTTTGCTGAATAATCAACCACAACAAAAATTTTCTATCGGCCAGTCGGTGACCATAGGTATTCCCGAAGACGTTATTGTGTTGGCCTCTCTGCTGGTCTATCTGCTGCCAATCTTTGGGGCTGTGGCTGGCGCCGCTATTGTCGGTATCAATGGTGGGGGTGATTTACAGAGTATTTCTGGTGCTCTAACTGGATTGTTGTTGGGCGGTTGGCTGGTCAGACTCCATAGTCAAAAATCGCGCAATGATCTGCGTTACAACCCGATTTTAGTCGACCCTTCGGCTGACACTGATGCGGCGATTATTCAGGTTCGATGATCTGTATTAACTACGTCTGATTATGGTTTATCTATCATCTTCTGTTCGACTATTTTTAATAATGCCGATAACACTTTTATACCAAAGCGATTATTAATATTGGAGAAAATTCTGTGATTAAAAGATTTGCCGCCGCTACTTCGTTTGTTCTTATTCTATTTATATCTCTGTCTGCCAATGCCCAGTTACCAGATTTTACCGCCCTGATTGAAGAGACTTCACCGGCGGTGGTTAAAATTAATACGGTGCAGAAGACCCGAAAAAGTGCCGGGTCGCAAATACCCCCGGGGCAAATTCCGGAGATTTTCCGCGAACTATTTCAGCAGCGCGAGAGACAGCAGGCGCCGCGTCCAGCCTTTTCCATGGGCTCAGGTTTTGTGATTTCCGATGATGGCTATATTCTTACCAATCACCATGTGGTCGACGGGGCGGATGAAATAGTCGTACGTTTTTCCGATCGACGAGAATTTACCGCCGAGATAGTCGGCAAAGATCGCCGTTCGGATCTGGCGCTGCTAAAAATTGAAGCCACTGGATTGCCAGTGCTTAAGTTCGCCGAGCCCGACAAGTTAAAGGTCGGTGCCTGGGTGTTGGCTATTGGCTCGCCATTTGGCCTCGACTACTCGGCCAGTGTCGGTATTGTCAGTGCCATAGGACGGAGTATTCCCACCGACAAGGGTGAAAACTATGTGCCGTTTATTCAAACCGATGTAGCGATTAATCCGGGCAATTCCGGTGGCCCGCTATTTAATCTCAATGGTGAAGTGGTAGGTATCAACTCTCAGATTTACTCGCGCTCTGGCGGCTCCATTGGACTCTCCTTTGCGATTCCTGCCAGTGTTGCAACCGGAGTTGTTGAACAGCTCAAAGAAAATGGCGTGGTTCAGCGTGGCTGGCTGGGTGTGGTTATTCAGGATGTCGATAGAGACCTTGCCCGCTCACTGGATCTGGATAAGCCTCAGGGCGCCCTAATTAATGCGGTTGAGCCCGACAGTCCTGCAGATAAAGGCGGAATTAAACCCGGCGATGTTATTGTGCGCTTTAACCAGCAGATCATTGTCGATTCAGGAGATCTTCCCCATGTGGTTGGAATGCTCGCCCCAGGTAAAAAAGCGCCGGTTATGCTTTATCGCAAGGGCAAACTTAAAAAGCTCAGTGTTGAGATTGGCACTCTCAAGGGCGGCGAACAGACCGTTGCCGGCCGCGCTGATGGCAGTGATCGAATAGGCCTGCTTGTTGAATCCTTAAGTGAGCGGGAATTGAGGTCGTTGGGTATTCGCGGTGGGGTGGTGATCGAACAGGTTTCAGATGATTCCGCTGCCTCAGAATCGGGTTTACGCCGTGGTGATATTATTTTACAGCTCGGATACAGCCGCATTGACGATGTCGATGAATACAATCAGGTGGTCCGAGAGCTGCCCACTGATACACCGGTTTTAATTCGTTTTTACCGGCAGGGTCGGGCGATTTCTAGAACCATTATTATCAAGCCATAGCTTTTGGGCTTTATATAGGCGCTATTTGCACTCTTTATCAGCCGCGTGTTTTGCTTAATAAGGCGCGCGGTTGATAGCGAAAGAGGCGTAAATAGGCTAAACTCCGCTCGCATTTTTTAACGGTAGTGAAAACACCTTGTCCGATCTCAGCCACATCAGAAATTTTTCGATTATTGCCCATATTGACCATGGCAAATCCACCATCGCAGACCGCTTTATTCAGGTCTGTGGAGGCCTTGCTGAGCGTGAAATGGCCGCTCAGGTTCTCGACTCTATGGATATTGAGCGCGAGCGCGGTATTACGATTAAAGCCCAGAGCGTGACGCTGCCGTATACCGCTAAAGATGGTAAAACCTATCAGTTAAACTTTATTGATACCCCCGGTCATGTGGATTTCTCCTACGAAGTCTCCCGCTCGCTGGCCGCCTGTGAAGGCGCGCTGCTGATTGTCGATGCCGCGCAGGGCGTAGAAGCACAGTCCGTAGCCAACTGCTACACCGCGATTGCTCAGGGCCTGGAAGTTATTCCAGTATTGAACAAAATGGACTTACCTCAGGCCGAGCCGGAAAAGGTGATCGCTGAGATCGAAGATATTATCGGCATTGAAGCCACCGATGCTGTGCGCTGTAGTGCCAAATCTGGCGAGGGTATCAACGATATTCTCGAAGAGTTGGTTTTAAAGGTGCCACCACCTGTGGGTGATGTAGATGCACCACTACAGGCTTTAATTATTGATTCATGGTTCGACAACTACCTTGGCGTTGTTTCTCTGGTGCGTGTAATGCAAGGCACGCTGACCAGCAAAAGCAAAATTGTTGCTAAAACTATCGGCAAGCCCCATGTGGTCGACAGCGTTGGTGTGTTTACCCCCAAGCGCAAAGAGACCGGTGTATTGCGGGCTGGCGAAGTTGGCTTTATGGTCGCGGGCATTAAAGATATTTTAGGCGCACCGGTGGGTGACACTATCACCAACCTAAGCACCTCTGACGTTGATCCTCTTCCCGGCTTTCAACGGGTTAAACCGCAGGTTTATGCGGGTATGTTTCCGGTTGATTCCGATGATTTCGAAGACTTTCGTGAAGCTCTGGCCAAACTTGCGGTCAATGATGCATCGCTGTTTTTTGAGCCGGAAAGTTCCGATGCGCTGGGCTTTGGCTTCCGCTGTGGCTTCCTCGGGATGCTGCATATGGAGATTATTCAAGAGCGTCTCGAGCGTGAATACGATCTCAACCTGATTACCACCGCGCCTACCGTAGTCTTCGAAATTCTCAACACCTCCGGTGATCTGCTGCATATTTCCAATCCTTCGGCACTGCCGGATCCGGCCCATATTGAAGAGATGCGCGAGCCGATCTGTGAAGCCAATATCCTTGTCCCCAAAGACTATGTGGGCAATGTGATCGCTCTCTGTGTCGAAAAACGTGGCGTACAAAAAGATATGCAGTTTGTCGGCGGGCAGGTAGCGATCAGCTATGAGCTGCCGATGAGTGAAGTGGTGATGGATTTCTTTGATCGACTCAAATCTGTAAGTCGCGGTTTTGCCTCTCTGGACTACAGTTTTATACGTTTTCAGGCCTCCTCTCTGGTCAGGTTGGATGTATTGATTAACGGTGATCGTGTGGACGCTCTGGCCGCGATTATCCATCGCGATACCTCCCAGCAAAAAGGCCGGGTTCTGGCCGATAAAATGAAAGAGTTAATTCCCCGACAGATGTTTGATGTGGCTATTCAGGCGGCTATCGGTGGCAGTGTGGTTGCCCGAACTACAGTTAAGGCACTACGCAAGAATGTAACCGCCAAATGTTATGGTGGCGATGTTACCCGTAAGAAGAAATTGTTAGAAAAGCAGAAAGCGGGTAAGAAACGCATGAAGCAGGTGGGTAGTGTTGAAATTCCTCAGGATGCGTTTTTAGCCGTGCTAAAAAGCTAAGAGCTAATAACAAAAAAAGTTTACAGTTGAGCGGCCAATAGGCCTCTAATCAAAAAGGAGAGCGATCCGGATGGATCTTAATTTCGAGCTTATATTGACGGTTATTTTTCTTATTTCAGCCTGTTTCTGGCTGCTTAATAAATTTGTGGTCAAGCAGGTCGAAGGGTCGATCGAATTTGCCGGGTCAATGGCCCCGGTGCTGGGTCTAGTGCTGGTGCTGCGCTCTTTTGTTATCGAGCCCTTTCAGATTCCATCGTCGTCAATGGTGCCAACCCTAAAAGTCGGTGACTTTATTGTTGTTAACAAATGGACTTACGGAATACGTCTGCCGGTTATCCGTAATAAAATCATTGAACTCAACTCACCTGAGCGCGGCGATGTGATGGTGTTTTTCCCGCCCCATGAAGAGCGCTACTTTATTAAGCGAGTGGTTGGCCTGCCGGGTGACGAGATTCATGTTTTAAACGGTGTGCTCTATGTCAATGGCGACAAGATGAGCCAGAAAGTTCTTGCCGACGAAGAAGCTGCACCGCGATCGGTGGTTATGACTGAAGATTTAACCGGTATTGAGCACGCTATCCAAAAGCGCCTGCTGCCGACCCGTCTAAGTCAGAACTTCACCGCCGTAGTGCCTCAGGGACATTACTTTATGATGGGTGATAACCGCGATAATTCAAGCGATAGCCGCGTCTGGGGCCCTGTTCCAGAAGAGCGAATAGTGGGTAAGGCATTTGCCCGATGGATGTTCTGGAATGAGTTCCTCTCCCTGCCCAGCTTTGAACGAGCCGGCAAAATCCAGTAAGGTTGTCGGCAAACAACAGTTTTAAAATATCTCAAGGAAGCGGATATGAATATTAAAAGTCACAGCGGTATGACAACAACATCAGCGCTGTTCACAGTGTTTATTGTTGGATTTGCATTAACGATTATTTTTAAACTTGGCCCTCACTATCTGGATAACAGAATTATTCAGGGAGCCATTGATCAAGTGGGTCAGTCTGATATTAATGGCAAATCAGATTCACAGATACGTAGAAAGATCGCAGGTTTTTTTACCATTAACAATATTCGCGATATAGACACAAGAAAAGTAGTTATAGCTCGGGACGACAACGGAACCCGAATCAGTCTGGACTACGAAAAACGAATCGTAATGTTTGGCAACGTCGATGTAGTGCTTAGATTTAGCAATAAATACCAAGCGGTTGATACTATCGATAATTGAGAGTGCTGAACAAAATTATTAACTCGAGGATTATCCGTGGCGAATGCCCAGCAACTCCAGGACCGCTTGCAGTATCAGTTTAGCGACCAGACTCTTTTAACGCTGGCACTCTCTCACCGGAGCTGCGGTAGTAAAAATAACGAGCGACTCGAATTTCTCGGCGACGCAGTACTCGGACTCACCGTATCCAACTTTCTTTTTCAACGCTTTCCAGAAGCCCGTGAAGGCGACCTCAGTCGTATCCGTTCGCAGATCGTGCGTGCCGAATCCCTTGCCGATATCGCCAGATCACTTGAACTGGGTTCCGAGCTGCTGCTCGGCCAGGGAGAGATGAAAAGTGGTGGTCATCGCCGCGATTCAATCCTTGGCGATACAGTTGAAGCGCTTATAGGCGCGATCTATTTGGATAAGGGTTTACCGGCCGCTGAGCAGGCTGTGGTTAACTGGTTTGCGGATATGTTAAATGCTGTCACCCTAGATACACCGGTTAAAGATGCCAAGACGGGATTGCAGGAATGGCTGCAGGGCAGGGGCAAGCCATTGCCAGAATATGTAGTTTTAAAAACTCAGGGCGAAGATCATAGTCGCCTTTTCACTATCAGTTGCAAAATTGCCGATATCGAAGCTGCCGCTGAAGCGACCGCAAGCAGTCGTCGCAAGGCCGAGCAGTTAGTCGCTGAACAATTATTAAAAGAGCTGGAGAACCGATAGTGACAGATGCCCCAACTAATGAATCCAAATGTGGCTATGTCGCCATAGTCGGCCGCCCCAATGTTGGCAAGTCGACACTGCTCAACCATATGCTCGGTCAAAAGCTGTGTATTACCTCGCGCAAGCCGCAGACCACCAGACACACATTATTAGGCATTAAGACTGAAGATAACCTGCAGGTTGTCTTTGTGGACACCCCGGGTATTCACACCAATCAGGAACGCGCCATCAACCGTGTAATGAACCGCTCGGCAGCCAGTGTAATTGCCGATGTGGATCTGGTGATCTTTGTTGTCGATCGTTTCGAATGGAGCGAGGCCGATGAATATGTCGCCAAGTATATTTCCAATTATGACGTGCCAGTGATTGTCGCGATCAACAAGGTTGATCTGATTGAAGACAAAGAAGAGCTGCTGCCTCATTTACAGTTTCTCTCAGAGAAAGTGAAGGCAGCAGATTTAATTCCCCTGTCAGCACTTCGCAGAACCAACTTTGAGCAGCTAGAAGAACGAATTAATAGCTTTATGCCTGAAGCGCCGCATATTTTTCCCGAAGATCAAATCACCGATCGCAGTGAGCGCTTTTTAGCTGCAGAAATGGTTCGCGAGAAAATAACCCGACAGCTGGGTGCCGAAGTTCCCTATCAGGTAACCGTAGAGATCGAAGAGTTCCGTGTTGAGCCTAAAGTCACTCATATCGGTGCACTGATCCTGGTTGAGCGCGAAGGCCAGAAGAAAATTATTATTGGCAACAAAGGTGAGCGGATTAAAAATATTGGTCAGCAGGCACGCGCCGATATGGAGAGCCTGCTGGGTTGCAAAGTGATGCTTAAAACCTGGGTTAAAGTTCGCAGTGGCTGGTCTGATGACGAGCGAGCGCTGCGCAGCCTTGGCTATATTGACGAGTAATCTATTGTGCGCATAGAGGCAGAGCCGGGATTTTTATTGCATTCGACGCCCTATCGCGAAACCAGTTTACTGGTTGACCTTTACACAAAAAATTACGGCCGTATTCGCTGTGTAGCCAAAGGCTTTCGCAAACCGAATAAAAAGGGTATCAGCCGCCCCATATTTCCCTACACCGAACATCAATTTAGCTGGCAGGGTCGCGGCGAGTTAAAGACCCTGATTCAAGCAGATGCCACTGGAGCGCCAGTGCTATTGCAGGGGGTCAGTCTATTTACCGGCCTCTACCTCAATGAATTATTCTATCGCCTGCTTCAAGAGCAGGACATGCATGAATACCTCTATCAACAGTACCAAAACCTTATAGCCATTCTCTGTCAGGGTCAGCCCGATGAGGTGCAGTTGCGCCATTTGGAAATGACATTGCTCGAAGAGCTTGGTTATGGGCTGGTACTGGACTCTGATGCCCACAGCGGTACGCCACTGCAAGCTGATAGCTACTATCAGTATATTCCCGAGCGTGGATTGCAGCTGTCGATCAATCAGCGGGGGCCAGCGCAGGGCAGTTATGTCGGCAGCGATCTGATTAGTATTTCCCGGGGTGAGTTTTCTCAGGGCACGCCATTGCGCACCGCCAAACAACTGCTGCGCAGCGTGATAGACTTTTATCTGGGTGGCAGACCATTGCATAGTCGAGAGCTCTACCGACAGCATCTTCTGTCCCAAGCCTCCTAATCCGCGAGAATAATGTTGGAAGTAAAACTATGAGCATAGCCATTGGCACAGATATTGTTGAAATTGCCCGTATCGCCGAAGTATTGGAGCGGCAGGGTGAGCGCTTTATCGATCGCATACTTAGCCCCAGTGAAAAATTACAGTATCAGGCTCACAGCGATGGCGTGGCCTTTGTCGCCAAGCGTTTTGCTGCCAAAGAAGCCATAGCCAAAGCACTGGGTACAGGAATAGGTCACGGCGTCAGCTTTCAGGATATGGTGATTGGCAACGATGAAAAGGGCGCGCCCTATGCGGAATTATCCAATGGTGCCGCTCAGGTAATGCAGGACCGCGGTGGCCAGAAAATGCTGATTAGCCTTGCCGACGAGCGCCATTACGCTATGGCTTATGCTGTTTTGATTTGAGTATGTCTGGGAGCCATCAGCCTATATGGTGTGGCACTCTTCTTTATGCAAAACAATTATTAGTTATAACTCTCTTGAAGGGGCAGAGCCGCAACGGTTCAGGCACAATGACTCGTTAAGATTTTTCGCTCTTCATCGAAAATGGCTATCAAAAAAATATCAGTTTAAAGAGTATCAACTATGCAGTACCCAACCATAGATCAGACTGTCGGCAACACCAGGCTAGTGCGCTTGCAACGTATGCCGGGCAACAGCTCTAATACCATTCTCGGCAAATTGGAAGGGGACAACCCCGCAGGTTCGGTGAAAGACCGGCCCGCTCTCAGCATGATTCAAAATGCTCAGGCTCGCGGTGAAATAAAACCCGGCGATCATCTGGTTGAGGCCACCAGTGGTAACACCGGAATTGCACTGGCCATGGCTGCGGCAATGATGGGTTACCAGATAACCCTAATTATGCCCGCCAATGCCACTGCCGAACGCAAAGCGGCAATGACCGCCTACGGTGCAACATTAATTGAAGTGACTAAAGAACAGGGTATGGAAGGGGCTCGTGATCTTGCCATGCAGATGCAGGCGCAAGGTAAGGGCAGGGTACTGGATCAGTTTAATAATCCCGACAACCCGCTCGCTCACTATCAGGGCACAGGCCCGGAAATCTGGCGAGATACCGGTGGCGCTATTACCCATTTTGTTAGTTCAATGGGCACCACGGGCACCATTATGGGTGTCTCCGCTTACCTCAAACAGCAAAACCCAGATATACAGATTATTGGTCTACAGCCGGAAGATGGCGCCTCCATACCGGGAATCCGCCGCTGGCCACAAGCCTATATGCCGGGTATTTTTGACGGGGCTAAAGTCGATCAGCTGATGGATATCTCTCAAGCAGATGCCGAACTGGCCATGCGCCGTCTGGCTGTGGAAGAGGGCATCTTCTGTGGCGTATCGGCCGGTGGTGCAGTATCCGCCGCGCTGAAAATTAGCCAACAGGTTGAAAATGCGGTTATCGTTGCTATTATCTGTGATCGCGGTGACCGCTATCTGTCCTCTGGAATATATAACTAAGACTTAGCAATAAGCGGTTAGTAGAAGTGATTAGCAAACAGGCTCTCGCCCTAACTCGAGTCAACTATCATGGTTAAAGTTCGTCAACAGCATCCTCAGGAAGAGGCCGACCAGACTGATATCCAGGCTTGGGTAGCTAGCCTTATTCAACGTTATCCCATTCCACCCGATGCCGCCAAGGATATAACTCAGGCCTGCATCTTTGCCAGTGATGCCCTAAAACAAGACTTTGATCCCGACAAGCTCTGGAACAATGCCGTTGGCTGTTTTCAAACCGCCCTCGAAATGGCCGAGATCCTTGCGGATTTATCCCTCGACAGTGTCGGCATGCAAGCGGCAATTCTCTATCGTGCGGTCCGTGAGGGTCGTACCTCAATCGAAAAAGTGCACAGCGAGTTTGGTTCAGAGGTCGCCGGACTTATCGACAAAGTCCTGCGTATGGCCGTGGTCAGCACCCTCAATAATAGCCATGGCAGAACAGTGTTCGGCCATGGGGGTGGTCAGCAGGCGAGTAAAATTCGCGAAATGCTGGTCTCAATTATTGATGATATTCGCGTACCGCTGATAAAAATTGCCGAGCGCACCTGCGCTATTCGCGCGGTCAAAAATGACAGCAGAGAGAAGCGTGTGCGGGTTGCCCGCGAAGTCTTTGATATCTATGCGCCGCTCGCCCACCGACTGGGTCTGGGTAATATTAAATGGGAACTGGAAGACCTCTCTTTCCGTTATATACAGCCTCAGGATTACGCCTCTATAGCCGCACTGCTTGCGGAAAAACGCCGTGACCGTCAGGCCTATATCAAAGAGGCCGTGCATCAGGTTGAAGGGCAATTAAAAGCCTCCAGTATTGAAGGGGAAGTCAGCGGCCGCCCCAAGCATATTTATTCGATCTGGTCGAAAATGCAGCGTAAAAATCTCGGCTTTTCCGAAGTCTATGATATTCGTGCCCTGCGCGTACTGGTGCCGACTATTGCCGATTGCTATGAAGTTCTCGGTTGGTTGCACAGTCACTGGGAAAATATTCCCGGCGAGTACGACGATTATATTGCAGCACCCAAAGGAAATGGTTATCGCTCGCTGCACACCGCCGTTATAGGGCCGGACAAAAAAGTTCTCGAAATTCAAATTCGCACCTTTGATATGCACAACGAAGCAGAGTTGGGTGTCTGTGCGCACTGGCGTTACAAGGGCAGTGATGGGCAGCGAGCGGATAAAAGCTATGAGGAAAAGATCGAATGGCTGCGTCAGGTACTCGACTGGTCCAATGAGATTGAAGCCAGAACTGATCAGGAGGTTGAACATAACAGCAGGGTTGATCGGTCGCAATCCGCTATTCATGAAGGCCGCATCTATGTGTTCACCCCAGAAGGTCATGTAATTGATCTGCCGGTTGGTGCCACGCCCCTGGACTTTGCCTACTATGTCCACAGCGGACTCGGACATCGCTGTCGCGGTGCCAAAGTAAATGGTCGAATTGTGCCGCTTAACTCGTCATTACAGACCGCAGATCAGGTCAGTATTATTACCACCCGTCAGGGTGAGCCATCCCGCGACTGGCTGTCCGCTTCAATGGGTTATCTGAAAACCAATCGCGCCCGAAGTCAGGTGCAGTACTGGTTTCGCAAACAGAATCAGCAACAGAATCAGATTGAAGGTAAAAAGCTTCTCGATCGAGAACTCAATCAATTAAATGTGACTGATATAGACCTGGAGAAAGTCGCTAAGCGTTACAACAAACAGGGCGCCGCTGGACTCTATGCGGCAATAGGTGCCGGCGATGTGGGTGTTGAGCAGGTTATTAATTCTGCGCAGGTGCGTCCGGGTAGCAGCAAGCCTATCGAAAGAATTTCTACCAGAGAGCCTGTCAGCGCACAGCGGTTTAAATCCTCCGATGTGTTTATTCACGGCGTGGGGAATTTACTCACCCAGATAGCCCGCTGCTGCAGCCCAGTACCTGGGGATAATATTGCCGGCTATATTACTCAGGGTCGAGGTATCTCAATTCACCGCGAAGACTGTGGTAATTTTTTGCGCCTGCAGGGAATTGATCCGCAGAGAATTATCAAAGTTGAATGGGGCGGTGAACCGCAAAAAAACTATCGGGTAAAAATTGTTTTAACCACCTATGATCGCACTGGGTTATTGCTTGATATCACCAAAACCGTCGATCGCCTCGGCCTGCATATTTCCTCCATACAGTCAGACGAAGATAGTAATCACAATAAAAAGATGAACTGCTCACAGATGTTTTTGACCATCGATGTGCCCAGTTTAGAGCAGCTGAGTACCGTGTTATCTCAGTTAAACCAAATACCCAATGTTAAAGAGGCGCGTCGGGTAACTGATTAAAGGGTTCCAAAAGATATGACCACAGCTTACACAATCGATGACCTGCGCTATTTGATGCAACGCCTGCGCGACCCCCAGAGTGGATGCCCCTGGGATTTAAAGCAGACCTACCAGACTATCGCGCCCTATACTCTGGAAGAGGTCTACGAAGTGATTGATGCGATTGAACGCAATGATCTCAGCCACTTAGGTGAAGAGTTGGGTGATCTTCTATTTCAGGTGATCTTCTATAGTCAGCTAGGCGCTGAAGAGCAGATATTTGATTTCGATAACGTCGTGCATGGCATTGTTGAAAAGCTGGTCAGACGTCATCCCCATGTTTTTCCGCTGGGAACACTGCAGAGTGAGCGTGACTTAAGTAATAGTGAAAATAGCGCCGAAGAAGAAGCTCGTATAAAACAGGTTTGGGAGCAGATTAAAAAGCAGGAGCGCGCAGATAAAGGAGAGCGGCGTACTCTGGATGATATACCTGCAGCCATGCCCGCACTTAGTCGTGCCCACAAACTACAAAAGAGAGCCGCCACAACAGGTTTTGATTGGGATAATCGCAGCGATGTATTAAATAAGGTCAAGGAAGAGATCGCAGAGTTGGAGGTTGAGATTGAGGCAGATAATAGTTTGGCGATGGAAGAGGAGCTGGGTGATTTATTGTTTAGCTGTGTCAATCTGTCCCGTCATCTAGGTATTGATCCGGAGCGCGCCATGCGCGCGGCAAATAATAAATTTCAACGGCGCTTTGAAGCCATGGAAATACTGGCTAGCGATAAAAATCCCCGAGAATTTTCTCAGATGTCGACCGACGAAATGGAGTTGCTCTGGACAGAGGTCAAGCGCGCAGAGAAAGGGTTGTAAATAGCCGTTTAGAAATGCTCAAACCCCACTGTAGGCTTGTTTGCCTATATTAATCCGTGTATTGTGATCGGCCTTTTTTCGGCTAGAGTTTAAGGAAGATTATTGATGAAAGTTATTTTGTTAGGCCCACCAGGCGCAGGTAAGGGTACACAGGCGCAATTTATTACTGAAAAGTACGGAATCCCCCAGATATCTACAGGCGATATGCTTAGATCAGCGGTAAAAGCTGGCAGCGAGCTGGGTCTTAAAGTAAAAGATATTATGGCTTCGGGTGGCTTGGTGTCTGATGAAATTATTATTGCGCTGGTAAAAGAGCGTATTCAGCAAGCTGACTGCAACAATGGATTTTTATTTGATGGCTTCCCAAGAACGATTCCCCAGGCACAGGCTCTGGTTGATGCCGGCGTAGAGATTGAATATGTGGTTGAGATTGCTGTCGACGATGAGCAGATTGTCTCTCGTCTAAGTGGTCGTCGCGTCCATGAAAATTCTGGCCGAATTTACCATGTTGAACATAATCCACCGATCAATGAAGGTCTTGATAATGAGACTCAAGAACCATTGATTCAGCGTGAAGATGATAAAGAAGCAACAATCCGCAATCGACTGTCTATCTACCACGGTCAAACAAAACCGCTGGTTGAGTTCTATACGAATTTATCTGTGTCACAAACTGGTGGACCGATTTTCTCAACCATTGATGGTCTGGGTGGGCTCGATGAAGTTCAGGAAAGAATTGTAACTGCACTTTCTTAAAAGCAGCTGAAGGCTCTTGGTAAAAAACCGCAAAAAGAAGTCCTTTAAAACATCAGTTTAAACTCTAAAAAGCAGCGTATTTTTTAATACGCTGCTTTTCTTTTTTTAAATTGTTAAAAAATAACCGTTTATTTTTAACAAACGCGCTTGTTTTCTTATTAAATTTACACTTTTGATTGGTAAATCAATCCACTCTTGCTTAAACTGCGCGACAGTCGGGTAGCGATGTTTTGTAAATTAAACTTACAGGTTGTCTTTTTTCAGTGAGGAATAAGCAAATGAAAAGTCCAGCAAAAAGAAAAGTTAAAAAAACAAAAGCAAAAACTAAAGCGCAAATCACACCAATTCAAAAAGCTAAAAACAGTGTTGCTGCAGCATCAAAAGCACTTGCAGCTCATAATAAAAAGCACGCAACAATTACCACTAGAGTTAACAAGGCGAAAGCTAAAGTTGCTGCTAAAGCAACTGCTGCTGCAAAGAAAGCTCTTGCCGCTGCTAGAGTGCAGGCCAGTGCTAGCCGCAAGCAAGCTGCTGCATTGAGTGGCAAGTTAAAGAATTTAAAAGGTGATTTTAAGGTCACTGAAGTTAAGCAGAAATTGGCTGCCGCTGAGAGCGCTGCTAAAACTGCAATTCTAAATGCTGAAGAGAGATTGCAAGCCGCTCAGGATGCGGATCTGGCTGCAGCAGTTAAACGATTTGAAAAGCAGTGGTTGAAAACTCGCGCCAAGGTAACTTCGAAAAGAATGAAAGCGGCAGAGAAAAGTGCTGCCCTTAAAGTTAAAGCGGCTGAAAAAGTTGCTGTGGCAAAACTTAAAGCACTGGCTGCTAAAACCGGTGTAGTTGTAGAAACGACTAAAAAGCCTGCGGCAAAGAAAGCTGTTGCTAAAAAAGCAGCCGCTAAAAAAGCCGTTGCCAAAAAGCCAGCCGCTAAAAAGGCGGTCGCTAAAAAGTCAGCAAGGAAAAAGAAAGCCGTTGCCAAAAAGCCAGCAGCAAAGAAAGCCGTCGCTAAAAAGCCAGCAGCAAAGAAAGCAGCAAAGAAAGTAGCAAAGAAAGTAGTAAAGAAAGCAGTTGCCAAGAAACCAGCCGCTAAGAAGTCAGTGGCTAAAAAAGCGGTCTCTAAGAAACCAGCCGCTAAGAAAGTTGTTGCTAAGAAGCCGGCTGCTAAAAAGCCAGCTGCTAAAAAGGCGGTCGCTAAGAAGTCAGCAGCAAAGAAAGTGGTAGCCAAGAAGCCAGCGGCTAAAAAAGCTGTCGCTAAGAAGCCCGCTGCTAAGAAGCCCGCTGTTAAGAAATCAGCAGTGAAAAAAGCAGTCGCCAAAAAGCCAGCCGCTCAAAAAGCCGCTGCTAAAAAGCCTGCTGCGAAAAAAGCACCAGCCAAGAAAACTGAAGTTAAAAAATCTTAATAGTTTAATTGGTTGTAGACCTGTAAAATCCCCTGCCATCTTGGTGGGGGTTTTTTTTTGCCCTCAAAAAATTCTAAGGCTTCCCTATAACTAGGGATTGTAACTATGACATCACTATTAGCGATTGAAACCTCAACTCCTGCATGCTCGGTGGCACTGATTGTCGGCGATGCAAGGTTTTCCCGTTATTCCGAAGAGCCGCGTTCTCATACAAGGCTCATTATGGCAATGATCGATGAGGTTTTAAGCGAAGCTGGCACAACGGTTGATCAACTGGATGCAATTGCGGTAACGGTAGGCCCCGGCTCATTTACTGGCTTGAGAATAGGCTTCTCAACGGCGCAGGGCCTTGCCTTTGGTGCAGATATCCCGGTTATTCCGGTCTCTACTCTTGAGGTTCTGGCTCAGACCTATAAGCGCAAGCAGTCTAAGGAATTGGATTTACCCTGCAGGGTTATGTCGATTCTCGATGCGCGTATGGGTGAATTCAATTGCGGTGCCTATAAACTTGATGATAGTGGTCGTTTTGTCGCTACTATCAAAGATCAGCTGTTGAGTAAAAGTGATGCTCTGGCTTTATATAACAATTTAAACCCCAGTGTTATCGTCGGCGAAGCAGGTGGCCTTTTTGATAACGTTGACGTTAATAATCAGCCTGTTGAGGAACTCTATCCAGATGCTTTAGATCTGCTGGATATTGCCCTCGAAGATTTTTCTCAGGGTGCGGCTGTGCCGATTGATCAGGTAGATCTGGTTTATTTGCGTGGTACCGATGCCTGGAAAAAACATACACCTATCAGGGCCGTCTAAATCATGGATTATTTTCAAGCTGTTTGGCTAGCCGTTATTCAGGGTATCTCTGAATTTTTGCCAATCTCAAGTTCTGCCCATTTAATTTTACCCTCGGAAGTACTCGGCTGGCCCGATCAGGGTCTGGCCTTCGATGTTGCCGTTCATGTCGGCTCGCTAATCGCAGTAATCATTTATTTTCGCAACGACATTGTCAATCTGACTCAAGCCTGGCTGGATAGCGTATTTGTGCGACGCCACAGCCCTGAGAGCAAACTCGCCTGGTTTATTATTCTGGGAACTGTTCCTGCAGGTCTTACCGGCTTATTTCTCGGTGGTCTGATTGAGTTGCATCTGCGCTCTATGTCAGTGATTGCATTTACTACAATTTTCTTTGGTCTGTTATTAGCCTGGGCAGATCTCCGTGGCAAGGGGCAGCGCGGTATCAATCAATTTACCTGGAAGTCGGCCTTGGTTATTGGTGGTGCTCAGGCGCTGGCCTTAATCCCCGGCACTTCCCGTTCAGGGGTGACTATCACTGCTGCACTGGCTCTGGGCTTTGATCGTGAAACCGCGGCGCGCTTTTCGTTCTTGTTGGCGATTCCAATTATTATGCTGAGCGGTGGTTTAAAAGGTTTGGAGCTGATGGATGCGGAATCGGTCGATTGGACGATGATTGCTATAGGCACAGTGCTCTCCGGTATTACCGCCTATCTCTGTATCAAACTGTTTTTGAAAGTTATCCAAAAAATCGGTATGTTGCCATTTGTTATTTATCGGATGCTGTTGGGCGCACTGTTGATCTATCTCGTCTGGCAGTAATTTACGCAGGGAGCTTAACTATCCATTATGAATAGACGTTTAGCTTTTTTAGGGCTTGGGGTCATGGGTTACCCCATGGCTGGTTGGCTGAGTAAACAGGGTCACAATCTGGTGGTCTACAATCGCACCGCAGCAGTGACTGAACGCTGGCTAAAAGACTATAAGGGCACAGCAGCAGACAGCCCAAGTCAGGCGGTAGCCGATGCTGAAATCGTTTTTTCCTGTCTTGGCAATGATCGTGATGTTCGTGAAGTATTACTGGCTGAGCGCGGTGCGCTAAGTAATATGCAGCCGGGTGCGATTGTTGTCGACCATACCACCACCTCCGCAGATCTTGCCGCAGAGTTGGCTGCCGAAGCCGCTGCTGTTAACTGTGGCTTTATCGATGCGCCAGTCTCTGGTGGTCAGCAGGGCGCCGAGAACGGACAGTTAACGGTGATGTGTGGTGGCAGCGCAGACATTTTTCAACAGGTTGCCCCAGTGATTGATGGCTATGCAAAATCCGTTCAGTTGATGGGTGGTGCAGGCAGTGGCCAACTCTGTAAGATGGTCAACCAAATATGTATTGCCGGTCTGGTTCAGGGCCTTGCCGAAGGGCTTAATTTTGCCAAGCGCGCAGGTCTGGATGCTCAACAGGTTGTTGAGGTTATCTCTAAAGGTGCCGCGCAGTCCTGGCAGATGGAAAATCGCTATAAGACCATGTTGGCCGATAACTATGATCACGGTTTTGCTGTGCAGTGGATGCGCAAAGATTTAGGCTTTGCCCTGCAAGAGGCAGAGAAGAATGGCAGTTCTTTGCCAGTAACCGATTTAGTGGATCAGTTTTATCAACAGGTGCAGGAGATGGGCGGTGATCGCTGGGATACCTCAAGCCTATTAGCTCGGCTCGAGAGCTTAGATAACTAGAGTTTAGATAATTAGAATTTAGATCAAACCATAGAAAAGGAATTAAATAAATGACTGCAATAAAGAGCAATATAGGTGACTTTAATCGTCAGCTTGGAGACTTTATAGATCTGTCGCCAACGCCATTTCATGCGGTCTCATCCATGGCCGAAATGCTCACGGACGCAGGCTTTACTGCTCTTAATGAAGCTCAAGAATGGTCATTGGAGAAGGGCGGAAAATACTTTGTTACTCGAAATGGTTCCTCCCTGATTGCTTTTGTTGTCGGCACCAATGGGCTCGCCGAAACGGGTATTCGCATGGCGGGCGCGCACACAGATAGCCCCTGCCTGATGGTTAAGCCGCAACCGGAGCTATTAAATAACCAGTACTTTCAGCTCGGCGTTGAGGTCTATGGAGGCGCGCTGTTAAATCCCTGGTTTGATCGCGACCTGTCAATTGCCGGGCGGCTTGTCTACAAGGACAGGGATGCTCAATTAAAACAGAAGCTGATTAACTTCGAAGACCCGATAGCGGTGATTCCAAGCTTGGCCATTCATCTGGATCGCGAGGCTAATTCCGGTCGTACTATTAATCCGCAAACAGATATCCCACCCATATTGATGCAGGCTCAAGAGAAACAGGATTTTAATCAATTGCTCAGCAAGCGCTTTCTAGCGGATGGCGAGCAGGTGATGGACTATGAGCTGTGCCTCTATGATGTTCAGCAAGCAGCCACTGTGGGGCTTAATAAAGAATTTTTTGCCGCCGCGAGACTGGATAACCTGCTTAGCTGTTTTGTTGCCACCAAGGCATTGATTGAAGCTGAGACCCATAGCACCTCATTAATCGTCTGCAATGATCATGAAGAGGTTGGCAGTGTCTCTTCTGTAGGTGCCGATGGCCCGTTCCTGGAATCAGTGGTTGAACGCTTATGCCTAAAAGTAAATGATAGTCAGGTAGCCAATAAGTCTCGTGTACTGGGCAGTTCACTGTTGATCTCCTGCGACAATGCCCATGCGGTGCATCCAAATTTTGCCAGTAAACATGACGCTGGCCACAGCCCATTACTCAATGGCGGACCAGTGATTAAAGTTAATGTGAAGCAGCGTTACGCGACCAATGGCGTCACTGCGAGTTTATTTAGACAGATGTGCGAAATGGTTGATGTACCGGTGCAGACCTTTGTCTCGCGCAGTGATTTGGGTTGCGGCAGCACTATTGGGCCTATGACCTCAGCAAAGCTGGGTGTGCCAACGCTGGATGTAGGTATTCCCCAATTGGCCATGCACTCCTGCCGTGAACTCACTGGATCTGCAGATCCGCAGCGTCTGTCAAAAGTGTTAGCGCACTTCTTCAACCTGCCCGGCAAGCTTAAAGTTGATCTGGAATAAGCTTTAACTGCGACTTAATCCAGTATCGATTATTATAGGCAGATGCTAGAAATAAACAGATCAATAATCAAAACAAATAAAAAATAGAGTATTTATGAGTAAGCAGCGTGTTTTAACCGGTATCACAACCTCTGGAGCCCCTCATTTAGGCAACTATGTGGGCGCCATTCGACCGGCTATTGAAGCCAGTCGCACTGGTGACTTCGAGTCCTTTTTCTTTTTGGCCGACTACCATGCGCTGATCAAATCTCAGGACCCCGAATTAGTCCATCAATCCACCATGGAAATTGCCGCCGCTTGGCTGGCACTGGGCTTGGATACCGACAAGGTAACTTTTTACCGCCAGTCAGATATTCCCGAGATAACCGAGTTGACCTGGTTTTTAACCTGTATGACTGCCAAGGGTTTAATGAACCGTGCCCATGCCTACAAGGGCGCAGTTCAGGCCAATGAAGAGGCCGGTGAAGATGCTGATTTTGGTATCAATATGGGATTGTTTAGCTACCCGATTCTGATGGCTGCAGATATTTTAATGTTCAATGCCCATAAGATTCCCGTGGGCCGAGACCAGATACAGCACGTAGAAATGGCCCGCGATGTGGCTGGACGATTTAATCATCACTACGGCGAGCACTTTGTGCTGCCGACAGCGGTGGTTGATGACAAGGTGGCAGTTCTTCAGGGTCTCGACGGCCGCAAGATGAGCAAGAGCTATGGCAATACTATTCCGTTGTTTTTAACCGCCAAGAAGCTGAAAAAACATATCAACAAAATTAAAACCAATCTGCTTGAGCCGGGTGAACCGAAAGATCCGGATAGCTCTGCGGTGTTCCAGATTTGGAAGGCCTTTGCCACTGAGGAGCAGACGGCTGCGATGCGCGAGGAGTTTGCCAATGGTATCGCCTGGGGTGAGGCTAAAAAGCAGTTATTTGAGCTTGTCGACGGTCAGTTGGCTGAGGCTCGAGAGCGTTATGACAGGTTAATGGAAAACCCTGCAGAGATTGAACTGATACTACAGAAGGGCGCGGAGAAGGCGCGTAAAGAGAGCAGTGCACTGTTGGCCAAGCTGCGTCATGCGGTGGGAATACGCGCGCTGAAATAAGCCTTAGATTGTTTCCCGGCTAGAGATGGCTGGAAATATAAAAATTCAACTTATTGCTAATGAGAATTGAACCATAGCGCGCTATAATGCCGCCGAATTTATTGATATCACGTTTTTACTGGAGATGCCCTTTAATGAATATAATCATTAGTCGCCGATTGAAAAGTTTTCTATTACTCACTTTAGCCACCTCGCTTTTGTGGGGCTGTGGCTCCAGCGACAAGACTGTTGAGCTAACAGCTACTCAGGAACAGCAGGTTGCTGAGAGAATTGCACCAGAGGGTCATGTGTCTATGGCTGGTCAGGTTGCCGCTACGTCCTTAACCAGTGCTGCAGGCGCGGCTCGTTCAGGTTCAGATATCTATGCAACCAACTGTATTGCCTGTCATAGCTCTGGTGTTGCCGGCGCACCAATTCTTGGTGATGTTGCCGACTGGACTGCCCGTTTGGGTAAGGGTCTGGAAACGGTTTATACCAATGCGATCGCTGGTATTGGCGCTATGCCTGCACGCGGTACCTGCATGGACTGTAGCGATGACGAAGTGAAAGCGGCTATTGATCATATTCTTGATAACAGCAAGTAGATCCTAGTCTCTGTCCCGCCCTAAAATACTCCGATAGTTTTTAGGGCGGAACAACATTTTTCCCCTCTTATAATAATCATTACAATCTCAGTCATTACTCTATTGATTACTGAGCACCTCATAGAAAGTACTTCAAATAAAGCATCTTTCCAAATATCTGGGAGCCCCAGCTATGGTTCTAAATACAAATAAACTCGTGATCGCAGTATCTCTTGTGCTCAGTGGTTTTTTCGCGGTAGAAATGATGACCCAGTTACTTTCTGAGGATAAACCCGTTGCGCCGAGCAAAATTTTATTTGGCTCCTGTGCCGATCAAAATAAACCCCAACCAATTTGGAACTCGATCAATAAAGAACAGCCAGATGTCTTTTTATTTCTTGGGGATAATATTTATGCCGACACAGAGAACAGAGAAGTCTTTGAACAACAATACGCTCAATTAAACGCCAAGCCGGGTTTTCAGACACTGCGTGAAAATAGCCAAATTCTCGCAACCTGGGATGACCATGACTACGGCGTCGATGATGGCGGTGCCGACTATCCGGCAAAAGAGCTGTCACGCCAGGTGTTTTTGGACTTCTGGGGAGAGCCTGAAGACTCACAGCGACGCAGCCGAGACTGGGGTATTTACAAGGCCAGCTATTTTGGTGCTAAAGATCAGCGAGTACAGATTATTATGCTCGATACACGCTGGAATCGAACCCCCTTAATCAGCCTTGTAAAAGAAGAGTATAAGGCCAAGCGTAAGATATTTAATAAGGGTCTCTATGTTCCCAGTGAAGATCCACAGGCAACTATTTTAGGTGAGCAGCAATGGCAGCAACTCGAGCAAGATTTAAAGCAACCGGCTGACTTACGTATTATTGTTTCCAGTATTCAGGTGTTTTCTTATTTTACTGGTTTTGAATCATGGGCTAACTTCCCGCCAGAACAGCAACGAATGCTTGAGCTAATTAAAACTACTGAAGCGAAAAATGTGCTGTTTATCAGTGGTGATACCCACTCGGCTGAACTCAGCAAAATCACTGATGCGAGTGGCAATAGTCTGTTTGAATTGACTTCCAGCGGGCTGACCAATATCGAGGAAAATCCGAGTTCTAATCAGAACCGAGTGCAGGGGCCCTATACTGGGCAAAACTACGGTTTTATTGAGATTGATTGGCAGGCACCGGGACGACCAGTTTTATTCGGTGTCCGTGATGTTCAAGGTCGTACGCAATTTTCTCAGCAGATTTTGATTGATCAATAACTAACCGTCTTATCATATGAGCCCCATCCTAAAATGCTTAGAAGCTTTTCAGAATGGGGCAGATAATAAATTAATCGACAGCAACTGCCTCTAACTGTGGGCCAGCATCAATTATCTCCTGAGATGGTGCAAAGCTGACAATATTCTCAACAAACAAACCAGCTAGCTTGGCAGCCTGTTCATCGTAAGCTTCGGTATTGTCCCAGGCATTGCGAGGATTGAGATATTTGCTGTCGACACCATCAATGGCCAGTGGCACGTCAAGATTCAATACATTCAGATGTTCAGTGGCACAGCCCTCCAGCGAACCGTTGGTGATAGCGGTCACCACAGCTCTGGTCACTGGAATCGGGAAGCGGTTACCTTTGCCACCGGTACCACCAGAGCCACCGGTCCAGCCGGTATTAACCAGATAGACTTTAGAGCCAAACTCTTCGATGCGACGCATTAGCAGCTCTGCGTAGACACTCGCCGGACGCGGCATAAAGGGTGCACCAAAACAGGTGGAGAAGGTTGGGTGAATTCCCGCTTCTGCGCCGATCTCTGTGGAGCCAACCCGTGCGGTGTAACCGCTTAAGAAGTGATAGGCCGCCGCTTCCTTACTGAGCAGCGATACTGGCGGTAATACACCAGTTACATCACAGGTCAGGAAAATAATATTGTGGGGCTCGCCGGACTGATTTTCCAGACAGCGTTTCTCAACATGTTCAAGAGGATAGCTGCAGCGACCATTTTCGGTCAGTGAGGTGTCGCAGTAGTCCGCAGTGTGCTGATTGTCGGAGATAACCACGTTTTCAATAATCGCCCCAAAGCGAATGGCATCCCATATTACCGGTTCATTTTTTTGGCTCAGATCAATGGTCTTGGCATAGCAGCCGCCCTCAAGATTGAAGACTGTACCTTTCGCCCAGCCGTGTTCGTCATCGCCAATTAGATAGCGATCCGGGTCTGCGGAAAGAGTGGTTTTTCCGGTACCAGAAAGGCCAAAAAACAGTGCTGTATCACCGTCTTCACCGACATTAGAGGCGCAGTGCATAGGCATCACATCTTTTTCCGGCAAGAGAAAATTCTGCACTGAGAACATGGCTTTTTTCATTTCACCGGCATAGCGCATTCCGGCAAGCAGTACTTTGCGCTGGGCGAAGTTAATAATAACCGCGCCATCGCTATTGGTACCGTCCCGCTGTGGATCACAGACAAAGTTTGCCGCGTGAAGTATTGTCCACTTCTGTTTATTGGTGGGATTGTATTTTTCGGCACGGATAAACATATTGCGCGCAAACAGAGAGTGCCATGCAGTCTCGGTAGTCACTTTGACAGGAATAAAATGTTGCAGATCCTGACCCACATGAAGGTGAGAAACAAAACGCTCTTTCTCTGCAATATAAGCAGCCACACGTTCCCAGAGAGCATCAAATTTTGCCGCATCAAAGGGGCGGTTGACCGGGCCCCAGTCGATTGAGTCGCTAGAACTGGGCTCATCAACGATAAATCGATCCGCTGGTGATCTTCCGCTACGTTTGCCGGTGAGGGCTAAGAATGCACCGGTGTCAGCGAGGTGTCCTTCACCGCGTTTGATTGCTGTCTCTATTAGCTCGGCTGAGCTTGGGTCAGTATGTACAACTACTTCGGACATTTTCTTCCTCTCTTCCTAAGGTGAACGAAAATAAATGGATGCTTTTCCATTAGCTTATTAATTATGCCAGATAAATTTTCCTAATATATGGCTGGCACTGTATTTCTTCCCTGCTAAAACTATTCGTGTAAAGGTTAGTGTAGCGGATTATTTGGTGGGTCAAATAGTTCGGAAATATCTCCTACAGTGAATCTATATTGGTGTGAGCAAAATTCACAGGTAATCAAAATAAGTCCCTGCTCTAAGGACATCTCGACCACTTCTTCGCGTCCGATAGAGATCAGTGCAGACTCGGTTCGCTGTCTTGAACAGCTGCAAGAAAAACCCATTGGCTGTGGATCAAAAAGTCGTAATTGCTGTTCATGGAATAACCGGTATAACTGATCATTATGGGACAGTTCCAATTGTTCTGCACTGGAAAGGGTTTCAAATAGCACTGACAGGTGCTGCCAGTCATCGGCACTTTTCTCTGCATCAATGGATGAGGGAAGTTGCTGAATTAGCATTCCCGAGGCCGATTGTGCGTTTGAAGCCAACTTGATTTTGGTCGGCAATTGCTCGGACTGGTGAAAATAGTACTCCAGACACTGACTGAGATTTTCTCCATCCAGAGCAACAACACCCTGATAGCGCTCTTTGCCCTCAGGCTCAATGGTTATAGCCAGAGTTGCAGTGCCGAGCAGCTCCTGCAGGCCGCTGATATCACCGAGGTTGTCGAAGTCTCCGCGGACAATACCGCGCAGCTTATCCCCCTGAGAGCATTCTGCCATCAGGGTGGTGACTGGGCCATCGCCTCTGGCCTGAATTGTAATCATGCCGGTATCTTTGAGCATGGTGCTGATCAGGCTGACAGCGGCGATAAACTCACCAAATAGCAAGGCTACCTGTGGCGGGTATTGTTGGTTCGCCAAAAGCTCCTGATAGGTTGCTGACAAGGTGGTTATTTCGCCACGTATATCAGTGCCATCAAAGAGAAAGCGTTGCAGGCTGTCTTGGGGGTTGTCGATAGTCATAGGGCGCGTATTGTACTGATATTTCTGTTTGAGCCAATTTATTTCTTGGGCCGCTTTTACAAGCATAGGTTACTTACTTAAAAAGCGATGAATTTGGCGGCGCTGTTTCTTGTTGGGTCTGCCATCGCTGACCACTGTACTATTGGCCGCTTTGCGTTGGGCGCTCTGTTTCTCTCTCAGCTCAATGCTCTCTGCGGTTTCGTTGTAAAGCAGCATGGCTTCGGGCGCGCCTCGGCGTTGCTCTGAAAGGGCAATAACTTCAACGGTTTTACTGTCAAACCCCTGACGTATTGTCAGTACGGTGCCCACTTCAAGTTGGCGGCTGGCTTTTGATTTATTGCCATCAATATGGACTTTGCCGTTTTCGATTGCAGATTTAGCCAGAGAGCGAGTTTTAAAAAAACGCGCAGCCCAGAGCCATTTATCGATTCGCACCTTATCCATCGGCGGTTTACTCATTGCTTTTCAGTACTGAGAATCTGTTCAAATGAATTGATCATCGGAAAGTAACCAGACTTGCGCGGTTCCCCCTTACTGTCCGGCTGTTCTATACAGAGCAGATGCCCAATACCAAAGTTCTGAGCAGACTGCAGGATTGCCTCTGAGTCATCGATAAACAGTGTGCGGGCGGGATCAAAGCCCTGAGACTCTTGCAGCTGCTGCCAGAATCTCTGATCTTCTTTCGGTTGGCCATAGTCGTGAGAAGAGACAACCGAGTCTAAAAGGCTCTCTATACCGGTTAGGGCAAACTTTATTTCAACGCTGCTACGATGGGCGTTGGTGACTAATATGCGCTGTTTATTGTGCAGGCCGAGCGTCTCGAGAAAGGGACGCACAAATGGTCGCTCGCCAATCAGGTGCTTAATTTCCTGTTTCAGCTCGATAATATCCAGATTGAGTTCACGAGACCAAAAGTCGGTGCAGTACCAGTCGAGCGTGCCCCGAAGTTCGAGCATACGCTGCTGAAGAGTGCCGATCACTAAGTCGACAGAGGTATTGTTGTGCTCGGCGTAGCGTTTTGGCAGGTGATGCAGCCAGAAGAAATTGTCGAAATGGAGATCGAGTAAGGTCCCATCCATATCCAGAAGTACCGTATCTATATTCTGCCAATTTAATCTAATCAACTGTTATCCAACCTGTTTAAAAACCATTTTTAACTCAAAAGAGATCATCCGGCAAGCTGTTTTCGGTACCGTTGGGTAGGGTTTCGCTACCGGTAAGCTCTGGAACATTTTCAGCCTTAAAGAACTCGAATATACCACTTTGATTGGGATCTACCCGCTTGCCAGTTTTCGCATCGATCTTAACCATGACCATACCGTTGGGCTGGGATCGCTCTGCATCCGCCTTTCCCTCGAGGGCCTCGCGCATAAAATCGATCCAGATTGGCAGCGCTGCAGAGCCACCATATTCATTGCGACCGATTAAGCCATTGTCGTCAAAACCTACCCAGGTAGTAACCGTAAGGTGCGGTGAGTATCCTGAGAACCAAGCATCGCGGGGACCATTGGTAGTACCCGTCTTGCCGGCCAGATCGGAACGCTTGAGTACTCTGGCCTTTTTGCCGGTGCCGCGCAAAATAACATCTTTTAGCATTGAGTCGATAATATAGGCCGTCTGCTGCTCGATCACACGCGGCGCATTGGGATTGTTTGCTGCTGGCATCGCCTCAAGGGTGCGCTTAACCAGCTCGAAGCTTTCCTGCTCCTGTTGCGGAAGTGATTCCCGAGCCAGTTCGTCAAGTAGTTCTTCCATCTGCAGATCGACTTCATCGACAGTCATTGAAAAAGACTCGCTAGATAGCAGTGGGTCAGCGGTATCGCAGTTTTCACAAACCTTAGCTGGTGTTGCCTGGTAGATGATATTGCCATCTCGATCTATCACCGTCGCCAGCACATAGGGCGTAACACTGTAGCCACCATTGGCAATAATATTGTAGGCGCTGGCAACTTTGAGTGGTGTCATTGCATGGCTGCCAAGCGCCAGCGACAGATCCAGGGGCATCTCGCCGGTATCAAAACCAAAGCGCTGAAGCCCCTCTAGGGTGCGATCAATTCCCATACGTCGCAGTAGGCGAATGGAAACCATATTGCGCGAGCGGTACAGGGCTTCCCGTAAACGGGTCGGGCCATAGAATTTACCGCCATCATTTTCCGGTCGCCACATATCTTCAAGGTTTTTATCATTAAAGACGACAGGTGCATCGTTGATTATTGAGGCCGCCGTAAAACCGTAATCCAGAGCCGTGGTATAAACAAAGGGTTTAAAATTCGAGCCCGGCTGACGAAGAGCCTGAGTCACGCGATTAAATCGGCTGTGACGATAATCGAAACCGCCAACCAGTGAGCGAATCGCGCTATCCTGAGGGTTTAGAGCGATTAGCGCGGCTTGAACTTCCGGCACCTGAGCCAACTGCAGCGAGTTATTCGCCGAGCGTATCACGCGAATTAGGTCACCACGCTTAAACACATCAGTGGCACTTTCAATCGGTGCCGTGCGCGCATTGACGGTTTTAAATAGTCGCAGCCCCTGCAGTCCATCGACCCAGTTGAGATCTTCCAGTTCACCATTGCGGTTTAGCAGGGTTAAGTGGTCTTCGGCAACTTCACTGACAATGGCCGGCTCAAGGCCGCCGAGAATAGAGGTTTTTCGGAGTACGCTTTCCCATTCATTCTCAGCAATTGCCGTTTGCTCAGGGCCTCGGTAACCGTGGCGTTTATCATAGGCAAGAATGCCCGCCTGTAGAGCTTTAACCGCGCTTTTTTGCATACCTGAATCGATAGTGGTTATTGCAGAGTAACCTTTGGTATAGGCTTTAAGGCCAAATTTAGTAATCACCTGCTGGCGAACCATTTCAGCAATATAGGCTGCATCCAATTCAGAGATTGAGCCGTGGTAGGAGGCGTTGTCCTGCTCTGTTACCGCCGCCTGATACTGCTGTTTATCGATATTTCCGAGTAACAACATACGCCCAAGAATCCAGTTTCTGCGCAGCAGGGCACGCTGTGGATTGGCGATCGGGTTATAGGACGAAGGCGCTTTGGGAAGGCCGGCGATCATCGCGATCTGCGCTATGCTCAGTTCCTCAAGACTTTTGCCGTAGTAGACGTGGGCTGCGGCACCTACACCATAGGCCCGATTGCCCATATAAATCTTATTGGTATAAAGAGAGAGAATTTCCTCTTTAGTCAGCCCCTCCTCAATTCTAAAGGCGAGCAGTATTTCATTAAATTTGCGGGTGAATTCCTGACGATTACTGAGAAAGAAGTTGCGTGCCACCTGCATGGTGATGGTGCTGCCGCCGCTGCGAATACTGCCGGTGGTCACCAGTTCCACGGCGGCGCGAAGCAGGCCAGACACAACAATGCCGCGGTGTTCGAAGAAACTGTCATCTTCGGCGGCAAGAAATGCATCGATCATAGCCTGTGGGATTTCCTCGAAGGAAACCGGTGAGCGTTTCTTCTCGCCGAACTCGGCAATAACTTTTAAATCTTGTGAATAGATTCGCAGTGGAATTTGTAACTCGATCTCCTTTAGTTCCTCGACTGATGGCAGTTTTGGGCTAAGGTACAGGTACAGACAGGTAGCCACGACAAGAAAGCCACCTGTTCCAAGGAGAGCCAACATAGCTAGCGGCTTGAGTATTTTACGTATTGAGATAGACACTATTTTTAGGCACCGGAAAAATTCAGCGTCTATTATAAGGTGTAGGGAATGTGAAGTGCATCATTTGCAAGATTACCGCAGATTGTTAATGTAGTTTCTAGCATAGAATACAGAAATACAGAAGATATAGAGAAAAGTCTCGTTGAATACTCTTCGCCGAGGATGGCTGAATTAAAGGAAATAATGACAATATGGAATTCTTCGATTTTTTCTCGAACCCCTCTAAACCCATGATAGGGCTTGATATTTCCTCATCTGCTGTAAAGCTGGTTGAGCTCAGCCGATCTGGTGAAGGCTTTAAAGTTGAAGCCTACAGAGTACTTCCCCTACCACCCAATACAGTGGTAGAAAAGAATATTGCCGACCTCGACGCACTCTCCGAAACCATCGAATCTGTGGTTAAACGTTCAGGTACCAAGCTTAAAGACACTATAGCCGCCGTTTCCGGCTCATCGGTTATCACCAAAGAGATCGAACTTCCGGCAGGTTTTACAGAACTGCAGATGGAGATGCAGATTGAAGTCGAAGCTGATCAGTATATTCCCTACCCCATGGAAGAAGTCGCCTTCGACTTTGATGTTATAGGCCCGGTGGAAAATAATCCCGATCTGGTCAAAGTATTGTTAGCCGCCTGCCGTCAGGAGAATGTTGAGCATCGCCGTCAGGCTCTGGAAATGGCCGGGCTGCAACCCAAGGTAATCGATGTAGAGGGTTTTGCTATAGAGCGCGCCTACAAGTTGATGGAGGGTCAGCTCGATCAGGTCGGCGATCAGGTGGTTGCCATCGCTGATATTGGTGCCACCATGTTTACCTTCACCGTTCTGGTGGATGGCAAAACCATCTACAGCCGCGAGCAGTTATTCGGTGGTAAACAGTTAACCGAAGAGATTCAACGCCGCTACGGTCTGTCCTGGGAAGAAGCCGGTGAAGCAAAGCGCAAAGGGGGTTTGCCCGAGGACTATGAAAGCGAGGTACTGGCACCTTTTAAGGAAGCACTTATTCAGCATATTACCCGCTCATTACAATTCTTTTATTCATCAAGTCACTTTAATTATGTCGATCAACTTTTTCTCGCCGGGGGCGTCTCTGCTCTGGAGGGATTGGTTGATGAAGTTGAGCAGGCGATTGGTCTGCCCACCGCAGTGGCCAATCCACTGGCAAATATGCAGTTGAGTCGATCTATCAATGCTTCGGCAATTGCCAATGATGCCCCGGCATTATTGCTTGCCGTAGGGCTGGCGATGAGGAGTTTCGAATAAATGACCAGTATTAATTTACTCCCCTGGAGAGAAGAATCCCGCGAGCAGCGCCGAAAAGCATTTCTCGGCAAGTTAATCGCTGCCGCGCTAATGGGCGCTGTGCTGGTGTTTATCTGGATTACGCTTGCTCAGGCGCGTCTGGATAACCAGAACTCGCGAAACAGCTATCTGCAATCGAATATTGCCGAAATGGATAAAAAAGTTTCTGAAATCAGCGAGCTAAAAAGTAAGAAGCAGGAAATGATTTCTCGTATGAAGGTGATTCAAGACCTGCAGGGCAATCGTTCGGAAATTGTCAAAGTCTTTGATGAGCTTGTTCGCGCAATGCCCGATGGTGTCTATCTGGCAACCCTTGAACAAACCGCAGAGACCGTCAAAATGTCCGGTTTTTCAGAGTCCAATAATCGCATCTCTGCGCTAATGCGAAATCTGGATACCTCGCATAAGTATGAAGAGTCAAACCTTACTAAAGTTCAGCAGGATACAACCTTGGGTGACCAGGGCAGTGTGTTTGATTTACAGATCAAAATAGAACAGCTGGTTGGCGGCGAGTCTCAAGTTGCCGCGCCTTAGTTATTTAAAAAGACAACACTAATAAATTTATAGCAGGGATGTTATGCCATTTTTAGAAAGCATAAAGGAATTAAAGGATATTGATTTTGCTGAATTGGATATTCAGCAGATGGGTATTTGGCCGACCGCTTTAAAGACGGTTTTAGTGGTCTTGGTTTTAGTTGCCATTCTTATTCTGGGTTATTTTTTCAAAGTACAGGATATTCGCGAGCAGACTCAGCGTGCCGCGGACCAGGAAGCGCAGTTATTGCAGCAGTATCAGAGCAAAGCTTTTCTGGCCGCAAATCTGGATGCCTATCGCGAGCAAATGATTGAACTGGATGAAACCTTTGGCGCGCTGTTAGAGCAGTTGCCCAAAGACACAGAAGTTCCAGGCCTGCTAGAAGATATAACCGAAGTTGCCTACGGAAGCGGTCTCAGTATGAAGGCTATCTCGCTGGAACCGGAAAAGGTTTCTGCGTTTTATGTCGAACTGCCAATCAGGATTGATGTGACCGGCGACTACCATGACTTTGGCTCCTTTGTCAGCGGCGTGGCCTCGCTGCCGCGAATCGTAACCCTGCATGATTATTCAATCAAAGAGTCCGATGGCTCGCAGCTGAATATGGTTATTGAAGCAAAAACCTATCGCTACAAAGCGGAGGCAGAATAATGACTATTTATCGCCTTATAGGATTATCAACGCTTTCCATCTTATGCATTTCGGCTCTGCTTGGCTGTTCCGGTGATCGTCAGCACTCGGATCTGGATCAAAAGATGCTCGATGCCAGAAATAGACCGCAGGGGACTATTGAGCCGCTGCCCACCTACCCACCAGCCGAACGATTTAATTACTCTGCTCTCGCACTGCGCAGCCCATTTGAGGCACCGGTTATTTTGAATGGTGAAGAAAAGGTTTCAGGTAATGCCGTAGCTGCCCCCGACCAAACCCGTCGCAAAGAACCGTTGGAGTTAATTAATTACAGTGCTTTGAATATGGTTGGTACATTGGCTAAAGATGGCAATATTTGGGCGCTGATCGATGATGGCAATGGCAGAGTGCACAGGGTTACAGGCGGTAACTACGTGGGTAGGAACTACGGTCTAATTACGAATATTGGCACCTTTGAAATAGAGATAATGGAAACCGTTCCAGACGGTAAAGGTGAATGGATTAACCGGCCTCGAACCATGGCCATGGATGAAGAGTGAGCAACTCGCAAGGGAAAAGTAAAATGATAAGTCGAATCAAAAACTGGTATTTGTTATTGGTGATTTTACCTGGATTTGCTTGGGGAGAAGTTCAGGTAACTGATATTGAATTTGCCTCCCTTCCCGGTGAGCAGTTTGAAATTAAGCTGCTTTTCTCCGAAAATCCACCGCAGCCAAAGGCCTACGAAATAAGTAAGCCGGCGCGCTTAATTCTCGATTTTCCCGGTGTTGGCAGCAGCCTCAGTGAAAAAAAATATGCGTTGGGTTTCGAAAATGCTCGCGATGCAGTGATTATCGCTGATGGCAGCCGAACCCGTCTGATCGTTAATTTGACGGAATCCGCGCCCTTTACAACCGATATTAGTGGCAACAGCATGACTTTGAGAGTCGGTGCTGATGGAGCCGCCAGATTTAATACAGGCGCAGTGCGTCAGGCCAGTAACAAGAGTGAGAGTTTTGTTGATAATCTCAAAGGCAGTGAGCTGGCCGTTACCGAGGTTGATTTCCGCCGCGGCAAAGATGGCTCAGGCACCATTAGCATCGGCCTTAGCCAGCCCTCGGTCAATGTGGATATTGATCGCAACAGCAGTGAAATAAAACTCTCTTTTTACCAGACAGAGCTGCCAGAGCGTTTGGATAGACGCCTAGATGTTATCGACTTCGCCACCCCTGTACAGACCATTGATACAGTGCAGGAAGGCACTACAACCACTATTACTATTGAGGCTTCTGGACAGTACGACTATCTGGCCTATCAGGCAGATGGTCAGTATGTGGTTAATATCAAGCCGCTCTCTGATGCCGAGCTTGAAGAGCAGAGTAAAAAGTTTGCCTTTAACGGTGAGCGCCTAACCCTTAATTTCCAGAATATTGAAGTTCGTTCAGTGCTGCAGATTATTGCTGAATTTACCTCTCTTAACCTAGTAGCCAGCGATACGGTCACCGGCAGTATTACCCTGAGATTGGATAATGTTCCCTGGGATCAGGCTCTGGAGATTATTCTTAAGGCCAAGGGTTTGGATAAGCGCCAGGAGGGCAATGTTCTAATGGTCGCACCGGCGGCGGAAATTGCCGAGCAGGAGCGCTTACAGGTTGAAGCCAACAAGCAGCTGCAGGAATTAGCGCCATTGGAAACCGCCTTTGTGCGAATTAAATATGCCGATGCCGGTGAGATCTTCGAGTTGTTTACTGCTCGCAGCACCGAGTCAGGTCAATCCGGCGCTGGAGGATCTCGCGAAGGCAATGCCACTAATACCATCCTGTCTGAGCGCGGCAGTGCGATTGTCGATGAGCGAACCAACACGATTATCCTCACTGATACGGAAGAGAAGATTAATGAGTTTAAACGGTTGATCAGTGAAATTGATGTGCCGATCAAGCAGGTATTAATTGAAGCGAGAATTGTTATTGCCAATACCGATTTTAAAAAGGAATTGGGTGTGACCTGGGGCTTGGCTGGTATTGATAAACTGTCTGGTGGTCAATTCTCAAGCGCTAGCGGCGATAGAACGCTGGGTTTTTCCGGTCGCAGATCAGGTCTGGCGCCAGGGGCAGGGGTTGTTGAAACCTTTACCTATCAAGCGGATGAGGTAGATACTACGGGACCAGATGGACAGGCAGGCACCGCCGATGATGTCACTGTAGTAACCCAAAATTATGATTTTGGGTTGGGCGATAGTCTGGCGGTAGATTTGGGTGTTGCTGACGCCGCAGGCTCATTTAGTCTGGGTTATCTAACCGATAGTTTTCTGATTGATCTGGAGCTCAGTGCACTGGAATCTGATGGCTTTGGTGAAATTGTCTCACAGCCAAAAGTGCTTACCGGAGATAAACAGCAAGCGGTAATTAAATCTGGTACGGAAATCGCCTTCCAAAAAGCCACCTCAAGTGGCGCTACCAGTGTTGAGTTTAAGGAAGCTGTGTTGCAGTTAGAGGTCACTCCACAGATTACACCGGATAATCGGATTATTATGGATCTACTGGTCTCTCAGGATTCGGTGGGTGCGTTCACTCCAACCGGTGAGCCTTCGATTGATATAACCCAGATTCAAACTCAGGCGCTGGTGGGTAATGGACAGACCTTGGTGTTAGGCGGTATCTTTCAAACCGAAGAAGTTAATGGCACAGAAAAGGTGCCTTTACTCGGTGATGTGCCTTTTTTAGGCAGGCTTTTCAGAAATGAACTGCGAAATATTGAAAAACGTGAAATACTAATCTTCATAACACCAAAAATAATTGACGATAGCTTACTGGATCGATGACACCACAATATATATTCTTAGTCGGCCCCATGGGGGCCGGCAAATCTACTATTGGTAAACATTTGGCAGATCTTCTCGATCTGCCGTTTGTCGATGTGGACACTGAAATCGAGTCTCGGGCCGGCGCAGATATCCAATGGATATTTGATATGGAAGGTGAGCAGGGGTTTCGTGACCGAGAGTGTAAGGTGCTCTTGGAACTCGCCGAAAACGGCCAGTCAATGGTGATTGCCACCGGCGGCGGCATTGTATTGCGCGATGAAAACCGAGCAGTTTTGCAGCGCAGTGGGACGGTTATTTATCTGTCGGCAACAGCCGAGCAGCTATTTGAGCGCACCCGTCGCGATAAGAGCAGGCCATTGCTACAGGTTGATGATCGCCGTGCGGTTATTGCTGAGTTGGTTGAAACCCGTGACCCACTTTATAATCAGGTGGCAGATTTAGTCTTTCCCTCCGGCTCAATGCAGCCCAATAAATTGGCAAAAAAACTGGCTGAAGCACTGTCGGCGCTATGATAAGCTCTGCGGAATAAGTTGAGCTGTCGCTTGGCAGCCGATTAATTTTACGGTGTTTACTCATCCGCCTTATCCATCTTATCCATCTTATTAAAAGCCAGAGTGATTCATGACCGCAGTATCAAAACAAGTTCAAGTTCAGTTAGGTGATCGTTCCTATCCTATTTATATTGGCTCTGGCGAAATTCAGCGGGCTGATATCGCCAGTCATATCTGCGGGCAGAAGGTACTTATTGTCAGCAATGAAACCATCGCGCCGCTCTATCTTGAACTGGTTGAAAAGCAGCTGGCCGGCAAGCAGGTCGACAAGGTTATTCTGGCGGACGGTGAACAGTTTAAAAATCTGGATAATCTCAACTTAATCTTTGATCAGCTGATCACCAGTCACCACGATAGAAAAACCACATTGATCGCCCTCGGTGGAGGTGTGATTGGTGATATGACCGGTTTTGCCGCCGCCTGCTATCAGCGTGGTGTGGCCTTTATTCAAATCCCAACCACATTGCTGGCGCAGGTGGATTCCTCTGTGGGTGGAAAAACCGCGGTTAACCATGCGATGGGCAAGAATATGATTGGTGCCTTCTACCAACCGCAAGCGGTCATTATTGATACAGATACCTTATCCACTCTTCCCGACCGAGAGTTTAATGCGGGTCTCGCTGAAGTGATTAAGTATGGACTGATTGTCGATGCGGATTTCTTTGTCTGGTTGGAAAATAATCTTGAGGCGCTGCTAAATAGAGATCAGCAGGCCCTGGCCTATGCGGTAGAACTCTCATGTATCAGCAAGTCTCGAGTTGTGGCTGCGGACGAAACTGAACAGGGTGTTCGGGCGATTCTGAATTTGGGTCATACCTTTGGCCATGCGATCGAAACATTCCAACAGTATAAAGACTGGATTCATGGCGAAGCCGTAGCTGCCGGAATGGTCATGGCCGCCGAGTTATCTGTGATGGCCGGTGATTTGTACAGTGCCGATCTGGCACGCATAAAGAATTTATTAACCGCCTGTTCTCTGCCGATTGCTCCACCCAGTGGAATGGCCGCAGACGACTTTATGCGCTTGATGGTTCGCGACAAGAAAGTTCTCGATGGTCAGTTGCGTCTGGTGTTACTGGAAAGCCTTGGCAGCGCCTGCGTCAGTGATCAGTTCTCCACTGCGGATCTCGATGAAATGCTAAATAAGACTTGTATATCAGTCTGATTGTTTTTCTCTTTTCTTACCTCCTTTTTTAACTCTAGGGCATTGCTCAATAGTGATTTACACCGTGTTGTGCCCTTGAAAATCGATTCACTGATTGATCGGTTGGTTAAATATTCGCTTTTTTTGATCAAAAAATAGCCTGAAAGCCGCCGTTGTTACGTATAAGAGAATTGTCGAAGGTGCCTGCAAAGTGTAGAATGCCCCCCGTTTTGTCTGTTTAGCCTAGTATTGTAATCTTTGGCTATCATCACTTTACTCTTTTGTGCTTATTTCGATGCATATCCTGGTACTTCTTTGAGTGCTTAATTGAGAGTTTAAACTAGAAATTAAATAGAGTTTATTTATGGCTCAGAGCTTATGTCGGCTTGACGATTTTAAAGATAACTGCGGTTTTGGCTTAATTGCCCATATCAAGGGTAACCCTAGCCACAAACTGTTACTTAATGCTATTCAGGCCTTGACCTGCATGACCCACCGCGGTGGTGTTGCCGCTGATGGCAAGACCGGTGATGGCTGTGGTCTTCTGCTGCAAAAGCCCGATAGCTTTTTGCGTACAGTTGTTAAAGAGACTCTGCAAATAGAGCTTCCTGAGCTCTATGCGGTCGGCGCAGTGATGCTCAATACGGATGATGAGAAGCGCGCAACAGCGAAAAATATTCTTGAGCAGGAACTCAGTGCCCAGGGCCTAAAAGTTCTCGGCTGGCGTGAAGTTCCCACTGACAGTAACTGTCTAGGACCAATCGCACTAGAGTCGCTGCCTGCTTTTGAGCAGGTCTTTATCGCGCCTGGCGATATTGCCGATGAAAAACATTTTAGCGCTCGACTCTATATGGGTCGCCGCAAGGCCGAAAAGCAGCTAACGGAAGACGATCTCTTTCATATTGCCAGCCTCGGCACCAAAATTCTCAGTTATAAAGGCCTGATGATGCCGGTAGACCTACCGGGCTTCTATCTCGACCTTGCTGACGAGCGTTTGGAAACCGCTATCTGTGTTTTCCATCAGCGCTTCTCAACCAATACCATGCCGCGCTGGCCACTGGCCCAGCCTTTCAGAATGTTGGCTCACAACGGTGAGATCAACACTATTATGGGCAACCGCAACTGGTCTGTTGCGCGCACGCCAAAATATAGTTCTGAGCTGTTGCCGGATCTTAAAGAAGCTGCACCACTGGTTAACCGTGTCGGTTCTGACTCCTCAAGCCTGGACAATATGCTGGAAATGCTGGTTACCGGTGGTATGGATCTGCACTTGGCTGTGCGTACACTGGTTCCACCAGCCTGGCAAAATGTGGAAGATCTAAATCCTGATCACCGCGCACTCTATGATTATCTGTCGAAGCACCAGGAGCCCTGGGATGGTCCAGCTGGCCTGGTTATTACCGATGGCCGTTTTGCAGTCTGTACTCTGGATCGCAATGGTTTGCGTCCCTCTCGCTGGGTAATTACCAATGATGACGTGATTACGGTTGCCTCTGAAGTTGGCGTTTATGACTACCGTCCAGAAGATGTGGTTGCCAAAGGTCGCTTGGGGCCCGGTGATATTCTTTCGATTGATACTCAGGAGGGCAGAATACTCTTCCGTGATGAGATTGAAGACCAGCTAGCCGCTCGCCACCCTTACAAAAAGTGGCTCAATGAAGGTCGCTACGCGATTGAGTCTAGCTTTGATACGGACAGCATCGATATTGAAGGGACTTTAAGTCGCGACGAAATTAAATGTTATATGAAGATGTTCCAGGTCTCCTTTGAAGAGCGAGATCAGGTGCTAAGACCATTGGCTGAAGGTGGTCAGGAAGCGACCGCTTCAATGGGTGATGATACGCCTATGGCGGTATTGTCGAAAAAGCATCGCAATGTCTTTGACTATTTCCGCCAGCAGTTTGCCCAGGTAACCAATCCACCGATAGATCCATTGCGTGAAGCAATCGTGATGTCGCTGGGTGTTGAGCTGGGTCGCGAAGAGAGTATTTTTGAAGAGAACCCCTATATGGGAACGCGCATTGGACTCTCCAGCCCAGTGCTCTCTCCACGCAAATACTACGCGTTAAAGCGCAACGAATTTGAACAGTTCCCCGTGGTTAAGTTTGCCCTTAACTACGATGCTGCAGAAGAAAATCTTCAGCAGGCAATCAAACGTCTCTGTGAAGAAGTTGCCGATGCCGTTCGCAACGGTGCAGTGATCTGTATTCTCTCCGATCACAATATCAGTGAAGGCAAGCAGCCGATTCATATTTTGCTGGCTGTAGGTGCTGTCCACAACTACCTGATTGAACAGGGTGTGCGCAGTGATGCCAATATAGTTGCCAGTACCGGTTACGCCAGAGACTCACACCAGATCGCAACATTGATCGGCTGTGGTGCATCGCTGGTATATCCGTACCTGAGCTACCATGTGCTCTGTGATCTTATCGATAGTGGCGAACTGCTTGTCGATGTAGATACAGCGTTCAAACAGTACCGCAAAGGCATTAATAAAGGCCTGCTGAAAATACTCTCGAAGATGGGCATTTCAACCATTGCCTCCTATCGAGGCGCACTGTTATTTGAGGCTATTGGTCTTAACAGTGAAGTGATTGATCTGTGTTTCCCCGGTCTTGTCAGTCGTCTTGAAGGTGCAAATTTTAGTGATCTAGAGATAGATCAGACTGAACTCAGTAAATTGGCCTGGAAATTACGCAAGCCAATTGAGCCCGGTGGTCTGCTTAAATATGTTCACGGTCAGGAATACCACGCCTATAACCCGGATGTTGTTCAAACAATGCACAAAGCCGTGCAGAATGATGACTACAAAGCCTGGGGTGAGTATGCCGATCTGGTTAACAAGCGACCAGTAGCCGCTTTGCGTGACCTGCTTAAGCTCAGCGACAAAGTTACTCCGATTGATCTGGCATCTGTAGAGCCAATGGAAGCCATTGTTAAGCGCTTTGACTCAGCCGGTATGTCACTGGGTGCACTGTCACCTGAAGCCCATGAATCATTAGCTGAAGCGATGAACGGCCTCGGTGGTCGCTCAAACTCCGGTGAAGGTGGTGAAGATCCAGCCCGTTATGGCACGATCAAATCATCCAAGATCAAACAGATTGCATCCGGTCGTTTTGGTGTAACCCCAGCTTATCTCTCCAGTGCAGAAGTACTGCAGATTAAAGTTGCTCAGGGTGCCAAGCCCGGTGAGGGTGGACAGTTGCCAGGTGGCAAGGTCAATGACCTGATTGCTCGTCTGCGTTACTCGGTGCCAGGTGTCACATTGATATCACCGCCACCGCACCATGATATTTACTCTATTGAAGATCTGGCCCAGCTGATCTTTGACCTCAAGCAGGTCAATCCAGATGCGCTGGTATCAGTCAAACTGGTTTCGCGCCCCGGCGTTGGCACCATTGCTGCAGGTGTGGCAAAAGCTTATGCCGATCTGATTACCATCTCCGGTTATGACGGTGGCACTGCGGCCAGCCCGATCAGTTCAATCCGTCATGCCGGTTCTCCATGGGAGCTGGGCCTGACAGAGACTCACCAAACCCTGCGCGCCAACGATCTGCGCGACAAGGTTAGAGTTCAAACCGACGGTGGCTTAAAGACCGGTCTCGATGTGGTTAAAGCGGCGATTCTCGGCGCTGAAAGCTTTGGTTTCGGCACCGGCCCAATGGTCGCATTGGGTTGTAAATACCTGCGTATCTGCCACCTGAATAACTGTGCAACCGGTGTTGCAACCCAGGATAGTCGTCTGCGTAATGATCACTACCGCGGTACTGTAGCCATGGCGACCAACTTCTTTAAGTTTATCGCTATGGAGACTAGAGAGTGGTTAGCCCTGTTGGGTGTGCGTACCCTCGAAGAATTGATTGGTCGAGTTGATCTGCTGGAAACACTGCCGGGTGAAACCAGCAAACAGCAGCATCTTGAACTATCACCGCTGCTTGAAGATCGCTCAGAACTGGAAGGCAAACCGCAGACCTGTTCTCAGCCGAAAAACAATCCTTTCGATCAAGGCCAGCTAGCAGAGAAAATGGTTGAACAGGCACTGCCCAGTATCGAAGCGCAAGCTGGCGGAAGCTTTGACTTTAATGTCGGTAACTGTGATCGCTCAATCGGCGCGCGGTTGTCCGGTGAGATTGCCAAGCGTTACGGCAATACAGGTATGTCCCAATCACCCATCAGGCTTAACCTGAAAGGTGTTGCAGGACAGTCACTGGGTGTTTGGAATGCCGGTGGTCTGGAAATCTACCTCGAAGGCGATGCCAATGATTACGTCGGTAAAGGTATGGCCGGTGGTAAGCTGGTACTGCGCCCACCGCAGAACAGCACATTCGCCTCCAACGAAACGCCAATTATGGGCAACACCTGTCTCTACGGCGCTACCGGAGGCAAAATCTTTGCCGCTGGTAAGGTCGGTGAGCGCTTTGCTGTTCGCAACTCTGGCGCTGTGGCTGTTGCCGAAGGCGCTGGCGATCACTGCTGTGAATATATGACCGGTGGTATTGTTACTATCCTCGGTGCAACCGGCTATAACTTTGGCGCTGGTATGACCGGCGGTTTTGCCTATGTGCTGGATATGAATCGTAATTTTGTCGATCGTTACAATATGGAGTTGGTCGATATACAGCGCATCACTACCGAAGCAACTGAGTCCCATCGCGTATTCTTAAAGAATATGATTAGCGACCATGTAAAAGAAACTGGTAGCCAATGGGGCGAAAACATTATTAATAATTTTTCTGATTATGCACCGCGGTTCTGGCTGGTTAAGCCAAAAGCTGCAAGTCTGAGCAGCCTTTTGGCTCAGGCCCATGCAAATCCGCAGTAAGCCAATTAGAGAATAGAGATAACAGCTATGCAAGAAAGACTAAACAACCAATTTCAGTTTCTCGATATAAAGCGAGTAGACCCACCAAAGCGCGATATGCAGCGCCGTGTCGGTGAGTTTGTTGAAATTTATGACCCCTTTAATGCCGGTGAAGCGGCTGATCAGTCGCACCGCTGCCTGTCCTGTGGCAACCCCTACTGTGAGTGGAAGTGCCCAGTGCACAACTACATTCCCAACTGGCTGCAACTGGTTGCTGAAGGCAATTTAATGGAAGCGGCTGAGCTCAGCCACCAGACCAATTCACTGCCTGAAGTCTGCGGACGTGTCTGTCCCCAGGATCGTCTCTGTGAAGGTGCCTGTACCCTGAATGACGGGTTTGGCGCGGTGACCATTGGCTCTGTAGAAAAATATATTACCGACACCGCTTTTGCTATGGGCTGGCGTCCAGATATGTCAAAAGTTGTCTGGACTGATAAAAAAGTTGCCGTTATTGGCGCGGGTCCTGCTGGTATTGGCTGTGCAGATATTCTTGTGCGCAACGGTGTAAAGCCGGTTGTTTTTGATCGTTATCCAGAGATTGGCGGCCTGCTGACCTTTGGTATTCCAGAATTTAAGCTTGAGAAATCCGTAATCCGCACTCGCCGCGAAATACTCGAAGGCATGGGTGTAGAGTTCCGTCTCAATGTAGAGATCGGCAAAGATATCCAGATCGACGAACTACTCAAAGACTACGATGCCGTATTTATGGGCATGGGCACTTACACTACCATGAAGGGCGGTTTCCCTGGCGAAGATCTAGAGGGCGTTCACGAAGCACTGTCGTTCCTGGTCTCCAACGTCAATCGCAATCTTGGTTTTGAAAAAGCCCCGGAAGATTTTGTCTCAATGAAAGGCAAGCGCGTTGTTGTGCTGGGTGGTGGTGATACCGCCATGGATTGTAACCGCACCTCTATTCGACAGCAGGCTGACAGCGTGACCTGTGCCTACCGTCGTGACGAAGAAAATATGCCCGGATCGCGCCGTGAGGTAAAAAATGCCCGCGAAGAGGGCGTTGTATTTAAATTTAATATGCAGCCAGTTGAGATTGTCGGCAATGGTTCTGTTGAAGGCGTTAAAGTGGTCTCCACCAAAATGGGCGCGCCAGATGCCAATGGTCGCCGTCGACCCGAAGTGATTCCTGGCAGTGAAGAGATTCTTCCCGCCGACGCAGTACTGATTGCATTTGGTTTTAAACCCAGCCCACCAGAATGGCTCACCGGTGTTGAAGTCAATACCAATGACTGGGGTGCAGTAATGGCCGCAGAAGAGCAGACATTCCCATTCCAGACCACCAACCCGAAGATATTTGCCGGTGGTGATATGGTCCGTGGTTCAGACCTGGTTGTGACAGCCGTCTGGGAAGGTCGAGAAGCCGCCAAAGGTATTTTGGATTATCTCGACGTATAAAATTTAGCGTTTTACACCAGTTTCAAAAGGGAATTGTATGTCCGAATTAAAAAATGATCGTTTTTTAAAAGCCTTGATGCGCCAACCAGTCGACCGCACACCAGTGTGGATGATGCGCCAGGCCGGACGCTACCTGCCTGAATACCGAGCGGTTAGAACTCAGGCCGGTGACTTTATGAGCCTGTGTAAAAACACCGAGCTGGCCTGCGAAGTGACATTGCAGCCCCTCGAGCGCTATGCAATGGATGCCGCGATTCTGTTTTCAGATATTTTAACCATTCCCGATGCTATGGGTCTGGGTCTCTATTTTGAAACTGGAGAAGGCCCGAAATTTCGCAAGCCGGTGCGCACCGAAGCTGATATTGAAAATCTGCAGGTAATCAATACCGCCAATGATCTCGGTTATGTCACTGATGCAGTCACCATGATTCGCCGCGAACTTAACGGACGCGTACCGCTGATCGGTTTCTCAGGCAGCCCCTGGACGCTGGCCACCTATATGATCGAAGGTCAGAGCAGCAGAGATTTTGCCCGCGCCAAAACCATGCTCTACACCCAGCCGGAACTAATGCATCAACTGCTCGAGAAGCTGGCACTGTCAGTGATTGATTATTTAAATGCACAGATTCGTGCCGGTGCTCAGGCAGTGCAGATATTTGATACCTGGGGCGGCGCACTCAGCCACTCAGCCTATGCCGAATTCTCACTCGCCTATATGAAAAAGATTGTCGATGGTCTAATTACTCACCATGATGGTCGCGATGTACCAGTGATTCTGTTTACCAAAGGCGGTGGTCTCTGGTTAGAGGCGATGGCCGATACCGGCTGTCATGCACTGGGGCTCGACTGGACCATGGATATTGCCGCAGCGAAAAGCCGTGTGGGTCATCAGGTCGCCCTGCAGGGCAATATGGATCCCGCCGTTCTGCGCGCCGATCCCGCCACCATTGAAGCGCAGGTCGAAAGCATTATGCGCGGTTACGGTCAGGGCTCAGGTCATATATTTAACCTCGGCCATGGCATCACACCAGACATAGATCCAGATCATGTCAAAGTCTTTGTGGATGCAGTTCACAGATTTTCTGAAAACTAGCCCATAGCTCGATCAGTTCTTGGTCTATATTTGTTAAAACTGATACCTGAACACGCTTTTGAATATCCGAAAGCGTTACATTTTATGTTCAAGGTGTTTTAGCGATTTTAGACGCACAGATCTGGTAGAAAGCTATGTCTCTACAGCAGTTAAAAGTTTTTATTCACGAACTCGAAGTGGGCATGTTTGTTTCCGCATTGGACAAGCCTTGGGCTGAAACGCCATTTCCCATTCAGGGTTTTATGATTAAAAGCCTCGCCGATGCCTCCAGAGTAAAAGCCTACTGCGACTATGTGTATATCGATGTAGCCAAGGGCGCATCGCCTTTGGATATAAAAACCGCCGCCTCAGCAAATCCGACCCATAGAAATGATCGCTCTTCAGTGATTGTCGGTAGAAATACCATCAATACCGATAGCCCAGTTAATCAAAGTTCTAGTAGAAATACTCATAGCTCAGCGCCCCGCAGCTTTGTCGTAAAACCTTATATCTACAATAAAACTGTCGAACTGGCCAAAGAAATACCTGCCGCACGCAGAGTGATGAACAATCTGGTGGGATGCCTAAGTGTCGCAACCCGGCAAATTACCAAAGGCGGTAACTTCAATCTCGATCAACTTCAAGAATCTGTCGACAGCATGGTCGACAGTGTTGTGCGCTGTCCCGATGCCTTTACCTGGCTGCTGCGTTTACGCGCCAAAGACCCTCATACCCACGATCACAGTATTCGTTCATCGCTGTGGGCAACCCAGTTTGCCCGCCATATTGGCCTCGATATAGAACAGATAAAAGACCTCTGTCTAGCGACGCTGCTCAAGGATGTCGGCAAGGCCGGCATGGATCGCACACTTCTACGCAAAGCCAATCGAAATGCCGAAGAAGAGGCCGAATACCGCAGTTTTGTCAGCGCCAGTGTGGAGAATCTAAAGCAGTCAGAGTTTGATAATCGACGGGTATTAAATATTATTAAGTTTCACTGTGAGCGCTATGACGGCAGTGGTTTTCCCAAAGGCTGTTCCGGAAAGCGAATTCCTTTTTTAGCCTCTGTCGCTGGAATTGCCTCTGAATTTGATCGTCTCTGTAACCCCCGAGAAGTGGCCGAAACCCTGACCCCTTCTAAAGCCACGGGTCGGCTCTACGAACTTCGCGGTCAGGCCTTTGCCGAAGATCTGGTGGTTGAGTTTATCCGCTCTGTGGGGCTCTATCCGGCCGGAACAGTGGTTGAGTTAACCACCGGTGATCTGGGTATGGTTGTTGAGCAAAACCCCAAGTCGCGGCTATCACCCAGAGTGGCGGTATTTGAGTCAAAGGAAAACAGCTCTGATAAGGCGAACTATATTTTTGTCGATCTTAAAAATGAAGAGAAGGCCCGCGCCCAGTTGGGTAGCTTTGGTACTCGACGAGCCCTTGAGGTCAACAAATTGGCTATTAATAAAGATATTGATCCGGAGAGATTAAATATTGACGATCATTTGCTAAATCGGCTGATTACAAAGCCCTTTGATTCACCGATGGCTGGACTACTGGCAATGGGTGGGTCGAAAGCCGCGCCCAATCGAGGTTTGTTCTCGGCACTTAAGCAGCGGCTTTCACTCTAAAAGATCTGTTTATAAAAGCCCTATGTAATGACCGCTATTTTTTCACCCATCTGGATATCAGATTGCGGCATTAGCGAATCCTGCCAGGCAATTTTATCTTCCTGGAATAACAGAATAACCGTTGAACCAAACTTAAACCGTCCTATCTCATCACCTTTCTTATAGATAATATCGCGATCGGAATAATCAGTCTCTCTGATTGCGCCGCGGCCCGGGGTTTCAAAGCCACCCCAGACAGTTTCAATGCCAGCCACCAACATTGCGCCGACAAACACCACGACAAAGTTGCCAATCTCCGACTCAAATTCACAGACCAAACGCTCGTTGCGGGCAAATAAATTTGGCAGTGCCTGAGCGGTCTGGTCATTGACCGAAAATAGATCGCCGGGAATATAGCGCGTACTCAGCAACTTGCCGGCAGCAGGAATATGCACGCGGTGATAGTCGCGAGGGGAGAGGTAGATGGTCGCGAAGCTACCATTATCATAGCTTTTGGCCTGCTCTGAATTACCCAATAAACGGCTCGCCGAGTAATTGCTACCCTTAGCCTGAATAATTCTGTGGTGATTGATAGGCCCAGCTTGGCTCACCGCGCCGTCAGCGGGAGAGACAACTGCATTGTTATCAGTATCTATTGGGCGAACGCCATCTTTTAAGGCGCGAGTAAAGAAGCTATTAAAGTTCTCGTAGTCGTTAATATCGCTGCTGGCCGCCTCATCAATATTAATATCAAACGCCTTGATAGCTCGTTCAATTAACCAGTTTTTCAGACGCAGATTTTTCGACTCTGCGGCTTTGGCAATCAGTCGTGAAAGGGCGTGTTTTGGTAGCAGTCGTTGCAGGGCAACAAATAATTCTGCGCGATGATTCATAGTTTATAGCTCTTAATTTGGTAGCATTTAATTTCTAGCCACCCAGTTCAACGGGTGTGGTTTCCAGATTTCCCCATTCGGACCAGGAGCCATCGTAAGCACTGATATTTTTATAGCCGAGAATACGTGCGACCATATAGGTAAAAGCGGAGCGATGGTGGCTCTGGCAATGGGTGGTAATTGTTTTATCCTGGGTCAATCCCGCCGCGTCGAGAATAGCCTGAGCATCCTCGCGCAGGCGCAAATTGCGCTGTTGATCCATCAGATCGGTCCACTCAATATTTATTGCGCCGGGAATATGTCCACCACGAGCTGAGCGAACCATATCTCCGCGATATTCACCGGGGCTACGTGCATCCCAGATCGCAAAGTTAGCATCGCCCAGCTTAGAGGTAATCGAATCTATATCGCTGCGCACAGAGGGATTGGCAATGCTCACCTGAGTATTCTGGCTAACCGGCTGATTGGCTTCACTCTCAGTGGGGAAACCCTCTTTCACCCAGGAGACAATACCGCCATTCAGGTAGGACCAGTTGCTGTAGCCGAGCAAATCTAGCGTCCAGGCCAATCGCCCAGCCCAGCCACCGCCCTCGTCGTCGTAGACCACCATATGAGTATCGGTATTGATTCCAAGGTAGCCAATAATATTGCTGAGCTGCTCCAAAGCAGGCAGTTTACCGGGCGTTGGCGCTTTACCCGCCATCAATAGACTGCTGGATAAGTGGACCGCACCGGGAATATGTCTGTGCTGATATAAGGCCGGATTACAGAGATCGACAATTAATAAATTATCGCGATCAAGTATTGCTTCCAGCTCGCTGGGTTCTAGTAGACGGGGAATAGGATTAGTCATTTTACAATTCGTTAACAGGCTGTTTTTCTGCTGCGGAGTTTAACATTATTGCTCATCCTGACTAGCAAGGATATTGCGATAATTCATCAGTCGCACATCGAGTATTTTGCCTTCCTGAGACGCTTTTAATAGGGCGCAGCCGAGTTCGACCCGGTGTTTACAGTCGCGAAATTTACAGTGACCAAGAAAGGGCCTAAATTCGATAAAGCCATCGATAATCTGCTCATCACTTAAATTGGTCACCGCAAATTCGCGAATCCCGGGCGAATCAATAAGGTGGCCACCGTTCTTAAGGTGAAAGAGTCTTGAAGCGGTGGTGGTATGGGTGCCCTTGTCAGTACCTTCAGAGAGTGCGCCGACAAGGATATTGGCATCGGGCTCCAGCTGATTGATCAGTGAGGATTTACCGACACCAGACTGACCAACAAAAATTGAAGTGTGTGCTGCTAAATAGTCTTTTAGCTTATCTATCCCGGCACCGGTCTTTACTGATACTTGAAGTACCTCATAGCCGACTTTTTGGTAATCGCTGATTAACTGTTCAATATAGGAATGCTCACCGCCCTCGAGCATATCGATTTTATTGACGATCAATACCGGCTGAATATTCTGTGCTTCAGAGGCAATCAGATAGCGGTCGATAAGGTTGCTGTAAGCGGTTGGCTTGGCGGCAAACACAATCGCGATGCGATCCACATTGGCCGCCACAGGGCGCAGCTTGCCGTAGGGGTCGGGGCGCAGCAGTTCAGAGTTGCGCGGTTCGCGGGCGACAATCACGCCATTGGGTTCCGCGTGACGCCAGATTACCGTATCTCCGGTGACCAGTGGCTCCAGGTTGGCGCGGATATGGCAGCGGTAAATTTTGTCCTTATAGTTGCCTTCTAGGCCTTCAATATCAATCTGGGCACCAAAGTTGGTAATCACCGTGCCGCGTACCTCAGGGCCGAGCTGAGTGAGGTTTTCAAGCTCGTCATCAGTGACGGTATTTTTAAGAATAGCTCGCTCGCGACGACGCTCCTGAATGGACTGGATGCGGTTTTTTTGTCGTAAGCTAAGATTGCGTTTGGCCATTCATTGTCTCGTAATGCGGTTAATAACTGCTGATTCAGCACCTTAGTCAGTGCTGTCTCTGGCGTTCTGGTTCGCAAGGATATAGCATAACCGGCTGAAGTAACATTTTACGGAAATAAAATAGATGGCCAATGCTACCCCAAGCCCGAATCCAATGAACCTGATCTGGATTGATTTAGAGATGACCGGTCTCAGTCCTGAAAACGACCGAATTATTGAGATTGCCACCGTGGTAACCGATAAAGACCTAAATATTCTCGCCGAGGGCCCGGTATTAGCCGTGCATCAGTCGGACCAGTTACTGGACGGCATGGACGAGTGGAATACTCGCCAACACGGTGGCTCTGGGTTGACTGAGCGGGTTCGTCAGAGCACTAACACAGAAGCCGATGCGGTGGTTGCAACCATAGAGTTTCTGCGTCAGTGGGTTCCCTCCGGCAAGTCTCCTATGTGTGGCAATTCCATCTGTCAGGATCGACGTTTTCTGGCCAACTATATGCCCGAACTGGAAAAGTACTTTCACTATCGAAATCTCGATGTCAGCACCCTTAAAGAGTTGGTGCAGCGCTGGAAGCCCGAGCTCTCCAATGGTTTTAAAAAGCGCGGCAGTCATTTAGCGATGGATGATATTCACGATTCCATTCGCGAATTAGACTATTACCGAGAAGTGTTTATTCGTCTTTAGAGATTTCTTCAGCAGCGCCAAGTTTGCGCTGCTGTACTTTTAGTGCCCACAGAACATGTTCACGAACCAAAGCTGATGAATCCTCAGTTTTGTTTTGCAGCGCATCAATAATCCGTTTAGATGGCGGCGCATTGCCAAGGCCCACAGAGAGATTGCGCAGCCAGCGTTGATAGCCAATTCTTCGAATAGGCGATCCTTGAGTTTTCTCTTCAAACTCCTCTTCGCTCCACTGAAAAAGAGTCACTAGCTCCGAATTGTCCAGATTGTGTCGTGGGCGAAAATCGATTTCCTCAGTTTTAGATGAATAGCGATTCCAGGGACAGATAATCTGGCAGTCGTCACAGCCAAATACCCGATTACCCATCAGTGGGCGCAACTCTTCAGGAATGGGTTCCTGACTCTCGATGGTCAGATAGGAAATACATTTGCGTGCATCCAGAACATAGGGCTCGGGGAACGCATTAGTTGGGCAGACTTTTAAACAGGCACGACAGTTACCGCACTTATCGGTTTGCTGATTATTATCTACCGGTAACTTTAAGGAGATATAGATCTCCCCAAGAAAAAACCACGACCCGGCTTTATCATTTAACAACAGAGTGTTTTTGCCAATCCAGCCGAGTCCGGCCTGAGCGGCCAGCGGTTTTTCCATGACCGGCGCACTGTCGACAAAGGGTCGCTGAGTCAGTTGCAGATCGCCGAGACCCAGCAGTTCTATCTCGGCTTCAATCTTTTTAGTGAGGTTGGCCAGCCGGTTGCGAATCAACTTATGATAATCGCGACCCAGCGCATACCTTGATATATAAGCCTTATTGTCATCTTTAAGCACCGCAATCATATTGCTGTCGCTAAGATAGTCCATGCGCACCGAGATAACTCGCACCGTATGGTCAACTAACTTTTCAACTTTATAGCGCTTATCGCCGTGATGCCCCATCCACTGCATCGACCCTTGAAAACCTTTATCCAGCCACTGCAAAAGTCGCTCAGAGGCTTTATCCAAATCGGGTTTTGAAATAGCCACCTGCTGAAAGCCCAGAGTTTCACCCCAGGCTTTAATATTTTTCGCTAGATCATCGAGCTTATCGGTTTCGGTCATGGTTTCAGGGCTAATCTGACATATAATCGCGGTAATCTTACTGGGAACTTGCGGTTATGTCGCACATTGTTATTCAAGACGCTTTATATAATGCCAAATCTGTTCGTCAACTCGATCATTTGGCGATTCAACAGATGGCTATTCCAAGCATCGTTTTAATGAAGCGCGCCGGTCGCGCTGCCTTTGATGAGCTGATAGATGCCTGGGGCCAGCCATCCACCATCACGGTTTTTTGCGGGTCGGGAAATAATGCCGGTGATGGCTATATAGTCGCAGCACTGGCTGCTGAAAAAGGCTTCACTGTTCGGGTTATTGAGTTGGCCACTGCCGATAAATTATCTGCGGACGCTGCTCTTGCGAGAGACTACAGCGCAAAGGCTGGAGTGTCTTTTCAAGGGTTTAAAACAGATATAGATTTATTTGATGGGGTGATTGTCGATGCTCTATTGGGCACTGGCTTTCAACCGACAGTTGATGCGCCAATCCGTGAACCCTATGCGCAAGCTATTCACTGTATCAATAATGCCGCGCTACCCATACTCTCCATCGATCTGCCTTCAGGGCTCTGCAGTGATACCGGCAGTGCCGCTGATGCTGCAGTTAAAGCGGATATTACCGTCACCTTTGTTGCCGCCAAGCAGGGTATGTTCACTGGTCGCGGGCCGGCTCTCTGCGGTGAAATTATTTATCACTCATTAAATATTGATGAAGCGCTTTTTGAGCAGCAGCCAAGTAGCTCGCAGCTGATGAATCTCGATGATCTGCTCGAAGCCTATCCAGACCGCGATGCCGATGCCTACAAAAATCAATTTGGTCACACCATGGTGGTCGGTGGTGATCTTGGTTTTGGCGGTGCGGTGGTAATGGCTGCAGAATCAGCCTTAAAAATAGGCTCTGGACTGGTGAGTGCCGCCACTCGCCCGCAACATATTGCAGCGATTTTGGCACGCCAACCAGAGATCATGGCCAGCGGTATTATTTCCGGTCAGGAGTTGCAGCCATTATTGGATAAACCCACAGTATTAATTGTTGGTCCCGGTCTCGGTCGTTCTCCATGGTCTGAGCAGCTGCTGCAAAAAGCTGTTGCCACGGGACTGCCGATGGTGATGGATGCAGATGCACTGAATATTATTGCCGAGGGAAGGGTGGTACCCAAACCCGATGGCAGCAACTGGGTGATGACACCCCATCCGGCTGAAGCTGCGCGACTCTTAAATATCAGCGTTGCTGAGGTTCAGGCCGATCGATTTTCTGCGGTGCGTGCACTACAGAAGAAGTTTAATGCAGTGGTACTTCTTAAAGGTGCAGGTACGCTTATTGCCAGTGCCGACAGCGACCAAGTTATGGTCTGCCCCTACGGTAACCCGAGTATGGCAACGGCTGGAATGGGTGATCTGCTGTCGGGCATTATCGGTGGATTGTTGGCGCAGGGTCTCGAGCCATCGCAGGCAGCCCAGTTGGGTTGTTGTCTTCATTCAGCGGCGGCGGATCTGGCGGTAGAAGAGCGCGGTGCTCGCGGGCTTACCGCAACTGATATCACAGCTTATCTGCGGGGAATTTTAAACGGTGCTGATCTGTGAGTGACAGGCCTTTAACCCTTGAAATAGAGGGTGAGTTGCTGATGCTAGAATTTGGCGGCAGGCTTGCCAGCGCGCTTAGTGCCGTCTCTAGTGAAAAGGTTCAAGCTGATAATGCCCAAGCTTGCAATAAACAGGCTGTGTTAATCGCCCTAAGCGGTGATTTGGGTGTGGGTAAAACCACCCTTAGCCGCGGTATCTTAAAGGGTCTCGGCCACAGTGGTTCGGTGAAAAGTCCTACTTACACTCTGGTGGAACCCTACGAACTGCCGCTAGGCAAAGTTTGCCACTTTGATTTTTATCGATTAATCGATCCAGAAGAGCTTGAATATATGGGCTTTCGCGACTATCTAGTAGAGGCGTGCCTATGCTTGATAGAATGGCCAGAATTGGGGCGGGGATTTTTGCCAGAGGCGGATATAAAAATTGGAATTATCCAAACCGGTGCGGGTCGAACCCTTAGTTTGAGTGCCGGCACTGATCAGGGACAAAAGGTTATTTCGGCTCTGGAAAAATTGTAAGAAAGAATTATAAAAATAAAATTGATGAGAGATGGGGTTTGATTTGCGCCTACAGGTAATAGCAGCATTTATATTGATGGCAACAGTGGTTGCCGGCCCTGCTTTCACTGCAGATATTGACAGTGCGCGAATCTGGCGTGCGCCGGATAACACCCGTCTGGTACTGGATATCAACGAGGCCTTTGACTACAAATATTTCTCTCTGGATAACCCGCGCCGTCTGGTTATTGATATTAAAAATACAGGCCTGAAAGCCAATCTGGATAAACTGGATATCTCGCCAACCCCAATCAGTAATATTCGCTCCGGACTTCGCGGCAGTTCCGATCTGCGTATTGTGCTCGAGTTGAAGCAGCAGGTGCGGGTCAATAGCTTTACCCTAAAGGCCAATGAACAGTATGGCGATCGATTGGTTATCGATCTTTACGATACTGTTCAGAAGGTGGCAAAAAAATCGGTCAGTAAAGTACTGCCAAACGATAATCGCCCAATTGTTATCTCCATTGACGCTGGCCACGGCGGTGAAGATCCCGGCGCTATAGGCCCAAAACGTATCCGTGAAAAGGTGGTGGCTTTTCAAATAGCTCAGCGTCTGGAAAAGCTATTCGATAAAAACCCGGACTTCAGAGGCGAGTTAGTGCGTACCGGAGACTACTACCTTGCCCACCGCAAACGCACCGCTATCGCCCGTAAAAGTCGTGCGGATTTCTTTATCTCTATCCATGCGGACGCGTTTACCAATCCTCAGGCCAATGGTGCCTCGGTCTATGCGTTGTCGACCAAGGGCGCGACCAGTGAGGCAGCACGCTATTTGGCTAAAAAGGAAAACCGTGCCGATTTAATTGGTGGTGCTGAAGGTTCGTTAAATCTCGATAATACAGATCCATTTTTACGTGAGGTGCTATTAGACCTGTCTATGACAGCGACCCTTAGCAGCAGTCTCGACGCCGGTAAATATGTCTTAAAAAATATGGGCGGCGTGGCCAGATTACATAAAAAGCGCGTTGAGCAGGCCGGGTTTCTGGTGCTTAAATCTCCGGATATTCCCTCACTGCTGATCGAGACCGGCTTTATATCCAACCCCAAAGAAGCTCGCCAGTTAAGCAGCGGCGCCTATCAGCAAAGAATGGCCGCAGCGATCTACAATGGATTGGTCAGTTACTACACCGATAACACGCCCGAAGGTACCTCGCTGGCGGCCAATAAAGGCAAGCGTGAACGCAGTTATACCATTAGCCGCGGCGATACATTGTCGGATATTGCCCAACGTTACAATACCTCAGTGGCTACCATTCTGAGCTACAATAAGATGGGTTCCAGCACCATTAAAGTGGGCCAAAAAATTATTATCCCCGCCCGACAGTAAACCCAGTTAAAACAGCTAAATACCAAAAGAAGGTCACCAGTTATGCCCGTTATTCAGGTTCTCAGTCCGCAATTAGCCAATCAGATTGCTGCGGGTGAAGTGGTGGAGCGTCCCGCTTCGGTGCTAAAGGAACTGGTTGAAAACAGCCTCGATGCCGGTGCCCAGAGCATTGATATAGATATAGAACAGGGCGGCGTTAAGCTAATCAGAATTCGCGATGATGGCTGCGGTATTGGTGAAGACGATCTTCCCTTGGCACTTAGCCGTCACGCAACTAGCAAGATAGGTAACCTAGAAGATCTCGAAGCAGTCTCCTCGCTTGGTTTTCGTGGTGAGGCTCTGGCCAGTATTGCCTCGGTCTCGCGACTTAGCCTGACCTCCAATCACGGTGAAGGCACGGCTTGGAAAGCAGTCTCTGAAGGGCGTGATATGGAAGTTGATATTCAGCCAGCTTCTCACCCTGTGGGCACCAGTGTCGAAGTTCGTGATCTATTCTTTAATACCCCGGCGCGACGTAAATTTTTGCGCACCGAAAAAACCGAATATAACCGTATTGATGAAAGCATTAAGAAGCTCGCCCTGAGCCGTTTTGATGTCGCCTTTAATCTGCGTCACAACCAGCGTGCTCAAATCAGCTTGCGACCTGCAGCTACCCAGTTGGAGCAGGAGAAGCGGGTTGCGGATATCTGCGGTACACCCTTTATGGAGCAGGCTCTTTATGTGGACAATGACCGCCACGGCCTGCGCCTCTGGGGCTGGATCGGTCTGCCAACCTTTTCCCGCAGTCAGGCCGATTTACAGCACTTTTTTGTCAATGGTCGATCCATACGTGACAAGGTAGTTTCCCACGCGGTGCGACAGGCCTATCAGGATGTTCTCTATCATGGACGGCATCCGGCCTATGTGCTGTTTTTGGAAATTACGCCGGCAGATGTGGATGTCAATGTGCACCCCACCAAGCATGAGGTGCGCTTTCGTGAGAGTGGCTCTATTCACAGTTTTATTTCGTCAACTATCAAGAAGGCATTGGCTGAGGATCGTCCCCAGGATCATTTGCAGTCCAATGACTCTTCTATTCCGGGTAATTCGGGCCAGCCGTTTTCTCCGCAGTCGGATCAACAGGCTCTTCAGCAGAACAGTCAGTGGCAGCCTTCCATGCAGTTTTCCGATCATCGCCCGTCAAGCCATGGTGCTGCGGCCCCGATGGCCGCCTACCAGAGTCTTTACACTACTGATCAGGCCAGCCTCCCGAAAACCCAGCTGGACTTTAATGCCGAGCAGGATGTCCCGCCTCTGGGCTATGCCATAGCCCAGCTTAAAGGCATCTACATTCTCGCTGAAAACAGCGAGGGATTAATTGTTGTCGATATGCATGCCGCCCATGAGCGGATTACCTATGAGCGAATGAAGCGTGACTTTGATGATCAGGGGCTGGTTTCCCAGCCCTTGCTGGTTCCGGAAAGTTTGGCGGTTAGCCAGCGCGAGGCGGATGCCGCAGAACAGCACAATGATATTTTTACTAAGCTCGGTTTTACCATTGAGCGAGCTGCTGCTGAAAGTATTATCGTGCGGCAGATACCGGCAATACTCCGTGGCTCAGAAGTTGAAGCGCTGTTGCGCGATGTACTCTCAGATCTACTTGAGCACGGTACCTCGGAGCGAATTAGAGATCATATCAATGAAATACTTTCCACTATGGCCTGCCATGGTTCAGTGCGCGCCAACCGCAAGTTAACCATTCCGGAAATGAATGGCCTGCTTCGGGATATGGAAGCCACGGAGAGAAGCGGCCAGTGCAACCACGGTCGACCGACCTGGTCTCAGCTGACCCTCGATCAATTAGATAAACTATTTTTGCGTGGGCGATAAGCGGGTGACAGCAACTGATAAACCACCCGCCATATTTGTGATGGGACCAACTGCTAGCGGTAAAACCGATCTGGCCATAGCCCTGCAGGATCATTTTCCGGTAGAGTTAATTAATGTCGACTCGGCGCAGGTCTATCGCCAGCTAGATATAGGTAGCGCCAAACCGGATCGCGCGACCCTTGAAAAAGCTCCCCATCACTTAATTGATATTCGCGACCCTCTGGATGCCTATTCAGCGGCAGATTTTCTCGCCGATGCGACCCGTGTGATGGCAGAGATTACCTCCCGTGGAAATATTCCATTGTTAGTCGGCGGCACCATGCTCTATTTTAAAGTGTTGCTCGAAGGCCTGTCGAAAATGCCCGAGGCCAATGGTGAAATTCGCGACCAGATTCAACAGCAGGCGGACAGTGAAGGCTGGCCCGCTGTCTATAAACAGCTGCAAGCGGTAGATCCGGATACAGCCGCCAGATTGCACCCCAATCATTCTCAGCGTATCCAGCGTGCGCTGGAGGTCTATTTGGTTAGCGGTGTACCCATGTCGACACTGCGACTTGAAGAAAATATTGGCGGTATTTCGGAAAAATATGCGATCAAGCAATTGGCGCTGATGCCAGTGAACCGCAAGCTCATCCATCAGCGTATAGAAGACAGATTTAAATCAATGATGGATCAGGGTTTTGAAGCTGAGGTGAAGGCGCTCTATCAGCGCGGCGACCTGCACGGGGATTTACCGGCTATTCGCTCGGTGGGTTATCGGCAGCTTTGGCAGTATCTGGATGGCCAGTGCAGTTTGGATGAGGCGGTCGAAAAAGCCATAGCCGCAACTCGCCAGTTGGCGAAAAGACAGATTACTTGGTTGCGAAACTGGCCTGGAAGCTGCGAAATTCAAACAGATACTGAGACAGATTTCCTTTCAGTTGATAGAATGTTGCCGTTGGCCTTGAAAAAGCTTACTGATGCGCCCATATAGTGTACGAACAGGGAAGGTTAATATTAGTTGTAGGTCGAGTTTGACCTGCGTTTTTTGTTGCAAAATTGCAACGTTTTTTGAGTATTTAAAGGAGAAGTATCAATGTCAAAAGGGCACAATTTACAAGACCCTTTTCTTAATGTCTTAAGAAAAGAACGTGTTCCAGTATCCATTTTTCTAGTTAACGGCATTAAGCTACAAGGACAGGTAGAATCATTTGATCAGTTTGTTGTACTGCTAAAAAACACCGTGAGCCAGATGGTTTACAAACACGCAATTTCAACGATTGTGCCTTCCCGCGCAGTCAAACTTCCGGCAAGCGGCTCCAATCCGTCCTCCGGTGATCCTCAGGGTGGTTTCGACAATGGAAATTTCTCTGACGATAATTATTAAGAAAGTCTAAGTGTCACTATTCTTTGAACGGCCAGATTTTGGCGAAAGAGCGGTTCTTGTTCACTTAAAACTGAATAGCGAGTCGGAACCTGAAGATCCGCGAGAATTTGAAGAATTAGTGATATCTGCAGGGGGTGATCCGGTTGAATTTCTCACTGGGTCACGCTCAGCACCTCACGCCAAGTTTTTTGTCGGCACCGGCAAGCTCGAAGAGATCAGTTCAGCGGTTAAAAGCAGCGATGCCGAGTTGGTTATCTTTAACCACAATCTCTCTCCCAGCCAAGAGCGCAATATTGAAGCCGAATTAAAATGTCGGGTTCTCGATCGCACAGGTTTAATTCTCGATATTTTTGCCCAGCGGGCACGTACCCACGAGGGTAAGCTGCAGGTTGAACTGGCACAGTTGCAGCACCTCTCCTCGAGACTGATTCGCGGCTGGACTCACCTCGAGCGCCAGAAGGGTGGTATTGGTCTGCGCGGGCCCGGTGAAACCCAGCTTGAGTCTGACCGACGTATGGTCCGAGATCGGATCAAATCAATTCAGGCGCGCCTGTTAAAAGTGCGCAAGCAACGCGCCCAGGGTCGCCGAGCCAGGGATCGCGCTGAAATTCCTGCGGTCTCGTTGGTCGGTTATACCAATGCGGGTAAATCCACCCTGTTTAACAAGCTGACTGAAGCCGATGTTTATGTCGCCGACCAGCTGTTTGCAACCCTGGATCCAACCATGCGCAAAGTCGATGTGGCCGAAAAAGGCCCGGTCATCTTTGCCGACACCGTAGGCTTTATCAGCCATCTTCCCCACCGTTTGGTCGATGCATTTCGCGCCACGCTGGAAGAGGCCGCCAATGCAGACTTATTGCTGCATGTGGTTGATGCTGCAGCCGAGGATAGAGCGACTAATATTAAGCGGGTAGAAGAGGTGCTCAAAGAGATTGATGCACATCGATTGCCGACTTTGATGGTCTATAACAAAATCGATTTGCTCGAGGACTCTGTGGCACGTATTGAACGCAATGCCGAGGGTCAGCCAGTAGCCGTGTGGCTGTCGGCATTGAATGATGAAGGCTTTGATCTACTGTTTCAGGCGGTCAGCGAGCGGCTTCCGGGCCAGCTGGTGCACAAGACGCTGCACCTGTTGCCAAAGCATGGCGCACTGCGCGCAGCAATGTACAGCCATAAAGCAGTTTTAAATGAGCAGGTTGATGACAATGGTTGCATCAATTTGGAAGTTAAACTTCAGGAGATGGATTTTTCCCGTCTTCTGAAGGCGGCAGGGTTGAAGTTAGAGGATTTGGTCGCATTGTAGTTAGTTAGGGTTATTCACTAGTTAGATAGTAGCTAGTTAAAGTTAAAGGATTTAGAATTGCGCCAGAGCTAATTAGAGCAGCTGGTTAACATTACTTATTTTGGAGATAGATTATGTCCTGGAACGAACCGGGTGGCGGTAAAGACCCATGGGGCGGCAACAGAAACAATGACGGCCCACCAGATTTGGATGAGGCACTGAATGCGCTGAAGAAAAAATTTAGCAGCTTTGGCGGTGGTTCAGGTGGAGGCGAGGGCAAAAGCTTGCTACCGGTTGTGTTTGCCGTTCTCATTATACTTTGGGGCCTGATGGGCTTCTACCAGGTTGATGAAAAAGAACAGTCGGTTGTTTTGCGACTAGGTAAATATCACGACACTGTTGGTTCTGGTCTGCACTGGAACCCCAAGCTGATCGATTCAGTGACCACTGTTCGAGTCACCGAAGAGCGTCAGTACTCAGCCCGCGGTTTGATGCTGACCCAAGATGAAAATATTGTCGAGATATCACTCACAGTGCAATACAACATCGCCGATGCCAAAGCCTTTGTGCTCAATATCCGCGATCCGGAAATCAGTCTTAAGCACGCCACTGACAGTGCTCTGCGTCATGTTGTAGGTAGCACAGGATTGGATGGTGTTATCTCTACGGGTCGCGAGCAAATAGCGCTGAGCACAGCCGAGAAGTTACAAGAGTATTTAAATATTTATCGCAGCGGTATCAACGTGGTGAAAATCAATATCGAAGAAGCGCGACCGCCCACCGAGGTTAAGTCGGCTTACGATGATGTGATTAAAGCCCGTGAAGATTTGGAGCGTCTGGTCAACGAAGCCCAGTCTTACTCCAACGGTATTATCCCTGAAGCCCGTGGTGCAGCTCAGCGTATGCGCGAAGAAGCTGAGGGTTATAAGTCTCAGGTAGTCTCCAAGGCAGAGGGTGAAGCCCAGCGCTTCGTCAACTTGCTTACCGAGTATGAAAAAGCCCCAAAAGTGACTCGTGAGCGTCTCTACCTGGATGCGGTTGAGCAGGTCATGATCAACAGCACCAAGATTCTCGTCGATGCAGAGAGCGGCAACAATATGCTCTATCTGCCCCTCGACAAACTTATCCAGCAGGGCAGTCAATCCAAGCTTAGAGATGACTCCACCAGCGAAGAGCTGATTGATCGAATCTCTAATCAGGTTATTGAGAAACTGCAGCGCAACGTAGAATCAAATTCGGAGAGAAGACGATGAGCAATTTATTAAAGTCTGTTATTACTCTGGCGGTTCTTTTGATTATCGCCAGCAGCACATTATATGTTGTCAGCGAAACACAGCGTGGTGTAAAACTGCGTTTCGGTAAGCTTGTTGAAGCCGATATTCAGCCGGGCATTCACGTGAAACTTCCATTGGCCGATGATGTGCGTCTATTCGATGCGCGAATTCTCACCGTAGATGCACAGCCAGCGAGCTTTTTCACGGTTGAGAAGAAACGTCTGATTGTAGATTCCTATGCCAAATGGCGTATCGCCAATGTTGAGACTTACTACAAGGCCACTGGTGGCGTTGAAACAGTGGCGCACAACCGTCTGGCCAATCGTGTTAACAACGGGCTGAGAAATCAGTTTGGTACCCGTACCCTGCACGAAGTGGTCTCTGGTGAGCGCGATGCACTGATGGAAGATATTACCTCGGAGCTAAATGCCTCAGTGCGTGACAGTCTGGGTATTGAAGTGGTCGATATTCGAGTTAAGCGTATCGACCTGCCTCAGGAAGTCAGCAGTCAGGTATTCCGCCGTATGACCGCCGAGCGAGAGAAAGAAGCTCGCGAACTGCGATCAACCGGTAAGGAAAAAGCCGAGAGAATTCGCGCCTCTGCAGATCGTGAACGCACCATCGAACTGGCCAACGCCTATCGTGATGCCGAGCAACTGCGCGGTACTGGAGATGCAGAAGCGGCAGGTATCTATGCTGATGCCTATCAGCAGGATCCAGAGTTTTACTCGTTTATGCGCAGTTTGAATGCCTACAAGCTCTCCTTTGCCAACAAAGGCGATGTGATGCTAATTGCGCCAGACAGTGATTTCTTTAAATACCTGAACAAGCAGAGTGGTAAATAATCGGCGCCTGCGTCGATTATTCGGCTATCGTCAGAAATTTTAATGTAAAAATTTCTGACACATTGATAGCACTTTGTTAAAATCCAAAAAGCCGGGTTCGCCCCGGTTTTTTTGTGCCGATTTTGGGGATGCTTATTGTGGTTAATGGTCGTGCTTAAAGATATTGGTACAGCAATCTGCCTGATGCTAGTGTTAGAAGGGATAATCCCCTTTTTATCCCCAGCCAGATGGCGGAATATGGTCCAGCTGTTAGCCACGGTTGACGACAGAACCATGCGCGCAGTGGGCTTTTTTAGCATGTTAGCTGGCGCCGGCTTATTATTTTTATTGCGTTGAGACATATCCCCGCGGATATCGCTCAGCGTCAAAGGGTTTTACAGGTAGAGGTTTAAAGACCACCATGACAATTGCAGATCGTTGGTTACTGCCAGACGGTGTTGATGAGGTGCTTCCAGAGCGCGCTCAGGTAGTAGAGTATCTGCGTCGTCAACTTCTCGACCTCTATCACAACTGGGGTTACGACCTGGTAATCCCGCCAATGGTTGAATTTACCGATTCACTGCTCAGCGGTTCCGGTTCCGATCTCGACCTGATGACATTCCGTATTACCGACCAGCTCAGTGGTCGCATGATGGGCATTCGTGCCGATATCACACCTCAGGCCGCCCGAATGGATGCCCACAGCCTGCGCCGCGAAGGTCCGAGTCGACTCTGTTATGCAGGCACAGTTCTGCATACACGTCCGCGCGGCCCGCTGGAATCACGCACGCCAATTTCACTGGGTGTCGAATTGTTTGGTGAAGCCACTATGGCCGCCGATATCGAAGTGATCGAACTGTTTCTGCAAAGTTTAAAAACCTCCGGTGTTAAAAATGTGCACCTAGATCTCGGCCACGTGGATATATTCCGCGGCCTGTTGGCGGATGCCGACCTCAATCAAGATTTAGAGTCCCAACTGTTTGAACTATTACAGCGCAAGGCCAGCCGCGAGCTGAGCCAGTGGATAGAGCGCAATATCAGCGATCCACAGCTGGCCAACTGGTTAAATATATTGCCCAGTCTGACCGGTAGTGTCGAAGTGCTGGCCGCCGCCAAAGAAAAACTCGCCGGTGCGCCGCAACCTGTACTCGATGCTATAGCGCAGCTTGAAGCTGTAGTGGAAGCCATAGCCGACCGAGATGTCAGTGTTTATTTAGATCTGGGCGAAATGCCCGGTTACCACTATCACACCGGTATTGTTTTTGCCGCCTATGTCCAGGGTTACGGCAAGGCACTGGGAAATGGTGGACGTTATGATCACGTTGGCGAAGCATTTGGTCGCCCGCGTCCCGCAACAGGATTTGCATTTAATCTGAAGTCACTGGTTAGCCAAAGTGTCAGTGGCCACAGTTCTGTGCCCGGCATCTTTGTACCCCATAGCGCAAACCCTCAGGCAGCCGAGCAGACCGCTCTGTTGCGCAGCCAGGGCAACCGTGTGGTACAGGGTTTCGAAGGCCAGCACATTGACTACAGTGAAGTAAATTGTGATCGTCTACTTGTAGAAGTAGAGGGTCAATTTGTTATTCAAAAGCTCGCCTAAACGGACAGTTTTGGCAGCGTAATCTTTTCGAGCAAGCAAAATTATGGGTAAAAATGTCGTTATTCTTGGTTCCCAGTGGGGGGACGAAGGCAAGGGTAAGATCGTTGATCTGTTAACCGATAAAGCAACCGTTGTGGCACGCTTTCAGGGTGGTCACAACGCCGGCCACACATTGGTTATCGATGGAAAGAAAACCGCACTGCACCTTATCCCTTCGGGTATTTTGCGCGACCATGTCACCTGTGTGATTGGCAACGGTGTGGTTGTCGCCCCAGATGCGCTGCTTAAAGAAATAGCCATGCTCGAAGAGCGCGGCGTTGAAGTGCGTGATCGCCTTAAAGTGTCCGGTTCTTGCCCTCTGATTCTTGGTTATCATATTGCTCTGGATCAGGCCCGTGAAGCCGCCCGTGGCAATGCCAAAATCGGCACTACTGGACGCGGTATCGGCCCCGCCTACGAAGACAAGGTCGCGCGTCGCGGACTGCGTCTCGGTGACCTGGCCAATATGGAGCGATTTGCGGTCAAGCTGAAAGAAGTCCTCGACTACCATAACTTCGCACTTACCGAATACTACAAAGCCGAGCCAGTCGACTTTGATAAAACACTGGCTGAAGCCAAAGACTGGGCCGCTGCACTGCTGCCGATGAAAGCCGATGTCACCAAAATTCTTCACGATGCCCGCAAAGCTGGTGCCGATATTCTTTTCGAAGGCGCTCAGGGATCACTGCTGGATATTGATCACGGTACCTATCCCTTTGTGACCTCATCAAACACCACTGCCGGTGGCGCAGCCACGGGCACAGGTTTTGGCCCGCTGTATATCGATTATGTACTGGGTATTACCAAGGCTTACACAACTCGTGTTGGCTCAGGTCCTTTCCCCACAGAACTGCACTGTGAGACCGGCACTTACCTCAGTGTTAAAGGTCACGAAGTTGGCACCACCACTGGCCGCGAGCGTCGCTGTGGCTGGTTTGATGCCGTAGCTCTGCAACAGGCGGTACTGATCAACAGTATCTCTGGTATCTGTCTTACCAAGCTGGATGTTCTTGATGGTTTGAACGAAGTTAATATCTGCGTTGGCTATAAAAACAGCGCAGGAGAAGAGGTGGGCGTTCCCTCCCACTCAGATGACTTTGAAGGCCTTGAGCCAATCTATGAAACGATGCCGGGCTGGAGTGAAGTCACTGTAGGTGCTCAGGATATAAATAGCCTGCCGGCCAATGCCCGCGCCTATATCAACCGCATTGAAGAGCTGGTTGGCGCACCGGTCGATGTAGTATCAACCGGCCCTGACCGTGTTGAGACTATTGTCTTACGTCACGCCTTTGCCTAAAACAGGCTTAGGCACAGACCGACTAAACCGCCTACCACTAGCGCAATATTGCTAAACAGACTCAATACCATGCCGGGGCCTCGATTTTCGGGGCTCTGCAGGTAGAGTCGCGAGTAAATATGGCGGCCGACAACAAATAATATCCCCGGCAGTAAAACCCAGGTCTCACTCACATACAGACTAAAAATAACTGTCGCCGGAATAAATATCACCAGCTGTTCCATGGTATTTTGCTGGATTCGATAGATTCTTTCCCAGCGTTCATTGCCAGTGGTTTTTGGTGCTTTGATATCATATTTACCGCGACTAAAACCGGTGCGGCCAGTAAAGAAAATAAATTGCAGTAGTGCGATCAGAATAATTGCGATGCTGTATTCCATTGTGATCTTCCTTCTTCAGTTTGGTTTTTACAACTCTCAGTCAGTTATCGATGAAAACTTTAAAGCTATTGAAAATAATCGTAGACCAAAATTCATTTATGCACAGCCGAGTTTGGCATAACTAATAATCTGTCGATGAGAGTCTAGCTGGAACAGATAGTCTGCACGGCCTGGCATCTCCTCAAGACTGAACTCGGTGATACGCTGATAGTGGGCGATAAACTCGGCAATCTGAGCTTCCGACATTACCCCTGAGGTGTCGGCCTCGTTTTGCTCTGCCAGTCGCGCAATCATTTTCTGTTCCTGCTCCAGACGCCAGTTAAACACGGTGTCGAAAGAGGGCGCACGGAGCATGATCAGCTTATCAATACGGTCGAAAAGAGGTTGGTAATCACTGGCCAGAGTATTGTTGACGAAGTTGCGCCAGCTACTATTCGCATCCTTTTCCTGTTCAAAGCTATTAACAGCTTGTGCCAGTGCCGCTTCAGGCTGTGGTTTGGCACCTACACACCAGCCTTCAAAAATAATCACATCAACAGCGCCGCTAACCAGATCGCAGTCAGCCTCTAAGTGACGATCATCGGTGCTTTTATCAAAGCGCGGAATCAGTGTCTCCCCTAAACCCTCTATTAGGCTATTGATGGTGTTTAAGGCCAGAGCAATATCATGAGTGCCGGGCACGCCGCGAGTTTTTAATAGCGGGTGCACCGTATCTGCCAGAGTTTGGCGCTCGGCACGGGTCAGGTAAAAATCATCCAGCGAGAGCGACACAGTCGTTAGCTTGTGTTCGCCGAGCATAGTGCACAGATAGTCAGCGAGAGTTGATTTCCCCGAGCCCTGAGTGCCATTGATGCCAATAATAAGCGGTGATTTAAGTGTAAGTGCTTCGGAAAACTCGGCGACAAGCGGGGCGAACCACCGGTTAGCACTCTCGAGATAGCTGTCTGGAAGTTTATTGCGCTGAAGAAATTGTTTTTCTGCGGGAATCATAATGTGCTCAAATTGGACTGCTTTATTCAGAACTCCCATTTTTATAGATTTTCAGATAAAAATGAATACGCGTTTCTAACTTTTCGAGTTTTTCTAACATCTGCTGCTGCTCTGGACGACTGTGCCAGTAGTAGGGAGTCATGGTTAGCAGATCGAGAATGTCACTGCCCTCAACTGAGATATCGCGTTTGATCTCAATGGTTTCCTGCAGTGCAAACTGTGCTGTGGCCTCCAGTGGATTGCCGGCATGGGGGACCGTCTTGTCATAGATAAGTGCGGTGAGCCCAGAGAGATGCTCCTCGCCGGGGCCAACCAGTATCAGTGTGCCGCCGGGTTTAAGTATTCTAGCCGTCTCTTCGCTCCTGATGGGAGAAAACACCGAGATAGCGGTATCAATTCGGTTTTCAAAGAGAGGGATATTAAAAGCGCTGTCGACAACTAGCCGTGCATCCATCTTGCGTTTAGCCGCCAGACGTACGGCAAATTTAGAGATATCTATACCGAGCAATTTTAGATCTGGAAGTGCATTCCGCAGCTGCTGCATATAGTGCCCCTCGCCACAGCCAAGGTCGATTAATGTCTGATCAGAACCACTGGCTGAGTTGGCCACCTGATTGACTATGGCTTCGGATAGCGGGCTGTAGTATCCGGCGGTTAAAAATCTCTGGCGACTGCGAATCATATCGTCGCTATCACCGGGATTGCGGCTGCGCTTATGCTGGGCTAACAGCAGATTGAGATAACCTTCACGCGCCATATCAAAGCTGTGTCTGTTAGTGCAACTGTAGGTCTTGGGTTGCGACTCGGCATTTAGCGTCAGCGCCTGACTGCAGCTCGGGCATTTAAAGTTTTCGCGAGTCGAGCGCAGGGCTGGATAAGTAAAGGCTTTGGACACAGGTTAATCTCGATAAAAGCGGGTGGAAGAGGCTCTTGTATAAGCGCTGTAGCTTACAGCGCTTCGCTGGCTAGAACAATCAGTGGCCTTACTTCAGACACTATTAATCTATGCACTTTTACTCCAGACATCGTTTAGCCTTGGTTGTACAGGACTGACAGCTATCGGTGCGCAGTGAACACAGGGTTGTGCATTCATGGAATTTCTTTGCACAGCTGAGCGTCTGATGGTTAATCTCTAGATCGCTGCACTGCTGGGGAAGGTTGTCTATGGATATATAAATTACTTTGCGCTTAACCAGATCACAATAGCTGTTCAGCAGGGTAGCGCTATTGGCACTTGGCGTGCCTGTCGGGTCATCGAGCAGACTGTTAATTAATTCGCGCTGGGTGAAGATAGCGCTGCGCATCAGGATATGGGAATCCAAATCATAGTTGGGCTGCGTAGAATTAATAGTACACCCGACCAGTGTACCGAACAAAATTAGAGTGATCGAGAGTCGTTTAAAAGACACCAATAGCTTCACGGTTATAGCTCCTTGCTTTTAGTTGTTAAAGAAAGAGCTCGTGGAGCTCCCTGTTTATGCAACATAAACAATTCCTTGTTTCGCCGCTGGCCCGTTCTACATTTTCTACGTCAAGCATGGCGTGTTGCTGTGATTTTGAATATGCCAAGCTTGGCTAGCAAGGTCAAGAGGAATTTAAGAAAACCGTTATGCAGCGCCCAAACGCAGATTCAATTTACTACGATGAGTTTTTACAGTTTCAGGAAAAACTGCAAAAGCGCATAGTGGCGTTGCGCAATGAACGGGATCTTGTTCAGGAAGATATGGCCGAATACGAACTCTCGGTTCGTCAGTATCAACGTATGGAGCAGGATCCAACAGCCATTGTTTCCCTGTGGCAGCTGTTCAAAATTGCTAAAGCTCACAACCTCAATATCGACGAGTTGTTGCACTTCGATTAAGTCCAATCAGTAGTTTTCTCTTTTTAGTCGTTTCAATGTCATAATCTCCGGATAAGCTTTTTAAAAAATTCTGCTTGCCTGGAAAACCTATGAATAAATCAACGCTGTTTCTGACCCTGACAATCTTCCTACTTCTATCGGGATGGTTGTTTATCAACGATACTGAGATTAAAAGTGCAAGCACCAGTGGTGCTGACAGTGAAATACTCAATACCATCGAAAATAACTGGTACACAGAGTCAGCTGCTGCGGTGGCTAGCACTAATAGCCAAATTCAGCGTCTAGCAACTCAGGCCGGTTCAGCGAAAAATATTATTCTATTTGTCGGCGATGGTATGGGCGTATCAACAGTAACCGCAGCGCGTATTCTCGACGGTCAGCAGAAGGGCGGTCTGGGCGAAGAAAACAGCCTGAGTTTTGATCGCTTTCCCTTTGTCGGTCTATCTAAAACCTATAATGTCGATGCACAGACGCCAGATTCTGCGGGAACCATGACAGCAATGATCAGTGGTATCAAAACTGATGCCGGGACTCTGGGTGTGGATGAAGATGTTATCCGTGGAGACTGCGCATCGATTGCCGGCAATCAGGTATTTACAGCGTTGGAGTTAGCCGAAATAGCCGGTTTATCCACCGGTATTGTCACTACGGCACGAGTCACCCACGCCACGCCTGCAGCAACCTATGCCAAGTCTCCCGAGCGCGACTGGGAAGATAACTCAACATTACCCGCCGAAGCCTTAGCCGCTGGCTGCGAAGATATCGCCTCTCAGTTAATAAACTTTAAAGCCAATCTGCAGAGCAAATACAGCAGCGCCGCAATCGACGGAATCGAAGTGGTTATGGGTGGCGGTCGCCGGCATTTCTTACCCAATCTCGAATCTGCCAACAGCAGTGATGCTGAAAGTGAGATAGAAGGGGACCGCACGGACGGCCGCAATCTGGTTGAAGAGTGGGCGAGCCTCAATCCCTCCGGTGTCTATATAGATAGCCAGCAGGGCTTTGATAAGCTTGATACCAGCTCGACTGAGCAACTCTTTGCCCTGTTTAATGAATCCCATATGCGCTACGCCGCAGACCGACATAATGATATTGCTGGCGAACCCTCGCTGTCGGAAATGACGGTTAAAGCGATTGAAATTCTCGATAATAATCCGGCAGGGTTTTTACTGGTGGTTGAATCCGGAAGAATTGATCACGGTCATCACGCCGGCAGCGCCTATGCGGCACTTGAGGACACTATTGAGTTCTCCCGCGCAGTGCAGAGCGCCGTCGATAAAACCAATACAGAGGAAACACTGATTATTGTGACCGCTGACCACAGTCATGTATTTACCATGGCCGGTTACCCCAAGCGCGGAAATCCGATCCTCGGCAAGGTGATCAATGTGGGCTCAGATAAGCCGGCATTGGCTGCAGATGGTATGCCATACACCACACTGGGTTATGCCAATGGTTTGGGTTACAGGGATCTATTGGATCAGACTAATGCTGACCATAGTTATCACAACGGTCCGCTTGCCGGTCGTCAGGATTTAAGCAAAGTAGACACCGAAACTGCCGGATTCCATCAGGAAGCACTGGTGCCAAGAAAATCAGAGACCCATGGTGGCGAGGATGTGGCGATCTATGCCCAAGGCCCCGGAGCCCATCTGGTAACCGGCACTAATGAGCAGAGTATTATTTTTCATGTTATCAACTATGCCGGCAATCTATTTGAGCGAGCCGCCGCAGCGCTGCAATAGTGTTTAGCGGCTGCACTCAGCAGTCAATAAAATTAAATTGGCAAGGGAAATTGCCGATCTGTAATGCATATCCAAGCTTCTTTTTTTTGTTAATTCCGTTTATTTGATGGGACTGTTTTTTAAGCCAACTGCGACAATTTGTCACATATTGCCAACCAAGTGCTGTTGATAAAATAGTAGCCTAATTTACTCCTTTCTCAAAAACACACAAAGAGCTTTTCATATGCATGTTTTTAAATCTATTCTGCTATTTTTAATTTTATCCAGCCTTTCATTAACTGCATATTCCGACTCTGCTATGGGCGCCATCGACCACGCGCCCATAGGTGTTATGGCCGATCATTATCATAAGAAAGGCGAATCGATGATATCTGTCCGTCAGGGCTATATGGATATGAGCGGTAATCTTCTCGATGGCAAGAGTATCTCGAATTCACAGATTCTGGCGATGCCAAATCCCCTTGGAGATATGCCCGCAAATCTTTCCGTAGTGCCAACAGAGATGGATATGAAAATGACCATGATTGGCGCCATGTATGCGCCCTCTGACAGAGTTACTCTGATGGCCATGGTTATGTCTATGTCTAAAGATATGACCCTCAACAGCTATCAGCCAATGATGGGACGTAACCTTATAGGCAGCTTCAGTACTTCTTCCAGCGATATCTCCGATATTTCTCTGGGTGCCCTGATCAAGCTGCAGGAGACAGATACCTCCAGATGGCACGGGGAAGTCACTGTACAACAATCTATCGGTGACAATAAGGCAAAAGATGTTGTTCTAACCCCAATGGGCATGAACATGGAAATGATCCTACCCTATGGTATGCAAGCTGGAGATGATGCTACCAGGTTAGTGCTGGGGTTAACCAACCTGAGAACACTGAGTGAAAAAGTGGTCTGGGGTAACCAGTTGCGATCAAGATTTGTTGTTTCCGACAATGACTGGTCCTTTGGTGACCAGACGGAACTAAACACATGGCTGCAATATGCACTCAACAAGTCGGTTTCTTTCTCTTCCAGACTAAAGGTTGTTTATCAGGACAAACTATCCGGAAGAAACCCTATGATTAGCGCGCCAGTTCAAACCGCAAATCCGGAAAATTATGGCGGCAGAGAAGTGCATTTTGCACTGGGTGTAAATTTCTTGACCCATATTCTTCCCGGGAAAAGCGACAGATTTGGATTGGAGTTGATCAAGCCTATCCAGCAAGAGAAGAATAATCTGCAGATGGATACAGATTATCAATTTATTCTTGGGTACCAGAAAGCATTTTAAATCTTGCGGTCTAGCTTAAAATCTACAAAAAGCCTCTTTTTACAAAGGGGTTTTTTTTGGCGCTTTTTATAGCTTTGAATCCAAAGCCATAATTGGTCTGCAACCCTCAATTAAGCTGATTTTTATCTCCCTATATCAGTTCTGAATTACCAGTTTGATTTCCCTCAGATTTACTCGCCTGAATTACTCCTGTGATCTGGAGTGATTTTTCAGGCGTAACTGGAAAACAAAAATAATGATTATAAGAACTCGAGGGTAACGAAATGAAAACACTAAAGTTATTCGGCATCACAGTTGTGAGCCTGTTTTTTTTACAGGCTTGCGGAAGCAGCAACACCAGCATTCATGAGACAGATACCCCAATAGATACCACCCCGGAACCTACAGCCACAACGATTGTTGATGTCGCTGTAGCCGATGGCAACTTTACCACTCTGGTTGCGGCTCTTCAGGCCACGGGTCTCGACGCGACTCTCTCCGATACCAGTGAATCCTATACGGTATTTGCCCCCACCGATGATGCCTTTGCGCTTCTGGGGCAGGAGACCATAGATGGACTACTCAACGATCTGGATACCCTTACAGATATCCTTACCTACCACGTGATCAGTGGAGAAGTCGATGCCGCTGCTGCAATAGCAAGTGTCGGTAATCTAGTAGAGATGGTCAATGGCGATAAGGTGGGTTTATCTCTGGATGGTGAAAACCTGCTAGTCAATGTGGCAACGGTAACAGTCACTGATATCCAGGCAGACAATGGCATTATCCATGTGATTGATGCGGTACTAATGCCGTTGGCAGATAGAGCAGAGCCAACCATGAATATTGTCGATACCGCTATTGCTGCCGGTAGTTTCGATACTCTGATTTCAGTACTGCAGGCAACTGGGTTAGATTCAGCACTGGCTGATGAAAGCCGATCATTCACTGTCTTTGCTCCTACCGATGAAGCCTTTGCCATGATCAGTGCAGAAACTATAGCCGCTTTGTTGGCTAATCCGGATGTACTGACAGATATTCTTTTGCAGCATGTTGTGGAAGCTGAGGTATTGTCGACAACCGCCTTCTCCCTAAATGGGCAGTCAGCATCGACACTCTCCGAAGCGGCTATTCCGGTTTCGATCAATAGCGCTCTTAACAGTCTGTTATTTGGTGGTGCCACGGTAACTGTAAAGGATATCTATGCCACCAACGGCGTAATCCATGTGATTGATATGGTGGTTATTGCAGATGTTGAATTGCCAGATCCAGCGATGTCTATCGTCGATGTCGCCATGGCCAATGGAAACTTTACCGGTTTAGTAGCTGCATTGCAGGCAACTGGTCTGGATACAGTGCTCGATGATCCAGAGTCAAACTTCACGGTGTTTGCCCCCTCAGATGACGCCTTTGCGCTTCTTGGGCAGGAGACCATTGATGCCCTGTTTGCAGATACGGTAACCCTTTCAGGTATCCTTTTAAATCATGTGCTGCCCGATGTCATCGTTCTTCAGGACACGGCGGTTATGATTGCTCAGTCGGCCAACAAGATGGTAACCACGGCCGTTAATCAGGATGTATCTCTGTCGCTGTCTGATGGGACTCTATATGCCAATAAATCAGCAGTTTCACTAACCGATATAGCGGCTGATAATGGCGTTATCCATGTGATTGACCAGGTCATTTTACCTCTGGCAACTAAGCTTACACCGACTACGAGCATTGTCGATGTGGCAACCTCCGATCCTCGATTCTCAACACTTGTCGATGCGCTTACCACCGCTGATCTGGTCAGCACCCTGGCCGATGAGAATGCAACTTTCACTGTATTTGCGCCGACCAATGATGCCTTTGCAAAGATTGAAAGCACCGCTCTGAGCGATCTGCTTGCAGATACCACAGCCCTCAATAATGTGCTGTTAAATCATGTTGTTTCCGGTGCCGAAATCAATGCATTAAACGCCTTTGCAGCCAATGGCACAGATGTCGGAACTGCCAGCGGTGATAATGTTAGCGTCAAACTGGTTAACTTCACTCAGACCACCAATGCTGCAAACGACGAAGTCGCTTATAACAGTGAAATGGAAATGCTTGTCGGTGGCAGTAATAGCGCACAACCGGGCTATACAGTCTATGTTTTCGATGAGGATCTTGGAACTTCCAGTAGTGCCTGTAATAGTGTCTGTGCAGTGGCATGGCCTCCGGTACTGGTCACTGATGCTGAAGTCAGTAATATCCCCGGACTGAGCATTATCAACAGAGATGACAATTCCAAACAGGCCGCTTATCTGGGCCGCCCGCTGTATTTCTTCCAAAGTGACTCGGCCCCTGGAGACAACAATGGCGATGGAGTAGGTGGTGCTTGGTGGTCGGTGAGTCAGGAGCAGGTGTCACTGCAGGTTCAGGGTTCAAATGTGACAACCACTGATATCTACACGACCAATGGTGTGATTCATGTGATTGATACAGTGATCACTGATAATTTAATTCCGAGACCTCTGTGATTAAATAACAATGTCAGTCTAAGCGCTATGCCTGGCTTAGACTGATTTTGATCAAGTTAGGCTTCTCCTTTAGGCTATTTATAAAACCTCGGACTATTTAAATAGTCCGGGGTTTTTTTAATATTAGACCTTGGGAAAGTTCAGCAATACTGAAATAAAAGATTGAATAAGAGGCAGGCTTTAGCGGTTATTGAAATGGTTTTAAGTCTAGCCAGGCAGGTTAATAAGAATATACATACGAATAATATAGAGTTAATATCAGCGAACTATAACAACAATATATTACTTGGGACTTTATAATGAAGAAAATTGCTCTTGCGCTTCTTTTACTGCCGGCTATTTCTTTTGCTTAAAACGTTAGCTATGTCGATTTAAATATGACCATTTTCGATGCAGGCCATGATAGCGTTGACGGCTTTGAGGCTGGTTTAAAAACAGTTTTTGACGGCAAACTTTCGGTTGATGTCGGTCATTTTTACGCTGAAGATAGTGATGTTTCACCTAGTATAAAAGAGTTATCCGTTGCCTATGCAATCGACTCTTTTACTGAGGGTTCATTCTATGTAGAAGCTGGTGTAGTAGATGCGGGTTCAGCTGAGTTAGCGTCAACAGTTGGCTATGCAAAACTCAGCGGAAGCGGAATAGATTACGATGTTTCTGTATCTCGTATAGACGGTCAAAATGTTATTGGTCTTGGCCTTTCCGGGCGTGAAGGCGACAGCGGTTTAGGTTGGAACGCATCGTTGAGAACTGATGGTGAGGTTGATATTACTTCAGTGGGCTTGAGTTTCATCTTTTAGTCCCAAGCTACTCCTTGTGAGTTCAGCATCCAAAAAACCTCTGTCTTTGGCAGAGGTTTTTTTATTATATACTCCCTTTGAGGATTCATAGACTCTGATATAGAAAGGCCTGTAATAATTTTCCACTGTATTCCTGTAGTAATATCTTACTTTTCAAAAGCGCAATTCATTTGCTTCTTATCTCAGAGAGATATGATTTTACTTTGTTTCTAAGTGATTCTGATGTGTTCTCAGCCTTTAAAAGAAGTTCTTCTTTGTTTGGTATAGTCACTGAACAGACAGATGATTGGTCGAGCGATATTTCCTCATCTGGATTAAGTGCCTGATTTAGTGCTTCAATATCATTTGCTGTTTCACATAAGTCTTTTAACTCCCATGCTGTTACTCCAACAATTGCTGTAATGCCAGCGTAGGGAATTGCTTCAAAAGCCATAGAGCTTACAGAGCGTGAAGCTGTTCGAACCGCGCGTTTCTTAATAGAATTTGCCGTCGAGCCTACTGCAGCAGCAACGCGAACCGTCTTTCCTTTGAATTTCACTAAGGTATTTTTTGGGTGAATTTTCGAAGCGACAGTTGGAATACTTGTCACTGCTTCAAATGTGGTTGTCACGAGCTTAAACAAGCTGGTACTTACAAGCATGGCAATATTCATAGCTAGCGAGAATCCAGCTACAAGAATTAGTGCAGTTAGTCGATATTTTTTACCCATATATTTATGCTTCTTTTTTCATTATGTTGAACTTCGGTATATTCAATACTGTATATATTTTATTTCCGGTAAACAATACTTGGTAAAAACTCGTTGATTCAATTGTGACAAGTTTTGTTCCTCATCTACTTCATAGTGAGCCTTCATTTAAGGCTGCTGTGGTTCGATTTTAGACCGAGTTTGTCGATAATGTTGCTGCAGGATTTCGAGCGGGATTTGATCTGGTTGATGACACATTTCAGGACTATGATTTAGAGTTTGAATATAAAGTCTTGTGACCGGTTTTCTGACAAACTGCTAAATTATTCGCTATAGCTGTAAAGTAAAAAGCCCTATGGCATCAGCCGGGAAAAGATGTAGTAAGTTATGGTTTCGGTAGGGCTGATGCTTACAATCTTCCTAAGATGGCCTTATATAACCACCACGGGTGTGATTTTTAGCTCTCACTGATGGGCTTTCTGAATCATGCATTAGAAAGCATAGAGCTAGGGTATATGTGATTCTATGTAAGCTTCGATTTCAGAGGCATCTGTTCTTGTGCCATTTGAATCTAAAGCATCATCAATCAGAACATTTCCCCGCATACCGAAAAAATACCGCATTAACAGTAGACCATCGGTCAAGGCATCAACACTGCCGCTGTTGTCGATGTCCCAAACGGAAGCGGATGCAGTTTGGTTATTGTCATTATTATCTTCTGATTCGCAAACATCTCTCAGTTCAAATGTTATTCCTTCCATAGGCTCACCCGGCCAGCCCGAGGTGTTTGGACAGTAGGTAATTGTTTCGACACTATTGCTATTAAATGGGGATAAAGCACTAGGCCGGTCACCAGAAAAATGTACCGTGTTAACGTTATTCCATTCAATTGCTGTGGGATGAATACTTATGGCATTGTCGCCCAGAGTGATATGGGTAATTTGATTTGACGAAAATGCTTCTTCATCAATCCGATGTGAGCTATCGGCCAAGGATACACTGGTGAGATTGTTCTCAGAAAATGCCCCCCATCCTATATAATTCACACTGTCCGGGATAGTAACTTGGGTAAGTTGATTCTTATAAAAAGCCATACCCTCAATAAGGGCCAAGTTTCGACCTAGAGTGACGCTGGTAAGCTGATTATTTGCAAATGCACCCATTTTAATCTTGAGCACAGTATCTGGAATGGTAATCTGGGTAAGCTGCCCCCCTGCGAAAGCATCTACCCCAATACTAGTTACACTTTGACCAAGGGTTACACTGGAGAGTGGGTTACCTGAAAATGTGTGGTCACCGATATCAGTCACACCATTGCCAATGGTGACCACGGAAAGCTGGTTGCTTCTAAAAGCTCTTTCTTCAATGCTTGTTACGCTATCTGGAATAGTGACAGCGGTGAGCTGATTGCCCTCAAAAGTACTAGAATAAATCTTGGCTACACTCTGGCCAATCTCGACGCTGGTAAGTTGATTGCTGGAAAACGCAGATGGTCCAAGAAAGACTACACTATCCGGGATAGTTGCAGCGGCAAGTTGGTTGTCGGAAAACGCGTATCCTCCAAGATAGACTACACTGTCTGGTATAGTTACAGAGGTAAGCTGGTTGTAACTAAAAGCTCCGCCTCCGATAAATGTCACATTATCTGGAATGGTAACACTGGTTAGTTGACCGCCAGCAAAAGCATAAGCCCCTATGTGGGTTACACTATTAGGAATAGCGATATTAGTCAGTGGGCTACCATCAAAAGCCTCTTCTCCAATAGCGGTTACAGAGTATCCGTCAATCGTCTCGGGCAAAATCAAATTGTTTGGACAAATATCTACGCAGCCCGTAATGGTTATTCCCTGGAAGTCTAGATTATAGGTGTATGTATTGTTGCTCAGTGCATGAACGCTAGTTAATGAGAGTAAAGAAATTATGGCTAGGCTAATTGAGCGACTTAACATATTCACATGCAACTGTTTTTTTTTGATTGATTTTAATAGTAATTGATTGGTGGAAAGATATCCAATTAGCCTTTAATAGTAGTCTAGGATGTATTTATAGAAGAGTGAGAATGCTATGGAGAGTGCTGTTCTAGCAACTGTGTGATGGCGATATTAATGGATAAATAAAGAGAGTTGACTGGATTAGTTCTTCGGGTTCAACATCGAACCGAAGGTGAGAATAGAGAGTGGCCCAGTAGGGTGAGGCTGTAGAAACAGCCGAACGGCAGCGGCATTATCGAAGAGTTAAAGAGAGCTGACTGGATTAGCCCTACGGGTTCAACATCGAACCGTAGGTGAGAATAGAGAGTGGCCCAGTAGGGTGAGGCTGTTCTAGCAGCCGAACGGTAGCGGCATTATCGAAGAGTTAAAGAGAGCTGACTGGATTAGCCCTACGGGTTCAACATCGAACCGAAGGTGAGAATAGAGAGTGGCCCAGTAGGGTGAGGCTGTAGAAACAGCCGAACGGCAGCGGCATTATCGAAGAGTTAAAGAGAGCTGACTGGATTAGCCCTACGGGTTCAACATCGAACCGAAGGTGAGGGTAGAGAGCGGCCCAGTAGGGTGAGGCTGTTCTAGCAGCCGAACGGCAGCGGCATTATCGAAGAGTTAAAGAGAGCTGACTGGATTAGCCCTACGGGTTCAACATCGAACCGAAGGTGAGGGTAGAGAGCGGCCCAGTAGGGTGAGGCTGTAGCAACAGCTGAACGGCAGCGGCATGATCGAAGATATACAGAGAGCTGACTGGATTAGTCCTACGGGTTCAACATCGAACCGTAGGTGAAAATGGTGGGCCCAGTAGGACTTGAACCTACGACCAATCGATTATGAGTCGACTGCTCTAACCAGCTGAGCTATGGGCCCTTCTTTAAACTTGCCTTTTTGGCTTATCGCGGCGTTGCGCGGCTTCGCTCTTTCAGTCACATACCGATGTATGCTCCTTCAATCGCTCATTGCGCGCCTTGCGCTAAACCAAAAATTCGGCGTTTAAATCTAATGCTGCCTTTTTGGCTTATCGCGGCGTTGCGCGGCTTCGCTCTTTCAGTCACATACCGATGTATGCTCCTTCAATCGCTCATTGCGCGCCTTGCGCTAAACCAAAAATTCGGCGTTTAAATCTAATGCTGCCTTTTTGGCTTATCGCGGCGTTGCGCGGCTTCGCTCTTTCAGTCACATACCGATGTATGCTCCTTCAATCGCTCATTGCGCGCCTTGCGCTAAACCAAAAATTCGGCGTTTAAATCTAATGCTGCCTTTTTGGCTTATCGCGGCGTTGCGCGGCTTCGCTCTTTCAGTCACATACCGATGTATGCTCCTTCAATCGCTCATTGCGCGCCTTGCGCTAAACCAAAAATTCGGCGTTTAAGTTGTCTTTTTGCTGTTATGCGTCGTCCCGTGCTCATAATACTCAGTCACATACTTAATGTATGCTCCTTCCCATTACTGCGCGGCTCCTAGCCTAACAACAAAAATCCTGCCTTAAATCTTTCTTAGTTAACCGGTATGTATCGGCTAACACTCTGTCATCCTGAACGCAGTGAAGGATCTCTAGATCTTTCATCACTGTTCAAGATAACGGTTTGTCTTACTCGTCAATAAAGCTACGCAGATGATCCGAGCGAGTCGGGTGACGTAGCTTGCGCAGTGCCTTGGCTTCGATCTGACGAATACGCTCACGGGTTACATCGAACTGCTTGCCGACTTCTTCCAGTGTGTGGTCAGTATTCATATCAATGCCAAAGCGCATACGCAGTACTTTCGCTTCTCTTGCCGTTAGGCTGCCCAGAACATCACGAGTAGACTCTGTGAGGTTATTACTGGTCGCTTCGTCGAGAGGAAGGGCGATAGTGGTATCTTCGATCAGATCGCCAATGCTGGCATCTTCATCTTCACCAATCGGCGTCTCCATGGAGATTGGCTCTTTGGCGATTTTAAGCACTTTACGAATCTTGTCTTCTGGCATTTCCATACGTTCTGCCAACTCTTCCGGAGTGGGTTCACGACCCATTTCCTGAAGCATCTGGCGAGATACGCGATTGAGCTTGTTGATAGTCTCAATCATATGTACCGGAATACGGATGGTGCGCGCCTGATCTGCAATAGATCGGGTAATCGCCTGACGAATCCACCAGGTTGCATAGGTAGAGAACTTGTAGCCGCGACGATATTCAAACTTATCAACCGCTTTCATCAGACCGATATTACCTTCCTGAATCAGATCCAGGAACTGCAGGCCGCGGTTGGTGTACTTCTTGGCGATCGAGATAACCAGACGCAGGTTAGCTTCAACCATTTCTTTCTTGGCGCGACGAGCCATGGCTTCACCCATGGTCATACGGCGGTTGATATCTTTAATCGCAGCAACGTTCATGCCGCTGTTTTTCTCAACCTGAGCCAGTTTGCGCTGTGAGCGCAGTACTTCAATTTCTTGGTTGGCAACGCGCTCTGCCCATGGCTCGTCTGACTTAGCCAGCTCAGTAATCCATGACAGGTTTGATTCGTTGCCGGGGAATTTAGTGATAAATTCTTTACGTGGCATCTTGCCGAAGCGAATACACAGCTTCATGATCTTGCGCTCTTCAGAGCGAACTCTTTCAACTGCTAGGCGTACTTTGACGATCAGCGGATCAAATTGACGGGGAGTCAGCTTGAGGTACTTAAACAGGTCTGCCAGATCAGCAATGTTTTTCTTGCCGGAATCGCTGTCGCGACCGTAGCGAGAAATTGCGTTTTCAGTCTTCTTCAGCTGCTTGCGAATAGCATCAAAACGCTCGAAAGCTACTTCCGGGTCCAACCCGCCTTCGTGCTGCTCTTCTTCCTCTTCGTCCTCTTCCTCGGTATCGCCGTTCTCAAGCTTAAGCGCTTCAGCAGCCTGCTGTTGAGCCAGAGCTGAGGGAACGTGTTCCATAGGATTCAGATAACCGCTGATAATATCGGTCAGTTTGCGTTCGCCGGCTTCAACTCTTTCGTACTCGGCAACAATAGCTGCAACCGTGGTTGGCCAGTCGGAAACCGCAGCCATCAGCTCACGGGTTCCCTCTTCAATGCGTTTGGCGATTTCGATTTCGCCTTCACGTGTCAGCAGCTCAACAGAGCCCATTTCACGCATATACATACGTACAGGGTCGGTGGTGCGATGCTGTTCGGATTCTACAGATGCCAGCGCAGCGGCGGCTTCAGCGGCGGCTACCTCATCGGGAGTATTGTCTCCAGAGAGCATAAGAAGTGTTTCAGCGTCGGGAGCCGTTTCAAAAACGGTGATGCCCATATCATTGATCATCTGAATGATATCTTCGACCTGTTCCGGATCGGCTATATCTTCGGGAAGATGGTCGTTAACTTCAGCATAAGTCAGGTAGCGCTGCTCGCGCCCTTTAGCGATAAGATCTTTAATGCCGGATTGTTGTTTTTGATGTAGGTCGGTCATAGGATTCTAATACTGTTTTGGGCTGAAAAATAGCGCGCAATTATAGCCGATAATCTCACCGATGTCTGAAGTAATTTTAAGCTTTATTGCGAGCCTGTCTGGTTTCTAATATTAGACTATAAGTCTTTGTTTTATCTTACTTTTTAATTCGGCGTTTTGGATGTCGTCGCCCAGTTGCATATGAATCTTAAGCAGCTGCTTAATCTGGCGTTCGTTGAGGGTTTCCTGAGACAGCAAGAATATCGCTTTTCTCTCGCCGGGCAGTGCCTCAAAAGCATCGCGCATCACATGGGCCAGCGTGTCAGTGAATTCCTGGTCATCGTCGCGGCCTGTACCTTTTGGGGGTTGATGCAGTTCACTGCCGGCAAGGGTTCTGAGTAGCTGTAGCTCTTGCTGGTCACCCTGGGCGGCTTGCCAGCGGGCAAAGATATGCGAGGTTTTTGTACACTGAGGCGCGCTGTTAATCAGCGCCAGAATTTTCAGAAACAGTGCCATATCAATATCCGCAGAGACTCTGAGAATTTCAATATCTTCGACATATTCCGCAAGCTGAGGGTGATTGATCAGCAGTGCGGTAAGGAATTTCAACGGTGACAGGCGAATTTTGTTGGTTCGAGCGGTAACCGTTTCGGGGTAGGGCTCATAGTCAACACCGCCATAGATCTCTGGCGGCTCCTCTCCGATTGGCTCGGGATGCTGCGGCGCAGGACTGCTGGGCTCAGCGTTGTATTGCTGAGGTGGCTTATGGGTAGCCACATAGTCGCGCAAATTGTCCGCCGAGATGCCGGTGCGGCGGGATAGTTCCTCGAGCATTAGCTGTCGAAATACACCCTGAGGTATACGGTTAATCTGTGGCGCGCAGACTTTACTCAGTCGCGCCTTGCCATCGGCAGTGCTGTCGTCGATACCATCACTGAGCTGTTCAAATAAGAATTCGGAGAGCGGCTGGGCGCTGTCGACCTGCTCCATAAACGCCTGTTTGCCAAGCTGGCGAACCATAGTGTCCGGATCTTCACCATCCGGCAAGAACAGAAATTTCGCTGAAACCCCGTCGCGCATTTCCGGCAGTGCAGTATCCAACGCTCGAGCAGCGGCTTTGCGGCCCGCTTTGTCGCCGTCAAAGCAAAAGACAATATCAGAGGTGTAGCGGAAGATCTTTTGCAGATGGCTTTCGGTCAATGCTGTACCCAGAGTTGCCACCGCATTGTTGATTTCAAACTGGGCCAGGGCAATAACATCCATATAGCCCTCAACCATAATCAGGCAGGGGATTTCTTTGAGTTTTTGCCGCGCCTCGTAAAGCCCGTAGAGCTCGCGCCCTTTATGAAACACTGGGGTCTCTGGCGAGTTAAGGTATTTGGGTGTGCTGTCATCCAACACTCGTCCACCAAAGCCAACCGTGCGACCGCGCTGGTCACGAATGGGGAAGGTGATGCGGTGGCGGAAGCGATCATACTGCTTTTTCTCTTCGGGCTTGGTGATGACCATGCCGGATTCATCGAGCAGGTCGATACGTTCTTGATCAGTACCCACTGCTTTAAGCAGATTGTCCCACCCAGGTGGCGCGTAGCCAACACCGTATTGACCCGCTACCTGGCCACTTAAACCACGGGCTTTAAGATAGTCGACCGCCCCTGCGGCGGCCTGATGTTGGCGCAACTGCTTGCGGAAGTATTTATCCGACTCGCCAAGCAGCGAATAGAGGCTGTCTTTCTGTTTGCTGACCTGAGCATCCTGTGCCGCTTCACGGGGAATCTCGAGACCGGCATTTTTGGCGAGCATTTCTACTGCGGGCAAAAAGTCGAGGCGGTCAAATTCCATGACAAAGCCGAGGGCATTGCCGCCTGCGCCACAGCCAAAGCAGTAGTAAAACTGTTTGTCCTGAGCGACGGTAAATGAGGGGCTTTTTTCTTCGTGGAAGGGGCAGCAGGCTTTGTAGTTCTTGCCCGCTTTTTTTAGCGGAACGCGACCGTTGACCACATCGACTATATCTACGCGATCGAGCAGGTCATCAATAAATGTTTGTGGTATTCGTCCGGCCATTGGCGTTTTACGGTGCTCTTTTTTTGATTGCTATAGTGTAACGTCTTCGGTGGGGAAATAAACTAGAGCTTGGGTTGCTGATGGTTTAATCGCTTTCTAATTATCAAAGGGCTTTCTATCAGCTAAAGGCTTTCCATCAGCTAAGGGCTTTCCATCAGCTAAAGGCTTTCTTTTAATTGAGTGGAAATTTGTCGCGTGGCGGCCGAAGCCAAGAAAGGCCTCCCGAGACTCACTCAAGCCATCCATGGGCGTTCGAGCGCCGTTCCCTACGGCGCACGGTCCCGGGAGGCCTTTCTCGGCTCCGACCTAAAACCAGCCTTCGGATTTCTAAAAAAACAATAAGAAATTACACAGGTAATCCATAGTTTCGGTTGAAGGTTAGAGTGGGCTTAGGCTTTCCCAGACCGTGTGCGGCATGGATGCCGCACTCGAGCCCCCAGGGATGGGTTTACGGCGAGTCGGGGAAAGCCTAAGCTCGCTCTGACCGCCACGATCCAGAACTGAGACTCAATCAAACATTACTACTTTATAGGCTAAGAGCTTTTTATTAGCTAATGGCTTTTAACTAAGAGCTTTCTTAATCTGCCCACTAACAGCACCAGCATCGGCACGACCCTGAATCTTGGGTTTGATAATCCCCATCACCTTACCCATATCGCGCATAGACTCAGCGCCGGTCTCGGCAATAGCCTGCTGAATAAGCTCAGCAATTTCCGCTTCGGTTAATGCGGTCGGCAAAAAGTCCTGAATCACCTTAATCTCAGCAATTTCCACGTCAGCCAATTCCTGACGGCCAGCGCTTTCGTACTGAGTGATGGAATCGCGACGCTGCTTAACCATTTTGTCCAGTACCGCCAGAGTGCGGGCGTCTTCAATCTCGATTCGCTCGTCTACTTCGATACGCTTTATTTCTGCCAATATGAGACGAATAGCGCCCAGGCGCTCTTTATCTTTAGCGCGCATGGCATCTTTCATCGCGTCTTTGAGCTGCTGTTTTAATGACATAGTGATTCTCCGATTAAAGTGGAATTCTTGTTTTCCAGAAACACAAAAAGCGCCGGTCAGGCGCTCTTTGCTTTAACTCAATAGTTAACTCTCTTGTTAGAGGGTTAAGCTTAGTAGAGTCGAGTAAACTTGCGTGATTCGCGAGATACTTTTTTCTGGTTGCGCTTAACAGCGGCAGCAGCTTTACGCTTGCGTTCCCATGTGGGCTTCTCGTAAAACTCACAGCTGCGAACTTTAGCCAGAATTCCGGCTTTCTCGCATGAACGTTTAAAGCGACGTAGTGCTACGTCAAAGGGCTCGTTTTCTTTAAGGCGAACGCTTGGCATTTATAATCAATCCTGTTTATTGGTCATGTATATGATCGTTTAGTTTTGAACTTAGTACGATCTGTCGCTAAGAGCTATTTCTTAGCTGACTCTTTAAGGGCGCGTAGTCTATACATTAAGCCTGATCGATGCAAAGTTTTTTACGCGCTTTTAACTGCTTATTTGCTCAACGCAAAGTACTGGTTCACACAGGCCTGCAGAGGGTTTAAAGTTACGCCCTGTGATGGGCGCTGCAATGCCCGCAAATAACCCTTCAGGGCTAGACTTGAATGCTTGTGTTAGGAATAGAAACATCCTGCGATGAAACCGGAGTTGCTGTCTATGACAGTGAGCGAGGGCTGTTGGCTCATACTCTCTACTCTCAGGTAAAGCTGCACGCTGAATACGGCGGTGTAGTGCCCGAACTCGCCTCGCGGGATCATGTGCGCAAGATTCTGCCAATGTTAGAGAAAGTTTTGGCTGAGGCCAATGTTAACAAGGCTGATCTCGATGGCATTGCCTATACCGCAGGTCCGGGACTAATGGGTGCCTTAATGGTTGGAGGTTCTGTAGCCACGGCTATGGCTTACACTCTGAAAATACCTGTACTGGGTGTCCATCATATGGAAGGCCACCTGCTGGCCCCTATGCTTGAGGACAATCCCCCAGTATTTCCATTTGTCGCCTTACTGGTTTCCGGAGGGCACACTCAGCTGGTCTCCGTGACCGCTATTGGCGAGTATGAGTTACTCGGCGAATCGATTGATGATGCGGCGGGGGAGGCTTTCGACAAAACAGCCAAACTGCTCGATCTGGAATATCCCGGCGGACCGCGACTGGCGGCAATGGCAGAACAGGGGGTTATCGAAAGATTTACCTTCCCGCGGCCAATGACCGATCGACCCGGTCTGGATTTTAGTTTTTCCGGGTTAAAAACCTTTACCCGTAATTTGATCGAAAAAAACCGCGGTGACGATGTGCTGCCCGAACCGCAGACTATGGCGGATATCTGTGCCGGCTTTCAGGAGGCCGTGGTCGATACCCTAGTGATTAAATGCCGCAGAGCAATGCAGCAGACTTCAATGAAAACCTTGGTGATTGCCGGTGGTGTTTCGGCCAATTCAAGACTGCGCGAAAAACTCGAAATCGCTCTTGGAAAAGATGGTGCTCAAGTATTTTATGCCCGCCATGAGTTTTGCACCGATAATGGTGCGATGATCGCCTACGCCGGTTGCCAGCGTCTGTTGGCCGGTGAAAAAAATAAATTGGAAATCTCGGCAACGCCGCGGTGGCCACTGGACCAATTGATACAGCCACAGGAAAGAGCTTAATGGATATTGTTTATATTAGAGACCTGCGTATAGAGACCATTATTGGTATCTATGATTGGGAACGCGAGGTAAAGCAGATTGTCAGTTTGGATCTAGAGATGGCTCATGATATTCGCAAGGCCGCTGAAACTGACGATATCCAGTATGCCCTGAATTACAAATCTATTGCCAAGCGACTGATAAAGTTTATTGAAGAGAGTGAGTTTTTACTGGTTGAGCGCATGGCTGAGGAAGTCGCCAGTATAGTGACCAATGAATTTTCAGTACCCTGGTTAAAACTGCGAGTCAGTAAGCCAGGAGCCCTTAGAGGCTCTCAGGATGTGGGTATCTTGATCGAGCGAGGAGAGCGTCCCTAATGGCGCTTATTTACCTGAGCCTGGGTAGCAATATAGAGCGCTACCGGCGTATTACTGCGGCACTGGATGCTCTGACAGAGAGCTTTGGTGAACTGCAACTGTCGTCGGTTTATGAAAGCGTCTCCGTGGGTTTTGAGGGTGACAGTTTCTTCAATCTGGTGGTCGGTATCCACTCACCTCTGGCGGTTGGGGAGGTATCTAAAATCCTCAAGAGTATCGAAGATAAAAACGGTCGCGATCGCAGTGGGCCGCGATTCGGTTCGCGTAGTTTGGATATTGATATCTTAACCGTTGACGGTATTGCCGGTGAGATCGATGGCATTCAATTGCCGAGAGATGAGGTATTAAAAAATGCCTTTGTGCTGCTTCCTCTTGCCGAAATTGCGCCACAAATCAAACATCCTGTCACTGCGCAGAGTTATTCCCAGCACTGGCAGCAATTTGATAAAAATAAACAAAAACTCTGGCCCGTTGAATTTATCTGGCGCGGTGAGAATATTACAGGCGCGCTTTAACTGGCACTTAACTAGTAGTTTAATTAATAGTCTAGCTAGCCGTTTAAAATACAATCCAGAGGGTAGAGCTATGATCAAATATCAACTTGCCACCGGCATCACCTTTTTTATCTATCTGGCAATGATGCTAGCCATCGGCCTCTGGGCTTACCGCAAAACAGCTAACCTATCGGATTACTTGTTGGGTGGGCGTAACCTCGGGCCTTTGCCTTCAGCGCTAAGTGCCGGCGCCTCTGATATGAGCGGCTGGTTGCTGCTCGGATTGCCTGGCTTTGCCTATGCGGCGGGTCTGGAATCGGTGTGGATTGCACTTGGCCTGCTAGCCGGAACCTGGCTTAACTGGTTAATTGTTGCAAGACGGCTGCGTAATTACAGCAAGAGCGCTGGCGACTCGCTGACCATTCCAGAATTTCTTGAAAACCGTTTTGAAGAAAAGACTCATATTTTACGGGTGATCTCTGCCGCATTTATTTTGATATTTTTCCTCTTTTACACCAGCTCTGGTCTAGTTGCCGGCGGTAAATTATTTGAAACCACCTTTGGCCTCGACTACCAGCTTGCGGTGATCGTTGGTGCGGCGGCGGTTGTCTCTTACACCCTTTTTGGTGGTTTTCTAGCGGTCAGCTGGACCGATGTGGTGCAGGGCCTGTTAATGGTTGCCGCACTAATGATAGTTCCCGTAGTGGCGCTCTCTGTGGATGGTGGCTGGTCGGCTGCAAGCGCCAGCATCAATGCTAAAAACCCCGAGTTATTAAATATTTGGACCAGTATTGATGGTCAGCCGCTGGGTGCCATTGCGATAATGTCGCTGCTTGGCTGGGGGCTGGGCTATTTCGGTCAGCCACATATTCTGGCACGATTTAAAGCGATCCGTTCAGCAGAGGATATTCCCGTGGCGCGTAGAACTGCGGTGAGCTGGACGGTGCTGGCTCTGCTTGGCTCACTGGGTTGCGGTCTGGTTTCTATTGCCTTTTTTGAGACACCCTTAAGCGATCCGGAAACCGCATTTATGCTGCTGATTAATGCACTGTTTCATCCAGTGATTGCCGGTGTCTTATTGGCGGCTATTTTGGCCGCAGTGATGAGCACCGCAGATTCCCAATTACTGGTCTCCTCATCGGCACTGGCTGATGACTTTTACAAAGCGCTGTTTCGACAACAGGCGAGTCAAAAAGAGCTGGTTAATGTGGGACGAGGGGCGGTGGTCTGCATTGCCGTTGCCGCCACATTTATTGCCTTAAATCCCGATAGCAAAGTACTGGATATGGTCAGCTATGCTTGGGCTGGCTTTGGCGCGGCATTTGGTCCGACCCTGATTCTTGCGCTGTACTGGAAACGCATGAATTGGCAGGGTGCTTTAGCGGGGGTTATTGTCGGTGGCTGTACGGTAGTCATCTGGAAACAGCTAAGCGGGGGTATTTTTGATTTATATGAAATTATTCCCGGGTTTGTTTTAGCCGGTCTTGGGGTTATTTTAGTCTCCCTAGTAACCACAAAACCTTCGGCCTCTATCGAGAAGCAATTTGATCAGGTGGCGGGGCTTTAGAGTTGATACAGTCGGCAATTTAAACTGAAATCATGCAGGCATTAATCTACTGGCTATACTGATTTTGATGATGTTTTGGGCAATGAGGCCCATCACTATTTAATGGAGTAACTATGTTTAGTTTATCGTTTAGCTTATCAATGAAAAAAATTCTCGCTTGCCTTGCCCCCTTTGCATGTCTTCTTGCGCTGCAAGCCTGCACTACATTTGACCCTTACACCGGTGAAGAAAAAACCACCAATACGGCCATTGGCGCGAGTATAGGCGCTGGTGTCGGCGCAGTTATTGCGTATATAGACAACAAGGACGAAGACAGTCGTCAGCGCAACAAACGTATTCTTGCGGCTGCCGGAGGTGGTGCTGCAATAGGGGGTGGAATTGGCTACTACATGGATGCCCAAGAAGCCAAGCTGCGCAAGCAGTTACGCGGTAGCGGTGTCAGCGTCGAGCGGGTTGGCGATAATATCAATCTGATTATGCCGGGCAATATTACCTTTGCCACCAATAGCGCGAATATCAATGCGAGCTTTTATTCTGTGCTTGATTCTGTGGCGCTAGTGATTGCTGAATACGATAAAACACTGGTTGTTGTCGCCGGACATACCGACAGTGATGGCAGCGCTAGCTTTAATCAAGACCTCTCTCAGCGCCGCGCCGCATCGGTTTCGGATTATTTGGTCTCGCAGAGTATATTGCCGGTGCGACTGGAAACTGTTGGATTTGGAGAGGCAGAGCCTATTGCTGGGAATAATACCGCTGAGGGCAAGCAGCAGAATCGACGTGCGGAAATCACCCTGTTACCAATTACTGAATAGTCTTTATCGGGGTCGTTATCGGCCCCCAATTAATTCGAGTTTACTAAGCAAGGATGCTACCAATGACTTTAATACTAAAGCACCCTAAACTATTTATTTCCTATAGCCAGACGGATGATCGGCATAAAGACTGGGTGGTCGATCTGGCCGAGCGTCTTCTCGAAGATGGCATAGAAGTTATTATGGATCGCTGGGATCTTAAATACGGGCATGAGATGTTCGTCTTTATGGAGCAGATGGTCACTGACCCAAGCGTGGACAAAGTGTCTATAGTTTGCGACAGCCTCTACAAAGAGAAGGCTGATGCACGTATAGGCGGGGTCGGTAATGAAGTTGAGCTGATGGTAAATTGTATTGCCAATGACACTACTCAGGAGAAGTTCTTTGCACTGGCCTGCGAAAAAAATGAAGTGGGCAGTGGCTGCATACCAAACTATCTGAAATCACGGTTTTATATTGATTTTTCCGACCCACAAGATTTTGAACTCAACTATGACCGTTTAGCGCACTTTGTCTATGGGCGCGAGTTCCATAAAAAGCCGCCTCGAGGTCAAATTCCTGAGCGCTTTAAGGACACTAATAGTAATCTCCAACCCCGAGCGCAAAGACTTTCCAATAAAAGACCGGTATCAGAGAGAGCTAATACATCCACTCAACAGACCCCGGTTTCTGATGTTCTCAACTTAATCTACGCCAATGCGAAAAATTTTAAAGCTCAGCGTGGCTGGCTTTCTGGTGCGGCTGAAATTGCCGACCCAGGCGCTGAGCCTGAAGCTGTAGTGACTGAGCCAGATAAGCGCTACAGCGATGTATCGCTAGTCTCCTCGTGCTTTGAGCAGAGTGAAATACTCCTTGAGCGAATACTCAATGGGCTCGCGCTGCTGGACAGCTCAAGTTATACGATAAAAGATTATCTCAAAGTGATCAGCGCAGCCTTTAATGCCAGCTCCTGTACCTTTATCGAGAATATGCAAGAGTTTCATACCAGCAAGAGAGGCGAGGTTTCTGACCGTCAAATAAACACGCTTCGAGAGGACTACAGCGAGCTATTCGGTCAAGATTTAGCGCTGCTATTTAATGCTCCGGGTACCATTTTGAAGAATAACTCGGCCTATATTCCGTTGATCTTTAACGCTTCAGCTAGCGAAGTCCAGCAAACAGGTCTACTCATCAATGGTATAGATAAAGCGCTTAAAATTGACGCGAGTTTTCAGATTGTTCTGTCATCTATCTATGAAAAAACCAATGGTTTTATCGACAGCCCAGCAGCCGATGAAATTCGCATTCATGTCTACGATAATTTCAAGGCCATCTACAACTTTGTCAGTGATGAGATGTACGAGCGGCGTTATGCTTTATTTAATCAGCAGCTCAGTGCAGTGGATGTTCATTACGAACCGATAATTCAATTTAGCTGCTCAGGCAAGAGCTTTAATATTATTGGCTTTGAGGCGCTGGCGCGGGTTGATGGGCGTGTTCCAGGCTGGTTGTTTAATGCCGCAGAGCTGTGGGGTATTCGGTTTCAGACGCAGTTGGATATCTATATTTTAAAAACTGCACTGACAAAATATCTAAAGCTGTTGGTAAAAAACAAACGCCGTTCGTTCAGTAAATTGATGATGCTTTCAGTCAACCTCTACTCCAGTACCATCCTGCGCGCTGGGTATAGAGAAGAGCTTTACAAAATACTCGAAGATCTCAAATTTCCCGGTCACAAGCTGGTACTGGAGTTATCGGAAAAAGGGGTGATCAGAGCTGGTGATAATGAAGATGAAACTCTCGAGGCATTTATTAAGGCCAAGGAAGAGCTTAAAGAAAAGCGTGTGAAAATAGCCATTGATGACTTTGGTGCTGGCTACAGTTCACTGCTTAGAGTGCAAAAAATTATGCCCGACTTTGTCAAAGTTGATCGTGAGGTCTTGCTCTATCAGCCCAATTTTGCCGCAGAGATGATAGCCCAGTTGGTCAGTAGCAAGGATGCCTCACACAACCGCCTGTTTCGAGTTATTGTTGAGGGGCTTGATGCAGAAGTGGAAGAGAAGATTTCTCTATCAACGCTGGTCAATGATCTGGAGGTGGATTTTATTCAGGGTCATGCGCTGGCAATGGCCAGCGATGAAGTGCCCGATCGACTGGATAAAGCCAAGCACAGTGAGATTATGCAGAAGTTGGGCTGGTAGATTGGCTAGTGCTTGTAACTAACGGCTATTGATTAAGTTTATTGGCTAAGACTAAAGGCTATTCGAACTACCACCATCCACGGCAATGGTTTGGCCAGTCATATAGCTCGCATTCACCGCGAGAAAAAACACCGTCTCGGCAATATCCGCCTCGCAACCCAAACGTCCCATAGGCACTTTACTCAGCACCGAGTTCTGCTTATTGGTATCGTCCAGCTCATGTTCCGGCCACAGAATAGCGCCCGGAGCAACGCTGTTAACTCGCACTGCCGGTGCTAATTCAAGAGCCATGGATTTGGTCATGGCGATATTGCCAGCCTTGGCGATCGAGTAGATAGGGTGGTTTTTCAAGGTCTGTCGCGCGTGCATATCCGAGATATTAACAACACTGCCCTGAGTTTTGGTCAGCTGGGGCGCTAGACCCTGAGTCAGGAAGAATGGTCCTTTGAGATTACTGTTAATCAGGTCATTCCACTGCTGATCATCGCAGTTCTCTAGAGGTGTCGGGTAAAAGCTCGAGGCATTATTGATCAATACATCGAGACGACCCACAGAATCCACTAGATCGGTAATTTTTTGCAGGCCGCTCATATCATTGAGATCAGCCTGAACCAGCAGGCAGCTATTGTCGCGCTGCTGATTTAATTTTTCGCAGAGTTTGTCAGCATCACTGGCCGAGCGATTGAAGTGAATAATCACCTGATAGCCCGCAGCGTGAAAAAGCTTGGCTGTGGCTGCGCCAATACGTCGGGCGGCACCGGTTATCAGCACCACTGGGGTTGAACTTTTGTCGTTATGGGGCATTTTTAACTCGCGCTGTAGGTTTGTTTTAACTCTGCAATGCATGCAATACGGCGCAGATTCAATTGGCGACCAATCTCGGCGCCCTCTATTCCAGATTTCACCAGATCGGCAATACTCACATCCATCACAAGGCTCAGTGCCGCGCGCAAATAGTCCGCCGGCGGGTAATCGCGCTGTTCAAATCCGGTGCGACCGCGGGCATCGGCCATACAGCAGAGAATAAAGTCTTCGAGCTTGGCGGCGGATTTAAGTGCGCCAATGCCTTTGAGTAGATTGACAATTATTTCCGGTTCCAGCTGCATAGCTTTATGGCACAGCAGATGGTATTCGGTCACTGCCAGAGCCAGTTGGCGTATATTGTTTGGGGCTTTTAAGCGATCACAGAGACTGTCTACCAGAGCTACACCACGAGCTTCATGGCCGGAGTGGCTGGGTAAAATATGTTCCGGGGTAATACCTTTGCCAAGGTCGTGGACCAGCACGGAAAAACGAACCGCACTGCTATCGGACAATTTCACCGATTGCTGCAGTGCCATCAAGATATGAATGCCAGTATCGATCTCTGGATGATAATCCGCCCGTTGAGCCACCCCAAACAGGCAGTCAACTTCCGGAAACAGCGCCTTGAGAGCACCGCACTGTCGCAGTGTCTCAATATAAATATCCGGCGAGCGCTCGCAGAGTGCCCGTTCGGTCTCTTTCCAGACCCGCTCGGCGACCAGATAATCCAGCTCGCCGCTCGCGGTGATCGAGCTCATCAGAGCCAGTGTTTCCGGAGCAATGGTAAAGCCGAGATGATGGTAGCGAGCGGCAAAGCGTGCCACGCGCAAAACTCTTAAGGGATCTTCCGTAAAGGCATCGGAAACATGGCGCAGCAGCTTATCGTTGAGATCGCGCTGACCACCATAGGGGTCGATAAGCGAACCATCCGGATCTTCCGCCATGGCATTAATGGTCAGATCGCGGCGAACCAGATCCTCTTCCAGACTGACATCTTCAGCAGCGTGAAAGGTAAATCCCTGATAGCCATGGCCGGATTTTCGCTCGGTGCGAGCCAGCGCATATTCCTCGCCAGTGTCGGGTTTGATAAACACCGGAAAGTCGCTGCCCACTGGAACAAAACCGAGATCGATCATTTTCTGCGGGGTTGCGCCAACTACAACCCAGTCATTTTCATCACTGGGATAGTTAAGTAGTTTGTCGCGAACGGCGCCGCCGACTCGGTAGATTTTCATCCGGAGTTCCAATGCTGATGCTTTTAAAGCAGTTATATTTTTTAAGCATTGTAAGGTGCGCCGCAGTTCACCTCAATCAATAACCGGAGCGCTGGGAGGTTATTGACCTCGCTTCAGGGTTTGAAATCAGCTGCTGGAGGGCGGGTTTATCAATCAGCTCAATCTCTTTCTTGTTGACCTTAAGGTATTTCTTTCTTTGGAAGTGGCTAAACGCTCGGCTCACTGTCTCCACCGTCATACCTAGGTAGTTGCTGATCTCACCGCGAGACATCGGCAGTCGAAAGCGTGTTGAAGAGAGCTTTTGTTGTGCCAGTCGAGCAGAGATACTCAATAATAAACTGGCGAGACGCTGATGGGCAGAGTTGCCCGCCAACAGGGCAATCAGTTTTTGATCGCTGTTGATCTCTTTACTCAACAGTTTGATTACGTGCTTCTGAATAGAGGGAATGGTTGTGCTCAGCTGCTCTAGCTGTCCGTAAGGTATTTCGCAGATAGAGGTGGTTTCCATAGCAACAGCGGCATTTTGATGATAATTTTCGGCGAGACCATCCCAGCCAAATATCTCCCCGGGCAGATAGAAGCCGGTTACCTGCTCGCGGCCTTCATTGTCAATGCAGTACGACTTGACCGAGCCGCTGCGCACGGCGTAGACCGAGGTGAACTTGTCGCCGCAATAAAATATTGACGGTTCTCGCCTGATAGGGGGTTCCGCGCTGAATCACCTGATCTAACTTATAGAGTTCGTCGGATCTGAGTGAAAGGGGGATACACATGGTGCTCATTCGGCAGTCGCGGCAGCTGACTGGGATGGCGTAGGCAGTCTCTTCGTTTTTCAAAATATCATCCTTAATTTTAAAATCCTTTACAACGTTAGTATTTAATCGCCAATATTATTTTAAAGCGTTTTTTTCTGTTCATGCTTCCCTTTAATCTGCGGTTTTTGAAAAGCTCGAATTAAAAGCTCAGGTACCGACTTTTAGGTAAGTATAGACCTTGAATTGATCTAAATCAGTTTGATTTTCACGCGTTTAGAATTTGCCAACTACACTAAAAATATTGTCGGTGATGTATCTCTAATGTCTATGTAAATTCTCTTTAAACAGCGCAATAGGATTAAAAAATGAAAAATATACTCGTGGTTTTGGATGGTTCGGAGAGTGATGAGCATGTCTTGAACCAAGCGGTTAAGGTGGCTGATGCCCGAGGCAGTGATATACGCCTGTTTATGATTGTCTATGATTCCATAGAAGAGCTTAATCGCTACGTCGGCTTTGATAATTACGCCGAAGTAAAGCAGGCAATTCTGGATGAGGCCGAGGTTAAACTGCGAGTGCTCACTGACAAGTTTGGCGATCGCTTTTCATCGACCATGCACTGGGGGCGACGCTGGCACTTCAGTGTTGTTGTCGAAGCGCGAAATATGTCCGCAGATTTAATTGTCAAAGCAGTGCATCGCCACTCGCGAATAGCTGAATTCCTGCACACCCCTGAAGACTGGCACCTGCTTCGAGAGGCCAGCTGCCCTGTGTGGTTAGTTAATGACAGTACCGACAAGATCAATAAGGTGGTCGCAGCCTTTAGCACCCTAGAAGAGACCCCGGAGCATCGTCAGCTCGGTGAGAGGGTGGTGTTCAAAGCCCGGGATCTGGCAGCGGCTCTGGGTGTGGAGTTACACGTGATTTCGGTGATACCTGACCTATTAAATTCTCAGGCGATGATCGCCCCGGTTCCTGCAATGCCCGGACAGTTCCCCTACGTACTTGCGGATATGGGTGAAGAGGCGCTAGAGCGCGCTCAGCAGATACTCAGTGAATCACTCGCAAGAATTGCTGTTGAAGCAGATGTCAGCGAGGTTAGAACTGGCTTTGTCGATACTGAGATGGCCGATGCCGTCGGCGCCACCGGCGTATTAGTGATAGGTAGTGCCGCAGCTCGCAGTATTCCGGGCAAGGTGGCTGCCAAGCTATTTGGTAACACCTCAGAAAAAGTCATCCACCATGCGCATGGTGATGTTTTAGTCGTTCATTGATAATTAACTGATAGCCCACTGACGGTCGGATCTATTACTGTGGTTTTCCCCACAGCTGTTCGAGTCGTTTATCGCGCCCGCAGCCCCAACGGTAATAGTTGTAGCGTACAGGATTTTTTAAGTAGTAATCTTGATGGTAGTCTTCAGCGGGATAGAACGTACTGGCGGCAGTGATTTTTGTTGCTATGGGGGCGCCCAAGTTGGCAGTCTCGACAAGGGCCTGCCGGGACTTCTCGGCAGCTAGCTTCTGCTTTTTACTGTGATAGAAAATCTCGCTGCGGTACTGCTGGCCACGATCGCAGAACTGGCCGCCCCCATCGATGGGGTCAATGCTCTTCCAGAAGTATTCAAGCAGAATCTCATAGCTGGTCTCACTGCTGTCAAAGATGATTTGCACTCCTTCGGTATGCCCGGTTTTACCCGCTGAAACTTGTTTGTAGGTCGGGTTTTTAAGCTGCCCGCCAATATAGCCAGAGGTAACGGCAATAACCCCGTCGAGTTTTTCAAAATCACTTTCTGAGCACCAAAAACAGCCGCCGGCAAAGGTGGCAGTCTGATTTTCTGCATAACTTGTGCTTGTCAGAGTGGTTAGCAGAATGGCTGAGGCCATGGTTGCCAAAAAAGCTCTACGCAGAGCTGTAACCAAATTGACATAAATACGCGGAATAATGTCAGGAAATAAAAGTGAGTTATTTTTCATGTTGGGTTTCCTTCCTGTTGAGGGGAAAGTCTATCGAAGAAAATTCGACTTTTTAATAAGTTTTTTCTATACGGTTGGTCTATGGCTATTGGTTCGACCGTAGAAAAGTCATTAGTTTCCCAAACCTTTGTCAAGTGACAGGGCTTGTCAGGCGGGAGAGATCATTCACTGGTAATAAATATTTAAAATTGGCGCTGGCATTTTATAAGAGTCAGCAATTAAAAGGGTTTAAAGGTAAGTTATGAACTTCATAGATGACTTGGGTTTAGATGACAATTTTGATGGCAGCACCGCCAGCAATTCAGATGAAAATCTATTTGAAAAAAATGCCTCGTCCGGCACGCAGAAGCATAAGGTTGACTTTCAGGCTGATTCACGGCGCAAACTTAGAAGAGCGCCTCGAGGCATCGAGGGTGAAAAAGCAGGCCCAGGACTATGATTTTGATCTGGATTTCGATCTAGATTACGACCTCGATTAAGCTCTGGGTGAACAGTTGAATCAATGCTTGCCGATCAAAACTCTGAGGCGGTTAAACCACTCTGTTTTTTAGCAACATTTGCACGCCTTTTTTGGCATAATAGCTGACCAAGAAACCTCATTGAGCTCGGGAAATTCTGTTGCCGCATTCACCCCTTCTAAAAGTTGAGAGTCTCGCCTTTGAGCGCGACGACAACTGTCTGCTTGAAAATGTTAATCTGAGCCTTAACAGCGGCGAGATAGTGCAGATTGAAGGCGCCAATGGCAGTGGTAAAACAACCCTGTTGCGACTGCTGACCAGCGCCCTGGAACCCAGTGCGGGAAAGATACTCTACAACGGCAGCCCAATTGCCGACTGCCGTTATCAATATCTCTCCGATATGCTCTATATCGGTCATCAGCCAGCGGTAAAATTAACCCTCACCGCAGAGGAAAATTTGCGCTGGATGGTCAACAGTTCAGCAAAAACTAATCAGCTATCAATTGCTCAGGCACTGGCTGAGGTGGGTCTAGCCGGTTACAGCGATATTCCCTGTTACACACTCTCCGCGGGTCAACACCGCCGAGTGGCACTGGCGCGTTTATTAATCAGTGAAGCCGCGCTCTGGTATCTCGATGAGCCATTCACGGCCATCGACAAACAGGGGGTGAGCTTTTTAGAGGCCCGCCTGCAGGAACACCTCAATCGTGGTGGTGCCGTCGTTCTATCCAGTCACCAAGATCTGGGCCTTAACAATCTGCGTAAATACAGTTTGAATGCGCCGAGCAGGGCAGGTGCAATAATGGCCAGCTCCGTTAATAGTGGTTTCCTTGCCTGGTTACGACGCGACCTGTTATTGGCTTACAGACGACGTGGCGAAGCCGCTAGCCCGCTAGTGTTTTTTGTCATGGTTTCAACCCTGATCCCTCTCGGCTTAACCCCCGAGTCGGCGCGACTGGCAGAAGTTGCCGCTGGGATGATCTGGGTAATGGCCCTATTGGCAACGCTGTTATCGGTCGACGGTTTATTTGCCAGTGATTATCAGGATGGCTCTCTGGAGCAGCTTTTAATCACCCCGCAGTTACTGCCGATGCCACTGCTGGGTAAAATTACCGCACACTGGTTAACAACCGGTCTGCCCCTAACACTGGTTTCGCCGCTGCTGGGGCTGATGTTATCGCTGCCGGCCAGCGGCTACCTGCCAATGATTTGCAGTCTGGCTCTGGGCACAGCCTGTCTGAGTTTAACCGGTGCTGTGGGAGCGGCTTTGACCGTATCCCTGCGCAAGGGCGGCCTGTTGTTGTCGCTGCTAGTGATGCCGCTGTATATGCCAGTGATTATATTTGGCACAGCCACAGTCACCTATGCCATTGATGGGCTTAACTGGCTGCCACCACTGGCCATACTTGGGGCGCTATTTGCAGCCTCTGTAGCACTTTGCCCACTGGCTGCGGCCGGTGCGCTGCGCATTACTAGCGCCAATTAACCAAAGGAAAAGATATGAGTTGGCAATGGTTTCACCGTCTTGGATCACCGCGTTGGTTTTATCACAATAGTGCGCGCTGGTTGGCCTGGCTGTGCCCGATCGCCGCAGCTGTCGTATTGGGTGGACTGGTCTGGGGGCTGGCGATTGCCCCTGAAGATGCCAAGCAGGGCAATAGTTTCCGAATTATCTACCTTCATGTTCCCGCTTCATTTTTAGCGTTGGCTGGCTACTACATTATGGCCATTGCCGGTGCCGTGGGCCTAATCTGGAAAATGAAACTCTCATATATGGTGATGAAATCCGCCGCGCCAATTGGTGCCGCCCTGACATTTATCGCCCTGTTTAGCGGAGCCATCTGGGGTAAACCCACCTGGGGAACTTACTGGGTTTGGGATGCGCGAATTACTTCCATGTTGATACTGCTGTTTTTGTATCTCGGCGTGATGGCCCTGCAATACGCCTATCACAGCATCGATGCTGCCAGTAAAGCTGGCGCAATACTCGGGTTGGTTGGCACCGTTAATATTCCAATTATCTATAAGTCAGTGGACTGGTGGTACACCTTGCATCAGCCAGCGACAATCAAATTTACCTCCGCACCCAGTATGCATCCGGATATGTTCCAGCCGCTGCTGGTGATGATAGTTGGCTTCTATTTGTTTTATGCCGTGGCACTAATACTCCACACCCGCAGCGAAATACTCCGCCGCGAGCGCAAAACCAGCTGGGTGCGCGAACTGCTAAACGAAAAAAACCAAGATGTGGCCGATAAAAAGGTTGGGAAGAGCTAAAGCTATGAAAATGTACTTTGCGAGTTTTCAAGATTTACTGACAATGGATGGCCATGGTATCTATGTCTGGTCGACAGTCATTGTCACCTTATTAATCATGATCTGGCTATTGGTCGCGCCCATCCTCAGTCGCCGTGCGCTGCTTAAAGAGGTTGCCAGAGATATTCTGCGCGAGCGCGCCCGTCAAACATCGCCGACAAATACTCAGGGAGAGAGCTAATGCATCCACTGCGTAAACAGCGCCTACAGCTAGTTATTTTGATTGTTGTCGCCACCACTATTGTCGTTGGTTTGGTGCTTTATATGCTGCGTGAAAACGGCAACTTCTTCTACACCCCGGAGCAGATTATTTCCGGTGAAGCGCCACAGGGTGTCTATCTGCGCGCCGGAGGTATGGTCGTTGATGGTAGCCTAAAGCGAGCCGACGATTCACTCTGGGTACAGTTTCAAATTACCGATGGTGTAGAGAATCTGACCGTCGAACACACCGGCATACTGCCAGATCTATTTACCGAAGGTGAAGCGGCGATAGCCTCTGGAACAGTCGATGAAAATTTAGTTTTGCAGGCCACCGAGATACTTGCCAAGCACGACGAAAATTACACGCCTCCCGAAGTTGCTGAGGCTATGAATGAAGCCTATCAGCGCAAGCAGGAAGCACTTGATGGTGAGTCTAGTAAAGAGCTTGCTGGTGAGAAAAAATACTATTTGGATAATACAAAATGACAGCAGAGCTAGGTCATGGAGCACTTATAGTCGCGCTATGTCTGGCGGTAATTCAGGCGATTGTCCCTATGGTTGGGTCATTTGCCGGATACCGCTCATGGATGCGCCTTGGTCATTCACTGGCGCTGGGGCAGTTTGTACTTTTAGCCATCTCCTTTGCCTGTCTGGCTAACGCCTTTTTACAAGATGACTTCAGCCTGCAATACGTGGCCGACAACTCCAACACCTTACTTCCCGATCATTTCAAGTTTAGTGCCGTCTGGGGTGCCCACGAGGGTTCGCTGCTGCTCTGGGCGTTGATACTGGCCGGCTGGACCGCTGCAGTAGCACTCTGTAGTCGTCATCTTCCGCTGGTTTTATCGGCGCGCGTGCTATCAATTCTGGGTGCAATCGCCGTTGGTTTCGGTCTGTTTTTACTGCTGACCTCAAATCCGTTTGCGCGTATTTTGCCATTCTCTCCCGTCGAGGGAGGTGACCTAAACCCGCTGTTACAGGATATTGGTCTGATCATCCATCCGCCGATGCTCTATATGGGTTATGTGGGTTTTGCTGTGCCTTTCGCCTTTGCGGTTGCAGCTTTAATTGGTGGTCAGTTTGACAGTGCCTGGGCGCGTTGGTCGAGACCCTGGATCAATACCGCATGGGTGTTTTTAACCATAGGTATAACCCTCGGAAGTTGGTGGGCCTACTACGAATTAGGTTGGGGCGGCTGGTGGTTCTGGGATCCGGTAGAGAATGCCTCCTTTATGCCATGGTTGGTGGGAACTGCATTGGTTCACAGTATCTCCGCCACGGAAAAGCGCGGCGTATTCCGCAGTTGGACATTGCTGCTCGCTATTCTGGCCTTCTCCCTAAGTCTGCTCGGAACCTTTTTGGTGCGCTCCGGCGTGCTGACCTCAGTGCATGCTTTCGCCAGTGATCCTGAGCGCGGGGTATTTATTCTCGCCTTTCTGGGTTTGGTAGTTGGTGGTTCGCTGCTGCTATTTGCTCTGCGCGGCCCGGCGATGCGCAAAGACGCTATGGATAAACAGCCTGAGACCGCAACTTACAGTGCCTGGTCACGGGAAATGCATCTGCTGTTCAATAATATCTTGCTGGTTACCGCCACCGCGATGATTCTGATCGGTACCCTCTACCCATTGATTGCCGATGTTTTAAATATGGGGAAAATCTCGGTTGGCCCCCCGTACTTTAACTTTTTCTTTGTGCCGTTGACCCTCGGTTTAATGGTTGCTATGGGCTTTGCCGTTTTCAGCCGCTGGAAAAAAACCGATGCTCAGATGCTGCGCCAAAAAGGTGTGATGCCGGCAATAATTAGTCTTCTCGCGGGCTTAATACTACCGCTGTTTTTGGTCGAGGAAATATCTCTGGCCAGCTATTCTATTACCGCTGTTATTACGCTTAGTATTAGTCTGTGGGTAGTGACTATGAGCGCCGAAGATCTTTGGCAAAAGCTCAGTCATGGTGGTTTTAAAATCACCAATGTTAAAAAACTCTCGGCCAGTTACTGGGGCATGTTGTGCGCCCATATTGGCATTGCAGTTTGCGCCATAGGTGTGGGTCTCAGCACTGTCTATGATGAGCAGAAAGATGTTCGTATGGTGCCCGGCGACAAGCAGATAGTCGCTGGTTATGAATTTATATTTGATCGTTTAGACGCTGTGCAGGGACCAAACTATACCGCCAGTCGTGGACAGGTATCGGTATTTAAAAACGCACAGTTAGTGTCGGTATTGCACCCTGAGAAACGCAATTACAGCGCCCGCAATCAAGTGATGACCGAAGCGGACATAGATGCCCGTCTCAGTCGAGATATCTATGTATCACTTGGCGAGCCCTTAAAAGGCGATGCCTGGGCAATTCGCCTGTATGTAAAACCGTTTGTACGCTGCATCTGGCTGGGCGGTATATTGCTCAGTCTCGGTGGTTTGCTGACGGTCTTGGATAAACGTTATCGCCGCCGTCGGGTTAAGAAGGACCCTACGACCAAAGGAGCAGTCACTGTATGAACAGATTAGCACTCTTTATCCCGCTGATACTCTGTATAGCGCTGGGCGCATTTTTATTTTCCAGTCTCGACAAAGACCCTCAGGAACTTCCATCGGCATTGGTCAGCCAACCTTTTCCCAATTTTGCTCTGGAAGAACTCAACGACCCTGAGCGGTTGGTCAGCAGTGCAGACTTCCGCGGTGAAAGCCAAAATGGACAGGTGGTCTTGGTTAATATCTGGGCGACCTGGTGTTTTGCCTGCCGCATTGAACATCCCTACTTAAACGGTCTGGCAGAACAGGGCGTTGCGATTATTGGTCTCAACTACAAAGATAATCGACTGCTGGCACAGCAGTGGTTAGCAGAGCGCGGCGATCCCTACCAGATGACTATTTTTGATCCTCAGGGAACACTCGGAATTGATCTCGGTGTCTACGGCGCACCGGAAACCTATCTGGTAGATGCTCAGGGAATTATTCGCCATCGCCGAGTGGGCGTTGTTGACGAGCGAATCTGGAATAAAGAATTCCGCGATCTCTATAACCAGTTAGTGGAACAAGCCAGTGGTGAATAAACTTTGCTTAGGTCTATTATTATTGATCTCCTGCGAATTGTTCGCCAGCGCAGATGTAGTCGAGTTTTCTGATGAAGAGCTGCGTCCGCGCTACCAGCAGCTAATCGCAGAATTGCGCTGCCCAAAATGTCAAAATCAAAATCTCGCCGACTCTAACTCGCCTATCTCTGTGGATCTGCGTCGACAGGTACAGCGCTTGCTGGAAGAGGGCATGAGCAACCAACAGATTAAGGCCTATCTCACCAGTCGTTACTCAGACTTTATACTCTACCGACCACAGGTTAAGCAAAACACCTGGTTTCTGTGGATCGCGCCAATAGCGCTACTGCTCTTGGGGCTATTGATTTTATATCGAATCTCCCAGCGTCAGAAAAGCACTGTTCCATTAGATAAACCGGTTGAAGAGCCAGCTAAAGAAACTCTTAGCTCCGACGATCAGCTGCGCTTGCGAGAGCTTTTGAAAAACACCAATGGAGACTCGAATTAATGAATTTGTGGTTGGGAATAACATTAATCTTAATTGTCGCCGGTGGCTTTCTTGCCTACCCCTTTTTTTTTCGCCGCGCTGAAGACCCATCCAACCAGTCACAGCAGGCCAATGTAGATATATTCCGCGACCAGCAAAATCAATATCAGCAACAGCTCGAGCGCAGTGAAATTAGCCAGCAGCAGTATGCAGCAATGCTCGCCGAAGCCGAACAGCTTCTACTCAGTAATACCGCTATTACCCAAGCTGAAAAGAAAAGTAAGCCGGGCCTATGGATGCTGCCGATTCTGGTTATCATTATCCCCCTTGCAACCCTGTGGATGTATCAGTCATTAGGTGCCAGCGCCGACGAGCAGATCGCAGAAAAACTGACCGCTAACGCCGCGACCAATGCCGGACAGCAAATGGCCTGGGACAGCGAGTTGATAACCCTGATTGCCGAGCGCGTTAAACAGCGCCCAAACAATGTTTACTACTGGACTATTCTCGCTCAAGAAGCTGTGTCTCGCGGTGATATGCCCGCCGCTGCAGAATACTTTTCCCAGTCCATAAGAATTGAACCCAGAGAGAGCTACCTGCTTGGTCAGTATGCCCAGGCACTGTTTTTTGCCGAAGGCAATCAATTTACCCAGCCGGTCAATACCGCGTTGGATAACGCCTTTGCCGTGGACTCATCTAACCAGACCGTGCTCGGCCTAAAAGGCATTCAGGCATTTGAAGGTCAGGATCATAAGCTAGCGATCAGTTACTGGCAGGGTGCGATGCAGCAGTTGAATCCATCTAGCAGAGACTGGCAGGCCCTGCAAAGCGGTATTCAAAAAGCCCAGCAATTAAGTGGTGATACGCCCACTGCAAACCTGTCCGTAGCACTGAGCATTGCCAACAATATTGAATTCACCGCCGAGCAAGTGGTGTTTGTTGCTGTGGTTGCTGCCGATGGCCCCCCAATGCCCATCGCCGCGCGCAAAGTCGTTGCCAGTCAGCTGCCGATCAATATCCAGCTCAGTGATAACGATGCACTGATGGCCGGTCGCAGCCTCTCTGCTGCAGGCCAGGTTCGTGTCGTCGCCAGACTCTCCACATCCGGCACTGCAAACCCTCAGGCCGGTGATTGGGAAGCGACCAGTGAAGTTATTGAGATAACTCAAGAGACGCAAAACCTCGAACTCAATATTTCTCAACAGCGGGCGCACTAGCTGCTCGCTTTTTCCACAGCACTCCATGATCTGAATCAATCGCAGACCAGCTGCCGTTGAAAATCTTTTTGCCGTCCCCAAATAAACTATTAAGAAAGACTATTAATTAAAAGCTTGTTATTAAAAGCTTAGTTATTTCAGAGTCATATAATTTGAAAAATTAGTTTGAGAGGCGAACCATGCGAATTGATAAACTAACCAACCAACTGCAGAGTGCACTGGCCGACGCACAGTCGATAGCCGTAGGTAATGATCACTCCGCCATAGAGCCCGTTCACCTATTACTAGCCTTGCTCAATCAGCAGGGTGGCAGTATTCGACCCATACTCAACCGTGCCGGTTTTGATGTCACCGGCCTGCAGGCAGCGCTTAATACCCAACTCGATAAACTGGCAAAAATCAGCGCGCCAACCGGCGAAGCAAATCTCTCCCAAGAGCTTGGGCGGCTCATGAATATGGCCGATCGCGCCGCACAGCAAAAGGGCGATGATTATATATCCAGCGAAATAGTGCTGGTCGCAGCCCTTGAAGATAGAGGTGCACTGGGTAAAACCCTACAAAAATTTGGCGATATAGCCAAAGCCAAAGAAGCCATTGAATCACTGCGCGGCGGCGACACCGTCAATGATCCAGATGCCGAAAGTCAGCGTGAAGCACTGGATAAATACACCATCGACCTCACCGAACGCGCCGAGTCCGGCAAACTGGATCCAGTGATTGGTCGCGATGATGAAATTCGCCGCACCATTCAGGTATTGCAGCGCCGCACCAAAAACAACCCAGTCTTAATCGGCGAACCCGGCGTCGGTAAAACCGCCATAGTCGAAGGCCTGGCACAGCGCATCGTCAATGCAGAAGTGCCAGAGGGACTTAAAAATAAACGCGTACTCACCCTCGATCTAGGAGCTTTATTAGCCGGCGCAAAATTCCGCGGCGACTTTGAAGAGCGTTTAAAAGCGGTACTCAATGACCTCTCCAAACAGGAAGGGCAGATTATTCTGTTTATCGATGAAATCCATACCATGGTCGGTGCCGGTAAAGCCGAAGGCGCCATGGATGCAGGCAATATGCTCAAGCCGGCACTGGCTCGCGGCGAACTCCACTGTGTCGGAGCCACCACCCTCGATGAATACCGCCAATATATTGAAAAAGATGCCGCCCTCGAGCGCCGCTTCCAGAAAATTCTTGTCGACGAACCCAGTGAAGAAGACACCGTCGCCATATTGCGCGGGTTAAAAGAGCGCTACGAAGTTCACCACGGCGTAGAGATCACCGACAGCGCCATAGTCGCCGCCGCCAAACTCTCCCAGCGCTATATCACCGACCGCCAGTTGCCCGATAAAGCCATTGACCTAATCGATGAAGCCGGCAGCCGTATACGTATGGAAATTGACTCCAAGCCAGAAGAGATGGATCGCCTTGAACGGCGCTTGATTCAGTTAAAGATTGAGCGCGAAGCACTTAAAAAAGACAAGGATCAAGCCTCCCGCAAACGGCTGAAAAAGATTGAAGACGATATAGCCACTCTGGGTAAAGAATATGCCGACCTCGAAGAAATATGGAAAGCCGAAAAAGCTTCTATGCAGGGTGCTACCCATATCAAAGCCGAACTCGAACAGGCCAAAGTTGATCTCGAAGCTGCCCATCGTGAAGGTAACCTCGAAAAGATGGCGCAAATTCAATACAGCATCATCCCCGAACTGGAAAAGCAATTATCTACCGCCAGTGACGAAGAGCAGGTAGAGATGCGGCTGCTGCGCAATAAAGTCACCGAAGAAGAGATTGCCGAAGTGGTATCAAAATGGACCGGCATACCAGTCTCAAAAATGCTCGAAGGCGAACGAGATAAGCTACTGCGAATGGAAGAGTCACTGCATCAGCGTGTGATGGGGCAAAGCGAAGCCGTAGTCGCCGTCTCCAATGCTGTGCGTCGCTCCCGCGCAGGATTAGCCGACCCCAACCGACCCAATGGCTCATTCCTGTTTCTCGGGCCCACCGGTGTGGGTAAAACCGAACTCTGTAAAACCCTCGCCGAATTTTTATTCGACAGCGAAGACGCCATGGTGCGCATCGATATGTCAGAGTTTATGGAAAAACACTCGGTGGCAAGATTAATTGGCGCACCTCCCGGCTATGTCGGCTACGAAGAGGGCGGCTATCTTACCGAAGCCGTGCGCCGCAGACCCTACGCCGTGCTGCTGCTTGATGAAGTCGAAAAAGCCCATCAGGATGTCTTTAATATCCTTCTGCAGGTTCTTGAGGATGGTCGCCTGACCGATGGACAGGGGCGCACTGTCGACTTTAAAAATACCGTGATTGTAATGACCTCCAACCTCGGCTCCGATGTTATTCAGATGCTCGCTGGAGAAGAGAACTACGATGTCATGAAATCGTCAGTAATGGATGTCGTTAGCAGTCACTTCCGCCCCGAGTTTATTAATCGGGTTGATGAAGTAGTGGTATTCCATCCCCTCGCCAAAGAACAGTTGCGCGGTATTGCCACCATCCAACTTGAACTGTTGGGACGCAGGCTTGCCGAGCATGACCTTAAACTCAGCCTCAGCGATGCGGTGTTGGATAAACTTCTCGAAGCCGGGTTTGACCCAGTCTATGGTGCCAGGCCGCTTAAACGGGTGATTCAGCAGCAAATTGAGAATCCACTGGCCGAGAGTATTCTGTCTGGGAAGTTTGCCCCGGGTGCGGAGATTAAAGCTGATCTGGAGGAGGGTGATTTGGTGTTTGCCTAGCCAATATTCCAGGGTAAATAGTCTATCTTTAAAAAACGATTCCAGTCATAAGATTTTCAATTATGAGGATTACTACTAATGAGCTTAAAAAAATATGATCCCCCGCACCCAGGGGTGTTGATTCAGCGAACCTATATCGAACCCTTTGCTGAAATTACTGGTAACAAGATTGCCGATCGTCTCGGTATAGCTCGCAGCACCTTCAATCGCCTACTCAACGGTGTTTCTAATGTATCACCTGAAATGGCCGTAAGGTTGTCAAGCGTACTCGGAGGCTCCGTTGAGAGCTGGCTTACTCTTCAAGAAAGTTACGATCTATGGAAAGCACGGCAGACCGTTAATACCAAAGACCTTCAGCGCCTCGACTTTAATAAGGTCGCCTAGGCCTTAGCCAAGATACTACTCAGAACAGTGCTACTCAGGTATTTCAAACTGCGCTGGATCAACATAAATCAGTTTTACCACCACCGCATCCACCATTGGTTCAACCGCAGCCATCAACACATTCATCTGGTCATCAATCTGAATGCCGACCGGCAGGTTAAATAGCAGGCCGCCAGTGCCCTCATTGGTTAATGTCTGCACCTCTTTCAACTCACTGTCCTTGCGCGCCTCAGTCTGAAACTTCTGCACCAAAGCCTTTATTGAATGCTCAAAACTTGGGAAGTTAAAAGGGCCCTGAAACTCCTTGCGATCCAGTTCGAGTTTTACTGCGATCTTGGTACCCGTCTTTTCAGAGGTTAGCTCGCCAGACTTAACAACAGTCCCCTGTTTCAGCTCCTTAAAAATCTTTTTAGCGTTTTCAGCGGGTTGGTTAAGAAAAGCAACAAGCAGATTGGCAGCCAGATTAAAGAGCTTTTGTTTATTGATATTAATGGTTTCTGTTTCGGTCATTGTCGGCAACTAAGATTGAGTTAAAAATTAAGGAAAAGTGGACTCTACCGGAAATCGCCAGCAAATGTAATATATAGGCCACTCATCTGATCCCGATTTTACTGCGTATGATTAATTAATAGTGTAGGTAATGTTATGCAGTTAGAAACCAGTGAAGTGTCACGCATCATCGAAATGGCTTGGGAAGACCGCACGCCATTTGAAGCCATTGAGAACAGCTTTGACCTCAATGAGTCTGCGGTTATTACCCTAATGCGGCGCGAGTTAAAGCCGCGGTCATTCCGCCTTTGGCGGCAGCGAGTCACCAGCCGTAAAACCAAGCATCTGCAACTTCGCTCACCTGAAGTCAGCCGCGGATACTGCCCCACCCAATACAAACGTTAGCCGAGAAACCAGATCATGAAATATAGCCTTCAGTATGCTCTTCGATATATGGCCTATGGTTGGCTGACGATAACTGGCCTATCCACAGCGGCAATGGCGGAACAGCTTATGATGGAAAACTTTGAGTCTCAGCCACTCGAGCGCTGGAGCTATGTCAGCGATCAGGTGATGGGTGGGATATCACAGGGCCAAATGGCAATCAAAACCGAAGAGGGCGAAACCTTTGCCCATATGACCGGACAGGTAAGCACAGAGAATAACGGTGGCTTTATTCAGTTCCGCACCTCAATTGCCAAAGGTACCACCGCAACAGTCACTGGCGTGGTCTTAAAAGTTCGTGGAAATAGCCAACAGTATTATATTCATCTGCGCAGCTCTGGAACCCTACTTCCCTGGCAGTACTACCAAGGCAGCTTTGAAGTCACCGAGCAGTGGCAGACTATCAAGCTTCCCTTAAGTGCTTTTGTTCCCTCAGGTAAATGGATTCGCAGTCAGATAAAACCCAGCTCGATCCGCAGTATTGGTGTGGTGGCCTTTGGTCGGGATCACAGCGCCGATATTCAAATCTCAGAGATCGGTTTCTATTAAGTAGTCGCTCTCGGCACTAACTTAATTCTCGACTACAGCGCCTTGATAAAGCCAAAATATATTAATCATATCCCCCTTATATTTTGATTACTGGTCCGTATTGACAAGATTACCGATCTCCCTAATCATCTGCGGCTATACTTTTTTAGTTAGTAACTTTTATTAGCTAGGGGCTTTTGTCACAGAAAATTAAACAGGGGATACTTCCATGACCAATCAGGCCGCACGAACCACAGAGGGCAGAGGGCAGCTCTACAGCAGTATTTTAGACACTATCGGCAATACACCCTGCGTAAAGATCAATTCACTGGCGCCGGCCGGCGTCGATCTATATGTGAAAGCGGAGTTTTTTAATCCCGCGGGGTCGGTTAAGGATCGTCTGGCGATTAGCATTATCGAAGAGGCGGAACGCAGTGGCGAGCTCAAGCCCGGCCAGACGGTAGTGGAGGCAACCAGTGGCAACACCGGTGTGGGTTTGGCGATGGTCTGTGCGGCGAAAGGTTACCCCTTTGTGGCAACTATGCCGACCAGTGTCTCGATTGAGCGGCGCAAGTTGATGCGTTTTTTTGGGGCCAAGGTTATCTTGACACCGAAGGCCGATAAGGCGATGGGCTGCTATCTCAAGGCTACTGAGCTTGCCGAGGCCAATGGCTGGTTTTTGGCTCGTCAGTTTGAGACTGATGCCAATGCGAAGATTCACGCAAATACCACCGCTCGTGAAATTCTGTCGGACTTTAGCGGCAGCAATTTGGACTATTGGGTGACTGGTTACGGAACTGGCGGAACCTTTTCGGGTGTAGCTAAGGTCTTGAAAGAGAAGCGCCCAGAGACAAAGATTATTCTTAGTGAGCCAATTAATGCTCAGCTTATCGAAAGTGGTACTGTGCAGGAACGCGCTGCCGATGGTTCTCCTTCAGGTAGTCACCCGGCATTTCAGCCACATATGATTCAGGGTTGGACGCCAGATTTTATTCCTCAGGTGCTGCAGGAATCTATTGATGCCAAACGCTTTGATCAGCTGATACCGGTTGCTGCGGAGGACGGTATTGAGGCATCCAAGATGCTCGCTCAAAAAGAGGGCATCTTTACCGGTATATCCGGCGGCTGTACTTTTGCGGTTGCGCTGGATATTGCCAGAAGTGCTGAACCGGGTACGGTTATTCTCTGTATGTTGCCGGATACTGGTGAGCGCTATCTCTCCTCGCCACTGTTTGAGGATGTCGGTGAGGATATGAATGCCGATGAAGCTGGCGCTATCGGAATCAACGCCGAGCTTCCATTTAAACGAGTAAGCTGCTTTTTCTGGGCTCAGGGCTGTTTATTGGCTCAGGGCTGTTTATTAGGCTCAGGGCTGTTTATTGGCTCAGGGCTGTTTCTGTTGGCGCTTGGCAAAGGCTTCGAGCTGTTCTTCTGTTGCCGGTGGTTGGTGATTTTCCTTCCACTGGCTGTAGGGCATGCCATAAATAGCTTCGCGGGCCTGGTCATGGCTTATGTCCACGCCGCGCTCTTCGGCTTCGGCCAGATACCATTTGCTTAAACAGTTGCGACAAAACCCCGCGAGTATCATTAAATCAATATTCTGCACATCCTTATTATCATCCAGATGTTTTAGCAGTCTGCGAAAGGTTGCGGCTTCCAGTTCGGTGGCGGTTGTCATAATGTTTCTCTTTGGCTTTGTTTGTAAAAAATGTGTGATCAAAAAAGTTGAATGGGGTCTAAAGCGAGTTAGACCGGCGGGTCTTATTCTACGCCAATCCCCGCATTGAGATACTATATGATCAATCTTATTCACAACCAAAGCTTCTCACAATAAGGTAATAATTTATGCAATCCGAGCCTTCCTCACTGGATGCCAGCCCAGGTATTGACGATGGCGCCTATTTACTCGATGGCGTGATAAGAACGGTTGAGGGTGAAACCTCTAAACTGTTGCGCGACCAGATGAAGATCTATGCCAATAACCGCTTTATGTTTGCCTTTTTCGACGAGCAGACAAATATGATTGATGCGGCTACTGGCTATGCCCATTGGGTCGATGGTGTTTTGACTGAAACCCCGATTGCCAATCAGGAAGGGCCTGTCGAGGGGTTGAGTTTTCAGATAGCGCTTGAGTCCACCGAGGCCGGGTTTACGCAAATTGTCCGGGGCATGCCGTCTGCTAATGGCGGCACCTATGATCTGGATGAGGTATGGGAAACTCTGTCCACCGAGAAAACAGCTTTTGATGGGCTGTGGATGTCGCAGGCCAGGGAGAGCGAAAACGCCGAGTGGTCAAATTTCACCGAGATGAAACTGATTGGTGGCGGACATTATATTTTCTTCCAGCGCTATGATTACAAAGGGAAAAGTTTTAAGAACTTTGGTTTTGGTTCAATTAGCGGCGATAGCTCGGGGACAATTACCGAGACCGTTATGACTAGCACTCTTGAGGGCTATTCAGGCACAGATCATCCGCTAAAAGTAGAGTTGGCGGATGCCAATCATATGACCCAGATATTTATGATTGATGGTGTTGAAGTTGTTCAGTCCTATATTCGTGTCTAGGTATAAAGTGAATTAAGTATCTAGAGAGTGATATCTCTAGAAGGCCTCGCTGTGATGCGGGGCTTTTTTTTGCTTACCATTCAATAATCCGGGCTGGCTTTAGGCCTCCGACTTGCCATCTGCCGGCTAAATACTATCTCTGGTTAGAGATTGGTCTACAGTTACATGAACTGGGTCGGGGGAGGAAAGTCTAAAATTAGAGCGAGGTGGCTCAGATTAGATAGGCCGCTGCCGCGATTGATAGGGAGAAACGTTGATGGATATGGATTATCTAGATCAGGTTTTATTCGCCGCCGTTGTCAAAAGCACAGGCATAGGCTGAAGCCGCTATGGAAGCGCCACGCCCAGCCAATGAGATGCAACGTCTCGCAACCCTGCACAGTCTGGATCTACTTGATACAGAGCCGGAGGTGGAGTTTGATGAGCTTACAGCTCTGGCTGCGCAGATATGTAATGTGCCGGTTGCTCTGGTTTCTCTTGTCGATGAAAACCGCCAGTGGTTTAAATCCAAAGTCGGACTAGATGTCGATGAAACCAGCAGGGAAATGGCGTTTTGTGCCCACAGTATTTTAAAGCCCGACGAGATTATGGAGATTCCGGATGCCCGTCAGGATCAAGCGTTTCGCCGACAATCCGCTGGTCACTGAAGATCCCAAAATACGCTTTTATGCCGGTGCGCCCTTAACCGCATCCAATGGCCATACTCTGGGAACTCTCTGTGTTCTCGACTACAGTCCGCGCACATTATCAGACTCCCAGAAAACCGCTCTTGAGATCCTGCGCCTGCTTGGTTATGCGGCAGATAGAGTTGCGCCACAGCTATACAGACTCTGCAAGATTCACAGGGGATGCTATCTGCTAAAAACAATCAGTTGGAAGCTGAGGTTGAGGAGACTGCTATCTCATTGGAGCAGGAGGTCGGGCTGCGTGTTGAATCTGAAATACTCTCGCGACGGATTCTCGATATGGCTCTGGATGCGGTTATCTCGGTTGATCAGGCGGGCAAGGTGATTTACTGGAATCCCAGAGCTGAGCTTATCTTTGGCTATTCTGCTCCCTATGCACAGGGTAAGAGCATTCTTGAGCTGGTGGTTGAGCCGCGCGAACACAGCGCTATTGAAGGGCGTCTAAAGCAATTTATAAACAACGATATCAAAAGCATAAAAGCTGACCGCTTTGAAATGATGGCGGTGCGTGTTGATGGCCAGAGAATTTCCATTGAAGTTGCTGTGGTTGCGCTTAAGCGCTTCGGGGAATATGTGTTTACTGGCTTTGTTAGGGATCTGACCGAGAGGGATAAATATATTGAGGAGTTGCGCGTCTCGGCGATCACCTTCAACAGTCAGGAGGGAATTGTTATTGCCGATGGCGAGGCTAATATTCTGCGCGTCAATAAAGCCTTTGTAGATATTACCGGTTACTCCGCAGAAGAGGTTGTTGGACGCTCTCCCCAGCTACTCCATTCCGATCAGCACGATAAAGAATTTTATGCCTCTATATGCAAATTTGTCGAAGAGAGTGATGGCTGGGAGGGTGAAGTCTGGGGTCGACGTAAAAATGGCGATGCGGTTCCGCTGCATCTGACGGTAACTGCGATTAGAGATACAGCAGGCGCGGGTAATATGGGCGCAGGTGAGAATAAGGCGACTAATTACGTGTTGGCTTTCTCAGATATCACCAGAAATAAAAAGGATGCCGATGAAATTTACAATCTGGCATTTTTTGATCCGCTGACCGGTCTGCCAAATAGACGGCTGCTGATGGACAGGCTATCTCAGGCCGTGGCGACCAGTGGGCGCACAGGTCAAAAAGCAGCGCTGCTGTTTCTCGATCTGGATAATTTTAAAAGCCTTAACGATACCCTGGGCCATGACTTTGGTGACCTTTTGTTAAAGCAGGCTGCTCAGCGGCTCAAACACAGCCTGCGTGCTGAGGATACCGTGGCGCGCATAGGTGGTGATGAGTTTGTGATTATTCTGCAAAATTTGGGTGATGAGGGCTCTGATGCGCCGGCGCAGACTGAGGCGGTGGCGAATAAAATATTGTCTGCCCTTAATCAGCCCTATTCACTGCATGATCACGAGTGTTTTAGCAGTGCAAGTGTCGGTGCGACGCTGTTTGAAAGCAGTGTCGAAGAAATTGATGAGCTTCTAAGGCAGGCTGATATTGCCATGTATCAGGCAAAGAAATCAGGCCGCAATATGTTGCGGTTTTTTGATCCGCAGATGCAGGAGAATATAAACCAGCGAGCCAATCTGGAGAATGCATTACACAATGCCGTTGAAAAGAATCAGTTCCAACTTTACTACCAGCTTCAGGTGGATAATAAAAATGTACCGGTTGGCGCTGAGGCATTGATTCGCTGGCAACACCCGGTGCTTGGCACGGTGCCGCCGCAGGACTTTATCCCGCTGGCTGAGGAGTCTGGTTTGATTATCCCTATCGGTCACTGGGTTATAAAAACGGCCTGCGAGCAGATTAGATGTTGGCAGAACAATCCGCTGACAGCTGATTTAACCGTTGCGGTAAATATTAGTCCGCGGCAGTTTTACCAGCCGAGTTTTGTCGATGAGGTGCTGGACTGTTTAGCCGAGACTGGTATTGATTCCGAAGCATTAAAGTTTGAGCTTACCGAGGGTCTTATTCTGGATAATGTGGATGAGGCTATCGCTAAAATGAAAGAGCTGAGAAGGGCGGGAGTGCTTTTTTCTCTGGATGATTTCGGTACCGGTTACTCTTCACTGGCCTATTTGACTAAATTGCCTCTGTCTCAGCTAAAAATTGACCAGTCATTTGTGTGCAATATTGGTATTAATGATAGTGATAGCATTATTGTTAAGACGATTATCGGTATGTCGAAAAGTCTCGGTTTTGAGGTGGTTGCGGAGGGGGTGGAGTCGCAGCATCAGTATGATTTTCTTGAGGCGCTGGGCTGTCAGATGTTTCAGGGGTATTTGTTTAGTCGGCCGGTTGGGGTTGGGGAGTTTGAGGGGTTGTTGTAGGGTTGTGGTTAGTTGGTTAGAGGTTTTTTTAAGTCCTTCTTTTTAGCTAAAGTGCCGCGATAGCTAAGGGTGGATCCATCAGTATCCTGTTGAGATCAGCTGTTAGAAAAGAGATAAAACTGACTATGAGACGCTGATTATAGAAAGCTACAGGGGGGGTATTCTGGTAAGATGGCCTGATACTCCTGCAGTCGATGTAGACTGTTTGTCTCTAGGTCAGAACTTAATTCTGAGTCTAGGCTCACAGCTCCCAAACCAACATATGAGAATCCCCTTGTCACAATATGATTTTGCCAGTTTAGATCTAAACCCCGCTTTAGTTGATAACCTTACAAGCCTTGGTTACACCGATATGACGCCGATTCAGGCGCAAGCACTACCCTCTGTTTTAGCAAATAAAGACGTTATCGCTAAGGCCAAAACGGGCTCAGGTAAAACCGCAACCTTTGCTTTAGGCTTGTTGAATAAGCTGGATGTGAAGCGTTTTCGTGTGCAAACCTTAGTGTTATGCCCAACCCGCGAGTTGGCAGACCAGGTGGCGCTAGAAATACGCAAACTGGCCCGTGGTATTCATAACATTAAGGTGCTCACTCTTTGTGGTGGCGTGGCCTTTGGGCCACAGAAGGGCTCTTTGGAACATGGTGCGCATATTATTGTCGGCACTCCTGGACGGGTTGAAGAACACTTGCAAAAACGCAATCTCAACCTCGATAACCTGACGACTTTGGTATTAGATGAAGCGGATAGAATGTTGGATATGGGTTTTCAGCAAGCCATAGATGATATTGTTGGTTATATGCCTAAACAGCGGCAAACGATGTTGTTTAGTGCCACTTATCCTGAAAAAATCGAAAAAACTGCACAGCGAATTATGCAATCTCCAGTGACTGTAGAAGTGCAGGATAGTCACAGCAACCAAAGTATTGTCGAAACCCTTTATCAGGTAGAAAATAATGAGTCCCGCGTAGAGGCGGTTAGGCTTTTGTTACAAGCACATCAGCCAGAGACCACACTGATTTTTTGTAATACTAAGATCGAAACTGATCAGGTTGCCAATAAGTTACGTGCCGTGGGTTACGAAGCGTTGGCCTTGCATGGCGATTTAGAGCAAAAAGACAGGGACCAGACTTTAGTCTGTTTTGCCAATCGCAGTGTGTCGGTGCTAGTGGCTACCGATGTGGCAGCCCGCGGTTTAGATATTGAGTCTCTAGATTTGGTGATCAATTATCAAATTGCCCACGAGTTAGAAGTCCACACGCATCGCATTGGCCGCACGGGTCGTGCGGGCGCTCAGGGCATTGCCTGCAGCTTGTATACGCAAAAAGAAAATTACAAAATTGGCTTGTTAGAAGATTATTTAGAACAAAAGTTTGAACGTGGTGACTTGCCGCATATGCGCTTATTGCGTGAGCCGGTTTTTTATCCGCCGATGGTGACTCTTCATATTGCTGGTGGTAAAAAGCAGAAGCTTAGAGCGGGGGATATTGTCGGTGCCTTGACGGGTGTTGATGGTATTCCGGGTACAGAGATTGGCAGAATACAGGTGGGCGATCACTGGGCCTATGTTGCTGTAGCCAATGAGCATGGGAAGGCTGCTTTTAGAAAGCTCAATGAGGGGAAGCTTAAGGGGCGTAGTTTTAAAATTAGGCGGTTGCGGGGTTAGTTGCGGTGGGTTTTTTCGTCACTTCGTTCTGCTGGAATGATAAAAAAATTGTCATCCTGAGCGAAGTCGAAGGATCTCAGCGGGAATCAAGAGGTTCTTCATATACGTTCAGAATGAAGATAATAAAGGCTTTGTTCATTTAAGCTCTTTCATTGTCGAGCATGGGTTCTTATTAGGCTTTCGGATGCGCGGTGCTAAAAACCCCTAGCCGGGCAGTGGTGGTTTCTTTCGTCATACTGCGAAGGTATGTCACCCCAGCGAAGGCTGGGGCCAGTATCTTGAAGCTTTAGCTGTTTGTTGTGAGATTTCTCGTCACTTCGCTCTGTCGGAATAACAAAAAAATTGTCATCCTGAGCGAAGTCGAAGGATCTCAGCGGGAATCAAGAGGTTCGCCATCCCAAATACTCCGGGTGCACCATACCAAAAACCCCCAGCCGGGAAGTGGTGGTTTTGTTGATGTTATTGAGAGGTGTGCACTTTGGTCGGGATTGATCATTAACGCGTCTGCGTTAATGACCCTTCGGGCTTCGCCACTTTGTGGCTCGTCCAAAATGCCTCCGCATTTAGTATTCGCGGCGTTGCCGCTCACCCCGTTGGGGCCGCCGCCGCTTTGCTCTGGCGTTGTCTCGCACTTGCAGTGCTCGGCTCGAACAGGGGTTCAAATCAAACCTTCGGGAGTGCCAATTAAAAAACCCCAGCCAAGGGCTGGGGTTTTTTAATTGGTGCACCCGGAGGGATTCGAACCCCCGACCAAGTGGTTCGAAGCCACCTACTCTATCCAGCTGAGCTACGGGTGCGGTAAAGTTTGCAGTGTAGCTTATCGTTCCAAGTATTGCAGTTTATCTGGAATATCATCCCATTCTCCTGCATCTGGCGGTGGTTCTTTCTGCACGGTGATATTGGGCCAAACATCGGCCAGTTCGGCATTCAGTTCCAGGAAAATTTCCTGACCTGCGGGGATCTCGTCTTCGGCGAAGATGGCATCCACAGGACATTCGGGTTCACACAGAGCGCAGTCAAGGCAAATCTTCTGTTGTCACCGATCAGATCAAAACCTTTACCAAGACCGGCGTGAAGCTGGAGTCTGGAGAGTTGTTAAAGGCTGATATTGTGATCAGTGCTACAGGTCTCGAGTTGCTGGCGATGGGTGGTATGGAGATCGCTGTCGATGGCAACAAGATTTCCCTGCCGGAAACAGTCGGCTACCGCGGTATGATGATGAGTGATGTACCTAACTTTGTTTTGGCTGCGGGCTACACCAATGCCTCTTGGACATTGAAGTGCGACCTGACCAGTGAATATGTGTGCCGCATGCTCAATCATATGGATCGCACCGGCTACCAGTACTGCGTTGCTCGAATTCACGACCCAGATATGGACCGGGTGGCATTTTTGGACTTGGCATCAGGCTATGTGAATCGTGCCATTGATAACTTTCCCAAACAAGGCACTAGCTCTCCCTGGCGGCTGTATCAGAATTACCTTTGGGATTTACTTTCCTTGCGTTTCGGTTCAATGAGAGATAAGGAATTGGAATATGGGCGGGTTAAAACCCAGCCCTAAAATGGAAAACCCTGCACATTCAGTCTAGCCGTATAAATTCCCGCTTCTAAACAGGGACTATTCCCGCAGAAGCGAGGCTTGTCCCCATCCATAGGGTCGGTTAAACCTGTCACAAAAAGAGTCTTCCCATCCTCTCCACCAAAGGCAACATTGGTCGCAATATGTATGCCCTCGACATTTAATTGGCCCACCACTTTATGATGTTTGTCTATGATCAAAACCACTTGACCGTCGGTTCTGGTTGGCTGTCCAACTGTGGTCGTTACATAAATATTACCACTGCAATCTTTGCCTAAACCATCAATGGGTGATGCCAATAATTTCTGTGGACTAGAGACTTCGCCAGCATGTAAATCAAATGTCCATAGCCCCTGCAGACCGCCGACAATTAGTTGCTGTTGATCCAGTGATAATGCAATGCCATTTGGCTTGTCACCAAGCTCTGGCACAAGGTCAGTAACAGCGGTGGCAATGACTTTACCCTCTGGGGTGACTCGGTAAATACGCTGCCCCGGCTCTATTGAGCCCGGTTGCCCACCACCTTGAATGCTGTCCGGGTCAATATTTGAAGGGGTATTCCAATTGGGGTCAGTAAAATAAATCGTATTATCCTGAGCCACTGTTAAGTCATTGGGGGAGTTAAATCTTTTGCCGTTGTAAGTGGTCGCAATTGCTGTGACTTTCTGGCTTTTCCAATCAATAGAAGACAGTGAACCGGTCAGCTGCCGAGCGGCTAATAAATTGCCCTGACTATCCACAGCTAGGCCATTGCTGCCTGCAACAGTATCCTTCATCCACAGCTTTGGTTGCTCCCCCTGAACCCAGCGCCATATTGTTGTTTGGTTGCTTAGTACAAAGCCATTTTCATCGGGCTGGTGTGACCCCATATTTGAGTAATACAGGGCACCATCGTGCCAGAGGGGACCTTCAATATTATTAAACCCCTGATACATTAGTGGAATATTTGTTTCACGTTTAAGCTGTATGTTGCTTAGATCTAATTTTATGTTTTGTGAGGCTGCAGAACAGTATTTAGCATTAGCAGCAGCAACGGAGGTCAGCTGATTGGCACCATCAGGTGATTTCATTTCAGAGCACGCAATCCCTAGAATGCTCAGACAAACTGCAGTGATAAGCGAACTTTTTCTAGCTGGGATGTTAGTCTGAAATAACAGGGGCATCTTGATTATCTTCCAGTAAATTAATTTTTTCGTTTGTAGTTATCTTGTCGATTTACGGGTTACTAATTCAAAACCTGTATTGATATAGCGTGCTATTGGTGAGGCCTTGTCGGCAGGGGATGTTATTTTTTCAAAAATTACCTCCATCGCTTTACTGCCCATGTTGTATCGATTAACTCGCACTGTGGAGAGTGCAGGTTCAGCATAGGCGGCCATTTCAATATCATTAAAGCCACAGATACCAAATTTTTCTGGCACCTTGAGTTGCATTTTTTTGCTCTCGTGTAAGACGCCCAGTGCCAGGTCGTCGTTACAGCAAAATACCGCATCACAGTCGCCTTTGGTTACGTCCATTAGCTCCCCAAATAATGAGGCGCCCTTTGAGACAGAGGATGGCTCGGGGGTAGTGATAAATCTGGTCTTGTTAAGGCTGTTTGCCGCTGATAAAACATGCTCAAACCCGGCCAGTCGCTCGCAGGTTCTGCGGTCCATACGGGCGCCGATAAAACCAATTTTACTGTAGGACTTATCCAGTAATAACTGAGCCACAGCGGCCCCCGCATCAAAATGTGAAAACCCTACATTGATATCAATTGGGTTGTCGACTTCCCCCATAATCTGAATCACAGGCACAGCAGACGCTTGTAACATAGCTTTGGCGGCAGGGGTTTGTTCGCCACCTGTGATAATTAAACCTTCGGGAGACTGGCCCAGTAATGTGCGTATGGCGCGCTCTTCCTCGGCGGCAGAATAATGTGTATTAAACAGCAGTACCTGGTAATTGGCCGGGGTGGCAATATCATAAATACCACGCAGTACATCGTTAAATACCACATTGGATAATGAGGGGATCAGCACGCCAATTAATTTTGACTTTGATGATGCCAGCACACTGGCAGAGCGATTGGGGATATAGCCCAGTTCGGCAATGGTCGCTTCTACTTTCTCGCGGACATTGGCACGCACGCCGTCATAACCATTGACTACTCGGGATACGGTGATGGGACTAACATCAGCCTTTGCCGCGACATCTTTTAGGGTAAGACGCTTACCGCTGTGACTGTCATTTTTTGCCATAGGGCTATGATTACATATTTACAAAAACAGGGATATCAGCAGACAGCTGACCAGTCCGATTAGGGAGATTAATGTTGTCATAACTGTCCATGTTTTTAAGGTGTTCGTTTCACTCATACCAAGATAGCGACTGACCAGCCAAAATCCGGAGTCATTAACATGGGAGAGTATGGTTGCCCCAGATGAAATAGCAATGACTAGCAAGCCTAAACTGGGAGCCGAGATTGGTTGTAATTGTAAAATAGGGGCCATTAATCCCGCGCCCGTGATCATAGCAACTGTTGCCGAACCCTGGGCAATGCGGGTTATAGCCGCGATTAAAAAGCCCAAAATAAATACAGAGAACTGGGCTTCAATAAAGACTGAGGCCAGCATCTGACCCACACCAGAATCAATCAGTACCTGTTTAAAGGCGCCGCCCGCACCAGTGATTAAAATAACGATTCCCGCGGGCTCTAACCCTTTATTGGCAATATTTAACAATGACTCTTTGTCCAGATCACATTTGCTATGGGCTATTAGCAGGGCAAGAATAGTGGCAATAGATAGTGCTACAAATGGATGACCTAAAAAGCGGATAGCTGTTAGCAAAGGGCTGTTTTCCGCTAATACAAAAGGTGCGGTAGTCGCCAACATAATCAGCAACAATGGCAGCAAAATAATAGAGGAAACCCAAGCAAAACTCGGTGAGGAAACATTTTCTGAAATGGGGTTATTGAGATGGGCCTCTGGAACCGCAATAAAAATTTTATTGGCGATAAATTGTCCAAACCAGGGTCCTGCAATAATCATAGCTGGTATGCCAGTTAACGCTCCAAACAGAATAACCCAGCCCAAGTCGGCATTAATTAATTCAGCTACGGCAATAGGGCCAGGAGTCGGCGGGATGAAACTATGGGTAATCGCCAATCCCGCTAAAAGCGGAATAGCGTAGTACAATAATGAGCGACCAGAGCGATTAGCCAGCCCATATAGCAGTGGCGCCAGAATAATAAATGCCACATCAAAAAATACTGGGATGGCGACAATAAAACCGGTAACCCCAAGGCTCCACTGGGTTTTCTCTGGGCCAAAGGTGCGTATTAAACTGTCGGCAATGCGTTCAATGCCCCCGGAGCTCTCTAAGATTTGACCAAGAATAGCCCCCAGACCCACAACAATCGCCACAAAGCCCAGAGTGCCGCCCATACCATTTTTGATTGAATCTATAACTTGGGTTGTTTCTAAACCCGACAGGAGGCCAACGCTTAAGCTGGTAACCAGCAGAGCCAAAAAGGCTGGTACTCGCAGTGCGATTACCAAAAACAATAATAGGGCAATGCCCCCACCAGCCACAAAAAATAAACTTAAATCCATATCAATTCCCTGGAGAACGCATGATTGAACGCTTAGTTTTGAGCATTAATGGTTGCGACTTTTAGCCGGTCACCAATAATAATTTCAAATTCACCTGGCTCGATAACTGAATTCATGCGCCGGTCTAATAATGCAAAGTCTTTGTTGGCAATGGTAAAGCTCAGGGTCTGCTTTTCACCGCGCTTTAAGTGCACTCGTTTAAATGCCACCAGTTTTCTCACTGGTGTGGTCACTGTGCTGACTTTGTCATTAATATAAATCATCACCACTTCATCGCCATCCATATCCCCCGTATTTTTAATATCAACGCTAAGGCTGAGGCTATCACTGGTGGACATGGTCTCTGGCATGCTTAGGTTACTGTAATCAAATGTAGTGTAAGAGAGCCCATAACCGAAGTAGTACAGAGGCTTGCGGCTACTCAAGTAAAACCCGCCGCGATGAAATGCTGAAGGTTTATGATTGTAAAAGCTCTGCAAATGACCTACCGAGCGCGGCACAGTAATAGGCAGTTTTCCGCCTGGATTTATCTTACCCACCAGGGTTTCGGCAATGGCTTGACCACCGTACATACCAGGCTCCCAGGCTTCGACAATAGCATCGGCATTTTCCGTCAACCATTCAGATGCGATAGGACCGCCATTGACCAGCACCACGACTAATTTGGCACCGCTGGCTTTAATTTTCTGAAGCAACTCAATCTGGTTGCCAATCAGGTTTAAGGTTGGCCGGTCGACATTCTCAGCGCTGGTTTTGTTTTTATCAAAACGCAGTGAGTTTTCACCCATAACCGCAATAACCACATCCGCTCGTTTGGCTAATCTGCCCACTCTGGATAATTCTGCACTTGAAATTACATCATGTCGGGCAATAGCGACATGATCGATTTTAGTGCCTTGGGCATATTGCTCTTTAATCCCTTCCAGCACAGTAATAACATTATTGTGTGGCTGCACCCGCGCCCATTCTCCCAACAGTGCCTGATGGTCAGCATTGGGGCCTGTGATCAGAATACGGCCGATATCCTGCTGAAGTGGTAATACTCCATTATTTTTAAGTAGTACCATGGACTTTTGCGCGGTTTTTAATGCCAACTCAAGATGGCTTTCCTTAAGCAATGTAGCTTCAACAGTCTGTTTATCTGTGTAGCGGTTTTCAAACAGTCCCAATTGAAATTTGGAGTAGAGAATTTTGCTGACAGCATGATCAATGCGGCTTACTGGTATTTCACCGTTTTTCACCAGATCTTTAACATTGTCGAAAAAACCAGGACCCTGCATATGTACATCCATACCGGCCAGCACAGCAACTTTGTCTGCCTCTCGCTCTGAGTCAACAATTCTGTGGGCGCTTTCCAGACGTTGAATATCCATCCAGTCACTGACGTAAAACCCCTCGAAGCCCCATTCGTCACGAATCAAGTCGGTTAAATATTCCTCATGGGCATGGGCTGGAATGCCGTTGATTTCGTTGTGGGCAGGCATAATGGTGTACACGCCATTGTCGATTGAACCAACAAAGGGCGGGAAAAATATTTCATGTAAAGTGCGCTCGGAAACATCTGCTGGCGCGCCATTGACACCGTTGTAGGCAATGCCTCCGCCTACAAAATGCTTGGCAGATGCCAATACATTGGTCGATGAGCTAAAGTCTTTGCCCTGATAGCCACGCACCATGGCATTGCCCATTTCGGTGACCAGGTAGGGGTCTTCGCCAAAGGTTTCGCCAATGCGACCCCAGCGTGAATCCCGCACAACTTCAATATTGGGAGAGTAGGCCCACTGAAATCCTGTGGCGCGCATTTCATGGGCGGTATATTCAGCCATTAACTCGGCCAGCTCAGGTTCAAATGATGCGGCCAGGCCAATTTGCGTGGCATAGATAGTGGTGGGGCCCATATACATACCATGGCCATGGATTGCGTCCGTGGCGATAAGCAGTGGAATTTTAAGTCTTGATTCCTCCGCCAGGCTTTGCAATATATTGGCTTCCTGATAGGTAGAGACCTTCAAAAACGAGCCAATCTTGCCCTCTTTAATTAATCCTGCTCTGTCACCCAAGGCTAATGTGTAATCTGATTTTGTGTCTTTGCTATCAAAGTCGATATCTGAGGCTTCACCAACAAACTGGCACATCTGCCCAATTTTTTCATCCAGAGTCATTTGATTCATTAATAACTCAACGCGCTTATCTGAGGATAGGCTTGCATCCAGGTAAGATGCTGTCGCAGCCCAGCCGTCCATTGAGATAACAAAAAGCGCTGAGAGGATCAGCCTTTGAATAGCAGCAGTCATAAAAATCCCTTATTTTTATATGGTTTTCAGTTGGCTTATAGATTTAATTTATTGCCAATGATTAATTGGTTGCGCAACCATTCTATGTAACAATAGATCTGTTTACAACCATTGTGCCAATAACTTGGAAGCCCATATTTATTGAATACGCAGATCAGTTAAGTGCCGACAGATGTTCGCGCAAACAACAAATTTGGTAGGAAATAGGAATAATGTCTTTAGAAAACTCGTCTCAGCAAAAACGACATCCGGTATTGGTGGTGGTTATGGGTGTGTCGGGGACAGGTAAATCAACATTGGCTAATGCATTTGCAAAACAGTCTGGATTTATCTACCTGGATGCCGACTCTCTCCACAGTGAGGACGCGATTGCGCAGATGTCCCGCGGGATTCCTTTAACCGACAAGCAGCGCGAACCCTGGATAGAGCGTATATTCAGACAACTCTGTGAATATCAGTCACAAAATAAAAGCTGCATTTTGGCGTACTCCGGGTTAAAGCGAGAGCAGCGAAAACGGATATTCAGCGCATGTCAGAATAGTGTGGGAGTGTTATTACATGGAGAACAAGGGCTTATCACTGAGCGATTAGCTCAACGCAGGAACCATTTTATGTCACCTCAGTTGCTCAGTAGCCAAATTGCTGAAATGGAACCATTTGCTCAAGAGATACCATTATTAAGGCTCAATGTGGCTGATAGCATAGAGCAAATGCTATTGCAGTTGGTCAGCTTTATGTTTTTATTAGAACAAAACTAGGCCTAAAATTAGGCCTACTGCCCCAATTCAGTTGGGTACATCTGCAGATCGTTATTCGCCTCTGACAATGAGTGTTACAATTTCCAGAAAAAAATAGGTCTGACTATCTTGCGTACAATCATTCTATTGCTACTGGCTGGGATTTTTGTGCCCGGCATGAATGCTATTGCTGAGCAAAAAACCGCATTAAAGCCCCCGGTTCCCGCCGCCAATCCAGCCCTGCTAAAACATCAGCAGCGGTTTTCCGATGCTGAGTTGATCCAGGTTCAAGATAATATCTATGTGGCCCATGGCTATGATATGAGCAATATTATCTTCGTCGAAGGGCCTGAGGGGCTGGTGGTGATGGACACTGGTTTTCGGGTTGAGAAAGCCAGTCGTGCTATTGATGCAATCCGCGAGATCACCGACAAACCTATTAAAGCGGTGATTTATTCTCATGGTCATGCCGACCATGTGGGTGGGTCCGCAGCCTTTAAAGCTGCAGCGCCAGATGCCCAGTTTATTGCCCACCCGGGTTGGCAGCGCAATATCAATTATATAACCAGTGCGGTCAGGCCAACATTTACTCTGCGAGCCTTTGCTCAGCTGGGACTGGTTCTCCCTGAGGGTCTCACGGGCACGGTGGGTTCCGGTGGTGGTCCCGTGTTGCGGGCTCAGGGTACATTATCCTATGTCACACCGACCATGACAGTGGCCGATGGTCACTGGCTTGAGTTTGCCGGTCTCAGATTTCAGGCTCTGCACACTCCCGGCGATTTGGACGATGGGCTATCCCTCTGGTTTCCACAAAATCAGGTCGTGCTCACTGGTGATACGGTGACCCGCAGTCATGTCCATGCGATTTTATCGACACCGCGACATGAGCCTGGCCGCGATGCTCAGGCCTTCGTTGACAGCATGAGCAGAATTGAAGCCTTGAACGCCAAAGTGTTGATTGGCGGCCATGGGGATGTGGTTGAAGGTAAAGATACCGTGCGCGACCTGGTGCGCAATGATCGTCGCTCGGCACAGTTTATGATCGACGGCGTGGCGCGGCATATCCGCCAAAACCGTTCAGGGGACTATGTGCAGAGTAATTTTTCCTATCCAGACTGGTTTTTACAGGGTGAAGATCGCGGGGATTATTACCACAGGCTAAGCTGGATAAGTCGTGGGGTTTACGCCCAATTTATGGGCTGGTTTGGAGGCGATGCAACTGATCTGGCGCCGGTCTCACCTTCCACCAGAGCAACACGTATTGTAGCTGGATTTGGAGGAGTTGATGGGGCAGTCGCAAGCCTAAGGTCTGCTTATACTGATAATGATTTCGCCTGGGCCATGGAACTTGCCAGTTATATCTTGGCAGTTGACCCAATGGTTCAGGAGGCGCGGCAGCTAAAATCCTGGTCGATGAAGGCTCTGGCCTATGCCAGTGAGAGTGCTAATGAGCGTAACTATTTGCTAACCCAAGCAATGATGCTCGATGGCCTTTTGTCTATGGCGGCCATGGCCAAGGCCAGCGCCAGGCAGGGCTTACCCGCGAATTATAAGGCTGCCGAGGCGATTGGATTTCTTCATACTCTGGGTGCGCGACTCAATGTCGAGGCGGCAAGAGAATCCAGTATCCGCTTTAAAGTCCAGCTCTCCGATCGCGAGGAAGTCCATTTTGTAGAGATAGATCGTGGGGTGCTTTTAACGTCTGATACGAATTCTAAGCCGGTCGATTTCACACTACAGATAAGTCATCAGAGTTTGGCGCTCCTCTGTGAAGGGTTTGTGTCCTGGGAGGAGCTTTATCAAGACGGAGGTCTTGTTCTGGTCGGTGATAAGACGAAGTTTTCCGAAGTAGCGTTGCTGTATTGATGAAGCGGATATTGTCTATCTGACGAAAAACTGCTGTTGTTATAAAATTATTCTAAACCTGTTTTACCGTTTTGTATTATATTTTTAAATAATGTTTCAGAGCAGGAAAAAATGTAGTAGTGAGCAGTTTGGTTGTTTTGATGGCATTGCCAGCGGTGAGTTTTGCATCACCCTAGATGCCAGTCGAAGAGAGCATGGCCGTCAGCGGCAAAGTTCATGGGATTAAATCGTCGAAAGAATATCAAAGTGTCGGGAAGTGTCGCGCCTGTGCTGAGACCAAGTCAGTAGTTGTTGCATTCACAGTGGATATAAACAAAGCAACCTGCTCTATCTATACTTCAATCATAGGTCGCCCAGCTAAAGAGGGTGCGGTTTCTCAGGTTAAAGGGTAGACCTTTGCAGTTGCCGTCGTTCTAACCCGCCTTGCTGCACAATCGGAGCTCGGATCAATCAGGGGCTTGAATCAGGCCTTCGGCGGTAACAATTATACAAAAACCCCAGCTATGCTGGGGTTTTTGTATTTGGTGCACCCGGAGGGATTCGAACCCCCGACCAAGTGGTTCGAAGCCACCTACTCTATCCAGCTGAGCTACGGGTGCGTTGTAGCTTGGTAACTGTAACTGATTTTTCTCTGCTATTCGGAGCTTTTAACTCTAGCGCTCTAAATATTGAAGCTTGTTTTCTACGCCATCCCATTCTGCTGCATCGGCGGGGGCGTCTTTCTGTTCGGTAATATTCGGCCAGACTTCGGCGAGTTCGGCATTGATCTCGAGGAATACTTCCTGACCTTCGGGGATCTCGTCTTCGGCAAAAATTGCGCCTACCGGACATTCTGGCTCACAGAGGGCGCAGTCAATGCACTCGTCTGGGTGGATCACAAGGAAGTTGGGGCCTTCATAAAAACAGTCTACAGGGCAAACCTCTACACAGTCTGTGTGTTTGCATTTAATGCAGTTGTCTCCAACGATAAAGGTCATGTTGTTGTCTCTTGTTAGTGTTCGTGAGCAGAATTGCGCGGCATTATAACAGCTAGAATTGACCTGTGAATGCTTAGTTGGAGTTTTTTGAGTACTCTGCTATCTAGAGTAACTTTTTTAGCTCATAGAGCAGATCTAGTGCATCCCGAGGTGATAGTTCATCGGGCTTTAGTTGTTCCATACGCTGCAGTAGAAGTGGGTTAACCGAGGGCAGAAATAATTCGCTCTGACTGGGTTCTGCGCTCGCAGAGGCGGGGTTTTCCGGGGTGATAACCGCGTGACTTCCGGCTTCGAGTAGAGCTAGTTCTTGACGAGCTAAATCGATAACCGCCTTGGGAATGCCGGCCAGTTTGGCGACCTGTATACCGTAGCTTTTGTTGGCGGGCCCTTCCTGAATACTGTGCAGGAAGACAATATTTTCGTTGTACTCGGTGGCACCCAGATGCACATTAATCGCTCCGGCGACTTTTTCTGGCAGTGAGGTCAGTTCAAAATAATGGGTCGCAAACAGGGTAAATGCCTTTACTTTTTCCGCCAGATGAAAGGCGCAGGCCCAGGCCAGAGAGAGTCCATCAAAGGTGCTGGTGCCGCGTCCCACTTCATCCATTAATACCAGGCTGCGATCGCTGGCGTTGTGAAGGATATTGGCGGTCTCAGTCATCTCAACCATAAAGGTTGAGCGCCCACCGGCCAGATCGTCCGAGGAGCCAATACGGGTAAAAATACGGTCCACTAGACCAATGCTTGCAGAAGCGGCGGGTACAAAACTGCCTATTTGGGCAAGTAGTACTATTAACGCGGCCTGACGCATATAGGTCGATTTACCACCCATATTGGGGCCGGTAATAACCAGCATTTTGCGCTCTGCATTCATCTGCAGATCATTGGCAACAAACGGCTGATCAGAAACCTTTTCTACCACTGGGTGGCGTCCGCCCTCAATATTGATGCCAGGCTGTTCGAGGAGCTCTGGCTGGCAGAAGTTTAAACTCTGGGCGCGTTCGGCGAGAGTTGATAAAACATCCAGTTCGGAGATTGCAGCGGAACAGTTCTGCAGGGCTTCGAGGCTTTCGTTAAGGCGTTCCAGCAGCTCTTCATAGAGAAATTTCTCTCGAGCCAGCGAGCGACTTTTGGCGCTTAGGGCTTTGTCTTCAAAGGTTTTAAGTTCCGGGGTAATAAATCGCTCGGCATTTTTCAGTGTCTGGCGGCGGATATATTCCACCGGGGCGTTATCGCTCTGACCGCGAGAGATTTCAATATAGTAGCCATGCACGCGGTTGTAGCCGACTTTTAGGGTGGCGATGCCGGTGCGGGCTTTTTCGCGCTCTTCGAGTTCTAGCAGGTAGTCGCCGGCATTGGTATTCAGAGCGCGGAGTTCATCGAGTTCACTGTCGTAACCATCGGCTATAACGCCACCATCGCGAATAACAACTGGGGGATTTTCCTGAATAGCGTTGGCCAGTAGTTCCACTAAATCTGGCAGCGGTTTGGCTGTAGTAGTTAGTTTGGCGAGATGCTCGACGGGTGCCTCAGCCAAGGCAGTTTCCAACTGCGGCAACACGGCGAGGGATTCATGCAGTCGGGTCAGGTCTCTAGGTCGCGCTGAGCGCAGTGCTACTCGCGTGAGAATCCGCTCCATATCGCCGACCTGCTTTAAATACTCGTGCAGAGTTTCGTAAAGATAGTTGCTCTGCAGGGCGGCGATAGTTTGCTGTCGGGCTTGCAGAGTGGGCAAATGCTGTAGCGGGCGGTTTAACCAGCGGCGTAAAAGACGGCTGGCCATATTGGTCGCAGTATTGTCGAGTACATCGAAGAGGGTATTTTCCTGGCCGCCGGTCATGTTGATATCCAGTTCAAGATTTTTGCGGCTCGAGGCATCCAGTGAAACGGTCTCGTCGCGATTCTCTGTGCTGATGCTGCGAATATGCGGCAGGGCACCGCGCTGGGTATCCTTGGCATACTGCAGCAGACAGCCTGCGGCGCTCATGGCTAGAGGCAGATGGTCACAGCCAAAGCCGCTGAGATCGCGGGTGCCGAACTGTTTGTTTAGTAATCGTTGGGCGCTGTCCAACTCAAATTCCCAGATATGGCGACGGCGAACACCGGGACGATTGGTGAGAAAGTCGTTGTCTGGCAGCTCTTCCGAAATAAGAATTTCAACCGGATTTAAGCGTTGCAGTTCACTGATTAATTCTTCTTCACTGGGCAGTTCGAGGAGCATAAATCGACCGCTGCTCATATCCAGCGTGGCCAAGCCAATAGTAGAGGTATCAGCATCACAGTGAACGGCCAGAAGAAGGTTGTCACGGCGCGCATCGAGCAGTGCTTCGTCACTGATAGTCCCCGGCGTAATTACCCGCATAACCTGACGCTCAACCGGACCTTTACTGGTTGCGGGGTCGCCGACCTGCTCACAGATAGCTACAGATAGGCCCTGTTTAACTAGCTTGGCCAGATAGCCCTCGGCGGCGTGATAGGGAACGCCGCACATGGGGATAGGGTTACCGCCGGTTTTGCCTCTGGCAGTAAGAGTGATGTCGAGAATTTGACTGGCGCGTTTGGCATCGTCAAAAAACAGTTCATAAAAGTCGCCCATACGATAGAACACTATATCGTTGGGGTGTTCTGCCTTGATACGTAGATACTGCTGCATCATTGGTGTGTGTGTTTGTGAACTGGCTTGGGCTGTTGCGCTCATTAAACGGTGGCTCTTTATAAAATGACTTAACCGATAATGATTGATTACCGGGTCTAGCAAGGGCAAGAATTCTAACAGAGCGAAGGCTAAATCACAGTGCTGTGATTTAAAGTCCAAATAAAACTATAGCCGCAGATAAAACGACGATACACTTTCCCTATGCACAGTGAAATCTATCATCTTTCCGAACAGTTGGGCAGGGCGCTTTGGCAAAAAAGTGCCACAGTAACCAGCGCTGAATCCTGTACCGGTGGCGGAGTGGCTCAGGCTATTACCGCGGTCGCCGGAAGCTCGGCGTGGTTTGAGCGCAGTTTTGTTGCCTATGCCAACAGCGCCAAGCAGGAGATGCTCGGCGTGGATGGCGCACTGCTTAAAGAGCATGGCGCGGTTTCAGAGCCGGTGGTGATCAGTATGGTCAAAGGTGCAGCGCGCCTTGCCCGTGCAGATTACGCAGTAGCGATTAGTGGTATTGCCGGGCCAGATGGTGGCAGTGAAGATAAGCCGGTTGGGACAGTTTGGTTTGCCTGGCGGAGTCCGAATGGGGTTGTCGCGCGTAAGTACCTTTTGTCAGGTGACCGTCATTCAGTCCGCGAGCAAGCAGTAAAAATTTCTCTGCAAGAACTCTTGCATCAGGTTACTGGATGTAATACTGTATAACCATACAGCAACTGATCAAGTAACCAGTAGTTAGAGATCATAACAATATTTATAACGAGGACAGAATAATGGATGCCAATAAATCAAAAGCACTAGAAGCCGCGCTTGGTCAGATCGAACGACAGTTTGGTAAGGGCACAGTAATGCGTATGGGTGAGGGCACCCGTCAGGCAGTTCCCGCTATATCAACGGGTTCACTGGGTTTAGATATTGCACTGGGCATTGGCGGTCTGCCAAAAGGCCGAGTGGTTGAGATCTACGGACCTGAATCCTCTGGTAAGACAACTCTGACGCTGCAGGTGATTGCCGAGGCACAAAAAGCCGGTGGCACCTGTGCCTTTATTGATGCGGAGCACGCGCTTGATCCTGTCTATGCCGAGAAACTCGGTGTTTCAGTTGATGACCTGATTGTCTCACAGCCAGATACCGGTGAGCAGGCTCTTGAAGTCACCGATATGCTGGTTCGCTCTGGTGCCTGTGATGTACTGGTTGTTGACTCAGTGGCGGCATTGACACCACGTGCCGAGATTGAAGGCGAGATGGGTGATCACCATGTTGGCTTGCAGGCGCGACTGATGTCTCAGGCACTGCGAAAGCTGACCGGTAATATTAAAACGGCAAACTGTCTGGTTATCTTTATCAACCAGATTCGTATGAAGATTGGCGTGATGTTTGGCAACCCGGAAACGACTACTGGTGGTAATGCACTGAAGTTTTACTCTTCGGTACGTCTGGATATTCGCCGTATTGGTGCGGTTAAAAATGGCGATGAGATTGTCGGTAATGAAACCCGAGTCAAAGTAGTAAAGAATAAGGTGGCACCGCCATTTAAACAGACTGAATTCCAAATCCTCTATGGTCAGGGTATCAACCGCAATGGCGAATTGGTGGATCTGGGTGTTAAGCATGGTCTGATTGATAAGTCTGGCGCCTGGTATGCTTATAAAGGTAATAAGATCGGTCAGGGTAAAGCCAATGTGGGTATTTATCTGACGGAAAATCCAGAAGTTGCTGCTGAAATTGAAGCCTTTATTCGCTCAAAAGAGCTCGGTGGCGAAGCGCCAACGGAAGAGTCAGCTGGTGATGTAGCAAAGTAATTTGATTGACGAGCAGAGCAGTTTTCTCTCGATGGCTTTTAGTTGGTTTTTTAGCTAATTTAAGCACCACAAAAAGCGCCTTTTGGCGCTTTTTGTCTATTAGAACGTAAATAAAGATAAAGACCTAAGGCTTTGAAAGTAGTACTGGAAAGGTAGTACTGGAAAGGACTAAGTACTGGAAAGAAAGTACTGGAAAAAGCTAAGCAATAAACAAGAGGCACTGATTTATGTTGCAAGACCCAGCAGAAATCACACCAGCAAAAATTCGTATAGCGGCGATGGATTTACTCACCGGTAGAGAGTACTCCCGTGCCGAATTGGCGACCAAGCTTAATAAGCGCTTTGATTCTCACACCTCTATCGATCAGGTGCTAGTGCAGATTGCTGAAGAGGGTCTGCAGTCGGATAAGCGCTTTACTGAAGCCTATATACGATCCCGCATCTACCGTGGCCATGGTCTCAATCGCATCCGTCAGGATATTCGTCAAAAAGGAGTCGCCGATGAGCTGGTTGCTGTGGCACTAGAAGAGGCTGATATTGATTGGTTTGAACTGGCCAGAGAGGTAGCCGAGCGTAAGTTTGGACTGCGCAAGTCTGAGAGTCATAGATCGTCTACAGATCATGCAACTGATCATGCCGCAAGCCAGAAAGAAAAAGCCAAGCGGATGCGCTTTATGCAGTACCGAGGGTTCAGTTACGACCAGATTAAATATGCACTGGATTCATCGGTAGATGACGATAGTTTCGATCACTCAATAGACTGATCTTCGGTTCTAATACTCCCCCTTTTTTTATAGATAGCTGTTAAATATCTTTGCCAGTCGCGGCTCAATCCAACTGTGCGCAGCAAGATTTAGAATAAACCCGCAATGCCCGCCAAATGTCTGTATATCAATATTAAGCTGATCAGGACAGTTGATTCTCTGAATATCCGCCACTGGAATAATTGGGTCATCCTGCGAGGCGATAAGGTGCGCCGGAACCCTGAGATTGGCAAGCCGATCTCCGGTCAGTGCGTAGGATGAAAAGTAGCTATCTATATCGTCAAACGGCGTATATTTGGTAATAAACAGGTTATTCATATCGTTGATTGAACGGGCGCTGTCGAGGGCCTCGGCAAAATCATATTCGGGGAAGTGCTTAAGCTTTTTCTTTAGTGAATTACTCCAGCGATAGAAGAAATATTTCTCATAGAAAAACACCGTTCGATCCAGTGCAATCATGGCGTTAATCGGATCCACCGGCGGGCAAATGCCCACAGTGGAGTTTAGGTTTAGCCTTTGACCATGGTCTGCGGCAATACGCAGGGCAAAGTTGGCCCCCAGTGAAAATCCGCAGAGAAAGGTTTTTTGATAGCTGTATTGCTGATTAAAGTCGGCAATCGCTCCGGCGACTTCATCGGTCAGGGTTGAATTAAAAATACCCTGATTGAGATGTTGAGTGTCGCCATGGTCGCGGAGATTGAGGCGCAAGATATCAAAACCCTGCTTTAGAAGATAATTGGCGGTGGTGACCTGATAGGCTGATTTACTCGACCCCTCCCAGCCATGAATCAAAATAATCACCGCACCGTTTGGTGTCTGGCTGCGGTCATACTCTGCTGTGAGCCGGGTTCCATCCTCTGCAGTAAGAATCAGTGACTCACTATTCAACTGCTGAACCAAACGCTTGGCACGAAATTTTCTCGGCCCGACACTATTGAGAATACTTTGGATATGAGGGTTTTTTAATAACCGGGGTGGGGTAAATGGGTCGGATGTAGTCATATTAGATAGAGTGTTAATTATTTTTATTGGTGAGGGTGATTTTTATACTAATATTTTTATGCTCAGGTTTTAATATTAGTTGCTTGAAGGTTGAAGGGCCAATGTTTTCTACCATTTAGTAATTCCCTCATCTGTGTATCAGGGAGATCAAGATGAAGATAATCCAACTTACAGGGTCTGTATTAGTTCTTTTATTATCAGTTTTATTATTTACCAGTCAGGGTTTTGCGGAGCAGGCGGTGAATTCCAATGCTTCGGAGTCTGTCAGTACTGGCAATACTTCAAAAGTTGAGAGCCTAACAGATCAACTAGAAGACCTAGAGGATGATGTAAATCCAGCGGCTTGGAATATCCGCAATGGTTGTGTACCCTTAAATAGAATAAAACGTATCAAGTTTGTCGATGATCAGACTGCGTTGTTGTCTATACGGAATAGAGATTCTGGCAAGAAGAAGATCATACTGAAGCTTAAGCGCCGGTGCCCCGGTATCAAGCGCAACGGCTATATTCACCATGCTGGCGGACTTAAACTGTGCGCCGGATTTGATCGATTTAGCGTTTTGGGTTCTTCGGGCTATAGCTGTCGAATAGGCTCGTTGGAACCTTATGTAAATATTGAAGAGCCAGCAACTGAAAGGGATTTGGACTAAACCCTTTTCTGAGGCTCTAAAAGTTGTTGTTTAGGGCCTTAAATGATTCCAATAAATCGCTTTATTAACTACTTCCTCAACCTATTCCAAGCACTGGTGTCGGTTTGGTTGCTTCTTGCGGCCAGTATTTTTTCTTCTAGCAGCGCACAGGCCGAATCGGTGATTGTCTGGCAGGGCAGTTGGCAGCAGGGTGGGCTTTTGTTGGGTCAGATTGACCCCAGCCACCATGTCAGTGTTGCCGGTGAGTCAATAAAAACTACCGAGGATGGACACTTTCTGTTTGGCCTCGGGCGCAATGCTCAGGGCGCTTCATCTTTTATTATCAGCAGACCCAATGGCACTATTATAGAAGAGCAATATCCGGTTGCCGAGCGGGATTTCCCCATACAGCGTATCGAAGGTGTTCCCCAGCGGACGGTGACACCACCGGCGGAACAGTTGCAGAGAATTAAGTCTGACTCTGCGCTAGTTGGTAAGGCACGGCGTGATGTGACCGATAAAACTGATTTTCTCAAGGGTTTTATAAAGCCTTTGCAGGGTCCCAAAACCGGAGTCTATGGCAGTCAGCGATTCTATAACGGTGTGCCAAAAAGTCCCCACTATGGTGTCGATTACGCCGCGCCGACGGGCACTGAAGTCATTGCGCCGGCGGCGGGTATAGTTCGTCTGGCTCACCGAGATCTTTTTTACTCCGGGGGCACGCTGATTATTGATCACGGGCATGGCCTCAGCTCCAGCTTTTTGCATCTCAGTGATATCCTTGTTGCCGAGGGTAGTCGCGTTGAGCGTGGTGATTCAATTGCCAAAGTCGGCGCCACAGGTCGTGCAACGGGCCCCCATTTGGATTGGCGGATGAACTGGCGCAATGTCCGCGTTGACCCAGAGCTGGTTCTTAAGGCGCTTCCTGCGCAGTAGTTATTCATTCTTTTTATATTTATTAACAGCGATATCTTCCACAGGCCATGGCGGTTTTGGGGGATTTTCAGTACACTAACGCGGTTTTGAAACGGACGGTTATCGTGGACAAAAAACTTTTAAGTATATTGGTTTGCCCGGTTAGCAAGGCACCTCTCGAATATAATAAAGATAAGCAGGAATTAGTTTGCCGGGCCAGTGGTCTAGCTTACCCCATACGTGATGGTATTCCAGTGATGTTGGAGACTGAGGCGCGGCCTCTCGATGCTGATGAAAAGCTTCGTGATTCTTCTGGCGCAGCTTCTTCTGATAGCGGCTCATTCGACAGCAGTTCTGCTCAATAACCTCTGAGGTGCTGACGATGGCTGAGACAACTTTATTTACCCGAATTATCAATCGCGAAATCCCCGCAGAGATTATCTATGAAGATGATCTGTGTATTGTGATCAATGATATTTCGCCGCAGGCACCGGTACATATGCTGGTTATCCCGCGCAAGCCGATCGCCAAGTTAGCCGATGCGGGTGAGGACGATAAGTCGCTGCTCGGGCATTTAATGTGGGTGGCCGGCGAAGTGGCAAGGCAGGCTGGTGTTGCTGAGTCTTTCCGGCTGGTGGTTAACAATGGTCTCGGCGCGGGTCAGACTGTTTTTCATCTGCACCTGCATGTACTGGCCGATTCCCAGGCCGATTCCAAGAGCAGCGAAACATTCTCTGAATCAAATATATAAGGCACAGGTCACAACGACCTGGCCATAATTGGAAATAATTAATGATGAAAAGCGCCGAAATTCGTGACGCATTTTTAAACTACTTTGCCAGCCAACAGCACAGTGTTGTGCCTAGTAGTAGTCTGGTACCTGGAAATGACCCCACTCTGCTGTTTACCAATGCCGGAATGGTGCAGTTTAAAGATCTGTTTCTCGGTGCAGAGAAGCGCGACTATGTTCGCGCAGCCTCTTCCCAGCGCTGCGTTCGCGCGGGCGGCAAGCACAATGATCTGGAAAACGTCGGTTATACCGCCCGTCACCACACCTTCTTTGAGATGCTCGGCAACTTTAGCTTTGGCGATTACTTTAAGCGCGATGCGATTAATTTTGCTTGGAAATTCTTGACCGAAGTCCTCGAGTTACCGAAAGAGCGACTCTGGGTCACGGTTCATATCAGCGATGACGAAGCGGCTGATATCTGGGTCAATGAAATTGGTGTTGATCCGGCGCGACTGTCGCGACTGGATGAAGATAACTTTTGGCAGATGGGCGATACCGGCCCCTGCGGCCCCTGTACTGAAATCTTTTGGGATCACGGCGAAGATATTCCCGGTGGCCCTCCAGGCAGCGAAGACGATGATCTGGATCGCTATATTGAGATCTGGAATCTGGTGTTTATGCAGTTTGAGCGCGATGCCAGCGGCAAGATGACGCCGCTACCCAAACCTTCGATCGATACAGGTATGGGTTTGGAGCGTATTGCTGCAGTGATGCAAGGCGTGCATAACAATTACGATATCGATCTTTTTCAGCACCTGATTAAAGCAGCTGCCAAAGTGATTGGCGTATCTGATCTACAGGAAAACTCTCTGAAAGTGGTTGCCGACCATATTCGCTCCTGTGCCTTTTTAGTGGTTGATGGTGTGCAGCCATCAAATGAAGGTCGCGGTTATGTGCTGCGCCGCATTATTCGTCGCGCCCTTAGACATGGTCATAACCTTGGCGCCAAAGGCAGCTTCTTCTTTAAGCTGGTTGCCCCGCTCGGTGAAGTAATGGGTGAAGCCTATCCTGAGCTGCTGAGTATGCAGGAAGAAATTACCAATACCCTAAAGAAGGAAGAAGAGCAGTTTGCCCGAACCCTTGATAAGGGCATGGGCGTTCTTGAAGCTGCGTTGGTAGAAGTTTCCGGCGATGTACTTCCCGGTGAATTGATTTTCCAACTCTATGATACTTTTGGATTCCCAACTGATTTAACCAATGATGTGGCCCGCGAGAAAGGCTATAGCTTGGATATGGATGGCTACGAAAAATGTATGGAAGAACAGCGCAATCGCGCCCGCTCCGCTAGCCAGTTTGGTATTGATTACACGGATAGTATCCGCGTAGACGGCAGCACTGAGTTCTGTGGTTACAGCAGTCTGGAAAATACAGCCAAGGTTATTGGGCTGTATGCCGCGGGCGAAGAAGTTGAGTCGGCCGCTGAAGATACTGAGGTTGTCGTTGTTCTCGATAGCACGCCATTTTATGCCGAGTCTGGTGGGCAGGTGGGTGACAGTGGTTATCTACAAACCGCTTCAGGAAAAATTGAAATTACCGATTGCCGTAAATCGGGTGATCACCATCTGCATATGGGTCGTGTCCTGTCAGGTCAGATTAAAACTGCTGAGACTGTCACTGCAGTGGTCGATGCCTCCGTGCGTGGCGCTACAGCCTTAAATCACTCGGCGACCCACCTCTTGCATAAAGCTCTGCAGGACGTACTTGGCGATCATGTTCAGCAAAAGGGATCGCTGGTCGATAGCCAAAGGCTGCGTTTTGATTTCTCTCATGGTGACTCGCTGACAGCCGCGCAAACTCGTGAGATCGAGCAGATAGTTAACCGTGAAATACTCCGTAATACCCAGGTTAATACCGAAGTTATGAGTATGGATGATGCGGTTGAGAAAGGTGCTATGGCCCTGTTTGGCGAGAAGTATGGCGACGAAGTTCGCGTGCTGAGTATGGGCGGTGATTTCTCTGTAGAACTCTGCGGCGGTACCCACGCAGAGCGCACCGGTGATATTGGTCTACTAAAAATTAGTGGTGAATCCAGTGTTGCCGCCGGTGTAAGACGTATCGAAGCAGTAACCGGCGAGAATGCTCTGGCACTGGTCGATGAACTTCAGGACAGTATTGGCGATGTGGCGAATATAGTTCGTGCTTCACGACATAATGTCGCCGATAAGGTTCGTCAGGTGGTTGAAGAGAATCGTCGCCTGCAGAAAGATATAGATGCATTAAAGAGCAAGCTGGCCAATGCCTCTGGCAGTGATCTAATGGCCGGTCTGAAAGAAGTAAATGGCATCAGTGTACTTGCTACCGTTGTTGAGGGTGCCGATGGCAAGAGCCTGCGCGGTGTTGCCGATCAGGTGCGTTCAAAAATGCAGTCCGGTGTGTTCCTGCTGGCCGCAGTCGATGGCAATAAAGCGGCACTGGTTGCCGGTGTTACCAGCAATCTGACCGATAAGCTCAGTGCTGGAAATCTTCTTAAGTTTGTAACTGCACAGGTCGATGGCAAAGGTGGTGGCCGTCCAGATATGGCTCAGGGTGCTGCCGGCAGCACTGAAAATCTGCCTGCTGCTCTTGAGTCTGTTTATGGTTGGGTTGAAGATACAGCCTGAAGGCCTTAACTTTTAACCCAAATTACTGTTTAATCAGCGACCTTTTTATCTAAGTAGATATATAAAAGATGAGTTTAATTGTACAAAAATATGGCGGCACCTCGGTTGGCACTGTTGATCGAATTAAAGCTGTTGCCGAAAAAGTAGCCGCAGGCCATCGTGCCGGCGACAAGATTGTGGTCGCTGTTTCAGCAATGAGCGGAGAAACCAATCGCCTAATTGGTCTTGCCAGTGAGATTCAGGAGCAGCCGAATCTTCGCGAGATGGATGTATTGGTTTCAACCGGTGAGCAGGTAACCATTGCACTACTGTGTATGGCACTGCAGGAAGCAGGCGTTGAAGCCCGTTCTTACACCGGTGGTCAGGTGCGTATCCTTACCGATAATGCTCACGGCAAAGCGCGTATTCAAGAGATTGACGGACATCGAATCCACGATGATCTGGATGCCGGAAAAGTTGTGGTTGTCGCAGGTTTTCAGGGCGCAGATGAGTCCGGCAATATAACCACTCTGGGACGCGGCGGTTCAGATACCACTGCTGTGGCACTGGCTGCGGCTCTAAACGCCGATGAGTGTCAGATATATACAGATGTGGACGGTGTTTATACCACCGACCCACGAGTTGTCGCAGAAGCGCGACGACTGGATAAGATTACCTTTGAAGAAATGCTGGAAATGGCCAGTCAGGGTTCAAAGATACTGCAGATTCGCTCCGTTGAATTTGCTGGAAAATACAATGTACCACTACGTGTGATGTCCAGTTTTGAAGAGGGCCCAGGCACGTTGATTTCTCTCGAGGATGACGATCAGATGGAAAAACCAGTTGTTTCAGGTATCGCGTTTAACCGCGACGAAGCCAAGTTAACTATTCGCGGTATACCGGATCAGCCCGGTGTTGCCTACAAAGTATTGGGTGCGGTTAGTGCCGCCAATATTGAAATTGATGTAATCGTGCAGAACGTTGCCAAAGATAACTCGGCGACCATTACCTTTACCGTGCACCGCAATGACCTTAAAAGAGCCTCTGACCTGTTGGAGAAAATCGCATCAGATCTCGGCGCAATTGAAGTGGATACAGATGATCGTATCGTTAAAGTTTCGATTGTCGGTGTCGGAATGCGCTCTCATGCAGGCGTAGCTGCAACCATGTTTGAATCACTGGCGGCAGAAGGCATCAATATTCAGCTAATTACCACCTCAGAAATCAAAATAACTGTGGTAATTGAGGAACGGTACTTAGAATTGGCAGTTAGAGCACTGCATTCCGCATTTGGGCTTGAACAATCAGAGGCATAAACGGTCTCATTTTGGACACAGCAGTTAAAAACTGTTAGATTCTGCGCTGCTTGGAAGAGGTTAATACCTTTAGCAGCGTTCAACCGGGGGGATTGGCCGTGACCACTAGATATAAAACAGTGAGTATGGCGGATTAAGGAAATATTCTTCACCAATGATTGGTGAACAGCAGTGTAGGAGCAAGTTATGTTAATACTTACTAGAAGAGTAGGAGAGACTCTTGTAATTGGTGATGATGTCACCGTTACGGTATTGGGAGTTCGAGGAAATCAGGTTCGATTGGGCGTTAATGCACCAAAAGAAGTCGCAGTACATCGCGAAGAAATCTATCAGCGTATCCAAATGGAGAAGGGCGGGAATGTATCTCCTGCAGCCGACGATTCAGCTGAATAAACTGGTTTGATTTTTTCGTCAATGTGCTATTATGCCGCCGCTGTTTAAGGGCGGCATAGTTGTTTATAAAGCATCTTAAAAACGCCTCCTAAAATAAGCAGCAGCTTACAAGTTTATGGAGAAATGGCCGAGTGGCTGACAAAATGCGAAGGCATTTTGGACGCGCATCGAGCGGTCCGCAGGACCGAGCAACACGATAGAGTGTTGCGAGTCACTAAATGCGAAGGCATTTTGGACGCACGAAGGGCGGTCTCGAAGAGACAAGAAGCGAAAGCTTCGCAGCAACGCGCGACCGGGCGCGACTTCTAACTAGTAAGTGAATGCCGGAAAACAAGTTTATGGAGAAATGGCCGAGTGGCTGAAGGCGCGCCCCTGCTAAGGGCGTATACGTTAATAGCGTATCGAGGGTTCGAATCCCTCTTTCTCCGCCAAATAAAAAAGCCCCCTTTTAGGGGGCTTTTTTATTTGCGAAGAATTCGGGTGAGAACCCTAGCCGGTTCGACTAAATGCGCATGCATTTTGGACGCCGAAGGCGGTACGCAGGACTAAATAGCAGGCTTCAGCCTGCTATTTATCAATCCCTTCTCCCAGCATCAACCCAACCCCTTTTTTGCTAAGAAAAATAAAGCCCCGGCAGGTGCGATCAGCATAAGATCCTTCGGCTTCGCTCAGGATGACAAGTTTGAAGAGTTTTGGACGCCGAAGGCGGTCCACAGGACTTTTTAGCAAGCTTTAGCTTGCTAGTGATCACTAAATGCGCATGCATTTTTTTGGACGCCGAAGGCGGTCCGCAGGACTAAATAGCAGGCTTCAGCCTGCTATTTATCAATCCCTTCTCCCAGCACCCACCCAACCCCTTTTTTGCTAAGAAAAATAAAGCCCCGGCAGGTGCGATCAGCATAAGATCCTTCGGCTTCGCTCAGGATGACAAGTTTGAAGAGTTTTGGACGCCGAAGGCGGTCCACAGGACTTTTTAGCAAGCTTTAGCTTGCTAGTGATCACTAAATGCGCATGCATTTTGGACGCCGAAGGCGGTCCGCAGGACTAAATAGCAGGCTTCAGCCTGCTATTTATCAATCCCTTCTCCCAGCACCCACCCAACCCCTTTTTTGCTAAGAAAAATAAAGCCCCGGCAGGTGCGATCAGCATAAGATCCTTGGGCTTCGCTCAGGACGACAAATTAGTGAATTCCAGAATAGCCACTTCCAGAAAATTACGCCATATTGGCGAAAGCCAGTATCTAGTTCTAATGTCTAGATCCCAGCCTCCGCTGGGATGACGGCTTTAATTTCTCCCGCCAAAAAAAATCTCTCGCAACCTTTTCCCAATACCCAAGGTATATATCTTTGAAGGACACAACTTAACCAGAAAGGAAAGGGGAAGATTATGAAAAGCTTTAGAGACTCATTTGTACCAATCATTGGCATAGCCGGTGTTTTTGCAATGCCAGTATTTTTCGTGTGGTTCGCACTGCATTTCAACTCCATCTATATTTACTCTGCTATATTAACTTAGGTATAAGTCGATCCATTTAAAGAAACCTTGCAACCTTTTTCCAATAGCCAAGGTATATATCTTTGAAGGACACAACTTAACCAAGACGAAAAGGAAAAAATTATGGAAGGCCTTATAGATTCATTAGTACCAATAGTTGGCATAGTCGGTGTTTTTGGGATGCCGGTATTTATCGTCTGGACTGCGCTGCACTTCAACAATAAAAAGAAGCAGCAGTTTCACGCATCCCTACAAAAATTAATTGAAAGCGGACAAGAACTATCGCCAGAATTATTGCAAAGCATTCCAGGCTATAGAGAAGAAGATAAAAAAATCAGTGATATTAAATCTGGTGCGATTTTAATTGGCATAGGTGTAGGTGTCGTAATGCTGGGGTACTTTGGATTGCATGCGACGGTAGTTTGGGCCTCAGGATTACTGGTAGCATCACTGGGTTTGGCGTTTCTTGTCTATGGCATCTACGCTCAGAATAAGAACCTTGATGATGCTGTTTAATGGACACAGATGAAGAGCTGGTAAAAAGAGCCCTCAAAGGTGGGAATCATCATTATGGGGTGCTTGTTCAACGCTATGCTGATTATCTGTTTGGCTTGGGTATGCGCCTGACTTCGGGTAATAGAGAACTTGCTGAGGATATCTCTCAGCAAAGTTTTCTCAAGTCTTATAGTTACCTTAAAAGCTTTGATTCTCGTAAGACCTATAAGTATTGGCTGACAGGAATTGCCGTCAATTGCTTTAAGGATATGATTAAAAAAGATCAGAAATACACGGATTTAGACAGTGGCAGTGAGCCAAGCTATTCCCCCCAACTTGAAGGTAATACAGGTTTTTTTGATCTGATTGCACCCTTGACTGAGGATGAAAAGATTCTTTTCACGCTAAAGTATATTTACGAGTATCAGATCAATGATATCGCCGATTTTTTAGACCTAAAACCTGGCACGGTTAAATCTAAGATAAGCCGTGCTTTGGAGAAACTTAAATGAATTCATTTGAAGAAATCGTTAAGCAAGAAAAGCAGGTCTCATACGCTCAAAGGGACCGAGAGCTTTTTAGCTTTTATACTTTGACGCTTATAGCGCAAGAGCAGGCATCGAAAAAGCTAAAGACAAAACTCTGGGCTTGCCTGATATTTTTTACCCTCGGTCTATTTATATTTTTCTCGCCGATTTACCAGCTAATGGGTGATCTGGTTGTTCATTTAAGCACTATCGAAATAATTGATATTTTCAAAATGGCGCTGGTCAGTTATGGGGTTGCAGGGCTTTGTATTGTACTGATCAAAAGGGGAGCAGTTGTTTTTAGGTAGAGCAGGGTTTTAGTTGACCTCGACGCTGAAGCTTTAAGCCACCTCAGTCCCATTAGCCGCCTGATAAAGCTCAAACCATGACTGCCGGTCCAGTTCAATCTCTAAGGCCTTAGAGAAGCCCTCTATCCGCTGAATATTATTGCTTCCCATAATCGGTAGAATATTCGCCGGATGTTTTAGCAGCCATGCAATGGCAAGAGAAGCGGCATCCACAGAAAGCGCCTCAGCCATCTGATTCAATTTTAAACTTAACTCTGAGTGCGGTTCGCGAAACAGCGATCCACCACCCAGCGGAGACCATGCCATAGGCGCAACTCTATGCTGCTGCAAATAGGCCAAATCACCATTGGTCAGTGCAGAATTTTCCCCTAGGCTGATTTCAATTTGGTTGGTGACAAGCTTATTGCTCATCCGTGACTGAAGCAGGTCTATATCCCAGGGGCGGAAGTTTGAAACCCCAATAGCGTTGACCTTGCCGCTCTCAACAAGGCGATCGAGAGCGCTGCCGGTTTCCTCGGCATTTATCATTGGATCTGGGCGATGAATAAGCAGTAAGTCGATATGCTCAATGGCCATTTCCCGAAGGGAGCGATCAACAGCCTGAGTAATATATATTTCCGAAGTATCGTAGTATTTCAGTCGCTTATCCGCATGAATCCCACAGGGCGCGACGATATTGCACTTGGTAATTATTTCCATCTGCCCGCGCAGGCTGGGTGCCTGTTTTAGGCATTGGCCGAGCAGTGTCTCACTGGTATAGCCACCATAGATATCCGCTTGGTCAAAGCTGGTGATACCCTGATCTAGACAGGCTTTGATTTTGGCTTGAACATGCTTAACTGATGTGTCGCTATCCTCAGTTAACCGCCACATCCCGTAGATAATACGGGATAGTTCTAAGCTGTCAGTCAGGGCAATCCTTTCCATTAACTTATCTTCTCTTAACTAATCTGCTTTAAAAAGACGGCATCAGTGATTCGAGATGGGCCTCAATGTCAGCAGCACTGGTTCTGGTAGCATTATCGGCAACAACACCGTCGATTAGCGATTCACCGCTAAAGCCAAAGGCATAGCGAAGAACCAGCATAACATCGGTTAATCCATCGATCTGGCCATTGCCATCAATATCCATAACATTGGTTGGCGTATTGGTTGAATCCAAGGGGAAGCTATCCAGACTATCGAGGATTCCATCACCATCATCATCTGTATCGGCGTTGTCGCCAATGCCATCGCCATCTGTATCAATCGACTCAGTGGCTAACAGTGAGAATGCATCCAGTGAGTCGATAACGGTATCGTTATCATCGTCAGTATCTGCATTGTTACCAATGTTATCGCCATCTGTATCAAGCCACTCGGAAGAATTCAGGGGAAAGGCATCCTGTGAGTCGATGACATTGTCGTTATCATCATCTGTATCGGCATTGTCACCAGTGCCATCGGAATCTGCATCGGCCCACTCTGTGGAAATTAGCGGGAATGCATCCTGTGAATCACTGACGTTGTCGTTATCATCATCGGTATCTTCATTATTGCCTATGCCGTCGGAATCTGTATCAAGCCACTCGGAATTATCCAGCGGGAAGGCGTCGATTGAATCAGCATAAGTATCATTGTCATCATCGGGATCTACGCTGTCATCAATACCATCGCCATCTGTATCTATTCCACTGTCGGTATTAAATTCGTCTGACCAAATTGGCTGGGCGGAAGCACTGGCATTTTCCGCATAGACTCTAACGTAATCAATTTCCATGGCTGACTGGCTGAAATTCGACGCGATACTGTCCTGTATCGCAACATTTAATATCAGGTACTGTTCTGCGTTGTAGGGCCAGGTGGAAGAGTTTTTCACCGAAGGTTGGTAGATGTAATGAACATTGCCATCAACACTAAAAATTATTCGTTGGCTATTCCAATCCATCTCATAGTTGTGGAATTGTGTGGAAGCTGTGCTGATTACCTGACCACCGTGATTGACGGTGCCGCCATAGCTCGACGGCGTATGCATAGCACTCTGAACAAAGTTCTGGTTGTTGCCCCAGTGCTCCATAATGTCTATCTCACCGCAGGCCGGCCAATTTGTATTGCCGAAGCCCTGGGTCTGCCAGTAGGCGCCAGCTTCATTGATATTTTTACCCAGAGTCCAGATCGCTGGCCAGGTGCCAGCGCCAGTGGGCAGTTTTGCTCTAACTACTACGCGCCCATATCTAAAGGCATATTTGGAATTGAGTCGGGCAGAGGTGTACTGTTTGGTTTGTCCCTGATTAAAAAAGGATTCTTTTTTGGCAACAATTTTCAGGCTGCCATCGCTGACATAGGCGTTCTCAATACGGTTGGTGTAATGCTGCTGTTCGTTGTTATACCAGCTGCCGCCACCAGGTAGTTGGGTTTGGTGAAACCATTTGCTTGAATCAATAGCAACCACTGAACCGGAGCCTCCGCCAGTTCCGCCATCGGTACCGCCACTGCCATCGCCACCGCCACCGGCTGCAGTCTCCCAGCGAACATTATCAATGCGGAATATAGTGCTTGTTGCATTGGACGCCCAGATCACTATGCCGGTATCTACCTGTGATAGATTCAAGCCAGAGGAAACCAGTGAATCAACGGGTACAGTAACTGGTTCCCAACCTGAGGCTCCTCTACTGCCCAATGATCGGTCGCCTGATGTACAGGGATATACACAGTCAATTTTCATGGTGATATTACTGTTGCCGCTAACCACCTTAATATCAAAGATAATATTGCCGCCGGCGTAATTACTTAAATTCTTGGGTGTGCTGGATGCGATAAACAGGCCGGCCAGATTGCCCGAAGCGCTGTGGCTAATTTGCAGTACGCTCCCACGCTCACTGTCATTGACCGTTGCCCAGCTAATACTTGGGCAACCATTGCCGCCGTCATTACTGCACACAGAGTAGCTAATTGCCGAATCAAAGGCGCTGATTCCTCTGTCCCAGGTAGATGGAGCGCTTCCCTGGTCAAAAACAGTGAATTCCTCAGCAATAGCATGACCTATGCCGGTTAATAACAGCAGGGCCAGCAGGCCACAGGCTTTGTGAAACTGACTAAATGGTATCTTCGCCATCAGTACTAATCCCCTCAATATATTGTTGTTTTTTTTAATTTTTTGGTTGTTCTTGATTTAGGCTATCTGAAGCGCCATGCAAATCATGGCGATAATAGACGCGGCCCATATACCACTTCTAAGCACCGGGATGCCAAATGAGTAACAGGCCAAATAGGCGACTCTCAGTCCCAGCCAGGTGGTTGCAGCTGTGGTTACATCAGCTTCAACAATCATTGCCAGAAGGCTCAGGGCAAGAAATGCAGGCAGGCTTTCTTGCAGATTGGTTGATGCGCGGGCAACTCTTTGAGATAGCGGTGAAGTCCGCAGTTCTTCATCGCGGTTAGATAGCAGGTAAGTCATGCTCTTGATATTGATGGCCATAGGTAAAAGCCATATCTGCACGAGAGCCAGTGTGAGTGTGTATAAGATAATCTCGGTCATATCCACCTCTAAAGGTATATGTATTGTTATGCAGAGCATAATAGCAGTATCTGCTGGGGGAAATAGGTTTTTCTGACCCTGTAGTTTTACCTAGCTGGCTGTCTAAGACGGTCTAGGAAAGTCTAGGACAGGCTGGTCTTTAAGAACTCAATCAACAGGTGAACGGCCTCATTCTTTTTGTTTCTAGCCGAGCATATAAGGCTAATTCCAACCTTGCCGAGTTCTGGAAAGCGCGCCGACGGAGTTAAGATTTTCAGATTTTCCGGCACTGTGCTCTTGGCCAGCACGGTGACCCCCAGCCCTTCCTGAATGGCATATTGGATGCCGGTTAAATCCGGGATTGTATAGACAATCTGCCAGGGCTGTCTGGCTCTATCCAATAGTTTAATCGCTCGCTGTCTGTAGATGCAGCCCTCTGCGGCAGCGATCAGTGGGACTATCTCAACTTTCTGTGTGCTGTGTTCGGCACTGGCCACCCAGACTAATTCATCGGTTTTAACCAGGCTTGAGCCGGTTTTGGAAGGATTGTCTTCGAGGGCGAGGATAAGGTCATGGTTTGCCTTGCCCTCTTTTGAGAGCAGGGTTTTGCTCAGCTCACAGTTGACCTCGAGAGTGATATTTGGATAGGCCTTGGCAAAACGGCTGACAATTTTAGGCAGTAGAACGGTGGCAAATTCACTGGGAATACCCAGACGAATTTTACCGGTGATAGTGCTTTTCGATAACTGGCTAATGGCCAGGTCATTGAGGGTTAAAATCTGGTTGGCATAGTTATAGAGGTTTTCGCCAGCTTCACTCAGCTCGAGATTTTTACCATTGCGTACTAGCAATGTCTCATCGACCAGTTCTTCCAGGCGCTGCATCTGCAAGCTTACGGCTGGTTGTGAGCGGCCAAGCAGTTCGCCGGTGCGGGTAAAGCTGTTTAGCTGTGCTACGGAGACAAAAGTTCGCAGCAGATCCATAGGTAAATTCTTCATCTTTCTGGCACCTGTTTCTGGTTCAGGGAACGGGAGAATTAACTATTAATAATATTAATGATTACATTGTATCTATTAATTTAACAAATTATAAGTATCGGAATAAAATGCGCTATTGCGCGTATATATACTTTAAATAGACGTTAAAAGAAGAGCTCTATGACCACAGATACTCCAGTAAAAAAAACCATTTTCTACGATTATCACCTGGGTGCAGGGGGCAAGATGGTGCCTTTTGCCGGCTATCTTATGCCTGTGCAATACAGTGCTGGTATTAAGCAAGAGCATCTACACAGCAGGGATAATGCCGGTTTATTTGATGTCTCCCATATGGGGCAGGTTATTGTAAAAGGCGAGGGCGCTGCTCTGGCGCTTGAGAAACTGATGCCTGTTGATCTGGAAGCTCTGGCAATCAATCAGCAGACCTATGCAACCCTGACCAATGAGCAGGGCGGGGTGCTCGACGATCTGATTGTTACGCGCTGGGCTGAGGATACCTTCTTTCTGGTGGTCAATGCCGGCTGCAAACATGAGGATATAGCCCATATCCGCAACCATCTTGGCGATTTTGATATTACCTATCTGGGCGATCGTGGACTGCTGGCGCTGCAGGGTTTAAAGGCCAAAGAGGTGATGGCTGAATTATCTCCTGAAGCTAGTAAGCTGGTATTTATGCATGGCTGCCACTCTTCTATTGATGGTATCGACTGCTATATCACTCGCTCTGGTTACACCGGAGAAGATGGCTTTGAAATTTCTGTCGACCCCCAGGATGCCCTTAAGCTGGCCGATAAATTACTCTCTTTTGAGGCGGTTAACTGGATTGGACTGGGTGCTCGCGATTCGCTGCGTCTGGAAGCGGGGCTGTGCCTCTACGGTCACGATATGGATCAGCAGACCACACCAGTGGAGGCCGGTATTATCTGGAGTATCAGCAAATCTCGTCGTGTCGGTGGCGCTAAAGAGGGCGGCTTTTTAGGTTCCGACGTAATTCTTCAACAGATTGCCAATGGGGCTGATAAAAAACGTGTTGGCTTTTTAGTGGATGGTCGCGCACCGGTTCGCGAGGGCGCAGAAATTGTCGATGAGCAGGGTAATGTGATTGGCGCTATTACCAGTGGCGGCTTTGGGCCTACCCTGCAAGCGCCAATTGCGATGGGTTATGTGCCGACTGAACTGTCAGCTGTAGGAACAAAACACAATGCATTGGTACGCGGTGTTGCACGCCCAATCACGATTGCCAAAATGCCGCTGGTTGAACAGCGCTACTATCGTCGAAAAGACGCTGAAGGCTCTGCTCTTTATTAAAGGACGCTGAAGGCTCTATATAGGGTGTCGCTAACGGCTTCGGCAACTAACAAGTATTTAATAGATTAATTTTCTTCTCTGGGGAGTGGATAAAAAATGTTACAGAAAAAACGCAGTTTAAAAGATTTACAAAACGCGGCTGAATTTATTGCCCGTCATATTGGCCCCAGTGCGGAAGATCAGCAGCAGATGCTGAAAACCCTCGGCTGTAATAATCTCCAGCAGCTAACCGAGCAGGTAGTTCCCGAAGCCATTGCTATGGCGGATGATCTGGCAATTGTCGATGGCTGCAGCGAAGCTCAGGCGCTTGAAGAACTGCGTGCACTGGCCAGTCAGAACAAGGTGTTCCGCAGCTTTATTGGTCAGGGTTACTACAACACTATTACGCCCAATGTTATTCAGCGCAATATCCTTGAAAATCCGGCTTGGTACACGGCTTATACCCCTTACCAGCCAGAGATTTCTCAGGGTCGTCTGGAGGCATTAATTAATTTTCAGACCATGATTACTGATCTGACTGGCATGGAAATGTCCAATGCCTCGATGCTTGATGAAGGCACGGCGGCGGCAGAGGCAATGTCTCTCTGTCAGCGTATGTCGAAATCCAAATCAGCGCGCTTTTTTGTCGATAGCGACTGCCTGCCTCAGACCATTGAAATTATTAAAACCCGCGCTGAACCTATGGGCGTTGAGGTGGTGGTTGGAGATCCGGCAACACTTACGGCTGATACCGAGCTATTTGGGCTGTTGCTACAGTATCCAGGTGCCAGCGGTGAGATTCGCAATTTCCGCGAGGTGATCGAGCAGGTTAAGCAGCAGGGTGCTCTGGTGGTAATGGCGGCAGATATTTTAAGCCTGGTGCTGTTGGAATCTCCCGGTTCACTGGGCGCGGATGTCGCCATTGGCTCAACGCAGCGCTTTGGTGTTCCTCTCGGCTTTGGCGGCCCGCACGCGGCCTATATGGCAACCCGCGAAGCCTTTAAGCGCAACCTTCCCGGTCGACTGGTTGGCCTGTCTCAGGACGCCAATGGCGATCCGGCCTATCGTCTGGCACTGCAGACTCGCGAGCAGCATATCCGCCGTGAGAAGGCGACCTCGAATATCTGTACTGCCCAGGTTCTGTTGGCGGTTATCGCCAGTATGTATGCGGTCTACCACGGCCCCGATGGTTTGCAGCGTATAGCCCAGCGGGTTCATCTGCTGACCTCTGTGCTGGCTGAAGGATTGGGTTTAAATGGTATTGAGCCAACTAATCAGAATTGGTTTGATACGCTGACGCTAAATACTGGCAGTCGCACTCAGGGCATTCTTGAAGCCGCTGCAGCCCGTGAAATTAATCTTCGCGCTATTGATGAAAATACCTTAGGTCTGTCACTGGATGAAACCACCGGCGAAAAAGATATTGTCGATCTCTGGGATATTCTGATCGGCGATCACAGCCTCCAGGTTGAAGAGCTGGCTGCTGAAGTTGGCGAGAGTCTACCGAGCCAGCTGATGCGCACCGATAGTTTCCTCAGCCACCCAACCTTTAATAAATTCCATTCAGAAACCGAGATGCTGCGTTATCTGCGCAAGTTGTCGGATAAGGATATTGCCCTTGATCGCGCGATGATCCCTCTCGGTTCCTGCACCATGAAGTTAAATGCAACCGCCGAGATGCTGCCAATTACCTGGCCGGAATTTTCGACTATGCACCCCTTTGCGCCATCCGATCAGACACAGGGCTATCGCGCCATGATCGATGATTTGGAATCTATGCTCTGCGCCTCGACAGGCTACGATGCCATTTCCCTGCAGCCCAATGCCGGTTCTCAGGGTGAGTATGCTGGTCTCTTGGCGATTCGCGGTTACCACGAAAGCCGTGGCGACAGCGACCGTGATGTCTGCTTAATCCCAAGTTCTGCCCACGGCACTAACCCGGCTTCGGCACAGATGTGTGGTATGAAAGTGGTGGTGGTTAAATGTGATGATCAGGGCAATGTGGATGTTGACGATCTACAGGCCAAGGCTGAAAAGCACGAAGCTAATCTGGCGGCGATTATGGTCACCTATCCATCAACCCACGGTGTGTTCGAAGAGAAGATCACTGAGATCTGCGCTATTGTCCATGACTATGGCGGTCAGGTTTATATCGACGGTGCCAACCTCAATGCGATGGTTGGTGTCTGCCAGCCGGGCAAATTTGGCGGCGATGTCTCGCACCTGAACCTGCATAAGACTTTCTGTATTCCCCATGGTGGTGGTGGCCCCGGTGTGGGTCCAGTGGCGGTGGGTGAGCATCTGGAAGCCTTTTTGCCCAGTGAGTCTGCGGTTGAATCTGGCGACAGTAAGCGTCGCGGTGCTCAGGTTTCCGCTGCACCTTTTGGCAGTGCCAGCATCTTGCCAATCACCTGGATGTATATCCGTATGATGGGTCGCATCGGTCTTAAGCAGGCGACCGAAGTAGCTATTCTCAATGCCAACTATGTGGCCAACCGTCTGCAGGATCACTACCAGATTCTCTATACCGGTGCTCAGGGGCGTATTGCCCACGAATGTATTCTCGATGTCCGCGATATTAAAGACAATATAGGTATTAGCGTTGATGATATTGCCAAGCGTTTGATCGACTTTGGCTTCCATGCGCCGACCATGTCTTTCCCAGTTGCTGGAACACTGATGATCGAGCCGACCGAGAGTGAGTCAAAAGCCGAGTTGGATCGTTTCTGTGATGCGATGATTGCGATTAAAAACGAGATCGATCAGGTTGCCGCAGGGCAGTTTGAACTCGACGATAATCCACTGGTCGGTGCGCCCCATACAGCTGCGGTGGTCTCGGCGGATAGCTGGACAAGAAACTACAGTCGTAGTCAGGCTGCCTATCCACTGGCATCACTGCGTGAAAATAAGTACTGGCCGCCGGTGGGTCGTCTTGATCATGTGTTTGGTGATCGGAATCTGGTCTGCTCCTGTCCATCTATCTCGGACTATGAAACGGATAGCTAATATTGAATTAGAGAGATTCCGGTGTGGTTTTCAAATGCAGACGCAGACGAATACGGCGAGCGAATTGATCGACACTAATATTTAGCAGGGCACTGGCAAGAATTAAGATCAAGGCGCGGTCAAAGCGAAACTCTTCAAAGGCCGAGTCGATATAAAAGCCCAGAGTCGATATTCCCAGAATGCCAAGGATGGCTGTCTCGCGCAAAATTACTTCCCAGCGATAAAATAGAAAGGCTAAAAACTGCCGGTAGATACGTGGCAGTACTTCATAGAAATAGCGATTTAAACCGCCACTGGCATCGCTCCTTAAAACCAGCTCTTCACTGTGGCGACCTACCAAATGAGCGATGATCGCGGCGTTGTGAATACCCAGTGCCAATATTGCTGGCAGCATTGAGGGGCCGAGTATCAGCAGGCCTAAAAAGGCCAGCAGATATTCCGGCAGGGTGCGCAGTAATATCAGCAGACCATCTCCGGTCATGCGGCCACAGCGGCGAAAAAACAGCGGTGAATTTAACGGGAAGAGCAATAGTGCCAGCAGTCCGGTAAACACCAGGCTGATCTGGCCTAAAACCACTGTATTAATAAGCCCTGGCCACATTTGCTGCTGCCACAGCAGACTAAACCAATCGGCAAACCCCGACAGAGTGCCTGCGGTGAAAAACACCTCGCCGCGCAGCGGTGTGGGCACTATATCCTCAGTGATAAAGCGTGCGATCAGATCCCAGGATATCTGTGCCTGAGGAGGCAGGTAATAAAATACTGCCAGCAGATAGATCGGTAGCAAGCTTTTTTGCAGCCAAAAGCGCAGGGTGCCAATCAGTAGTAAAAGGGCGTAAAAATAAGCCGCCGCTTCACTGTAATGACCTTCCCCTAGCGCAGTCTCTAGGTGGAAGCCAATAGTTGGTAAACCGACGAAGCCGAGAATAGCACTGGAGCGAATCGCACATTCAAACCTGTAGCTGGTATAGGTAGCCATAGGTCGCCAAGCCAGAGGCAACACTGTGTAGAAAAAATGCGTTAGGGGCTGTTTGGCGGCGGGGCTATTGCGAGCCGGAGCCAGATCCACTTCTTCAAATAACTCGCCGTAGATTTTAGCCAATGTGCCGGCATAGGGGATGGCAATGGCCAGTAGTCCGGTCAGTGATGAGAGCCCGGTAATTTGAATAAATAGCAGCGCCCAGAACAGCTCATGGATTGAGCGAATAAAGGCACAGAAGGCGCGGATAATAGTGGAGCCATAGCCCAGTGCAAGAATAAACCCGGCAATGGCCGCCAGTGCGACACCCTGCAGGGCAAAGGAAAAGGTATTGGCAAGGCTGGTCAGCAGTGTTGGCCATGACCATACCGAGGGGCTGAGTGCACCAACCGCCATAAGGCTCAGTTCATGCCAGGGATCTACCGTGGAAATATCCAGATCAGCGCAGAGCAGGCAGATCAGGGCAATGGCGGCAAACCAAAAGCTGGTTTTGCGCAGTGCTTTAGCGGAGGTGTCTAGGCTGTTTGCGTCTGAATTAAACAGCATCGTAAAGGCTGGCGAGATCGCTGGCAGTGAGTTGGTCGCTAGCTGCGTCCAGGGCAATTACGCCATCTTTAAGACCGATAATCCGTGTGCAGAACTGCAGTGCCTGTTCTATATCGTGTAGTGCCAATACAACTGTTTGGTGTTGTTGGCAGATTAACCGAAGCAGTCTTTCAGCTTGATACTCATCGACATTGGCGACTGGTTCATCACCAATAAAAATTGGACGTTGCTGGATTAGCGCGCGGCCAATACTGGTGCGCTGTTGTTGACCGCCGGAGAGTTTATCTACGGAGCTGTAAAGCTGCTGTTCAAGGTCAATACTGCGGGCTATTCCGCTAACCTCACGGCGCGCTGCAGGCAGCGGTTTAATCAGGTTGCCCAAGTTATAAATAAACGAGTGGCGATCCAGCGCACCCATATAGATATTGTGAAAGGCGCTGAGCATTGGCACCAGCCCCGGCTGCTGTGGGCACCAGGCGACTTGGTCAGACCGCTGTTCGCGCAGAGTTTTAAGTAGAGTTGATTTGCCCGCGCCACTGCCGCCAACAAGAGCTACTCGCTCGCCGGGATAGATAGATAAAGACAGATTGTCGAGTACCGTTTCTTCCTGGTACTCGAGTCGTCTGTTTTTAAACTCAAACAGTGGTTGATCGGTGAGCGCGGTCAAAGTTGCCTCTATTTCTTCGCATCAATCAGACCAATCTCAATGGCAGTATTGACGATGGGTGCATAGAGATCATTGCTGGCTTCAATAAAGCTTTTGCGCGGGAAGCTGGCAAGCAGTTCCGGATCTTTCATCCCCAGCAGGGCGTTGACCAGTTTCTGCTGGATTTCAGCACTAACGTCACCGCGCAATGTCCACTGATAGTCAGGGTAGGGGGGAGTCTCCCAGATAATCTTTACCTTGGTGGGGTCAATTTTTCCCGCTGCCAGTTCCTTGGCCCATACTTTGTAGTTGACCGCGCCAACCTGGTAGGCGCCGGACTGAACCAGTGCAATGGTTCGGCTGTGGTCGCCGCTAAAGCCCACCTTGGAGAAGATATTCTGCGGTGTATCCTTGAGCTGCTGGCGAATATGGTACTCGGGCATCAGCCGTCCAGAGGTGGAGCCTTTTGAACCAAAGGTAAAGGTCTTGCCGGCAATAGCCGCTGGAAAATCAGTGCTGCTATCCAAGCCACTGCTGCTGTGGGCGATCAGGTAAGTTTTAAAGAACGGATCCTCATAGCCCTGGGCGATGGCCTGGCTGCCGGGCACCAGTCGTCTTGCCTGTACGCCGGAGAGACCGCCAAACCAGGCTAGCTGCACCTGGTTATTGCGAAAGGCAGTAACCGCAGCGGCATAGCTTTTAACCGGAATGTAGCGCACCTCGATACCCAGCTGCTTTTCCAGATAGACGGCGATCTTGTTAAAGCGCTCCTGCAGATGGGACTCATCCTGATCGGGAATAGCGGTAAAGGTAAAAGGCTGAGCATGGCTAATCGATGCAATCAGTAGAGCGGCGGCAAAGATAAAACCGGATAAGAGGCGGTTCATTAATGAGTTCCTTTTTGTGTTTATTTTTATGTTTATTGTTGTGTTTATAGCTGTGTTAAAAATTAAGTTTTGGACTGGTTCCAGTTAATACAGGCTTCAAGGGTCACGCCTGATCCACCAAAAATATCCAGGGCACTGCCAATAGTAAGATCAACCTTACCTTTGGAGAGAGTCTCAACCAGTTTCAGGTCTTGCAATGAACGGGCACCACCCGCGTAGGTGACGGGCAGATTGCAGCAGTCGCCGAGCAGAGTAACCAGATCCTGATCTATACCAGCTTGCAGTCCTTCAACATCGGCGCCGTGAACTAAAAACTCCGCACAGTGTTTTTCCAATTCTGAAAGGGTCTGCTGATTGATTGGAGTGTTGGTAATAGTCTGCCAGCGATCTGTTGCAATCATCCAGCCCTCCGCTGTTCTGCGGCAGCTAAGGTCGAGCACTAATCGATCGGCGCCGACCTCAGCTTTTATTGCCTCGAGCCGCGGCCAAGAGAACTCGCCGTTTTCAAACAGGTAGGAGGTAACAATAATATGGGAGGCGCCGGCCTCTAAATAACTGCTGGCATTTTCGAGGTTAACACCGCCACCAAATTGCATACCCTTTGGGTAGGCGCTGAGCGCTTCAAGAACCTGCTGCTGATTGTTCGGGCCAAGGGCAATAACATGACCGCCAGTTAAATGATGCTGCTTGTAGAGCTGTGCATAGTAGGCGGCATTGTGAGAACTGACAAAGTTGGTGTCGGCACCGCTGTCGGTAAGGCTGCCGCCAACAATTTGTTTTACCTGACCCTGATGAAGGTCGATGCAGGGGCGAAACGCGGTCAAGGAACTAACTCCGAATAGTTAAATCGTCAAAGAGGGCCGCAGTATAACTTATGTAAAATTTACTGCAGTGCTATTCCTACCTTTGAACCATTAACGCGCTGGAGTTTTTGACTGATAAAGTTGCCGGCGGCGATTAGTTTTTTAATATCGACACCATGTTCTATACCCAGACCATTGAGCATATAGACCAGATCTTCTGTGGCGACATTGCCCGATGCAGCGCCGCCATTGGCGAGTTTGGCATAGGGGCAGCCACCCAGACCTGCGACGGAGCTATCCACAACCGAGATTCCCATCTGCAGTGCGGTCAGTACATTGGCCAGGGCCTGTCCATAGGTGTCGTGGAGATGGACGGCGAGTTTTTTGGCGGGAATTTCCTCAAGCAATCTAGCCAATAACTTTTCAACCGAGGCGGGGGTGCCGACACCAATGGTGTCGCCAAGAGATATTTCATAGCAGCCCATAGCCAATAGCTGTTTGGCAACCATGGCCACAGTTTCATTGTCGACACTGCCCTCATAGGGGCAGCCAACCACGCAGGAGATATAACCGCGCAGTCTGATATTGTTGGCCAGTGCCTGATCGGCAAGGGGTTTAAAGCGTTCGAGACTCTCGGCAATAGAGCAGTTGATATTCTTTTGGCTAAAGCTCTCGGAGGCCGCGGCAAAAACTGCCACCTCTTTTACGCCACACTCCATAGCTCGCTCCAAACCACGGAGGTTAGGAACCAGTGCGGCGTAAATGGTATTTGTATCTGTGGCCAGTTTGGCAAAGACCTGATCGCTGCCAGCCATTTGTGGAACCCATTTCGGGCTGACAAAACTGCCCGCTTCGATATAGCTGAGCCCTGCTTCTGTAAGCTGATTAATCAACTCAACTTTGGTGCTGACTTCAACGGCAATTTTTTCATTTTGCAGTCCGTCGCGAGGGCCGACTTCAACTATTCTGACGCGGCGGGGTAAATTCATTGGGCTTCCTCAGATTCTGCAAAGGCTAAAAGCTCGGCACCGCCATCAACCAGCTCTCCCTCTTTATAAAAGAACTCGCTGACAGTGCCGTCGGCGGGGGCAATAATAGCATGTTCCATTTTCATCGCCTCAATCACCATCAGGCTGTCACCCTTGGATACTGGTGCGCCGCTTTTAACTAACAGGGTGACTACAGTGCCATTCATTGGCGCGGTTAAATTGCCGTCGGCCTGATTATCCTGAAGACCCAGATCCGGTTTAACCTCGGAGCAGTGGAATACTCCCTGATCGGTAAATAGATTAAAACTTTCTGTATCCGCAGCAACTACTTTTAATTGGGTGTTTAGGTTATTCGGGTCTGCTTCTACGGTAATCTCTCTGGCGCCAATTTTAACCTGTACCCTTGGCTTGGTAATGCTGTTAGCTTGCCAGCTATTGGCCAGATGCCAGGGTGAGTTAGGCTCGCTGGATTGCGCCGCCTGTTGTTTTGCCGAGTCCTGCCTAGCCGCCAAAATGGCCTCTGCGGCCAGTGGTGCTCCATAGTTAATATCTTCGCTGCGCTGACGGAAAATCTCACTTTCATACTTTTCAATAAAGCCGGTATCCACATCGCCCCGGCGAAAGGAATGGGTCGTCGCGAGGTTGTATAGAAAGCATATATTGGTCGTCAGTCCAGCAATCCGGTAGTTGCTAAGGGCTTCGGTCAATCGCGCTAATGCGCGCTCCCGATCTCTGTCCCAAACCACTAATTTGGCGATCATAGGGTCATAGTAAATACTCACCTGATCACCCTCAACGACCCCGGTATCCACACGCACATAAGCGCTTTCTGCTGGAGGGCGAAGCAAACTCAGGGTGCCGGTGGCGGGAAGGAAATCATTTTCCGGGTCTTCGGCATAAATCCGCGCTTCAAATGCGTGGCCCTTAATCTGCAGTTGATCCTGAGTGCAGGGCAGGGGTTCTCCGGAGGCAACTCGCAATTGCCATTCGACCAGATCCTGACCGCTAATCATTTCGGTAACCGGATGCTCTACCTGCAGGCGGGTATTCATTTCCATAAAGAAGAATTCCCCCCGTGTATCGAGCAAAAATTCCACCGTGCCCGCGCCTTGATAATTAATCGCCTTGGCCGCTCTTATAGCTGCCTCGCCCATCCGCTGGCGCAGCTCTTCGGTCATCCCCGGTGCCGGTGCTTCTTCAATTACCTTTTGGTGGCGGCGCTGCACTGAGCAGTCACGCTCAAAAAGATAGACGGCATTGTTATGCTGATCGCAGAACACCTGAATCTCTACATGGCGAGGGCCGAGTAGGTATTTTTCCACCAGCATAATCTCATCATTAAACCCATTCAGCGCTTCACGCTTGGCTGCTGCCAGCGCTTCCTCAAACTCATCGGCATGAGCGACCGCACGCATACCCTTGCCACCGCCACCAGCGGCTGCTTTAAGCAGTACCGGATAGCCCATATCATCTGCCGCCTGTTTAAGTACCGCCGGTTTCTGATTATCACCGTGATAGCCCGGTACCAGAGGTACATCAGCTTTAGCCATAATATTTTTCGCCGCTGACTTTGAACCCATGGCCAAAATAGCTTCGACTGGCGGGCCGATAAAAATCAGATTGTGAATTTTGCACTGTTTGCAAAATTGCGCATTCTCAGAGAGAAAGCCATAGCCGGGATGGATAGCTTCAGCGCCACTGATCAGTGCCGCCTGAATAATTTTATCAATCACTAGATAGGATTCATTGGATGGCGATGGGCCTATATGGACAGCTTCATCGGCCATGCTTACATGCAGGGAATCGCGATCTGCGTCGCTAAATACCGCAACAGTGACAATACCCATCTGTTTAGCCGTTTTGATAATCCGGCAGGCAATTTCACCGCGATTGGCGATCAGTATTTTGTTAAATACAGCATTGTTAGGTGTCATTGGTTAAATCCATTTTGGGGAACGTTTTTCCAAAAACGCGTTAAGACCTTCCTGGCCCTCATCGCTGACTCGAGTCGCGGCAATCACCTCGCAGGTCTGCTCAATCAGAGCATTGTCTATAGATTTGCCACTGATATTAAAAATTAACTGTTTGGCATGCTTGATCGCGATGGGACCGTTGGCTAGCAGGGTAGTGATTATCTCTTCAACAGCGCTATCGAGTTTATCTGCATCGGTGACTTGGCTAATTAAGCCAAGTTGCTGAGCAGTCTGTGCATCAAAGCGCTCGGCCGTGGTGAAGTAACGGCGGGATGCCCGCTGACCAATGGCGGCAATAACATAGGGGCTGATAGTGGCTGGCACCAGACCAATTTTAACTTCGCTCAGGCAAAAAGAGGCGCGTTCGCTGGCAATGGCCATATCGCAGCAGCTAACCAATCCAACAGCGCCACCAAAGGTGGCACCCTGAATCCGGGCAATAGTCGGTTGGGGGAGGCTGTTTAATGTTTTAAGCATTTCAGCCAGTGCTCGGCTGTCGCTAAGATTTTCGGCGTAGGAATAATCTGCCATACGCTGCATCCAGCTTAGGTCGGCGCCGGCGGAAAAGCTTTTGCCTGCAGAATCTAGAATCATCAGCCGCACATCAGTATTGTTGGCAATTGCCTTAAATGCCTGAGTTAGCTGAGCGATAATTTGATCATCAAAGGCGTTATGTTTGTCAGGATTATTTATCGTAACCCGAGCCACACCTCGGCTGTCGATATTATTTATCACTGTATCCATAATATTTATATCCCTATTTGCGATTTAGCACTGAGCCCAGCTCTACAAGCGCCTTTGGGATCAGTCAGGCTCCGCTTATGGTTATCTGGTTTTCAGAAACAAGCGAGCAACTGTTTGAGCGCAGCGAGTTTTGCGAGCGCTGAAAACCAGATAACCATGGAGCCGATCCCAAAGGCGTTTGTAGAGTTGGGCGGTCCCTGAATTGAGTTCCTTCGGTTCGCTGCGCTCTCTCAGGATGACAGTCAAAAATGACGACAGGATCCTTCGGTTCGCTGCGCTCTCTCAGGATGATTTAGTTCGGCCGTAGGCCTAACTAAATCACATTCTAAACAGCCCAAACTTGGTTTCTTTAATCTCCCGGTTATGGCTTGCCGAAATAGCCAATCCCAACACCATGCGTGTATCCGCCGGATCAATCACACCATCATCCCAAAGCCGCGCCGAAGCGTAGTAGGGGTGACCCTGATGTTCATAGTTATCAATAATCGGCTGCTTAAAATCAGCTTCCTCCTGTGCAGACCAATCCTTTGCGTCGCGCTCATACTTATCTCTGGTCACCTGCGCTAAAACCCCCGCAGCCTGTTCACCACCCATCACTGAAATACGCGCGTTAGGCCACATAAATAGAAACCTTGGATCGAAGGCGCGACCGCACATTCCATAGTTGCCGGCACCAAAAGAGCCGCCAATTAAAATAGTAAATTTCGGCACATTGGCGGTGGCAACCGCCGTCACCATCTTGGCGCCGTGTTTGGCAATACCATCATTCTCGTACTGCTTGCCGACCATAAACCCTGTGATATTTTGTAAGAAGACTAAGGGAATTTTGCGCTGCGCACAGAGCTCAATAAAGTGCGCACCTTTCTGCGCCGACTCGCCAAATAAAATGCCATTATTGGCAACAATACCCACCGGATAGCCAAAAATTCTGGCAAAGCCACAGATCAGAGTGGTGCCATAAAGCGCCTTGAATTCATCGAAGTCCGAGCCATCGACAATCCGCGCAATAATTTCTCTAACATCGTAAGAGACGCGGGATTCACTGGGGACAATGCCGTAGATTTCGTGGCTGTCATAAAGAGGCTCCACGGCCTCCTTAAAATCACCATTCAGCGGTTTTACTCGGTTGAGTCTAGCCACCGAAGCCCGCGCCATTTCCAGTGCATGATGATCGTTATTGGCATAGTGGTCAGCAACTCCGGATTTACGGCAGTGCACATCGGCACCACCCAAGTCTTCTGCACTGACCACTTCACCGGTGGCCGCCTTAACCAACGGTGGGCCGCCGAGAAAAATAGTGCCCTGATTTTTAACAATAATAGATTCATCGGCCATCGCTGGCACATAGGCGCCGCCGGCAGTACAGGAGCCCATCACCGCGGCAATCTGGGGAATATTTTGCGCCGACATATTGGCTTGATTAAAAAAGATTCGGCCAAAATGTTCACGGTCGGGGAACACCTCATCCTGAAGGGGCAGATTGGCACCGCCGGAGTCGACCAGATAGATGCAGGGCAGATTGTTTTCTGCGGCAATAGCCTGGGCGCGCAGATGTTTTTTTACCGTAAGTGGGTAGTAGCTGCCGCCCTTAACCGTCGCATCATTGGCCACAATCACGCACTCCTGACCGCTGACTCGACCAATGCCGGTGATCATGCCTGCGGCGGGTACATCGTCGTCGTAAACATTGTGCGCCGCTAATGGCGAGAGTTCGAGAAATGGGGAGCCCGGGTCCAGTAAGGCCTTAACCCGCTCGCGAGGCAATAATTTACCGCGAGCAATATGTCTGGCGCAGGCTTTTTCGCCGCCGCCACTGGCGATCTTGTTGAGCGTGCTTTTTAGATCATCGACAATACTTTGCATCGATTGGTAGTTGTTCTCATAGTCGCTGCTTTTGCGGTTAATTTTTGAGTGGATTACAGCCATATTATTTCCTTTTAATATGTTCCTTACTTTCGCTTATAGCTACGCGCTTTGCCCAAACAGCTCACGACCAATCAGCATACGTCGCACCTCTGAAGTGCCGGCGCCAATCTCATAGAGCTTCGCATCGCGCAGCAACCGACCGGTAGGGTATTCGTTAGTATAGCCATTGCCGCCCAGTGCCTGAATCGCCTGCAGTGCCATCTGGGTGGCTTTCTCTGCGGTAAATAAGATTACCGCTGCGGCATCTTTGCGTGAGTCCTGACCTAGATCACAGGCTCTTGCCACTGCATAGAGATAGGCCCGTGAGGCATTTAGCTCGGTGTACATATCGGCGATCTTGCCCTGCATAAGCTGAAACTCGCCGATTGCCTGACCGAACTGTTTGCGCTCGTGAATATAGGGAAGCACTACATCCAGACAGGCCTGCATAATGCCCACCGGACCGCCGGATAAAACCGTGCGCTCGTAGTCCAGTCCGGACATCAATACGGCAACCCCACGGCCTTCGCCACCAAGTATATTCTCGGCAGGTACCGCGCAGTCCTGAAAAACCAGTTCGCAGGTATTGGAGCCGCGCATACCGAGCTTGTCGAGTTTTTGATGACGGGAAAAGCCCGGATAGTCGCGCTCAACAATAAACGCAGTAATACCTTTGGAGCCGGCGCTAGTGTCGGTCTTTGCATAGATAACAAAGGTGTCGGCATCGGGGCCATTGGTGATCCACATCTTATTGCCGTTGAGGATATAGTTGTCACCTACCTTTCTGGCGCTAAGTTTCATACTCACTACATCGGAGCCCGCATTGGGTTCGGACATGGCTAGAGCGCCAATATGCTCACCGCTGCAAAGTTTTGGCAGGTACTTATTTTTCTGCTCTTCGCTGCCATTTTTATGCAGTTGATTGACGCAGAGATTGGAGTGGGCGCCATAGGAGAGACCCACTGAGGCGGAGGCGCGAGAGATTTCTTCCATGGCCACCACATGAGCCAGATAGCCCATGCCTGAGCCGCCATACTGTTCGGCGACGGTCATACCGAGCAGGCCCATATCGCCCATCTTGCGCCATAGCTCATTGGGGAATTCATTGGTTTGGTCAATCTCGTCAGCGCGGGGTGCTATTTCATTTTGGCAGAATTGAAAAAGGCTGTCGCGAAGCATATCTATATCTTCGCCGAGATTGAAATTCAGGCTAGGGTAGGCAGTATTCATAAATCACAGGTTCCATTGCAATTAGAGTTTGTACTCTTAGTGGTTGTCTTTCAGTGCCTCAACACAGTCGGTTTCAGCTTTATTTAAATCCTTTAGAAGCTTGGTGATGTCGTCTAGTTGCTGATTGAGTTTGGTGCGCTGTTGCTGAATCGCATCAATCAACTTTTTTAACTGATCGAGATTGGTTTTACCCGGCTCGTACATATCGATAATCTCCCGCGAGTCCTCAAGGGAGATCCCCAAGCGCTTGCCACGCAAGATTAACTTTAAGCGAGTGCGATCCGCGGGACTGTAAACTCGGGTCTGGCCACGGCGAGCCGGGGCCAGCAGTCCTATATCTTCATAGTGACGGATGCTGCGAGTGGTGATATCAAACTCTTTGGAAAGTTGGCTGATACTGTATTCGAGCGGCATCTGTGCTGAATCTCTGGATGGGGTTTCAGGCATAAATAGTTATTTCACAGATTCTGGGTAGGCGGGCATTGTAAAATAAATATTACGTTTACGTCAACGTAAACTAATTGGGGGGGGGTAGATGAGAATGAAATAGTGGTTAAAAAGGGTTTAAGCGGTTAGATGGCGCTGTATTGGCCGCGGTAAAAGACCAGTGGATTATGTCCGTTGTCGACAAACTCAAGGACTTTGCCAACCAGAATAATATGGTCGCCACCTTCGTACTGGTGTTCAAGTGAGCACTGAAAGCAGGCGCTGTAGTGGGGCAAAATAGGTACGCCCGAGAGGCCTTCGAGGCATTCAACGTCAGCGAACTTATCGGCACCGCTCTTGGCGAAGCGGTTGGATAGTTCCTGCTGCTCGTCGCTGAGTATATGAATAGCAAATGATTTGGCCGCCATAAAATCCTCAAAACAGCTTGAATCCTTGGCAATGCTCCACAGCACAAGGGCTGGGTCGAGAGACACCGAGTTAAAACTATTTGCGGTCATGCCGATTTTTTGACCATCGCGACCCACTGCGGTGACGATGGTTATGCCTGTTGTGAAACTGCCGAGGGCATTGCGGAAATCAATTATTTGCTGGTCTTTCCCGGATATTTGTTCAGGCTTTTGAGTCGACATAATTTTAGGGTACGGAGTCTCTTTCAGTGAGTAATGTTGTTGAGCATACAGATTATGCACGCTCAAGGCAGCGCGCATAATCGGTTGAATGCCCATCGGTTGCAAGGGTTATCACACAAATTCTATATTTCAGCGGCCAGTCTGGTGCCCTGATTAATCGCTCGCTTGGCATCTAATTCGCTGGCCACATCGGCACCGCCAATCAGATGGCAGGGCATCTTAAGTCCCTCTGCCAGTTCACGCAGTGGGTCCTGACCTGCACAAATAATTACGTTGTCTACCGGCAGAATTTTTGTTTCATCGCCTACGGTAATATGCAGGCCTTGATCATCAATGCGATTGTAATCGCAACCGGGCATCATACGGACGCCTTTCATAGTCAGACCAGCGCGGTGAATCCAGCCGGTAGTTTTGCCGAGACCGGAACCGACTTTGGAGGCCTTGCGCTGAAGCAGATAGACTTCCCGTGGAGAGGGCGCCGGCTGAGCCTTTACGCCTTCGATGCCTGAGCGTGAGCCAAAACTCATATCAATACCCCATTCCTTCATAAAGGCCGGGATATTCTGGCTGGTGGATTCGCCGCTGTGGGTAAGGTATTCCGCCGTATCAAAACCAATACCACCAGCACCGATAATCGCCACTTTTTTACCGACAGGCTTTTTATCGGCAATAACATCCACATAGTTCATCACTTTTGGGTGATCTATGCCTTCAATATCTGGTGTTCGCGGTGAGATGCCGGTGGCGATAATTACCTCGTCAAAGCCGCCGCTATTAAGCTGCTCAGCGTTAACTCGTTGGTTGAGCTTAAGGTCGACGCCGGTCAATTCAATCTGCCGGCGGTAATAGCGCAGGGTTTCAAAGAATTCTTCTTTGCCGGGAATCTGCTTGGCAATATTAAACTGTCCGCCAATCTCATCGGCACTATCAAATAATGTTACCTGATGGCCTCGCGAGGCGGCTGTAGTGGCTGCAGAAAGTCCTGCAGGACCTGCGCCAACCACGGCAATTTTCTTCAGCTGGGTGGCGGGCTCAATCTGGAATTCGGTCTCATGACAGGCGCGTGGGTTGACCAAGCAGCTAGTCATTTGGCCGGCAAATACATGATCCAGACAGGCCTGATTGCAGCCAATGCAGGTATTGATTTCGTCGGCACGGTTTTCCTGCGCTTTAAGTACAAAGTCAGGGTCGGCAAGAAAGGGTCGCGCCATGGACACCATATCGGCATCACCGCGAGCTAAGACTTCTTCTGCAACCTCTGGGGTGTTGATGCGATTAGAGGTAATAACTGGAACCGAAAGTTCTTTGCGAAAGTGTGCCGTTACCCAGGTAAAAGCGGCGCGGGGAACCTTGGTAGCAATGGTTGGAATCTGTGCTTCGTGCCAGCCTATACCTGTATTAATAATGGTTGCGCCGGCCTTTTCAATCGCCTTACCCAGTTCAACAACTTCATCTGAGGTGCTGCCTCCAACCACCAGATCAAGCATTGAGAGGCGGAAGATAATAATAAAGTCTTCACCTGCAGCCTCGCGAACTCGACGCACGACTTCGACCGGCAGACGAATACGGTTCGCATAGCTGCCCCCCCAATCATCGTCGCGCTGATTGGTGCGTGCGGCGATAAACTGATTTAGAAAATAGCCTTCGGAACCCATAATCTCCACGCCGTCGTAGCCGGCTTTCTGTGCCTGCAACGAGGTAAACACAAAGTCATCGATCTGTTTGTAAATCTCTTCTTCGTTGATAGCTTTGGGAGTAAAGGGGTTGATTGGGGACTTAATCGCCGATGGGGCAATCTGGTCTGGTGAATAGGCATAGCGGCCAGTGTGTAGGATCTGCATGCAAATCTTGCCATCGTACTGATGGACTGCATCGGTAATCTGACGATGATTGGCGACATCTTCATCGCTGACCAGGTTTTTGGTGTTGGGGTGGGTGCTGCCCTCGGTGTTAGGTCCAATACCACCGGTCACAATAAGTCCAACTCCCCCTTTAGCGCGCTCGCCAAAATAAGCGGCCATTCGCGTATGACCATTGGCGGCTTCTTCTAAGCCAGTGTGCATTGAGCCCATAAGTACACGGTTCTTTAGTTGGGTAAAGCCTAGATCTAGCGGGGCCAAAAGGTTTGGGTAGTTATTGTGTGGCATTGTTTTCTCCGTTGACTATTATTTTCGTCATTCTTTTCTTATTTTTAGTAGTGCATTTTCTTACGACACTTCCGGTGGTTTTGGATGTCTGTAAAAGCAGGTTAAGGGTCAATTTTGACACTGTCAAGATGTGTTGCTACATTGCTGGGATGAACCTATCAGTTAATCAAGGCGCTGCTCAAGAAAACGCCCGCCCAAGCTACCATCACGGCGACCTGCGCCAGAGTTTATTAATGGCTGCCAAGTCACTAATCGCTGAGGCAGGTATAGAAAGTCTCTCTCTGCGCAAGTTGGCTGAGCGGGCCGGTGTCTCGCGAACTGCGCCTTATCACCATTTCTCGGATAAAAACGATCTGCTCTGTGCCATCGCTGCTGAGGGATTCTGCCGCCGCCATAAGGCTGCGGCCCAGGCCTTTGATAATCCAGACTTGTCGCCCCGCGAGCAGTTTGAGCAGTTTATCTGTGGCTATATTAAGTTTGCCGCCGAAAACCCCGAAGAGTACGAGCTGATGTTTGGGCGCAATATCTGGAAGCAGAAAAATAGCACTCAGGAACTCCGTGATGTCGCCTATCCCTGCTTTCAGCATCAGCTTGAGATGATTCGCAGTTGGCAGCAGTGCGGTCTTATCGGCGGCGAAAGCGCTCTGCGAACCTCTCAGGTCATCTGGGGCACGGTGCACGGTATAGCCAAACTATGGATTGATGGGATTTATACTGATTTAGCTCAAATTGAGGAGGTCTCTCTCTGCGCAGTGAAAATGTTTGTTAATAAAACTGTCTAACTGATTGTTTTTAAAACGCTTTGCCTTTCAGCGCACTTCTATAATCGTTAGTTACCTTCTTGATATTGGGGTAAGTGATTGATTCTTCGTATAAAAACCTGCAAATAAAACAACTTTATTTTTTGACATCATCAAAAATGAGAACTACTTTTAACTAGCCTGTTAAGCAGTTATGTTTTTTAGTTTCAAAATATGGATTTGGTCGCAAATGCTTAGATTTTAAGTATCCCTGCGAAATATTAGTTTCAGGAGTTTGAGGAGTTAGATATGAATAAGAGTTTTGTAAAATTACTGCAGTCATTCGCAGGCGTAGCACTGTTATCAATGGCCAGTTTTTCGATGGCAGCAACCTACACATACGATTTTGATGCTGATGAAAATGAGCGTGGTGGTCAGCCGTTAAATTTTGGTGATCTCAATGTTTATGGTTACAAGAACGGCAATGCTGCCAATGCCTATTTAGATAGTGGCAATCTTGCTGGTATGGGTGTTTGTGGGACTCTGCTTGATCAGCAGGACGGCACTAACTGGTGTAATCCAGCCAGTGACGACAATCTTCAGGTTGACGAAATGCTGGAGTTTGTTTTCGACAGCGCCAAGAATGTCTCTGTTGTTGGTGTTAATGGTGCTCACAAGCATGCAAATGGTGCTTGGGTTAGTATTTGGACTGATACCCAAGGCTGGGATTATCTTCAGATTGCTGCAGATAAGATAACGCTAGGGTTTTATCTGACAACCTTGAAGATTTTTGGGCAAGGTGATTTTGGCTATAAAGCTGAAACAACAGCTAACCTCTATGTTGCAGGCATTAATGAAGTGCCAATTCCTGCTGCGGCTTGGTTGTTTGGTTCAGCACTCCTTGGTTTGACCGGATTGCGCCGCCGTAAAGTTGCCGCTTAAGTTCTCGTTAAGCAATTAACTGCAAATAAAAAACCCCAGCATTGCTGGGGTTTTTTTGTTTAAGATGGATTTCTAAATAACTGTTTAGAAATAAGGTGCAGTTATTTATTCATCATCTTGTCGACGGACTCGGAGAGGTCTTCTTCAGCGCTGTCAGACATTTCTTCCATCATCTCATCCATGCTGTCAGACGCATCATCAATTACCTCTTCGATGGTTTCCATGGCATCTTCGCTTGCCTCTTCAACCGTATCCATAACAGTTGATTCTTCTACGGCAGCTGGGCCATCAGTGGGTGAGTCACCGCTATCGCAGGCACTTAACCCAAGGGTTGCCATAGCGGCAATCAGCAAAACGTGGTACTTCTTCATATCCTTACTCCTACCTAGTTGTTTGAATTATGTGAGAAAAATGTTGCTCCAATAAAGCATAGTCCAAGGCTATTAATAGTGGATGGTTATAAGCAATTTTTTTTATTGGCAGCTCTTGCAGCCGGTTATATTTCAATTTAAACCGTAATCTGAGATAAATAGGCTAATTTTTTGTCGAAGTGGTTGCCGATTACAGGGTGCTGTGGCAAACTTCACGCCGCTTTTAACTGACCCCCTTCAACAACTGGGTGGATCCAGAGTTTTCCGTATTTTAAAAGCCCATTTTTTGCGAGTGTGGCGGAATTGGTAGACGCGCTAGATTTAGGTTCTAGTGTCTTAGGATGTGAGAGTTCGAGTCTCTCCACTCGCACCATTTTATCTAGTTTGATCAAGAGGAAAATCCATGCAGGTTTCCATCGAATCGAGCACAGGTCTAGAGCGTCAGCTGAAGATCGGTGTTCCTGCCGACCGTATTGAAAAAGAAGTCACTGAACGTCTCCAAAAAGCGACTAAGACAGTAAGAATCGCTGGCTTTCGCAAAGGCAAGGTACCTCTTAAAGTTGTTAAACAGCAATATGGCAAAGGTGTTCGCCAAGAAGTAGTTGGCGAAGTGGTCAATTCGAGCTTCTACGAAGCTATCAAGCAAGAAGACTTAAATCCTGTAGGTCAGCCTCGTATCGATGATGTCACTGATGCTGAAGGTCAGGATCTGGAATATATTGCGGTCTTCGAAGTTTACCCGGAAGTTGCCCTAGCGGACTTGAGCAAGGTTTCTATCGCTCGTCCGGTAACCGATCTAAATGATTCTGATGTTGAGACTATGATCGAAGTGCTGCGCAATCAGCAGGCTACTTTTGATGTGGTTGAAAGACCCGCTGAAGAAGGTGATCAGGTTAATATCGATTATGTTGGCACCCAGAAGAAGGTTGAGTTTGCTGGTGGCAGCGCAGAAGCACAGGACCTGATTCTAGGTTCAAACAGCATGATTCCCGGGTTCGAAGATGGACTTGTGGGTGTGAGTGCTGGTGACGAAACTGTTCTCAAATTGAAATTCCCTAAAGATTATCATGCTGAAGAGCTCAAAGGTAAGGCTGTACAGTTCGCTGTTAAGGTCAACTCTGTTGCTGCAAAGCAGATGCCTGAAATGGACGATGAGTTCTTCAAGCTCTACGGTGTTAGCGAAGGCGGCGAAGAGAAGTTCCGCGAAGATGTTCGCAATAATATGGAGCGTGAATTGCGCAATGCGATTCGCAACAAGGTAAAAAACCGCGTTATGGATCAGTTATTTGATCTCAATAAGGTTGAGTTGCCAAAAGCTCTTATTAGCAATGAAATTACTCAGCTTAAGCAGCAGATGATCCAGCAGTTTGGCGGTGGCCAGCAGTTTGATCCAAGTATGTTGCCGGATGAGATGTTTACCGCCAAGGCCGAGCGCCGTGCAGCACTGGGCGTGATCGTCTCTGAAGTAGTTAAAGTTGAGGAACTCACTCCCGATGAAGATAGCGTGCGTGAAAGAATTAATGAAATTGCTTCAACTTATGATCAGCCAAAGGAAGTTGTCGACTACTATTACAGTCAGCAGGAATTATTAAGCTCTGTTGAAGCGGTAGTGTTGGAAGATCAGGTCACTGAACTGGTGCTGTCAAAAGCGACAGTCAGTGAAGAGCCTCTCTCTTATGAAGAAGCAATCAAGCCTGATCCCGAAGCTGTCGCCTAAGCTTCTAACAGTTGCTGAAAGCTGATTAGAGATAACTGACTCTATAGAAGTCAGTTATTGACAATCTGCTGCTGGAGTAGAAAGATTTATGGCAGGGCAGTTAAGTCGAGATGTAAATCCGGTGTTTGACTGTCCTGCGTATATACTGGTGATCTTGAATCGAAGAAAAATACAATAGCGAGGAAGCAATGAATTTTCAGCAGTCAAATATCGGCAGTATCCCCAACGATGTTCAAGCCAGTGGATTGGTTCCAATGGTGGTTGAGCAAACTTCTCGCGGTGAAAGAGCTTACGATATCTATTCGAGGCTATTAAAAGAGCGAGTGATCTTCTTGGTCGGTCAGGTTGAAGACCATATGGCCAATCTTATTGTCGCCCAGATGCTGTTTTTGGAATCTGAAAATCCAGACAAAGATATCCATCTCTATATCAACTCTCCCGGCGGATCAGTAACCGCAGGAATGTCTATTTACGACACCATGCAGTTTATCAAGCCAGATGTAAGCACTATGTGTATTGGTCAGGCTGCAAGTATGGGCGCTTTCCTATTAGCTGCCGGTGCCGAGGGCAAGCGTTACTGTCTACCCAATTCAAGAACCATGATTCACCAGCCAAGTGGCGGTGCTCAGGGTCAGGCGACGGATATTCATATTCAGTCCCAGGAAATTCTCAAGATCAAAGCGCGCCTTAACGATCTGATGGCCTCGCATACTGGCCAGCCAGTAGAGAAAGTCACCGAAGATACAGAGCGCGATAATTTTATGAGTGCAGAAGAATCCAAAGCCTATGGGCTGGTAGATGACGTGCTGGACAATCGTGGGTAGAGGCGCTAGTCTTTCCTTTATAGGTTGTTGTTTTTTATCGGTTTTGTGGGTTTTTCAGGAGTTAGGTTATGAGTGATAGTGACACTATGGATGAAGGCGGGAAACTGCTCTTCTGTTCGTTCTGTGGAAAAAATCAGAATGAAGTGCGCCGTCTAATTGCCGGCCCTTCTGTGTATATCTGTGATGAATGTGTCGATCTCTGCAACGATATAATCACTGAAGAATCCGTGGTTGCCGAGTCCGGTGAGAGCAGCGATCGTCTGCCCATACCCGCTGAGATCAAAGGTAACCTCGATGAGTATGTTATTGGTCAAGAGCGCGCCAAAAGAATCTTATCGGTAGCGGTATACAACCACTACAAGCGACTGCAGGTTAGTGAGGGCAGTTCAGACAGCTCCAACGTCGAATTAGGTAAAAGCAATATCCTCCTGATCGGTCCAACTGGTAGTGGTAAAACCCTGCTGGCTGAGACTCTCGCACGTATGCTCAATGTTCCCTTTACCATTGCTGATGCAACAACACTTACCGAAGCTGGTTATGTGGGTGAAGACGTTGAGAACATTATCCAGAAGCTTTTGCAGAAATGTGATTACGATGTTGATAAGGCCCAGCGCGGCATTGTCTATATCGATGAGATCGACAAGATTTCCCGCAAGTCAGATAACCCCTCAATCACCCGTGATGTTTCTGGTGAAGGTGTTCAGCAGGCACTGCTGAAATTAATCGAAGGCACGGTTGCTTCGGTTCCCCCTCAGGGTGGTCGCAAGCATCCCCAGCAAGAATTCCTTCAGGTTGATACATCGAATATCCTGTTTGTTTGTGGCGGCGCATTTGCCGGACTTGAAAAAGTCATTCGCGAGCGTTCAGAGAAGGGTGGCATCGGCTTTAAAGCTGAGGTTAATAGTAAAGACAGCCAGAAGTCGATTGGTGAAACCTTGCTCGACGTGCAGCCCAGTGATCTGATTGGCTACGGTTTGATTCCCGAGTTTATCGGTCGTCTTCCGGTAGTGGCAACACTGCAGGAACTGGATCGTGATGCGCTGGTCAATATTCTGGTTGAACCCAAGAACGCCCTGTTCAAACAATACCAGTCGCTGTTTGCGATGGAAGATGTCGATCTTGATCTGCGTCCCGATGCGCTAAATGCCATCGCCGATAAAGCCATTGAGAGAAAGACCGGTGCCCGAGGCCTGCGCTCAATTCTTGAGACAGTACTACTAGACACTATGTACAAGATTCCTTCGGAAACTGATGTTGTCAAAGTGGTTGTCGATGCCGCGGTGATCAATGGTGAAAACGAACCATTGCTTGTCTACGAGCAGAATGAGCAGAAGTCAGGTACTGATGAGGCCTAGATCTAGATTTCGGCACTGCTTCTTCTAAAGGCAGCAACCTGAAAGCAACAAAAAGGTGACGACAGTCGCCTTTTTTTTCGCCAGTCAAAACCTCTCGACCTCTTCATGCGTAATTAATGGGCACTATTTGCGTTTATGCTTCACTGCAAGGTTGTTTTTAGCGTGCGCGTCCCAATATAAAAGTCTAATCTACTAATAAGACCGTTTTTTTAAAACGGTATTCTGCCCAGTTTCAGATAACCAGAGGTAACAATGGCTGCTAATCCAGTTGAGTCAAAAGATACAATCTACCCACTTTTACCCTTGCGTGATGTGGTTGTTTATCCGCATATGGTCGTGCCGCTTTTTGTTGGCCGAGAGAAGTCTATTCTGGCACTTGAAGATGCCATGGAAAAAAACAAGCAAGTTATTTTGGTCGCGCAGAAAAATCCCGCTGAGGATAATCCTAAATTAGAGGATATCTATGCCGTGGGTACCCTGGCGACTATTCTGCAAATGCTGAAGTTACCCGACGGCACCTTAAAAGTTCTTGTCGAAGGCGTGAGTCGAGTCAGCCTCGAGAACGTTGTGGAAGACGATGCCGAGTTTATGCAGACACAGGCAACAGCCCTGCCCAGCGGTGATCTGGATGAGCGAGAAGCTGATGTGCTGATGCGTTCGGCAATATCCCTATTCGAGCAATACGTTAACTTAAGTAAAAAGATACCCGCTGAAGTTATAGCCACTGTAAGCGCTATTGAAGACGCCAACCGTCTCGCCGATACGCTTGCCTCGCATATGAACCTGAATATCGAACAGAAGCAGGACGTGCTAGAGGTCGCCGATCTCACTGAGCGCTTTGAGCATCTGATGGGTTTGATGGAGTCTGAGATTGATCTGTTCCAAATCGAGCAGCGAATTCGCGGCCGAGTTAAGAAGCAGATGGAGAAAAGCCAGCGCGAGTATTATCTAAATGAGCAGATGAAGGCGATTCAAAAGGAGCTGGGCGATATTGATGATGAGGGTTCGGAGCTCGATCAGTTGGAAAAGAAAGTCGCCGAAGTGGGTATGCCCAAAGCGGCACTGGAAAAAACCCAGTCGGAAGTCAGCAAGCTAAAAATGATGTCGCCAATGTCCGCTGAAGCCTCAGTGCTGCGCAATTATATTGACTGGATGATTGGTGTACCGTGGAAAAAGCGCAGCCGTGTAAAGCATGATCTGGTGGCAGCTAAGAGCACCCTCGATAAAGACCATCACGGTCTGGAAGAGGTCAAAGAGCGCATCCTCGAGTTTCTTGCGGTTCAGCAACGAGTTAAGAAATTAAAAGGTCCAGTGCTGTGTTTGGTAGGGCCTCCAGGTGTGGGTAAGACCTCGCTGGGAGAATCTATCGCCAGAGCGACCGGTCGACAGTTTGTTCGTATGAGCCTAGGTGGTGTACGCGATGAAGCAGAGATTCGCGGTCATCGTCGAACCTATATTGGCTCATTGCCGGGCAAGGTGATTCAGAAGCTCTCGAAAGTGAAGGTCAAGAACCCCTTGTTCCTGCTCGATGAAATTGACAAGATGGGTATGGATCAGCGTGGCGATCCGGCTTCAGCACTGCTTGAAGTGCTGGACCCAGAGCAAAACCATACCTTTAATGACCACTACCTAGAGGTTGATTACGATCTCTCTGAAGTGATGTTTATCTGCACCGCAAACTCGATGAATATTCCTGAGCCACTGCTCGACCGAATGGAAGTGATTCGTATCCCCGGTTATACCGAGGGTGAAAAAGTCGCCATTGCCGAAAAATACCTGGTGCCAAAACAGCGCAAGGCAAACGGCCTTAAAGACGATGAGCTGGCGATTAGTGAAGAGGCTCTTAGGGATGCAATCAGATACTACAGCCGTGAAGCCGGTGTTCGCGGTCTGGATCGCGATATAGCAAAGATATGCCGCAAAATTGTTACCGAACACGTTCGCGATGGCGTTGCCTCTACCGACAGCGTTGGTCCAGAGCAGTTGGAAAAGCTGCTGGGAGTAAGACGATTCGATTACGGCCGTGCCGAGGTTGAAAGTCAGGTAGGCCAGGTTACCGGTCTGGCTTGGACGCAGGTTGGCGGCGAGTTGCTAACCATTGAGTCTGCTGCGATTCCCGGCAAGGGGCGGGTGATCAAAACAGGATCACTGGGCGATGTGATGCAGGAATCGATTCAGGCAGCGCTTACAGTCGTCAGAAGTCGTGCCAAAGCACTGGGAATTCGCAAAGACTTCCAACAGGAAAATGATTTGCATATTCACGTTCCCGAGGGAGCAACACCAAAAGATGGCCCTTCGGCCGGTGTGGGTATGTGTACGGCGCTAGTTTCTGTTTTAACCGGTATTCCAGTCAAATCCAATGTTGCCATGACCGGTGAAATTACTCTGCGCGGGCAGGTGTTAAAGATCGGTGGTCTCAAGGAAAAATTGCTGGCAGCCCATCGCGGTGGCATTACCACGGTTATTATTCCTGACGATAATGGTAGTGATTTGAAGGAGATACCGGACAATATTAAAGCAGACCTTAAAATCTGTCAGGTTAAGTGGATCGATGAAGTTTTAGCCATAGCATTGGAAAAACATCCAGAATCACTTAGCGAAGAAGAGTTTAATCGCAGTAGCACAACGCAGGAAAAAGACGATTCTTCCTCTAGGCCAAGCACACACTAGTGTTAAAGAATTTACCGATTTCGTCAAACGGAGCTTGACCCGCTAAATAGCTATTGGTATAACGTACGCAAGAAAGTGCTCGAGGCCATATGTTTAGCGAGTTTGGCTCCTAAAAATACACTTTCTTTCTGACTAGGAAATACTAACTCTAAGAAAAGGGGAATACCGTGAATAAATCTGAACTTATCGACGCAATCGCTGCTGGCGCAGACATCTCTAAAGCATCTGCTGGACGTGCACTTGATTCAGCACTGGAAGCAGTAACAGGATCACTAAAAAATGGCGACCAGGTATCTCTGGTTGGTTTTGGTACTTTTTCTGTAAAGCACCGCGCAGCACGTGCAGGCCGTAACCCGCAGACTGGTCAAGAGATCCAGATCAAAGCTGCTAACGTGCCTAGCTTCAAAGCTGGTAAGGCTCTAAAAGATTCTGTAAATTAATTTACAGCTAGTCTTTTTGCTTTAAGTGAAGGCGCATCGGTGATGCGCCTTTTTTAATATTATAAAAAACAGATGATTACAATCTGAAATGGGGATAGAAACATGTTGGACAGTTTTAGAACTAATATGAAAGGTATAGCTTTCGCGATTGTTGTATTAATCGCCATTGTCTTCGCCTTTTCTGGAATTGGCTCGCTATCAGTCTCCGGAAGCGCATCGGAAACCGCAGTAAAAGTTAATGGTGAACGAGTTTCGGAATTGCAGGTTCAGCAGGCACTTAATTCCGAGAAGCAAAGAATACTCAATGAAAATGAAGGTCTTGATGCAGCACTGCTTGAAGATGATTTAATCCGACCACAGGTTGTTGAACAGATCATTGGACGCAAGTTGCTCTCTCAGGAAGCCAGCACTGGCGGCATGGCGATCTCATCGCGAGCCACCGGTAAGTTGCTTCTGGATACACCGTCTTTTCAGACTGACGGTCGCTTTGACCAAGAATTATTTCTCTACAGAATTCGCAATCTGGGCTATACCAGTGCCAGCTTCCTAGAGATGCTAGAGGAAAACCTCCTTATAGACCAATTTGTACGCGGCTTTGTTGCCTCTGGTTTTACTACCAGCAATGAGCTAGAACTGCTTGCCAGTGTTGTTGAGCAGGAACGTGATTACTACTACCTGACAGCGCCACTTCAGCCAGTGATTGAGTCAGTTAAAGTCACTGATCAGCAGGTTGCGGCTTATTACGAAGAAAACAAAAACAGCTATCAGGCTGAAGAGCAGGTTGTAGTCGACTATATCGAACTTAGCCCTGCCCAGTTTGATGATACAGACGCGGTTAGCGAAGAGCAGGTAAAGGCTCGCTTTGAAGAGCAGGCTCAATCACTGGAGTCAGCTGTTTCTCTGCAGGCGGCGCATATACTCTTAGCAGAGCCGGATGCCGCGTTAATCAGTGAAATACAGTCGAAACTGGATGCCGGTGAAGACTTCGCCGCGCTAGCTAAGCAGTACTCTGAAGATGTGGGTTCAGCTGATTTCGGTGGCGATCTAGGCTTTACCACTGGTGACACCTTTCCGGATAGTTTCGAAACTGCTTTGGCAGCTCTCGAAGTGGGTCAGGTATCTGCACCAGTAGAAACTGAAAGTGGCACTCACCTGATTAAGCTTGTCGACAAGCAGGAAACGGTTATCGACTTCTCCACCGAGCGCGGTCGTATTGAGCAAGAGCTGGTTTCAGAGTTAAGAGATCAGTGGTTAGTTGAGAAGCTCGCCAACCTGAAAGAACTTAGCTTTAACGCCGAAAGCCTTGGCGAAGTTGCCGCAGACCTAAGTTTAACCGCTCAGGTATCTGATGCCTTTACTCGCTCTGGCGCAGCTGGCATAGCCGCTTTCCCAACAGTGATTAAGGCCGCCTTTAGCGATGAAGTTGTCAATGAGAAATATGCCAGTGAAGTGATTGATCTGGGCGACGACCGCTATGTGGTTCTCAAGCTAAATAAAAGCATTCCAGCCCGTCAAAAAGAATTGGCTGAGGTTAAAGATTCAGTTGTAGCTGCTATCAGTTCTGATCTGGCGCGTGCCGAACTGGCTGAGCAGGGCAGCGCACTTCTGGCCCGTGTAGAAGGCGGTGAAAGCGTTGAAACAGTGGCTAAAAGCGAAGATCTGGATTGGCAGGTAGTTTTGGATGCCAAGCGCAGCACCGGTAATATTAATGGTGATGTAAACCGCTTTGTATTCCAGCTTCCAACCACAGCAGCCTCTGATGTCACTGAAAGCTTCTATACGCGCAATGGTGACTTTGTGGTGGTTGTACTGACTGAAGTTACCCCAGGCGATAGCAGCAAGCTAAGCGCCGAGCAGAAGAACAATTTGATCTATGCTGGATCTGCAGCTAACAGCACTCGTGAGCTAAAGGCCCTACAAGATAGATTACTGGCTGATGCCAAGATAGTTGAAAATGCGGTTGTTTCATCTGCTGAGTAAACTAGCTGCTCTAGTAAAAGAGCTCAAAAAGAAAGACTACAAACTGCCAGCAGAGCGATCGTTCTAGCTGGCAGTTTTGTTTCCAGGGTATGGATAGTTGCTAGTTAAAAGCGTTCAGACCAGCCCTATATTTTTAAGCCATCAATAAACAGCGTTAGCCTCTGCCCCGGCTGCAGTAGATCACTGCGTCTAATCTTGTTCCAGCGGGTAATATCCCTAATCGCAATATCAAACTTACTGGCAATCAGTGATAGTGAATCCCCACGGCGCACTCGGTAGGAGAGTTTGCGAAGATTTTTTGCCGTGACTTCTTTAGCGCGGCTGCCCACTACCAGACGATCACCGATACGAAGCGTATTACTGCTGAGCTTATTTCTCTCACGCAGGCGCTTGATGCTGGTGTTATATTTTCGGGCAATCGTCCACAGAGAGTCGCCCTGACGCACCAAATGGTAATCAGGCTGCACCTCTGTGTTCAGGGTATTGGAGAGATAATCGATATTGTCTCTGGAGTGAGGGATCAGTAAAACCTGACCAATCTGCAGCCTATCGTTGCGCAAATTGTTGCGGCTTCTCAGCCAGCTGGTCGGTATATCAAAGCGCGCAGCAATCTGCGAAAGGGTATCGCCATTAGCCACCGCATACTCAGTGTGCGGCACCCAGGTTTTTGGATCCGTGGTTGCCAGCATATCCCTTAATGGTTGCGCAGTACCCACCGGCAGCAGCAGATTATGTTTGCCCTCAGGTGGTGTAATCGCTCTGCGATAGGCGGGGTTAAGCCGAGTGAAATCAGCCACATCCACAGCGGTCACCTTGACCACATTGTTTAAATCAATCTGTGATTCAATCTCAACTACCTCAAAGAACGGTTGATTTGGCATCGCGGGCAGCTTTAGATCATATTGTTCTGGATCGCGTATCAGGGTTGCTAGCGCCAGAAGCTGAGGCACATAGTTGCGAGTTTCTCGCGGCAGCGAAATTGACCAGAAGTCAGTTCCCTTGCCGAGCTTTCGATTGCGCCGAATCGACTTGCCGACATTGCCCTGTCCGGAATTATAAGCGGCTAGAGCCAGAAGCCAGTCATTATCGAAACGCTTATTAAGTTTCTCGAGATAGGTAATGGCCGCCTGAGTCGAATAGATAACATCGCGTCTGCCATCAAACCAGCGATCCCGACGCAAGCCGAGAGACTTGGCGGTAGAGGGAATAAACTGCCAGAGCCCAACAGCATGGCTGTGGGAGTAGGCGAGAGGATCGTAGGTGCTCTCCACAATCGGCAGCAGTGCCAGCTCAAGAGGCAGGCCAGCCTTATCCAGTTCATCGGTCACATAGTAGATATAGGGCTGAGCGCGACTAAAAACGGTCTTTAAATAACTTGGGTTGCGCAGGTACCAGTCACGCTGTTTGGTCACGCTGGCGGGCATAGATTCAGGAGTTAATTTAAAACCCTCGCGAATCCTCTGCCAAAGATCTATAGCCTTAGGTTCAGGGATCTCCTCGAAAACTATAGGGATGGGATTCTCAGAGGGTTCTATCTGTACGCTGGTAAAGCCGCCTTGGGCCGTCTCAGGACTCTTAGAGGGGCTCTCTGTTAGCTTCTCTGCGGTTTCTGTGGGGCTCTTGGCAGCTGTATTTTTAATCTCAGGCAAAAGCGCGCAACCGGACAACAGTGGAACGGTACACAGAGCGGTACTTAAAAGAAGCGCTTGAAAATGTCGAGGCACAGACTGCAAGTTTTGACCCTTATTCTAAATTGGGGCGCGATTGTATCGGTCAGTCGAGGTCGAAACAATAACCAGATTCTCAGTGAGCCTATATCTCTGTCAAAACGCTACTCTTCAGACGCTGGTTTTTATTCAATTCAGCGAACATAATAACCCCTTATTAACCCTCTATTGGCCACTATGCCCCTAACGCCTATTAGCAACATCGGACAGAATCTTGCGGATCGCCTTAAGGTTGCGGATATCGCCAGCACCTCTGCCGACCTGCGGCGATGGTTGGACAGTGATTTTGGTCGCTACCTGCAGGCTCGGGAGCGACAGGTTTTTCAGGAGCAGTTTGCCGAACTGCCCGGATACCGCTTTATGCGTCTCGGTCTTAGCGAAGATCCACAGACCCTGGACTGTTTTAAACATATTCACCGCTTTAGTCTGCACCCCTCAGAGCTTCGTGGCGGGCACGCGGCCCTGGCAAACTATATTGAATTGCCGCTGATGTCAGAAACTATCGATGTGATGCTATTGCATCATGCGCTGGAGTTTTCCCTGTCGCCAAAAGCGGTGCTTGCCGAGGCCAGTCGAGTTGTTATGCCGGGCGGTCACCTGCTGCTCTGTCTGTTTAATCCCTACGGCCCTATGGGTATCGCCAAATTCCCCATGCAGCTGTGCTCTGAGAAAGCGCAATTTCGCTTTCACAATCTGCGTTTGGGGCGTTTAACTGACTGGTTGTCACTGTTAAATTTTCACGTAGAACGCATTGAACATGGTGCTTATAATTTACCGTTTCGATATGGCACCAAAAACCAGTCTCTTGCAAACAATAGCCAATGGGAAAAGGCCTGTAAAAAGATTCGCTTACCTATGGGTAATTTCTATATGATTCACGCGGTTAAACGAGTCTCCCGAGGGATTAGAAGTTCCGGCCACCCATGGCGGGCGGCGGCTACTAAAAGTTACCGAGCGACTCAGGGCCTCAAGAGCACAGCCGTAAAAAATAATAAATAATCACAACAAACTGCAGCCATAGCTGTGGATAAAGGAAGTTAATGAAATCGGTAGAAATATTTACAGACGGCGCCTGTCGAGGTAATCCAGGTCCCGGTGGCTGGGGTGTATTGATGCGTTACGGCGACAGTGAGAAATCACTGTTTGGCGGCGAAGCTGAAACCACCAACAACCGCATGGAGATGATGGCCGTTATTCAGGGATTGATGGCCCTTAACGTGCCCTGCAAAATCACCCTTACCTCAGACTCAACCTACGTATTGAAAGGCATTCAGGAATGGATGCCGAATTGGAAGAAACGCAACTGGAAAACCGCCAGTAAAAAGCCGGTAAAAAATGTTGATCTGTGGCAAAAGCTTGATGCCCTTATTGGCACCCATGAGATAGACTGGCAATGGGTAAAAGGCCACAGCGGTCACCGTGAAAATGAAATTGCCGATCAGTTGGCCAATCGTGGCATTGATGAGCTGTAAATTCGCATCTAAAAAAGCATATAAAAAGCAGGCAGCATGAGACAAATCGTACTTGATACAGAAACTACCGGACTAGAGACTTCCCAGGACCACCGTATTATCGAGATTGGTTGTGTCGAGCTGGTAGGGCGGAAGCTGACGGGCAGGCATTACCATCAGTACATCAACCCGCAGCGCAAAGTCGATGAAGGTGCCATGGAAGTGCATGGTATCAGCGATCAGTTTCTGGAAGATAAGCCGCTGTTTGATCAGGTCGCCAAAGAATTTCTGGAATTTGTGGATGGAGCCGATCTGGTGATTCACAACGCGCCTTTCGATGTCGGCTTTATCAACCATGAAATTGCCAAGCTGTCAGGCAAGTACCAGGTGATCGAAACCAGCTGCCGGATTATTGACACCCTGGCACTGGCACGGCAAAAGCACCCCGGACAGAAAAATAATCTCGATGCGCTGTGTAAGCGCTATGGCGTAGATAATTCAGCCCGTGACTTGCACGGTGCACTTCTCGATGCCGAGATTCTCGCCGATGTCTACCTGCTGATGACCGGTGGACAGGTCAACCTGAATATCAGTGACCAATCCAACTCTGCCAGTGGTGAAGTCAACAGTAAAAGCAGCATCCGTCGACTCTCTGCAGATCGCACGCCGCTGCGAATCGTTAAGCCTAGCGAAGAAGAGCTGGCCCTTCACCAACAAAAACTCGATGCCATCAACAAGAGCAGCGGGGCCTGCATCTGGATGGGCAGCAGCGACTGATAAGCACCCATGTCAACCGCGCAAGAGTTAAATACTCCTCCTAGTACCCCGCAGGATTTTCAGCGACTAAAATGCCTTGTTGAACAATCGACAAGCACCCGTGAGCGTTTCCGTTTAGGTCGTCAGCTCGCCGAGTTAAATAAGCTCGCCGAGCAGGGTAAAGCAATTACTGAGCGCTGGGGAAAGTGGCACGCTGCACTGCTTAAAGATCAGCAGCAGATCGAAAAGCGCCAGCGCAATTTGCCCGCCCTCGAATACCCGGATCTACCGGTTAGCGCCAGAGCCGAAGAGATCGCCGAGTTAATAAGCAAACATCAGGTGATTGTTGTCGCCGGTGAAACCGGTTCCGGTAAAACCACCCAGTTGCCAAAAATCTGCCTGCAAGCCGGTTGCGGGGTAAAAGGCATGATTGGTCACACCCAGCCGCGGCGAATTGCTGCGCGAACGGTCGCCAATCGAATTGCCGAAGAACTCAAAGTCTCACTGGGTCAGGCGGTCGGCTATCAGGTGCGCTTTTCCGATCAGAGTTCACCGAACAGCTATATCAAATTAATGACCGACGGCATTCTGTTGGCAGAAATTCAAAACGATCGATTTCTCAGTAAATACGACACATTGATTATTGATGAGGCTCACGAGCGCAGCCTAAATATTGATTTTCTAATGGGCTACCTGAAAAATCTACTGCCCCAGCGACCAGATCTAAAAATAATTATTACCTCGGCAACCATTGATGTCGAAAAGTTTTCAAAGCATTTTAATAATGCCCCGATAGTCGAAGTTTCCGGGCGCAGTTTTCCGGTCGAAGTTATCTACAACCACCCGGACGAAACAGAGACTGATCGCGATCAGATGATTGTTGACTGCCTGCAAGATATTCAAGCCAATCAAAAGCAGGGCGATGTTTTAGTCTTTCTCAGTGGCGAGCGCGAGATCCGTGAAGTTAACCTGGCGCTTAAACGCGCGCAGCTGGCCCATACCGAAATTGTTCCGCTCTATGCGCGTTTAAGTCTTGCCGAGCAGAGTAAAATATTTTCCGCCCACCGCGGCAGAAGAGTAGTGCTGAGTACCAACGTTGCTGAAACCTCACTGACCGTGCCGGGCATTCGCTATGTGATTGATACCGGCCGCGCCCGAGTATCTCGCTACAGTTTCCGTACCAAGGTACAGCGGTTGCCTATTGAAGCAATTTCCCAGGCCAGCGCCAATCAGCGCGCTGGACGCTGTGGTCGAGTCAGTGAAGGGGTCTGCTATCGCCTCTATAGTGAGGATGATTTTAACGGGCGCTCTGAGTTTACCGATCCGGAAATTGTTCGCACCAATCTGGCAGCGGTTATTCTACAGATGCTGCATCTAAAAATTGGTGATATCCGCAGCTTCCCGTTTGTCGATGCGCCAGATCCTCGCATGATCAGCGATGGATTTAAGCTACTGGAAGAACTTCAGGTAGTCACCGCCAATGGCAAGTTAACCGCCCTCGGCAAGCGTATTGTGCATATACCGCTAGATCCAAGATTTGCCCGAATGCTTTTAGAAGCCGCAAAAAACGGCTGTCTCTCCGAAGTGATGATTATCACCACCGGCCTGAGTATTCAGGATCCCCGCGAGCGTCCCGCCGACAAGCAACAGGCCGCAGACCAAAGCCATAAAAAATGGCAGGAACCCAACTCCGATTTTATCTCGCTGTTAAACCTGTGGCGTCATTTTGAAGAACAGCGCCAGCAGCTCTCCGGCAATCAATACAGCCGCTACTGCAAAGCCAACCATGTCTCCTACCTGCGTATGCGTGAATGGCGAGACCTGCACCATCAGGTACACAGCGCCTGTCGCGCATTAAAGCTGACCGATAACAGCAAGCCGGCAGAAGCCGATGATATTCACCGCTCACTGCTCTCCGGACTGCTTGGGCAGGTGGGTATTCTGCAAGAGAAGTGGGAGTTTCTTGGCACCCGCAATCGCAAATTCTTTATCTTTCCCGGTTCAGGCCTAAGTAAAAAACCACCCAAGTGGGTGATGGCAGCCTCGCTGATGGAAACCACCAAACAGTTTGCCCTTACAGTAGCCAAAATCGACTCAGACTGGCTCGAGCCATTGGCCGCCCATCTAGTTAAGAAAACTTACAGTGAGCCGTTTTACAGTATTAAATCCGGTCAGGTCATGGCCAGTGAACGGCAGACCTTATTTGGTTTGAGCATTGTTGAAAATAAACGTCGCGTCTACGGACAGGTCAATCCCGATGAAGCGCGGAGAATATTTATTCAGCAGGCACTGGTAGAAAAGGGCTATCGCGGCAAAGGTGACTTCTACAGCGAGAATCAGAAACTGGTCGAAGAGCTGCAGGCCCTTGAAGACCGTTTTCGTCGCCGGGATCTGCTAGTCGAACAGCAGGTGATTTTCGAGTTTTATAACGAGCGAATTCCCGCAGGCATATACAACCTGCCGCTATTTGAAAAATGGCGTAAGCAGGCCGAGGCAAGCGATCCACGGCTATTGAAGCTGGAAAAAGAATATTTACTGCTGCGTGGTCTGTCTCAGGAAGAGCAGACTCAGTTCCCCGAAATCATTAGCTATCAGGGTATCAGCTACAACCTGCGCTACCATTTTGAACCCAATCATATCGAAGATGGGGTCAGCGCTGTGGTGCCATTGCCCCTGTTGCATCAGCTGCCGAGATACTATTTTGAATGGTTAGTGCCCGGTATGTTGCGGGATAAATGTATCGCCCTGCTTAAAAGCCTGCCGAAACAGACCCGGCGAAATTTTGTTCCAGTCCCGGACTATGTGGATGCATTCCTGTTAAAAGCTCGAGCTCAGGATCGGCCGCTCACTGAAGTACTCGCAGAACATCTGCACAAGCAGACTGGCATAACCATTCCTGCGGAGCAGTGGAAACCGGAAAATCTCGATGCCTGGTACCAGATGAATTTTGTGCTCGAAGATGAAAATGGTGTCGAGATTGCCATGGCCAGAAGTCTTGAGAAGCTGCAGCAGGACTTTAAGCAGCAAATTAATAAGGGCCTAGAACAGGCCGCCGATCAGAACACTGAGCAGACCAGGACCCGGCAGGGAATCACCGAGTGGGACTTTGATGAATTGCCTGAAGAGGTGGCCTTAAAGCATGGCAAAATAACCATCAAAGCCTGGCCAACACTGCGTGACTGTGGAGAGTCCGTATCTCTCGAAGTAATCGATAACCCGCTGCAAGCAGAAAAAATAAGCCGTCAGGGTCAGTTGCGATTGGCACTACTAAAAGGTCGCGATCAGGTTAAATATCTCACCAAGCACCTGCTGCGGGGTAAAGAGCTTGCAATCACCGCCGCCAAAATTGGTGAGCGCAAACCGCTAGTTGATGCCCTGATCAGTGCCAGTTTTCAGCAGGCAATCTTTGCCAACCCCGAGGTGCTCAGAGAGCAGCAGCAATTTGATCGTGCCTTTGAAGCGGGAATTGGCGATGTAGTGATGATTGCTCAGGAGAAGGGGCAGGTTATAGAGTCACTGCTGTTGCCTCTGCACGACACGCAAAAGAAGCTTAGAGCACTGGGTCTGCCAGCTATTTATGCCGCAGAGGATATTCGCAGTCAGTTGGATTGGCTGTTTAGTCGTGACAGCTTATCGACCATCACCACCGAATCGATCCGGCAATATCCACGCTATATAAAAGCACTGCAGGTGCGTCTCGAAAAGCTCGCCGCTCAGGTCAGCAAAGATCGACAGCATATTGCCGAACTACAGGTCCTTGTGGAGCCCTGTAAACTGGCACTGGTTGAAGATCAGCCACTCTCCTCGGAACTTGAGACAGCGCTGCGGGATTTTTACTGGCTGCTAGAAGAGTACCGCGTTTCGCTATTTGCCCAGCAGTTAAAAACCCGTGTTCCGGTATCCTTAAAGCGGCTGCAAAAACGCTGGGATGAAATTGAGGAGCAGTTGCGACGGTTTCGTGTTTAGTCTATTAATTGAGACTAAAAAGAGCCTTATTAAAAACTACCCTCAACAACGGAACTTCGTATAAACTCATTTGTCAGAACTGCATCCCAAAACTAACTTGGAATTGGGATGCAGGTAAAAATTGAATGATTAACCAGCTATTACCAACACATGGAGAAAGTCCAATGAACAAACAGAATATCAAACCTTTAGTTACTGCCGTAAGCGCAGCATTTCTCGCCACTGCAGCCATCTCAACGCCAGTGTTTGCCGCTGAAAACCCTTTCCAGGCCGATCAATTGCGTTCTGGCTATAACCTTGCTGACGGTCATGCCGAGGGTAAGTGCGGTGAAGGAAAGTGTGGCGAAGGTAAGGCTGAATCCGAAGGCAAGTGCGGCGAAGGCAAATGCGGTGAAGAGAAAGCCGAGTCTGAGGGCAAATGTGGTGAAGGCAAGTGTGGCGAAAGCAAAGCTGATGATGAAGGTAAGTGCGGTGAAGGCAAATGTGGCGGCGCTGCGTAATCATCTAATAAGAACACACTATTAAATGGTTCAAGAAAAACAAAGCTACCCAGTTCAGGGGGCAGGTTTGGGATTAAGGCGGGCACTTTGTGGCCCGCTTTCTTCTGTGTCTCCCGAACAGGTTCAGTTTATGGAAGTAGCGCCAGAAAACTGGATTGATGTAGGTGGCCGTTACGGTGCGGTATTTCGAGAATACACCGAAAAATTTCCCTTTGTCCTGCATGGACTATCACTCTCAATAGGCTCCCCCTCACCACTTGACTGGGATTTATTGAAAGCTATCAAAGCCTTTATGGCCGAACACTCGATTCGCTGTTACACCGAACATTTAAGCTATTGCAGCGACAGTGCCCATCTCTATGATCTGATGCCGATTCCCTTTACCGAAGAGGCTGTCGACTACGTGGCCGAGCGCATACTGCAGATACAGGATTTTCTCGGGCAGCGTATCGCCATGGAAAATGTCTCCTACTATGCCGCCCCACAGCAGGAAATGTCAGAGATCGACTTTACCAATGCAGTGCTTGAAAAAGCCGACTGCAAGCTGCTACTCGACGTGAATAATATTTACGTCAACAGTATTAACCACAGTTACGATCCTCTCGAATTTCTTAAAGCATTGCCTGGCGAGCGCATTGCTTACGGCCATATTGCCGGCCATTACGACGAAGCTGAAGACCTGCGCGTCGATACCCATGGCGCCGATGTTATAGATCCGGTGTGGGCGCTTCTCGATGCGGCCTATCAGCAGTTTGGTGCTTTTCCGACACTGCTTGAGAGAGACTTTAATATCCCTCCGGTGGACGAGCTACTTAAAGAAGTTGAACAGATAAGAGAGCGGCAGGCCAAATACGCTGGCCGGCAAGCTCTAGCAGAGAATATGGCATGACCAGAGATTCTCAAAAGCCATCCTTTCAACAGGCCCAGATAGAGTTTGCTGCTCATATTCGCAGCCCTGAGAGCAATCCAGCACCTCAGGGTATTGAAGATCGTCGCCTGGATATCTACCGCAACTTGTTTTTCAATAATATCGAATCATTTATCGCCAATGGATTTCCAATCCTTAAATCGATCACCGATCCCGATCAGTGGACGGTTATGGTTCGCGATTTTATCCACCATCACCAGAGCCACAGCCCGTATTTTTTAGAAATAGGCAGCGAATTTTTAGACTATTTGCAAAATGAGCGTGAGCCTCTGGAAAACGACCCCGGGTTTCTTCTCGAACTGGCTCATTACGAATGGGTCGAGCTGGCGCTGGATACCTCGACAGTGGAATTTCCCGAGGCAAAAAGTGATGGCGATCTGCTCGACGACTGCCCGATAGTCTCACCGCTGGCTTGGCCTCTGAGCTACAGCTATCAGGTACAGATGATCGGTCCGGACTTTCAGCCGACAGCGGATCAAGCTGTCCCGACGCATCTAATTGTCTATCGCAACCGCAGTATGCAAATTGGCTTTATCGAAACCAATGCCACCACCTGTCGACTACTTGAACTGTTCCGTGAAGAGAACCAAAGCGGTCGCGAAGCGCTATTAAAATTAGCTGCTGAGCTCAACCATCCCGACCCAGAGGCCTTGCTTCAATTCGGTCTCGATCTATTATTAGAGTTACGCAGTAAAGAGATTATTTGCGGTTTTCATTAATTTTTTAACCTCTAGTCCCTCAGGCTGTGTACGCGGCTTTAATTGAGCAGTAGAATGCTTCGATATTCCCCTATGCACATGATTTGCGAGTAAATTTATGTTTAACAAAAGCTTGGCAGCGGTTGCGCTATTGGTTTCAGGGCTGGTTTCAGGACTTGCAGCAATACCGGCTTGCGCCGATGACGACAGATTTGAAAATCTCAATCGAAAGATGTTTTATGTTAATGATCGCCTTGATCACTATGCTCTGCGCCCAGCGGCAGTCACTTACACCACAGTGATGCCAGATCCTCTGGAGAAAGGTATTGAGAACTTCTTTAGCAACCTCGATGAAGTGGGTAATGTAGTGAACGATCTTTTTCAGGGAAAATTCAATCAGGCAGCCCATGACAGTGGACGCTTTCTGCTCAACACCACCCTTGGTCTCGGCGGCCTCTTTGATGTTGCCAAGCGCGCTGGCCTGGAAAAAAGTGATGGCGAAGATTTTGGTCAGACTCTGGCAGTCTGGGGTGTGGGTGAAGGCCCTTATTTAATGTTGCCGCTTATTGGTCCATCCACATTGAGGGATGCCCCGAGTAAATTCGTCGATAGTATAACCAGCCCATTTTCTTATGTAGATGATGTGCGAGCTCGAAATACTGCCAGAGGTGTCGATCTTTTGACTAAAAGAGTAGGCCTGTTAGAGCTCGATGATGTTATCTCTGGTGATAAGTATTTGTTTGTCCGTGATGTCTACCTGCAGCGCAACAGATATCTGGTCAATGATGGGGCTATAGAAGACGATTTCGGTGATTTCGGTGATTTCGGTGATTTTGAAGATTATTGATTAAAGACTAAATGATAACAGCGGTATATTGGCAACTAATGGAATCTACTTTTCAGCAAATCAGTTTTAAGCTAATCAAGTTTAAGCAGTGCGAGTATAAACAGCGCTCGTTGAAACCGCGGGCGCTGGGTTAACAATGAATAAAGCCTCAGGCCTGATTATCCTTCTCAATGGCACTGAACCCAGTGTCCAAAGTATCGGAGACAGTCTCCAAGCCCTTGGCCGCGAGACTGCGACAGCAGAAAATTACCAAGCCATAGGCAGCCTGTGCAGCGACCCGCTGATTCAGCCGGTGGTTATCAGCTCTGAAAGTTCTCCTCTTAAAACCGACAGTCAGCGAGAACAGCTGCAAGTCATGGCAGCTAAATATTTGGTGATTGTCGCCCTGAGCGAATCGGGCATTGATAATATTGCCGAATATTTCCGACTCGGTGTTGCCGATGTAGTCTTTCCCGAGCCCAACGAGCAGAAGATAAAAGATACCCTAGTGCGAATGGACAGGCGAGCAGAGTCGCGCTTGCAAAAAAGGCTCTATCGCACCGAAATGGAAAAGGCCAATCTCGAACTGCAAGAGAGTTTGCGGCTGCTAAAACAGGATCAGCTAGCAGGACTGGAAGTACAGAAGAGCCTGATGCCGGAGAGTCCCTTAAAGTTCGGCGACTATGAAATCTCTCACTCGATCACCCCATCACTTTATTTAAGTGGCGACTTTGTCGGCTACAACTTTGTCCTCGGTCGCTACCTGCTGTTCTATTTTGCCGATGTCTCCGGTCACGGCGCCTCATCGGCCTTTGTTACCGTTCTGCTGCGTTTTATGATTGGCCGAGTGATACGCCGCCATCAGCTGGAAAAAGATTATACGGCGCTAGCACAGGCCCCTGAAGGGTTAGTGGAACATATCAACAATCAACTACTGGCCACCGGTCTGGGCAAGCACCTGACCATAGTCGCCGGTTCGCTAGATACAGAGACCAGTAAGTTGCGCTATGTGGTTGGCGCACAGCAGCCGTCACCAATCTTAATCACCGATGGCCGTGCTGAATACCTGCCCGGTAAAGGCAAGCCCGCAGGGATATTCGAAGATGCTGCTTGGGTGATTGAAGAGATGACCCTGCCGGAAAGTTTTGCCTTGATACTCTTGTCCGACGGCGTATTTGATCTGATTCCGGATAAAGAAATCGCCGATAAAGAACAGACGCTGCTCAGCTATCTCGCCACCAGTTCCGACAATATCGATAAGTTAAAGCAAGCACTACTGATCGACTCGGTAGAAGCGCCTCAAGATGATATTTCAGTGCTATTGCTGACCCGGGGTATCAAGCCATGAGTGTCGGCAAAATATTGGTCTCCGATGATCAGGGCAACTACCTGCTCAAGCTGATTGGCGATGTTCGAGTGACGCTCTGCGGCTCGTTAAATCACCATATGGAAACCATCTTTGGCCGTCAGGATGTCAAAAATGTGATTGTCGATATGCTCGAGGCAGAAGGGCTCGACAGTACCACCCTTGGACTGATGGCCAAGCTGGGCCTGCACTGCCGCAAAGAATATGGCATTAACGTACAGGTGTTTTGCCAAAACCCGAGTATCTTGCGCACACTGGACTGTATGGGTCTGGAGGAGATATTCGATATTATTCAAGAGGTACCAACGATTAATGCAGAGCTTCACAGCATAGAGTCGGTAAGTCCTGAAGTGGATGAGATTCGTCGGCAGGTGGTCGAAGCACACAGGCTGTTAATGGAGCTTAATCCGGATAACAGTAAAGAATTTATTGATCTGATCCGAGCGCTCGAATCAGACCAATAGAGATATTTCAGCAGAGAGCTTTTTGCTAGAGAGCTCTTTACTAGAGAGTCAGGCCTGATCTCTAGCGCTTAACTTGCACTGTATATACTCGCTGTGACGAATATGCAGCAGATCCGCAACCCGACGAATAATCCCTTCCTCGTGCTTATCCAGATGGCCATCGGCAAAAGCCACTCGCCACATAGCGGTCATCAGGTCGATCTTTTTGTCATGGTCAAAGTGGCTGTTGATCTCGCGAGTAAACTGATAGAGCGAAGTCGCCTCAGCCACCTCATCCCGAGACAGCAGAATTAACTCATCCACCTGTTCCGAGCTGAGTTCCAGCATCTGGGCAAGGGTATTACTGATCGAAATCAGCTCATCTTCACCAAGATTGCCGTCAATCACCATTACTTCAATAAGCAGTGCAGCAGTGGCGAGTTGATCGCCACTCAGTGAGTTATCGTCGGCCTCAATAACATTTTTGGCAAAAAACGCCTTAATCTTATCAATCATTAGTTGAGGTCTTTTAGCCAGGCTTCAAGTTTAATCTGGTCAGCGACAAAACCGCGAATACCTTCCGCGAGCTTCTCTGTCGCCATAGCATCCTGATTTAGTTCAAAGCGGAAATCACTTTCATTGCCCAGCTGATAATGAATTTTTGAGCCGGTGTTGGACGGATCCAGTTTGCGCTCCAGAGAACCATAATCATCGTCCAGCGCCTGCAGCAACTGCGGGCTGATAGTTAGACGGTCACAACCAGCCAGCTCGGTAATCTCTTCAGTATTTCTAAAGCTCGCACCCATAACTACGGTGTTGTAGCCAGTCTGCTTGTAATAGTTGTAGATACGAGTCACCGACTGTACGCCGGGATCATCGGCCGGCGCATACTCAGTAAGACCGGTCGAGTTTTTGTACCAGTCGAGAATTCTGCCAACAAAAGGCGAGATCAAATAGGCACCCGCATCAGCCGCAGCCGCTGCCTGAGTAAAGTTAAACAGCAGGGTCAGATTGCAATTAATACCTTCTTTTTCCAACTGCTCTGCAGCGCGAATGCCTTCCCAGGTAGACGCCATCTTAATCAGAACGCGCTCTTTGCCGATACCCGCCTGCTCGTAGAGATTGATCAGGTGACGAGCCTTGGCAATAGAGGCATCCGCATCATAGGAAAGTCGCGCATCAACTTCTGTAGAGACACGTCCGGGAATCTGTTCAAGAATTTTTTCACCAAAACCCACAGCCAGTCTATCCATACAGTCTGCAAGCTGCTCGTCACTGGACTGTCGGCCATTCATAGTGTTGGCGACAATCGAATCGACAAGACCGCGATAGGCGGGCATCTGTGCCGCTTTTAACAGCAGTGAGGGGTTGGTGGTGGCATCCTCGGGAGAGTATTGCGCAATCGCATCAAAGTCACCGGTATCTGCTACTACGGTGGTCATTTCTTTTAATTGGGCGAGTTTGCTCTTGTTGTTGCTCATTAACCATTTACTCCAGATGTTTTTGCTAGTGCGTTCGTTAAAACCTCAATTGTCGCTGAGGGTTTATGTGCATTTTCGCTGATATGTCGTCTAAATTGACGGGCTCCAGGCATGCCGTGAAATAAACCCAATATATGGCGGGTCATGGCATTTAGCTTGGTGCCTTTCGAGAGCTCATTATCCACGTATTTAAGAAACTCTTCAGCAATTTTTTCGCGACTTTTGATCGGATTCTGAGAACCGTAGATAATTTGATCTACGCTAGCCAGTAAGTATGGATTGGTATAGGCCTCGCGCCCAACCATCACCCCGTCGAGATGCTTCAGATGTTCCGTGGACTGCTCGAGAGTCGTCACGCCGCCATTGATAATGATGTCCAGATCGGGAAAATCTTTTTTAAGCTGATAGACCCGATCGTAGTTTAGTTCCGGTATCTCGCGGTTCTGTTTAGGGCTGAGACCTTTGAGCCAGGCCTTGCGCGCATGCACCAGAAATACCTCACAGCCAGCCTCGGCAACAGTGCCGACAAAATCCGCTAAAAACGGGTAGGAATCATGCTCATCAACACCGATGCGATGCTTAACCGTAACTGGAAGATCAACAGCCTCGCGCATAGCGGATACACAGTCAGCAGTGACCTGCGCATTTTTCATCATAATCGCGCCAAACATACCGTTCTGAACACGGTCGCTAGGGCAGCCACAGTTTAGATTGATTTCAGCGTAGTCGTACTTCGCGGCCATCTTGCAGGCCAGCGCCAAGTCTTTCGGATTGCTGCCGCCAAGCTGCAGTGCCACCGGATGCTCAAAGGCATCCATTTGCAGATGATGATCGCTATCGCCGTGGAGGATTGCGCCAGTGGTCAACATCTCGGTATAGAGCATCGAATGCTGACTGATCAGGCGCAAGAAATAGCGACAGTGGCGATCGGTCCAGTCGAGCATGGGGGCCACACAAAATTTTCTATCTAAGGGCATGGTTTTTACAGGCAGCAAATTAATTTAGGGCCCAGTATTTGAGCAGGCGGCAATTATAGAAGCCCTGAAGCGAAAAGTCCGTAAACATTCATCGTTAACTCAGATTTAAGTGATCAATCTGGGCTTGAAAAGCGCTATGGTATTAGATTCTGAGGCCGGGCTCAGATAAAGGTTTTAAAGCAAGTTAAGACCACATTGCTTCAACCGGCACCGCCCAGAGGCGATCATCAAACGGAATTACTTTGTTGCCTCGATACAATACGATGCCGCAACTAAAATCATCCCCCACCTGATCGCGTAAGACTTTGAGTCCCTTGAAATCCCTCTCAGAAACAGCGTCGCGACCTTTAATTTCGATCCCGGCCAGTTTGCCGTTGGGGTGTTCGAGTACAAAATCCACTTCCTTGCCGTCACTAGTTCTGAAGTGGTGTAGTTCTGCTCCGCTATCGTCTGCAGCTAGTTGCTTTATAAGCTCAGTAGCGACAAAATTCTCAAATAGATGCCCAAAAATATGGGGGTCACTCTTCTCTGCATTGGCTATGTCTATCTGTTGCAAGTGGCAGAGTAGGGCTGTGTCAATAACATAGCCTTTGGGTGCCTTTACCAACCGTTTGCCAATATTTCTAAACCAGGGTTTGACCTCAAAGGTCAGAAACAGCATCTGCAGCAGAATGCGATAATTTTTGCTAGTTACCGCATTTTGGCTGATAGATCGGGCGATATCGGCTTCATTAATAAGACCGCCGGCCCTGGCTGCAAGTACTCTGAGCAGGTTTGGCAATATACCCAGTTTGGCAATATCTGCAATTTGTCGAACATCCCGTTGCAGGATCGTTGTGATATAACTTTCAAACCACTGCCTGCGTTGCTCTTGACTCTGTTCAGTGATTTCAGGAAAGGTTGCCTGCTGGATAATCTCGATCAGAGAAAATTTTTTCTTAAGGGCGCCGGGTTGAAAATTGTTATCCATCAATTGTGTTAAAAAGCCGCCCTTACCACCGCTGATTTCCAGCGCGGACAATGGATATAGTGTCAGTACTCGCATTCTGCCTACCAGAGCATCCGATAGCGCTGGCAAGGCCATGATATTGGCTGACCCGGTCAGTAAATAGCGACCATTGGCCTTTCGCTTGCTCTCCAATCGGGCCTCATCCGCCATCACTTTTAGAACTCGGAACAGGCTGGGCACCATTTGCACCTCATCCAGAATGATCGGGGTTCTAAAGGTACGCAAAAAATTCTCGGGATTTGCCTCGGCGGCCCCCAACATACTTGCTTCGTCAAAAGTGACATAATCAGCGGGCCATTCTTTAAGCGCCAGTTTACGAACAAGAGTGCTCTTACCTGCCTGTCTTGGGCCATTGACGTAAACGATAGGGAATACTTGCAATCCGCTAAGAATATTTTTGGCGAGTTTGCGCTTAATCATGGGATTATTACCATTGAATCCAATTTGTATACATAAAACTACTCTTTATAAAATCAAAAAGCAAGATTTATAATTGCAAGATAATTATCGTAAAGTATTGGCGCATGACAGATACCCCCAGTACTTTAACCTGCGTCACTTTATTGAATCCTTGGCGGTGGCAGTTTGCAATGGCAAGCGAGCCAAAATAAACTCCCAACAATAAGTCTTAGAGTAATCAAATCAGTCCAAAAAGACGTTACAATTGCCCATGGCCTTTGATTACAAACCTTTCCTAAAATCCCTCACCCAGCGTCCCGGCATCTATCAGATGTTCAATACCGAGGGGGAAATACTCTATGTAGGTAAGGCCAAAAACTTAAAGAACCGGGTAAGCAGCTATTTCCGCAGCACCGGTTTAACCCCCAAGACTGCAGCGCTGGTCAAGCGTATTGCGCAGATTGATGTCACGGTTACTGAGACCGAAACCGAAGCGCTGATACTCGAACACAACCTAATTAAGCAAAATCGACCGCCCTACAATATTTTGATGCGCGACGATAAAAGCTACCCCTATATCTTTTTGTCCGATCAGGATAAGTGGCCGCGGCTAGCTTTTCATCGCGGGGCAAAAAAAGCCAAAGGCACCTATTTTGGTCCCTTCCCGAACTCCTATGCAGTCCGTGAAAGCATGGGGTTTTTGCAGAAAACCTTTAAAGTTCGCCAATGTGAAGATGTGTTTTTTAAAAACCGCTCGCGACCCTGCCTGCAGTATCAGATTAAGCGCTGTACCGCACCCTGTGTTGATCTTGTTAGTACTGAAGATTACGCCGCGGATGTCAATCTGACGCGACTCTATCTTGATGGCAAGGGCGACAAAATATTAAAGCAGCTTGAGCGCGATATGGAAGCAGCATCGGTGCAGCTGCAGTTTGAAAAAGCCGCAGAGAGCCGTGATCAGATTGCCGCCCTAAGGCAGATTCAGGCGCAGCAGGTGATCGAAAAGGGCAAGGGCACCATCGATGTGGTAGCTGCAGCAATCAGTAATGGTCAGGCCTGTGTGCATATGCTCTATATCCGTCAGGGAAGAGTTTTAGGCAGTCGCAGTTACTACCCCAAGGCACCACTTGCGGAGGATTGTGGTGAGTTGCTAGATGATTTTCTACCGCTGCTGTATCTGGCGGGTGGCGGGCGACCGGATCTGCCCAAAGAAATATTATTAAATGCCGATATTGATAGTGCCGAGGCGTTAACTGAGGCGCTTAAACTGCACGTGCAGCGGAATATAGAAATACGCCATTCGGTGCGCGGTTTTCGCGCAAAGTGGCTAGAGTTGGCCCAACGCACCGCCGAACAAAATCTGGCCGGCAAGCTAGCGTCGAAAAAGACTCAAGAGCAGCGCTTTGAATCCCTGCGCGATACCCTCGAACTGGAGGCAACACCAGAGCGTCTTGAATGTTTTGATATCAGTCATAGCAGTGGTGAGGCAGTGGTTGCCTCCTGTGTGGTCTTTGATAGCAATGGCGCGCTAAAAAGCGATTACCGTCGGTTTAATATTGAAGGCATTACCGACGGCGATGATTACGCAGCGATGGAGCAGGCCATTCGCCGCCGCTACACAAGGTTGATGAAAGGCGAGGGCAAGCTGCCGGATATTCTTCTGATCGATGGTGGCAAGGGCCAGATTGGTATTGCCAAAGAGGTTTTAAATGATCTCGGGGTAGTGGGGGTGATGATTCTGGGTGTAGCCAAAGGAACAACCCGCAAACCGGGTCTTGAAACGCTGATTATCGCGGACCAGAATAATCGGATTATTGGCCGCCCGCAGCAGGCAGCACTTCATTTGATCCAGCAGATTCGCGACGAGGCGCACCGCTTTGCGATTACCGGCCATAAGGCACGGCGCGATAAAAAGCGTCGCACCTCACCGCTGGAAGGTATCCCCGGTGTTGGGCCAACACGGCGGCGGGACCTGTTAAAACACTTTGGCGGAATACGTGAAGTTCAGAAAGCCAGCGTCGCCGATTTGATGAAAGTACCCAATATAAGCAAAAAGGTTGCTGATGCTATTTACAGCGCGCTGTATAATGAATAAGTTCGCGGTTGCTAAACAATAGTTTTTTAAAATAACCGCCCATAAGCCAAAAGAGAAGAAGACCAAGTAATGTGGAACCTACCGAATATCCTAACCCTGTTGCGAATTGCCATGATTCCGGTATTTATCGTTGTCTATTACATGACTTCGTGGGAATGGCACAATCTGGCAGCGGCGGCGATCTTTGGTTTGGCGGCCGCTACCGACTGGGTCGATGGCTATGTAGCGCGAAAATATAATCTGATTACCGCCTTTGGTGCATTCCTCGATCCAGTGGCTGATAAGCTGATTGTGGTTGCGGCAATGGTGGTATTGCTGGAAGTTCATGCAACGCCCTGGTTTGCATTACCCGCTATTGTGATTATTGGTCGTGAGATTGTGATCTCAGCCCTCCGTGAGTGGATGGCAGAGATGGGCTATCGTGGCACCGTGGCCGTGGCTACTATAGGCAAGGTTAAGACCTGGGTGCAGATGGTTGCGATTGCTCTTTTACTTGCCGCCAGCCCCGAGCAGGAGTTTCTGTCGATGCTCGGCTATATTGCGATCTACGTTGCAGCAGCACTGACGCTCTGGTCAATGGTTCACTATCTGCGCGCGGCTTGGCCGCAATTAAGCGCCGGTGAAGATAAGTAACTAATAGGGCGATAAGTAGTTGATTTATTGCTCGTATTCCCTAGAATACTGCCTCGTCAAAATATCAGTGATTACTAACGACGTTAAACGATATTAAAGGCGCGGTAGCAAAGTGGTAATGCTGTGGACTGCAACTCCGCCATCGTCGGTTCGATTCCGACCCGCGCCTCCAATTTGAAAAAGATGTTTCACCGGCTAATCATTCTTATTAGCCATAGGCTTTACCAGCCTTGCACGATTATCCTGCCCGGGTGGCGGAAATTGGTAGACGATGAGCAGGATGCTCGAGTGTCGCGTTAGGCAGGACGCCGGTAGCGACCGCAAGGTCCAGCCAGAAAGGCTGGTAGAAATTGAAGATTAAGAAGTAGTTTGAAAGCCCACCTTTTAGTATGCCCGGGTGGCGAAATTGGTAGACGCAAGGGACTTAAAATCCCTCGGTGGCAACACCGTGCCGGTTCAAGTCCGGCCCCGGGCACCATTTATATCCGAGAAACAAATACCTCCGCCCAAGTTAATTTAAAACCCCTAACTTTGGACTTGAATCGGTGAGGTTCACAAAATGCGAAGCATTTTGAACGAGGGCAGATTTTTGCTCCTGCAAAATCTGCATACATGCCATCCCTGGCAATAAAGCCCCGAAGGGGTCAAAGCAGCCCAAAGGCTGATTTGATCAACCCGGCCCCGGGCACCATTAAACTCCGAGAAATAAATACCGCCCTCATGCTAGTTTAAAACTCCTATCTTTTTCAGCCCCAAGCACCCTATGCAGCAATACTCCCAATACTAAAAGCCCTAAGCTAAACCCTAATCACTCTTAACAAACTCAATTTCTAACCCACTACCTTTCGCACTAAATCTCAGTCCTTACTAACGCCATAACCAGCACTGGCGTGGCCCAGAGCATAAAGACGCCAATTCCGAAAACCCTATTCCAACCCCACAAATCAAAGTCCATGCTGAGGAAATAGTTTCAATTAATAAATGATATGTTATATCATAATACCTAATTATTTGATCACCCAGTGATCAAGCATTCTCAAGCTGGAGAGACTAATGATCCATACAAAAAAACTCCCTGTCACCGTACTTTCAGGTTTTTTAGGTGCCGGTAAAACCACCGTACTTAGCCATATCCTAAACAATCGAGAAGGCAAGAAAGTCGCTGTTATCGTCAATGATATGAGTGAAATCAATATTGATTCAGCCATAGTTCAGAACGATGTTTCCCTAAACCGCAGTGAAGAAAAGCTTGTTGAGATGAGCAATGGCTGTATTTGCTGCACGCTGCGGGAAGACCTGTTGGAGGAAGTCAATAATCTTGCTCAAGAGGGACGTTTTGATTACTTAGTCATTGAGTCGACGGGGATTTCAGAGCCTTTGCCGGTAGCAGAAACCTTCACCTTTGCCGATGAGGATGGTGTCTCGCTATCTGATGTTGCCGATCTGGACACAATGGTTACAGTGGTCGATGGGGTCAACTTTCTAAAAGATTATGACGAGGCCAAGTACCTTCAGGATACCGGTGAGTCTCTAGGTGAAGAAGATGAGCGCAGTGTCGCTGATCTGTTGGTTGATCAGGTTGAGTTTGCCGATGTTCTTCTGGTCAGCAAAACTGATTTGGCGATTTCGGCTGATATAGACCGCTTAACTGCGATTCTTAAAACCCTAAATACCCATGCCAAAATAGTTCCGATTTCTCAGGGACAGGTGAATATCGATGAGGTGCTTAGCACTGGCTTATTTGATTTTGAGCGTGCCCAGCAGGCGCCGGGCTGGCTTAAAGAGATGCGCGGTGAGCATGTTCCGGAAACGGAAGAATATGGCATTGCCAGTTTTACCTATGAAGCACGGCGACCTTTTCATCCGGAAAAATTTCACCAGTTTCTACACAGCACAGATAAGTATGGCAAGCTAATCCGTTCCAAAGGTTATTTTTGGTTGGCTTCACGCCCCGAATTTGCCGGTCAATGGAGCCAAGCGGGCGGCATTGCACGCTATGGTTTCGCCGGAATGTTTTGGAAAGCGCTACCCAAAGAAAAATGGCCCACTGACGAAGAATATCTCTCCTCGATTGAAAAGCAGTGGGTGGAACCCTTTGGTGATATGCGCCAAGAGTTGGTATTTATCGGTCAGGGCCTGGATCAAAGCGGCTTCACTCAAGCGCTTGATGATTGCCTGTTAAGCGAAGTAGAAGTATTGCGCGGCAAAGCGTACTGGACGACATTGCAGGATCCATTCCCTGCATGGGAGCAAGCATGAGCAGTATAGGTCTGGCTCAGGCATCCAGTTTTAATGCTCTGAATAACAATGCTCTGAATAACAGTGAGATAAAAGTTCGCCGTGCATCTCAAGGCAGCGAGCCGGAGATTTTGGGTGATATATACCTCGAAGAAACTAATATGGTTATCTGGCAGCGCGAGTTATCTGAAACCCTTAAAAATTCTGTCGATATCTTTGCAAAGGCCAATCCAACATTCCAAGCTTCTATGACCGTCACACCCCAAACTGTGCTTGCAAGTATTGGTCAATCTTTGGGTGATACCGCTCAGCAGGAACTTAGTGAAAACATTGCTGAACTGGTAGAGATGTTTTGCTGTCTGTTTGAGCTTAAGCGCGTGGGCTTGCGTTTAACCGTGCTTAATCGCGCAATGTGTCCCAAGTTTCATGTCGACAGGGTGCCCACTCGTCTGATTACAACTTTTCAGGGTATTGCTACAGAGTGGTTGCCTCATCAAAAGGTTAACCGTGAAAAATTGGGTCTGGGCAGCAATGGCAAACCCGATAGCGAATCTGGTCTTTATCAGAACCCCCACGATATTCAGCAGCTTAGTTGTGGCGAGGTTGCCCTGTTAAAAGGGGAGCTCTGGGAAGGCAATGAAAAGGCGGGGCTGGTTCATCGTTCGCCCGCCTTGCCGGTGGGGGAAAGTCGCCTGTTGTTAACCCTTGATTTTAGCGGCTGATTTATCGCCATCAGAAATCAGCCAGGGCTCTATATCATTGACTTCCAGAAGTAGTGCAGTATTCTTGATATCGAAGAAAGTGGGCGCCGTTAAACAGATTTCCGGTGGGGTTGATCAGTAGCGGCGTAAGCTGGTCAAATAAGGCTTAAATAAAGGCACAGAGTAGGTCCTTCCAATGAATGAACAGCAACTCAATCGCGTTATCGAAAAAGCAGAGGACCTTTGTGCAGGCTCTGGTGGACGTTTGACCGATAAGCGCAAAGGGGTTTTAAAGCTTTTGCTAGTTTCCAATACGCCTTTATCGGCTTATGAAATTACCGATGCCTACAAAAAGGTTGCTGAAAAATCCATGCCGGCAATGTCGGTGTACCGCATTTTAGAATTTCTCGAAGCGGAAGATTTAGTCCACAAGCTTAGCTCAACCAATAAATACGTCGCCTGCTCTCATATCATTTGCAATCACGCCCACGAAATCCCGCAATTTTTAATCTGCGGTGAATGCCAAAGCACTAAAGAAATCGCAATTTCCAAAAGCATTATCGATGAGTTGGGTGATCTGGTGGGTAAAGCAGACTACAGGCTTACCAATCCGCAAATAGAACTGCAGTGCCTGTGTAATAACTGCTCGGCGATGACCGCTTAGCAATGCCTGAGCTTCTATTTGCGCATAAGATATTGCCGGTGACAAAAGCTGTTGCAAAGTACCTATGAATAAGCGTATTTCGGCTATACCTACCAATATTATTACCGGCTTTTTAGGGGTCGGAAAAACCTCCGCTATTTTACATCTGCTGAAGTCCAAGCCTGCGGATGAGCGCTGGGCCGTTCTGGTCAATGAATTTGGTGAGATCGGGGTCGATGGCAGCCTGTTTGAAGGTCAGCACAGTGAAGAGCAGGGCGTATTTATTCGCGAGGTCCCCGGTGGCTGTATGTGCTGTGCAGCAGGGCTGCCTATGCAGGTTGCCTTAAATCAATTGATCGCGCGGGCCAAACCGGATCGTTTATTGATTGAACCAACTGGCCTCGGGCACCCCAAAGAGGTTTTGCAAGTGCTCTCTGCAGACTATTACCAGTCTGTCCTTGAGATACAGAAAATTCTCACTTTGGTCGACGCTCGTAAACTATCTGATAATCGCTACACCTCTCATCAAACATTCAATCAGCAAATTGCCATTGGGGATATTATTCTGGGTAACAAGCAGGATTTATATCAGCGCGAGGATAAAGCCAACCTTGAAACCTATGTGAACCAGCAGGGGGCAGCCGGCGCTATGGTGCTATTTACCCAAAATGGTCAGATAGCGCCTGAGCACTTGCAGGGTAAAACTGCCGCCAAAGCGAAAGCTCATCATCACCATTCGGGCGAAGAGAAGCCCCTGCTCTCCGAGCTGCCCATCCCCGACTGTGGTTATATTAAAGCGGTCAATAAGGGTGAAGGCTTCCATAGTGTTGGTTGGCGCTTTTCACCAAGCTGTGTGTTTAATCACAAACAGTTATTCTCATTTCTCAGTGGCATAAATGCCGAAAGAATGAAGGCGGTGTTTATTACTGAAAGCGGTGTATTCGGCTATAACCTAACGCCCGACACCTTGACGGAACTCGAATTGGATGACTGTTTAGAAAGTCGTGTTGAGATTATCTCTGATAATATTGATAGCCAATGGGAAGCGCAGTTAATGGCCTGTATGCTTAAGAATTAACAAAGTCAGTAATATCAATTATTTGTTCGTCTATATTTTTGCCCATAAAAAAAGCCGTGATAAATCACGGCTTTTTCGTATTCGCTCTCTAGGCATTGTTTAAAACGCCGCTTGCACACCAAAAACAATTACCTCGGTCTTGGCGTCGCTCTCAGACCATGACTCATGCAGGAAAGGCATATCAGGCTGTGCATTGTTAGGATCCATATGGCCGCCACTCAGGAAGTTAAGTGGAACCCAGCCAATTGCCTGAACATATTCAGCAAAATACTTAACATTGCTCGTTGGCATATAGGATGCGCCGATCACTAGCTGATCCTGCTTTTCCCAGGGTGCGCCTTTATCGCCAGCCACATATTCACTGAACTCAACTGAGAGGTCTACATTCTTCTCAAGACCAAAGTCGTAGGCATAGCTGCCACCAACAGTCCAGGTGAAGTTCTTTACAGCTTCAAATCCGGCATATGCAGGGAAGTTAGGGTTAGCTGTGCCAGGCCAAACTTTTAATGTTTCGGCAAATTCTGATAACAGTGTCAGTCGGCCATTCTCATAGCGAGAGTAAACAGAAGCCGCGTCTACGTTGTCTTCACAGGGACGGAAGTGCTTAACCACATATTCCTGACAGTAGGCAGTTCCGTACTGGTAGCTAGCACCAGCTAACAGAGTGCCATCATTAACTGCGAAGGTGTAGTTTGCATCTACTGCAAAGTTATTTACCAGAGAGGGAACGGCAGTGTCTCCAACAGGTGTGTTGGCATTTCTAAACTGTGCGCCACCCTGAATCGCCATTGCACGCAAATGTAACTTATCTGATGCATAACCCAGTAGGCCACCATAAGCCAGGCCAGCAAATGAGTGCCAGTTTGTTGAGTTAGTAAATGGGCTGACGGTATCGTTTAAGCCAAAGGGAATATCCATCTTACCAACAGATGCATAGACATTTGAATTTGCCAAGTTGCCGTAGAGTAGGTAGGCGCGACGCATATTGATATTGTTGCGCGGCAAGCCAGTAATGGTCGAGCCAGAGGCAAAGTTTTGCTCGGGATTGTAAAGCAGCTCAGCATAGCCAGTTAGCTTATCAGTCAAGCGTGCGGTTACATTCAGGTTGCTCGAATGGATAACGGCTTCAGAGACAGTCTTACCGATTTGATTTGATGAGGTGGGGTGACGAACCAACCAGCCAAACTTGGTATCTATATTTGATTTCTGATAGTTCACCAGAGCTGTAATCTGGCCGCCGAGAGTCAGTTTTTGCTTGAGCTCACCGTCGCGTAGTGCCTGTAGCTGAACAAGCTGTTTTGTATTGGTGTCTCTTGAGTGGTCTAAAACTTTAAAGTTATAGGCGCTATTTGATCCGACTAGGCCGTTAGATGGTGCATCTATAGTACTTTCTTCGATGCTCGCTTCAAGTGCTGCAAGCTTGTCGGAAGCCGCTTTGTACATTTCGAATAACTCTTGATTGGTTGGGGTCGCTGCTGAAGTAGCCGACGCAAAGCCAAAGAGAGTTAGGGATGCCAGTGTAGCGTTAAGGTTTCTCAAGGGTTCTCTCCGTTAATTATCGTTGTTATGCCCCATTATTTTTATTGTAATGTTGGTTTCGTGCTAGAGGACGGAGGCCAATATACAGCTGCAGCTAATGCATTTATGAATTAAATAAATTCCCATCAACTCAATTGTCGTGAAGTCTGGGTTAAGCGCCCGGTTGACGGGTTTATTTGACATTAAATAGATTTTTGTGAGCTTTGAGCGGATAGGAAGAATAATGGTTTTAATCTATGTATAAAGACTTAAATGAATTTAGATAAAGAGCTTGTTTTTTGTATGAATTTAAAACACTATTCATCCTGCTAAAAATACCATTAAGCTCATTTCGCCAGACTTGGGAAGTGCAGTTGTAATAAGTTCGGGGAAATTATTTAAGTAATTCCCCCGAGTTTGTTGAAGTATTGCAGTACCGTTAGATGAATAAGTTAAAAGAAAAATAAAGTAGTCAGGTTGATTTGCGGGTTCATTTTGAACCGTTGCTTATGGGCTAAGACAACAAAATAATGAAAAAGCTACTCACTCTTCTTATGTTAAATGATTAGTTGAAGTGGGATTAATAAAAGAAATTCCGGGGGAATTAATGAATATATACACAAAATTACGGTCTTTAGGAGCGTGTAGTTCAACAATTATGAGGCCCTTACGCCTCAGTTGGGGGGCGCTTTCTAAGTCTAGGTCATTGGTTAGGCCTATAACCAAGCGTCTTCTATCTTTATCCTTGCTTGCTCTTCTAGCACCAAGTGTATATGCGCAAGATGTTTCTCTAACCCTAACCACCGACGGTGATGCAGTTCGTATGACCGGTCCATGGTGGAGCTGGGATGCAAGCGGTGGTCCAGAAGCAGTCAGCAATGGCGACGGCACCTGGACAGTGACAATGGCTGCTCCAACAGAAAACATGGAGTACCTGTGGGTTGTTGACGGTGTTCAAGAGAACCTGATCGACAATGCTGCTGGCGCTGAATGTTCTGCCGAGATTGATGCGGGCGCACTGATCACTGATTACAGTGGTTGGGCTAACCGTGTACTGGTTCTTGATTCAGGCGATGCATCAAACACTTATGATGCCTGTGCTGGCACAGCTGCACCTTCTACTGGTCTTGCTTTAACGCTGACTACTGATGGTTCTGCGGTTCGTATGACAGGTCCATGGTGGAGCTGGGATCCAAACGGTGGTCCAGAAGCAGTCGACAATGGCGACGGCACTTGGACAGTTACGCTTGATCCAGCACCAACGGATAACATGGAGTACCTGTGGGTTGTTGACGGTGTTCAAGAGAACCTGATCGACAATGCTGCTAACGCTGAATGTTCTGCCGAGATTGATGCTGGTGCATTGATCACTGACTACTTCAGCTATGGTAACCGTGTCCATGTTCTTGATTCAGGCGATGTGTCTAACACGTATGACGCCTGTGCTGGAACTGCTGGTCCAGAGCCTGTTGCCTTCAATCCATTAGTGATTGATAACGGTGTTGCAGATGCCTACTACGACCGTGGTCTGGTTGCATTTGATGAAGCACTTGGCTGGGCTGACTGTGATCCTGCTGCTGACTGTACAAGTGTTACAACTTCTGTTGTAAACGATGCAGATCGTGGCGATGTATTGCAGATTGCTCATGATGAAACAGCTAACCTTGCAGGTGTATTTGCAGGTCTGTCAGAAGGTTCTGATTTCAGCGCCTATGCTGGCGGTACTATTACCTTTGACGTGAAGACTGTCTCTGGTGATAGCGATATCACAATGAAGATTGACTGTGGTCCACCCCTGTGGTTCAGGTGATCAAAACCTAGGTGCCTACGGTGCTTCTGGTTGGGAAACAGTAACAGTACAGGTTAATACCCTGGTTGCTGGTGGTCTTGATCTGTCAAAAGTTAACACTGGTTTCGTGATTTGGGCTACTAACAAGACAAGCACTTTCCAAGTTGACAACGTTCAGTGGAACGAAGGTGACGGCGGTGTTATTGAAGATGTATCTGTAACCTTCCAGGTTGATATGTCTGGCGTAGACACTGGTGTAAGTGCTGACGGCGTTTATATCGCTGGTGGTGCTTTTGGTCAGGAAGGTCATCTGTTGACTGACGGCGGTAACGGCGTTTGGTCTGTGACAGTTGAAGTAGTTCCTGGTGGTCAATACACCTACAAGTTCCGTAACCAAGCTGCTAATGGCGGTTGGGACGGATTTGAAGATGCAGCTGGTCTAGTTGCCGGTGAGTGTAATTCAGGTGAGTACAACGATCGCGTAGTTAGCGTTGGTGATACTGATCTGGTACTGGATGTTGTAGCCTACGGCAGCTGTACAGCTGAGCCATATGTTGCTCCATCAGGTCCAACACTTCCGACTGCACCAGTACCAACAGATGCTGCTGAGACAGTTCTATCTGTATTTGGTACCACGTACGGTACTCTAGAAGGCACTAACTTCAATCCTGGTTGGGGTCAATCTACTGCGGTAGAAGTTGGTGACAATCTTGCTTACTCAAACCTGAACTATCAGGGTACGCAGTTTGCTAATGCGCTAGATGTATCTGGCTACGAGTATCTGAATGTTGATTACTACGTAACAGAATCGACTGCACTGAACTTCTTCATGATTAGCGATGGAGCTGAAACTTCTTATGCTCTTGATGTTGCTCAGGTTGATCAGTGGGTTAGTGTTCAGATCCCATTAAGTGCCTATTCAGATGTTGTTAACCTAGAAGCTGTAATCCAGTTCAAGGTTGATGGAAACGGTACTGTTGCATTCAACAATGTCTACTTCGGTGGTACTGCTCCAGTTGAAACATCAACTGTTTCTCTAACGCTCACTACTGATGGTTCTGCGGTTCGCATGACAGGTCCATGGTGGAGCTGGGATGCAAACGGTGGTCCAGAAGCAGTCGACAATGGCGACGGCACTTGGACAGTTACGCTTGATCCAGCACCAACGGATAACATGGAGTACCTGTGGGTTGTTGACGGTGTTCAAGAGAACCTGATCGACAATGCTGCTGGCGCTGAGTGTTCTGCTGAGATTGATGCGGGCGCACTGATCACTGATTACAGTGGCTGGGCTAACCGTGTACTGGTTCTTGATTCAGGCGATGCATCAAATACTTATGATGCCTGTGCTGGCACAGCTGCACCTTCTACTGGTGTTGATCTAACTCTCACTACTGACGGTTCTGCGGTTCGTATGACAGGTCCATGGTGGAGCTGGGATGCAAACGGTGGTCCAGAAGCAGTCGACAATGGCGACGGCACTTGGACAGTTACGCTTGATCCAGCACCAACGGATAACATGGAGTACCTGTGGGTTGTTGACGGTGTTCAAGAGAACCTGATCGACAATGCTGCTGGCGCTGAGTGTTCTGCTGAGATTGATGCGGGCGCACTGATCACTGATTACAGTGGTTGGGCTAACCGTGTACTGGTTCTGGGTTCAGGTGATGCTTCAAACACCTACGATGCCTGTGCCGGAACGCCTCCTCCAGTTGTAGATAGTGATGGCGATGGCATTCCAGATGATTTGGAAATTGCTTCAGGCCGTAACCCACAGGGTGTTGACTATGCATTAGGTACAGGTAACAAGTTCTCCTGTGCACTGGATAGCAATGGTGTGACCTGTTGGGGTGGTAATCAGTACGGTCAACGTGCTGCGCCTGCACTGTCTAACCCAACTGAGCTGTCAGTAGGCTTCGAGCACGCCTGTGCAATCGATGACTCTGGTGTTATCTGTTGGGGTCGTGGTCACAAGGGACAAACTACAGTTCCTGCGCTGGAAAACCCAACTGCGCTAGCAGCAGCTAAGACTGCACACCTGTGCGACTCGATGACACTGGTGTAGTGTGCTGGGGCTCGAACGGCTTTAAGCGTTCAGACAGTTCCTGCAAGCCTGGTTAATCCTACGCAGATTGATGCGGGTGTTGAGCATACCTGTGCGATTGGCGACAACGGCGTAGAGTGTTGGGGTCGTAACCACAAGCAACAGCGTAAGGTACCAGCTGGTCTGGTTAACCCAACGCAGGTGTCTGCAGGTTATATCCACAGCTGTGCGATTGACGACAATGGTGTTACCTGTTGGGGTACACAGCAGGATTCACGTGCTGTAGTTCCTGGTACGTTGGTTAACCCAACTCAGGTAAGTGCAGGTGGATTATCAACCTGTGCCATTGATGACAACGGCGTAACCTGTTGGGGTGCTGCTAATATCATTGCTGTTCCAACTCTGGTTAATCCAACTCAGGTAAGCGTTGATTTCAACCACGCCTGTGCACAGGATGATACTGGTGTTGTTTGTTGGGGTAGCAACGACAAAGGCAAACGTACTCCTGTTGGTCTGAGCCACGTTACCGATAACGACGGCGATGGCCTCTCTGATGCTGACGAGCTGTTGTTAGGTACTGACAAGCTAGTTGCTGATACTGATGGTGACTCTGTGCCAGATGGTTCAGATTACATGCCACTTGATGCAGGTGAAACTGCAGATACTGATGGCGACGGCATTGGTAACAACGCTGACGCGGACGATGATAACGACGGTATTCCAGATGCTCTGGAAAATGAAACAGGTCGTAATCCATTAGCGGTTGACTACTACGTTGGTGCAGGTAACAAGTTCACCTGTGCAATGGATAGCAACGGTGTGTCCTGTTGGGGTGCTAACCAGTACGGTCAACGTGCTGCGCCTGCACTGTCTAACCCGACCAAGCTGTCTGTTGGCTTCGAGCACGCCTGTGCGATCGATGACACTGGTGTAGTTTGTTGGGGTCGAGATAACGCGGGTCAGGTAACAGTACCTGTGCTGGAAAACCCAACTTCGGTAGCAGCAGGTAAGCTTCACACCTGTGCGACTGATGACACTGGTGTAGTGTGCTGGGGTTCGAATGGCTTTAAGCGTTCAACAGTTCCAGCCAACCTAGTGAACCCAACGCAGATTGATGCAGGTACAGAGCATAACTGTGCGATTGGTGACAGTGGCGTTGTTTGTTGGGGTCGTAACCACAAGAAGCAGCGTAAGGTGCCGACTGATCTGGTTAACCCAACGCAGGTGTCTTCAGGTTATATCCATACCTGTGCGATTGATGACAACGGTGTGACCTGTTGGGGACAAGAGGACTCACGTAGTGCAGCTCCTGCGCTGTCTAACCCAACGTCAATCAGTGCTGGTGGCTTATCAACCTGTGCTATTGATGACAATGGTGTGACCTGTTGGGGTGCTCCAAACATCGTTAGTGTTCCAAACCTGTCTAACCCGACTCAGGTCAACGTTGGTTTCAACCACGCCTGTGCTCAGGATGATACTGGCGCGGTTTGTTGGGGTAACAACGACAAGAGCAAGCGTACGGTTCCTGGAACCCTTGAATATGTAACGGATAACGATAGTGATGGCGTGGAAGATGCCGTCGACAGCGATCGATTTGATGCAGCTGTTCAGTAAGTTCAAGTAGTAGTAAATAAAGACTCGCCATGGGTAACCATGGCGAGTTTTTTTATGCCTGTAAAAGAATCCAGTTTTATTGCTCTATAACAGCATCTGGAATAGATAAACCATGTATTAGTCTTGCAGCCTTTGCCATAATAAAGGTCAGCTAATTATCTATGGAATCCTATGTCACAACTGACCCACCTAAATTCCAGTGGCGAAGCCCATATGGTTGATGTATCAGAAAAAGTGGATACAGCTCGAACTGCCATCGCCCAGTCTCAGGTTCAGTTAACGGACGCTATTATTGCGGCCATTAGTGATAGCACTGTGCCCAAAGGTGATCTCTACGCAACAGCCAGAATCAGCGGTATTCAAGCGGCCAAAAAAACCAGTGATTTGATCCCTCTTTGTCATCCTTTACCGCTTTCAAAAGTCAGTATTGATATTGAGTTGCAGGGTCAATATTCTGGTGATTACCGCCCTCTGTAAAACCACCGGCAAGACCGGAGTTGAGATGGAAGCCCTAACCGCCGCATCGGTTGCAGCGCTAACCGTCTATGATATGTGTAAAGGCTTGGATAAGGGTATGGTTATCAGCCAGACAAGATTACTGGAGAAGACCGGTGGCAAGTCGGGTCGCTGGCTACTCAGAGGACTGCAGTCTTGATTAAGTTGCTGTTTTTTGGTCGACTCGGTGATTTTGCTAAACAGGTACCCAGCAACTATTCAGGCTTCAACGCCCGCTGAGATTCGTGATCTTTTAAATGCCGATTATCCGGAGTTGGTCAAAGAGCTCTCCCAACCTCAGGTATTAGTCTCGGTAAATCAGATGATTGTCAGTTGGGACCAGCCTTTAGCTGATGGCAGTGAGGTGGCTTTCCTGCCACCGGTAACCGGAGGTTAAACCACCTTGAATAGCATCCGCATTCAAACCCATGACTTTAATCTGGCGGAAGAGTATCAATTACTCAGAGAACTGTCGCCGGCCGTCGGAGCGGTGGTTACTTTTGCGGGTTTAGTCCGTGATTTCGAACTCGACTCCTCTATTGATTCTCTCACTTTGCAGCATTACCCGGGAATGACCGAAAACCTGCTGCAGGAGATTGTTGATCAGGCCAATCAGCGCTGGGATTTAATCGCTATTACCCTTATCCACCGCGTTGGCGAGCTGCTACCCAGAGATCAGATTGTTTTTGTCGGCGTTGCCAGCCAACACCGTGTGGCTGCCTTTGAAGCCGCCCAATTCCTAATGGATTACCTGAAAACCAAGGCGACCTTTTGGAAGCAAGTTAGCCAGGATGGCAAACAGCATTGGGTTGAGAGCAAAGACTCCGATAGCGCTGCAGCTGCACGCTGGAACTCCAAGGGTGATTAAAACGTATGGCTAATATAGATGGATTAATACTGGCAGCCGGTCGCTCCAGTCGAATGGCCACAGGGAATAAGGTGCAGGCTATTCTAGGGGGTAAAACACTGTTACAGCACGCCATTGAAAGGCTCGCCCCACAGGTTGATAGTCTTTTTATTAATGGCGATCCTGATATCTGTGCTGAGGCCTGCGGAAAAGACGCTAGTGCCAATTTATATCCTTTTATCAGTGATCTGCTCAAGGACTTTCAGGGGCCGCTGACAGGCTTATACAGTGCCCTGAGCAGCGATCGCCTCAGTACTGCCAGTTATCTAATGATGGTGCCCTGTGATGGCCCATTTATTCCCGCTAATCTAGTCGCCAAGCTTTATGAGCAGATAGTCGCCGAGAATGCCGATGTCGCCTGTGTGCGTTATCAGGGCTTTGCACAGCCAACCTTTACGCTGTGGAATAAGTCTGTTCGCGGCGCGGTTGAGAATGCATTGTTAGTGGACAAGCAGGGCGGTTTTAAACCCCTGTTGGAAACTTTGGATACGGTCTATCTGGACTGGCCAGAGCAGCCATTAAACCCATTTTTTAATATTAATAGCGGCGAAGATTTAGCCCTTGCCGAGGCGGCTTTATGATAATAAATATAGCTAATCCTAAAGCATGATTAATAGCCACGAACAGTTTATGCGCTACAGCCGTCATTTATTAATGGATGATATAGGCGAGTCCGGCCAGCAAAAGCTAACCGAGGCTCGGGTATTAGTCGTTGGGCTTGGTGGTCTTGGTTGTCCCGTTGTTCTCTACCTTGCGGCTGCCGGTATAGGTCAGCTAACGCTGTGCGATGCTGATATTGTTGAATTATCTAACCTGCAGCGCCAGATACTCTATAAAGAGACCGACTGCGGTGAGCTAAAAGTTAACTGCGCCAAACGGGAGCTGTTGGCCTTAAACCCGGATCTGCAAATTAGCAGTTATGCCGCTGAGGTAAGCGCTGAACTGTTAGTTAATTCCTATGATGTAGTGGTGGATTGCACCGATAATCTCGCCCCCAGACAGCTTATAAATCAACACTGTTGCCAACAGAAAACCGCTTTTGTCAGCGCCTCGGCACTGGGCTGGGAAGGTCAATTGGTAGCCTTTGATTTTGCGCATAACCCAAGCCTCTGCCTTAACTGTATTATTGATAAAAACTCACCGGAACCGCTATTGAATTGTTCCAACTCCGGTGTGGTTGGGCCGGTACTGGGCGCCATGGGCAGTTTGCAGGCGACAACGGTAATACGAATGTTGCTGGGCTTTTTTCAACAACATGGTGAGCTGCAGCGGTATGATGGCAAATCCGGGCGCTGGCTCAACCTTCGCGCTGAAGCAAAACCCGGTTGTGATGTCTGTAGTTGATTATTGCACTGTCGTTCTGAACGCCCGCACGTTGCCATCCTGAACGTCCGCACGTTGTCATCCTGAATGTCAGTGAAGGATCTTAGATCCTTCGGTTCGCTTCGCTCTCTCAGGATGACAGGAGTTACTTGGGCTGACCATTGCACTGTCATCCCGACAGAGCGCAGCGACGAGGGATCTCGAAATAACAGAACGCTGTCATCCCGACAGAGCGCAGCGACGAGGGATCTCGAGGTCTCTCACATACGTTCGAGATGACAGGATTGTTGTTCGAGATGACAGGTTTATTGTTCGAGATAATAGGATTTAAAATAAAATGTTAGGAGAAAAAAGTGGGTCATAAGCAGTCCAAAGAGCGACGATTTCTAAAGATAGCGCTATTAACCGTATCCGATACACGCAGTCTGGAAACCGACACCAGTGGTAGCTATCTGCAACAGGCACTGGAAGAGGAGGGTCACTCACTCGCCGATCGCCAGTTAGTGATTGATGATATCTACCAGATGCGCGCCACCGTTTCCGCCTGGATTGCCGATCCTGAAATTGAAGTTATTCTTACTACCGGCGGCACTGGATTTACTGGACGTGACAGCACCCCTGAAGCTCTTGCTCCGCTATTTGATAAGCATATTGAAGGTTTTGGCGAGCTGTTTCGACAGATTTCCTATACGGAAATAGGTACCTCAACCGTTCAGTCCCGCTGTCTTGCCGGTTTATCGAATCGAACCGCCATCTTCTGCCTTCCGGGCTCCACAGGCGCCTGTAAAACCGGTTGGAACGGTATTATTCGCGAGCAGCTGGACAATACCTTTGGCCCCTGTAATTTTGTTCAGCATGTTGGAGTTAAAGCCAAGTAATGCTCAGTGTCTCAGCCGCTATAGATAAATTAATCACCACTGCCACAGCTACATCTAGGGTAGAAAAGGTTTCAGTTCTTGGCAGTCTCGGCCGAATACTGGCGACAGATATCATCGCCAGTGTCGATGTGCCGCCGGCAGATAACAGTGCAATGGATGGCTATGCTTTTTGCTATGCAGAGGCCCTAAAAAATAATTTTCAATTACCGCTCAGTCAGCGTATTCCCGCAGGCACAGCCCCGCAGCCACTTACTCCATCGACTATCGCACGTATCTTTACTGGCGCTGAAATGCCCGCAGACGCTGATACAGTTGCCATGCAGGAAAACTGCACAGAGCAAGAGGGCATAGTCACTATTGGCAACGCTGTGACGGCCACGGCGAATGTTCGCTGTAGAGGTCAGGATATTCTTACCGGCCAGACTATTCTCACTGCCGGAACAGAGTTACGCGCACAGGAGATGGGTCTTTTATCGTCCATCGGAGTTAAAACGGTAGAGGTATTTAAACCCTTAAAAGTCGCGATTTTTTCTACCGGCGATGAACTGGTAGAACCCGGTGAATGCCTGCAGCCCGGTCAGATCTATAACTCCAACCGCGCAACCCTCACAGGCTTAATTGAGTCGTTGGGTATGGTTGTAATCGATTTGGGTACAGTGCCAGACAGCCTTGCCGCCACTGAAACCGTGCTGCTAAAAGCCGCCGCAGAGGGCGATATCATCTTTAGCGCTGGCGGTGTCTCGGTCGGCGATGAAGACTATGTAAAAGATGCTGTAGCCAAACTCGGCGACCTCGATTTTTGGAAAGTGGCCATCAAGCCGGGCAAGCCATTAGCCTTTGGTCAGGTTGCAGGCACGCCCTTTGTCGGCCTGCCGGGAAACCCCGCTTCGGTATTTGTTACCTTTATGATTTTGGCGCGCCCCTTTATTTTGGCCAGCCAAGGTTTAGCCAAGGTTTTACCTCAGCCTTTAAAAGCCATAGCCGAATTTGAAAAAACCGGTGAAAAGCGCGAAGTTTATTTACGTGCCAGACTGACAGACACCGGTGTAGACATTTATCCCAACCAGAGCAGCGGTGTACTGTCCTCAGCCTGTTGGGGTGAGGTCTTTGTAAAACAACAGGTCGGCCAGTCCATAGAACTTGGCGATCTGGTTGATGTAATTCCTTATAGTCTTTAATAACAGAGTAACTGTGAAACCCCTGTGATCGAAACTAGTTCTAAAATAAAAGCGCCAACACTGGTTGACCCCTTTGGTCGAACCATCGATTACCTGCGCCTGTCGGTCACCGACCGCTGCAATTTGCGCTGTACCTACTGTATGGCGGAGGATATGACCTTCCTGCCCAAACAACAGATTCTAAGTCTTGAAGAGCTCCATGATACGGCTGCGGCCTTTGTCGAACTGGGAATTCGCAAGATACGTCTAACCGGTGGTGAACCCCTGATCAGACGCAATATAGTTAAGCTGGTCAGCTTATTAACAGCCTTGCCGGGGCTCGATGAAGTGACCATGACTACTAACGGTTTGCTGCTTCCTACAATGGCGCAACCGTTAAAAGAAGCCGGCCTTTCAAGACTTAATATCAGTATCGACAGCCTTAAATCCGAGCGCTTTAAGCAGCTTACCCGAGTTGGCAATCTGGAAGAGGTTATCGCTGGTATTAATGCCGCGACAGTCGCAGGGTTTAAAAAGGTCAAACTCAATGCGGTGATTATGGCCGGTTTTAATGATGATGAAGTGATTGATCTGGCAAAATTTGCCGTAGATCAGGGGCTGGATATTTCATTTATTGAAGAGATGCCGCTGGGTGAAATAGACTCTCATCAAAGAGTAAAAACACAGATAACCAGTAGTAACCTACGTGAAAAATTAGCTTCAGAATTTAATCTGATCAATAGCGCAGAAACTACCGGTGGTCCATCTCGCTATCTGCAGGTGGCTAACAGTGATTCAAAAATTGGTTTTATCTCGCCGATGTCGAATAACTTTTGTGAATCCTGCAACCGAGTGCGGCTGACCGCGGAAGGGCGGTTGCTGCTCTGTCTCGGCAATGAGCACAGTATGGATTTGCGTGAACTATTACGCAGTTATCCCGGTGATAGAAATTTATTAAAAAGCAAAATCACCGAAGCCTTAAAAACCAAACCCGAGCGCCATTATTTTGATCCTGAACAGGTCGATATACTACGCTTTATGAATATGACCGGCGGCTAATTGATAATGACAGAGCTATTTGTCTTTCAATACAGCTACTGGCTGCTTGCAGCCATAGGTCTGATGGCCGTACTGTACGCCTCAGTCGGTCATGGGGGCGCCTCCGGCTATCTCGCAGCAATGGCACTCTGGGGGCTTGCGCCGGAAGAGATGCGACCGGCGGCTCTAGCCATGAATATTGTTGTTACCAGCTGGCTGTTATACCGCTTTCAACCCTACAAATTAATGCCCTACAAGCTGTTTTGGCCGCTAGTTATAGTCTCTACACCGGCAGCATTTATCGGTGGGCTGTGGAAGATTGATAGCCATAGCTACCATTTATTAGTCGGTGTACTGATGACTTTGGCGGCACTTCGTATGGTGATTACCGCCAAGCCTATAGAAAATATTGCATTGCCCTCGCATTGGTTATTGCTAACAGTCGGTGTGTTGCTCGGCTTTTCTGCCGGCTTAAGTGGTATTGGTGGCGGGGTGTTTTTAAGCCCGATTCTGTTGATTTTTGGCTGGTGCACCGTTCGCCAAAGTACCGCAGTCGCGGCCGGATTTATCCTTTTAAATTCAATCGGTGGGCTGGCGGGTTATGGGGTCAGTGGTCAACCCTGGCCGCCCGGGACGGGCTGGTTAATGATCGCAGCATTTGCCGGCTGCCTACTTGGTGCCGAGATTGCCTCTCATCGCGGGACACCGGTTACCTTGCGTAAGTTGTTGGCTGCAGTGTTAATGATTGCTGCGGCTAAAATGATCTACAGCGCTTTTTAGGTTGCTAAAAATTTAGAAAATTTAGGGTCACAAAAATTTAGGGTCAGACTCGATTTTCTCCTAAATGAATTCGGCTTTGACCCTAATGTCCGCTTTATTGATTGGCCCTTAAGTCATTTCTGTACCAAACTTACTAGTAATAAATTACAGCTGCGGATGCGGTTATTTCTATCACTGAAAGGAGATAAGGATGTCAAATGAAGGTTACCACGAGCCCATTAACGAACTGAGCGATGCAACCCGCGATATGCACCGCGCCATAACATCTTTGATGGAAGAGCTGGAGGCGGTTGACTGGTATAACCAGCGAGTCGATGCCTGTGTGGATGATGAATTAAAGGCGATTCTTGAGCATAATCGCGATGAAGAGAAGGAACATGCAGCGATGGTATTGGAGTGGATTCGACGCAAGGATCCGCGGATGGATAAAGAGTTAAAGGATTACTTGTTTACTCAAAAGCCAATCGCTCATTTGTAATGTCTGCTTTCCTCTACATCCTCCGCTAGCCAGACTTTAATCAAAGATTGGTAGGGCATATCACGCTTATTAGCTTCAATTTTAATACGATCAAGCAAACCTTCTGGCAACCGCAGAGATATGGTTTTGGTCGATGGTTTTAAATTGGCAAAGGTGGCTGGCTTGGCTGCGCTCCAATCGACATACTCGCTTGAATCATTGGTTTCCCAAAAGGCACGCTCTTCGGCTACCGAATTAAAATTAGGCGTCTTTTTTAGCTTGCTCATAAACTGTCCTCTCTTTTCTGTGCATATTACGTGCAGAGATAATTCTGATTAGACTTCCTGAATGACGAAGGGTGAAGGTGATATGCAGAAGCCTGGTGATATCTGTTATCCCCAAGGCATGATAGCGGCTTTCGCTCTGGCTGTGCTTGGAGTCTTCCAGTATCAAGATAGGCTGGTTAAAAAATATTTGTTCAGCCTCAGACTGGCTGACATCATGCTTTGTCTCGTTTTTACGCGAGTTGCCATGATCCCATTCAAATCCTGTTGTCTTTGTCCAATCAATCATTCGTGTATATTATCAGCATATACAAGTTTGGCAAGTTGTGTAGAACAATCTATTGCCTAGGATAGTCATTAGAAATTAATTTTATTGGGGCAATGGGGAGTGCTAGGATTAACCAATGACCTTTCTTGAAAACAAAATTCCACCGCCTGTTGTCGGCTTACTCTTTGCCGGAATTATCTGGGCAATCTCTGCAGTAACCTACGAATTGCCTGTCTCAATTATTACCCAGCAGCAGGCATTAGTGATTGCAGTTATCTTGCTAGTGTTGGGCTTTGGTTTTGCTATCTCTGGGGGTATTTCCTTTCGTATGGCCAAAACTACGGTTAACCCATTAAAGCCTGAAACGGCTTCTGCATTAGTGACCTCTGGTGTATTTAAATACTCGCGAAACCCAATGTATGTTGGACTGGCGATTATATTGCTGGCCTGGACTATCTATCTTGCAGCACCCTTTGGTCTGATAGCGGTACTGGGGTTTATGGCTTATATCCAACGCTTTCAGATTATTCCTGAAGAGCGCGCGATGTATAAGCTGTTTGGTGATGAATTTGAGGCCTACCAGTCAATAGTACGCCGCTGGCTATAGGACATTTAGAGGCTGGGATAGGGCGCTAGCTCAGCCCTATCTCAGCCAGTGATTTCCATCCTTGGTATCAGTCTACAAGCGCAGCAATAGCGGTAGCCCAAAAGCGGCAATAAAACCTATCAGCCACATGACTCCTGAAGCCATAATAAATCGACGATTCCAAACATCCGCTCTATTACAGGCAGCAGCCAACACTGGATCTGAAGGGCAGGTACGCCCCGGGCGATGAACGGCCCAGTAGGCAATTCCTATCAGCACGGCGGAGCTTGCGAACATCCAGCCTTTGTAATGACTGAGAGTGATTAACCAGGGTGCCGACGATGCCAGTGTCGCAACACTGGCCCCGAGCCCTAGGGTAACTAGAGTTATCGGAATGGCACAGCAGATCAGGGTGCCTGAGGTGGTAAATATCAGTAGCCAGCTCCAGGTGCGAGGTTTGTTTATATTTGGCGCTTGTTTATTCATTTAAAACACCATCCCAATACCAATGCTTAGGTAGTTACCATCCCATTGGGTGTCGTCATCATAGGCCTCAAATTTATACTCACCCCGGACAATAATATTGCGCTTGAAATAGACCAGCACTGGGCCGGTGAGCAGATGCTGGCCGGAGTCTGAATCTTTGGCGGTAATATCCCACAGGGTAAACCAAGATGAGCCCTTGCCGTCGGCATGCACTAGGCCTGCGTTGATATCGATGCCGGTGGTGTCGCCGATTGTGTAAAGGTCGTAGAGGGTATATACCTTTCTAGATTCAGCGCTATAACTCAGGCTTAGGCCAGCATCCCATTTACTGCCGCCACCCGTCGGCATTCGCACTGAGGGTGTAAGACCCCAGTTGGAGGTGAATGCGCCGACATTTTTATAGCGTTTTATCGGCATGGCTAAAATAGCATCGCCAGTTTTGCCATTGCTGTGAGGCACTTTTAAGGTCATGCGTAGGGAGGGTTTGAAGGTGTAAACCCCCTCAAGCCATGTGGTGGTTTCAGAATTTGCATGCTCCACCCGAGTTTGCACGCCGTAGCCATTATTCCAGCGCGGGGCCATATCCATAACTGGCTGATGGGCATAGGCATTGCTAACGAGAGTGATCAATAAAACAACGAAGGTATATTTCATTCGATTGCCTCCGTTGATGGTTCTTTATTGGTGATTTGGCGAATATCGATGGGGTCATAACCGCCGGATTCAATCGCCTCGAAAAGGGCTGATTGATCGAATAGGGCATCGTCGCGTACCGCAACAAATACACGCTGATTTTCAATGTCGACTTTAACGCCTTCGTCGTATTGCGAGCGGTCGATAAAGGGCAGCTTACGAATTTTTTTGCCGACGCCATAGGCGCAAAATTCACAGACAATGCCATTCACGCTGACCATATAGTTTTGTGCCAGAGCTGGAGTGGAAAGCAGCGCATAGAGCAGCGCTATCGCTATTGTTTTGTTAAGCATGGTTTCACCTTTCATTTATTAATTGGATGTAACACCGCGGTGGGTGTGAAAAACTATGAAAGGTGATTGATGGGGGGTCGGAAGGGGATTTCTAATGTACGAGTTATTGATGAGTCCAAGGTGACATCGATCTTATCTGTGTGTGTCGCGGTGAATGGCTTTGCGCTATCAACGGTGATAACCATCACTGAGCAAACAGAGCAGCACTCTTTTTTCGTGCTCTCTGTACTTTCTCCAGGGCCATCAGCTTGGCTGCTATCTTGCGTGTGACAAGGCATATTACCGTTGTGCATATTCATTTCAACGTTAGCGTTTTGCTCAGCAGACGCCATGTCCATAAAGCAGGCACTGTGCGCCAGCACTGCATTCATTGTGAATACAATGACCAGTACGTTGAGTAAAATAAATCTGCTTTTTGGATAGGATGTCATAAGCCAATAAGACACCACAAATCAGTAAAGTTCAAGGCTAAATTGGGTGGCGTTTTAATTAACCTAAAGATGTGCATTTAGTCTTTGTGCAAGCGCATTAACCCTTCCTGAATGGTACTGGCCACCAAGCGCCCATCACGAGTGAAAAAGGATCCCCGACTCAGTCCACGGGCATGACTGGAGCGCGGACTATCCATGGCGTACAGCAACCATTCATCGGCTCTAAAATCATCGTGGAACCAGATACAGTGATCCAGCGAGGCCGGCTGTAGTTTGGGGCTTATAAGATTAACAGCATGGGGCAGCAGTGCTGTACCCATCAGGTTAAAGTCCGAGGCATAGGCGAGGATGGCGTGATGTAAGGGTCGGTTAGGTTGGCCATTGATATCTTCAACTGTCCCATTGGCTTTTAGCCATATCAGCTGCTCGGGGTCCCTAGCGGTTGGATTAACCAGATCAAGTGGATTTACCGAGCGTATCTCAATGGGTCTTAGCGATCGGCGGTTAGCACTTGAACGATTCTGTGATTCGGCATCCATGGACTCTCTTAGTTTAGCCCAGCGAATACCGTCATCTTCCAGCTCTTCTGGGCCTACACAGTCTGGCATCTGCACCTGATGGGATAGTCCCGACTCCCTAATTTGAAACGATAATTCAGTATTAAAGATCGCCTTACCGCGTTGCGAGGCAACCACTCGACGAGTGGTAAATGACTTGCCATCGCGAATACCGTCGACTTCAAAAAGTATTGGCACTGAGGGATCGCCGGGGCGCAAAAAATAGGCATGCTGGGAGTGGATCATGCGATCATCTGACACTGTGCCCTGTGCAGCGCGCATTGCCTGAGCAAATACCTGGCCACCAAATACTCTTTTATTGCGGGTTTCTGGCGTTTGTCCGCGATAGATGTTGGTGTCAATTTTCTCGAGATCTAGAGTGTTCAGTAATTGCGTTAATGCTTCAGTCATGTACTTGTCTCTGTTATTTGAATAGCAAAATTGTCATCCCTGCAAGGCACACAGCAACATTGTCATCCCTGCAAGGGCACACAGCAACATTGTCATCCTGAGCGAAGCCGAAGGATCTCAGCAGGCCTCAAGAGATTCTTCACATACGTTCAGAATGACAAGGAGTGTAGGCACCCAGCAAAATTGTCATCCCTGCAAAGGCACACAGCAACATTGTCATCCCTGCAAGGGGACACAGCAACATTGTCATCCTGAGCGAAGCCGAAGGATCTCAGCAGGCCTCAAGAGATTCTTCACATACGTTCAGAATGACAAGGAGTGTAGGCACACAGCAAAATTGTCATCCCTGCAAGGGCATACAGCAACATTGTCATCCTGAGCGAAGCCGAAGGATCTCTTGCTAGAACGTTGAGATCCTTCGGCTTCGCTCAGGATGACAATAGTGGTATCTCAGGATGACAATAGTGGTATCTCAGGATGACAATAGTGGTATCTCAGCATGACAATAGTGGTATCTCAGCATGACAAGGAGTATGTCATCAAACAGCCACGGGTAAAAATAGTAAAACCCTGGAGTCATAAAAGCACGCTAAAAAGCTCTATTTAGAGGCTGCCTGTCATCCAATTACTTGTAAGCTATAAAAGCCTACTGTACCGTCAATTTTATAGCATTTACCGCTGATTCAAAGCAGCGAAATAGCAGGAGAAAACTGTGGCTGATTTACAAACTTTCAGGTGTGAGACCCGCGACTGGCTGGAGGAGAATTGTCCTCCCAGTATGCGCTTTCCGATTACTAATTCAGACGATTCCTGCTGGGGTGGGCGCAACTGGATTTTTAAAAGTGAAGAGCAAAAGCAGTGGATGGAGCGTATGGCTGCCCGCGGCTGGACTGCACCGGACTGGCCTGCCGAGTACGGCGGTGGCGGTTTAAACAAGGCTGAAACCAAGATTCTTAAAGAGGAGATGGCACGTATCAATGCTCGCTCTCCGCTAGATAGTTTTGGTATCTGGATGATTGGTCCGGCGCTGTTAAAGTTTGGCTCTGAAGAATTAAAACAACAGCACTTACCACCCATTATTCGCGGTGAAATCCGCTGGTGTCAGGGCTATTCCGAACCCGGCGCCGGCTCTGATCTAGCCGGCCTACAAGCCAAGGGCGAAGATAAGGGCGATCACTTTATCGCCAATGGCCAGAAGGTTTGGACCTCTTATGCGGATAAGTGCGACTGGATGTTCTGCCTGTTACGCACTGATTTCGAAGCAAAAAAACAGATGGGTATCAGTCTGGTGCTGTTTGATATGGCAACCCCGGGCGTAACGCCCAAGCCGATTAAGCTTATCTCGGGTAATTCTCCGTTCTGTGAAACTTTCCTTGATGATGTTCGGGTTGAGAAAAACCAAGTCGTTGGTGACCTTAATAAGGGCTGGACGATTGCCAAATACCTGCTCACTCATGAGCGGGAAATGATCGGAGGCTTTGGTCTGACCGATGCCGGTTCAGAGACTCTCGGACAGATTGCCGCCAAGACAGTGGGTGTTGAAGAGGGTCGTATGAATAACCCACTTTTACGTGCGGATGTCCTCAAATGGGAAATTGATGGCGCAGCCTTTGCCCTGACCGCAGAGCGCGTCACCGATGAAGTTAAATCTGGTCATGGTGTCGGCGCAACCTCCGCCATGCTCAAGTACTACGGTACAGAGTTAAATAAACGCCGCTATGAGCTGATGATGAAGATCGAAGGCAGTGATGCAATGGTCTGGGATGGCGCCAACTCCAATGGTGGTTGGACACCGCGCACCTGGCTGCGTACCAAGGGCAATTCAATTGAAGGTGGAACCTCTGAGGTTCAGCTCAATATTATCGCTAAAAATATTCTCGGCTTGGGTTAGGGGGGCAACATCATGGCAATGGTTATCAACGAAGAACAGCAAATGCTCAAAGAGTCAGCGCAGGGATTTCTGGCTGAATTTGCCCCTATTGGCGAGGTGCGCAAGCAGCGCGATGCGGGAAGTGAGACTGGTTATGCAGACAATTTGTGGTCTCAGATGGCCGATATGGGTTGGGCGGCAATACTGGTTCCGGAAGCCTACGGCGGACTGGAGTTTGGTCATGTGGGTATGGGTCAGATAGTCGAGCAGAGCGGGCGTACATTAACTGCCTCGCCGCTTTTCTCCACGGCAATTCTCGGTGTTACGGCAATTAATCAGGCAGGTAGCGAAGAGCAAAAAGCTGAGCTGTTGGCTGCGATTGCTGGGGGTGAGTTGACCACGGCACTGGCTGTGGATGAGAAGATTCACCACGCCCCGACAGAGATCAGCCTGACCGCATCGGCTAAAGGGCAGGGCTATGTTTTAAATGGCAGCAAGTGTTTTGTCGCCGATGGCAGCACTGCCGACAAGTTAATTGTTGCCGCACGTACCAGTGGTGATGCTGGGGATATAAATGGCATCAGTCTGTTTCTAGTCGATCGCACCGTTGCCGGTGTTGAGGTTGAGCGCACCCAGATGGTCGACTGCCGCAACTATGCCAATATCAATTTTAATAATCTTGAAGTGCCTCAATCCGCGCTTCTAGGCGATGAGGGCAGAGGCTTTCAGGCCCTGTCGGCAACGCTGGATGTGGGCAATGCTTATCTCGCCGCGGAGTTGCTGGGAATAGCGCAACAGACTTTTGATACCACTCTGCAGTACTTAAAAGAGCGCAAGCAGTTTGGTGTGCTTATCGGTTCATTTCAGGCATTACAGCATCGCGCCGCACACTGGTGGAGTGAAGTTGAGCTGTGTAAGTCGGTTGTCCTGAAAGCTTTGCAAGCTTTGGAAAAGGGTGACGACAATAGCCCACTGCTGGTCAGTATTGCCAAAGCCAAACTCTGTGAAGTCGCAGAGCTGGCGACAAACGAAGCGATACAGATGCACGGCGGTATAGGCATGACTGATGAGTATGATATAGGCTTCTATATCAAGCGTGCTCGTCCGGCTGCTATGCTGTTTGGCGATTACAGCTACCATGGTGATCGCTTTGCGCTTCTCAGTGGTTACTAGATAAGCAGTATTAGAGTTTTCAGAAAAAATAAAATTAGAATAATTAAAAGGCATAAGCAGATGGATTTAGGTATTAGTGACAAGGTCAAACCCATACTGGCAGAAGTAAAACAGTTTATTGATACAGAGATTCTGCCCTTAGAAGGGGAATATCACGCCGAGATCGGCAACGGTGATCGCTGGACCTACACCGAACGCCAGACAGAAATCCTCGAAGGTCTAAAGGCCAAAGCCAAAGCGCAAAATCTGTGGAATTTCTTCCTTACCCACTGGCCTGGTGGTCATGATTTGAACACTGTTGAATACGCCTATATTGCCGAAGAGACCGGTCGTTCACATCTTGCCCCCGAAGTTTTCAACTGCTCCGCGCCGGATACCGGCAATATGGAAGTGCTGGCGCGCTTCTGTACCGATGAGCAAAAACAGCGCTGGTTAACGCCACTTCTCAATGGTGAAATCCGCTCTGCCTACGCAATGACCGAGCCGGATGTAGCCTCATCCGACGCGACCAATATTGCCATGTCCTGTGTTGCCGATGGCGATGAATGGGTCTTGAATGGCGAGAAAATTTGGATCTCTGGTGCCGGTGATCCGCGCTGTGAAATTATGATTGTGATGTGCAATACCAACCCGGATGCACCGCGTCATTCACGTCACTCTCAAGTGTTAGTTCCCTTTGCCACCCCAGGTGTGCAAAACCTGCGACCCATGGAAATTTTCAATATAGATGATGCCCCTCACGGGCATATGCATATGCGTTTTACCGATGTGCGCGTGCCCAAAGAAAATATGATTCTCGGTCAAGGCCGTGGCTTTGAAGTCGCTCAGGGACGTCTAGGGCCGGGCCGCATTCACCACTGTATGCGTTCGATTGGTCTTGCCGAAGCGGCTTTGAAGATGATGTGTGAGCGTTCTCTTGAACGTGAAGCCTTTGGTCGTCCATTGGCTAAACTGGGTGGTAATGTGGATATTATTGCTCAGGCGCGTATTGAGATAGAGATGACTCGTCTGCTCTGCCTAAAAGCCGCCTGGCTGATGGACAATGTGGGCACCGATGCAGCGCAGCCCTATATCTCAATGATTAAAGTTGCCGCACCGAATATGGCTCTAAAGATTATTGATGAAGCTATGCAAATGTACGGTGGTCTGGGTCTGTCCCAGGATACACCGCTGGCAAACTGGTATGGCGGGCAGCGTGTGCTGCGCTTTGCCGATGGCCCGGATGCGGTTCATCGTATGGTGATTGGCCGTCGCGAGCTTAAACAATACATGTAAGCTGTGGTTGGAAAATAACAATAATAAATTAAGTAGGACTGCATTATGAAAGCACTTGTCTGTAATGAATTTGCGCCACCAGAACAGCTTGATCTTGAGCAGCGACCTACGCCAGAAGTTGGCAAGGGTGAGATTCTTATTGATGTAAAAGCTTCTGGTGTTAACTTTCCTGATTTGCTGACTGTTCAAGGTAAGTATCAGTTTAAGCCGCCACTGCCGTTTGTTCCCGGTGCCGAAGTGGCCGGTGTAGTCACGGCGGTAGGCGAGGGTGTCAGCACTCGTGCGGTTGGCGATAAGGTGATAGCGACGGTTCCTTTTGGTGGCTTTGCAGAGCAGTGTGTCACTTCTGAATATATGTCATTCGGGATGGGTGAAACCATGAGCTTTGAGCAGGCGGCGGGCTTTGCGATTACCTATGGAACCTCTTATTACGCGCTTAAGCAGCAAGCCAAAATTCAGTCCGGCGAAACCCTGTTGGTGATGGGTGCCGCAGGGGGTGTGGGTATTGCTACTATTCAAATCGCTAAGGCGATGGGTGCGACGGTTATTGCTGCGGCCAGTAGCGAGGAGAAGTTGGACTTTGCCTGTGAGGCGGGTGCGGATCTGCGGATTAACTATTCCACTGAAAACCTTAAAGAGCAGGTTAAGGCGCTAACTAAGGGTAAGGGTGTAGATGTTATTTACGACCCTGTCGGGGGTGATTTTTCCGAACAGGCATTCCGCGCTATTGCTTGGGATGGTCGCTTTTTGGTGGTTGGTTTTGCGTCGGGGCCGATTCCTAAAATTCCGCTTAATCTCTGTTTGCTGAAGGGTGCGTCTATTGTCGGTGTTTGGTGGGGAACCTGGGCGACTAAGTTTCCGCGGGAATCTCAGAAGAATTTTCAGGAACTGATTGCGATGATTGATGACGGCAAGTTTTCGCCGCTGGTGACTGAGGTTTATCCGCTGGTTGATTATAAAGCGGCATTTGCCTCAATTTCTGAACGTCGCGCTAAGGGTAAGGTCATCTTGTCGATGGTGTAAACGTCACCCCGGCGTAGGCCGGGGTCTTCCCAACTGTCATCCCGCCCTTCAATATATTCTGTCATCCCAGCAGAGCGCCCCCATCCTGTCATTCTGAACGTAAGTGAAGAATCTCTTAGTGCCCGCTGAGATCCTTCGACTTCGCTCAGGATGACATACTGCCTGCATCCCGACAGCGCTCCCATCCTCTCATCCCAGCAGACCGCCCCCATCCTGTCATCCCAACAGACCGCCCCCATCCTGTCATTCTGAACGTAAGTGAAGAATCTCTTAGTGCCCGCTGAGATCCTTCGGCTTCGCTCAGGATGACATACTGCCTGCATCCCGACAGCGCCACCCATCCTGTCATCCCGACAGAGCGAAGCGACGAGGGATCTCCTCGCCGGTTACTCCGTAGTTTGGAAGCACAATACCACCTGTACCTTCCCTAGAGATCGGTCCCATGGATTTACAATCTCCAGTGCACCCGCAACTCACTTCGCTCAAACAAGCGCTCGCTCTATCTGAAAACGATAAACTCATAAGCAGGCCCAGACCGATCTCAAGAAAATCTACAAAGGCTATCCAACTCCCAACCAAAAGCCCCCTATAACTAAATAAAAATTAAAAACCACCCACACCCTTACGCCGTATCATACAAACAACTTTCACTACCCAGCTGCCACTAAAAAAGGCAGAATAGCCAGCTTAAAACAAGGAACCATCATGCGACTAATTATTGGCCTATCCGGCTCAAGCGGCGTTATTTACGGCATCCGAATGCTTCAGGTGCTGGCCGAACGCAGTGATATAGAAACCCACCTGGTAATGAGCCAAGCCGCACGCATGAATATCGGTATTGAAACCGATTGGAAGCCAGAAGATGTCGAAGCGCTGGCCGACGAAGTCCATAACAATAAAAATATCGGTGCCACAATCGCCAGTGGCTCGTTTAAAACCGCGGGCATGATTGTGGTTCCCTGCTCAATGAAAACCCTTTCCGGTATTGTTAACTCCTATGCCGATAATCTGCTAATTCGCGCCGCCGATGTGGTGTTAAAAGAGCGCCGCAAACTGGTCATTGTTCCCCGCGAATCACCTATGCACACAGGTCACTGCGAATTAATGCTTAAAGCCAGCCAATACGGCGCCATTATCTGTCCGCCGTCACCGGCGTTTTACAGCGAGCCAAAAACTGTCGACGATATAATTAATCATTCAGTGGCCCGTATTCTCGATCTGTTTGATATTGAAATGGATGGTATGAAGCGCTGGCAGGGCAATGTCTAAAGTGACTGACGACGTTAAAGATTTCACCAAACTGCATGAGTTTTTGAACGCAGAGTCGGTTTTGACTATTGCCACTTCTGATGCCTGCGGCCCGTGGTCAGCGCCGGTGCTCTACGTGGCAGATACATCAGAAGAACCCTTCGCACTGTACTTTTTATCCTCAGCCAATAGCCGACATATTAAAAGTATTCCGGCTAACGGTAGCGCAGCAGTTTCGATCTATTCTGATTACACGGGTGACTGGCAGTCAATATGTGGCGCGCAAATCCACGGCAGCATAGTGCAGGTTGCTGAAGAGAATAGGGCATCAATTGCTGAGGCTTACTTTTCTCGTTTCCCGGAAATTAAAACACTCATTGATAACCCTCAAACCCAGCAGGAAACGCTTATTGGTGCGGCTTTTGAGCGCAGCAATTTCTACCGTGTAACTCCTTCCTTTCTTCGCTTTACCAATAATGGCGACAGCTTCGCAGGCCGAACTGAATGGCAGCTGTAAAATCTCTCTCGGTTCAATATTAATAGTCGGAACAACATGTCACAAAAAGCACTAGAGATTTTAAACAGCCTGTATGGCTATGATAGCTTTCGCGGTCATCAGGCCGAGATTATTGAGCATGTCAGTGCCGGTAATAATGCACTGGTACTGATGCCTACCGGCGGTGGTAAGTCGCTCTGTTATCAGATTCCATCCCTAATTCGCGATGGCGTCGGAGTGATTATTTCACCGCTGATCGCTCTGATGCAGGATCAGGTCGATGCCATGCAGCAGTTGGGTGTTAAGGCAGCCTTTCTAAATTCCAGCCTCTCCCACAGCGAACAAAATATTATTGAGCAGCAGCTCTTGGCAGGGCAGTTAGATTTGCTCTATATAGCCCCTGAAAGGCTTATACAGTCATACACCTTAGATCTTCTTAGAGCGCTGCAAGCTGGCTCTGTTTGCCATCGATGAGGCGCACTGTGTGTCTCAGTGGGGACATGACTTTCCGCTCCGACTATTTATCTTTAAGCTTGTCTACACCGAGCGTTTCCCGCATATTCCGCGCATTGCCCTGACCGCCACTGCCGATGTGCGCACTCGCAAAGAGATTATTGAACGGCTATCGCTGAGTGACGCCAATTCCTATATCAGCGGTTTTGATCGCCCAATATTCGCTACGCCATTGCCAATAAAACCACCGCCAAAAAGCAGCTGCTGGATTTTTTAAAGCAGCGCAAAAGCGAAGCCGGCATTGTCTACTGCCTGTCGCGCAGAAAGGTCGAAGATACAGCTGCCTGGCTAACCCAGCAGGGTTTTACCGCCTTGCCCTATCATGCAGGATTACCGGCCCAGCTTAGACAAACCCATCAACAGCGTTTTCTGCGTGAAGACGGGGTGATTATTGTTGCCACCATCGCCTTTGGTATGGGCATAGATAAACCCGATGTGCGCTTTGTCGCCCACCTCGACCTGCCTAAAAGTATCGAAGCCTATTATCAGGAAACCGGTCGCGCAGGGCGCGACGGACAGCCAGCCGATGCCTGGATGGTTTACGGTCTGCAAGATGTAGTGCGCCTGCAGCAGATGGCTCAGGGCTCAGATGGCTCCGAGCAATTTAAACGCGCCGAGCGACATAAACTGGATGCCATGTTAGGTCTCTGTGAGGTCACCAGCTGTCGTCGCAAAGTACTGTTAAATTACTTTGCCGACAATGCCCCAGAACAGTGTGGCAACTGCGATAACTGCCAGATTCCCCCGCAGACCTGGGATGCCACCGAAGCCGCACGGAAACTACTGTCCAGTGTTTATCGCACCGGTCAGCGCTTTGGTGCCGTGCATGTGATGGATGTATTGCAGGGCAAAGAAACGGAAAAGGTACTCCAGCACCACCATCATCAACTCAGCACCTTTGGCATAGGCAAAGATATTCACGAAGCCCAGTGGCGCTCGCTGATTCGGCAGCTAGTGGTGCGCGGGTTACTGCGGGTAGATATCGAAGGCTATAGCGCCCTGCAACTAACAGACCTCTGTAGACCGGTACTAAAAGGCGAGCAGTCGCTGTTTTTACGCATTGAAGAAATCAAGGCTCCCTCCGCTAAAAAGGCCGGCTCAAAGTCGGCGAGAAAAGCCCAGATAGCGCCAGAAGACCAAGAATTATGGGATGAGCTGCGCGAATGTCGAAAGATGCTTTCCGATGAGTTTAATGTACCGCCCTATGTGATTTTTCACGATGCTACTCTTAAGGAAATGCTTGATACCTTGCCGACTTCGGAAGCGGATTTGCTAACCATTACCGGCGTTGGTGAAAGCAAGCTGGAAAAATATGGCGGTGATTTTCTGGATATTCTTCGTCGTTATGCTGGAGTTAGTTAGCGCTTAACCCCGTCATGCCAGCGAAGGAACGTCACCCCAGCGAAGGAACGTCACCCTAGTAAAGGAACGTCACCCCAGCGAATGCTGGGGCCCACCAACAGCAAGTAGATTCCAGCCTGCGCTGGAATGACGGCTTGGTCTTTCCAAGTCATCCCAGCAAAGAAACATCACCCCAACGTGACGTTCCTTCGCGAGAATGACAAGCCCGCGCTTTCTTGTCATCCCGACAGAGCGTCCATCCTGTCATCCTGAGATAGCGCCCCATCCTGAGAGCGCGCCCCATCCTGTCATCCTGAGAGAGCGCAGCGAGCCGAAGGAACTCAGATCCTTCGGCTTCGCTCAGGATGACGATTTTGCTGTGTGCCTTGTTAGGATGACAATTTAGCTGTGTGCCTTGTTAGGATGACAATTTAGCTGTGTGCCTTGTTAGGATGACAATTTAGCTGTGTGCCTTGTAGGATGACAATTTTGCTGTGTGCCTTGTCAGGATGACAAGTTTTAGTCGGTTCAGGATGACAATATTTTTCAGGTTCAGAGTGGCCGCATTGATCAGGTTCAGAATAATAATCCCCCAATAACTAAACCCATTTCATCCGCAATGTACTACCCACATGAGCAATTAAACGCTCAGGAATTTCCAGCTCTCTAGCCAGTGCCGGCCAGCCAGAAAACCCTTCCAGTACCTCCGCAAGAATTCGCTTCTCACGCCCGCGTGGCAAGCCAGCATAGGCGGCAAGATGCTTAAGATCGGCCAGACTAAAGCCATGGGTTTTACCATTAATACTCAGCTGGTGATGGCGAGTAAAGTCACTACCTTCAGCGTGGCAGAGATCATAAGCCGGGGTGATATCCCACTGCCCACGACGATCCATGCTAAACGCAAAATTCTTAACATGATCATCCTGATTGCAGCCCACCAGATTAAACAGCACACGGCGAAACTGCTGCTCAATAGAGACTGTTGGTATCTGCAATTGTTTCATCACCATAAACAGCTGTTCATAGGAATAATAGCCACTGGCAAAATAATCAAAATGTGCCACTGCAGCCAGGGTTTGCATAAAAATCTTGCCGCCTTCTGCATCGCGATCAAAGCGGCGAGTCATAAAGTGGTGGCGGTTATTCTCGCTAAATAAACGTGACTCGGCCATGGTGATACCGCAGCGCAAAGCTATCTGATAATAACTGTATTCCAGCAGCCCGTAGCCCACCGGGTCGCTTACGCCCCAGTCACCATTAAACTTAACGCCATCAAATTTAATCAGCCAGTGCTCAAACCCCGCTGGTAAATCAAGCTGCCCCGAGCGCACCTGTTTGGTTTTAGGATTAAAGGCAATAACCGCTTTGGCTCTCGCGCCACCTGCGGATGTCCCCACACTTAAAATATCTAACAGTGCTTGCTTGCCGTTGCTGGCACTAAGCTCAGTATCGAGCACAGATTTATCAGCAAATGCTATAGAGGCCAGTTCGACCAATTGCTCCACTTCCATCTGTTGGTCACCGGCAGTCTTGGCATCACTGGCAGGTTCAAATTCCAATGCCCCCATGCCTCTTGAGCCTGTATAGCAGAGTCGATCCACAGCATTAAAATCGCTGCTTTGGCGACCGGTTTGGGATAACCAGACATCGATCAGTCGATTGCCGTATTTGTCGGGAAGACTATCAGCCAGGAGGCCGGGCAAGCCATGGAAGGCATGATGGGGCAAGTCGGTAAACTGATAAATATGCCTGGCCCGCGCAGGCATCATCAGTGGTGCAAGCTCAATGCCTTTGGTGACAAAGTCAGGGTCGTATTCAAAGCGCGCAAACCGTTCGCCCTTATTCATGGAGATATAACCAATCGGTGTTTGCCAAAGTTTTACCGTGGCAGTGGTCATCCCTGCTCATCTCCCCAGATAATAGAAGTCGAGGTATCGGTGCTTTTGTTTTTGCCTGCTCCCGAACCTGCCTTATATTTGGCTTGGCGCTCGCGGAGTGTTTCAGCCATAGGGGAATTAAACTGCTCTGGTAACAGGGCCTCGAGAGCCGCATCCATATCCAGTGCTTTTAATAATTTAATCCACGAGCCGAGCTGACTGTCGGTGCCATTCTCAATGCGCCGCAATGTGGCTACTCCAATGCCGGCCTCTTCGGCTAGCGTTGTTTGCGAGAGCCTCTGTTGCTTGCGGATTTTTGCAAGGCGTTGGCCAAATTCGCTGAGTATATGGTTGTCTGGTGTTAGTTTATTGATTCTCATAATATCGTCTATGATAGTAAATGAATGTATTCTGCTTAAAAAGAATCACATATGATAGTTTATATGATCCTGTTTTTCTAGAGTTTTTTGCTTGATAAGCACCACAAATGATCGTTTATAGCGCTAAAAAAGAAAAAAAGATCATATGTGATTACTTTACGTTTCTTGTTTCATCTTGGCAGAGTTCAGGGGGGTAAGGATCGCAGTGAGATCCTTTGGCTTTTCTCAGGATGGCAATTTTAAGCTCTGGGTGTAGATCTGTTTTGCGAGATAAAAGCTTATTCCGCTAAATTAAACAACTGCGTGTTCCCCCCTCTAGCCACCAAATTTTCTGTTCTGGTGCGTTCACTTAAAAACCAAAGCAACCAGTGGTAGTTATATCCCTCGTTATTTTTCGGCCATTCAATCAGTGGGATGATACTGCCACTTCTCTGTGCCATTACCTGTCTTAATGCTGAGCTATCTTTATTCAGGCTGTTGGCCATTAAACCTTCGATGCTATTGTTCTGGATTAGCGCTGTTAGGCTTTCTAAGGGCTCTATCTGTAGTAATTCTGCTGTCAGTCCCGCTTGCAGGTAGTCTGCTCTTGTGATCTCTAATGAAGCTTTGTGGGCCTCGTCTGCTGCGACTATCACCGGGCAACCACAGAGCAATGAGCTGGCAATTTGCTTTTCTGCTTCAGCTACCGAATCGCTTTGCGTTATAGCCAGGGCCATTACACCGCGACCAAAAGCAGAGAGTTTATTATCTTCACCGGTTGGGCCTGGCAGTTGGATGGGGTTGGCGAGTTTTTCTCGGGCGATCGGTTCAATCACTGGCAGAAATTCAGCGTTGCACTTGGCGATAATAGACAGGCGGCTATCAATTGAGGTTGCTTGCCATTTGGTTATTACTTTAACGGCGCTATCAATGCTCTTGGGTTGTTCTGGTATGGCTTTCTCTAAACCGATTGGGTAAGCGTTTTTATGTTCTTGTGCCTGAGTTATTGCTGAAAAACGTAGCAAATAATTGGGCCCGCCGGCTTTAGGCCCGGTGCCGGAAAGTCCACGACCCCCAAAGGGGTTTACACCAACCGCTGCACCAACCATATTGCGGTTGATATAGGTATTGCCGGCGATGGTGTTGCGGTAGACGGTTTCAGCAAAGGCTTCAATACGGCTGTGGATGCCAAGGGTTAGGCCATAACCAGTGTTATTGATCTGTTGAATAACTGAGCTGAGTTTTTCTGAAGAGTAGCGAATCACATGCAGTATAGGGCCGAACACCTCTTCGGTTAGCTGATCTAGGGAGTCGATTTCAAAGACATGGGGTGCAACAAAGCTGCCGTTGTTACAGCTATCACTGAGTTCTACTTTGGCGATAAATATGCCTTCTTTATACATGCGCTTTATATGCGCCTGAAGCTCTGTCTGTGCGCCGCTGTCGATAACTGGCCCAAGGTCGCTGGATAGCTTTTTAGGGTCGCCTGCCTTTAAGGAGTTCATGGCTCCGGCGAGCATTTTCAGTGTATTGTCGGCAATATCTTCTTGAATAAATAATACCCGCAGGGCGGAGCAGCGCTGACCGGCACTTTGAAAGGCTGAGGTGATAACATCATCAACGACCTGCTCGGGCAGGGCGGTGGAGTCGACTATCATGCAGTTCTGGCCACCGGTTTCGGCGATAAAAGGTATTGGCCCGCCGGGACGTGCGGCCAGCTGCTGGTTGATACTCTGGGCGGTATAGGTAGAGCCGGTAAAGGCGATACCGGCAATGCGGCTGTCGCCGACTAATAATTTACCGATCTGGGAGCCGCTGCCGAGTAATAGTTGCAGGGCGGCACCGGGAATACCGGCTTCGTGGAATAGTCTGACAGCACAGGCGGCAATCGCTGGTGTTTGTGCAGCAGGTTTGGCGATAACTGTGTTGCCTGCGGCCAGTGCGGCGGCGATTTGGCCGACAAAGATTGCTAACGGGAAATTCCAGGGGCTTATACAGAGGAATACGCCCTGTCCTTGTAATATAGGGCCCTGTAATGGGGTTAGCTCTCTCGCCTGTAATGAACTAGCTTGTAACGAATAGTATCGACAGAAATCTATCGCTTCGCGAACCTCTGAAACCCCATCACCTAATGTTCTTCCTCCCTCTGTCGCAATAACCCCAATAAGTTCCTCCGAGTCTCTTTCCATTAGATCGGCAACTTTATCCAGAATATCGGCGCGAGCACTATGACCCAGACTATCCCAGTCGAGTTGCGCAGCATCTGCGGATTTCAACGCACGTAAAATATCCGCTTTACTGGCTTTGGAATAATGGCCAATAAGTTGCTGTTGATCTGCGGGGTTATAAGCGTCTTGCCGCTCGCCTTCCACGGGCTCGCCGGCAATAATCGGATGGGAAACCAGATCAGCGGTTTGTGCTACTTGGTGCAGTAATTTCTGAGCTTCCAGGGGAGAGTCCAGATCTATACCTATGGCATTCTTACGATCTTCAGCGGCAGCGGTAAACAGCTGTTCTGGCACTGGGATCATTTTATGCTGATAGGGGAATGAGCTGGTGACCTGATCTCTGGTGTCTTCGAGTAACTCTTCGACAGGGGTTTGATGATCCAAAAAGCGATTGACAAAAGAGCTGTTGGCACCGTTTTCCAAAAGCCTGCGAACCAGGTAGGGCAGCAGATCTTTATGGTTGCCGATAGGCGCGTAAACTCGCACCGGAAGCTGCTCGTCGCTGCCACTGTTTTTAAGCTGTGCTTTCTGTTGTGTTCTAAGCTGTGAGAAGAGTATATGGCCCATACCATGCAGCCGTTGAAATTCAAATTCACGCTCACCAGCCAGCTCTAAAATCATACTGGCGGTGTAGGCATTATGGGTCGCAAACTGCGGGTAAATCTCTTTTTCGGCATCCAGTAGAATGCCGGCACAGTGCTGATAGCAGAGGTCAGTATTGGCTTTGCGGGTAAATACAGGAAAGCCCTCAAGACCAAGCTCCTGAGCATGTTTAATCTCAGTATCCCAATAGGCACCTTTCACCAATCGCACCATTAGGCGGCGATTGGTTTCGTTGGCTAGGCCGATCAACCATTTGGCGGTATCCGGTGCGCGTTTTTGATAGGCCTGTAATACAAAGCCCAATCCCTGCCAACCTTCGAGGTCGGGGTCTTTTGCCAGTGCCTCAAAAATATCCAATGAGATATCTAGGCGGTAGGCTTCTTCGGCATCTATAGAGAGGCCAATGTTGTATTTTTTCGCCTGCAGACACAGCTGTTTAATGCGCGGCAACAGTTCTTCCATTACTGCCTGATGCTGCGCGTAGTAATAACGCGGGTGCAGGGCGCTGAGTTTTACTGAGATGCCGTTAGCGCTATAAACAGTCCCGTTAGCGCTATAAACAGTCTCGTTAGCGCTATAGACTGAATCCCCTGAGGGCCTTTTTCCAATCTCATCAATCGCGGTGCTGTAGGCTTTTAGATATTCGGCAGCATCTTCTTCAGTACGGGCACCTTCGCCGAGCATATCAAAAGAAAATCTGGTTTCTTTATGGTTGTGTTTGGTACCCGCGTTTTAGTCCTTCAGAAATAGTGCGGCCGAGTACATATTGGCCGCCCATTATTTTCATTGCCTGCATTACTGCTGCGCGAATAACCGGCTCACCCATTGTGGCCGTCAGGCGTTTGATCCAGCTGTCAGTATCCTGGGTAATCTCTCTGTCGAGACTGACCAGCTGACCAGTCAGCATTAGCCCCCAGGTCGAGGCATTGACAAATAGGGATGCGGATTTGCCGCGGTGGGTATTCCAGTTTCCGGCCTGAATTTTTTCCGCGATCAGACGGTCTGCCGTTAGGGCATCGGGAACCCGCAGCAGGGCTTCGGCCAGACACATGAGTGCTACACCTTCGGCATTGGATAAACCAAACTCGAGCAGGAAAGCATCCAGAGTACCGCTGCTAGTTTTATCGGCGCGGCATTGGTTGACCAGCTGTCGAGAGTCGTGGAGGATTTTCTTGCGAGCCTTGCTGGAGAGCGGGTTGCTGTGCAGCAACTGAGTGACAGCCTGATGCTCATCCTGATGGGTTACATGGCGAATTCTGTTGCGTAGCTCTGTCTGGTTCATCGTTTGTCCTTAAGTGTTTTTCCCTAAAATTTGATGCTGTGTAATATCTGGCATTTTCGGCTATTTATCTTGGTATTTGTCTCCATAATTATTGATTTAATAGTTTATAAATCCGTATTATTTAAATTAGTAGACTATTATTCTGTAGAGGTATTTTAATTTTTTAGTTTTTGTGGAGATGAAATATGAAAACAGTGACGAATCTGGATCGCACCGATCGGAGGATTCTCAATGCTTTGCAACACAATGGCCGGATTGCCAATGTCGATCTGGCTCGCGCGGTTAATCTGACACCCACGCCCTGTCTGGAGCGGGTCAAACGCTTGGAGCGAGAGGGCTTTATCACCCGCTATGTGGCACTTCTGGATCCGGTAAAAGCCAATGCGGCGCTCTGTGCCTATATTGAAGTGCAGTTGACCAGTACCACCACGGAGGCGATCAGTCAGTTTAATCAGCAGATGATGGATTTGGATGAGGTTCTTGAATGCCAAATGGTGGCCGGTGGTTTTGATTATCTGATCAAGATTCGCGTGGCCGATATGCAGCACTACCAGCGCTTTTTGGGGGAGAAGTTATCCGCTATTAAGGGTATCAGTCAGACCCATACTTATGTGGTTATTGAGGATGTGAAATCTCAAACGGCACTGCAGATTAATCTGTAAGTAAAATTGGATTGAAATTGAAAGTACAGCTCGATTATTTATAAATTCTTGGAACCCGCAATGGCATTCGAGTTAACAGTTCATAACCCAGGGTTGCGCAGTGTTCGGCGACACGATTAACCGGCAGCTGCTTGCCCCAGAGCTCAACTGAGTCGCCAATAGTCACTGTTTCAAGGTCGGTTACATCCACGGTAATCATATCCATACTGACACTGCCCACTAACGGACATTCAATGCCATTGACCAGCACCGGGGTGCCATTGGGTGCTGTGCGCGGATAGCCATCACCGTAACCAATACCGATAGTTGCAATGGTTGAAGGTCGCTCGGCGCACCATTTTCCGGAGTAACCGACTTTCTCGCCAGTATCTATATTGCGTACTGAAATCACTGCTGAGCTAAGGGTCATCACTGGTTTCAGTTTGTCCCCATTCTCCTGGGCATGCTCAAAAGGCGACGCGCCATAGAGCATATACCCGGGGCGATTCCAATCTCTATGGGTATCTGGCCTGCCAAGTATCGAGGCAGAGTTGGCTAGGCTGGTTTTAACTGCATCAAAGCCTGAAATAGTGTTGCCAAAAGTTGCCAACTGCACAGCGGTAAAATCATTATCTAAATCTTCTGCGCAGGCAAAGTGCGAGGCGATCACTATCTGATCATTAACATTGCGGCTGTCAGACAGGCTTTGGTAGACCTCAGCGGCTTCCTCAGGTGGAAAGCCTAGGCGGTGCATCCCTGTATCCACACCCAGCCATACATTGACCGGCTGGGCTATATCGGCATTCAACACAGCCTCTTTCTGATCGTGGTTTTCAACCATTAACCAGAGGCCTTTAAGGGCTGCGGTATTGACTTCATCGGCGCTAAACGTGCCTTCGAGCAGCAGGATAGGCTGGCAGATTCCGGCGTCGCGAAGTTCCAGTGCTTCTTCAATACAGGCCACTCCATAAGCCGGTGCGATCTCGGCAAGGGCCTGTGCTACTTCGACCATACCGTGACCATAGGCATTGGCTTTGACCATGGGCATGGTCTGGGAATCGGCTGCCAGCGACTGGGCGAGGGCGAAGTTATCGCGCAGTGCCTGCAGGTCAATGGTTGCTTTAGTGGGTCGAGCCATGAGTTTAAGCCTGTTTAATAACTGTTTTTAACAAGAGTCTTTTAAAAAGAACCTATTAATAGTTGTATTTGCCGGCGGAGTATAACTTTTGTGCCGCCAGCCATATATCACCAATCTCGCCGTTGCCTACGGGTACGCCATCGATCTCTACGACGGCGCCAATCTCTTTCGAGGAGCTGGTAATCCATACTTCATCGGCATTCAGCACCTCATCCCTAGTAACAATACGCTCTTCGACCGGAATAACCCCATCCCGGCGCAGTATATCCAGCAGTAGTTGGCGGGTAATACCTGGCAGCAGCTGGTTGTCCAGCGGCGGTGTTATCACCACGCCGTCTTTAACTATATAGGCATTGCAGGAGCTGGCTTCGGTCAGCTGGTTGTCGGCATTAAATAGCAGTGTTTCATCGTTGCCCTGTTCCTGGCCCTGTTGAAAATGTAGGACATTGCCGAGTAGTGCGGTAGATTTTATCTGGCAGCGGTCCCAGCGCAGATCTTTGCTGGAAGAGACTTTGAATTTTTTCGCCAGGGTTTTATCGGCCACTGGTGCCGGGGCGATTTCAAAGGCAAAGGCAAATACTGTTGGTGTGATATTTTCCGGAAAGCCATGAAAACGTTTGCTGTCAGCGCCACGTGTTACATGCAGGTAAATACCCAGGTTGCCGGCGCCATTTTTCTCAATCAGTTGGTTACACAGATCGGCCCAGTCGCTCTCTGACCAGTCGAGACTGATACCGATGGCGTCGAGGCCACTATTCATGCGCTCGATATGGGGGCCAAAGCCAACCATCTTGCCAGCGTATGAGGGCACGACTTCATAGATGCCGTCACCAAATAAAAAGCCTCTGTCCAGTGGCGATATTTTGGCTTCTTCCAGCGGTAGGTAGGTGCCATTGAGAAATGCGATATTCATGTTTTTCCTTTAAAAGGTGCAACTGCGGTGCGGTGTTTCCCTAGGCCAAAAATGGTATCAGTACGCTCTGTTACAAGCAAAGTTTTAGTAGCTGGTTTGATACAAATTGTTTTTCATTCTCGGCTAATAAGGATTGTGCCTGATCTATGCTGATGGCCTCAAAGCGCACGGTGCCCCCAGCTGAAAGCTGTGCCAGTTTACCTATATCCACAGAGAGTACTGAGCCAATCTTGGGGTAGCCACCCATGGTCTGGCGGTCGTTTAGCAGAACGATTGGCTGTCCGTCAGGGGGGAATTGAATAGCACCGAGGCAGATGCCCTCGGAGAGAATACCCTCGATGGTGGGAATAATTTCTGCGCCCTGAAGGCGGAAGCCCATTCGATCACTATTTTTTGTCACGCTGTACTGGGTGTTAAAAAACAGCTGTTTCTGAGTTTCGTTAAAGCACTCTTGCTGATAGCCGAGCACCATTCTTAATAGTGCTGAATTTTCTCTATAGTCCGCTCGCAAATTTTCCGGGAGTTGCCATAAGCTGGCATTTTCAGTTGGCTTGCAGGGCAATAGTTCGCCGCTTTTTAATGCTGCGCCATCAGCGTTCAGACCGCCCAGGCCCTCGCGGGGAACTGTGGCGACACTATTAAAAATCGCTTCGGCTTGAAAACCGCCGCCAATAGCCAGATAGGCACGGTTGCCACTGCGGGCAAAACCCAGTTCAATCAAATCGCCGGGATTAACACTGTGGCTCTGCCAGAGTGCAGCGGGTTGTTTATTGATACTCAGGGGAATATCGGCACCAGTGACAGCCAGAGTGGTTGTGACGGTGGATTCCAATACTAGGCCGCCAACAGTCACTTCAATAGAGGCGCTATCCTGAGGGTTTTCGCAGAGCAGGTTGGCCCAACGAAAGGCGTTGCGATCTAGAGGGCCGCCGGTGGTCAGCCCCATACTGTGCTGACCATAGCGTCCTCCGTCTTGCAGCAGACTGTATATTCCCGGTTTGATAACTTTCAGACTCACAGCGCACCGCCCATGGCGATAAACGTCGCTCTATCTATGGATTGAAAACGCACCTGGTCGCCAACCTGCACGGGCATGCTGGGTGTAGCCTGTGGGTCGAACATCAATATTGGGCAGAGTCCAATCAGGTTCCAGCCGCCGGGTGACTGTGCCGGATAGACGGCGGTCTGTTGGTCGGCAATAGCCACAGCGCCACGCGGTACCTGCTGTCTGGGAGTAGCCAATCTTGGGGTGGCTATACGCTTATCGACTTGGCCGAGATAGGCAAAGCCTGGAGCAAAACCAATTGCGTAGACGCGATACTCACTCTGCTGATGAATGGTTATAACCTCCTCTACAGAGAGTTCTGCTGTATCGGCAACTTTCTGCAGATCGGGGCCGGATTCATTGCTGTAATAAACCGGCAGTGTGACCAGCGATCCGCTGCTTGTTTTTGGTGTGCTATTGATTTTTTTAATAGCAGTGTTAATAGCTCTGCGCACAGACTGATGATCGGTTTTAAACGGATCGAAGATAACCAGCAGAGAGGCGTAGGAGGGCACCAGATCAATCAGGGTTGCACCCAGATAGGTCTGGAGTTTTTTTACTGTAGTGGCGATCTCAGTGGAAATGGCTGCACTGGGTTTGTCGGCAAAATAGACAATTAGGGCATTTTCTCCAGCGATGGAAATAGTCTTTTCTGCACTCATTGATTGATCAGCTGACGAATTTCTGCAATGGCATTAACCGCTTCTGCATTGTCGCCATGGACACAGAGTGAATCCGCCTGAACTGGTAATTCAAGGCCGCTGGCTGTGATCACAGTGCCGTGATTGTTTAGCTGTTGCACCTGCTTAAGCATTTTTTCGCGGCTGTGAACGGCTCCTGGCTTACTGCGCGATAACAGGCTGCCATCGTCGTTGTAGCAGCGGTCGGCAAAGGCCTCAAAGATAGGCTCAAGGCCAAACATCTGTGCTTCCTGTCGATGGGTCTCGGCATCTGCCGTGGCCTGCAACATAAAGGCCAGTGGGCGGTTGTGCTGCTCCTGAGTTTCAGCGATCGCCTGCATAATCGCACTGCGCAGATGGCCGTTGATCATCATATCGTTGTACAGGGCGCCGTGGGGTTTAACGTAGCTGACCTGTATATCAAGGGTTTCTGCCACTTCGCTGAGCGCGCGAATCTGATGCTGTACCAGCTTTATTACTTCTGCAGGCGGCAGGTTCATCGAGCGGCGGCCAAAGCCAGCAGAGTCTGGATAGCTGGGGTGGGCGCCGACGGCGACATTGTGCTGTTTGGCTGAGAGTAGTGTGCTCTTCATCAGGCTGTGGTTGCCAGCATGAAAACCGCAGGCGATATTGGCCTGATCAATAAATGGCATTACCAAATCGTCGAGGCCGGTTTCCCAGGCTTCGTGGCATTCGCCGAGATCGCAATTTAAGAGTAAGGCCATTTTTTACCTGAGGTGCTGTTAGCTAGGGTGATGATTTTATGTTCACTGCGACCTAATGTCATCTTGATAGCCTCTATATGTCATCCTGAGCGAAGCCGAAGGATCTCAGCGGGCATCAAGAGATCCTTCGGTTCGCTTCGCTCTCTCAGGATGACAAAAAATTAGCGTCATCCCGACAAAGCTCTTAAATGTCATCCTGAATGTCAGTGAAGGATCTGAGGTCCTTCGGTTCGCTTCGCTCTCTCAGGATGACAGAGAAACTCCCTTTCTCTCAGGATGACAGAGAAACTCCCTTTCTCTCAGGATGACAGAGAAACTCCCTTTCTCTCAGGATGACAGAGAAACTCCCTTTCTCTCAGGATGACAGAGAAACTCCCTTTCTCTCAGGATGAAAGGGAAATTACCGCCAGTTTTTAGCCCAGGCATCAAGTACTCGCTCGGCATACCAGTATTGACCATAGCTGCCATTGTACCTAGCCAGAGCATCAGCGAGGCGGCCCTTTTCCTTGTCGAGGTAATACCTAAGGATGGTACAGCCGTAGCGCAGGTTAGTCTGTATATCGATCAGATTATCATTGGGGCGGCCAATCTCTTTTTTCCAGAATGGCATTATCTGCATCATTCCCATAGCACCGGCACTGGATACCGCGTAACTATCAAAGCGACTTTCCACTTCAATAAGTGCTAGAACAATTTCCGGTTGTAGTTGCGCAAGGGAAGCTTCGGCATGAATCAGTTTAAGCAGGTTAAGACGCTGTTGCGGATCTTTGATTATCTTCGCTAGTGGGCGGTCTTTGCCGACCAGCCAGACTTCTGCGTCGTAGGCATTGTCGAAACTGTGAGCGGCGGAGGCAGCGGTTTTTAGGGCTTGAACCAGTGACGGCTCAGGTACTTCAGTCGACTGCGCCAAGGCAAAGTGCCCCGGCGCAGCAAGTATCAGCAGTAAAAGAGCGCTGATCAGATATTTATTTTGAAATATTCTCGCTAATAAAATCATCCAGCTTGTCCATAGCTATATGTTGGTTTTCCGGTTCGCGACGATTGCGATATTCGACAGTGCCGCCTTCAAGACCGCGGTCACCGATCACGATGCGATGGGGGATGCCTATAAGCTCAACATCTGCCAGCATGCCACCAAGTCTCGCTTTCGCTTCATCCATAAATAGCACTTCATAGCCCGCGCTGCTGAGTTTTTCATAAAGCGCTTCGCAGGTCTCTTTGACCAGCTCTGATTTATGCATATTGATCGGTACTATGGCGACCTGGAAAGGAGCGATGGCCTCTGGCCAGATAATGCCATTGTCATCGTGGTTCTGTTCGATAGCGGCGGCGACAATTCGACTGACACCTATACCGTAACAACCCATAGACATATTGCGCTCTTTGCCATTTTCATCGAGCACCGTGGCTTTCATGGCTTCACTGTACTTGGTGCCGAGCTGGAAGATATGACCCACTTCGATACCGCGTTTAATTTCTAGTACGCCTTTGCCGTCGGGGCTGGCATCGCCGGCCACCACATTGCGGATATCGGCAACCGTATATTCTCCGCAGTCGCGCTGCCAGTTAACACCGGTCAGATGATAGCCATCGCGGTTGGCACCACAGGTAAAGTCGCTGAGTTGCGCGGCACTGTGATCAATCACCATAGGCAGGTTTAAATTAACCGGGCCCAGTGAGCCAGGTGAGCAATTTAGGGTAGCTTTGATCTGCTCTTCAGTGGCAAAGGTTACTTCGGTGGCCAGTCCCAGGGCATGCTGGGCTTTAACTTCATTGAGTTCGTGATCACCGCGTATCATCAAACCGTAAAGTTTCTCTTCACCTTCTTCATCTGCGGCGCTGACAATTAATGTTTTCAGGCACTGCTCGGGGCTGCTGCTCACGAAGGCGCAGAGGTCGTCAATAGTTCGCACACCGGGGGTGGCAAGTTCAGCCATCTCGGCGCTGCCTTCCGCTGTCTTAGAGTCAGATGCTAAAGCCTCGGCCTTTTCGATATTGGCTGCATAGTCGCTCTCTGAGGAGAAGACAATCGCATCTTCTCCAGAGTCTGCCAGTACATGAAACTCATGGGAGACACTTCCACCAATGCTGCCGGTATCGGCGAGTACTGCGCGGAAGACTAAACCGGTGCGTTCAAAGATTGCTGAGTAAGTCTGGTACATCAGGTCGTAGGTTTGCTGCAGGGATGCACTATCGATATGGAAAGAGTAGGCATCTTTCATACAGAATTCGCGAGTGCGCATTACACCAAAACGAGGGCGGCGCTCATCGCGGAATTTGGTTTGAATCTGATAGAAATTGGCTGGCAGCTGTTTATAGCTGCGAATTTCATTGCGAATAATATCGGTAATCACCTCTTCGTGAGTTGGCCCGAGACAGAACTCGCGATCGTGACGGTCCTTAATACGAAGTAGTTCTGGGCCAAACTGTCCCCAGCGTCCAGACTCTTCCCAGAGATCGGCGGGCTGTACGACCGGCATCATAATTTCCAGAGCGCCGGACTTATCCATTTCTTGACGAACTATGGCTTCAACTTTGCGGAAGACGCGCAGGCCTATGGGTAGCCAAGAGTAGAGTCCCGAGGCGACTTTGCGAATCATTCCGGCTCGCAGCATGAGTTTATGGCTGATAACTTCAGCGTCGGCGGGTGATTCTTTTTTTGTTGAAATCAAGTATTGGCTGGCGCGCATGGTTTCTCTTACACTGGTGGTCAATGAGTTTAAGCCGACTATTTTACGGTGCGTAGCTGTCGCGGTACAGCCATAAGCAGATATGAGGGCAAAATGTTTCAATTACATCCACAACTTGAGGCCGATACCGTACTGGTAGGGCGTTTTCCGCTGAGTCTATTACTGTTGAGTAAAGATGCCAATTACCCCTGGTGTATTTTAGTGCCTCAGCGGGCGGCAATGGAGGAGATTTATCAGCTGAATAATGTTGACCAGCAGCAGCTTTTGCAGGAATCCAGTTGTTTAGCAGAAACCTTGGCCGGACTTTTTGCTGCGGATAAAATCAATGTGGCGACCATTGGCAATATGGTGCCTCAATTACATATGCACCATGTGGCTAGGTTTAAAACTGATGCAGCTTGGCCGAAGCCAGTGTGGGGAGCGGTGGAGGCGGTTGCCTACCCGCAAGATATGCTGGCCCACAGGGTCGAGCGAATAGCGGCTGCACTCAAGCCCCATGGGCTAGGGTGACGTCCCTTCGCCGAGATGACGAAAGAAACCACCGTCATCCCAGCGAAGGAACGTCATCCCAGCGAAGGCTGGGACCTCCTGCCACTTCCTGAGATCTCTCATTGCATTCGAGATGACAGTAGGGACGTTCGAGACGACAGTAGGGACGTTCGAGACGACAGTAGGGACGTTCGAGACGACAGTAGGGACGTTCGAGACGACAGTAGGGACGTTCGAGACGACAGTAGGAACGTTCGAGACGGCAGTAGGAACGTTCGAGACGACAGAAAGAAAGCTACTGCGTCATATCCTTAAGACCTTTAAGCGCATGAACCTTAACCGCTACAGAGGCTGGTCGTGCTTTAAATGTGGTCTGTTTGCCGGTAAACGGGTTGATACCTTTGTAAGATTTCTTAGCCGGACGCTTAACCGTGTGAATCTTAATCAGGCCGGCAAGCACAAATTCGCCGACTGAGCGTTTCTTAACATGTCGCTCAACAAGAACCGCCAGTTCATCAAGTACCGAATTAACCTGTTTGCGAGTCAACTCAGTGTTGGTTGCCAGTTCGCTGATAATCTCGGTTTTGCTAAAGCGATTGCTGACGGCGGTAACCTTGCGGGCTGGTGCAGTGGCTTTTTTAGCCGCTGCTTTCTTAGCGACAGGCTTTTTAGTAACAAGCTTCTTAGCTAAAGCTTTTTTCGCTGTGGTTTTCTTCGTTGTAGTTTTTTTAACTGGAGCCTTTTTACTAGTGCCTTTGACCACCGATGCTTTTTTCGGGGTTGCACTTCTCGCTGCAGTTATTTTTGAGGGGGTTTTTCTTTTGGCGGGCGCTTTTGCCTTCACTTTCACTTTTGCAGATCCTTTTTTAACAGCCATTGTCTCTTCCTTTATGAATGTAAAAATTACACTATCCCTGTCGCATCTGGGGGGGCAACTGCTAACAGGGCCTCGACATTATTTATAGCTGCTGTTTACCCGTTGTGCCACGAATAGCAGCATTTTTAGGCTTTTTTTTACTTTTCGGCGGTCTATGCTTCGGTGAGGCCATTCTCCAAGCGCAGGTGCTAGGGTATAATGCTTCGCTTTTTTACTAGCTGCTCAATGGGTAGCTATTGGATAATGATTCAGGAAGTAACATATGCCTATATATGAGTATCGCTGTCAGGCTTGTAATCATGAGCATGAAGCGTTGCAAAAGATGAGTGATGATAGTCTGGTAGACTGCCCGGCTTGTGCAAAACCCGAGTTGAAGAAACTGCTGTCTGCCGCAGGATTTCGCTTGAGTGGCAGTGGCTGGTACGAGACAGACTTTAAAACAGGCAGTAAAAAGAATCTCAGCGACAAAAATGTCGCTGCAACAGGAAAAGAAAGTTGATGTGATTTTGGCCCTGTAGCCAGCATATCTTAAATATAAATTTTATAAATTAGAGTAGGGATAGACAGCAGATGTATCGATCTAACTATTGTGGATTAGTCACAAGCAAAAATATTGATGAAGAAATTACGCTCTGTGGCTGGGTTGATCGTCGTCGCGATCACGGCGGTGTTATTTTTGTTGATCTGCGCGATCGCGAAGGTATTGTTCAGGTAGTCTTCGATCCGGATGCCGGTGAGTTCTTCTCCCAGGCAGATAAGGTTCGCTCTGAATACGTGCTCAAGGTAACCGGTAAAGTTCGCGCCCGTAGCGAAGCCACCGTCAACCCAAATATGGCTACCGGTGAGATTGAAGTCTACGGTACAGCGTTGGAAATTCTTAACAGTGCGGTAACGCCGCCATTCCAGCTCGACGATCATGTGACTGTGGGTGAAGATGTTCGCCTTAAGTATCGCTATATGGATTTGCGTCGCACCGAGATGCAAAACAGCCTGCGTTTCCGCTCCAAAATCACCTCATCAATTCGCAACTACCTTGTGGATAATGGGTTTTTGGATATTGAAACACCTATTATGACCCGTGCTACTCCAGAGGGTGCACGTGACTATCTGATCCCGTCGCGAACTCATCCCGGTCAGTTCTTTGCTATGCCTCAGTCGCCGCAGCTATTTAAGCAGCTGTTGATGGTTGCCGGTTTTGATCGCTACTACCAGATTGCCAAGTGTTTCCGCGATGAAGATCTGCGTGCTGATCGTCAGCCTGAATTCACCCAGATTGATATAGAAGCCTCTTTTGTAGATGAAGAGGACATTATGTCGACCACTGAAACGATGATTCGCGGTATTTTTGCCGAGCATATGGGTGTCGAGTTCGCTGAGTTCCCGCGTATGACCTATGCCGATGCCATGCATAAATACGGTTCTGATAAGCCTGACTTGCGAATTCCTCTCGAGTTGGTCGAGATTAAAGATCTGCTTAAAGATATCGAATTTAAAGTCTTCGCTGGCCCGGCCAACGACCCTGCCTGTCGAGTGACCGCAATGAAGGTCACTGGTGGTGCTGAGATCTCACGCAAGAAGATTGATGAGTACACCAAGTTTGTCTCTATCTATGGCGCCAAAGGTTTGGCCTGGATTAAGGTCAATGCCATTGAGACTGGTATAGAAGGGCTGCAGTCGCCGATTATTAAATTCCTCGGTGATGAAGTCACCATGAATATTATGCAGCGTCTTGATGCCAAGAATGGCGATATCGTCTTCTTCGGTGCTGACAAGTCTCAGATTGTCTCCGAGGCTTTGGGTGCATTGCGCTGCAAGGTCGGTGAAGATTTAAACCTTTACACCAAAGAGTGGGCGCCGATGTGGGTTGTCGACTTCCCGATGTTTGAAACCACCGATAACGGTGGTCTGACACCATTGCACCATCCATTTACTGCACCTTCCTGTTCGAAAGAAGAGCTGCAGGCCAATCCCGCTGAAGCTCTGTCCCGCGCCTACGATATGGTACTGAATGGCTGTGAGTTGGGTGGTGGTTCTATTCGTATTCATGATCAGGATATGCAGCAGACGGTATTTGAAGTGCTGGGTATCAATGAAGAAGAGCAGCGCGAGAAGTTTGGCTTCCTGTTGGATGCCCTTAAGCACGGTGCGCCACCTCATGGTGGATTGGCATTTGGCCTTGATAGACTGATTATGTTGATGGTCGGTGCGGATTCAATTCGCGACGTTATCGCCTTCCCTAAAACTCAGTCAGCGGCCTGTCTGTTAACTGATGCTCCGGGAACAGTCGACAGTGCACAGTTGCGTGATCTGAGCATAAGAGTGCGCAGCAAAGATCCAGAGGCTTAAATAGAGGCATATTTTCACGGCGGCTGTTTTTCAGTTAGGATACAGCAGCCGTGGATTTTCTAAAAAGTAAGATAGATATAATTAAAAGCAAGTTAAGAGGCGGTATTAGGAAAAACTATAAACTCAGACGAGTAATCATAAAAAGAGGTGTTACCGATGAAAGTTATAAAAAAGACTAAGGAATACACTATTTACCAGAAAGGCTCAGGTCGTTATGCAGTTAAAGATGCAGACAAGAACTGGGTAAATGCAGACGCAAAAATCACCATTCTATTGGCGGAAGGTCTAATCAAGACTGCCAAGCCAGCCCCACCTGTTGTTCAAGAAGTCGTTGAAGAAACTGCTGTAGAGGAAACTCCAGTTGTTGAGGAGGCGCCTGTTGAAGAACCAGCTCCTGCCGAAGAGGCACCTGCAGAAGAAGCTGCTCCTGTTGTAGAAGAAGCCCCGGCGGTTGTAGAAGAAGCCCCGGCGGTTGTAGAAGAAGCCCCGGCGGTTGAAGAAGTTCCTGTGGTAGAGGATGTGGTTGAAGAGCCTGCTCCTACTGCAGAAGAAGCTCCTAAAGAAGAACCAGCAGCCGAAGAAGCCCCTGCGGAAAAGCCAAAAGCCAAGGCTGCTCCAAAGGCAAAGGCGAAGGCTGCTCCAAAAGCCAAAGCAAAAGCCGCACCTAAAGCTAAAGCTGCACCTAAAGCCAAAGCTGCACCTAAAGCCAAAGCTGCTCCAAAGGCTAAAGCCAAGGCTGCACCAAAAGCCAAAGCAGCACCCAAGGCAAAAGCAAAGCCAAAAGCTGAAGAGTAAATTGGTTGGTCAAAAAAGACCCTTTGGATTAAATCCAAAGGGTCTTTTTTTTGCCTGCATTTTCTTCCAGACTTGCTATAAGTCATCTAGCCATTGTCCGAGCCCGGCAGTTTTAGCCGAACAGTAGAAACCTGCACAACTATTAACTACATTGAATTAGTAATCTATTAAAGGAATTACTATGAAGAAGAGATTGATAGTCGCTGTGGTTATTGTGGTTCTGGTCGGACTTATCTATCTGCTATCCAGGCCCGATCTACCAGTAGTGAAATTGGTAAAAGTCTCTTCGGGGGTGGTTGAGCAAACTGTTTCAAATACCCGAGCCGGAACCGTTAATGCCTGTCTGCGCTCTAAATTATCCCTGCCGATTGGCGGTCAAATCGCCGAGCTGTATGTCCGTGAAGGGGATCAGGTTGAAGAAGGGCAGTTACTGATGTCCCTGTGGAATAACGATCGACAGGCCCAGGTCGAGCAGGCTAAAGCACAGCTGCAATCCGCCAATAAAGAACATCAAAGTATCTGCATTGCATCTTCCTCGGATGCCCGTGAGGCGAATCGCCTGTCGCGCCTGCTGAAACAAAAACTGGTCTCTGCCGAGCGCGCCGATATGGCTGTGGCAAAATCCCAGTCCAGCGCGGCGGCCTGTGCCGCGGCGGATGCGCGAAAAACTCAGGCTCTGGCCAGCTTAAAACTCGCAGAGGCCATTTTGGCTCAGACTTATTTGAACGCCCCGTTTGCCGGACGTGTTGCCGAGGTTACCGGTGAGGTAGGGGAGTTCTCCACACCTTCGCCACCCGGAGTTCCAACACCGCCGGCGATTGATCTATTAACCGATAATTGCCATTACATTAGCGCGCCAATCGACGAGGTTGATGCTTCCGATATTGCCGTTGGTATGCCGGTGCGCGTGACCATGGACTCCTTCCGCGATCGGGATTTTCCCGCCACCATCCGCAGAATCTCAACCTATGTACTGGACTTTGAAAAGCAGGCGAGAACCGTTGAGGTGGAAGCGGATCTATTGCCCGATGCAGATATGCCACGGCTGCTGGCTGGCTATAGTGCCGATATGGAGGTGATTCTGCAGGCTAAAAGTAGCGCCCTGCGAGTACCCACCGAGTTGATTGTCGATGAGAAATTTGTACTGGTAGTCGATGCAGATAACCTTGTTCAGCAGCGTGAAATAGAGATCGGTCTCGCCAACTGGCACTACAGTGAAGTGCTCAACGGGCTAGAAGAGGGCGATTTAATTGTCGGCAATATTGGCGTTAAGGGCATAGTTGCAGGTGCCGAAGTGGTTGTCGCCCAGTGATCAGACTCGAGATGGTTAATAAGACCTACCAGGTTGGCGAGTCGCCATTGCGTGCGTTGCGCGATGTCAGCCTATCAATTGAGTCCGGCGAATACCTGTCGGTAATGGGCCCATCAGGCTCGGGTAAATCGACTCTGTTAAATATGATTGGCCTGCTCGATCGACCGGATTCCGGCCGCTACTGGTTTGATAATATCGCCACCGAAGTGCTTGCAGAAGAGCAGCGCGCACGACTGCGCGGCGAGAATATCGGCTTTATTTTCCAGTCATTTCATTTGGTTAATCGACTGACCGCCTTTGAAAATATTGAGTTGCCACTGATGCTTGCCGAGCAGCCGCTTAAAAAGCGCCGCGAGGCAGTTGCCGAGGTTTTAGAAATGGTTGGCCTGACTTCGCGGGCCAGCCATAAACCCAACCAGTTATCCGGTGGCCAGTTACAGCGGGTAGCCATTGCCCGGGCCATCGTTATGCGCCCACGACTGCTGCTTGCCGATGAGCCTACGGGGAATCTCGATTCCCGTTCCGGTGGTGAAGTTATTGATGTTTTGGAAAGCCTAAACCGCGAGGGTATTACCCTGATTATGGTGACCCACGACCAGAATATTGGCGATCGCGCGACACGGCATATTCGTATGGTCGATGGGCAGATTGATCGTGACCACAGCCATAGCAATAGCCATCAGGTGAATAATGAAACTGCTTGATCAGTTTGTTTTTAATCGGCAGATATTTCAGCGCCATCGAGTGCGCACCTTTCTTCTATTGCTGGCAGTGGGTATCGGTGTCGCCTCGGTTATTTTATTGACCAGTCTCGGTGAGGGTGCGCGGCGCTATGTCGATCGAGAATTCTCGGCGCTGGGCAATCGGGTGTTAATTGTTCTCCCCGGTCGCAAGGAGACCACCGGTGGTGGACCGCCAATTTATGGCGCTGTACCCCGTGACCTGACACTTGAGGATGCCAATGCCCTGCAGAGAATTCCCGGTGTTCTGGCGATGGCGCCGATTATCGCCGGTATGACCACCGTGGCGCGGGACAGTCGCTCCAGAGAAGTGATTACCCTTGGCAGTACCGATGCTTTTTTTGCGGTAAGACAGCTGGATGTGGGCGTTGGCCGCATACTCTCGCCGCGCACCCGTTCCGAGGCGTTGGCAGTCTGTGTGCTCGGGGTAAAACTTAAGCGCGAATTATTTGGCAATAGCCGCGCACTTGGCGAATGGGTAAGAGTCGGTGATCGGCGTATGCGGGTTATTGGTGTGTTGGAGGAACGCGGTGAATCCCTGGGTTTGGATCTGCGGGATATGTTGGTGATACCGGTACGCACCGCTGAACAGCTATTTGATTCGCCTGGACTGTTTCGAATTATTTTAGATATAGCAGCCAGCGCTGACAGCGACAAAATTCAGCAACAGATGTTATCGACGATTCGCAAACGCCACGATGGCGAGGAGGATGTCACGGTGATCAGCCAGGATTCCATGCTCGCCGCTTTCGATAATATTCTCTCGGTGCTGACCATGGCGATTGCCGCAATCTCGTCGATTAGTTTATTGGTCGCGGGTATTTTAATTATGAATATCAGTCTTATTTCCGTTAGCCAGCGGCGTCGGGAAATAGGCTTGTTAAAAGCTATAGGTGCTAGTAGCCGACAGATAAGGCAGTTGTTTGTCGGTGAGTCGCTACTGTTGATCTCCATGGGCTCTATCGCCGGTATCCTGTTTGCCTTTGGACTGATTTTTGTATTTGCTAATCTATGGCCACAGTTCCCACTGATGCCACCGCTCTGGGCCGTGCCTGCAGCGGTGGGTATGGCTTTTATCACTGGGCTGACGTTTTCAATTGCACCGGCCAGGCGTGCTGCAGCATTGGATCCAGTGCTAGCGCTACGAGGCCTACAATAATGCGCTTGGGCGACAGCAGCCGCTGGATCTTTAAGGCGCTGTGGATACAGCGCACCCGCAGTCTATTAACGATTGTTGGCTTCTCTATTGGTATTGCGGCGATGGTCTTATTGAGCGCACTAGGTGAGGGCTTGCGGCTTTTTGTGATGAATGAATTTACCCAGTTTGGCAGCCATATTATTGCCGTCAATCCCGGTAAAACAGAAACCTTTGGAGTCGGTGGTCTTTTAAACACCACCAGACCTCTTTCTCTGGATGATGCATCGGCAATTGCCAAATTGCCGAATGTAGAAGAGGTCGTACCTTTGGTAATGGGCAATGCCAAGGTCAAAGCAGGCCAGCGCGGTCGCTATGTAGATATTGCCGGTGTCGGTGGGGCGGCGGACAAGGCCTGGAAACTCGAGCTGGAACTGGGTAGCTTTTTACCCGCCGATGACCTGCAGCGGCCGCGCTCTTTTGTGGTGCTAGGTAGCAAGGTTCGGCAGGAATTATTTGCCAATGCCAACCCGGTGGGGGATTTTGTTCATATAGGTGGCGCGCGATTTCGAGTGATTGGTGTCACTGCCCCGAAAGGTGAGTTTTTGGGCACAGATCTCGATGACCTGGTCTATATTCCGGCGGGCAAGGGGATGCAGCTGTTTAACCGCCAAAGCCTGATGGAGATTGATATTTTCTTTAATCCAAGATCAACCAGCGAGGCGATGGCGACAAAGATCAGCAAACTGTTGATCGACCGCCATGGGTTTGAGGATTTCACCATAGTCACTCAGGATCAGGTGCTCTCGACCATGGATAATATTTTATCTATCCTGACCTTTGCCGGCGCCGGATTAGGGGCTATTTCATTGCTAGTGGGAGGCGTCGGTATCACCACCATTCTGATGATTACCGTCAATGAGCGTATTGCCGAAGTGGGTTTGTTACGCGCCCTGGGAGGTACTGTCGGTGAAGTGCGCACGCTGTTTTTGGGTGAAGCGTTGGTGCTAGGTCTGATAGGCGGTATTTGTGGCCTATTGTTAGTGGCATTACTACTATTAATTATTTTTCTAGTTGTGCCGGGACTTCCGGTTGCCCTGAGCCCGAAAATTGTTCTCGGTGCGCTGGCTATCTCTATGCTGATTGGTTTGATTGCCGGTAGCCGACCCGCCGCGCGCGCGGCGCGGTTAACACCGATTGATGCGCTTAGAGCTGAATAGAAGCGCGCAAAGCTAATTCAGGTTGACTCAACGGCGCAGGGTTGCAACACTCGCAGGCAAATTAGAAAGCAAACAATTCCATGACTCGAATAATTGGCATAGACCCAGGATCACGGCGTACCGGCTACGGTATTGTCGATGTTGACGCGGGAAAAGCACGCTATGTCACCAGCGGTATTATTCGCTTGCCGGAGAAATCCCTCGCCGAGCGTTTAAAAATTATTTTTGATGGTATCACTCAACTGGTCGGGCAATATCACCCCGAAGAGATGGGTATTGAAGAGGTGTTTTTATCCCACAATGCCAGTTCCGCACTGAAATTGGGACAGGCCCGTGGCGCTGCCATTGTCGCCGGGGTAAATGCCGGCCTCAGTGTCGGTGAGTACTCTGCACGCAGCGTTAAGCTGGCGGTGGTAGGCACAGGTGCTGCGGATAAATCCCAGGTACAGATGATGATTGTGCAGCTGCTAAAGTTATCCGAAGCACCGGCTGAAGATGCCGCCGACGCACTCGCAGTTGCACTCTGCCATGCGCAGACATCAAAATCCCTTAGCGTCATGGCCGGTGCCAGCGGATACGCTCGCGGGCGACACAAATAAAATTACACACAGTAGACGAGAACAGCAAAAATTATGATTGGACGACTTCAGGGCAAGGTAGTAGAAAAGCAGGCACCGGATTTGCTGGTTGATGTGCAGGGTGTTGGCTATGAGGTGTTGGTATCACTCAATACCTTTTTTGATGTTCCGGAAGTCGGCGCAGTGGTCACCCTGCATACTCACTTTGTGGTGCGTGAAGATATACAGCAGCTCTACGGTTTTACAAAAGTCTCCGAGCGCAGCCTGTTTCGCAATCTGATTAAGGTTAATGGCGTTGGCCCAAAAATGGCACTGGCGATTCTCTCAGGCATGTCCGCCAATGACTTCGCTATCTGTGTGCACAATAACGATACAGCCACGCTGGTTAAGCTGCCCGGTGTTGGTAAGAAGACTGCCGAGCGTTTGCTGATTGAAATGCGCGACAAGATTGGCGATATAGATACCAGTACTGGTGGTGCTGGAACCAAGGGCAGTCACAGTGCCCAGTCTGATATTGCCCAAGAGGCTGAGAGTGCGCTGATTGCGTTGGGTTATAAGCCTGCGGATGCAGCCAAGATTGTTAATCGCGTTGCCGATGAGACAGTTACCGATGCTGGTCAGTTGATACGTCTGGCGCTAAAAAGCATGAACGCGTAAGGGCGGTTTAATCTCTATAAAGGCTTGTCCGGCTAGTGAAAAATACGCAGCACCAAGGTATGCTACCCAGCAAAACCAAGATGGTGTTAGATGATAGAGCCGGATCGCATAATCTCCCCAGATATCTCTGTTGCTGAAGAGCGTTTTGATCGCGCTTTAAGACCAGTTGCACTCGCTGACTACGTGGGTCAGCCAGTGGTGGTTGAGCAGTTGGATATCTTTATTCAAGCGGCGCGCAAGCGCGAAGAACCGCTGGATCACACCTTGGTATTTGGTCCTCCGGGTCTGGGTAAAACCACTCTGGCACATATTATTGCCAACGAGATGCAGGTGGATCTTAAAACCACCTCTGGGCCGGTTCTTGAAAAGGCTGGTGATCTCGCCGCACTGTTAACCAATCTTGAGCCTGGAGACGTTCTGTTTATCGATGAGATTCATCGTCTCAGTCCAGTGGTTGAAGAAATTCTCTACCCCGCGATGGAAGACTACCAACTCGATATCGTGATTGGTGAAGGCCCAGCGGCACGTTCAATTAAACTCGATCTGCCGCCTTTTACCTTGGTCGGTGCAACCACCAGAGCCGGTTTGCTAACCTCTCCACTGCGTGATCGTTTCGGTATTGTTCAACGCCTGGAATTTTACTCTGAAGCTGACCTAACCAGTATTGTCCGTCGTGCCGGCAGCATATTAAATGTCGATGTGGATGCCGCCGGTGCGCGTGAAATTGCCTGCCGCTCAAGAGGCACACCGCGAATTGCCAACCGACTGTTGCGTCGCGTTCGTGATTACGCCGAAGTTAAAGGCGATGGCAGTATTTGCGCAGAGATTGCCGATGCGGCACTGAATATGCTCAATGTTGATCAGCGCGGTTTTGATCATCAGGATCGACGCCTGCTGCTAACCCTGATGGAAAAGTTTGAAGGCGGTCCTGTCGGCGTGGATAGTTTGGCTGCAGCACTGAGTGAAGAGCGCGGCACCATTGAAGATGTGCTCGAGCCCTATCTGATTCAGCAGGGTTATCTGATGCGCACTTCAAGAGGGCGTATGGCAACTCGTATGGCCTATGAGTACTTTGGCCTAAAAAGCCCCAAGCCGGTCAATCAACAATTGGATGCGCTTGATGGTTAATGAAAGCGCTGAGTTTTCTCTGCCAATCAGAGTCTATGTCGAGGATACAGATGCTGGCGGCATTGTTTTCTATGCCAACTATCTCAAATTTATGGAAAGGGCCCGCACCGAATTAATGCGTAGTCTAGGCTTTGACAAACCGGCGCTGTTTGATGGTATGCAGTTTGTTGTTCATGAGGTTGGGCTTAAATACCGCAGCCCGGCTATCCTTGATGATGAGATATTTGTGACAGCAAGGCTAACCAAAGCGACCAGGGCAACCTTTGAAATGACCCAGCAGGTTTTTCGAGGCTGTTCATTAGAAGATAGAGAATTATTAGTTGAGGGCAGGGTAAAAGTTGCCTGTATCGATGCCCACAGCAAGCGCCCTAAAGGCATGCCAAAAATGATGTTTGAAACCTTAAAAAGCCAACTTGGCTAAACCTGGAGTTAAGCAGTGATTGAAGAAAATTTATCCATATGGTCGTTAATTGCCAATGCCAGCCTACTGGTACAAGGGGTTATGGCGATTCTGTTTATTGCCTCAGTGATGTCTTGGGTGATGATTATTCAGCGCGGTCTCTATCTGCGCAGTGCCCAGCGCGGCTTCCGTGAATTTGAAGATGCCTTCTGGTCTGGTGTCGACCTAAATAGCCTGTATACAGATCTCACCCAGAAAGCCAAACAGCAGGGCGGCACTGATGGTATTGAGAATGTCTTTCGCTCCGGCTTTCGGGAATTTAACCGTCTCACTCAGGGTGATAAAGCCGATCCAGATGCGGTGATGGAAGGTGCCGATAGAGCCATGCGCGTGGCGCTGTCGAGAGAGGACGAAAAGCTTAATATCAGCCTGCCATTTTTGGCCAGTGTTGCCTCGGTAAGCCCTTATATTGGACTGTTTGGCACAGTGTGGGGGATTATGAATTCCTTCCGCGGTCTGGCCATGGTGCAGCAGGCGACTCTGGCGACTGTAGCTCCAGGTATCTCCGAGGCGCTGATCGCTACAGCTATGGGCCTATTTGCCGCGATTCCTGCGGTGATTGCCTACAACCGCTATGCGGCACTAGTGGAAATGACTAATAGTAATTACGAGACCTTTGCGGAAGAATTCTCCAGTATTCTGCACCGTCAAGTACATGCCCACTGAGGCTTGCTAAGTGAAGAGTAAAAGAACCAAGCGAAAACTGGTAGCCGAGATCAATGTGGTTCCCTACATCGATGTAACACTGGTGCTGCTGGTGGTATTTATGATTACCGCACCTCTGCTAATGCAGGGTGTGAAGGTTGAACTGCCGGATGCCAATTCAGCGCCGATGGATACCAAGGATCAAGAGCCCTTTATTGTCTCGATTAAAGCCGATGGCAGCTACTGGATTGATGTTAAAGGTGAAAATCAGGCCCAGAGTCTGGCGATTATTAAAGATCGCGTGGCGAAAATATTACGCCAGACCCCCAAGACGCCAGTGCTGGTGTGGGGTGATAGCAGTGTTGATTACGGTGTTGTGGTCAACCTGATGAGTGAGCTGCAGCTGGCCGGTGCGCCTTCGGTGGGGCTAGTGACGGAGCCGCCACAGAATTAATATGCGTAATTCCCTGAGTTACTCAGTCGCGATTTTGCTAAGCCTTGTGTTGCATATTGCGCTTGTGGGTGCACTTTTTGTTAACTGGCAGCCAGAGACTGAGCGGGTGATAATGCAGCCGCAATATATTGAGGCTAAGCTTGTTGAATTGGCGCCAAAGAAAAAAGCGCCGGTACCTAAAGCCAAGCCAAAAGCGTCACCAAAAAAGCCCAAGGTAGATTTGGCAAAGAAAAAACGTGAAGAGAAAAAGCGCCTGGCAAAAATAGCCGCGCAGAAAAAAGCCGCTGAAAAGGAACGGCTTAGAAAGGAGCAGCTGGCCAAGGCCGAGCAAGAGCGTAAAGAGCAACAGCGCCTAGAGGAACTGCGTCGTCAGCAACAAGAAACAGAATTTGCCGAGGCACTGGCAGCAGAGCAGGCGCTTATAAATGCTCAACAAGATGAGCAGGCGGCGAATAGCTATCGTCAGCTGATACAGCAGCGCCTGTCAGAGAACTGGAGTCGACCACCGAGCGCGCGACTGGGAATGGAGACACTGATTCGTATCCGTTTGGTGCCTACAGGGCGGGTTGTCGGAGTTACGGTTTTAAAGTCCAGTGGTGACAGCGCCTTTGATCGCTCAGTGGAGCAGGCGGCATTAAAAGCCGAACAGTTTGTAGAGCTGCAAGGAATGGAGCCGAGACTGTTTGAAAAGAGATTTCGTCAAGTCGATGTGGCGTTTAGTCCTGAAGACCTGCGCCTGTAGAATAAACGTTGAAAAATTCGTATCAATAAATGGAGATGTCTGTGGGTCACAAAATATTAGCGCTGCTGTTATTGATGATGTTCTCCTCAGCCAGTTACAGCGAACTGGTTATTCGGGTAACTAAGGGTAATGATAAGCCGACAAAAATAGCCATAGCTCCAATAGATCAGGCCGGTATTCAGATACCTGAAGATATCAGCCGTATTGTCGAGGCAGACCTTCAGCGCAGTGGTTTATTTGAAACTATTGAGCGCCGTAATATGCTCGCCTTTCCCGGCAGAGCACAGGATGTTTACTATCGCGACTGGCGATTGCTGGGCACCGAGTATCTGATTGCTGGACAGCTGCGCTCGGTGGGTGCAGGTCGCTATCAGCTAGAATTTAGCCTGTTAAATGTCACTGCGCAAAAGACCGTGCTAACTCATAAAGTCAGTGGATCTATTGCTCAGATGCGCGACTTGGCACATCTGGTCAGCGACAAAGTCTACGAGGAAATTACCGGAATTCGCGGCGCATTTTCCACTCGGCTTGCCTATGTAACTGCGATCCGCAAAAACGGCAAATACACCTATAGATTAAATGTTGCCGATGCCGACGGTGCCAGAGAAAAGCTAGTGCTAGAGTCCGGTGAGCCGATTATGTCGCCATCCTGGTCGAGCAATGGCAAAGAGCTGGCCTATGTTTCCTTTGAAACCGGCCGCCCGGCGATTTTCCGCCAGAACCTGGTGACCGCAGAGCGCCAGCAGCTGACCAATTTCACCGGTCTTAATGGTGCGCCCTCCTGGTCCCCTGATGGTAAGCAGATGGCTCTGGTTTTATCCAAAGATGGCAATCCGGAAATTTACCTACTGGATTTACAGAGCAATAAATTCTCACGTCTAACCCGCCATTTCGCGATCGATACAGAGCCAACCTGGATGCCGGATGGTAAAAGCCTGCTATTTACCTCAGATCGAGGCGGAACACCGCAAATATATAAATTAAATATTGCAACCAAGGCCACGGAACGCCTAACATTCACCGGTAATTACAATGCTCGCCCAAGCCTTGCACCAGATGGGCGAACACTGGCCATGGTTCACCGGCTAAAAGACACTTTTCATATAGCCTCGTTTGACCTTAAAACCGGCAGAATGATTGAATTAACTGAAACACGACTGGATGAATCCCCAACCGTCGCGCCTAATGGGGCTATGCTTATGTATGCCACCAAGCAAGGCGATAGGGGGGTTCTAGCGGCTGTATCACTGGATGCTGGAGTGCGTTATGTACTGCCTTCGAGCATTGGTGATGTTAGAGAGCCTGCGTGGTCACCATTTTTACGCTAAAATTTATCTAAACAGTTTTTTATAAACTTATGCTCAACAGGAGTTAAACATGAAAGTATCATTTATCAAATCTGGTCTCAGTGCACTGTTCTTAACCGTGCTTCTTGCAGGTTGTAGCAGTAACCCGGTTGTTGAAGAGCAGCCAACTTCAACGGATATCGAAGACACATCAGTGCAAACCGGTCAGGTTGATACCTCAGCGATTGAAGATGTGGCCGTTGAGACTGTAAGCGCAGACACTATCTTCTATTTTGACTTCGACAAGGCACTGCTTAAGCCTGAGTCACGTGCAGCGCTGCTGGAGCATTCAGCGATGTTGCAGAGCAACCCGCGCAATGTGCGTCTTGAAGGCCATGCGGATGAGCGCGGCACTCGTGAGTACAATATGGCACTGGGTGAGCGTCGTGCACAGGCCGTCAAAGAATTTTTGGTTCTTCAGGGTGTATCACCAAGCTTGATTGAAGTGATCAGCTATGGCGAAGAACGTGCAGCAGCTTACGGCAGCAATGATGATGCCTGGGGCCTTAACCGTCGCGTTGAGCTAAAGTAAATTCTTCTCTGGCTTGTTAGCAAGCCAGATTGGAAACCCTACGACCAGAGTTATTTTTTAGCTCTGGTCGTTGGTTTATATGGAATAAACAGTAATACTCTCGAATATCTTCTGGAACAGTTATGAAATCTTCTATCGCCTGTACCTCTGTTGTCACTCTTTCAATCGGTCTATCGTTGGTATCAGCCTTCGCTGTTGCGCAGAATCCCACCCCGGTGGTTGATTTAAGTAGTGCCAACTCAACGGCAGCAAAGGTGGTTACACAGCCAAATGCCGGTGTAGGTGATAGCTATTATCAGTCGCAGGTGTTGCGTGATGAAGTGCGAGAACTGCGCGGTATGGTTGAACAGCTCAGCTATGAGCTGCAGCGTGTTAAACAGCGTCAGATGGATGACTACCTAGATATTGATCGTAGACTGAGCGCGGTGATGTCCGGTGTTGCACCGACGGATATGGGTGAAGAAGTCGAGGGTCAGGCCGGCACAGCAATTATAGCTGGGCAGTCACTGCAGCCTTCTCAGTCGATCCCGATTGGTGCTGCGCAGGTTACTCCTCTAAAACCTGCTTCAAAACCGCTGCCAACAACTGTTCAAACAATTCCTCAGAGTGCCCCTCAAAAATTTCAGGCACCTGCAGTTAATAGTGAAGAGATCGAAGCGAATTATACTCAGGCATCAAATTTACTCTTAAAACAGCGTGATATTAAGGGGGCTGTACTCGCCTTTAAACAGCACGTTGTCGACTATCCCACTAGCCCCTATATTGCCAATGCCCATTACTGGTTAGGTGAGATTTATCTTTTGCAGGGTCAGGATGAGTTGGCGCGACAGGCCTTTACACTTGTTGTGGAGCTGCACCCAAGTCATGGAAAAGCGTTGGATGCCAACTTCAAACTGGGTAAAATCTACCATCAACTGGGCGAGCTGGAACGTGCTCGTGGCTTGTTGGAAACCGCAGCTAAAGGAACTGGTGGTGCGGCCAATAAGGCGCAGAGTTATTTGAATAATAATTTTTGATGCTTTTTGTACTTTCGATAAAGTTTAAACTCCTGTCCAATAACTACTAAAAAATAATAATTAAATGTCTGACACTGCACTGCGTATTACCGAAATTTTCCACTCTCTACAGGGTGAAACCAGCACCACGGGCTTACCAACTGTATTTATCCGTCTGACCGGCTGCCCACTTCGCTGTGGCTACTGCGATACTGCCTACGCCTTTGAAGGCGGCAGCAAGATGGAACTGACCGAGATTATGGCCACAGTGGCCGAGCACGGCGCCAAATACGTTACCGTTACCGGCGGTGAGCCGCTGGCACAGCCTCAGTGTATCGAGCTTCTCGAGCGTCTCTGCGATCAGGGTTACAGGGTTTCACTGGAGACCAGCGGTGCTATGCCAATTGCTGATGTCGATAAGCGAGTGTTTAAAATTGTCGATCTAAAAACCCCGGGTTCAGGGGAAGTCTCAAAAAATCTCTACAACAATATCGAGTATCTGCTGCCTCATGATGAGGTCAAGTTTGTTATCTGCGACCGTCAGGATTACGACTGGACCTGTATGAAAGTCGATGAGCTAGAATTGCAGGGCAGGGTAGCTGAGATATTATTTTCACCCAGCCAGGGCCAGTTGCCTCCAAGGCAACTTGCAGAGTGGATTCTAGACGATAAACTAAACGTCCGAATGCAGCTGCAAACTCATAAATATATCTGGGGCGATCAGCCCGGTCACTAGACTTGAGTCTCAGTCGCGGGACTTAAACTAAGCCCTAAAAAATCTTTGAATATAAGGCATCAGTCAATATGTCAAAAAAAGCCGTCATACTAGTCTCCGGCGGACTGGACTCAACAACCGTAGTGGCAATGGCTAAAAGCCAGGGCTACGACTGCTACACCCTGAGCTTTGACTACGGTCAACGCCATCGCTCAGAGCTTGAAGCCGCTCAGCGTGTATCCAAGTTGATGGAAGTTATAGAGCATAAAGTGGTGAAACTGGATCTGGGCACCATTGGCGGCTCGGCACTCACAGACACTAGTATTGATATACCAGAAGAAGAGACTTCAGGCATACCCGTCACCTATGTTCCGGCACGCAACACCGTATTTCTTTCTATCGCTCTAGGTTGGGCCGAAGTGCTCGGAGCCAATGATATTTTCCTAGGTGTAAATGCCGTCGATTATTCCGGCTACCCAGATTGCCGACCAGAATATATCAGCGCCTTTGAAACTGTAGCTAACCTAGCAACCAAGTCCGGTGTAGAGGGCCAAAAACTCAGTATTCACGCCCCGCTAATTGATATGACCAAGGCCCAAATCATACAGTCAGGATTGGCTTTAGGCGTAGATTACAGCCAGACAGTTTCCTGTTATCAGGCCAGTTTGGAAGGGCAAGCCTGCGGCAGATGCGAGAGTTGCCGACTGCGCAGACAGGGGTTTGAACAGGCCGCTGTAAAAGACCCCACCAGATATCAAAATAACGCTTGAATTTTAGTTTCCGGTCAGTATGATACGCACCTCTTCTGAGGGCCGTTAGCTCAGCGGTAGAGCAGTTGGCTTTTAACCAATTGGTCGATGGTTCGAATCCATCACGGCCCACCAAACAAATAAAAAAGCCACCCATAGGGTGGCTTTTTTATTTGTTTGGTGGGTTCGTCTGGAAAGAACCACCGTTCGACAAACACGGCTCCAGCCGAGTTTGGACGCCGAAGGCGCCCCGAAGGGGTAGATAGCAGCCTAAAGCTGCTATCTATCAATCCATCCCATACTTCCAACCAGCACAATCTACCTTCCATAGGCTATCACCCATAGGGTGGCTTTTTTATTTGTCTGATGGGTTCGTCTGGAAAGAACCACCGTTCGACAAACACGGCTCCAGCCGAGTTTGGACGCCGAAGGCGCCCCGAAGGGGTAGATAGCAGCCTAAAGCTGCTATCTATCAATCCATCCCATACTTCCAACCAGCACAATCTACCTTCCATAGGCTATCACCCATAGGGTGGCTTTTTTAGATTCTGGAGGTTGGTAATAATTAAGATTCATCACAGCGGAATACACTTGCTATAAAGTTTAATTACAGACTTAAAAATTAAAGAACTCTAAAAAAAACAACATTTGACTATCCATTACTGCATAAGCGAAAATAAAGCACTGAATAGATTGTTACCGAGAGGGAGAATGGATGATGTTTAACTTTTTTAAAAAGAAAGTTGCACCTAGTGAAAGGCAAGAAATTACTACTGTAATAGCTGAAACAGCGGACGATCGCTGTATTAGGATTACCCAAACATTAATCAGTCTTTCACATTTAAGAGCCGTCGAACACCTTCCTGAAGTGAGGCGGGAGCATCCATGTAGGCTTTAAGTAGCTCTTGTTGAGCGGGGGACATTTTGCTGATGGTTTCATTTTCGTCGTAACACAGAAGATAGGTTGCTGAGCATTCCAAAGGTATAGCCAGCGCATTGGCAACTTCCAAGGGCAGCATGCGAATCCCCTGCTCGTAATTACCAATCCTTGACGGGGAGTAAAGCGCTCCTGATGCATCAGACAATTCCTTGAGAGACATACCTTTATCAGTACGACGCTTCTTTAGTCTTGCACCTATTTTTTCTTTTAAATTCATAACTGTATTATTACTGACGCCTAAATTATTTACAGACACGTATTGTGTGATTTACTCGAATATAATGTGTTTTTTTACCGGTCATTTCTGCAAAAGATAGCAATAATTTATAGTACAAATATAACTCAATATATTTAATTGGCTTTTCTTTAACCTAATCGTTATCGTCCTGAAAAATAATTAAGATTTTGCTTCTGCAGAGGCCATCATGAAAATCCACCAAGTCTACACCGCCAGCGAATTACGCAACTTTACCTACCTTATAGAGTTAGAAGATGGCACTGCCATTGCCATAGATCCCTGGGATGAAAGTGTGGTCAATAAACTTCTCAGCGATAACCAGCTCAGCCTAAAAGCAATTATTAACACCCACGAACACTGGGACCATATTCAGGGTAACCCGGCGCTGGTGGCGCAACACGGCTGTGAAGTTTGGGCCCATATAAATGGTCAGGGCAAGATTCCCGGTCTTAGCCGGACTCTTTCTGCAGGTGAGCGAATATCATTGGATACTGGTGTTGAATTAGAGGTGCTGGATACTCCGGGGCATACTTTTGCCCATCTGTGCTTTTTGGTTATTGATCAATTAGAAGTCAAAGCGGCGTTTACCGGTGACACATTATTTAATGCTGGAGTTGGCCACTGCCGCAGTGGTGATGCCGAGACACTTTATCAAACCATATCCGAGCAGTTTCACTGTTTGCAAGACGATGTGATTGTCTATCCCGGCCATGAATATCTGGAAAATAATCTGCGTTTTACCCTGAGTCTGGAGCCGGATAATCTAAATGCTCAACGTTGGTTGGAGCGGGCGATTAAATCTGATCCATTGGTTGCGCCAATAACCACTTGTATTGGCGATGAGCGGCTGTTTAACAGCTTTTTTCGGCTATCCAACCCAAAGATACGGGAGCGACTTGATTGCCTGTCAGCAACCGATAAGCAGGTTTTTGTAGCCCTGCGATCACTGCGTGACAACTGGTAGTTTTCGCTTTGCTTGAATAGCTATTTTACTAAGCTTATTGCGATCATCAGTGCAAAGCTAAAACTGACGATCAAACCGCAAAGAGGGATCCATAGGGGCACTGTAATGCCCTTTAATTGCCGCTTGCCACTGTCACTAATTTTTAAACGCAGCAGTGCAGCATTAACTAGTGTGGCAATAATTAAAATCATCAATGATGTGGTTTCCGCCAAACCTTCAATATCAAAACTCAAGGCTAAAAAACTCACCAGTAAAACAACACAGGCTGTGGCCTTAACCGGAGTCTGGGTCCGTGGGTTAATGTCGCCCATAAACTGCAGCGCTCTGGGCGCAAGGGATTGGCGGCTCATGCCGTATAAAACCCGCGATGCCATAATCATTTGAATTAAGCCGCCGTTTAGAATCGCAAAGAGTCCAATCAAACTGATCAGCGCCGGGTCGTAACCGGATTTAATCTGGTAGATATAGCTGAGTGGGGCTTTTTGCTGTCCTAGTTCGAGGGGCGAGATGCTGAGCACTGCAATCAGGGCAACCAGAAAATAAATTAATGTCGTAAGTGCCAGGGTGATAATAATCGCCCGGGGTAATGTCTTCTCTACATCTTTAATCTCCTCGGCAACATTGACCATATCCTCAAAGCCGATAAAGGCATAAAAAGCCAAAAATGAACCGCTTAAAATCCCCAGCCAGATGGCGCCATCCAACCCGGGCATCAGTTCATGGCTACGCACAGAGACTGTGGCAAATTCATCCCGGGCAACCCAGATAATTAATAGCAGCCCGGCGATTTCGATCAGGGTAATTATTGCCGCAGCACTGACCGACTGACCTATGCCCCAGGCAGCGAGCAGTCCCAGAGTAATACTGATGAGGATAATCGCCGTCCAGTCTGGGATGGGGATAAAGGTCTGAAGATAGCCGACAAAGCCATTGGCCAGCGCGGCGGCAGAAACACAGCCATTGAGAATAACCAGAATTCCAACAAAAACCGCTAACTGTTTGTAATTAAACGCTTCTTGTACATAGACAGCTTCTCCGGCACTTTTGGGAAAGCGGCTGGAGAGTTCTGCAAAGGTCAGTGCGGTAAATGCCGACAGCAGTGCTGCCGCGACAAATGAAATCGGCGCCATCATACCGGCACGCTCTGCGACTTTACCGACTAATACATAGATGCCACCGCCAATGGTTGTCCCCAGTCCATAGAGGGTGATTAATGGGAGATTTAGCGCGCGTTTAAGTTGGCGCTGGGGGTTGTCTGAGGTGTTCTTCAGATGTGTTTTCAGATGTGTTTTTAGAGGGGTTATTCTGTGAGTTTTTTGTTGGTTGCATGGAATAAAGAATAGACCATTTTTTCCGGTGATCTGGTGATAGACAGGATCTATGTCAGAGGGGGGTCGATAAAAATATTTTTTTACAAGGGTAGGGCTTAAATAGCTTTTGGAGTCTTATTAAGTATACCTACTGATTATTTTGTAAAAGTGTCGGGTTGGTTGACAGAAAGATGGAATCACGGAGCAACTACTAACGACAGGATGGTCGTTAGACAATGGATGTGCAGGAGACAAGGTGAGTCATAAACCGCAAAACCAAACCCTTAATCTAGAAGCTGGAAATCTAGAGCATGAGAATCTGGAATTGGAGAGGTTTATTTTGGAAATGACTGCTGCCGGTGCTGGCATCACAAACGCTGAGATTACTCAGCTCTACCAGGACACCTCCGACGAGTTGCGCCGCCTGTTGGTGCGCAAGCTGGGGGATGAAGAGGGCGCTGAGGCTCTGGCTCATGATGCCTACCAAAAACTTATTCGCATCAAACATAACCAGGATGTTGGGAATCTGCGTCGCTACCTGTTCAGTATGGCGGTGAGGTTGGCTCTAAATGTCTTGCGTAAACGCCAATTGGACAGTCAATACTACTGTAATTCTGAAAGTCTGCAGAAATTCTCGGGAGAGGATAGTTCTGCCTACAGGGTTTTGTTAGATGAGCTCAGGCAGGAGTCATTAAAAGAAAGCCTTTCTCAGTTACCGGAAAAAACCCGCTATATCTTCCTTTTGTACCATTTTAAGGGAATGTCCAAAACGAATATTGCCCATCTTCTTGAGGTCTCTGAGTCGGTTGTTGAGACCCATATTGACTGCGCACAGGATCAAACCGCCAAGGCGTTAACTGAATTTGCTTTGATGGATGTCTGAAAGTCACGATGCTGAAAAAATCAGGGCTGCTCTGGAAGAGCTTGAACCCTGGGCCGATAAGGAGATAAGCCACCTTGAGCGGCAATTTGAGGCGCGCAAAAGATCTGTTTATCTACCCAGAAAGATCCGCTGCCGAGTTAGTTTTGTAGCCGGTGTGTTAAGCGGTATGGTCATTGCGGCGATGCTGCTGTACTGGTTCTATCCGCAGTTTTGTAGTCAGCCATAAAAAAATGGAGGGGCTGAAACCCCTCCATTTTATCGATCAAAACCTACTAACTTCTAAGCTTTTTCTAGCTTTCATATTCGGTATTAACTACCACAATATCCACATCCAGAGCAGATATAACCCGTTCAGCAGTATTGCCTCGGCGAGTTTTAATCAGACCGGTTTGCCCCAGAGTACCCATAATAACCAGGTCAGCACTAAGCTTCTTCGCGGTTTCTGCAACAGTCTCATCCGTATAGCCTTTAACCACATGGATATTTTTTGACGCTATGCCGGCTTCTTTAGCCAGATTGCCGCGATCCGGGTAGTGCATTGAATCTATATAGGCATTGACTACATGCAGATCGGCGCCGTAGTTTTCAGCAAGCCATTTTCCATGGGCGAGAATATTGGCGTTAAGCAATTTTTGCTGGGTGCCAATAGCCTGGAAGTTAACCGCTGCGAGAATGGTTTTGCGCTGCTCTGCGGCACCGGGACGCACCAGAATAACCGGGCAGGTGGCCTTCTTCAGTACTTTCCATTTTGATTCACTAAAGGTGAAGCGCAGGGCGTTTTTCTTTTTCTTTGGAATCGGCAGCAGAATAAGATCGGCACCGAAGCTATTGGCTGATTTTAAAATCGAGCGCTGCCATTCACTGGACCAGGAGATTTCAATTTTATAATCAAGGCCTTCTTTTTTGAGAGGGGCATGTATCTCATCTTCGAACCACTGACTGTTTTTAAACAGCGCATCATTGCTGGCGCGCGTATCCACAGCCTCACTGTCAACACCAACGAAGATGTAGAGAGTTGGTGATGGCGTGCGGAATCTTGCGGTAATAATGGCGCGCTGCAGGGCGATATGTTCACTGGCGGTGGGATCAACAACAACAAATACTTTCTCTTGCACGGACATCTTGTCTTATTCCTTTAAAAGTGATTTCAGGGTTAGTGTGGCGGTTGCCGGTATCAGTGATATGACACCGGATTCAACCTTGCTGTGAGTAATCAGCTTACTCAGTTTCTACGCTGTGATAGATATTTTGGACGTCATCCAGATCATTGAGCATATCCATAAAGCGTTCAAACATTGCCCTGTCGTCATCGTTGCCGAGGGGGGCGGTGTTTTGGGCGATAAACTGGACTTCATCGACTTCGTAATCGATTTCGCCAAAGGCTTCGCTAAGTGCATTTTTAGCCTTGAATGACTCGGTATGAGGTGCGAACACTGTCAACATGCCGTCTTCATTCTCAATATCGATAACATCGACATCGCTCATTAGCAGAGTATCTAAAACCGCTTCTTCGTCATGGCCACCAAAACGGAGAATGGTTAGGTGATCAAACATATGGCTAACGGCGCCTTGGGTGCCGATCTTGGTCTTGGTTTTGGTAAAACACAGGCGAACATCACCGAAGGTGCGGTTTGGATTATCGGTTAAGCATTCGATAATCACCATGCAGTTGCCTGGGCCGTATCCTTCATAGCGAGCTAGTTCGAAGTTTTCACCCGCGCCGCCCTTGGCTTTTTCTATCGCCTTGTCGATCACATGGGTTGGAACCTGGTCTTTTTTTGCCCGGTCAATCAAGCTGCGAAGGGCAAGGTTACCAGTGGGATCAAGACCGCCAGATTTGGCGACAACATAAATTTCGCGGCCATATTTACTGTACACCCTGGCTTTAGCGTCGGATGTTTTGGCCATGGAGTCTTTGCGGTTTTGGTAGGCTCTGCCCATTGTGAATTCCAATTCAAATTTTTTAGGAGCCGTGATTCTACAACAGCCTGCGCGATCGGGCATCCCCAAATAGGCGTTTTATGGCCGGTACAGAGATTTTTATTCCTGAGCATTAAGCCAGATTAAACTGGTTTTTTAGATAGGCAATAATATCGTTGGATTCGTAGAGCCACTCGACGGAGTTGTCGGGCTTTTCAATTCTCAGGCAGGGGACTTTATGGCGTCCGCCCTCTGTGGTCAGCTCAGCTTTGATATCGGCATTATTTTGCGCATCGCGGAGCTCAATATTAAGTGAGTGACGCTTGAGCTCCCGGCGCACTTTGACGCAGAAAGGGCAGGCTTTAAATTGATACATTGACATACTGGCGGTAGCGGTATCGATCTCTTGTTGTGCAGCGCTATCTCTAACAATGCCTTTGGGGGCGGTGATTGCGTCGAGAAGTAAAATAATTCGGCCTAATATCCAGCGGATAATTTTCATTGATAAAATCCAGTTGAGTGATTTGTGTAAGTTGTCTGTCAGTACTTTCGGTAAGTACGTTTGTTTTTTATAGAGCGATGAAACTTAATTGGTCTATGCACAAATTATGTAAGCCGCGCCTTGGGCGCAGCTGCATAATTTAGTGTTTGAAATATTCCCAGAGACGGTTTGGTCTAGAGAGGGTAGTCGTTGAGCACAGATCCCAGGCTCTCTTTTAAAGGATCCAGATGGGCTTCAAAATTCTTCCACTGGTCGATACCGCCACGGTATATCGGCTGTCGTACCTGCTCTGAGGAGGGCGTGCGTACCGCGCGTTCAGTTTTATAGAAACTTAAACAGGCTTCTTCAAAGGGCAGTCCGCAATAGTCGAGGATACGACGGACTTGGGCTTCAAAGTCATTGACCACATCTTCGTACTGCACATGCAGTATCTGCTCCGGGAATATGGCCTGCCAGGTATCCATCAATGACTGATAGTCGCGATAGTACTGACCGGCATCATTGAGGTCATAACTAAACGCCTGTCCTTCGGCGAACAGCTGTTTGTAACCGCTAAAACAGCAGCCCATCGGGTGACGGCGGGCGTCGATAATCTTGGCGTTTGGCAGCATTAATTTGATCAGGCCAATATGTCTAAAATTATTCGGCATTTTGTCGATAAAGAACGGTGCGTTCTGGCGGTGTACCTGGGTATCGCGAATATAGGCTTCGCCAAATTCACGGTATTTTTCTGGATCAAGGGTATTGAGAATAGAGGGGTATAGGTTATCCCCGGTCATATTGCCGCCTCGGCGCAGATCGTTGACCAGTGCCAGCACATTGGGCAATTCAAGGGTGCCATCAACCTGACTGTGGGACGACAGTATCTGCTCTAGAAGGGTTGAGCCGGCGCGTGGTAGGCCCACGACAAAGATGGGGTCGGGAGCACTGTGCCCAGAACCCTTTCTATCGCTGACAAACTGAGGGGTAAACAGTTGTTTTTGCTGTTCAAATTCCTCGGTCATCTGCTCGGCAGAGTAGCGGCTCTGCGCTTTTTTAGCTTTATTGCCGGCAGCGTAATGAGCAAACGCTTGGTCAAATTTTTCGCTGTCTTCAAAGGCTTTGCCGAGAGTGAAGTTGATATAAACCCGGTCCATAAACTTTAAATCATCGCTCTCTAGCTGAGCGAGCATCTTGCCAATATCCGCATCGCTAAATTTAACGGTTTTGAGATTGGCCAGAGAGTGCCAGGCTTCACCATAGGCGGAACTGCTCTGTGTTGCATTTCTATAGGAGGCAATGGCCTCGCCTGTATTGCCGCAGGTTTTTAACGCATGACCTTTGGATGTCAGGGTTACCGGATCACCGGGGATTTTGCTAAGAATACTGTCAAACAGTTCTAATGCTTTGTCATAGTCACCCATTTGCATACAGAGCACGGCATAGAGTGATTCAAAATGAACGTTGTCTGGATTGGCTTTGTGAAGTGTCAGCACTTCTCCGTGGGCAGTCTCAATCTTTTGGCGCTTGCGCAGGGCTTCAATATAGTCGACGCGCAACAGATCATTTTCAGGCTCCAGCTTAAGAGCGCTCTCCAACAAAAACTCGGCATCATGGAGTATATTTAACTTCATCCCACTTCAGCGAGCAGTCTCATGGCTTCCACATGATGGGGCTGCTGCTTTAAAAAATCTCGACACAGGTCTTCTGCATTGGAGAGTTTGCCCTGGGCGATATAATCCATGGCGGCAATTAGCGGCTGGGGCATTTCCAGAACTCGCTGCAAGATGCGGTTTCAATCTAATAGCCTCGGCCTCTCGACCCTGCTTGAGTAGTATCTCGATTTGTCTGCGCCAGCTTCCCTGTAGTGAAGGGTTGGCATGGGTCGCGCGGGTATAAAGATGCAGTGCCTGTTTTAGGTTGCCCTTGGCGCGATAGATATGTCCCTCTTCCTGAAGGCCTCGACCAAAGCTCGGGGCAATTTTTCGCAAGGCTTTTAATTGCAGCAGCGCTTCGTCTAATCGATTGAGATAGCGAAGACAAACGGCACTGTAATACAGGGCATCTATGTCTTCAGCTTGCGCTTCTATGGCCGTAGCCAACACTGCAAGCGCCTTTTCAAAGTGCTTGTCGCGCATCAATTGTTCAATCTGGATCTTATCTTGCTGGTTCAAAATACTTTTCCTTAGGCAAAAAATATGCCCCTATAAAGGGGCATATCGATTCTAGCATTTAACAACTTCAGTTAGAAGTTGTATGTCATGCGCAGTCCCATAGTGCAGGGTCTTGCGTATGAAACACGCTCTCTATCATTAACGAAGTTGCGAGATAGCTCTGCGCGCTCATCGGTCATGTTATCCATAAAGAACTCGGCACCCCAGGACTCACCGGTTACACCAGCAGTCAGGCCTACCATAGTCCAGCCTTGAATCTCATCGCGATTCATTCTGATGATATCGCTATATGATTCGCCAGAATGGGCAATGTGAGGCATGACGTGGGCGGTTAAACCATTCGCCAGAGTCCATTCATAACGTGCCTGCAGGTTAGCCTGGAATTCCGGAGCAAATGCCAGCGAATCGCCTTTAACAACATCGTCTGTTGGTGTTAGAACCTCAGTGATTTCAGTATCGAGGAATGATACGCCACCGCTAAGAGTCAGACCCTGTACTGAATTTGGAGCAAAGATAAAGTCTGCTTCTAAACCAGTGATCTCAGCATTTGCTGCGTTATCTGAGAAGAACAGGTTGGCAATCGATGGATCGAAGATTGTGGTTTGCATGTTATCGATTTCGGCAAAGAACGCACTACCATTGAAGCGCAACTGACCGTCTAACAGATCAGTTTTCCAACCAAATTCAATGTTGGTTACTTCATCGGTCATAAGTTCGAATGGAACAGTGTAGCCGTCAGCGTTTGATGCACCGCCAGGACGGTTCAGCAGACCAGGGCGGAAACCTTCAGAGTATGTAGCGTAAAGCAGAGCATCGGCACTAGGCGTCCAGTTCAATGTTCCCTTAACAGATGGTGCCGCTAGTTTTGGCTTCATCAGGTGCCTTAAGGGCGTTAAGGATACCGGTGATCTCTAGATCACTGATTGCGTTAGGTGCATTGGCTACTGAGCCACGTCCAACACTAAAGCCATCAGCTTCAGTTAAGGCGGCTTTAACTTCATCAAAGGTCACGCCATCTTCAAATGTGATTCGAGTCGCTAGCTTACTGTCACCAATAAAGGTCAACTTGCCATCACCATCGTAGAGGTCGGTGATATTAGTACCGAAAGCATCGACATCTGTACCTTGGAAGAAGTTACCGAATGACGAGTTGGCGCCGCCTTCCATATCAACACGAACGTCGTACCAGCGTGCGCCGGCTGTAAACGAGAATTCATCATTCAAGTCAAAGGTCACTTCACCAAACACGCCAACCTGTTCGTCGGTGCGTTTAATATCATTTCTAAAGATGGTATCTCTTGGGAAAGGGCCTTCCTGTGATAGGAAGCCATCGTCAAATGGCATATTTAAAGGTGAATCTACACCGTCATACTTGTTCCAGAAGTTGGATTCGAGCATACCGGGGTAGCGGAAATCAACGCGCTCTTGTAATTCCAAGTCGCTGTAGAAGACGCCACCAGTTGCTCGTACCGACTGATCCTGATCTGTCGTAAATCGCAGTTCATGAGTGCTAACGGTTGTTTCACTGTAGCTGGTTGCATAGGTATCTGGTGCATAACAGGTGCCCGCAGGAATGTTTGATGCATAACCCGGGTTGTAATAGTTGTACTCTGGGTAGGTCACTGTGGTGTCACAGATATAGTATGGAAGATATTGACCGACAAACAGGTAATCGGTGTAATCAATCATCTGATCTGTTTCACGCTTGGTGTAAGCGCCTGCATAGACAATATCCAAATCGCCAAGGCGACCTTCGAGCTTCCAGTTAACATTGTCGAATGAATCTTCCAGGCTCTCTGGGCTGTAACGCTGAACAGAAGGGGATTTTGTGCCCAGGTTTGGATCAGCCTGGAATACACCGTCGGTGTCCAGATCCTGATGTCCGTAACCTAGCAGTAGCGACCAATCGTCGTTGAGGTCAACCAGTGTAGCCAGTCTAAAGCCTTCATACTTAGCGTCGTTAAAGTCGTCTTCAACCAAATCGCTGTTATTGGCTTCTTTAAAATCAACCAATGCATAGCTGGCAGGATCATTTGGATCCAGTGGAACTCTGTTTTCCTGGTAAGACAGGCCTTGAACAGAATCAATATAAGTCTGAGTCTGGAAACCAGCGCGCAGATCTGAAACAGGAACGCCATTCGAACGCATAGTGCCTGCTTCACGGAAACGTGCACTTTCAAGAGCGGTTAGTGTTCCCTGTACGTTATCAATGTAGCCGCCTTGATCATCGCGATAGACAACACCACGGACTGTTACATTATCTTTAACTGGTACGTTGAACATGGCTTCGACATTGTTGCTTGACTCGCCCTGAACTGTTTGTGAGACACCCACTTTAATGCGACCGTAAGTATCTGAAGGATCTGGTTTGTTGGTAATCAGAGCGAACAGTACCAGCCTGTGAGCTAGCGCCAAATAATGTGCCCTGAGGACCAGAAAGTACTTCGATACGCTCCATATCTGCAGCGTAAACATCAAGGTTACGACCAGGCTGTGAGAGCGGCTGCTCGTCAAGATAGAACGCTACGTTTGGTGCCAGACCGGCTACACCAGCAGTTGTCAGGTTAGGGGTAGTTGAAGCTACACCGCGGATATAGATTGTGTTCTGTCCGGGACCACTACCGCCGGCAGTTACGCCAGGCAATTGAATTAGGTAGTCTTCAAAGTTTGAAACACCCAACTGGTCGAGCTTTTCTGAAGTAATCGCAGAAACAGCAACAGCAATATCCTGAGTGCTAGCACTACGTTTGGTTGCGGTAACTAAAACTTCTTCGATTTCAGCGTGAGAAAAACTTGCAGCAGATGATGCAGCAACAATGGCGCTAAATAGCGCGGTGCGTTTAAGCATGAAGATAACCCCTTAAGAATGTTATTATTATTGTGATAGTAGAAGGGGCGTACTTTAGCACAATAAACTTTAGTGTTCTAACAAAACTCTATACCTTATATTACTCATAGTTTGGATGAATTATAAAATAAGGCTTACATATTAGGTTATTTAGTGTAATGCTGATCCTTTAAGGCTGCGAAAGAGTAAAATATATGTTTTCTACTCTATTGATATAAGAATAAAATGGTCTTTTATATTCCTATTAAAAATTAAACCTCTAAATAGTTTTGGTCACTTTCCCTATGGATTCATCAAGCTTAAGCCACTACGACACTGAATATGAACTGGGACAGGACAACGTCGAAATTTTGGGAATGGACGTCCACAACCCTGTATTTGGTATCAGCGCGCTGTTAATTATTGTTTTTGTCGCTGGCACAATCATGTTCCCCGAACTGGCAAACAGCTATCTTGGCGCGGTAAAGAACTGGTGCCTGGTGAACTTTGATTGGTTCTTTATGGGATCGGCGAATGTCTTGGTTTTGTTTTGCCTGTTCCTGGTTTTCTCTCGGTTTGGAAAAGTTCGCCTTGGCGGTGAATCAGCAAAACCGGATTTCAATCGCACCTCATGGTTTTCGATGTTATTTGCCGCGGGCATGGGCATTGGATTGATGTTTTGGGGCGTAGCCGAGCCCATGGCTTACTTTAGTGGTTGGGGCGGCACACCGCTTGCGGTTGAAGCCTGGACTCCTGAAGCCGCCGAACTGGCGATGGCTGCTACTCTTTATCACTGGGGCCTTCACGCCTGGGCTATCTATGCAATCGTGGCTCTATCGCTGGCTTTTTTCTGTTACAACAAAGGTATGCCCCTAACTATTCGCTCGGCGTTCTACCCACTATTGGGCGAGCGTATCTGGGGTTGGTGGGGACACCTTATCGATATTATGGCCGTTATGGCGACGATCTTTGGTTTGGCAACTTCATTGGGGATGGGCGCTGCACAGGCGAGCTCGGGCCTAAACTTTCTGTTTGATATTCCCGATGCGCTAAATACCCAAATAGCCATAGTGGTAGGCGTAACTTTTCTAGCGATTATCTCAGTGGTGAGAGGATTGGACGGCGGCGTAAAAGTACTTAGCAATGTAAATATGGTTCTTGCACTGCTGCTGTTGATCTTTGTCGCTATCACCGGCCCGACACTGGCCATCTTTAAAGGCGTGTTTTCCTCTGCTGGCGGTTATTTCTCCAACCTATTACCGCTTAGCGTCTGGAACGATCGTCCGGATGAGGCCTGGATGCAAGACTGGACGGTTTTTTATTGGGCCTGGTGGATCAGTTGGTCACCCTTTGTCGGCATGTTTATCGCCCGTATTTCCCGGGGCCGCACCATCCGCGAGTTTTTGATTGCTGTGCTGCTGATTCCTCCATTTGTCACCCTGTTATGGATGAGCAGTTTTGGAATTAGTGCTCTGGAGCAGGCACAAAATGGAGTTGGTGCTCTGGCCAATGGCATTAGTACCGCCAGTCTGGCGACTTTCCAAATGCTGGAGAATCTGCCAATCAACCAGGTTACAACCGGACTGGGTATTTTGTTAGTCATGGTGTTTTTCGTTACCTCATCAGATTCGGGCTCCCTAGTGATTGACAGTATTACCGCAGGCGGTAAATTGGACGCGCCTACGCCACAGCGAATTTTCTGGGCTGTACTGCAGGGCGGTATAGCCGGTGCCTTATTATTTGGTGGTGGTAAGGAGGCTCTGAGTGCGCTTCAGGCCGGTGCTATCGCCACAGGTTTGCCATTTACGCTGATATTATTATTGATGTGCGTTAGTCTCTATCGAGGTCTTGCCGAACGATAGGTGATTGACTATTATCGCGCCCGTATTTTGAATTGTATAAGCATTACTTAAAGGATTAAACAGTGGACAGTCTTCATCAGGTTTTAACTTCATTACGCCGTGTTATTCGAGCAACCGATTTACATTCCAAGCAGCTGGTTAAGACCACCGGTCTAACCGCACCGCAACTTTTACTGCTACAGGCGATTCGCGATAATGGTGATGTGACGATTGGTGAAGTAGCGAAAAAAATTAGCCTTAGCCAGGCCACGGTAACCACTATTCTTGATCGACTAGAAAAGCGTGAATTGGTTAAGCGAGTGCGATCAACTAAAGATAAGCGCAGGGTGCATGTCTATCTGACAGAGAAGGCTGATGACATTTTGCAGGATGCGCCTGTTCCGCTGCAAGAGCAGTTCTCGACGCAATTTAATGGTTTGGAATTGTGGGAGCAGACGATGATTATTTCGTCTCTTCAACGGATTGCGCAGATGATGGATGCTGAGGATATTGATGCCTCTCCGGTTTTGGATGTTGGTGCGCTGGATATTCATCAGCAGTCGTAGGTGAGTTTTCGTCACGCTTCACATCAAACAGATACTGGCCTCCGTCAGTATGATCTGGGCAGTGGCAAAGAAGTATCACCGCGGGATGATTCGGAGCTTAGCTCCTCACCCCTTCGGGGCCGCCCATACGGGCGTTCTGCGTCGCTGCGCTCCTTGTGAACCGGGGCTTAAACTCACTCCCACTAATCTCCGGCAAATAAAAAAACCCCTCACACTTTCGTAAGATTTATTTGAGTTGTGGCAGGTGCTGCATCGCGGGATGATTCGTCGCTTTGCGACTCACCCCTTCGGGGCCGCCCTAAAGGGCGTTCAAATTTGCTGCTCAAATTTAGTGAACCGGGGCTTAAACTCACTCCCACTAATCTCCGGCAAATAAAAAAAACCCTCACACTTTCGTATCAGATCTATATGGGGTGTGGCAGGTGCTGCATCGCGGGATGATTCGTCGCTTTGCGACTCACCCCTTTGGGGCCGCCCTGAAGGGCGTTCAAATTTGCGGTGCAAATTTAGTGAACCGGGGCTTAAACTCACTCCCACTAATCTCCGGCAAATAAAAAAAACCCTCACACTTTCGTATCAGATCTATATGGGGTGTGGCAGGTGCTGCATCGCGGGATGATTCGTCGCTTTGCGACTCACCCCTTTGGGGCCGCCCTGAAGGGCGTTCAAATTTGCGGTGCAAATTTAGTGAACCGGGGCTTAAACTCACTCCCACTAATCTCCACCAAATAAAAAAACCCCTCACACTTGCGTGTGAGGGGTTTTTTTATTTGGTGGAGCCTAGCGGGATCGAACCGCTGACCTCAACACTGCCAGTGTTGCGCTCTCCCAGCTGAGCTAAGGCCCCAAATCAGGAGGCGCCATAATAGGGACGCCCCACATTCAAGTCAAGCCTGATTAGGCAAGCTTTTGGTACTCTTTCTCAAGTTTCTTGAGTTTCTTTTTGCCAATCCCGCCGAGCAGGTTAATTGCATGTCGTAAACGGGCTCGCGACATATCGGCTCCGAGCAGATTCATTGAGTCCATTACTGAAATTGAAGCGCTGCTGCCGGCAACCGCGATAAACAGGGGAGCCAAAAATGGTTTTAACTTAATCTCCATGGCGTCCGCGACGGTTTTCAGTGCATTAAAGATATTGTCTCGGTTCCATATCTGCACGGATTCAAGTCGCCATAGGGCAAACTGCAGTACTTCTAATAACTGGTCTGCTTCCATACCTGCAGAATTAAGGTCATCCGCGCTGATCGGCAACATTCCGGAAACTAGGTAGCCTCCAAGAGGCGCTATATCCGAAAGGGTCTCCATACGCTGTTTTGCAAAGGGTAGGAACGCCATCAATGTATCGCGGTTAAGTGCCCATTCCTGCAGTCGATCAGCTAACTGTTCGTCGCTGAGTTCCTCACGAATCCACATGCCGTTTAACCAGCTGAGTTTTTCCACATCAAAGACTGGGCCGCCGAGGGAGACACGTTGGATATCAAAGGCTTCAAGCATTTCGTCGAGGGTGAATTTCTCCCGCTCATCAGGCATTGACCAGCCCATACGACCCAGATAGTTAAGCAGGGCTTCTGGAAGATAACCCATACGCTGATAAAACAGAATGCTAGTGGGGTTTTTGCGCTTGGAGAGTTTGCTCTTGTCAGTGTTGCGCAATAGTGGCAGATGACAAAAAACCGGCGTTTCCCAGCCAAAGTATTGATAGAGCAAAATATGCTTGGGTGCAGAGTTAATCCACTCTTCACCGCGGATTACATGGCTGATTTCCATCAGGTGATCATCGACCACATTGGCCAGATGATAGGTCGGCATACCATCTGCTTTTAACAGTACCTGTAGATCAATCTGCGACCATTCAATGCTGATCTCGCCACGCAGCATATCGTTAAATGTACACTGACCCTCGCGGGGCACATTCATGCGCACCACATGAGGTTCATTGTTGGCAAGACGCTGAGCAACCTCATCCTGCTGCAAGTGCAAACAGTGGCCGTCATAACCCAGCGGTTGTTTCTCAGCCATCTGCGTTTTACGCAGCTCATCGAGTCGCTCGGAACTGCAGAAACAGCGGAATGCATGGCCGCTATCTAAAAGCTGATCAGCATGTTGGCGGTAAATATCTGAACGTTCACTCTGGCGATAGGGGCCGTGAGGGCCGCCATTGTCTGGGCCTTCATCCCAGTCCAGTCCCAGCCAGTGCAGGGCATCCAAAATAGCCTGCTCAGATTCCGGGGTTGAGCGGGTCTGATCTGTGTCTTCAATACGCAACAGGAACTGGCCGCCCTGACTGCGGGCAAAGGCCATATTAAACAGTGCAACATAGGCGGTGCCTACATGGGGGTCGCCGGTGGGCGAGGGTGCTATACGAGTGCGTACGGTCATCAAAAAAATCCAGTCTATATATGCGGGCTACAAAAAACGCATTATACGTTTTTCACCGGCTATCTATAGACCTAGAGGCTTAAATATAAAATTAACGCCTGGATTTAGGTCGCTGGGCAGCCCGCAAGCGCAGTCTGATAATCACAGAGATAAGCAGAATTGCCGCCAGCGACATAGACAGACTCCAGATCGCCTTTTGTACTGTTGCCTGCCACAGCTGCTCATAGCTTTGACGCAAATTGACTACCACCACAACATCGCCAATTCTTGACCAACCCGATGAGACTGCTGCTCGGGCCTCTATGGGGGGCAGGGCTATAGCCCTGATAAAAAAGTCGGGGACTTGGGGCGTTTCTAGTGAGAACGCACGTTCAATAAGACGGCTGTTGTCGAGGTCGACAAAGTAGATCTTTTGATAGTCACCGAGATCAGCGACAGCATTAAATAAAACTGCCAGTCGAGAGCGGTCATTTTTCTTCAGGACTTCAGTCATTGAGATAGCTAGCGAGGTTGCACCGCTTTGAGCCTGAATCTGCATTTGCCTGATCAGTGTCGATCTGTCGCTATGAATATTGATCATTATCCACAGTGAAGCCAGCAGCAAAATAACTACGCTGATCACACAAGTTAATTGTCGATACAGACTCATAGCGTCCTCCTGACGGCTGACCAGTTCCCTTTTGGTCGAATATCTGTGATGGCTTCAACATAGTTTATAAAAATGGCTATGCCAAGCCTGCTTATAGGAATAGCTTTTACTGGCACTCATTGTAGAAGGATATTTGTTATCAACACTTATATTTCACAACAGATATCAGCAGCCACAAAAAACATCGCTTTGGTAGGGCTTATTACCAGTCTACACGGCCATGTGGCGGCCATCGACGTTTCAGAGAAGCTCCTTGAGAAGGTCAGGGAACAGCATGGTGCTGTTGCCGAGACCCGTCTGCGCGATTGGAAGAAGATGGTTGTGCACTCCGATGCCAGAATGGATATTGAAAAGCTGACGCTGGTTAATGAGTTTATTAATCGCGCCCATCGGGTCAACGATACGGGCGGCTCGCATAAAACCGATGCGCGTGCAGATCCTCTGGAGTTTTTGGTCAATCATTCAGGTGACGGTCAGGATTTCACTGTCGCCAAACTGTTTACCCTTCAGAAAATGGGTGTGGACCTTGCAAAACTGCGCATTAGCTACGTTAAATCAAGTGGCCTGAATCGACCGCACACAGTATTGGCGTACTTCCCGTCGCCAACCTCGGAACCACTGATACTGGATAATATAGATCGGCTTATCAAGCCCTCATCGGCGCGAGAAGACCTTGAGCCTGTCTATTTGTTTGATCCCCGCGATGTACTTCTGGTTGATGGCGGTTCACGACAACTGCCAGAAGAGAAATCTAATCATATTGTTAAGTGGCAGAACCTGTTACCCCATCATGAAACGGTGCATTATTAATTTAGCTCAGCTTTTAATCCGCGATTACATTCTTCCATCCACCAATCAATCGCCGTGGTTTTGCGGCGGTTTTTTGGCAGGGCAAAATAAAAGGTTCGTTTCATATCCCTTTTGGGGAGTTTTAAGGGCACCAGGTCACCGGTTTTAAAATTATTCTGTAACACTATCTCTGAGAGACAGCCAATTCCCAGGCCGGCTTCTACGGCTTTTTTAATCGCTTCGTTATGTTTAAATTCCAGATAGACATCCAGGTCGGGCATCAGTCCCGCCAGGGCGCGGTTAAAGGTTTGTCGTGCGCCGGATTCCGGTTCACGAAGTATCCAGCGCGCCTGTTTAATGTCATTGTCGGTAAGGCTGGCTCTTTTCGCCAGGGGATGTTCCGGGCTGCAAAATACCACGAGATTGTCTTCTCTCCAGGGAATTAACTCTAATTCCCGATGCTTGATTTCCCCTTCGATCATGCCGATATCCACTTCAAAATTAAGCACCTGTGCGACAACATCAGAACTGTTGGCGACGTTGATGTCGACTTGGGCTTCTGGATGGTCGCCTAGATAGCCTGCCAGATAGGTGACGGCGAGGTGGTTGCCTATCGTAAAGCTGGCACCTAAGGTTAGATGGCCGATTTCATTGTGTCCCTGTAGCGCTTCATCGAATTCATGGGCGTGAGAAACCAAAAGCTCTGCTTTGCTGCGCAACGTATTGCCCACTTCGTTGAGTTCGAGCTTTTTGCCGATACGATCAAACAGGCTGATGTTGTAACCCTGTTCGAGATTCTGTAGGGCGGCGCTGGCGGCCGACTGGGACATATGCAGGCTCTCTGCGGCCCGGGATATATTCTGGAAGCGGGCGATAGCGAGAAATATCTCTAGTTGTCTAAGGCTATATTTCATCTTTGGCTCAAGCTGTATTTCATGATTCACTCACAAATAGGCGTTTCTTATCGATAAAATCGATTATTGAAATCATAATATCCTGTTTTACTTGTTAATGGAAAGTCTCTACTATCGCGCCATTAATTTACCGGATCAGGGAACAAGCATGGCAGAGCAAAAAGCAACAAATGTGCATTGGCACGATGGTGATATTTCAACTGAAGATCGCGGTGCACTTTTAGGCCAACGCGGCGCTACCCTTTGGTTTACCGGTTTATCTGGCAGTGGTAAAAGCACTGTGGCTGTTGCACTGGAGCAGGCCTTATTCAATCGCGGCAAGCTTAGCTATCGTTTAGATGGCGACAATGTTCGTCTCGGTATCAACAAAAATCTGGGTTTCTCTGCAGAAGACCGCACCGAGAATATCCGTCGTATTGGTGAAATCGCCAAGCTGTTTGTTGATTCTGGTGTTATGGCGCTTTCTAGCTTTATTAGTCCCTACCGCGACGACCGCGATCAGGTTCGTGCACTGCACGACGATTCTGGTTTTGCCTTTATTGAAGTATTTATCGATTGCTCACTGGCTGCGGCTGAAGAGCGTGATCCCAAGGGTCTGTATAAGAAAGCCCGCGCTGGTGAAATAAAGAACTTCACTGGTATTGATGACCCCTATGAGGAGCCATTAAAGCCAGAGATTCATCTGCACACAGATAAGATGACCCTCGAAGAAGAAGTGGAGATTATTATCTCTTACCTCGAAAAGAACGGTTTTATTGCTTAGGTCTGTTTTTTGTCTGCCACGCTTTTATGTTCGGCAAACAGGACTAAACTACTTTAAAAATTTACTGATATATTGATGGAGATACACCTTTGATTAAGCCCCATGGCTCTGAAGTTTTAAACCCACTTTTAGTGGAAGACGCGCAATTACACCAGCAACTGTTAGCGGAAGCAGAGACTCTGCCTTCACTGTTACTCAACTCAGCGGCTGCGGCCAATGCTGTTATGTTGGGTGCCGGTTACTTTAACCCTTTAAGCGGTTATATGAATTTGGCTGATGCACTGAGCGTTTCTGAAAACCTGCACACGTCAGAGGGTCTGTTCTGGCCTGTTCCTGTTCTCAACTTGGTTGAAGATGTCACTGAGATTGCCGGTGCTTCTCGTATTGCCCTGCGCGATCCCAACACTGAGGGCAACCCGGTGATGGCGATTATGGATGTGGCTGCAATTGAGTCGGTCAGCGACGAGCAAGTCCAGTCTATGGCGCAGGAAATATTTGGTACTGTTGATCCTGAGCATCCTGGTGTTGCTACTTTTACTAACCTGGGTCGCAATGTGGTTTCTGGTGATATTCAGGTATTGAGTCTGAGCTACTTCCAGGCTGACTTCCCGGATACTTTCCGTACTGCGGTTGAGATTCGCAACGAGATTGCCGAGCGCGGTTGGAATAAAGTTGTTGCCTTCCAGACTCGTAACCCTATGCACCGTGCTCACGAAGAGCTGTGTCATATGGCTATGGAGCGTTTGGACGCTGATGGTATCGTTGTTCATATGCTGCTGGGCAAGCTTAAGAAGGGCGATATCCCTGCCTCTGTGCGCGATGACTGCATCCGTAAGATGGTTGAGCTGTACTTCCCTGAGAACACTGTGATGGTCACCGGCTACGGTTTCGATATGCTCTATGCTGGCCCACGTGAAGCGGTACTGCACGCGGTATTCCGTCAGAATATGGGTTGTACTCACCTGATTGTTGGTCGTGACCACGCTGGTGTTGGCGACTATTATGGTGCTTTCGATGCTCAGACTATCTTTGCCGATAAGGTACCTGCCGGTTCACTGGATATCGAAATCTTCAATGCTGACCACACCGCTTATTCTAAGAAGCTTGATCGTGTTGTGATGATGAACGAAGCTGAAGGTCACACTAAAGAAGACTTTATCCTGCTGTCTGGTACTAAGGTTCGTCAGATGTTGGGTGAAGGCATTGCGCCACCACCTGAGTTCTCACGCCCGGAAGTCGCTCAGATTTTGATGGATTTTTATCAGCTAGAAAACGCTTAATTTTATTTGGCGTTAAAAGAAAACCCCGCTATTTATAGCGGGGTTTTTTGTTTGAGGCTATTTAATTTAGCTGTTAGGTTCTGAAAAGCAAGATACTTCCTGTTGCTCTGCCTTTATCAGTTCAAAGTACTCGTAATATTTTTTCTGCGTGCAGTAATTGTAGGCAAGCGCCTCGACTGCGGCTTTAAAATCTTCGCTTTCCTCACCCAACACATCTCTTGCCAGTTTCATAACCAGAGTCAGGGCCGCTTCCTCTTCAGGCCAGTTTTCTGTCAAACCCTCCAGTGCATAAAGCTGCTTATAACGCTCCATTAGCTGGTAGGCATCATTTTTAGTGTTTTTCTCAATCTCAATAAATTCTTTTAAGAGAGGTATAGCAGGGGCGTAACTCTCGGTGAAAATCAGATATTTATAGTAGTAATCACGCGCACTGTTGGTGGTGAAGTGAGTTTTGCCAAGCACTTCAGTGGACAACCTATAAGCATTTTCTATCTGGCTGTTATCCGGATTGAAAACATGCATTTTTTCATAGCTTTGATTAATATTCCTGAGGATAAAAATACAGGTTAGAGCGCGCTCGGAATAGAGGGCGACACATTGAGGCAGCGCTTTTTGGCTGCGCTTTATAACGGTCTTCCAGCGTTTTCGATTGAGATCTTTATCGATTTTAAGAATGGTCTTTTCAAATTTTCTCTCTGACCATACTTTTGCTTCAGACGGAGAAGACAGACCCATCGCAAGCAGCGAGAGCAGGGCGGTTAATAGTACGAATTTTAGATATGAACGATTTGGATAGATTGACAGGTCCATGGTTTAGCCCCCCAACTAAATACACCATGTTTTAAAGTATAGATGATGAATTTTAACTTGCAGGAGAATATGTTCTGTTGAGTTGAGCTATGTCGACCTTGAGTTTAAATTGTCAGGCCTCCATCGACCACAATACATTCGCCATTGGTGTAGGTAGAGGCATCTGATACCAGGTAGAGAACCGTGCCAGCCATCTCGTTGGGTTCTGCATGGCGTTTCATTGGAATGGTTTGCATGGCTGCGTTATACATTTCTTTATTGGCAAATAGCGCGCCGGCAAATTGAGTTTTGGTCATGCCGGGCAGTAGGGCATTGACGCGAATACCAAATTCGCCGCACTCTTTGGCAAAGGCTTTGGTCATATTTACTACAGCGGCTTTGGTAATGGAGTAGATGCCCTGTGCCATACCCGGCTGCAGTGCATTGACCGAGGCGGTATTTACAATTGCGCCACCGCCGTTTTCACGCATTAGCTTGCCGGCTTCGACTGACATAAAAAAGTAGCCGCGAATATTTACATCGACCGTTTTTGTATAGGCGCCGAGGTCGGTATCGAGAATATGGCCGAAATAAGGGTTGGTCGCGGCGTTGTTCACCAGAATATCCAGCCGGCCAAATTTCTCTTTGATAAAGGCAAAGGTCTCTTCAATTTGTGCCATATTGCCAACATGGCAGGGCAGTGCTTCGGCGCTGCCACCGGCACTAATGATGGCATCGGCAACCAACTGACAGCCATCAATTTTGCGGCTGGAGACAATCACATGAGCGCCTTGTTCGGCGAGTAATTTGGCGATAGCTTCGCCGATACCGCGGCTGGCACCGGTGACTAGGGCAATCTTGCCGCTCAGATCAAATAGGGTTGTAGTGCTTGGGTTTTTAGCCACGGATATTTCTCCAATAAATTTTTAAGCAAATAGTTTTAAGCATTTATTTTTAAGAGCTTAGTTTTAAGCACTTAGTTTTAAATGGGGCCTGAAAGTTCGTTCAGCAATCGCTGTATTTGCGGGCGCATATCATTGCGAATACTGGTGTAGATGGCGCGATCTTTTGTCGCCAGCATCTGGGCCAAGTTAAAGGCCGATATCTGCAACTGATCCGCTGGATGAATGCTGTCGACAATATTGAGCGCTTCGGCTTCTATACCCGTGTAGGCAATGCCGGTAAGCAGCATGTTTTTTAGTGCCTGCGGGTTGGGTAGCAAGCTGACCATGCTTAGAGTAACCGGTGTAAATGGAAGTGGAATATTCACCTCTGGAAAGCAGAAGCGACCGCGGTCTTCACGCATCAATCTAAAGTCTGCAGCCGACGCGAGAATCGCACCGCCGGCATAGGCATTGCCATTAATACAGGCGATGGTGGGAATATTGAGCAGCGCAAAGCGCAGCAGCATATGGTGAAACGCCTGCATAAAATCCGCTTGTCCCTGCGCTGACTGTTCGCTCAGCCAGGCTAAATTAATCCCGGTACTAAAAGTCTTTTCATCTTCGCAGGTGATAATCAGCGCGCTGTTGCCCTTATAACTTTCAACTGTATCAAAGGCGGCGATATATTCGTCCATCACCTCGGTAGTAAAGGTATTATCATTGGCGGCATTGGTCAGCGTTAATATATGGATGCCATCTCTGAGGCTTAGATTCATTGTCGACATAGGGTTTTTCTCAACTCTTATTTATGTTTGAACAGAATTGCGTGCTTTGTTAATAAATTCTTCAGCAGCTTTTTCATTCTCAATCAGGCTCTCCATGCTGACCGGCACCTGTACTCCTTTGCGCATCGCCGGTATCTCGGTGATTGCCCCTAGCCAGCGGTCGAGATTTTCCAGTCCGTCGCGAGAAACCCCCGACCATTTATAGGTGCGGACCCAACACCAGTTGGCGATATCGGCAATAGAGAAATCATCAGCCAGCCATTCGTTATCCGCTAAGTGAGTATCCAACACTTCAAACAGCCGCCGGCATTCATTTTGATAGCGGCTGATCGCCGTGGGGATTTTCTCTGGCAGGTAACGATAAAAAACATTGGCCTGTCCCATCATTGGACCCACGCCGCCGATCTGAAACATCAGCCACTGGAGAACTTTCGAGCGGCCATTGATATCGCTAGGCAACAGTTTTCCGGTTAGCTCGGCAAGATAAATCATAATCGCGGCGGATTCAAAAACCGCAAAGTTATTATTGTCTCGATCAATAATTGCCGGAATACGTCCATTGGGGTTTATTGCCCGAAACTCTGACTTATGCTGGTCACCACTGCTGATATCAACCAGATGCACCTCGTAGGGCAGTTCCATGGCCTCGAGCGTACAGGAGGCCTTGTGACCATTCGGGGTCGGCGCTGTATAGAGTTCTATCATTGCGGCTGCGCTCCTTGCAGGTTAATTGTTTCTGCGCCCCAAACCTCAAGGTTATTGGCTCTTTCAATACGTCGGTTAGCCTTTAAGGTTAGTAGAGTATCCAGACCCATGGGGGCGAAAAACTTGATACAGGCTGCGCGGCTCTCCTGGTCTAGTGCATCGTAAGCATCGCTAATACGCTGAATAAGCGTTAGCCGGTAGGGTTTATTGACACCGCTGCAGAGAATATCGCGGAATTGAAATTCTATTCTGCCAATTGTCTGTTGATGAGGTTTTTCGGTTACCGTGGCGCCAGTTTCTATTTCGGGGTGTTCGGCTAGCCAGCGGTTAGTGGCGTTGACAGTTTCCTCTAGCTCGGGAATATAGTCGCGGGCTACTAGGCTTAAAATATCGATAAGGGTTTGCGGAATTTGATCGTCTGGAAAATAGTTTTGATTGTGTTCCCGATACTCCCCATATTCGGGCATATCGGTATTTTCGGCACTCATCCGTTCGGTCCAGCGAAATAGCCGCGGCGCCTTTTGTTTCATCAGCTGGCTGGGATAAATATCTCTGGCCAGATGAGCGTAAAGCGGGGCATAAAGTCCGTAGTCAGCGATTGAAGGCAGGCCTCCGAGCATATAGGGATGGTCGAGTAAATGTTTTTGCAGCAGCTCCAGTAACTCCAAATACTGCTCTTCAATAGCCGGAATACTCTGATCATTAATCCCCAGCGGTGGCAGATAACCCTGCATGGGCGCCATCGCCTGTGCGGCTACTGCCTGAGTGACCTCTATGCCGGCTGCTGGTGCCGCACAGTCTCCGAACTCGGCCTGCAAAAGAGCCTTGTTTTGTTCAAAGTAATTCCAGCGGTAATGCATAGCTGGCCTTAATAGACCCTCGGCACCAAATAGATCCAGTATCAGTGCGCTAAGCAATACTATGGGGCTCTCCGGATAGACTGAAAACCGCTTTTGATCACTCTGCTCAAAGTGGTTAATAATCGCCAGACTATCTTGAACTATATCGCCGTTGCCAAGTTCAACCACAGGAATAACCAAGCGTTGTACCTGCGGAAAAATCTCTGCGGCAAAACGTGGATCGCCGGGCATACGTTCATCGAAAGGAATATGCTGTTTGCGCAGATAGGCGCGAGCTCTTCCGGTATAGAGGGACATGGGTGTGCCATATAAAATAATTGATTCACTCATAAAGTTCTCTTTAAGCTCTTCTTAAGTTTTCCTTAAGTTCTCTTTTTTCGATAGAGAATATAAATAAACACTGCCATTAAGCCGATTAAAATAAAGCTTGCCAGTAAAAGGCTTGTCCAATTGGCAGCCATCATTTTGCGGACTGTATTGGCGTAAATCTGCTTCATATGATCGAAGTTTTTTGGGATTGGCAGTACGCCAAACTCTTTTTCATAAGCTTCGTAATCAAGCATTAATTCTGCAAATTTATGGTGTTCCTTTTCCCGCAAATCCAGTGTCTCGCCGGGATCTTTGGCAAGGTTGTAGAGACGCCAAATATTATCGCCCTGTGGTGGGGTATTGCGGGTGATCTTGTAATCGCCCTTAAATAGAGCGGAGTTGCCGGAGACTTCCATGCCGATGGGTTCATTGGGGCCATAGACTGCGCGCTGCGAGCCATTTAATAGTGGCATAAGACTGCGTCCGGTAATGGCAACTTCTGGGGGATTCTGCGTATCCTCTGCCGCTTGAATATAATCAAGGCCAATATAGTCAAGAATAGTCGGTGTGATATCAGTAACCATAGAAAAGGCGTTGATAACTGATGGTTTTGTTGTTGATAAGTCCGGGATATTTGGGCCGGCAATAATAAGCGGAACGCGAATACCGCCCTCGCTGGCGTAGAACTTAAACAGGCCGCCCGGGGATGCTGTCGCGCTGGCCCATTCCGGCCCGATAAACCCCATGCTGCCTTTTTCCCCAAGAGTCTCAATATTATGGTGGTAGCCATGAGTTGCCATCCATATTCTTGAGCTCAACCACTGATAGGGGTCGCTGGGTTCAGGGCCATTGTCCGAGGTGACTACAAATAGGGTGTTGTCCAATTCGCCCTGCTGCTCAAGGTAATCGACAAAGCGTCCTATATGTCGGTCCATTGCATCGAGCATTGCCGCCTGAACCGCCATTGAGCGGGCGTAGAGTTGTTTCTCTTTGCTATCGAGAGATTCCCAGTCTCTTGCGGTCTCAGGCATATAGGCCGGGGCTGATTCTCTTGGGATCAAACCCAGTTCCACGGCTCGCTGCCAGCGCTGTTTTTGCAGGGTATGCCAGCCCTGATCATAGACGCCGTTGTAGAGGTCGGTTATTTCACGGGGTGCCTGAACTGGAATATGTATGGCCTGAAAGGCGATATAGGAAAAGAATGGTCTGCTCTTTATGCCCTGATCCACATAATCAATCATTCGGTCAATAATAAATTCTGATGAATAGAAGTTATCCGGCAGCTGGGCTGGTTTGCCATCCTCAAACCAGGGGGCGCTATCATAAAAGCCCATATAGGATTTTTGTTCCCAATTATCGGCACCGGAGGCATCCAGAGCAAAGGAGCGGTCAAAGCCGTGGGCATTGGGTAGATCTTCAGGGCGTGAACCCAGATGCCACTTACCGCTAATATAAGTTTGATAGCCAACGGCTTTTAATCGGTCGGCCAGAGTTAAAACCCCCGGCTCAAGTGACAGGGAATAGCCGGGCTTATCTCTGTGTTCTGCCGGAATAATCTCCGGGATAGTGGCTATTCCGGTGCGGTGATTATCAATGCCAGTCAGTAGCATGGCCCGAGAGGGCGCGCAGAGTGGTGAGCTGTGATGCTGAGTAAATTTCGCACCGCGATCGGCAAGAGCTTGAATGGTTGGCATTCGCGCTTCGCCACCAAAGGGGGCAAAGTCGGTGAGCCCTGCATCATCGACAACAATAACAACAATATTGGGGCGTTGATCTGCGACGGCAGTGTCTGTTGCAAAGGCACAAAGCGTGACCAGCAGGGTCACAAATACTGCCAGTAAGGGGCAGTGAATGCTCTCTGTGTTGTGGGTACTTTGCGTTAACATAGTTCTTCTGCCTCGGAGTACGGTCTGTTATTTTATCGCCGCTTTTTCTGAGTTTGAATGAGTATAAGCAATTGGTGATTATATTGACACAGTAAGTGCCAGATCATAAAGTTTCAGATATTAGAGTGCTTCAACTCCCAGTGAACTAAAAATACAATAATAAACTGCGATCTAACTATGAGTAATAACAGTCTTTTTCAATCTTTTTCCCTTGGCAATCTAAGCCTGAAAAACCGTATTGTAATGGCGCCGATGACGCGCAACTTTTCACCGAACAATAATATTCCCGGTGATAATGTGGTCGATTATTACCGTCGTCGTGCCCAGGGTGGAGTTGGATTGATTATTACTGAGGGAACCTGTGTCGACCATATTGGTGCCTGCTGTTATCCCGGCGTGCCTTACTTCTATGGAGAGGAGAGACTGGCCGGTTGGAAGAAGGTCGTTGATGCCGTTCACGAGGCCGGTGGAAAAATTGCCCCGCAACTTTGGCATGTGGGTGCTATGCGCAAAGCGGGCACGCCACCGGAAGGGGATGCCCCCGGCTATTCTCCCTCGGGGATGAATATGCCCGGCAAGGTCAATCGCCATATTATGACTCAAGAGGATATAGATGATGTGGTGCAGGCCTTTGCTCAGGGTGCGGCCGATGCCCAGCGACTGGGTTTTGATGCCGTCGAACTGCACGGTGCCCACGGCTATTTGATCGACCAATTTTTCTGGGAGGGCACCAATCAGCGGGAAGATGGCTATGGGGGTTCTCTGCAGAATCGCTCGCGCTTTGCGGTTGAAGTGATTAAAGCTACCCGTGCCGCGGTAGGGCCAGATTTCCCGATTATCTTGCGTTGGTCGCAGTGGAAGCAACAGGATTACACAGCCCGTCTGGCCGAGAGTCCTGAACAGCTCGAGGCTTTTTTAAAGCCCCTGAGTGATGCCGGTGTCGATATATTCCACTGCTCCCAGCGGCGTTTTTGGGAGCCAGAATTTTCTGGCAGTGATTTAAATCTGGCCGGTTGGGTTCGTAAGCTTACCGGTAAGCCCGCTATTACTGTTGGCAGTGTGGGTTTAAACGCTGACTTTATACCAGAGCCCGGCCAGAGAACATTCCGTGAAGCGGAGCCGGCCAGTCTTGAAGAATTACTGCGCCGTATGGAGGCCAATCAATTTGATCTGGTCGCTGTAGGTCGCGCATTGATCGCCAACCCAGGATGGGTTGATATGGTAGAGGCGGAACGTCTCGACGAGCTAAAGGCTTTCCGCAAAGAACATCTCGGAGAGTTAATTTAAATTGAGCTGATAGTGCTTTAAAAATTGGGGGAGAGATCAATTGGAACTTGCGAATAAAATTATTGTGATTACCGGTGCCGGCAGTGGTATCGGCAGAGCGTTGGCCATTCGTTTTAAGGCAGAGGGTGCCAAGCAGATTGTCGCCGTGGATATCAATGCCGAAAATGCTCAGGCGACCGCCGCAATGATCGATGGTGTGGCGATGACGGCCGATGTCTCTATTGAGGATGATATTGTCCGAGTGATCGAAACTACCGAAGCGCAGATTGGGCCGATTGATCTGTTCTGTTCCAATGCCGGAGTGGGGATTGGGCCAGATTTAAATTCACCCAATAGCCAATGGCAGACTAGTTGGGATGTTAATCTGATGTCCCATCTCTATGCCGCCCGCCATCTGGTACCACGAATGGTTGGCCGCGGTGGCGGTTACTTTTTAAATACAGCCTCGGCAGCAGGCCTGTTAAACCAAGTGGGTGCCGCGGCCTATGGGGTGACCAAGCATGCAGCTATAGGCTTTGGTGAGTGGCTAGCTATCCACCATCAGCATCAGGGTATTAAAGTTTCGATGCTCTGCCCGCAGGCGGTGCGTACGGTAATGACTGCATCGGATAACGATGCGACCACGGCGGCCAGTGCTGATGGCATGATGGAGCCGGAGGAGTTGGCGGATAAGGTGGTTGAAGGGCTGCGGGGTGAAGCGTTTTTGATACTGCCCCATGAGGTTGTATTGGAATATATGCGCAATAAAACCTCTAACTATGATCGCTGGATTGGCGGTATGAATAAACTGATGAAAAAGATTACCGGAATTAGTTAATACAGAACTAAATCAATATAGAGGGTTGAGCAATGGCGTTATCCACAAAACTACTGACCATCGAAAAGCAGGGCGCGGTTGGCATACTCTGGCTTGACCGTGCGGATAAATACAATGCGCTCTCTACCGAACTCTGGTCAGGTTTTCAGGGTGCACTCGATGAGTTGTGTTCAGATAATCAGATTGGCGCGATTATTATCGCTGGGCGCGGCCAGCATTTTTGCGCGGGTATAGATCTGGTTCAGGACTCGTTAAGTGAGCATAAAAACAGTACTGCTCGCTCGCCCGCGGAAGCCAATATGCGCCAGTTGGAACATACCCGTAAATTTCAGGCGGCAATAACCGCGATTGCTGATTGCCCGCTACCGGTAATCGCGGTGATTCAGGGCTATTGTTTAGGTGCGGGGGTGGATTTAATTAGCGCCTGCGATATTCGGATAGCCAGTAATGATGCGTTGTTTAGTGTGCGTGAAACCCGTATTGGACTGGTTGCGGATATTGGCACACTGCAGCGTCTACCAAAGATTCTCAATGCCGGCCATGTGGCCGAGTTGGCCTATACGGGTAAGGATATTAACGCCCAGCGCGCGGAGAAGATTGGGCTGGTTAATGATCTCTACGAGTCTGCGCAAGAGGCTATGGATGCAGGTTTGGAGTTGGCTAATCAGATTGCGGCAAACTCTCCTATGGCGGTGCGCGGTACCAAATTTGTGCTTCAGCAGAGCGAGAATCTTTCAACTGATCAAAGTTTGCTGATGAATGGTATGTATACATTGATTTCCAGTTTGCCCTCCAATGATCTCCAGGAAGGTATTAAAGCCTTCTCTGAGCGAAGACCGGCCAAGTTTACCGGCAGTTAATAGTTTAGGTGTTTTGCTGTATAAAGCCCGCTCTAAACGTTTTCTCTCACAGGGAGTGTGAGCTCCACAACTAAGGTGATACTCAATCGTGCTTATTGGTGATCTTTACGCGGCTGGCTCGGCGCTGGTCTGGTCTTTTGCATTGATATTAATGCGTGTTGCCGGCCATCAGATTCCACCGATTCCGCTGACCTTTTTTAAAAATTTCGTCGCTTTTATTCTTGTTGTACTAACTCTGGTTGTTCTTGGTGAGCCGCTTTTTATTCAGCTGCAACCCTACGATTATTTGCGTCTGGTAGTTAGTGCAGTTTTAGGAATAGCGGTGGCTGACACCATGATTGCCGCAGCAGTTAATCGTTTAGGTGCCAGTTTGCAGGCGCTTGCAGACTGTGCCTATGCGCCGTCCATTGCCTTTGTCGGTTTTATGATGTTTGGCGAGATACTCAGTACCTGGGAAATTATCGGCGGAATAATGGTGCTGTTTGGTGTTTTTGTCGGCGCCACAATGACAGCAGAAATCAAAAATCCCAGGGATCTCTGGGTGGGTATCCTACTCGCGGCTGGTGCCCATATTATTATGGCGCTGGGCATTTTGATGGTGCGGGATATTTTCCGCGAAGAGTCACTTATCTGGGTCTGTAGTTTCCGTTTTTTAATCGGTGCAATTGCAATGTATCTCTATGCTGTGATCAGATTTCCCGGCCGGGTCAGGGAGACATTGTTCCTCGGATTTTTGCGCAGGGATATGTGGCGAACGATTATTCCCATGGCAATACTGGGGCCATTTTTAGCGACCCTGTTTTGGATGGCGGGCTTTAAATATCTGGAGGCGGGCAGGGCGGCGATTTTTAATCAGTTGTCTACCGTGTTTATTATTATCCTTGCCTATTTTTTATTGGGTGAAAAGCTTTCCCGGCGCAAGATGGTTGGTGTTGTGCTAGCTATAGTTGGGGCTGGATTAGTAGCCACCCATTAAACCTATGATGACTTTTGGGTCACATTTTCCGCAGATACGTACATTCAAGTATATTCATAAGTGAGTATTTCGAATATAGTCCTGACACTCACTTCCTTAATTCCGGAGTTCAGATGGATAAAGTCAGAGTTCTTTTTGTTTGCACTTTCTTTGGTGGCCGGGCGAGAATTGCTGAGCTTTATGCTCGGAAAATGGGGCTGGAGCATATTGATGTTTATAGTTCAGGGTTTGAATCAGGCACCCTCGGCGGACTACCTGTTCAGGTTATGGAAGAGGCGGGATTTGAATTTTCGACGGCTCCCTTAACCACTGTGTTTGATCGTTATGCAAGCAATGAAACCTTCGATTATGTGATTACACTGTGCCATGAGGCCTCGACTGAAAAATGTCCGGTTTTTAGAGGTAGTGTTGATATGATCTATGGGGAACAGGCTCAAATTTTAGGTTGGTCGGTACTCGACTTTCTTGCACTGAAGGGTGTGCCTGACGAGAAGCTTGACGGTGCGCGAAAAATTCGAGATAGGATTAAAGCAGAGGTTTACGAATTTCTATCGCAGATTTAGTTATGATGGCTAGCCTTTAAAGGATACCAATAATGAAACTTCGTCATCTTCTTCTTGGCTTAATTACCGGCACTGTTGCTCCTGCAGCTGTAAGCTTGGATACAGAAAGTCTGCATACAGTAAACCCTAGCCAGCTAACGGTAAAACCGGTTTATACCTATGTCCTTGTGCATGGTGCAAGTGGAGGCGGTTGGGACTGGAAGGGGGTGGATCAGCTGCTGAGTGCCGAGGGGCATACTGTTTACCGTGCCACGCTTACTGGACTGGGTGAGCGAGCGCATTTGGCTAGTCCGGAAATTAGTTTAACCACTCATATTGATGATGTTACCAATTTGATTTTATTTGAGGAATTGGAGCAGGTTGTGTTGGTGGGTCACAGTTATGGCGGGATGGTGATTACTGGGGTTATGGATCGGTTGCCTGGGAATATTAAACAGGCTTTTTTTCTTGATGCATTTGTTCCGGCGGATGGGATGGCGGCGGTAGATCTGTGGAACGGTTTTTCCAGTTATAAAATTGTCGATGGGATGGTTCAATTTCCCTGGTTGGATAATGGTAAGCCTATTCCCGGGGATGTGCCTCAGTCTTATAAGACGCTTAGCGAGCCGGTGTCGTTTGATAATCCTGAAGCGTTGGGGTTGCCTGTGACCTATGTGCCTTTTGTTGAGGAGGTTGTTCAAGGGAAGGTTCGGGCGTTGGTTGATCCGTCTTGGAAGTTGGCTGTGGCGCGTGGGTGGGCTGTTGAGGTTCTTGAGAGTGATCATAATGCGCAGCGTTCGCATCCGCGGGAGTTGGTGGAGTTGTTGCTAGATATTGATTAGAGACTACCCCTCGTAGCAGAAATTGAAAACCATACTCGCCTTTAATTAGGCGCGTTTTCTCCCTGGTTTTAAATCAGTGGGACTTACTACGCCCTTTTTCTTTAGCAGGTTGGCGTTGTTTCTAATCAGTTGTTTCATCTCTCCCTCTACAGCCCGAGTTAGATAGCGTCGAATTAATGGTTGATAGCCCAGGTTGTTGATATCGGCTATTACTTTAAGGTCTTCGATAAGTGACTTATCCAATCGGATAGAAATTGACTGCATAGCTAATGTTTCATCAATATCTAAAGAGCGATTTGCAGATGGCTCGGCGTGTTCCAGCGAAGTGCCCAGAGTGCCATCATCCCAGTTTTTCTCGGTACCTTGAATTTTTTTAGACATTTTCTATCACCTTTCGGTTACTGTTTGGAGTGACTATTTAGCCACTTTTCTGTATATACGTTGCGAGGCTTTATCGGCATCAAAGCATGACTTGATAAAAACCTTTCCATTCTCCATTACAAAGATAACTTTCAGTATTCTGCCTTTGTCGCTTTTGGCAATAAACCACTGAGTCGGTGGTTGTGTTTTATGTGCTTCCCTATTATGAGTAAGTGTTCCGTAGGATCTGTTGTAAAAGCTCTCGGCGACTTCTTCAAGTGAGACATTGTGTTTTTGTTTGAGTTTGGTCTTTATTTTAGATGAGATCTTGAATGGATATTGTTGCATGGCACCTTCATTCCTTGAAAGTCTGTATATACGGACAATAACTAAAAGTTATCTTGTTGTATACACAATCAGGTCACAATCTTTAACTCCTGTGGAGCTTTGAGGCGTTATGGTTTGGTTTAAATTTTACTGAAGTGGAATTATCGAAGAAGTTTCTGAGCTGTTGTTGTTTTGGTATATAAAAATTGATTGCAGGGTGGGCGAGTTGGAAGGATTGACTTAAAACACCTTGAAGGTGTTTTAACCCCGAAGGGGCTTCGCCACGTTGTGGCTCGGTCCAAATTCCGCTGGAGCGGAATTAGTCGAACAGAAGGTTCTCACCCTCCGTCGTGTGCCATATACGAAAAAACCCCATCGCAAGCGAGTGCGTTTGGAAGGATTAACTTAAAACACCTTGGCGGTGTTTTAACCCCTGTGGGGCATCGCCGCGTTGCGGCTCGGTTCAAATTCCGCTGGAGCGGAATTAGTCGAACAGAAGGTTCTCACCCTCCGTCGTGTGCCATATACGAAAAAACCCCATCGCAAGCGAGTGCGTTTGGAAGGATTAACTTAAAACACCTTGGCGGTGTTTTAACCCCTGTGGGGCATCGCCGCGTTGCGGCTCGGTTCAAATTCCGCTGGAGCGGAATTAGTCGAACAGAAGGTTCTCACCCTCCGTCGCGTGCCATATACGAAAAAACCCCATCGCAAGCGAGTGCGTTTGGAAGGATTAACTTAAAACACCTTGGCGGTGTTTTAACCCCTGTGGGGCATCGCCGCGTTGCGGCTCGGTTCAAATTCCGCTGGAGCGGAATTAGTCGAACAGAAGGTTCTCACCCTCCGTCGTGTGCCATATACGAAAAAACCCCATCGCAAGCGATGGGGTTTTTTCGTATATGGTGCACTCGGAAGGATTCGAACCTTCGACCGCCCGGTTCGTAGCCGGGTACTCTATCCAGCTGAGCTACGAGTGCATTTAGGTCTCATTTCTGAGGTCGCGTACTATAGGTGAGCGGGACGATTGAGTCAACAACTGCTGCTGCCGAATTGGCAGTTTTTAGCAGATTTTTAAGCGTAGGAGATTGGAATGTCCATAGTTTCTTTTAACTCTTCCATAACTACGTAACTGGTGGATTCCTTAACGGCTGGAAGTCGTAGAATACTATGGCCTAATAACTCTCTATAAGCGCTCATATCGGCGACTCTGGCTTTTATCAGATAGTCGTAGTTGCCTGATACCAGAAAGCAGCTCTGGACATTTTGCAGGCTCATTACTGAATGGCGGAATTCTTCGAAATTTTCCTGTGAGGTGTGGTTGAGTCGTATCTGTACAAACACCACAAGCCCGACATCTAGCAGTTCGGGATTTAACTTCGCAGTGTAACCCTTGATATAACCGTTTTTCTCCAGCCGTTTGACCCGCTCGATACAGGGGGTTACCGAGAGTCCAACCTCGCGGGCAAGGTCGGTATAACTAATACGCCCGTCCTTTTGCAGTATGCGCAGGATATTACGGTCTATTTTACTGATATTGCCGATATTAGAAGTCTCGTTTGATCTCATTTCTATAAATTCTCCTGCTTAAACTCTGATAATAGAAAAATATTCTTTAAATTGCTCTAATTCAGTAAGAAATATTTATAGATAATCCTAATATTACAATAATTATTAAGCCTAATGACTGATAAAGAAGGGTTGAGCTATGTTGATTGGGGTTCCCAAAGAGATTAAGAATCATGAGTATCGAGTTGGTCTAACTCCGTCGTCGGTTATGGAGTTGGTGGCGCGCGGGCATCGGGTAATGGTTGAGAGCGATGCTGGTACGGCGATTGATTTTTCCAATCAGGAATATAGTAGCGCTGGTGCTGAGATAGTCGAGACTGCGGCAGAAGTTTTTGCTGGGGCAGATATGATTATTAAGGTTAAAGAGCCACAGCCCGCTGAGTGCGCAATGCTTCGTCCCGGGCAGATTCTCTACACCTATCTGCATCTGGCGCCAGATCCAAAACAGACTGAGCTGTTGATTGAGTCCGGGGCTATCTGTATCGCCTATGAGACTGTTACTGACAATCAGGGCGCGCTGCCTCTGTTGGCACCTATGTCTGAGGTGGCCGGGCGCATGTCAGTGCAGGCAGGGGCCTATCATTTGGAAAAGGCTCAGGGTGGTCGTGGAGTACTGCTCGGCGGTGTTCCCGGTGTTGCTCCGGCCAAGGTTTTGGTGATTGGTGGCGGTGTGGTTGGTGACAATGCTGCTGCAATGGCGGTGGGTATGGGTGCCGATGTGACTATTCTCGATCGCTCGATTCCGCGTCTTCGTCAGCTGGATGCAAAGTACGAGGGCAGGGCGCGCTGCGTTTATTCGACAGTGGCGGCTATTGAAGACTATGCGCTGGAGGCTGATTTGGTGATTGGTGCTGTGTTAATTCCCGGTGCTGCGGCGCCGAAACTGTTGAATCGAGATATTATCAGTCGTATGAAAAAGGGGGCTGTGATGGTGGATGTGGCGATTGATCAGGGCGGCTGCTTTGAAACATCCCATGCCACAACTCATGAGGATCCCACTTTTATAATTGATAATGTGGTGCATTACTGTGTGGCCAATATGCCCGGCGGTGTGGCGCGCACTTCGACGATGGCGCTGAATAACGCGACATTGCCCTATGCGCTGGCATTGGCAGATGATCCGGTAAAAGCATTACTAACAGATAAGAACCTGCAGAATGGCCTTAATGTTCACAGCGGTAAAGTGACCTATAAGGCGGTGGCCGAGGCGTTGAATTATCCTTATGTGGCGGCAGAAGAAGTTATTGTGGTGTAACCCATACTACTTTGCTTTTAGTTAAAAAACCGCTGGTAACCGCTGGCGGTTTTTTTATTTCAGCCATTTTTTTGATTATTGTTTTAGCTCTATCCATAGATGTTCGGCGCGGGCCAGCACTTGACCATCGGAGGTACTTAGGGCGGCTGCTGAATAATGTTTGCGGCCATCAATAGAGCGTTCCCAGGCATAGATAATAAGCGCTTGATCACCGGGGACGGGCTTATCTATAGCGGCAGTCATCTGCCCGAGCAGGCAGGTTTTGTCGGAATTCAGGGCGAAGTAGCTGGGACAGTCGAGGGCAGACCAGATAAATTCATGTTTTACATTGCCCCTGTCATCGAGGAGATCTGCGTGGGGCTGCCAACGACAGGCGACCATTTCTCGATCTTCAACTGTGCCACAAAATAGTCGTAACCCATCGCCCCCTGCGCGGCTTGGGCCGCAGACAAAGCAGGTGGGAAAGCTGTGTTGATGATGTCCTCTGTAGTGTTTTTCTGCGCTGCGAGCTTGGTCAATTGTTGGTGGAGCAGGTGGTACCAACCTTAGTTCTGCCGGTTTTGCCGAGCCTATCAGCTGATCGCCATCTTTTAGAAACCACTCGCCACCGACTTCAGTGATTGTGAGGGGTCTTTCCAGAGGTGGTGGCTGGTGTAGCCGAACTTGACAGGCGCCGGCAATATTTTTACTTAACAGTCCACAGCTATAGCCACCATTGCCGGAGTTAGGTGGCCCACAAAATCGTTGTGTGATCAAGAGCTCTTCCATGTTGTTGCGCTTTCGGTATCAGTTGAGTTCGGTATCCTGCCAGAACTTGGTTCCTTTGATGGTCGCTTGCAGTGCCAGTCCTGATTCGGTGAGTTGATAGACGGTGATATTGTCGAAGGTTGCTTCGCCGCCGACAGCGCCGCCTTTTTCACTGGCTTTAGCTGCAGCGTCGGCATTGACGCCAAATGCCCAGCCTTTATCCACAAACTGTGTCAGCGCATCGCGGCTGTGGAAGACAAAGATTACTCTAAAATCTTTGGCTCCTATGCCCAGTCCAACCCCGGCTTCACCCATCTTCATAAAGGTATTGGTGGCGCTTTTGTTGTCACGGACAACGCCGTGACCACCGCCAATACTGGCGAAGATAAGGTTGATATTGGCATTACTGAATACGGCGTAGCCCTCGGCGCTGTTGATCTGCGCTTTGACATCCGGTTTGACTTTGTAGAGGTCGCTGAGCACCTGATTGCGCATATCAATGATTGCCTGGCGCTTTTCGATCGGGGTTTTACCCGTGGTATTGGTGCAGGCAGATGTGAGAACTAATAGAATCGTTGCGATGCTGATCATTACCCTGTTCATGGCACTTCCTTTGGATTGTTAATGATTAATGACTTAAATGTAGCATTAAATGTTTTCTATTGGGGTGCCTCGGCAACAAATACTGCACGAATTGGCGCAGGGTGTCCCTCGACGGTTTTGGTAGGATCTTCTGGGTCTAAAAAGTCTTTGAGAGATTCAAATTTCATCCATTCGGTCGAGCGCTGCTCTTCAATACTGGTGGTGCTAATATCAACCATACGCGGATTTTTCAGGCCGTTCTTTTTCATCCAGTTAATCAGCATATTTGGTGTTGGCAAGAACCAGACATTGGGCATTTTTGCGTAGCGATCTTCGGGGACTAGAAGTTGGTTTTCATCACCTTCGATAACCAGTGTCTCAAGAACTAACTGACCGCCGGGTTTTAACAGTTGGCGCAGTTCGCGCAGATGGTCCATGGGCGAGCGGCGGTGATAGAGAATCCCCATAGAAAATACTGTGTCAAAGGCGGCCATATTTTCCGGCATATGCTCTATACCCAGAGGTAGCACATCGACGGGTAGCTGTTTTCCGGCAAACTGTTTGATGGCGGCAAACTGAAAGACAAACTTGGCTGAGGGGTCGATACCGATCACCCGCTCAGCACCGGCACCGAGCATACGCCAGCAGTGGTAGCCATTGCCGCAGCCAACATCGAGCACGGTACGGCCTTTTAGGGGCGCGAGATGGGGCAGTACTCGATCCCATTTCCAATCCGAGCGCCATTCCGTATCGAGCGGCATACCGAATAAATTGTACGGGCCTTTGCGCCATGGATGCAGTCCCATCAGGGTGGCTTGCAGCGCCAGACGTCGGCCCTTGTCCATCAGGCTAATATCGCCAATATGCACACCATTGCTCAGGTCTATATGCAGAGGGTCGATCTCTGGTAGGCGTCTGAGGGTTTCTTCCCATTCGGGCATATCCCCCCAGCGTTCGCGACGCAATTGATGGGCGATTAGCTGTGGAAGTTCCTGCCCCCAATGGCTGAGGTCAGATTCTTCGAGCCAGCAAAAAAGCGGGCCGTAGTCGAGAGATGAAGGGATCGATGGTGAGGTCATACTGTTACTCGAAATTAGTGCTACTGGAAATTTAAGCGGGAAATTATAAGGTATTTCCGTTATTGTTTACTGCTTAGTGAGAGGAATAAAAAAAATAATGACCGAACAGATTAATAAAAACTCAAGTGAACAGCTATTTGAGCAAAGATTTGAACAGCTTGAGGAAAAACTCGCCTATCTGGAAATGAGCAATGCCGAGTTGAATGATGAGATTTTTCGTCAACAAAAAGAGATTGATTCATTGACCAAGGCACATCGCTCTCTGCTTGAGCGACTGGAGACATTGCAGGATGTCGCTGCCGAGGGTGATTTACAGCAGGGGGAGAAGCCTCCGCACTATTGATCGAGTTACTATTTGGCTATGTCAGCTCAATAAATAAAAAAATTATCAAGGAGGGGTCCATGAATAATTTAGAAATCAGTGCTGTGGATAAAAGCGCGATAGATCATACATTTACTGCGCAAAAGGCCTATGCACTTAAGCTGCGCAAGTCGACCTGTGACGAGCGCCTCGAAGTGTTGGCGCGCTTTGAAAAAGTCTTTAAAGCCTCCTATGCCAAGATGTACGCAGCGGCCGCCGCAGATTTTGGCAAGCCGGAAGCGGAAGTGGATATGGGCGAGATTATGGTCGTGGTCTCCGAACTTGCCCATATCCGCAAACACCTTAAGAAGTGGATGAAAGCCACACCGGTCAGCGCGTCTATGGCGATGCTCGGCACCTCGTCAAAAATTATTGTCGAGCCGAAGGGCACAAGTCTGGTGATATCCCCCTGGAACTATCCGTTTAATCTGACCTTTGGCCCGATGATGTCGGCGATTGCCGCGGGCAATACGGTGATCATTAAACCTTCGGAAATGACCCCGCATATGTCCAAGGTGATCAGCGAGATTGTCGCCGAGGCTTTTCGTCCTGAAGAGGTGGCTCTGTTTGAGGGTACCGCTGAGGTGTCCACCTATCTGACTAGCCTGCCTTTTGATCATATCTTTTTTACCGGTAGTCCGGCGGTGGGCAAACTGGTTATGGCCGCTGCGGCTAAAAACCTCACATCGGTCACCCTTGAGCTGGGGGGTAAGAGCCCGGTGATTGTCGATAAGACTGCCAATATTGCCAAGGCTGCCCGCAGCATTGCCTTTGGTAAATTTAGCAATAATGGCCAGACCTGTATTGCTCCGGATTACCTCTATGTGGATGAGGCGGTGAAGGACATATTGATTGCCGAGTTAAAGACCTATATTGGTCGCCAATATGGTTTGGATGAAGAGGCGCTGGCGAATGATGATTACTGTCAGATAGCCAATGCTGCCCACCATGGTCGCTTATCTGGTCTGTTAAATGATGCTCTAGCACAGGGTGGCCAGTTGATTACTGGGGGTCAGGTTGATGGCCAGCAACGCTCTATTGCTCCGACTCTGGTCGAGGGTATGAGTGCTGACTCGCGAATTATGCAGGAAGAAATCTTTGGTCCGCTGCTCCCAATTCTGACTTACACCGATTTGGATACTGTTCTCGCTCATATCAATAGCCAACCTAAACCACTGGCGCTGTATTTTTACAGTTCGGATAAGCGGGCAATAGATAAGGTACTCAGTGAAACCAGCGCTGGTGGCACCTGCATCAATCAGTCCGTGATGCACTTTGTGCATCCTAATCTGCCGTTCGGTGGGGTTAATAACAGTGGTATTGGTATGTCCGGCGGGGAGTGGGGTTTTAAAGCTTTCTCCCATGAGCGCAGTGTTTTGGAGGACAAATGGAGCAGCATTCATGTGATGCATCCACCCTATACACCGAAGGTGAAAAAGCTGATTAAGATGGCAGTTTCTTTTTTAGGCCGCTAGTTAATCTTAAACAGGCTTTATCGCCACCAGAGAAGCAAAATTAAAACACTGGAACCAGGGGCTTGCGGACTCAAAACCGCAGGCCTTGAGTCTATTGATATGACTGTCTAGAGTTTCGGGAATCAGCACATTTTCAATTGAATCACGCTTTTGGCTGATCTCTAGATCACTGTAACCCTGCGCGCTTTTAAACTGGTGATGCAGTTCTGAGAGCAGCTGATTTAAAGACTCCGGTTCAAATAAAAGCTTCTCGGAAATCACCAGACAGCCTCCGGGCAGCAGTCCCGCATAAATCTTCTCCAGCAGTGCCTGACGTTTATCCAGCGGAATAAACTGCAGGGTAAAGTTCATCACCACCAGCGAAGCATTGGTTATCTCAATATCGCAGATATCCGCTTCGAGTAGTTGCACTGGCTGTCTCTCGACCTTGTATCACTTTGTTATCAAGCAGTGACTGGCAGCGTTCAAGCATCGCTGCCGAATTATCGACCGCAATAATTGACACCCCGGGCTGATCTATCTGCTGGCGAATGGCCAGTGATGAAGCGCCGAGAGAGCAGCCGAGGTCGTAGCAGTTACTATCAGCTTGAACAAAACGCGCAGCCAGTTCACCGCAGAGATTAATAATCGTCTGGTAGCCGGGCACCGAGCGCTGGATCATATCTGGAAACACATCCACTACCGCCTGATCGAAAGCAAAGCGCGGCACATTTCCCAGCGGGCTGGCAAATAGGTCGTCGCGTTTTACTTTCGAAGCAGAGTCATTAGTCATAGTGGTTAAACCGCAATAATATCCAGGCCGGTTTTAGCCGCCAGATCGCTATTGGTAATTACCGCTGTCTGTGCCTCTTCTGACGCAGGTAGGTGCTGGCAACGCGCTTTAAATCTTCGTCAGTTACTGCGAGTACGCGGTTTCTAAATTGCACAATCGAGTCTTTATTGCGGCCATTGAGCTCTCCGTGAAAAGCCTGCATTGCTTCTCCAGCCGGTGAAGCTGGCTTATCGAGACCGCCAATAACACCGAGCACAGCCTCTTCAACTTTGTCGGCACCCAGAGGTTTTTCCAACAGCCAGTTAATCGAATTATCAAAGTCTTCAAGGGTGCCGGCAATTCGTGGGTCGCGGTAAGAGTAAAAACGAAATGCACCGGACTGATTGTCCTGAGAGGCACCGCCGCCATAGGCGCCGCCCTGTTCGCGAATAGTGCGGTGCAGATAACCGTTGCGCAAGACGCCGCCAAGTACGGTCAGAGCGGCTGAATCACTATGGCTAGTAGGCACCGTGGGGTAGGCCTTGGCGCAGAAGCTAACCTGAGTATTTGTCGTCCAGCAATGATTAACCGGTGCCAGTGTTGGATCAAAGCTGATGATATTACTGACCGAATCAGTAGTTGCACTGGAGCTAGGGAATATTCCCTGCATAGTGCTTTTAAAGTTGTCCAAGCGCTCGCCTTCAGCAACCAGTAGATACTGGCGGGGCTGCTGCAATACCAGCTGATGAATCTCTTCAAGCTGTGCTGCAAGTGCCTCTAGTCCGGCTTTAGATTCGAGACTCTGATCGAGAGTCTTAAGTAGAGAGAGGCCGGTGACGCCACCCCAGCGCTGACTTAGATAAGCATTCGCGGAGAGTCCGCTAGATGCAGCTGTCATTGCCAGAGAGTGGCCGCTGCCGACAATCGTCGATTCGCGATGGGTGCGAATCTGCGAAACCAGTTCACGCAGGCGCGATAGTTCACTAAAGCCGGTTTCCTGCAGTGATTCCTGCATAAGTTCTGTCATTGCCTGCTGATTGCGCGCCAGACCTTTGGCGGAGAAGCTGATATTGCCATGCAATGTTTCAATACTGTCTTTATCAGAGCGCACCGAGGCCGATGCAGAATAGGCACCAACCACACTGGAGTGCCATAGCTGAGTCTGCTGGTAGTCTCTGCCACCAACGCCCATTTCGGTCACGCAGGTGCTGTAGAGCGGCAACAGATCCATCTGTGCATCGCTAAGGGCGGGCATGGGCATAATAATCTGCTGATAGGCCAAGCCATTGGTGCCGGCACTGTAGGTAGTGAGTGGCAGGGGCTCGCTTGCTGTAGACTGTTTTTCGGCATAGGCAATTTCAACCGGTACATCTTCAATGCCAACCTTGGGAAGAATTTCAAGATCTTCCTCCATCTCCTGACGCTCTTTTAGGACAGCAGCGCCATCGACAATCGCCTGTTTTTCGTTGTCGCTTAGGTCGGCTTTAATCGCCGCTAAACGGTCTTTCTCGGCCTGCTCTTTTTGTCGTGCCAGCTCTGTATCTGGTTTCATCACCAGACGAATTCGGTGCTGATTATTAAGCAGCAGGTCACGGGCCAGAGATTTAATAAATTCAGGATCCTGAATCTGCTCTTGGAGTTTTTCCAGAACCGGGTCGAGATTTAACAGCGCGATAGGATCGCCGCGGTGAGTGGCACTGGTCAGTGAGGTCAGAATTAAATTTAAGCCGTAGGGATAACCGCCGCCAGAGACTTCGCGCTGGGAGAGTTCCAGTTGATGAAGGCTGGCTGCAACCTGTTCCTGAGGCAAACCATTTTCGGCAACCTCGCGCAGTACATCGAGAATCAGGGCTTCAACCGCATCCGCCTGTTCGGGGTTCGAGCCTTCAACACCACAGGCAAAACACAGCTCTTTTTGCGAATCTTCAAGGCCGCACATCGGTGAGGGCGCGGTGCCCAGATCGGTCGTTTCCAGTGCGCGTAGTAAGGGTGAACCACTGTTGTCAAACAGCACGCTCGACAGCAGTCGGGCCTGCATGGTGGCTTCTAGATCGGTTGACTCGCCGAGTAACCAGGAGATAACAATATGGGTGTTATCTTCGAGTGGTTGTTGATCATCAGCGGCATAGACCTCTTCAAAATACTGCGGCTCGCTGTAGCGCTGCTCATTTTCAACGGCAATATGGCAGTCGAGCCTGTCAAAGCGGCTCAGGGCGTTCTCTTCGAAGCTGGCCTGATGTTCTGCGGCCGGTATATCACCAAAGGTGATAAAGATGGCATTGCTCGGATGGTAGTTGGTCTCGTAAAAGGCCTTAAACTGATCGTAGCTAAGATCGGGAATATCCGCCGGTTCGCCGCCACTGTTGTAGTGGTAGGTACTAGTCGGATAGAGATGCTGAGTCATGGTCTGCCAGAGAGTCGAATTAATCGAGCTCATAGCGCCTTTCATTTCATTGAATACCACACCTTTATAGGTCAGCTCTGAGCCTGTATCTGCGGGGTCGGCAAACTCCAGACGATGGCCTTCCTGCGCAAAATCCAGTGGGTCGAGACGGGCAAAGAATACCGAGTCGAGATAGACGTTAAGCAGATTATTAAAATCTTTTTTGTTCTGACTGGCGAAAGGGTAGGCGGTCCAGTCGGAGCTGGTAAAGGCATTCATAAAGGTATTTAGCGAGCGCCGAATCATCATAAAGAATGGGTCGCGTACCGGGTATTTTTCGCTTCCACAGAGCGCGGTATGTTCGAGAATATGCGCCACACCAGTGGAATCCATAGGCACGGTTCGCAGCGCCACCAGAAAGACATTTTCCTTGTTGTCTGCCGCTAGATGAATATGCTGGGCACCGGTGACACGATGGCGGTACTCTTCATAGCGCAGTTTAAGGGAGGGTATTTCCTGGGTTCGCAAAAGCTCAAAGGCGGGGTTTGCACTGTTGGTCATAGAAGTGACTGCTCTGTGGGTGGTGTATCTAGGTGTTGTATCTAAAGGAGGCTGCATTCTACTTCAAGAACAGGTCAGTGGAAATGCTAGAGGTGGGAATGCCTTTGGCGATACTCTATGGGAGTTGTGCCTTCCCAGCGCTTAAAGGCCCGGTAAAAGGTGCTGGGCTCTGAAAATCCGGTGAGATAGACAATTTGGCTAATCTCTTCATCGGTTTTTGAAAGTAGTTTTAGGGCCAGAGAGTGGCGGTGTCTGTTTAGCAGTTGCTGAAAACTGGTATCTGCGGTTTTTAGTTGATGTCTTAGTTGGCGCGGAGTGATGTTGAGTTTTTCGGCAACCGTTTCCAAGTTGGCTTCTCCGCTCTCCAAGAGTGCGGCGATCAATGTTTTTACTTCGCCAATAAAGTCTTTCTGTTGCAGCATTTCCATATGCTGGTCGGCGACTTTTACATGTAAATTTAAAAGTTCTGGCACTGCGTTTAGAGAGCGGTAGTTGAGAACTTCCTTTGGAAAGTAGAGCCTGAACTCTTTGGCATTAAACTCTACATCACATTCAAGGATACGCTGATACTCAGCGATATCTGTAGTGGGAGCATGTCTGAAGGCAATCTTGGTAGGTTTGAATACGCCGTCGGTGACCGCTTGAAAGCCCTTAATAAGACCCATCAATAAAGCCTCGGTCAGATGCGGGGTAACAAACTGTTTCTCAGTAAAGTAGCCGGTTAAATAGGGTTCGGGCTCTTCAACGAGTTTTCCCTGCAGGGCATCGCTGACCAGACGCTGATAGTTAATGTTTCTGCGCAGCCCTTCACCAAAGGTGGTGCTACTGTTAAACAGGTAGTCCAGAATCTGGCCTTTATAAATCGGCATTTTCTCGCCAATATGCAGGCCAATACAGGGGTCATTGGATAGATCGACGGCAGCCTGCCAGAATTTTGGCTGGGCAGAAAAATGAGTGCGCAGGTTGGATTTATAAAGCTGTTCCGGTTTAAGCCCCGAGCGCCTGAGAACTTCATTGGCATCAATACCAAGATTAACTAGACCTTGGTAGGCGAGTCGTACTAAAGTTCCTGCATCAGTTAACGCTGCCATATATATACATTACCGAATAATTTAAACGCATTATACAGGATTGGCCGAAATGACAAACTTATGTTTTTTTAGCGCCAATGACTCACAGGGAGAAAGATACTAATATGGATCTTATGAATAGTCCGCAATCCACCAGTAAGTTTTCTGAGCATCATGTTCTGGATGCCAAACCCTCTATTTTATTAGAGAAACTTCCCTGCATGCCTGCGCTATTGGGTAAGTTGGCTTTTAAGCAAACTACCTTCCAGATCAGTGATTCATTACCAGCCCTAAGTGCGGAACAACAATTAGTTATTGATCCTAGGCATCTAGCCGCTTTTAGGTCAATCTGTGGTTTTAAGCTGGGAACACAGGTACCTGCTACCTACCTCCAGACTCTATCAATGCCTCTGGTTCTCAATATTATGAGCAACCAGCATTTTCCAATACGAGCTCTCGGCAAGATGCACCTTGGCAATAAAGTCTCTGTTTTGGAGTCTTTTGATATCAGGCAGCCGGTCACTTTGACTGCCTCTATTGGTGATTCCCTGCTGACCAGTCGTGGTTTAGAGTGGAATATGGACTTTTCCGCTAAGGTTGATAATCAGCTGGTTTGGTCCGGTGTTTCTACCTATTTATTTGACTGTGAAACCGGTATGTCACGAAGAGAAAAGCCAAAATTGATGCGCGGAGATAACCCTCAGGAGTGGCTGGTGCCAAATGGCACAGGCCGCCGCTACGGTCGCATCTCAGGGGATTGCAATCCTATCCACCTGTCTTCATTCACAGCCAAACTTTTTGGCTTTAAATCTGCAATTGCCCACGGCATGTGGAGTAAATCACGCTGTATCGCAGCATTGGAAGATCAGCTGCCTGAAACAGGATACTCGGTTGATGTCGTCTTTCACCGGCCCCTGTACCTGCCTTCTACCGTAAAGTTTTATACCAGACAGCTTGAGACCGGCCAGTATTTTTCGCTATTTAACAGAATGGGTGAAAAAGCTTATCTCAGCGGTTTAATTTCCGAGATTTAATTTAATAGGTCTTAGTTATGCCAGATTATAAAGTTCCCGTCAGTGACTACCTGTTTCTGTTTAATCAGGTTCTGGATATGCAGAGTAAATATCAGCATATTGAAGGTGGTACAGAAGCGACGCCAGATATGCTTGAGGCGATTTTTTCCGAAGCCGCCAAATTTTGTGAAAATGAATTGGCACCTATCTACCAGACTGGTGATGAGGGCTGTACATGGAATGATGGGGTAGTAACCACCCCGGCAGGCTTTAAAGAAGCCTATGCGAAATTTATCGAAGCCGGTTGGACTACCTTAACCGGCGATCCTGATTTAGGTGGCCAAGGGCTGCCTCCCTCGCTAAGTATTGCCGTCAATGAAATGATGACCACCGCCAACTGGGCCTGGGCCATGTACCCGGGTCTTAGTGAAGGCGCTATAGCGACTCTCGAGACCAGCGGAACTGATCAGCAGAAGCAGGATTATCTGACCAAGCTAATCAGCGGTGTCTGGAGTGGCACCATGTGCCTTACCGAGCCCCACTGCGGTACCGATTTGGGTCTGATGAAAACTAAAGCGACGCCAAATGATGATGGCAGTTTCAATGTTAATGGCACAAAGATATTTATCAGTGCCGGCGAACATGATCTCACCGAAAATATTGTCCATATAGTGCTGGCAAAATTACCTGATGCTCCCGTGGGCACCAAAGGTCTTTCACTGTTTATTATCCCCAAGTTTCTACCCGCCGACGATGGCTCAGTGGGTGAGCGCAATGGCGTTAGATGCGGCTCTATCGAACACAAGATGGGTATCCATGGTAATGGCACCGCCGTGCTTAACTTTGACGATGCCAAAAGCTTTTTAATTGGCAAGCCCCATGAAGGTCTTGCCGCCATGTTCACCTATATGAATGTGGCGCGTATTGGCACTGCCAGTCAGGGTTCGGCAGCGGCAGAACGCTCTTATCAGGGGGCATCAGCCTATGCCCGCGAACGTCTGGCGATGCGTTCTATCTCTGGGGTTAAAAACCCTGATGGCCCAGCCGATGCAATTATTGAGCATCCAGATGTGCGTCGTATGCTGTTGACCCAGCGAGTGATTGCCGAGGGTGGCCGTGCCATGGTGGCCTACGCAAGTCAATTCGCCGATCTCTACAATGCCGGTAAAACGGCTCAGGCCCGTGAGGCCGCGGAAGCACGTCTGGGTTTTTGTACGCCAATTCTTAAAGGCTTTATTACCGAGCTCGGTGTCGAGGCTGCCAATCACGGTGTTCAGGTATTTGGTGGACATGGTTATATTAAAGAGTGGGGCATGGAGCAGATTCTGCGCGATAGCCGTATTGCGACACTCTATGAGGGCACTACCGGTATTCAGGCGCTGGATCTGGTTGGCCGAAAAGTACTGCTAGATAAATTAAACCAGCTAAATATTTTTACTGGCGAGATGTTTAAATTTGCCGGTCAGTTTTTACCCTGGAAGGCTGCGGGTAAGAATAAAGTCCTTCGCAAGCAGGCCTGGAAGGTCACCAAGTTGGCAATCAAGTGGCGCTATCTGGCTCTGCGGCTGGGAATGCGAGCGAAAAACAACCCGGATAATGTCGGTGCCGCGTCAGTCGATTTTCTAATGTTCTCCGGTTACGCCTATATGGCCTTTATGTGGCTGCAGATGAGTGCCGCTGCCCACCATCAGATGCAGGCCGGTGAGGGGGATAAAACATTCCTCGAAGCCAAGCTTCACACTGCCGAGTTTTTCTTTGAGCGTATTCTGCCCCGGGCAAATGCTCATGCTAAAACCATGGGTGCCAATATAGAGAGTGTTATGGCGATGCCTACCAGCTATTTCGAATAGCTTCTTGCGCCTAACGCTTGCCTTAAACCCTATGTTAACAACATAGGGTTTTTTATTGCCGGTGCATAAATTATTTGGTGCGATGCAATTTTAAGCATGACTGTCTGGACGGAATTCTATGTGGACAGCCTATAGTCCCATTGCTATGGTCGATTCGATTAACAGCCTATAAAAAAGCAACAAGGAGAGAGCCATGGAATTTGCCGATGCGGTCCACGCCAGACATTCTTACCGAGGGTTTTTACCCAAAGCCGTTGATAAAAACACCTTGAAGGGGGTTTTTGAACTGGCCAACTGGGCGCCGTCCAACTGCAATGTTCAGCCCTGGCATGTGCATGTGGCCTCGGGTGAAGCCTGCAATCGTCTCCGCGAAAAAATGAAAGCCGCTGCAGTGGAAAACCCCAATGGTAATTCCGATTTTCCATGGCAGGGGAAATTTACTGGTCCCTATCGCGAGCGCCAGATCTGTTCTGCATTGGGGCTCTGGGAGTATCAGGGAGTCACCCGCGAAGATCGTGAAAAGCGCGCCTGGTCATGGATGCGCAACTTTGAGTTTTTTGATGCACCCCATGTGGCATTTATTTTTGTCACTGATGAATTCCCCGAGACTATACGCCTTGCTGCCGATGTGGGTATGTATGCCCAGACATTGATGCTGTCGCTTGCCAATGCCGGTATAGGTTCCTGCCCCCAGACATCGATTAGCTGTTTTCCGGATTTGGTGCGCGAAGAGTTGGGTATAGAGAGTCAGTTTAAATTATTGATGGGGCTGTCATTTGGCTATATTGATCAGTCTAATGCTGCCAATAATTTCCGCACTGAGCGTGCCGCTCTGGAAGATACCACGGTGTTTCATAGCTAGGCCGCCTGCACCCGATTGCGACCTCTAGCCTTGGCGCGGTAGAGCGCTTTGTCGGCGCTTTTCAGTACCTGATCAAAATGCCCACTGTCGTCACTGCTGGCAACCCCTATGCTAACGGTTAGGCGCAGGTCGCCATTGCGACGGCTGGCACCGCGACGTTTTTCACCCTGTTTCGAGGCCCTGGGGCGATGCTTTTTATCGCGAATAACCATATCGTAATTGGCAATTGCCTGACGTATCTTCTCCAGAGTATCTATTACTTCCTGTGTGGATTTACCCTTAAATAACAGGCAGAACTCCTCGCCACCATAGCGAAAAGGTTTTGCCCCATCGGCGGTTTTACGCAGTAATCCAGCAATCACCCGAAGTGCCTGATCACCGAGATCGTGGCCGTACTGGTCATTAATCTTTTTAAAATAATCCGCATCGACCATCGCCACAGCGTAGCTGCCACGAAGATTTTTAGCACTCTGTTTTAGTGCCCGGCGGTTGCCTATCTGAGTGAGCTCATCGCGATAGCCAATACTCAGCAGACTGATAATTAAATTAATACTCAGTAATACGCCGATAGCGGAAAACATAAACGCCGAAATATGGTTTAGATGAATCCAGCCAAAGGTACTGTAGGTGATTAGCGAACAGCCAAGTAGGGAACTCTCTATGGTCTGTTGCCGATATATACACAGGCTAAGACAGGCACCAAAAACCATCAGGTAGAGAGCGGTAGAGAGGGTTGGCAGATGGCTGCCAAACACCGGATTGCCAAGGGCTTGCTGCGCTGAGGCGAGAAACAGTTGGCTATCAAAGGCCAGTAGTCGCGCCAGTAGAATAATAATCACCGGTGCCAGAGCAATGGCCGCCAGCCCCAGCGGTTGTCGGTAACTCTGTTCCGGCATAAAGGCATAGGCAAAGATCAAGCAGGGTAGCCATAGATTGAGAAGATAATAGATCTGCCCGGCAGGCTGAGTTTCCAGTGGTACCTGAAGCTGAGTTTGAACTAGCCAGTAGGCGCAGAGCATACAGAGGCTAATACCAGCTTCCACCGCATGCTCACTCAACAGCGCCAGCAGTGCGGTTAGGGCGAGCAGAATATAGGGAAGATTTAGCAGTAGAAAGGTTAGCTCTTCAGTGGGATTGTTGAGGCCGTGGCTGATAAACCAATTGCGCAATATCAGTGCGCTTGCAAAGCAGACTGCGGGTATAGCCAAGCGCATAAATATAGGAGACATGGATTGCGGCATTATTCCTTGTAGAGTGCTTCCTTGTAGGGGCTTCCCTATAAAGTGCTGTACTCCCTTTATAGTAGCAAAGCTCGCCGCAATCGCCACAGAGGATGCTTTTTACCCGTAGAGAATCTGCGCCACCCCGGCAACACTGGCGGTTAACAGCACGCCACCGAGGATTTGATAGAAGCGGGCATTGCTCTGCTGCAGCAGCTGTTGATGAAATCGCAGGCCAATAAAATGTCCAATAGCGGCAAAGGGCAGCAGCCAGAGTGCCGCGGCAAACTGCAGATCGACACCGGCATAGGCAAAGGCAGCTAATTTAATACTGACCAGTACCGTCCACAGTACAAATAGGGTATTGCGAAACTCATGGGATTTTATATGGCGCATGGCCACGGCTATAACCAGTGGCCCACCAATAAGCGAGGTACCACTGATATAGGCACCGAGAACCAAGAACAGCATATCCAGAGCGCGGCTATTGCTCTGAAGGGGGCGACCGATAATATAGGTTATCGAGTAGGCACCGATTAAAACGAAAATAATGCAGTTCATTAAATCCGACGGCAGTATCAGCAGGCCAACAACCCCGGCTAATTTGGGGATAATCATAATCAGCAGTGCGTAGCGTACAAAGCGCCAGTTAACGGTCGGTAGCGGTTGCTGATCGGTTTTATCTAATGACTGCTTTGAGGTACCTATTTTCGGTAGCAGGGTCAGCGAGGCAAAAAATAATAAATGTATAGAGATAATCGGCAGAAAAAACAGCGGGTCATTGTGAATCAGCAATAAAAACGGGATGGTAAACAGCGCCCCGCCAAAGCCGAGCCCGGAGCGAACAAAGCCGCTCCATATAAACACCAGAACAATAAGCAGGTATTGCTGCCAGACAAGCTCCATCAGTTGTCGCAGCTAGCGCAGCCACCACAGTCACCGTTGCCATTAACACGACCCTGGGAGACTTCCTCCTCCGTGGCGGCGCGGATATTGAGAATCTCTACATCAAAGTGAAGGTTCTTACCCGCCAGTGGATGGTTCATGTCGACATCCGCATTAAATTTTCCGACCTTGATAATAGTCCCCGGTTTTACCCCGTTGTCAGTATTTACATTAATGCTCTGGCCAGCGCTTAACCGGCCTTCATGTTTGAGATATTTGGTTGGAATACGCTGAGTATTATTCACATTGCGCAGTCCATAGCCCTCTGCAGGCATTACCATAAAAGCTGCGTTTTTCACCGACTTCAGCGTCCTTAATCGCCAGCTCAAAGCCGCGAATCATCTGACGGTGCCCGTGCAGATAAACCATTGGCTGATCATTTTCGTAAGTTTTATCGAGAATGGCTCTCATTATCATCTTTAAGCTGATAGTGAAGGGTGATAACGTGGTTGTGGCTGACCTGCATAGTCTGTTCCTGATGGCGGTAAATGACAGGCCGGCGATTTTACCCTAAGTGGACACTGGGTACATAAATCAATTACGTCCTGCTGGTTCAGAAACGTCACCCTAGCCCAGGCTGGGGCCAGTTTAAGATCGAAAAAACATAGAAAGATGGTTAAAACAAGAGGAACCCCAGCCATGTCATCGGCTCGCAACGACAATAGACCCAATAGGACAACAGACCGACACACAGTCAGATCGATCACAGCACCAGTTCGGCTCAATGTTTGGCGATGATGTTGAACCTCTTAAGGGCAAAGGTGCCGCCTTTGTACCCAAGTCTGCCGAAGTTACCCCCGGTGTTATAGCCCGTCGCAAAGCCGCGCAGTTGGAAATGCAGGCCGATGGCAACTTCCTCGATCCCGACAGTATTATCACTCAGGTCGCAGCGCTGGATCCTCTCGAATTTTCTCGCCCCGGTGTTCAGCATGGCGTGTATAAAAACCTGCGTATGGGCAAATATGAAATCCAATCGCGACTCGACCTGCATCGCCACAATGTAGAGCAGGCGCGCACAGCCCTTTGGCGTTTTGTCGATGACTGTCAAAAGCATGGGGTGCGCTGCGCCCTGATTACCCACGGCAAAGGTGAGGGCCGCGAACGACCGGCAATCCTAAAGAGCTGTGTTAATCACTGGCTGAAACAGTTTGATCAGGTGCTCGCCTTTCACACCGCACAGAAGCATCACGGTGGTCTAGGTGCGACCTATGTGTTGGTTAAGAAAAGCAGCGCTGCGCGCCAGAATACCAGTGAAAAACTTGAGCAGGCGCGTCGTACCAAGCGTTAATCTGCAACTCTGTTATCCAGTTCTCTAAATATAAATTAAAAGTCCGCCACAGGGCTTTTTTGTAAGCTCTGTATATGATCCTTTTGCCGATATAGGGCGTAACAACAGAAGAATAAAAGCAATGGGGTCAACGGATGAATCTAATTCTTAATTTTGGTGTTTTTCATATAGGCTGGTTAGCCTGTGTGATCGGTGCCGCCAGCAATATGTCGCTGCTCGGTTCATCTATGGCGGTTTTGTTGATCGCAGTTCACCTCTACAGAGTGGCAAACTTCCGTGCAGAGTTATATCTGGTTCTGGCCGCTGTGATAATTGGATTTTCTTGGGAAACCCTGTTGCTGTCTCAGCAGTGGCTGGCTTATGCCGGAGCCTCTCTGGGTAGCAGCCTAGCACCTTACTGGCTAGTTGTGATGTGGGCACTGTTTGCAACAACCATCAATGTCTCCATGGCCTGGATGAAGGGCCGTTGGCTGTTGGCCGTGGCGATGGGTGCGGTATTTGGCCCCATGGCATTTATTGCTGGAGAAAAGTTGGGCGCGGTTGAATTTCTCGATAACCAGCGCGCCTTAATCGCACTATCATTGGGCTGGGCAATACTGATGCCCCTAATCCTCTGGGTAGCAGAAATAATTAATGGCTCGGGCCAAATTGAGGGAGAAGCTCAATGAATTTACTACTAAGTATTAATCTGGAACTGATGTTGCAGGCACTGCCGGTACTGTTCCTGATTGCCGTTACCACCTGGCTTATCAGTCTGGCGATTGATGATGTCAGCATAGTCGACTATATTTGGTCGCTGTTATCACTGGCCGCAGCCGCTACCTACGCCTATCACACCGGTATTGAAAGCACGGTCAGTCTGGTGATGTTACTCATGGTTACCCTCTGGGCGCTTCGCTTGACCTACTTCTTGATGAAGCGTGGCCGCAATCAGCCTGAAGATCGTCGCTATCAGGTTATCCGCGAGCGCAACTCACCAAATTTTGGCCTTAAAAGCCTCTACTTAATCTTTATATTTCAGGGTCTAATCGCCTGGATAATCAGTGTTATCTTTGTACCCGTATTCGACGCTGGGGCGACTGCGGAGACCGCGCTAACCTGGAGTCTCTGGCACAGCGCAGGTGTTGCCCTATGGCTATTTGGCTTTCTATTTGAGAGCGTCGCAGACAATCAGTTACACGCCTTTAATCAGCAGGTGGTACAGGATCAAAAAACCTTGAACACTGGGCTTTGGCGCTACTGTCGCCACCCCAATTACTTTGGTGAGTTTTGCGTCTGGTGGGCCTGGTTTATCTTTGCCATTCCAACCGCTTCGGTGTGGATATTAGTGGCGCCGCTGGTAATGAGCTTTTTGCTGATGAAATTTTCCGGGGTTGGCAATATGGAAGTTGGTATCACCTCACGCAGACCTGATTATCAGGCCTATATAGATTCCACTAATACCTTCTTCCCTTGGAAGCCACGTAAGCAAGTTGTTGTGGAAATATAGTTATGAATGGAGTAGCTCAGTGATTGGCTTTCTAACTGGCGCACTTTTATTGCTGTTAACTCAGAGTAGCGCTGCCTTAGGTGTGCCAGTTGAACCTATTGAGACAAACCTCGATTTCAAAGTATTTATCAACGATCGAGAAGTCGGCAGTCACAATTTCCGCCTGTTCGAGCAGGGTGAAAATCTTCAAGTCTCCTCGACCATGCATCTGGACTTTAAGGTGCTATTAATCAAAAAAATAAAATACCACCATCAGGCCGAAGAAGTCTGGCAGGGCGGTTGTCTGGTCTCATTAAAAAGCCAAACCCTCAAACAGGGTAAAACCTTTACCGTCAATGCCAGTTCCAGTTCCGAGGGTCTTTTAGTGGCCAACGCAGAGGGTTCACGGACCATTGATGGCTGTGCCAGAGGCTTTGCCTATTGGAATCCGCGGTTTCTAGAGGCCGATTTTCTTCTCAATGCGGAATCTGGTGAGTACCTGCCCGTTGAGATCAGTACCAGCCTTTCTGAGCAAAACAATATCACCCATATGCTGATCGCTGGCCCCCAGGCCGATGTGCGCTTGCAGTACGATGCTGCGGGTAACTGGCTATCGCTGGAATCAGAGTTACAGATCGGTGGGTTAATTCGCTATCAGCGAGTTATGCATAATCTCGCACCGCACACAGGGCAATAACGATGAAAAAGATTAAATTGACTCTCTTGGCCGCGATGGTTTGTTTGCTGGCAAGCTGCAATTCTCAGCCTCCTATGGCCACAGTTAAATATGTTGATATAGAGCGCTTTATGGGTGACTGGTATGTGATTGCCAATATCCCCACCTTTGTTGAGAAGGGCGCACACAATCCCATCGAGTCCTATCGCCTAGATGCCGATGGTACGATTGCCACCACTTTTACTTTTAATGCTGATGCTTTTGATGGCGAGAAAAAAACCTACCAGCCCCGCGGCTTTATCAAAAATACCCAGACCAATGCGGAATGGGGTATGCAGTTTTTATGGCCGATTAAAGCGGACTACCGCATCGTCTATTTGGATGCGGACTATCAATACACGGTGATTGGTCGCAACAACCGCGACTATGTGTGGATAATGGCCCGCAGCCCGCAAATACCTGCGCAGAAATACACAGAATTAGAGCACTTCGTGGCTAGTCTCGGCTACAATCCCCAGCTATTGGAAAAGGCCCCTCACCAGATACTGGGCTCCGAATAAAAGTAAAAAATAACAATAAAAATACAGGCAAAAAATAACAATATGAAAATTGCAGTTATTGGCACAGGAATCTCCGGTAATGTCGCCGCTTACCATCTCAATAAAGAGCACGAGATCACTGTATTTGAGGCCAATAATTATATTGGCGGTCACACCCATACACACGATATAGAATCCAATGGTAAAACTTATCAGGTCGACTCAGGCTTTATTGTTTTTAATCACAAAACCTATCCCAACTTTATAAAATTACTCGCCGAGCTCGGTGTAGAAGAACAGCTGTCCACCATGAGTTTTGGTATCAAGTGCGAGAAGACCGGGCTGGAATATATGGGTTCAACCCTAAACAGCCTGTTTGCGCAGCGCCGGAACCTATTTCGCCCCTCGTTCTGGAAGATGATTTTTGAGATTCTGCGCTTTAATAAAGAGGCTAGCGCACTGGTCGTTGAGGATATCGACGATATTACTCTTGGGGAATATTTAAAGCGCGGCAACTTCAGCCAGGCTTTTATTGATCTGTATTTAATCCCTATGGCCGCCGCAGTCTGGTCGGCAGATCTGCAGATTATGTACCAGTTTCCCGCCCGTTATCTAATTCGCTTCTTTCAAAATCATGGCCTGCTCAGTGTCAATGATCGCCCCGATTGGTACGTAATTAAAGGTGGCTCAAAAACCTATGCCAGCGCTTTAACCGCATCCTTTAAAGATAAAATTAGACTGTCTACGCCGGTTGAAAAAGTTCAGCGCACAGAGAACGGTGTAGTGATCACCAGTGCTGCAGGCGAAGAGCATTTTGATGCGGTATTTATTGCCAGTCACAGTGATCAGGCGCTAGCCATGCTCGCCGATCCCAGTGAAGCTGAGCGGCAGGTGTTGGGCGCAATGTCCTATCAGGATAACGAAGTGCTGTTACATACAGACGAGTCTGTTATGCCACAGCGTAAACTTGCCTGGGCAGCCTGGAATTACCATCTGCTCGAGGGAGATCAGGGCAGGGTACCGGTCACTTATAACATGAATATTTTGCAGGGCTTTGATTGCCCAGAGCAATTTTGCGTAACATTAAATAACAGTGCTGCGATTGATCAGAGTAAAGTATTAAAACGCATGAACTACCAGCACCCGGTATACACGCCAGAGTCGGTCGCTGCACAGGCGCGTCAGGCCGAGATCAACACCGGCCGCACCTTCTACTGCGGCGCATACTGGCGCTATGGTTTTCATGAGGACGGCGTAGTCAGCGCGCTGGATGCTCTGGAGCATTTTAAAAATAGCTTTCAATAACAGGCTTTCAATAAGAGGCAGTGGGTGATATGAAATTAGGCATTAACAGTCGACTCTACGCTGGCACTATCGGCCACTGTCGACATATGCCGGCAGTGAACAGGTTTCGCTATCAGCTGTTTATGCTCTATCTCGATCTCGATGAAGTCGAGACTCTGTTTGATAAATACTGGCTGTGGTCCAGCAAACGACTTAATTTTGCCTGGTTTAATCGTGCCGACCACAGCGGCAATCCAGATCAACCGCTGGCTGACTCCATACGCGAACTGGTCAACGAGAAAGCCGGTAGCAGACCCTCTGGCCCCATTCGCCTTTTAACCAACCTACGCTATCTATTTTATAAATCTAATCCAGTGAGTTTTTACTACTGCTTTAACGCCGATGGCGAAACTATTCACAGCATAGTCGCAGAAGTAACCAATACCCCCTGGGGAGAGCGTTACTGTTATGTGCTGGGTGAAAACGAGCAAGATACGCCCGAGGTTGAAGGCGCCAATCTCTATTACCGCACCGACAAGCGATTTACCGTATCGCCATTTATGCCAATGGATATGCACTATAAGTTTGAGTTTTCATTGCCAACTGAGCAGTTACAGGTAAAAATGCACAACCATCGTCAGGGGCAGAGGGTGTTTGATGTTGAGCTGGATATGCAGGCTAAATCTATAACCTCGGCAACACTGGCAAAGCAGTTATTGAGACTGCCACTGATGACCGCGAAGGTTACTGCAGCAATCTATTGGCAGGCATTAAAAATCTGGTTAAAGCGCGTTCCATTTTTAGGTCACGGTGGCCAATACCATGAAAAATAATAACAAGAGAGAATTCTAACGTGAGCACAGATATTTCCCAAAAAATTACCTCGAGTCGACCGCGCTGGATAGACCAGTTTGCTCGCAAAGGCGTGATGGCAAGATTTGCAAAGATCAGCTACGGGCAGATACGCATTACCGATAGCCGTGGTGAAATAATTTTTGGCCAGCCTGACAATGGTGGCGAACTATGTGTAGATATCAAAGTGATCGAGCCACGTTTCTATTCTGATCTCGCCTTTGGTGGCACTGTAGCCGCCGGAGAGTCCTATATGCAGGGTTGCTGGACCTGCAGCGACCTAACCGCACTGGTGCGTATTATGGTGCGCAATCGCCATGTGATGGAGGCAGTCGAGGGCAGTCTCTCTAGATTTAAGGCACCGCTATTGCGAGTGGGTCACTGGTTAAATCGCAATACCCAGAGCGGCAGTCGCCGCAATATCGAAGCCCATTATGATCTGGGCAATGAGATGTTTGAGTTATTTCTCGACCCCACAATGATGTACTCCAGCGCTTACTACCCCAAGCCTGAATCCACCCTAGAAGAAGCCTCAGTTGCCAAGCTCAAGCGTATCTGTGACAAGTTGCAACTCAACAGCGACGACCATGTCATTGAAATCGGCACCGGCTGGGGCGGATTTGCCATCTATGCCGCCACTAATTACGGCTGTAAAGTCACCACCACAACCATCTCTAAAGAACAGCATGCCATGGCCGCAAGCCGTGTTGCCGCCGCCGGCCTCGAAGATAAAATTACTTTACTGATGGAAGACTATCGCGACCTTAGCGGTCAGTACGATAAGTTGGTTTCTATTGAGATGATCGAGGCGGTAGGGCACCAGTATCTGAATACCTACTTTGGCAAGTGCAGTTCACTGCTAAAGCCCGAAGGCATTATGCTGATTCAGGCGATTACCATTGCCGATCAATACTATGATCAGGCGATTAACTCGGTGGATTTTATTCAGAAATTTATTTTCCCCGGTGGATTTATTCCCTCGGTCAGTGCAATTGCCGGTTCGGTAAAACAGTCCACTGATATGCGCCTGTTTCATCTTGAAGATATTGGACCCCATTACGCCACCACATTGCAGCACTGGCGCGAACGCTTTTTTGAGAATATCGAGCAGGTTAAGGCGCTGGGTTACTCCGAGCAATTTATTCGCATGTGGGAGTTCTATCTTTGCTATAGCGAGGGCGGCTTTCTGGAGCGTGCGTTGGGTAATGCACATCTGGTATTTATCAAGCCGGAAAACCGAATTGATTGGCGGGGATCTCTTTGAAATCCCCCGTCATCCCAGCTTAGGAATGTTATCCCAAGGTGAGCGTCACCCCACCGAAGGAACGTCACCCCAGCGAAGGAACGTCACCCCGCGAAGGCTGGGGCTGGGATCTATCGAATTACGCTGTTAGCCAAAGAGGTCCCAGCCTGCGCTGGGATGACGGGACGTTGTAGCAAGTATCAGCCGCTATTTACCCTTTCGATAAAACAGCATAAATCCCCTGCACAAGCTTATGCAGCTGCTCGTCGCTGGTGATATAGGGCGGCATCACATAGACCAATTTCCCAAACGGCCGCACCCATATTCCCTCGGCGACAAACTGCTTCTGAATCTCCGCCAGTATTACAGGCTCTTTCATTTCAATCACGCCAATAGCACCTAAGACGCGGGTTTCGGCAACGTCTTGCAGAGCTTCGAAGGGTGCCAGCTCAGTTTTTAATGCGTTTTCGATACGCTGAATATTGGCTTGCCAATCAGTGTTAAGCAGCAGATCAATACTCGCATTGGCCACGGCACAGGCGAGGGGGTTGCCCATAAAGGTTGGGCCGTGCATAAAGCAGCCGGCTTCACCATTGCAGATACCGTTGCTGACTTCTTCGCTGCACAGGGTGGCGGCAAGGGTCATATAGCCGCCGGTAATCGCTTTGCCGAGACACATAATATCCGGCGAAATTCCCGCCCATTCGCAGGCAAATAATTTTCCGCTGCGACCAAAGCCAGTGGCAATTTCATCGGCGATCAACAATACATTGTGCTGGTCGCAGAGTTCGCGAACACGCTTTAGGTAGTGGGGCGAATAGAAGCGCATTCCGCCAGCGCCCTGAACGATGGGCTCTAAGATAACTGCAGCCAGCTGCTCTTTCTTGTCGCCAATAATCTTGGCAAATTCGGCAATATCAGCCTCATCCCACTCTTCGTCTATGCCGGTCTGCGGTGCGGGGGCAAAGTACTGTTTGGCCACCACCTGATCAAACATATGGTGCATACCAGTGACCGGATCGCAGACTGACATGGCGGCAAACGTATCGCCATGGTAGCCACTGCGCAGGCTAAGCAATTTGTTTTTGTTCGGCTGGCCCTGAGAAATCCAGTATTGAAAGGCCATCTTGATCGCCACTTCTACAGCGACAGATCCAGAGTCAGAGAGAAATACCTTGGCCAATCCAGGTGGGGTTATCTCCACCAGCTTTTCACAGAGATCCACCGCCGGCGCATGGGTTATGCCGCCAAACATCACATGACTAAATTTATCGATCTGGTTCTTTGCTGCCGCATTGAGGACCGGATGATTGTAGCCGTGAATGGCACACCACCAGGAAGCCATGCCATCAATCAGCTCAGTGCCATCCGCCAATGTCAGGGTCACACCCTCGGCAGAGACAACCTCGTAGGCGGGAATAGGCGCGGTCAGCGAAGAGTAGGGGTGCCAGACAAATTGCTGGTCCTTTTGCATAAGTTGTGACTGCGATTGGTCGATTTTGGTGATGCTGTTCAAAGTTCTGATGACTCCAAATTGATTGCCCCTGAAGGCAGTGTTACCAAGTGATTCTCTCTTGAATGTTTTTAACCCCGAGCCCAAATGGAGTTGTTATATGCGCGCGTTTAAACGGTTATTTTTGATCTCAGTTGCCCTTGGCTATCTGTCTGTTTTCACCTCGACCGCTGTTGCCGGTCTCGACAGTCAATCCTGGCCAATCTGGAACAAGAGCGATGAATCCAATCCGGCCATTATAGATCATTCGACCTTTGACCGCTTTTTAAAAACCTATGTGCTGACCAACCATCCCTCGGGTATCAATCGTTTTCGCTATGGCGATGTCAGCCGCAGAGACAGTAAGAGATTGGATGCCTATATTGAGCAGATGACCTCTATTGATCCTCGCCAATATCGCAAGCGTGAACAGAAAGCCTACTGGTTAAATCTCTACAATGCACTGACCATTCAAAGCCTGTTAAAAAAGTATCCGCGCGCGCTGGATACGCGCAAGTTAAATCCGCGGATTAGAGTGGCTGGGGTCAAGCTGAGAAGGGCGGATATTGGCGATCGTATTCTGCGCCCGATCTGGCACGACTATAAGGTGATTTTTGGCTTGAGCTGCGCGAGTGTTGGCTGTCCAGCGATTCAGGCCAGTGCCTATACAGCGGCTAATATCAATAAGCTTTTAAAGCAGTCTGCGCGGGAATTTATCAACCATCCGCGGGGTCTGGTAGTGAGTCGACACGAGATGCGCGTATCAAAGATTTTTGACTGGTACCGCGAGGATTTTGGTGATGATAAACGCCTGCTGAAATTATTTGCTCATTATGCTGATGATAAAAAGGCGCTGTATATTCTTGGCTTTAGTGGTGATATGAAGTTTAACTATGACGCACGGCCGAATTCACCTGAGACTGTTTGGCCTCTGTGATGACCTGGAAGAGATCTCTCACATGCGTTCGAGATAACAAAAAACCACCGTCATCCCGACAGAGCGTAGCGACGAGGGACCTCCGTCAGGTTACTCATATCTACTAAGGAGTGATCTGGTTGAGATCCTTCACTGCGTTCAGGATGACAGCGAAAACGTTCAGGATGGCAAAAAAACCACCGTCATCCCGACAGAGCGCAGCGACGAGGGACCTCCGTCAGGTTACTCATATCTACTAAGGAGTGATCTGGTGGTGATCCTTCACTGCGTTCAGGATGACAGTTAGAAAGTTCAGGATGACAGTTAGAAAGTTCAGGATGACAGTTAGAAAGTTCAGGATGACAGCGAAAACGTTCAGGATGGCAGTTCGAAAGTTCAGACGACAGATTATTGATTACAACAAAACTCTAACTGCCCCTTGGTGAAAACCACAGAGTGCAATTACAATAGCCGGCTTTTAAGCAACCGCGAACAGAGCCCAAGATGTCCATTCGAAAAAATCAGCTAGAAGCCAATAAACTGCAAAAGCGCCTGCGTCGCAATGTGGGACAGGCTATCGCCGATTACAATATGATCGAAGAGGGCGATCGGATTATGGTCTGTATGTCCGGAGGCAAAGATTCCTATGCCATGCTCGATATACTGCTTAACTTGCAAGCCAGTGCGCCGATCAAGTTTGATCTGGTGGCGGTAAATATGGATCAAAAGCAGCCGGGCTTTCCCGAGCATGTTCTTCCTGAATATTTAGATACTTTGGATATCGAATACCATATTCTCGAGAAGGATACCTACAGTATTGTTACTAGCAAGATTCCCGAGGGCAAAACCTACTGCAGTCTCTGCTCACGTCTGCGCCGTGGAACTCTCTATGGTTTTGCCGAGCAGATTGGCTGTACCAAAGTCGCGCTGGGTCATCACCGCGATGATATTGTCGAGACTTTGTTCTTAAATATGTTCCATCAGGCAAAACTTAAAGCGATGCCGCCAAAGCTGCTCTCCGATGATAAGAAGAATATTATTATTCGCCCGCTGGCTTACTGCCGCGAGTCGGATCTGATCGCACTGGCAGAGTTAAAGCAGTTTCCAATTATTCCCTGCAACCTCTGTGGTTCCCAAGAGGGCTTGCAGCGCAATGTGGTCAAGCAGATGCTAGTGGATTGGGAACGTCAGTTTCCGGGCCGAATCGACCAGATTTTTGGCGCCGTTCAGAATATATCCCCATCGCAATTGGCGGACACCGATCTGTTTGATTTTGAGACATTGAAAATCGAACGTGAGGACGTTGATCTCAGCGCAATCAAGGCGATTAATCTTTAACATTTTGTCATTGTTAATGAGACAGCCATCACCGTTCTAATGAGGACTTTTTCCTATACTCCGCAAGTCTATTTCGAGGTGGGAAAAATAGTGCATCGTATAAAAATACATCAGGGCAAAGTTGCCAGTTTAAAAGTGGATGCTATCGTCAGCCCTTTAGTGGTCAATTCACAGGTGGTCGATAAGGCTGCGCAGGGCCAGCTCAGGCAGGAGAGCTGCCTGATTGGTGATGTGCGAATTGTGCCTGCATCAGGGGATAGGCCAAATCCGGTTATCGAAGTTATTAGCCCCTTGTGGCGAGGTGGCGAGTACCACGAGGAAGAGCAGTTGGCTGCCTGTTACCGCAAGGCCATGGATATGGCTAAACAGGAGAATTTTCGAATCATTGCCTTTGCCCCGATCAACGGTGGCGCCAAGGGCTTCCCTGCCAACCGCGCAACCAAAATAGCAGTGCAGCAGGTGGATTCTGCACTGCGCCAAAATCCGCTGATGGAATGGGTGATATTTTGCTGTTCCGACCCGGTGACCACTGCGCTCTATCGCACTCAGGTGGGTCGTTAGAGCTCTATAATTTGCGGTGTAGACTGTTATGGGGGCTGCTGCGTGGAGACTGTGTTTGCCGGCATGCGCGGCTTCCACCAGCGAATAGTCAGTGGTACGCAAATATTCAGCAAGAACGCTGTGAGCATCAATGTATAAAAGGTTTCCAGGGTGAATATCTGATGTTCAATAAAGGCGATATCCATCACCACAAATGCCAGTTCGGCACGACCTAACATACCAAAGCCAATCATCCAGCTAGATGCCCAGTCAAAGTTTCCGGTAAAGCGCGCGGCTAGCCCTGCGGAGAGAACCTGAGCAACAAACAGGCAGACAAACAATGTCAGGCTGTAGGGAAGCACGGTTATCGCCAATTCACTATCAAAAATCAGCTTGCAGCCGAGGGTGACAAAGAATACCGGGCCAATCCACGAGTAAGCGATATTGTTGATCATTTCCATAGCTTGCTGATGAAAGTCGACCTGCCGCTCGGGATGAAAGTCGAAGTACTCCTTCTTGATAATCAGACCCGCCATATAGGCACCCACTGCTGGGTGAAAGCCAAACTTATGGGCCAGGACGCCGACTAAAACAGCAATCAGCAGCAGCGCCAATATCATATATTGGCCGCGACCCATGGCTAGCATAACCGGCAGATTAAGATGTTTGAAAAAGGGGATTTTTGTCAACCAACCCTTATCTGCAGGGAATAGCCAGGCGCCAAAGAAGGTCACGATAACAAAGAAAACCATCACTTTGCCGATGGTTAAAAATACTCCGTCCACTGAGAGGGATGCGGTGCCAGTGGTAATCGGAATCAAAATCGCAACCAGAGCGACGGAGGAGATACTGTCGATCACCGTGGAGGTCATTATGCCCACTGCGGCTGGTGATTTTGCCAGTCCTTCAGATTGCAGGGAGACCATGGTCAGGGAAACTGCCGTGGCAGTCATTGCCAGGCCGCAGAGCAGGGCAATATTGTGATCGCTCCAGATATTTATGGCGACAGTATAGGCGGTCAGAAAAGGGATTAGGGCGCCAAACAGCGCTATGCCCCAACTGCGTTTAACGCTCCGCAGAAAGTGATCGGTGTTCTCCTCAAAGCCGAGGGCAAACATAATCACAATAATGCCAAGTTCGGCAAAGTCGACAATAAAGATTGGCATGGTTTCTGGCAGAAAACCGAGATTGACCATCAGTGCGCCGAGAAACAGGTACCAGAGCACTGGCGTAAGTCTGGTGTGGTGGGCAATAAACGAGGCGACTAGGACAGAGATCCAGATAATCGCCAGTATGCTTAAATCGTACATTCAATAATCCTTTATTGGTTGGTCAGATATATAGCGGGTACTTAAGTTAACTTAAGTATTGGCGATAGAGGCGAGTCTCGCAATAAGCGGTTACATTTTCTCCATCACTTCAATGCCGAGCAGGTCGAGCCCCTTGGCGATAGTCTCAGAGGTTTGCTTGCTTAGCTGTAAGCGGCTCTGTTGACTCTGTTCATCGACACCGTCTTTGAGGATTGGGCAGTGCTCGTAAAAAGACATAAAGGCGCTAGCCAGTTCGTAGACATAGTTACATAAAATATGTGGATAACCTTCACTGGCAACCTGATCAATAATTTCTTCAAACTGCAGCAGTTTCATCGCCAGGGCTTTTTCCTGGGGCTCGATAATATTGATCTCGGCATTAAAGCTTTGAGGATCTATATTGGCTTTGCGGAAGATGCTGCGAATGCGTGTGTAGGCGTATTGCAGATAGGGCGCTGTGTTGCCTTCGAAAGACATCATAGCGTCCCAGTCAAAAATATAATCATTGGTGCGGGTTTTACTCAGGTCGGCATATTTGATTGCGCCTATGCCTACTTTGCGAGCGATAATTTTTATATCGTCGTCGCTGAGGTCGGTGTTCTTGTCGCGCAAGAGTCGTTCGGCACGCTCAACCGCTTCAACCAATAGATCTGCCAGTTTTACAGTTCCGCCGCTGCGCGTTTTAAAGGGTCTGCCGTCTTTGCCCATCATGGTGCCGAACGGGTGATGTTCAAGGCCGACGGTCTCTGGCGCATAACCCGCTTTGCGAGCGGCGGTAAATACCTGTTTCATATGCAGTGATTGGCGTGCGTCTATATAAAAGAGGATGCGATCGGCTCCGAGCTTGTTCACTCGATAGCGCATGGCGGCTAGATCGGAGGTGGCGTAGAGGAAACCGCCACCGGATTTCTGCACAATCATTACCGAGGGGTCACCATTTTTGTCGGCTAGCTCTTCGAGAAACACCACTTTGGCGCCGTCGCTCTCTACAGCCAGCCCCTTTGCGGTAAGATCGTCGAGAACATTTTGCAGGTCATCGTTGTAAGCGCTCTCGGGCATAATATGTTCACGGCTGAGTCCAACATTCAGCTGCTGATAAATATCCAGGTTGTGCGCCACCGAGACCTGAATAAACTTCTGCCAAAGGGTGCGGCAGTGTTGATCGCCGGACTGAAGTTTAACCACATAGGCTCGGGCGGTATCGGCAAACTCAGGGTCTTCATCAAAATGCTTTTTTGACTGCTGATAAAACACTTCGAGATCATTGAGGGCCAGTTCGGCCTGTTCGCCCTCGCTAAGTTGCAGTTCCAGTTCGGCGATTAACATTCCAAACTGTGTGCCCCAGTCGCCCATATGATTTTGGCGAACAACCTTATGTCCCTGATATTCCAATACTCGTGCCACTGCATCGCCAATAATGGTCGAGCGCAGATGACCGACGTGCATTTCTTTGGCGAGGTTGGGGGAGGAGTAATCTACGACGATGGTCTGCGGATTGTGATTGCCCGATTTTGGTGCGTTATCGGCAACCGCGCTGGCGAGAAATTTACTGCTCAGATAAATATTAATAAATCCGGGGCCGGCGATTTCCAGTTTGTCGGCAATGCCGTCAAGATCGAGGTTATCTAAAATTTTTGTCGCCAGATCGCGAGGATTGGTTTTTAAACGTTTCGCGGCGCCCATGGCACCGTTAGCCTGATAGTCACCAAATTGCGGTTTGCCACTGAGGGCCAGAGCTGGAGAGCATTCGTTAGGGATTCCTGCGGCCTGCATGGCAGCGGAGAAACGCTGATTGAGAAGCTCTTTGATACGCATGGTGATGGTTGTCCTTGAAATTAGGCTTAAATAAGAGTGCGGATTGTAGATTTACTGGTACTGAAAGCAAAGCCATACTTGGAAAAAAATCCGCTTATTGATATAGTTTTAGGCTGCGGCCTGAATATGGCCTTTTTATATTTATAAAATCACTGATTATCTTGGAATACTAATGGAATCAACACTTGTTACACAGGGCTTGGACTTAATGCTTTATGGTATGGGCACGGTTTTTGCTTTTCTTACCCTGTTGGTTGGTATTACTACTCTGATGTCATTGGTTGTCAATAAACTGGTTGTTGAGACTGAATTGGCTCCCGCTGCCCCAGTGCTAACTAGCACTCCGCAGGCTGTTGAGCCAAGAATTGCCAAAGTGATACAGGCTGCAATAGACCAGCATCGTAAATAGTTAAAACAATAACTTCACTGGAATTTACTAAACGGACATGAATATGCCCTCGAAAACTGCCGCCCTAGGCATTACAGAAGTAGTATTGCGCGACGCCCACCAATCATTGTTTGCAACCCGTATGCGGATTGACGACATGCTGCCGATTGCAGCAAAGCTCGATGAGATCGGTTACTGGTCTATGGAGTCCTGGGGCGGAGCTACCTTTGATTCCTGTATTCGTTTTCTCGGTGAAGATCCCTGGGATCGTATTCGCGAAATTAAAAAGGCAATGCCCAATACCCCGCAGCAGATGCTTTTCCGCGGCCAGAATATTTTAGGCTACCGTCACTATGCGGATGATGTGGTTGAGAAGTTTGTCGAGCGCGCCGCCATCAACGGTATTGATGTGTTCCGCGTTTTCGATGCGATGAATGATATGCGCAACCTCACCACTGCATTGCGTGCGGTCAAGCAGGTTGGCAAGCATGCTCAGGGAACAATCTCCTACACCGTAAGCCCGGTTCACACTATCGATCGCTGGGTTGATCTGGGTCGTCAGTTGGAAGATGCCGGTGCGGATTCAATCTGTATTAAAGATATGGCCGGTCTGTTGACGCCCTATACTGGCTTCGAGCTAGTTACCAAATTAAAGGCTGCGGTATCTATTCCGCTGCAGTTGCACTGTCATGCAACAACCGGACTCTCCACAAGCACCATTCTGAAGTGCGTGGAAGCTGGTATCGATAATGTGGATACCGCTATCTCATCTATGTCGATGACCTATGGTCACTCTGCGACTGAGTCAGTGGTTTCAATCTTTAAGGGCACTGAGCGCGATTCTGGTTTAAATATCAACAAGCTTGAAGAGATTGCGGCTTACTTTAGAGAAGTGCGTAAAAAATATTCTGAATTTGAGGGTTCATTGCGCGGAGTCGATTCACGCATTTTGGTTGCTCAGGTTCCTGGTGGTATGTTGACCAATATGGAGTCCCAGCTACGTCAGCAGGGCGCCGAAGATCGTCTTGATGAGGTGCTTGCTGAAATCCCCAAGGTTCGTGAAGACCTCGGCTTTATCCCGTTGGTTACCCCAACCTCACAGATTGTTGGCAGTCAGGCGGTATTGAATGTATTGACCGGTGAGCGATATAAGTCGATCACTAAAGAGACCTCGGGTGTCTTGCGTGGTGAATACGGTGCCACACCAGCACCAGTGAATGCTGAGTTGCAGTCGCGGGTTTTGGATGAGGGTGAAGAGGCGATTACCTGTCGTCCTGCCGATAACCTCGAGCCAGAGCTTGAAGCGCTGACTCTCGAGTTAGAAGGACTCTCTGCTGAGCATGGGTTTAAGCTGTGCAGTGGCGAAGGGCAGGTCGACGATGTACTGACCTATTCTCTGTTCCCTCAGGTCGGACTGAAGTTTTTACAGAATAAAAATAACCCGGATGCCTTTGAGCCTGTGCCTACCGGCAAGTCCAAAGTGCAGACCAACGATGCCGGTGAAGAGATTTACACGGTTGAGGTTGAGGGTCGCTCCTACACTGTTGCCGTCACCGATGGTGGTGATGTCAGCGCGATTGCCGGTGCCGGCAATACTGCCAGTGCAGCGCCGAGCGCCACGGCAGCTACAGGCGGTGAGCCAATTGTTGCGCCGCTGGCAGGTACAGTGGTGAAGATGCTGGTACAGCCGGGTCAGCAGATTGCTGAGGGTGAGAGTATTGCGATTCTTGAAGCGATGAAGATGGAGACCTCGGTAAGTGCGCCAGCGGCGGGCCAGATTGTTGAAGTAAGAGCGAAAAACGGCGACAGCGTGTCAGTCGGTGATGTTTTGGTAACCCTGGCTTAAGGAGTCGCTGAGTATGGAAAATTTAATCAGTTTATGGGCCAGTTCTGGCCTTGCCCAGATGCAGCTCGGTCAGATGATTATGATGACTGTGGGTCTGGTTCTGCTGTTTTTGGCTATCAGCAAAGGTTTTGAACCGCTGCTTTTGGTGCCAATTGGCTTTGGTACAATTTTGGTGAATATTCCCGGAGCTGGCTTTGAGGCGGCGCCAATCTATGATGCCATGGGGCATATGGAGAGTCCCGGCGGGCTTCTCTACTATATCTATCACGCCGGTATCGAAACTGGTCTGTTCCCGTTGATAATTTTTATGGGCGTTGGCTCGATGACCGATTTCGGTCCATTATTAGCGAACCCCAAGACCCTGCTGTTGGGTGCTGCCGCTCAGGTGGGTATCTTTACCACGGTAATCGGTGCTGTTGCTCTAGGGCATTTTGGTATTCTTGATTTCACTATTCGCGAAGCCGCTTCAATCGGTATTATCGGTGGTGCCGATGGTCCAACGGCTATTTTTGTGACCAGTAAGTTAGCCCCGGATCTACTCGGCGCAATTGCGGTGGCGGCCTATTCCTACATGGCTCTGGTGCCAATTATTCAGCCACCGATTATGCGTGCACTGACCACGCCGGCGGAGCGAGAGATTAAAATGGAACAGCTGCGTCCAGTGACCAAAGCTGAGCGCATTGTATTTCCTCTAGCGCTACTGGTTCTGGTTGCCTTCCTGCTTCCCGATGCGGCGCCATTACTCGGCATGTTCTGTTTCGGTAACCTGATGCGCGAATGTGGTGTGGTTAATCGTCTCAGTGATACCACGCAAAATGCGCTAATTAATATTGTCACTATCTTCCTCGGTTTGGGTGTGGGTTCGAAGATGAGTGCCGAGAAGTTCCTCAACCCGGAAACCATGGGTATACTGGCTCTGGGTGCGGTGGCTTTCTGTATTGGTACTGCCTCTGGCGTACTGATGGCCAAGTTGATGAACACCATGGCCAAGCACAAGGTCAACCCGCTAATCGGTGCGGCAGGGGTCTCGGCTGTACCTATGGCAGCGCGAGTGGCGAACAAGGTTGGTCTTGATGCCAATCCGCAGAACTTCCTGCTTATGCATGCAATGGGTCCCAATGTTGCCGGTGTTATTGGCTCGGCGGTGGCTGCTGGCGTAATGATTAATCTTGTCAGTGGTATGTAAGATGGGCCCGGTTGAGCGCTCGATTAGAGAAAAACTCAGTGCTCATTTTGCGGCGCAGGTTCTTCAGGTAACCAATGAAAGTTTTATGCATTCGGTGCCTGAAGGATCTGAGAGTCACTTTAAGTTAGTGATTGTCTGCGACCAGTTTAATGGTCAACGTTTGGTGCAGCGCCATCAGTCAATTTACCGGCTGTTAGCCGAGGATCTGGCTGGCCCGATTCACGCTTTAGCACTGCATACTTACACTATTTCTGAATGGGCTGAAAAGAATGCTGTAGCGCCTGAATCGCCTAATTGTCTTGGCGGCAGCAAGGGAAAATAACGTCCCGTTCAGGGTTCAATTTTTCGAAATTTCTAAGAACACCTCAGCTTGTAGACCCTTTCGTCTCGCATGTATCGAATAATCAACCGATTCACCGCATAAAAATGGCTGTTCACCGTAAAGTTCTGGTTCTGTCTACTCAGGCACGGGACAATCGGGGGTCGAGCAGGTCTAAAAAATAAGCTCAAAAATAGAATATCAAATTAATCCAGGGGGATTTATGCGTTCGCAAGTAACGACTGGCGTTGCTGGTTTTTTCCAAGCTAATCATTTCGGTGCAGTTTCGGCACTTTTATTTTCAATAATTCTGTCGGCCTGTAGTGGTGGATACGATAATCCAGATTCAAATGATTATGTATCACCATCTCTTACAGCGGTTACAGTGCAGGATGCAGATGCACCTCTGCGTAACGATGTGGTTCTTGGTGGTACCTTCCAAATTAACATTACTGCTGATGAAGCGATTATTGCTCCAACAGTAATGATTAATGGAATGGCTGCAGACTCAGTTAGAGGTTCTGGTACCTCTTGGACAGCCTCACGAGTAATGACTGAAGCTGATGCTGACGGAGTTGTTACCTTTAATATCTCCTTTGTTGATTTAAATACTAATCCAGGTGCTGATGTTTCGGCTACTTCGGATGAGAGCGCTATCTATTACTGTGCCGAGGGTTGTGGTACTGGTAATGGCGGTGGTTCTACTGACGGTGGAGATACTGATGGTGGTTCTAGCGATGGTGCTGCAGACGGCGGATCAACTGATGGTGGTTCTACAGACGGTAGTTCTGCTCCAGCTGCTGCTATTGAAATGGTTGAAGGTTTTGGTGGCGCGCTGGTTGATGGCAATACCTATACCTTCCCTGCAGGTTCAGAAGTTTGGGCCGGTTTTGCCAACCTGAACACTGACGTATATCCCCTTAGTTTTGCTGCTGGCGGTACTATTACCTTTACTGCAGCAGTTCCTGCTGGCGGAAGCGACACTAGCGTTTACTTCCGATTTGAACGTTTGCCTCATCCAGATGTTGAGCCTTCCTTTAACCTGGATGCTGTTGTTATCAGCGGTGAAGCTGAACAGCAATACACAATGACTATTCCTGCCCAGGATGCCGCTAACACTTACTCTTCTTTCTTGATGTATGTGGTTGAGCAAGATTCCCCAGTGATGGTGAAAGATATTGTTGTTATCCATGACGGTGGCAGCACAGGTGGCGCCGATGGCGGTACTACTGATGGCGGTTCAACTGACGGCGGAGCTACTGATGGCGGTTCAACCGACGGTTCAACCGACGGTGGCGCTAGCGCTGGTGATATTGAAATGATTGAAGGCTTTGGTGGTGCACTGGTTGACGGCACTACCTTTACCTACCCAGCAGGCTCAGAAGTATGGGCTGGCTTTGCTAACCTGAATGAAGATATTTATCCGTTCACCTTTGCCAACGGCGGTTCAGTGACCTTTACTGCAGCTGTTCCTAATGGTGGTGCTGATACTAGCGTTTACTTCCGCTTTGAGCGTCTGCCTCATCCGGATGTTGATCCGTCCTTTAACCTTGATGCGGTTGTGATCAGCGGTGAAGCTGAACAGCAGTACACAGTGACTATCCCTGCTCAGGATTCTGCCAATACCTACTCATCATTCCTGATGTATGTGGTTGAGCAAGATTCTCCAGTGATGGTAAAAGACATTGTTGTAACTGATGACGGTGGCAGCACAGATGGCGGTACCGGTGGTGGTTCTAGCGATGGCGGTACTACTGACGGTGGCACTACTGATGGCGGAACTACCGATGGTGGTTCAACCGACGGCGGCACTACTGATGGTGGAAGCACTGACGGTAGCACTAGCGCTGGCCCTGTTGAAATGATCGAAGGTTTTGGTGGTGCACTGGTTGAAGATAACCTGTTTACCTACCCTGCAGGTGCAGAAGTATGGGCTGGTTACGCCAACCTTAACTTTGACCTTTATCCGTTTACCTTTGTTAACGGTGGCACTATTACCTTTACTGCAGCGGTTCCAAATGGTGGCACTGATACCAGCGTCTACTTCCGCTTTGAGCGTCTGCCTCACCCAGATGTTGATCCATCCTTTAACCTTGATGCGGTTGTAATCAGCGGTGAAGCTGAACTGGAATATACCGTAACCATTCCTGCTCAGGATTCGGCAAATACCTACTCATCGTTCCTGATGTATGTGGTTGAGCAAGATTCTCCAGTGATGGTAAAAGATATTGTTGTCACTGATGACAGTGGCAGCACAGATGGTGATCGTGTTGCAGGTGGCGGATCTACTGACGGTGGCACTACCGATGGCGGATCTACTGACGGTGGCACTACCGACGGCGGCGCTACCGATGGCGCTACCGACGGTGGTACTGACGAAGAGCCTTCTGATGTTGTCGATATGACGGCTATTTTTGGTGGTGCAAGCTTTGCGGCTGGCACCTATAACTTCCCTACAGGGTCAGAAGTATGGGCCGGCTTTGCTAACCTCAATACTGATGTGTATCCGTTTACCTTTGCCAATCCTGGCAGCATCACCTTTACCGCTGCAATTCCAGCTGACGGCGTTGCTACCAATATCTACTTCAGATTTGAGCGTCTTCCTCACCCAGATGTTGAGCCATCGTTCAACCTGGACTATGTGCTGATTAGCGGTGAAGCAGAGACTGAATACACCGTTGCCATTCCTGCACAGGATGCGGCAAATACCTACGAATCTTTCCTTATGTATGTGGTTGAGAATGATTCACCGGTGATGGTTAAAGATATTGTTGTCACCCATGACGGTGGTAGCACTGGTCTTCCTCAAGAAGCGACTTATGAAACGCCTACAAGCCCGGGTATTGAAGTCCTTAATGAGGCAACTGTTACTAGTGAGTGGGGAGGTAATGCTTCTATGAGCTTTGCAGCCTGTGGTACCTGTGACGAAATTACTCAAGAGACAGTTTCTGATGATCAGCGCGGTGATGTTTTACAGATTTCTTATTCTGATAATGCAGGTCACGCTGTACTAGTGATTGAAAATACTGATCCAACTGTCGACGTGTCTGCATTTACCGAACTCTCATTCGATATCAAAATCCTTAATATAGACGCGGGTGTTGGCTTTAATTTACTGGCTCAGTCGGCAGGTAGTGCTCGACCTCCTGTAGATATCACCCCAGCTGTTAGTGAATTTTGGCAGACTATTACAGTTTCGTTGACTGACCTCAGTGGTGTTGATTTTACCGCTGTGACTGCACCATTTGTGTTCTTTCCAGATGTTGGTAATGGCGCAGGACTTGTCTACCAGATTGACGATATTCGCTGGCAGTAAATTGCACACTTTTCGTGCATAGAGATTTTATTTCACCCGGCGCTGCTTTATGCGTTCGGGTGAAAATATAAAAAAAGATTAAATTATTAGTTTAGTTACGGGGAAGAGATAACAATGTATAAATTTAAAAATATTTCTCGGTCTTCACTTGCGCTTACAGTTGCGTTGTCGGGTCTTGCATCCGGCTACGTTTCTGCGCAGGATGGATCGTGCCGCTGAAGCGCTTGATGAAATTATCGTTACAGCGACAAAACGTGAGACATCACTGATGGAAACAGCAATCGCTGTATCTGCATTCTCACAGGAATCAATCGATGCTGCTGGTGTTAAAAACCTGCTCGATATCGGTGATATGGTTCCAAATATGCAAATCGCACTGTCACCTAGTGACTCCGGTGTTCAGGTAGTCGTTCGTGGTCTGTCTTCGAACAACTTCACTGAAATTGGTGACCCTACGGTTGCCATGCACTTTGACGGTCTCTACTCACCACGCCCACAGGCTGGTCTGGCTCTTATGTATGACGTAGAGCGTGTAGAAATCAGCCGTGGCCCACAGGGCACACTGTTTGGTCGTAACTCGACTGCTGGTAGCGTTAACGTGATCAGTGCTCGCCCTAACTTTGATCAGCAGGAAGGCAAGATCGAAGTTGAGATTGGCAAGTACAACCAGCAAGCGGTTAAGGGTTGGTATAACCAGCCGGTAAACAATGAAATTGCCCTGCGTGCTAGCTTCTTTGTCGATCAGGCTGACAGCTGGTACAACCAGATGCCAGACACATTCGACCTCGAGTGGGACGTCAATGGTGATGGAACTATTGGTTCTGGCGATATCGCCGCTGATGGTATTCCCAATGTTGACCAGCGTCGTCTGAAAAAGGATGCTGATGGCAATCCTCTGCCTTTCAGCGCAAGCGAATCCTATGGTTCTGTAGATCGTAAGGGTGCCCGTCTGGGTATGCGCTTCGAGCCAAATAACGATGTCAGCTTGGATTTGGTTGCAGACTACTTTCAAGATAACTCGCCTGGCACGCTCGGTCTAAAAGACTGTGCTAAAGCCGAGGGTACCTTCTTTGAATGTGACCACGGTCAGTGGGATGTCAATGTAAACGTTCCCGGCAAGATGGATATGAACATGGTTGGTATTCGTGGTGTCCTGACTTGGGATATTAACGAAGATGTTCTCTTTGAAGGTCGTCTTGGTTTCTCTCGTCAGCAGCGTTCACAGGAGCACGATGCTTCAGTTGTATACGCTGATCCAGATCACCCAGCTTACGGCCTTATGCGTACCTGGTGGTCAGCTGGAGCACCTCCAGTGGGTTGTGAAGGTGGTAATGGCACTATGGTTGTCTGTCCTAACCTGGTAAATGACTTGGCATTGCTTCAGTCTCTGGGCTACGAAGATAATGCCATGCAGCCATTTAACGATCTCTCGCTGTCTACCAACTACTCAGACTACCGATCAGTGGTTGCAGAATTGCAGCTGAAGTCGACTTCTGATTCTGATTTACAGTGGATCACAGGCCTGTTTATGATGCAGGAAAATAACGAAATCCGTTTTGATGTTGAAGACGCTTTCTGTTGTGGCATCGTCTTGCCTCTGGCTCAGTCATTTGTTCAGCCAGAGCGTATTGTTGAGTCAGCTGCGGTATTTGCCCAGTTTGATTACAAGGTCAACGAAAAGCTTAATACTACATTCGGCGCTCGCTATACTTATGATGCCAAAGAAGATATTGGTGGTAGAAACTACATCACTGCTGGTTACCGTCAGCCAAATATCGGTCTGTATGATCCAGCCTTTGTTCCCGGCGTAAGTGGCCCTTCATTCGATTATGAAGCCTGGACTAAATTTGGTATTCAGACTTCAGCAGCCAACCTCTACCAGTCTGATGTTTTGACCACTGATATGGGTACTCTTGGTGATGGTTTCCTAGAGCGTCTGCAGTTCTCTGATAACAGCCACAAAGGTGATTGGAGTAAAGTTACTTGGAAAGTTGGTTTCGACTATCTAGTAAGTGACGATGTATTTGTCTACGGCTCAATCGGTACTGGCTATAAGTCAGGTGGATTCGGCGACGCCGTTGATATCTGTGACTGTAATATTGTTGATACCTTTGATTACGATCCAGAAGAAAATATTACTTATGAGCTTGGTGTTAAGGCCACGTTGCTTGATGGTCGCCTAAACCTCTTGGGTAATATCTTTATGCTAGATAACACCAACTTGCAGGATACTTTTTACGCAATTGTTGGCTTTAGTGGCGAAGAGATTGCAGTGCCTGATTCATATGTCGATACCGAAGGTCGAGCAGTAGATTGCTCAGCTCAGGAAGAAATTGAACTTGCTGAAGGTGAAGTCGCGCCTGACCCAGTTCAGTGTGTAGTTGTAGGCCGTGATATCGGTACTCTGATTACTCAGAATATCGGTAAGACTCGCAATATCGGTGCTGAGATTGAATTTGATTGGGCCCCTTACTACGGTGGCCGAGTGACTGGTTGGGTTGCATGGTTGGATTCTGAAATCCGTGATCTCGAAGATGTACAGGACGGTTGGTACTGTCTTGAAAGAGCACTTCTGGGTCTGACTAACTGTCCTGAAAAAACCGTTAACGCAAATGGTGATGAGGGTCGTTGGACCAGCTTTGTAGGCAATGCTATGCCATGGTCTCCAAAGTACTCAGCTACTGTTAACTACGAGCACAACTGGTTCCTGAGCAATGGTCTGCGTCTAAGCCCATATATCTCGGTTAACTGGACTGATGAAATGTTCTTCGATAAAGGAAACTTCTCTGAGGGTGCTCTGCACTCTGGTCAAGCAGCGGTTGCCACTGGTAGCTTCGCTCTGCGCCTGATTAACGAAGAAGACCGTTGGGCATTTGAAGCCTATGTACGCAATGTAACTAATGAAACTGTACGCAACTGGGCCGACCGTGGTCCAGGCTATATGCGCGGTTCTTTCTACAAGCCACGTCACTACGGCTTGAAGTTCAACATGGCGTTCTAAGTTGACTAGTAAATTGTAAAAAATGCAGTGTAGGTAAAACGAAAAATGCCCTTTGAAAAAAGGGCATTTTTTTTGTCTCGAAAAAACTTAGAGCTGGCTGATTAGTCGCGGCCGCCGATAGCCAGAATAAACTTTTCAGTTTTCCATGGCTCATAGATCCTGCGGGTAATAATTTCCGCCCCAAGCTCAGCAACACAGCGTTCAGCTAAATCCCAAAATGGCGGTCTGCCCGGATCGGCAATTAATATCTGCTCTGTTCCGGCACTGCGGGCCAGAGTAAGAAGATCAAAAAGGGGTGAGGTCATTTCATCCCAAAAACAGATATCGGTACCCATCAGCGTATGATAGTTTGCCAGTTCAGTTTTTTGCAGAGATTGAAAACTGCGCGCGGTAAATTCAACCGAGCAATTATTAATCTCAGCCTGTAAGTTGAGATAGGGTTGACCTTTCATCTATATCCAGACCGGTAACCTGAGCCTGATAGTTTTTGGCCAGATAGATCCCCGCCAGACCCCAGCCACAGCCTATATCCAATACCTTAGCCTCCTCGGGAATTTCCCAGCTGCTGAGATAATCCATCAAGCACAAAGCTTGAACGCCAGACTTTATTGCCATGGGCACTGTGGCCCTGTTGCTGACGTTTTAATTTGCGCACTCCGGGATGGCTGGCGCGCAGTGCATTGATTCCCATAAAGGAAATTAGATGTTTATCCAAAGTCTGAGGTTCTTTCATAGAGATAATTGCTGCTATGGTTGTTACTATTTGGTTGTTGTGTGGGGAGTATTCAGGATTAAATTAGATAATTCTATTAATAAATAACCCTGTTCTAAGTTTTGGCTTTAATTATTCAATCAGCTCGGAGAGTGATGGAAGGGGTTTCCTCGAGAAACCTTGCTGTTATACTGCCGTCGATCCTCATAAAGCACCTAGTAAATAGCACTTTACCAAAAGCCAAATATAAAACCCTATGAATAAAACTAAAGTATCCGCTCCGCTAGCCAAGCTATATCAAGACAATGATATGCAGTTCTTGCTGTTGCAGTTTGTGGGTTGGTTTAGTCTCTCGCTGATAACCTATTTTAGTTTAACCCTCTGGTACAACCAGCAGAGCTTTGACTATATCGCCCATACAGTGATTCAGTCACTGATTGGTATTATTGTCTCCTGGCCACTGCGCCCACTATTTCACCGAGTGTGGAATAAAAGTCCTTTCCCACGCCTTTTTTTCTCGCTGATCGCAGTGTTGATCTGCTCGGTAATATGGTCGGTCATGCGCGTCGCGGTGTTTATGTGGATGACCGGTGAAACAGAAGTATGGAATGATTTTGGTGGTTGGTTATTTGCCTCGATTATTATCTTTCTCTGTTGGGCGGCGTTCTATCACGGTATAAAGTATTACCAGTTACTGCAGAGTGAACACGCCACCCTGCTGACCATTGAGGCGGAAAATAAAGAAGAGCAACTCAAGCGCAGCAGGGCAGAGACCATCGCCCACGAGGCGCAGTTAAAGATGTTGCGCTATCAGCTCAATCCGCACTTTCTGTTTAATACCCTTAACGCCATCGCCTCATTGGTGCAGGGAAAACACTCGGCTAATGCCAATACCATGATTGTTCAATTGAGCAATTTCCTGCGCTATTCTCTAGAGAGTGATCCTATTCAGCGCGTCACGCTCGCCGAAGAATTAGCCGCTCTAAGGCTCTATCTGAATATTGAACAGACGCGCTTTGGCGAGCGCCTGCAACTTAATTTTGATATTGATAAAGCGGCAAATCCGATTAAGGTGCCCAGCCTACTTTTGCAGCCATTAGTTGAGAATGCGATTAAATATGCAATTGCACCTATGGAAAATGGTGGAGAAATTGGTATTCTGGCCAAGCTTGATGGGGATTACCTGATTGTTGAAGTCAGTGATACCGGCCCTGGGGTGTTGATGTCGAAAAACGATAAGGCCGCTGGGGTTGGCATTGGCTTAAAAAATACTATTGATCGATTGGACACTTTCTATGGTGATCAATACGTTTTTCAGTTGGGTGTTAGTGATTTGGGTGGGTTGAAAATATTTATTCGCTTGCCTTTAGAGAAGCAATCTGCGGAAAGTCGTGCTGAGCAGGATTATAGTGAGCAGGATTATAGTGAGCAGGGCTATAGTGAATAGCTCGCAAATGTTTAACAATAACCATGGACTGTTATGTCAAAGCTGAGAACACTACTGGTCGATGATGAGTCGCTAGCGCTTAATTTATTGCGTTCTATCGTCAGCGAGATTGACGATATTGAAATTATTGGCGAATGCAAAAATGGACGCGAAGCCATTGAGTCGACCATGCTATTGGCCCCGGATCTTATCTTTCTCGATATTCAGATGCCCAACGTCAATGGTTTTGAAGTGGTTAAAGCTCTGCAGTCAGATATTATGCCGATGGTAATTTTCGCCACCGCCTACAATCAATATGCGATTGATGCTTTCGATATGCATGCGGTTGACTATCTGCTTAAACCCTTTGACCCAGAGCGGGTTTTACGGGCAGTGCAGCGTGCTGTAGAAAGACATAAATCCCAGCAGGATGGTCTGAAAACACCTCTAATCGGCGCCATTGATGATATTGCTGTACGTCTAGATAAAGATCAGCCAGGTTCGGCAGAGCCTTTAGATAGCGAAGAGAGTCTCCCAGAGGGTATGAAGCGTAAACTGTTGATTCGCGACTCTGGTGTGGTCAAAGTGATCCCTTTTGACGATATAGACTGGGTCGATGCAGCCGGTGACTATATGTGTGTTCATGCGTTGGGTGAAACCCATATTGTGCGCAGTACCTTACTGGAGTTGCTAAAGAAATTAGACGATAAGTTATTTGTCCGTATTCACCGTTCAACGGTGGTTAACATTGCCCGGGTCGTCTCCATATCATCGATCCAGAAGGGCGGAAGTTTGCTTCATCTGGCTGAGGGTCAAACCCTGAAAGTGAGCAGAAATTATCGCGAATCTACCCGTAAGTTATTTCAGTAGTTAAATTTTCTGTATTTAACGCTTTATAACTTCCCTTTAATCTCAGTATGTAAGCTAGTGGTCGCATCTGACCTATCTCCAAATCCCCTCACGTGAAAAGATTTAACTATTAGGTCGTTTGTAAAAGTAGCCTGTAAAAATAAATGACTATAGATAGGTTCTAAATACGCTGTATATAAAAACTCTAAGTAAAACAGCCTGCTTTTTAGAATCCTATTAAGAATAATAATTATTAACCAATAACTGTGCACTATTATGTCAAAGCTAAGAACTCTGCTAGTTGATGACGAGCCACTCGCCCGTGACTTGCTGCGTTCTATCGCCACCGAGATTGATGATATTGAAATTATTGGCGAATGTAAGAATGGTCGCGAAGCCATAGACTCTGCAATGTCTCTGGCTCCGGATCTGATCTTTCTCGATATTATGATGCCCAAAGTTAATGGTTTTGAAGTGGTTAAGGCCCTGCAATCCGATACTATGCCGATGGTAATTTTTGCCACGGCTTACAATCAATATGCGATTGATGCGTTCGATATGCATGCCGTTGACTATCTGCTTAAACCCTTTGATCTAGAGCGTATTGAGTGGCAGTGCAGCGCGCTGTAGAGCGTAAAAAAGGCCGGCAGGAAGTGTTAAAAGCCCCGCTGATTGGCGCGATTAATGATATTGCTGTGCGTTTAGATAAAGACCAGCAGATCGATGTTGATTCAAGTGAAAGACCAGGGAGCCGTTTACAAGAGTCATCCGAGCGACTGCAGAGAAAGCTGCTAATTCGTGATTCCGGGACGGTTAAGCTTATCCCCTTTGAGGATATAGATTGGATTGATGCGGCGGGTGATTATATGTGTATTCACGCCCTCGGTGAGACCCATATTATGCGCAGTACGCTGCTCGACCTGCAAAAGAAACTCGATGATAAACTCTTTGTTCGTATCCACCGCTCAACGATGGTTAATATCACTCGGGTAGTCTCAACATCATTGAGCCAGAAGCGCGGCAGCCTACTTTATCTGGCTGACGGTCAAACCCTGAAAGTCAGCAGAAATTATCGCGAATCGACCCGTAAATTGTTTCAGTAAACGCGGTTTTCCCCTTTAACGCAGTCAAACCACAGGTGGTCGCATCTGACCTTCCAACAAGCCTCCTCTCATGAAAAAATAGAGTCATTAGTGATTATTAAATCGATTTTGGGTTTTAAAACCCCAGTGTTAATCAATAAAAATAACGGCAGCAAAATTTAAGGGTTATAACAACAGTATTTTTCACTGTTGATGTTACCTACCAAGTTAAGGGGAAAGATGTGTCAGTGAAAAAATGGTCTCAGACTTTGAGCTTATTAGTGAAATCTATTGCGTTGGCTAGCGTTGTATTGCCAACAGTGGCTCTGTCTGAAGAGTCTGCTGAAGCTATAGAGTCACGTATTACCGCTATGATCGAAAAGATGACTGTAGAGCAAAAAGTCGGTCAGATGGTTCAGCCTGAGGTTCAGGAAATTTCTTATGCAGAAGTTAAACAATTCCACATAGGCTCTGTGCTTAATGGCGGCGGCTCTTTCCCTGATGAAGAAAAAAATTCATCTATCAATGATTGGTTAGAGATGGCTGACCAGTATTACAACGCATCAATCGATACCTCCAATGGCGGTACGGGCATTCCGGTTATCTGGGGTACAGATGCTGTTCACGGCCATAACAACGTTATCGGCGCGACCTTATTTCCCCACAATATTGGTCTGGGTGCGGCAAATGATCCGCAGCTTATGCGCAAGATTGGTGAAGTCACGGCACGTGAAGTTGCAGTGACTGGTATCGATTGGGTTTTCGCACCTACAGTTGCTGTTGTAAAAGACAACCGCTGGGGTCGCAGCTACGAAGGTTACAGTGACGACGCCGCTATTATCCGTTCTTACGCGGGCGAGATTGTCAGTGGTGTTCAGGGCGCGGGCAATACACTGCGCAGCAATGATCAAAAAGTGATAGCTACAGCCAAGCACTTTATCGGTGATGGCGGTACCTTCGGTGGTGTTGATCAGGGCAATACAGTACTGCCCCTAGATGAGCTTCTCGAGAAGCATGGTCAGGGTTATATCAGTGCAATCGATGCTGGTGTGCAGACGGTTATGGCTTCCTTTAACAGTTGGAACGGTGACAAGTTACACGGCCAGCAGTTTCTGTTGACCGATGTACTCAAAGGCCAGATGGGTTTTGACGGCTTTGTTATTGGTGACTGGAATGGCCACGGACAGGTTGAAGGCTGTGATGATGAGCAGTGTGCTCAGTCTATTATCGCTGGTGTCGATATGATTATGGTGCCGCAGTCATGGCTTCCATTCCTGAAAAATACCATTACTCAGGTCAAGTCGGGCGAGATTCCCATGGCCCGTATCGACGATGCGGTAAGACGTATTCTGCGGGTTAAAATCCGTGCTGGTATGTTTGAAAAGGGTGCTCCCTCTACCCGTGAACTTGCCGGAAAAACTGAGATTATCGGCTCTGCCGCGCACCGTGCTGTGGCCAGAGAAGCGGTTAGAAAATCTCTGGTTCTGTTAAAGAACAAGAATCAGCTGTTACCACTGAAAGGTGCTCAGCACGTAGTAGTCGCTGGTGATGGTGCTGATAATATCGGCAAGCAAAATGGTGGTTGGACGATTACCTGGCAGGGCACTGAGAATGAAAACAGTGACTTCCCCGGTGCAACCTCTATCTATGCCGGCCTTGAGCAGGCAGTCAATAATAATGGCGGAACCACCGAACTCAGCGCAGATGGCAGCTTTGCCAAAAAGCCTGATGTGGCCGTCGTCGTCTTTGGTGAAGAGCCTTACGCTGAAGGTGTCGGTGATGTGATGTCGCTGATCTACAGCAACGGCGTTAAGTCTGACCTAGCCCTAATCAAATCATTTAAAGCGCAGAATATTCCTGTAGTCGCGGTTTTCCTTACCGGTCGCCCACTGTGGATGAATGCTGAAATCAATAACTCCGATGCCTTTGTGGTTGCCTGGTTGCCCGGGACTGAAGGTGGCGGTATAGCAGATGTACTGGTTGCCGATAACAAGGGCAAGCCACGTTACGACTTCACTGGTCGTCTCTCCTTTGACTGGCCTGCAGCAGAGTTAAATGCTGCAAATCATGAGCTGCCGGTCGAGGCTACACTGTTAAAAAGAGGTCAGGGCATGAATTACGGTGCTGCTGAACTGGTTGCTGACAATCTCAATGAAAAGCCAATGCTCGATAAAGCCAAGGTGGAAAACATTGTATTTAGCGGCAGCCCACGTCCCCCTTGGAACACTTATGTAGGTGATGGCGGCAACTGGCAGAAAGCGGTCAGCGGCAAGCAGACCAGCTCTGACTATGGCAAGTTAATCGTCACTACGGTTGATGGCGCTGTGCAGGAAGACTCACGCCATGTCGAGTGGACCGGTGGCAATGAGAGCCAGTTCTACTGGCAGTCTGACGCGCTAAACGATATCACGCCGCTGCGTGACGAGGGTGCTGCTCTGGTGATGATCTTTAAGATTGATAAGCGTCCTAAGGGTAAGGTTACCCTGCGCATGGACTGCGGATGGCCCTGTCGTGGCGAGCTGAATATAACCCGTATTCTGCGTTCAATCCCTGAGGGTCAGCCGGTGCGTATTGGTGTTCCGCTAACCTGCTTTGAAAAGGTTGGTGTTAATTTATCCCGCGTGAACTCTCCGTTTGTTCTGGTCTCTTCAAAACCATTTGCATTGACCATTGCCGATGTTCGCCTTACTGCTGAGATCTCTGAAAAATCGCTGATTGGTTGTGGTTAATGCCGGTATTTAGTTTGAGTTAGAAGCAGATTAGTGAATAACGCAGCCAGCCCTTAACGGGCTGGTTTGCGTTATGGCCGAAAAAAATAATTCCTTTCTGAGCCTGAACCCTTCCGCGTAGTAAAAAAATATTTGCACTGCTAATATCCCTTTTCCAAATCAAATCTAGTGACGAGAAATCTCTAATGGCTAAAGGTCAGATTATTGGAATCTATGTAGCGCCAGCTAAAGATGCCGGCGTTATGGGTTATCAAAAGGTCTCAGTGCGCGCCGGAAAGGGTATTGAGGGTGATCGCTACTTTACCAATACCGGCAAAAACCGCTCCAACTATCAGGGCCAGCCCGATTGGGAAATTACCCTGATCGAAGCAGAGGTTATAGAGTCGTTTAATCAAGATAGCGGTAATGGATTTCATCACAGCGATTTTCGCCGCAATCTTATTACTCGGGGTATACGCCTCAATGATCTAGTGGGAAAAGATTTCCAGATTGGTGGTGTTAGCTTTTACGGTGTTCAGCTCTGCGAGCCCTGCGCTAAACTTCAGAGAAAGCTCGGGGTAAGAATTTTGCCTGACCTGGTTGGTAAGGGTGGGTTGCGCGCACAGATTCGCAGCAATGGGGTGATATCTGTGGGCGATCTTTTTAACTAGCTATTGTCTAAACGGAAAAACCCCAGCGCATTTTTAGTCGTAGCCATTGCGATCTGCTCGCTACTCTCATCCCTGTATTTGGCAATACCATCAATCACCCAATTTAAGAACGCCGGTTCATTACGTTTTCCCTTTGGCGGTTCCGGCATATTTTTTGGCAGCAGGTAGGGCGCATCCGTCTCTACCATTAAACGTTCAAGGGGTATATTTCTCACTAGCTGTTGCAGCGCCTGTCCACGCTTCTCATCGCAAATCCATCCAGTGATGCCAATATACATGTTTAGATCCAAATAGCCGAAAAGAGCCTGTTTAGAGCCTGTAAAGCAATGTATAACGGCATCGGCCAGATGATCTCGATAAGAACTGATAATCTGTAGCTGTCGATCGGCTGCATCGCGCTCATGAAGAAATACCGGCAACTTTAATTCGGCGGCCAGTTCCAACTGTGCCTCAAAGGCTTTTTCCTGCTCCCTTGGCGTTGAGAAGTTGCGGTTAAAGTCCAAACCCATCTCGCCGAGAGCAACGACCTGCGGCTGTGCTGCAAGCTCTCTAAGGCGGTTAATAGACTCGCTATTAAGACTGCTTGCGTCGTGGGGATGAATGCCCGCTGTTGCGTAAAGCATCTCTGGAAAAGTTTCGTTATAGTTCTGACAGAGCTCTAAAACAGCCTGGCTCTCTTCGATGGAGGTGCCGGTTAGAACCAGTTTTTCCACCCCGGCCTTTTGTGCGCGTCTAAGAGTCTCTGGAATATCTTTAGCGAAACGTGAATTAGAAAGATTTACGCCTATATCAATCATGGTTTTTTATTCTTCTTCTTTTTGTTATTACAAAAGCTTAAGTTTTTCATCGCCATCCAACATTGTTGGTGTCAGACCCAGTTTCCGCGAATAGATAATCGAATACATCAATATATTGCGAACATAGGAGCGTGTTTCACTGTAGGGAATCAGCTCAATCCAGATATCAAAGGGCAACTTACCATCGCTTTTGTTCAGCCACTGATCAACTCGTCGCGGGCCAGCATTATACGCGGCACTGGCCAGAATACGGTTATTATCATAGCGATCGAGCATATTGCGATAGTACTGGCCGGCAATCGGCACATTGATCGATGGTTTATGTAGCTGAGATTTTTTCTTATAGGTTAATTTGTGCTTGCGCGCCGTGCCCTTAGCGGTGGCAGGCATCAGTTGCATCAGTCCCATAGCACCGGCGGAAGAGGTAGCCAGCGGATTAAAGGCACTCTCCTGACGTGCCAGTGCCATGAGTAAATAGTTTGCTATAGCAGTGTTATCTGCAGTTCTGTCGATAATTTCCGCGTAGGCGAGTGGGAAGCGGATTTCTATATCATCCCAGTATTTGGCCTGCCCGAGACTAGCGATGGCTTTGTTGTGCCACTGCCACTGGCTGGCAATAATCGCCGCCGCCAACCAGTCTTCATAGGCAAAATCTCCAGTTGCCTGATGCCATTCTCGATTGGCATCGACAATATCCCGGTGGAAAAATAGCTCACGGGCTCTCTGTATAGTCGGCTGCAGTTTAATTCGCTCGATCAGCGCCTCATCAATTGCCAGGGGATAGTGGTTGAGGCTGTACTCCTTATCGAGTTTTTCGCTGGCTAGAAAACCATAGAAGTCTCTTTCCCTGGCCAGACTTGCGGTCATCTCTGGCAGCCGTGGATCAAGCGTGGTCGAAGCTTCTGCTTCCATGCTGCGGATTGCCCAATAGCGCCATGCAGATTGTTCCTGTTTAGCCTTAGGTAGGCGTTGAATCCAAAGTTGCACGGCAAGCCAGTCTCGCTCTTCCAGAGCCTTGCGAATCCGCCACTCGGTTAAGCTTCCCGAAGTGGTTTGATTGAGTAGTGGCAGATGATCTACAAAATAGGCGTCGGCAATCGTGCTGAATTGCTGCTGATAGAGCCCTTTGATAATGGCACTAACAACAGCGCTGCGATTGTCGTGGTTAAACTCGTGAGTCTGTTGATAATGGCTCCAGTACTTAAGTGTGGCGTGACTATTTGTTTTCGCTAAATGCACCAGACCATGTTTAATTATGCCGAGTTCTTCAGGGTTATGGTGGCTAAAATCTTCGAAATTGCCGATTAGTTGCGGATTTCGGTCAGTGTCGTAGTAGCGCTTGGCAAGCTCTTTATACTGATTGTTTTTGAGAAATTTCTGCAGATATCTAGCCAGAATATACTGATGATTTAACAGTGCTTTGTTAAAGCGTTGCCATGCCAGTGATGGACTAATTTTCTTTTCAGTGACCAGCAGGCTAAATAATTTATCACACTCTTTGGGTTGTGATTTACCAACATTCCAAAGTCTTAGAGCGGATTCAATCGCACTCTGTCTATCCGCCCCTTCGAAGCGACTGGCGCGAGAAAATTCAAACTGGCACTGATGCTTAATGCTCGCCTGAGCCGGATTGTAGAACTCTATAAAAGTGGTCCAGTAGTTGCGGCCGGCCAGATAATCCAGCCACTTATTGCGCAGATGCTGGGCTTTTACCGTGCCCGGATAAGTATTTAAATAGGCGGTTATTTCCTCGTGTCTCGAATAGCGCAGGTTAACAATTAAATCTGCGTATATAAGGTAGGGATAGAGTGGGTATGTGGTTAGCTGTTGGCGATACTTAGTAAGGCTTTTCCAACGCCCCTTGCGCATTAGCTCAAGAGCTTCGCTGTAGAGTTGGCGCTGGTGGTCGAGTTGGCTTTTTGTAGGCTGCCGAGTTAAGTGCTCGGCTGAAATTTGCCCGGTGGCAGTCTCGGGTTGTGCAAATACCAAATCGCCAGCCAAAAGCATTAACAGTGCAAGCAGGGGGGTAACGATTCGGAGCAGGGAGTTTCTTACCAGCACAATAATATTGGCAACCTTATTTATGTCTCTATTTATGTCTCGAGGGCGACTTTAGAATCGATTTAAAAGCTAGAGTTTAAAGCTAGAGCCCTGCAAGTTGGAAGCCCCTTTTTAAAAGAGGCTGTAATCCCCACAAATAATCATTGGCTGCTTACTCGGTTATTTGTCCTCGGTGATCCGTACTGCAAGAACATCACAGTTGGCACCGTGCAGAACACTGTTACTGGTTGAACCAAATATCAATGCCAGACCGTGACGACCGTGACTGCCGACAACTATTAGGTCAACCTCATCCTCAGCGGCAATACGATGCATCTCCTTAGCCGGTTGGCCGAGCACAACATATTGATTCTCCTCAACGACATTAAGCTGTTCGGCGATGGCGGCGAGGCGGTCCTGTGCCTGATTCTCAAGTTGAATTTGCACATCGGATAAATCCACCGGAATATCGCCGCCGTAAGTGAAAGCCAATGGCTCTAAAATATGGCAAATGGAAATTTTTATATCGCTGTCGGCAAAAAGTAACTTGACGCGGTCTACCACTTGCTGTGATTCTGGCGACAGGTCAAGCCCGACTAGCAGGTGTTTGTAAATAGACATAGAAGTTCTCCCTGTTAATAACTGGTTTGATATTAAACATAAATCCCTAGCTCTAAGAGTAGTATGAAATGACCTGGTTGTTAATATTGTTTGGTGTTGCAGTCGTAGTCTCACCACTGATGTGGTTTAGGCAGTCGCCGCGCCAGAAACTGATTACTGAACTTAGGCGCGCAGCTAGCAGTATGGGATTGCAGGTCTCATTGCATCGTCGCCCAGATGCGCGGGATGATGAAACTCGATTAGAGTGCGTCTGTTACCGACTGCCATGGCTGGATGATAGCTGTCGGCAGAATTGGGTTTTGCAGCGTTACAGTAATCGCGGCTGGGAATCTGATAGTGCATCTTCTGAATCCGTTATTGATAGTGCAGGGTGGAAGTGGACCATCGCCGAGGCCGATCCTCATTGGAGTCATCTGCTTGAGGAAACCGTTGCCGATATTCCTGCAGGCGTGAGTGCCATAATCGCCAATAAAACCGGAATTGGGTTTATCTGGAATGAGCGGGACGACAGCTCTGATTTACAAAAAGTCGCGCAAAATTTAAAAAAATTACAACAAACAGCAAAGAAATTTGCCGATGAGGCTTGACCGAAGGGCAGACAAACACGTATATATGCGCACCTTAGAAAGTAATACCTAAACCAATTAGGTGAAATTATCTGCAGCATGGCCATTGATAGGGTCAGCGAAAACAGGGAAAAACAGCCTCCATGGGAAAATCTTTAGTAATTGTTGAGTCACCCGCCAAAGCCAAAACGATCAATCGTTATCTGGGTAATGATTTTATTGTTAAGTCCAGTGTCGGCCACGTCCGAGACCTGCCCACCGGTGCCAATCGCACACCCTCTGATCCCAAAGAGCGTGCTCGACAGGCCGCCCTGACGCGCAAAATGTCTCCGGAACAAAAGGTGATTCACAAGGCCGCAAAAGCCAAAACCCAGTTAGTTAAGAGTATGGGTATAGACCCGGAAAATGACTGGAAAGCTGAATATGCCACTCTGCCGGGTAAAGAAAAAGTCGTTGCCGAGCTCAAGAAGCTCGCCAAGAATGCCGACACTATCTATCTGGCAACGGATTTGGATCGCGAGGGAGAGGCAATTGCCTGGCACCTGCAAGAGGTTATCGGCGGTGAAGATGATCGCTATAAGCGGGTGGTGTTTAACGAAATTACCAAAAAAGCCATTCGCGAGGCCTTTGAAAAGCCCGGAATGCTCAATACCAACCGAGTGGATGCTCAGCAGGCGCGTCGATTCCTCGATCGCGTGGTTGGCTTTATGGTCTCGCCACTGCTGTGGGAGAAAGTAGGCCGCGGTCTATCGGCCGGTCGTGTTCAATCGGTTGCTCTAAAAATGATTGTTGAACGCGAGCGTGAAATCCGCGCTTTTATACCAGAGGAATACTGGACCGTTCACGCCGATCTTGAAGCCACGGCTGACAGCAGTGCAGAAGATCTGAATAAAATTCGCTTCGAAGTTAAAAAACATCTCGGCAAAGCCTTTCGTCCGACTAATAAGGCGCAGACTGATACAGCACTGGCGGCTCTCCAGACTGCCGGTTACGCGGTTAGCAAGCGTGAAGATAAACCGACCTCATCAAAGCCCTCAGCACCTTTTATTACTTCAACCCTGCAGCAGGCCGCGAGTACGCGGCTGGGCTTTGGGGTAAAGAAAACCATGATGATGGCCCAGCGTCTCTACGAAGCCGGCTATATCACCTATATGCGAACCGACTCGACCAACCTCAGTGAAGATGCAGTCAGTGCCTGTCGCGAATATATTAAGTTGCGTCACGGTGATCGCTATCTTCCCGACGAGCCCAAAGTTTACGGCAGTAAGTCTGGTGCCCAGGAAGCCCACGAAGCGATCCGTCCATCCAATATTGATATTGCTCCCGGCAGTCTCGGTGATATGGAAGTTGATGCACGCAAACTCTATCAGCTGATCTGGCAACAGTTTGTCGCCTGCCAGATGACTCCGGCACAGTTTACCGCGACCTCAATCACGGTTGCTGCTGGCGACTATGAGATGGTCGTCAAAGGTCGTGTCACTCGTTTTGATGGTTATCTAGCGGTAATGCCCGCCAGCCGTAAAAATGATGATGATGGCGAACTGCCTGATCTGCAGAAGGGCGACAGCATGAATATGCTGGTGCTGGTCCCACAGCAGCATTTCACCAAGCCAGTTGCGCGCTTCTCGGAAGCCTCGTTGGTAAAAGAGTTGGAAAAGCGCGGTATTGGTCGACCCTCTACCTATGCAGCGATTATTTCCACCATTCAAGATCGGGGCTATGTGCGTATTGAGAACAAGCGTATTTTTGCCGAGAAGATTGGCGATGTAGTGACCGACCGACTTTCTGAAAACTTTAACGACCTGATGGATTACGGCTTTACCGCCACCATGGAAGAGCACCTCGATGAAATTGCCAACGGCACATTAAAGTGGAAAGATCTGCTCAATCGTTTTTACCGTGACTTTAGCCAGAAAGTTGAAAGCGCTAAAGAAGCGGATGCGGGTATGCGCCCGAATACACCGACTGAGACCGATATCCCCTGTACCCTATGCGGACGCCCAATGATGATTCGCACCGCCGGCACAGGGGTGTTTTTGGGTTGCTCAGGCTATGCTTTGCCGCCGAAAGAGCGCTGTAAGCAGACCATCAATTTAACTGCTGGTGATGAGGCGGTTAATATCGACGAAGATGACGAAGCAGAATCCAAGCTACTGATGCACAAGCATCGCTGCAAGATCTGTAATACTTCAATGGATAGCTATTTGATCGATGAAAAGCGCAAGCTGCACGTCTGCGGTAACAACCCGGACTGTAGCGGCTTTGAAGTAGAAGCCGGTCAATACGTGATCAAAGGTTATGAAGGGCCGACTCTCGAATGTGATAAGTGCTCCAGCGAGATGCAGCTTAAGACTGGTCGTTTTGGTAAATATTTTGGCTGTACCGGCGAGACTGCTCCCGGTGAACCGTGTAAAAACACCCGTAAACTTTTGCGCAGCGGCGAAGCGGCACCGCCAAAGGTTGACCCGATTGTTATGCCAGAACTGCGCTGTATCAAAGTGGATGATCACTATGTATTGCGCGATGGTGCCTCCGGTCTGTTTTTGGCGGCTAGTCAGTTCCCCAAGCATCGCGAAACCCGTGCGCCGACCGTTCAAGAATTGCTGCCCTACAAGGATCAAATCGATAAGAAGTATCAGTTCTTATTAACCGCCCCGCAGAAAGACCCCAACGGTCTGCCATCAATTGTGCGCTACAGCAGAAAGACCAAAGAGCAGTATGTGCGCAGTGAAGACGACGGCAAACCCTCTGGTTGGAGTGCTTTCTACACCAAGGGCAAGTGGGTCGCCACAGAAAAAGGCAGTAAATAAACCGGTGCTTTCTTCTCATCTTTCTGCGGTCAATCAGAAGCTGTTGTTTGCGCGACAGCTTTTATCCCAGTCAGATTCTAAAAAAAGTCGGCAGCAGAGCACTGCACTTTCCCAGTCAATAGCCCAGTCAGTGGCCGTTCAGCTGCATCAGGCATGGTTGTGGCACTGCCGCAATGTCGCTGAAAGCTACAAGTTGCAGGAGCTCGACGGGGTTGTTTGCGCCAATACGCTGGTTGAATTATTAGCTGCACAGGGTAAGACTCCCGGCGAAGCCACAGAGTTACAGAACCTGCAGAATGATCCCCACTCCTGGGCTAGTGAGTTGCTTAAAGCCCACCAATATATCTATAAATTACCGACGGTCCGCAAAGCCGAGATGGATGTTGATCGCTTGCCGATGATTGCGGTAGATGCACCAGAAATTGTTGACTGGAGTATAGAGCGCGCGGAAATCTGGCTGAGCAGTATGCAGGAATTGGTCGAGAGACAGCGCGAGATGATGGTCGAGTTTTAAGAGTCTTCCTGTAAAAGAAGGTTAACAGCCTTAGCCTCAACTGCTAAACTATCCGAACAGAACTATTCACTTTTAAAACACCGTTGCCTAACTGTCGACTAAAAAGTTGTCTTGAAATAGTCATCGATATTGGAATAACAGAGTAAATTATTTATGCCCCTTGCAGAATTCGAATTAGTTATGTTGGAAAGTGGTGAAGTTGGCTTGCAGCGCACCGGTTCTGACCAGCCACTGGTCCGCATTAACTTCGCCCCTGAAGCTATGACTTATCTGGATGGCAAGCATCTCGAAGTAGCTAAAACCATGATGGATGCCGGGCTGCAAAAAGCCTTTGATGTGGGCGAAGAACAGGCTCCCCAATTAGATGATAGTGAAGCGAAGGTGCATACTCTTCACTGAGTAGAAATGCCTTTCTCTTTTCTATTTTCTCTCTAAAAGCACAAGCTAATGATTTCCGACGATATTCTTAAACACCTAAGCGAACAGCGTAAACTCAGCAGTTACCGCCAGCATCTGTTTCTGTGCACGGCGGGAAAGTGCTCGTCTCAGCAAGCTGCAGATCAGTCCTGGGATTATTTAAAGCGTCGTATTAAAGAACTTGAGCTCTACGATGTGGAGGAGGGGGTTTATAGATCCAAGGCAGACTGCCTGCGTATCTGTGCTCAGGGGCCGATTATGGTCAGCTACCCGGATGGCACCTGGTACCACAGCTGCACACCGGAGGTGATTGAGCGTATCCTGCAGGAACACGTGCTCGGTGGTACGCCGGTAGCAGATTACAGTTTTGCAACCAACCCAATGGGCGCTTGATTTAGCCCGGCTTACATGCCCAGTCGAACAACACCTACAGCAAGACCTTCAATAGAAAATTCCTGAGCCCGTAAATCAACCAGAATAGGCGAGTAGTCGCGATTTTCTGGCAGCAGATGTATCTCATGTTTTTTACTTGTATGCTTAAGTCGCTTTACGGTCACTTCACCGTCAACTCTGGCCACAACAATCTGTTGGTTTTCTGCAGTAGGCTGTTGATGAACCGCGAGTAGATCGCCATCCATAATGCCGACATCCATCATGCTCTGCCCCTGAACACGCAAAAAGTAATCGGCGTGGGGTTGGAAGGTACTTGAAGGAACCTCCTGATAATCTTCAATATGCTGCTCGGACAGAATTGGTTCGCCGGCGGCAACGCTACCTACGATTGGAATACCAGCATACTGCTCGACAATGCGAATGCCCCTTGAGGCACCGGGGATCATTTCAATAACCCCTTTTCGGGCCAGTGCGCGCAAGTGATCTTCAGCTGCATTAGCTGAACGAAAACCAAGCTGTTGGGCGATCTCGGCACGGGTTGGCGGATAGCCTGTCTCGTCGAGATTGTCGCGAATCAGATCAAAGATTTGTTGCTGTCGGGCAGTTAGACGTTCCATAGAGATTTCCTCAAAACAGTTAACTGTAATTATATACAGTAATCGCTATTGCGCAAGTTAAACTATGTTTAAGGTAAACAGAAGGAATTTTTATGCTTGAATCAAAGGTCCAAGAAGCTTGGCGAGTACTGCGTATTCAGTCTGAGTTAGTTGATGGCACAGACAAATTACTTAAGTTGGGTTTGGCTGTCTCGGTGTTTGGCGGCGCCAGATTAGATGAGGGGAATCGTTACTACCGTCAGGCTCAGGAGCTCGGCAAGCTGCTCGGCGAAGAGCGAATTCCAGTGATAACCGGTGGCGGCCCGGGCATTATGGAGGGTGCAAATCGCGGTTGTTTCACCACACCGACACCCTCCGTGGGTTTAAATATTGATCTGCCTTTTGAGCAGGCACCCAATCCCTATCAGGATATTGCCCTCGACTTCCGTTACTTTTTTGTCCGTAAATATCTGTTTGTTAAGCACGCGGTAGGCTTTGTGATCTTCCCCGGTGGCTTCGGTACTCTGGATGAGTTGTTCGAGGCATTGACTCTGGTGCAAACCCGCAAGGTTGAGGCCTTTCCAATTGTTCTTGTGGGGGTTTCATTTTGGGCTGGTCTTGTGGATTGGATGAAAGAGCGGATGCTTACCGAAGGCTGTCTCTCTGAATCGGAACTCAATCTTATTGAAATAGTCGACGACGCCGCCGATGCCGCGAAAATTATACTGCGGCATATCCGTATGAGAGAAGCGGTGGTCGCCAATCTGCCCTGATCAATAGTAGGCTACTAGTCAGAATTCATCCCAACCAAATAGATAGTCAGCGGTTTCAATACTGTCGATGGAGCCGCCGTCGGGATTGGGCATAACTATTTTATCCGAGAGATCATCGGCGAGTAATTGGTCATCGTGGCTTTTGGCAAATGAACTGCGCCAATCCTCTGGTGCCCGAGCGCTAACAATAATCATCTTTGACCAGTCATCGAAGCTTATGCTGTTCAGGTCGCTGTTATCTAGGCCATTGTTATCTAGGTTATTGTTATCGAGGCTATTATTATCGAGACTATTTGTTTCATAGCGAATATCAATAAGGGTCGAATACTCATCAACGGCAATCACTTCAAAGAGTCTGTTTACCGCTATATCCTGATACCATTGATTGATAATAGGTACACTTTTTCCCATGGTTATCCTCCTCTTCAAGCAACGAAAATATCACTTTATTAATGTTGATGCATGATCCTGTCTTTGAGGTTTTGTGACCCAGTTGCGAGAATAAGCAAAAGCTCTGGTTGAACTCTTCCGGATAACTAACTGGAAAATATAAGAATAATTTTTAACGGTGATTAAGTGTTTTTCAGGTAAAATTTCTTTTTGGAATAGCCGGGCTTTGTGAAAGAATAAACTTGTCTAAAAAACTGCTGAACTTTTTTAATTAGTTCGTCAACTGGCTGAAGATTTATAACGCTGTAACTGGAAAAGACAATGACTGAAAAATTACATGGACGACTGATGCTCGATTTGGCCGCAACCTCACTGGCGGATGATGAGCCGACTCTGCTGCAGAACCCCCATGTAGGCGGGGTTATCCTGTTTGCCCGCAATGTCGAAAGTCGTCAGCAGATCGCAGCGCTAGTTGCCGAGATAAGAGCCGTAGCACCTCATCTATTGATTGCAGTGGATCAGGAGGGCGGTCGGGTACAGAGATTTCGCGAGGGTTTTAGCCCACTGCCAGCCATGCAGCAGTTAGGTGACCTATGTGTCAGGGATAGAGAGGCAGGATTGACCCTGTGCCGCGACACCGGTTGGTTAATGGCTTCTGAAGTGATCGCCTGCGGGTTGGATATTAGCTTTGCCCCGGTATTGGATGTAGATCGCGATACCAGCAGCATTATTGGCGACCGGGCATTTTCCGATCAGCCGCAGCTGGTTATCGAGATTGCAGCGGCCTTTATCGAGGGTATGAACGAAGCCGGCATGGCGGCGACCGGTAAACATTTTCCCGGCCACGGGGGTATTTTTGCCGACAGCCATTTAGAAGCCCCAGTGGATCAGCGCGACTGGCAGCAGCTCTGGGAACATGATCTACGGCCATTTGTTGCACTCTGCCCCAAGCTAGGTGGCATTATGCCGGCGCATATTACATTTCCTGCGATCGATCCTGACTCGGTGGGTTTTTCACCCTTTTGGCTGCGCGAGATTCTTCGCGACAGGCTCGGATTTAACGGTGTGATCTTTAGTGATGATCTGGCCATGAAGGGCGCGGATGTCGCCGGTGGCTATCAGCGCAAGGCTCAGCTTGCTCTAGAGGCTGGTTGCGATATGATTCTGGTCTGCAATGACCGCAGTGGGGCCCTTGAGGTATTACAGTATATGGCTGAGGGGAAAACCTCCGCCAGCGAACGAATTTCAGCCATGCTTAAAACAAAATCTATCAGCTGGGCCGAACTAGAGAATGATTCGCGAAGAGTTGATACCATAGCGCGTCTAAAAACATTAAATAGTCTTAAATAGCAGGTTAATCACAGTTTTTAAAAGGGTTAAAAAAGGTTAAACGATGAGCAAAGTAGAAAGCTGGTTGGTCAATTTAACAGGGGCGCAACATCTGTGGATGCTTGAGCTTTTCCTTATTGTTGTAGTCGCCCTGAGCCTTGGTTATCTGGTCAATCGAATTATCGACAGGCTCGAAGTCCACACCGCAAAAACCATGACAGTCTGGGACGATGCTTTAATCGAAGCGTGTCGCAAGCCGCTGATATGGCTGGTATGGATCTTAGGCGTTAACTTTGCCGCCGGTGTTGCCGCGCAAAAGATGGATTCAGGTCTCTACGCTCTGGTCGACCCGATTAACCGCATCGCGCTGATATTTTTAGGCTCAGTATTTTTAACCAATTTTATTAAGCGCGCTGAGCGCAATCTGGTGCATCCAGACTTTATCTCTAAACCTCTGGATGAAACCACGGTTCGCGCTGTCGGCAAGCTATTGCGAGCGGCGGTGATTATTACCGCTGTGCTGATCGCCATGCAGTTGTTTGGCTACAGTATTTCAGGGCTGTTGGCCTTTGGTGGTATTGGCGGTATCGCCATGGGTTTTGCGGCCAAAGACCTGTTGGCAAACTTCTTTGGAGGTCTGATGATTTATCTGGATCGTCCGTTTTCTGTGGGCGATTGGATTCGCTCCCCGGACAAAGAGATTGAGGGAACCGTGGAAGATATCGGTTGGCGTCTGACCAGAATCCGCACCTTTGATAAGCGCCCGCTGTATATTCCCAATGCGGTCTTTGCCAATATTTCCGTGGAGAACCCATCGCGGATGACCAACCGCAGAATTTACGAGACCGTGGGTATTCGCTACGACGATCTGCACAAGATGGATACGATAGCTGCTGAGGTGAAAACCATGCTCAGCGAGCACCCAGAGATCGACAATAATCTTATTATGATGGTCAACTTTAATAAGTTTGCCGCCAGCTCTCTGGACTTCTTTATCTACGTATTTACCAAGACAACTGACTGGGCGCACTACCATGTGATCAAACAGGATGTGCTGTTAAAAGTTGCCGCTATTATCGAAGCCAATCAAGCTGAGATTGCTTTCCCAACCTCTACATTGCAGGTGCCTCATGCTATTGAAATTTCAGGTGCTTCTCCTCAACAGCCTCAAATAGGTCAATAGTGAAAGTGACTTGGGTTGTTTGAGATTAATGTTGGAATAGTCCGGAAAGATTAACTACAGTTTAAAAAGCGTCTGTTCATAGTGTTATGCATAGTGTTATGAGGGGCATAAGGAATGGCGCTTAAACGATGCACAAAAAAACATATAACAAGGATGCTATAACAGGGATGCAGTAGATGCTGCATGGACACGCCTAAAGAAGCAGCTCAGGTAGGCGCAGGATAAGGAGATCATGTCATGGATTTGACAGTGTTTTGTGTGTGGACCGGTTTACCTATAACTATCTGCCGGGATGGTTATAGCCAATGATTCAATCTCTTCAGCGCGGGTTTCTCGTCCTCGTAGTGATTAATACCTGGTGCTTGCTCGGCATCATCCTTTTCGACTACCTGCTGGGTAATATTCTCGGGCTTATCTCAACCTCAATAAACAGTCAGGCCTGGGCCATTCTATTGCTTGCGGCACTGTCATTTTCCTCCGCCTTAAAAGCCACACAGCTCAATATAAAGCAGTGGTTTTCAACCACCAGAGTTGGCCTTTATCTCGCTGAATCCCTCGGTGGCTGTCAGGCCATAGTTGTTCGTGCGCTTCACAGTCTCTATACCAATATCTACCTGTCGGCGGACGTGGTGTTCTGTATTGGTGCGCCGCTATTAATTATTGCGGCGACCGCCGGCTGGTGGTTACTTGACGAGGTTAGCTATCTGGCACTGCTTGGATACTGTTGCATGATTTCGCTGATTGTATTTACCGGTCTCTACAGTAATTTGGTACGCCTGCTATCTCTGGGTTATTTTTTCGGTTACTGGTTAGTCAGCGATGATTGGCTGCTTTATCCATTTTTCGCGCCGGCACTGGTACAGAAAAATATTGTGATTATGGTCAGTGGTTCGGCAGCCAGCTGGTTGCCGATGGTTGGACTTGTGCTGATCGTTTATCTCTTGGTTCTACGGCGCACATCCAGCTCTAAAGGGCAGGCTATGAGTTCTGATAGCCCCGATTCCAATAGACTTATTGTCAGGCCTATTGTTCCCAAGTTCTTAGAGGTTATTCCTAAGAGGTCTAGCCGAGAATTATTTGGAAGCAGCCTGTCGCTTTTCTGTCTTGTTATGGCGATACCGCTGGGCATATTGGTTCTCAATAATATTTTTGCCTACATTAACCCTCATGTGCTTTTTGCCGGCTTTGCCATCTGGATACTGGATCGGCACTGGCAGACCGATGTAGCCAATGAACCGGCCTTATCTGCGGATTTAAGGTATTTTGCTAATTTAATTTGGAAGCATTAGCGGCACTTTTAGATAAGCTTCTTTAGGCAAGCCTCTTTAGACAGGCCTCTTTAGACAAGCTTGGTGAGTTAAACCTATTCTCAGAATCGCTTTACTCTATAATTGCCGACTAACTTTATTCGCTATTATAGAGAGGCGTACGATGCGATTGAGAATACTACTGAGCTGTTTCTTGGCCACTTTACTGCTTACCGGCTGTCTGGGTTCTCCAGAGGGCGTCATTGCTATCAATGATTTTGATAAGCAGCGTTATCTGGGTCGCTGGTATGAGGTGGCGCGACTCGACCACTCCTTTGAGCGCGGACTTAGCAATGTCACGGCGGACTATTCGTTGCGTAAAGATGGTGGTTTAAAGGTGATCAACCGCGGTTATTCCCTAGAGGAGGGTGCCTGGAGTGAAGCTGAGGGCAAGGCTTACTTTATCGATGATGAGCAGCAGGGGCATTTAAAGGTCTCATTTTTTGGACCCTTTTATGGCTCGTATATTATTTTTGAGGCAGGGTCTTTCCCAGAAAATCAATCTTTCGACTATCAATATTCTTTTGTCGCCGGTAACAGCACAGATTATCTATGGTTGTTGGCAAGAACCCCAACCATTAGCCCCCTATTGCGCGAGCACTTTATACAGCGAGTTGCTGAGCTAGGTTTTAACCCCGAGGCGTTAATCTTTGTGGATCAGGATTTAAATACCCCTCTAGATGCAACGCCAGCGACAAAGGTTTCGCCCTAGCGGTTTTCTTTTTTGTGGGGAAGGGTGCTTCTATTCTGGCTCTGAACCCGTCTCTAAATCAGTCTCTAAATCAGCCTCTTCAAGCGGATTGGTGATCTCCACTTCGTGGGGTTTAATAGTGACCAGCATGCCCATTTTCGGATGATCCAGATAATAGCTCTGCTGTTCTTCCAGGCGTTTTGACTGATTAAAAACCCATAGGGTCGATACTGGGTATTCAACTGATTGTAGAGGGTTTAACGGGTTAGCATCGACTGGCGTCGGTTCTGCTTCGAGCTCGTCAACTGCGTTCACTAAAGCCTCTGAATTTACTGGGCTACCTATAAAGAAATCTTCAAGATTTGCTACATTAAGCGATAGTTCGAGCATTTCCTGCCCATCGCTAAGGCTCTGTTCTGGCATCACCGGAAAGGCGGGTAGTTTTACGAACTGTGCTGTTGCCAAATCCGCCTGATCAATAAAGTTTAAAAGCCATAGGTCAGACTGGAAATGCAGAAAGCGAGATTTATAAAAACGCAGACTGCCTTCAATTTCATAGCGATCCTGATACTGCTTGCCGGCTTTGATAACGACCCAGGGATCAGCGGCATTTTTATCGGCGGCAAAGCGCCAGGCCTGATGAAAAACCACATTGTATTTTTTACGACGATCAAGAGCTCTGGCACTGTCGTTTAGATCGCGGAACTCTTTATCTAATTTGATAAAAGGCTTTTCATATTCTGGGATATAGATTGGTTCTGGAGCTGGCTCCAGTTCTTGCTCAGTGGGTATGGAAACTTCACCATTACTGGCAAGCAGGGGAATCTGCACGGGTTGCGAACCGCTGCTCTGGGTCCTAGCTGTGCAATACCACCATTGGCAAAGGTCAGGGCAGGATCTTCGACAGTTATCAGCGGTATGGCTCTTGGGCTGGTTCCACTCTCGTGATCAAGAGTCTCGTAATCAAGAACCGGGTAGTTACTGCCTATATAGTCAGTGTCGACCAACTCGACGACTTTTTCGGGGAAGTCCAGGCTGTATGTTTTCGGCGGCTGTTCATTGCCGGCGTAGCCCTGCTGCGTAAAGATCACCACTTCGACCTGATACCAAGCCGCGTCTTGCTCTGGATCATCGGCTTCTTGTGCCAAGCTTAGGTTGGAGGCAAAGGAAAGACCGCAAGTAAGAGTACAGGCAAAAGTCCACAGGTGCTTTGTGAGCCGTGGTGAATTCTGCTGCTGATCTCTGTTCATATTCTGACTATTCCCTTAATGCTGTCTTTTACAACTGTCCATTTGGTTAATGGCTAATCGGATTGCGGCAGCAGCTTATCCAGTATTTCAGTTAAGCCGTCGACACGCTCTTTAGCGCTTTCCATAGGCATAGTGAAACTCAGTTGATCATTGTTTTGCAAGCGGAAAATACTTGGATGTGCCTGCACCATTTTGATAATGGTCAGCGGCTCAACAATAGTGCTAGAGCTAAATTTAAGTCTACCGCCATTCGGCCCCGCTTCAATTTTCAGCAGCCCGAGTTGCTCGCCGGTCTGGCGCAGTTTCGCCAGCTCAAATAGTGTCTTTACCGGATCCGGTAAAAGGCCAAAGCGGTCGATCATTTCCACCTGCAGTTCATGCAACTGGCTATCGCTCTGACAGTTGGCGAGTCGCTTATAGAGCGTCAGGCGCATATTCACATCCGGCAGGTAATCATCGGGAATCAAGGCTGGCAGATGTAGGTTCACCTCTAACCCCTGATCCATGCCCGCGCCCAGTTCCGGCTGCTTGCCTTCTTTGATAGTTTTAACCGCGCGTTCAAGCATCTCCATATACAGGGTAAAGCCGATCGCTTGAATATGGCCGCTCTGTTCTTCGCCGAGCAGTTCGCCGGCGCCGCGGATTTCCAGATCGTTGGTCGCCAGCGTAAAGCCGGAACCCAGATGGTCCGCCGCAGAAATTGCTTCGAGGCGCTTTTTGGCATCCTCAGTCATCGCCTTTGGATGCGGGGTCAACAGATAGGCATAGGCCTGATGATGTGAACGACCGACACGACCGCGCAGTTGATGCAGTTGCGCTAGACCAAATTTATCGGCGCGCTCAATAAGAATCGTGTTGGCGCTGGGGATATCGATACCGGTTTCAATAATCGTGGTACAGACCAGAACATTAAAGCGCTGGTGATAAAAGTCCGACATCACCTGTTCCAACTGCCGCTCGCGCATCTGTCCGTGGGCAAAATTGATTCTTGCCTCAGGAACCAACTGCTGCAGATCATCGACGATACGCTGAATATTCTTTACATCGTTGTGCAAAAAGTAGACCTGCCCACCGCGTAAAATTTCTCGCAGTATGGCTTCGCGGGTAACTCGGTCTTCCTGTTGGCGGATAAAGGTTTTGACCGAGAGACGGCGCGCCGGTGGGGTGGCGATAATCGATAGATCGCGTACCGCGTGCATGGACATATTTAGAGTCCGCGGGATTGGCGTAGCGGTCATGGTTAAAATATCCACCGAGGTCCGCAGGGATTTAATTTTATCTTTCTGACGCACACCAAAGCGATGCTCTTCATCAATAATCAGCAGGCCAAGCCGTCTAAAATCGATTTTCGCATGGAGTAATTTATGGGTGCTGATCAAAATATCGACCTTGCCATTCTCCGCGTCGGCAATTACCTGATCCTGTTCCTGAGCGGTGCGGAAGCGCGACAGCTCTTCAACCACCACCGGCCAGTTGGCAAAGCGGTCGCGGAAGTTTTGTAAATGCTGATGGGCGAGTAGGGTGGTGGGGACTAAGACTACGACCTGTTTGCCGCTGGAGACTGCGGTAAAGGCCGCGCGCATAGCGACTTCGGTTTTACCAAAGCCAACATCACCACAGACCAGGCGATCCATCGGCTGTGGACTCAGCAGATCGCGGCGCACGGCATTAATAGCTTCAAGCTGGTCGCCGGTTTCCTCAAACGGGAAGTCGCTGCTGAATTTTCGGTAATCCTCTTCATTACTGGCACAGGCAAAACCGATTCGTGCTGCGCGCCGGGCATAGATGTCGAGCAGTTCTGCGGCGGTATCGCGCACCTGTTTAACCGCTTTTTCTTTGGCCTTAACCCATTTATCACTGCCAAGTTTATGCAGCGGTGCCATGGATTGATCGCCGCCACCAAAGCGGCTAATAAGATGTAGTGAAGATACCGGTACATAGAGCTTTGCCTCATTGGCATAAACCAGCATCAGAAACTCTTGCTTGGATTTGTCGACATCCAGAGTCACCAGACCCTGATAGCGGCCCACACCGTGATCCATATGTACCACGGGGGCACCGTGCTCAAGTTCGGCGAGACTTTTAAAGATATAGTCCGGTGATTCCGAGGCCTTTGAGCGACGACGACGCTGCATCACCTGTTGGCCAAATAGCTCGCCTTCGGTGATCAGGCAGATGCCCTGTTCGGGACAGTAAACACCCTGATCAATCGGGTAGGTGGTGATGGCGTGTTGATGGTCAGTATCGAGAAATTCCTGCCAGTGCTGAATTTCGCTGGCAACAATATTTACTTTTTTAAGCATACCGGCGAGCACTTCGCGGCGGCCTGCGGACTCTGCACAGAATAGAATTCGCCCCTTAAAGCTCTGGGTAAACTCTTCGAGCTTGGATAATGGGTTACTGAGCTTGGCGTTAGCGGCGACATCGGGAACTGCGCGCAGGTTGATATTACGACTACCCGTTTTATCGGCAACCGCCTGCCGGTCAATTTCAGTGCGGGGTAATTTTTTAATTTGCTGAAAGACTTCATCGACAGCCAGAAACAGTTGTTTTGGCGGCAGAATAGGGCGGGTGGGATCAACGCCGTACTCTGTGTAGCGGGCTTTCACATCCTGCCAGAAAGTCTGAGCCGCTTCTTCAATACCCACATGACTAAACAGCTGTGTATTGGCCGGCATATAGTCAAACAGGTTCGCGGTCTGGTCAAAAAACAGGCTTAGATAGTACTCGATCCCCTGAGGGGCAATACCGTCATTGATATCTCTGTAGACCGGACATTTCGAGGCGTCCTGATCAAAGTTGTCATGCCAGTTATTAAGAAACAGGTTGGTTGCCTGCTTATCTAGCGGAAACTCCCGTGCCGGCAGCAGCTGAATTTGCGTGACATTTTCTGAGGTTCTCTGGGACTCCGCATCAAACAGGCGCAGGCTTTCAATTTCATCGTCGAGTAGATCAATACGGAAGGGTTGCTTGGCACCCATGGGGTAGATGTCGATCAGCGAACCACGGAAGGCGTATTCACCGTGTTCATAAACTGTATCTACACGCTTATAGCCAGCTTTGGATAACTGGTCTTTAAGTTTATCGCGGTCGAGATCTTCGCCGACTCGATAGGAGAAGGTTCGCGAAGTAATAAAGTCGATCGGCGCCAGGCGATGCATCAGCGTTGGCAGCGGGACTATTAACAGTGCCTGTTTGGTATGCGGCAGATTGGCCAGCGTTTGCAGGCGCGCTGAGACAATATCCTGATGGGGCGAGAAAATGTCGTAGGGCAGGGTTTCCCAATCCGGAAAACTTAAAATTTCCAGCCCCTGTTCGGCAGTAAAGAATTTTAGAGCTCGGCCCTGTGCCGCCGCTTCGCGAGCGGTTTCAGTAACCAGTACGCTGAGGCCGTCAAACTGACAGGCAGCTTCTGCGATCGCCAGCGCGCGGCCGGCGGCCTGCAATTCTCCCCAGTGATTTTTATCCCCGGGTTTGGCGGCCATACTGAGATTGAGTACTGTCATAAAACCTGCATATTGAGTCTGTTGATAGCGCCTTTAACACTTTGGGTGCGGCAGCAAATGTTTAATCGGGCGCATTTTACTCGGCTCGGACTATTGATAATAGGAATATTCTCTATGAGCTGAAGTTAATCTGAAAGCCTGCTTTGAGTGACTATACTTACCAGACATGACTTAGGATTCATGTGATTTCTTAAAACGAATGAAAAGGACCCTCATAGTGACAGAACAAAACCGCCCCACACCCAAAGATTTCTTCAAAGACTGGAAACAGCGCGAAGCGCTAGCCGAAGGGATGATCCCGATTATTGGCAAGCTCTACCGCGAGCGCAATGTTTCGACCTATATGTATGGCAACAGCATGGTTAATAAATCGGTAATTGACTTGATGAAAGCCCACCGCAGAGTGCGTCAGGTCGAGCAGAACGAGCTCTCTGAATTTGACTCATCGCCAATGATTGAAGCTATCGCCAAACTGCAGCTCGGCCCGGCCCATCTGGATCTGGGCAAGATGGTGGTCAAGTATCAGAGCATTGGCAATGGCCGCAGTGTCGATGAGTTTGTCAGAGATGAACTGCAGGATATTATTGGTTCGGATATTAAACCGCTGCCGCAGCCTCAGGATGTGGTGCTCTATGGCTTTGGACGGATCGGCCGTCTGGTTGCACGGATTCTGGTGGATAAGGCCGGCGGGGGTGATGTGTTGCGCCTGCGCGCGATTGTTATTCGCAAGAGCAAAAATGATCACGATCTTGAAAAGCGTGCAGCACTGCTGCGCCGGGATTCAGTGCACGGTTCCTTTAAAGGCACTATTCGAGTGTTGGAGAGCGAAAATACACTGGTGATCAACGGCAACCCGGTCAAGGTGATCTACGCCAACTCGCCAGCGGAAATTGATTACACCGAATACGGCATTAGCAATGCGTTGATTGTCGATAATACCGGCGTGTGGAAGGATAGCGAGGGTCTCGGTGGTCATCTGCGCCCAGGTGCCGCCAAAGTATTGCTGACTGCCCCCGCCGGTGACGATATTCCAAATATTGTCTACGGTGTCAATCACCGTGAGATCACCCCAGAGCGAAAAGTTATTTCTGCGGCCTCCTGTACCACCAATGCCATAGTGCCGGTATTAAAATGCCTGCTCGATGAGTTTGGTGTCACCAGTGGTCATGTGGAAACCGTTCACGCCTACACCAATGACCAGAATCTGATCGACAACTACCACAGCGGCGATCGCCGCGGTCGCAGTGCCGCTTTAAATATGGTGCTGACATCCACCGGTGCCGCCAAAGCGGTGGCCAAGGCAATTCCCGAACTGAAGGGCAAGCTGACCGGTAATGCGATTCGCGTGCCGACCCCGAATGTTTCTATGGCAATTCTCAATCTGCAGCTCGGTCGCGAGACCAGTGTTGAAGAGCTCAATGAGTTTATGCGTCAGAAGGCACTGCACTCCGAGTTGCAGCAGCAGATTGGCTACACCATTTCAACCGAAGCGGTCTCCACAGACTTTGTTGGTTCCCGTCAGGCCTGTGTGCTGGATTCTCAGGCAACCATTGTCGATGGTAAAAGCTGCGTGCTCTACTGCTGGTACGACAATGAGTTTGGTTACAGCTGTCAGGTAGTGCGCTGTCTAGAGAAATTTGCCGGGGTTATCTGGCCCAGCTATCCCAAGCAGAGCCTGTTGGAGGAGGGCTCGATAAAGGAAGGCGAATTAGAGGAAAGCCTACTTTAAACGGGCTGATTTTAGACAGGCTGACTTTTTAATAAATATACCCGCAGGTTTAAGCCGCCTGTGGGTATATTTTTATTCCTGCGTCCAAGCCTTCAATTGCAGCGCCGAATATTTCTCATCAATGCCAGATTCAGTAAATAAACAGCCCTATAAAATAGATTATCTGCAACAAACCCCATCTCACCGGTTTATTTATAACCGATATTGAAAACTTTGGGTTTTCTACCCCTTTTGAGACTGGAATCAAAGCCCTTAGACCTTTATAATGCCGCCCGATCTTTTTAGGCTAAAACCGCAGGTTATCTGTGTGTCGACACTAACACTAAAATGACTTCCAGCCTGAACCCAGTTTGTTCAGATTGATGTTTTCTTTAGTGGTGCAACCCAAACGTTAATTATTAAGTATTAGGTATTTCCTATGATAAAAATCCGTCGCGGATTAGACCTGCCCATTTCTGGTAAACCAGAGCAGGTTATTCACGATGGCCCAGTAATAAGCCAGGTTGCGGTAGTCGGTTCAGACTATCCAGGTATGAAGCCAACCATGGCCGTGCGCGAAGGTGATCGCGTTGCATTGGGTCAACTACTGTTTACTGATAAAAAAACTGCTGGAGTTAAGTACACCGCTCCTGCATCAGGCGTCGTGGTTGCGGTTAACCGCGGCGAACGTCGAGTGTTTCAATCTCTGGTGATTGATGTCGACGGCAGCGAAAAACACCAGTTCGCCAGCTACCAGCCAGATCAGCTTGCCTCCCTAGAGCGCAGCGCAGTGGTTGAGAACCTGGTTGACTCAGGACAGTGGGTCGCTCTGCGCACTCGCCCTTACGCCAAGGTGCCAGCCCCAGAGGCGACGCCAGCATCAATTTTTGTTACCGCTATGGATACCAATCCACTGGCGGCTGACCCGGAAGTTATTATTGCCCAGCGCAGTGAAGACTTTGCCAATGGCTTAAAGCTATTGACCCGTCTGACTGACGGCCCGGTTCATCTCTGTGCTGCACCCAATACAATGGTTCCCGGTGCTGATCTCGATGGCGTTCAGGGACATATTTTCTCTGGCCCGCACCCTGCAGGTCTTGCCGGAACCCATATTCACCATATAGATCCAGTTAATGCCGACAAATCAGTTTGGACGATTGGCTACCAGGATGTGATTGCTTTCGGTGCACTGTTTACCACTGGTGTGGTCGACGACAGCCGCGTTGTTGCTCTGGGTGGCCCGCAGGTTAATACCCCGCGTCTGCTTAAGACTCGACTGGGTGCAAACCTCAATCAGTTGGTGATTGGCGAATTAAACAATGACGAAAACCGTGTTATCTCCGGTTCAGTTCTCTCAGGTCGCAAAGCGGCTGGTGCTTTTGCCTTTCTCGGTCGCTACCACAGTCAGGTATCAGTGATTCGCGAAGGACGTGAGCGTACCTTGCTGCACTACCTGCGCCCCGGTGTGAACAATCATTCATCACTGCCAATCTATATCTCATCATTGACCAAAAAACTGTTCAATATGACCTCCAGCACCAACGGTAGCGAGCGCGCTATGGTTCCGGTCGGCGGTTACGAGAAAGTCACTGCTCTGGATATTCTGCCTATTCAATTGCTGCGTTCATTAATTGTTGGCGATACAGATATGGCCCAGAAGCTTGGCTGCCTAGAGTTGGACGAAGACGACGTTGGCCTATACACCTATGTCTGTGTGGGTAAATACGAGTACGGCTCGATCCTGCGTGATAATTTGACCAGAATCGAGAAGGAGGGTTAAGACGATGATTCGCAATCTTCTAGATAAAGTAGAGCCACATTTTCACAAAGGCGGTAAGTGGGAGAAAATGTACGCGCTTTATGAAGCCATAGATACAGGACTATTTAAGCCTGCAGATGTGACTAAAAACAGTTCCCATGTTCGCGATGCAATCGACCTGAAACGCGTGATGATCACCGTTTGGCTGGCAACCTTCCCAACTATGTTCTTTGGTATGTGGAATGTCGGTTTTCAGGCCAACACCATTATGGCTGAGATGGGCATGGTCTCGCAGGAAGGTCTGCGCGGTCTGTTTATCAATATGCTCGCCGGTTATGACCCAACTTCTATCTGGGACAATATGGTTCACGGTGCAGCTTACTTTGTACCTATTTATATGGTGACCTTTATTGTCGGTGGATTCTGGGAAGTACTCTTCGCCAGTGTTCGTGGCCACGAAGTTAACGAAGGTTTCTTTGTAACCTCTGTACTCTTCGCGCTCTGCTGTCCACCGGATCTGCCGCTGTGGATGGTCGCTGTCGGTATCAGCTTTGGTATTGTCATCGGTAAAGAAGTATTTGGCGGAACCGGCAAAAACTTCCTTAACCCGGCACTCACCGGTCGCGCGTTCCTCTACTTTGCCTACCCCGCCTATATGTCTGGCGACATGGTATGGACTGCGGTCGATGGCTACACAGGCGCAACCATGCTGTCTGTTGCTGCAACCGCTGGTGTTGCTGCTCTTGAACAGGGTACAAGCTGGATGCAGGCCTTTGTCGGTACTATCCACGGCTCAATCGGTGAGACTTCAACCCTGGCTATCCTTATAGGTGCAGCAATGCTCCTAGTGATGAAGATCGCTTCCTGGAGAATTATTGCCGGTGTACTGCTAGGCTCTGCGCTGCTCTCACTACTCTTTAATAGCATTGAATCAACTAACCCCATGTTTGCTCTGCCATTCTACTGGCACTGGGTAATCGGTGGTTTTGCCTTTGGTGCGATCTTTATGGCCACTGATCCCGTATCAGCTTCCATGACCAACACCGGTAAGCTGTGGTACGGCATACTCATCGGCGTGATGGTAATCCTGATTCGTGTGGTTAACCCTGCATTCCCAGAGGGCATGATGCTGGCGATTCTGTTTGCCAACCTGTTTGCGCCGCTGATCGATCACGTAGTGGTTCAAGCAAATATCAAAAGGAGACTTGCCCGTGGCTAATGACTCTATTAAGAAAACCTTTGGCGTTGCCACACTGCTCTGCGTCGTCTGTGCGATTGTCGTATCCAGTGCCGCAGTCATGTTGCGCCCAGCGCAGCAGGCCAACAAACTGCTCGATCTTAAAACCAATATCCTCGCGTCTGCGGGCCTATTGAAAGCTGGTGTTGATGTTGAGACTCAGTTTGAGCAGATTACTACCCGTATTGTTGATATGGAAACCGGTCGTTTTACCGATGCGGTTGATGCGGCAACTTACGATCAACGCAAAGCCTCGAAAGATCCGGCGCTCTCAGTTGAACTGACGGGTGATGAAGATATCGCCAAGATCAAGCGTCGCGCCAAATACTCCAGCGTCTATATAGTAGAAGGCGAGCAGGGTATCGAAAAAGTCATTCTGCCGATTAAAGGCTACGGCCTGTGGTCAACCATGTATGGATTTCTGGCTCTTGAGTCAGACCTGCAGACAGTTGCCGGTATCGGTTTCTATGAACATGCCGAGACTCCGGGTCTGGGTGGCGAAATTGACAATCCAAACTGGAAAACCAGCTGGGTTGGCAAGCAAGCCTACAATCAGGGTGATCTGGTACTCAGCGTGATTAAAGGCCGAGTGGATACTGAAAGAGCGGGATCTGAATCTCAGATCGACGGTCTTGCCGGTGCCACATTGACCACCCGCGGTGTCGACAAGCTGATTAAATACTGGCTTGGCGAGCAGGGCTTTCAGCCGCTTATCAGTTACTTGAAATCAGGGGAGGCCTAATCCATGTCAAAAATTAAAGACACGTTGCTCGAACCCGTAGCCAACAATAACCCCATCGCCCTACAGATGCTCGGTATCTGTTCGGCGCTGGCGGTAACCTCAAGTATGAAAGTTGCCTTCGTGATGTGCCTGGCACTGACCACTGTATGTGCATTTTCAAACCTTTTTGTTTCGGTAATACGAAACCATATACCCAACAGCATCCGTATCATTGTGCAGATGACGATTATTGCCTCGCTGGTAATTGTGGTTGACCAGATCCTCAAGGCAGTTGCCTACGATATCAGTAAGCAGTTATCGGTATTTGTTGGCCTGATTATCACCAACTGTATTGTGATGGGTCGCGCTGAAGCCTTCGCGATGAAAAATCCACCGCTGCCAAGTTTTGTTGACGGTGTGGGTAATGGTCTCGGTTACAGCGTAATTCTGCTGGTAGTGGCGTTTTTCCGCGAACTGTTTGGTACCGGCAAGCTCTGGGGTATCGAAGTTCTAGCGGTTAGCACCGAAGGCGGCTGGTATGTTGCCAACGGCATGATGTTGATGGCACCTAGTGCCTTCTTCCTGATTGGCCTGATTATCTGGGCACTGCGAACCTGGAAGAAAGCACAGGTTGAAAAGCCCGAGTTTAAAATTACTGCAAACAGCCGACCTAGCGAGGTAGCGTAATGGAACATTATTTAAGTCTGCTCGTCAGATCGATCTTTATTGATAATATCGCCCTGAGCATGTTCCTCGGTATGTGTACCTTTGTGGCACTGTCGAAGAAAATTGATGCGGCTATTGGTCTGGGTATTGCGGTTGTTGTTGTACAGACAATCACTGTGCCGGTTAATAACCTGCTGCTCGGTTACCTGCTCTCTGAAGGCGCACTGGCTTGGGCCGGTCTGCCGGATGTGGATCTGAGCTTCCTGGTCTACCTGTGCTTTATCGGTGTTATTGCGGCGATTGTGCAGATAATGGAAATGGTATTGGATAAGTATGTCCCTGCGCTCTACAACGCGCTGGGCGTATTCCTGCCACTGATTACCGTGAACTGTGCAATTCTCGGTGGTTCACTGTTGATGGCAGAGCGCGGTTATAACTTTTCCGAATCCGTAGTCTACGGCCTGGGTTCAGGTATATCCTGGGCACTGGCGATTGCGGTACTCGCAGGGATTCGTGAAAAACTCAAATACAGCGATATTCCCGATGGCCTGCAGGGTCTGGGAATCGTATTTATTACTGTAGGCCTGATCTCATTAGGCTTTATGTCCTTTGGCGGCATTGACCTCTGATAACGGAGAAGTAACCACCCATGAGTATTGAAATTTTCCTTGGCGTCGGCATGTTTACTGTTGTAATTCTTGCACTGGTCGCCTTTATTTTGGCGGCGCGGAGCAAGCTAGTAGCATCCGGTAACGTCAATATTGAAATCAATGGTGAAAAGACCATTACTGTTGCCGCTGGTGACAAGCTTCTGCAGACATTATCGAATGCGGGCCTGTTCCTACCCTCTGCCTGTGGTGGCGGTGGTACCTGCGCGCAGTGTAAATGCATTATTTCCGATGGCGGTGGCTCTATGCTGCCAACTGAAGAGTCGCACTTTAACCGTCGCGAAGCCAACGAAGGCTGGAGACTTTCCTGTCAGGCAGCGGTAAAGCAGGATATGAAAATCGAAGTTCCTGAAGAAGTGTTTGGCGTTAAGCGTTGGGAATGTGAAGTTGAATCAAACCACAATGTTGCCACCTTTATTAAGGAATTAACCCTAAAGCTGCCCGAAGGCGAAGATGTCGCTTTCCGCGCCGGTGGTTATGTGCAGCTTGAATGTCCGCCTCACCACATTAAATATTCTGACTTTGATATCGAAGAGCAGTACCGCGGCGACTGGGAACACTTCGGCTTTTTTAAGCACGAGTCAATTGTTACCGAACCCGTGATTCGCGCCTATTCAATGGCCAACTACCCAGACGAGAAGGGCATTGTTAAATTCAATATCCGTATCGCCACGCCACCGCCGAGATCAGAAGGTATACCGCCAGGACAGATGTCCTCGTACACCTTTGGCTTAAAGCCCGGCGACAAGATTACCGTCTACGGCCCATTTGGTGAGTTCTTCGCCAAAGAAACTGAAAATGAAATGGTCTTTATTGGTGGTGGTGCAGGTATGGCGCCAATGCGCTCGCATATCTTCGATCAGCTCAAGCGCATCAAATCCGATCGCAAGATCAGCTTTTGGTACGGCGCACGTTCACTGCGCGAATGCTTTTACGACGATGAATATGACGCACTGGCCGCTGAAAACGACAACTTTGACTGGCATCTGGCACTCTCTGATCCACAGCCAGAAGACAACTGGGAAGGCTATACCGGCTTTATCCACAATGTCTTGTATGAGCAGTACCTGAAGGATCACGAAGCGCCTGAAGACTGTGAGTTCTATATGTGCGGGCCACCTATGATGAACGCCGCTGTAGTTAAGTTGCTACAGGATCTGGGTGTCGAGGACGAGAATATCTTCCTTGATGACTTTGGCGGGTAAGGGTTTTTATGACGTCGCATAAAACACAGATAACGGGGCTTGAGAAAGCCTCGTTTTTGTTTTTCCTGCTACTGACTTTTTCTCTGCTCAGTGGCTGTGACCATGCGCCGGAAGTAATCAAAATATCCGGCAGCAAAATGGGCACCAGCTACCATATCACCATAGTGGCAGATCAGCCGGCACCGGCAGATCTCGCCGAGCAGATTGATCAGGTGCTCAGCGCCGTCGATCAGTCCATGTCTACCTACAAAGCAGAGTCAGAACTCAGCCAGTTTAATCGCCTGCCAGTATCTGAATCCGTAAAGGCCTCAGATCAGCTGTGGTCAGTACTGCAAACCAGTGAAAAAATCTGGCGCCAGAGCAACGCAGCTTTTGATCCCAGCGTAGGCCCAGTGGTCGACCTCTGGGGCTTTGGTCCCGTGGCCAGCGAAGATACTATTCCAAGCGATGAAGCGATTGCAGCATCCCTAGAAAACAGTGGCTTTGAACATCTGCAACTCAATAGCTCAGCACAGACAATCAGCAAACAAAAAGCCATAGCCCTAGATCTCTCCGCCGTTGCCAAAGGCTATGCGGTTGATCAGGTAGCAGACCTTTTAGAAATGTATGCACTGCCAGATTATCTGGTTGAAGTCGGCGGTGAAATGCGTCTCAGTGGCAGCAACCCCGAGGGTAACCCCTGGCGAGTCGCCATCGAACTGCCCAGCCTGATGCCTCAAGTACAGCGAGTTATCGAGATTAATAACGGCGCCGTCGCCACCTCTGGAGACTACCGCAACTACTTTGAAAAAGACGGTGTGCGCTACTCCCATACCATCGATCCACGCTACGGCAAGCCAATTACCCATAATCTAGCCTCAGTCACCGTAGTGGCAGAGTCCTGCGCCGATGCTGATGCCTGGGCCACCGCCTTTATGGTGCTGGGCGAAGAACAGGGCCTGCGTATTGCTAACCAACACTCGATAGCCGTCTATATGCTGCTTAGAGAGGGCGACGATTTTCGCGTTAACAGCAGTGCTGCCTTTCAGCCCTACCTGTTAGATTCGCAACACTTACCAGACGAGATTTAGACCATGGCCGAATTCCTGCTGACCATTGTTATTTTAGCCCTGATAATTGCTGGCATGGCGATTGGTGCCATCTTACAAAATAAACCGATTACCGGTTCCTGTGGCGGTGTTGGTGCCGCCCTGGGTGAAGAAAATTACAACTGCGACATTTGTGGCGGAGACCCAAATAAATGTGATGAACAGGAAGACTCAACTTTAGCCTATAACGCATCGTCCGAGGACAAACAACAATAATGAAAGAGTCACACTACGATCTAATCGTAATTGGCAGTGGCCCCGCCGGAGAAGGCGCGGCAATGAATGCAATCAAACAGGGCTGGCGAGTAGCAGTAGTTGATGAACGGCCAATGGCCGGCGGCAACTGCACCCACCTCGGAACTATCCCCTCCAAAGCACTGCGTCAATCTGTGCGCCGTATGATGCAGTACAACACCATGCCAATGTTCCGCGCCGTCGGTGAGCCGCGCTGGTTCTCCTTCCCCGAAGTCATGAAAGCCGCCGATGATGTGATTACCAAACAGGTAGAAGGGCGCACCAAAGGCTATGCTCGCAACCGCGTTCATATGCACACGGGCCGCGCTAAATTTATCGGCAGCCATGAAATCGAAGTGACCGGCAGTGACGATAAAGTGATTACCCTGAGGTCAAAAAACTTTCTGCTAGCCACAGGTTCAAGCCCCTACAGACCAGATGATATCGACTTCGATGATCCAAATATCTTTGATAGCGACACCATCTTATCTATGGATCACACCCCGCGAAATATTATTATTTACGGTGCCGGTGTTATCGGTTGTGAGTACGCCTCAATCTTCTCCGGTCTGGATACCAGAGTTGATCTGATCAATACCAGGGAATGGCTGATGAGCTTTCTCGACGACGAAATCTCCGATGCCCTCAGCTACCACCTCCGTGATCTCAATGTGATGGTCCGTCACAATGAAGAGTACGAGCGCGTCACCACCAATGAAAACGGCGTTACCATCGAGCTTAAATCCGGCAAGCGCGTTCACGGTGAAGCACTGCTCTGGTCCAATGGCCGCAGCGGCAACACCAAAAACTTAGGTCTCGACAAAGTGGGCCTGGGTGTAGATCAGCGCGGCCAGATCAAAGTTAACAAAGACTACCAAACCGCCGTACCCCATATATATGCCGCCGGTGATGTTATCGGCTGGCCCGCACTGGCCGGTGCAGCCTATGATCAGGGTCGCTTTGCCGCCTCTCATATGTGCGGTGTCGACGATCAGTATCGGGTTGAAGATGTTGCCACAGGTATCTGGACGATTCCGGAAATTAGCTTTGTCGGCAAGAACGAAAGCGAGTTGACCGAGCAAAAGATACCCTATGAAATTGGCCGTGCCTATTTCAAAGATACCGCTCGAGCGCATATTTCCGGTGAAGAAGTGGGAATGTTAAAAATCCTTTTCCATCAGGACACATTAGAGATATTGGGGATTCACTGCTTTGGTGCCGAAGCCGCCGAGATTATCCATATTGGCCAGGCGATTATGAATCAGGAAGGTGAAGCCAACAGCATCAAATACTTTGCCCGCACCACCTTTAACTACCCGACTATGGCAGAAGCCTATCGAATTGCTTCAGTGAATGGCTTAAATAGAATTAGTCGCGAACGCCGTCATTTTGAAGATAAGCGTTACTAGTCTTCCGCATCAGATGGGTGCTTTACCACCGAGTAGAGCACCCAGTTACTCTCGAAGTAGACCACATAATCCGCGTAAACCCACTGACTGATCGGCGGCTCGCCCACCGCATCGGTGATTTCCTGTGGGTCGCCGAAATCCCTTCGTACATCCTGTTTGTTCATGCTGCGCACGGGCATATCCAGATCAGATTTACGTGTCTGTTCGCCCAGGGGCAGGGTGATTGTCTCTGCTGTGGTGAAGGGAGCGCTTAGAGCTGCGCTAAAGAGAGTGATCAAGGAGCCGGTGATAAGTTTATTCATAGCCAAAATCCTGTTTGGTTATTATCAATGAGTTGCCGCTAGAGTAGATGAATTAATTGTAGGCCAAACAATAGTGGATAACCGTGATTGATTATCAATCCTGAGATTGCTCTTTTCCCCCTATGTTATCTTCTGTCATCCTGAATCCCCCATTATGTCACCCCCCATTATGTCACCCCCCATTATGTCACCCCCCATTATGTCATCCCCCATTATGTCACCCTGAACCCCCATTATGTCATCCTGAGCGAAGCCGAAGGATCTCAGCAGGCACCAGAAGGTCCTTCGGCTTCGCTCAGGATGACGGTGCATTCTTTCGCCATACTGGCGCAGGCCGGGGCCAGTATCTCGAGGTTAGGGCAGGTGAGCTGGTTTAGGTGGCTAACTTGATTCTATTTTGATACTCGTCTAGAGTTTAATGATATAAATTTTTACATGCTGGACGCTCTTGTTTAACCAAGGATTGGTTGTCATGAATCAGAAAACTTACCTTCTTTACATATCCGAGCCTTTCGGATTATCTTCTTGTGAATTTATCTTTATTTCGTCACTTAAAGCGGCGACACGCTTTCTATCGGATCACTTTTATTTATCTATAAGGAAATAGAAATGTTACAAAACAACCAAAGTTTAAAAATGATAACCGCCAGTATGGCACTAACGGCCTCATGTGTTGCCTATTCAGGTGATGCCTATATTGCGGCAAGTCTTGGCTTTATGGATTATGAAGAGACAGTCGAAGTTAGTGGTTTTCCTCCTGTTAAATTTGATTCATCGATAAATTCCCTCAATGTCCGGTTGGGCAAAAATTATACGGAGTACTTTTCCGCAGAAATGCGTCTAGGTCTGGGTCTTGGTGATGATCCTGTAAAAGTTGATGGTGAAGAGTTTGGCGCTAACCTTGAAATGCGTGAGATGTATGGTGTCTACGCACGTGGGGGGATGCAGCTAGAGGAACGTTTTTATCCCTATGTGATCGTGGGTTATAGCCAGGCAAAACTCGAAGGCTCAGTAATCGGGTTTGAGATTGATGGTGATTTTGGTGGCGTCTCTTATGGTCTTGGTATCGATGTGGATATTAATAATGATGTTAAGGGCAGCATTGAGTATATGAGTTACTTTGATTCTGTGGGAGTTGAGGTGGCGGGCTTTACTCTTGGGCTATCGAAGTCGTTTTAATGGGTTCCACAACGTTAAAGGCGCGTTGTAAAAATAGCCTTTAATTTAACTTTTTATCTTATAAGGAAATTATAAATGTTTAAAAGAACTAACGTTGCACGATCTATTGCTTGCGGGGCATTACTTGCAGTTTCTGGCGGAGTATTTGCTGGTGATATGTACTATGGCGGAAATTTAGCTTTTATTGACTACTCTGAGCCTGGGCTTGATGCCTCTGTTACTGCGCTTTATGGTCGTATTGGCACAAATTGGAATGAGAATTTTTCTGGGGAACTTCGTGTTGGCTTTGGGATTGGCGATGACACGGTTGATATTCTCGGTGAAGACGTTGATATTGAGTTGAATAACTTCTTTGGTGCTTACATCAAAGGTGGCGCACAGGTAAATGAGGTATTTTATCCCTATGCCATTGTTGGTTTTACGCGAGGTGAGGCTGAAGCATCTGTACTGGGCTTTAGTGTGACTGAGTCAGAGACGGATGTTTCCTTCGGTCTTGGTGCTGATTTCAATGTTTCTGAATCATTGACGCTTAATCTGGAATATATGAATTATTTTGATAAAGATTCTGCGGAACTTAGCGGATTTTCCTTAGGCTTTACCTCAGCATTTTAATTTGGATAGTGATGCTATAACTAGCATTTGAATAAAAAGCCTAGCAATTTTAGCTGGGCTTTTTTATTGGTGTATCCCGTCCTCTAGCAATGGCCAGATAACTTTTTATCTGGCCATTCTTTATATATAAAGGCCAGACTTTTCACCAACGGCTCTATCCATGGCCAAAATTACCCCGCACCAAAGAGTTGGTTAATGAAGTATTGGTTATTCAGCGGCGAAGGCGCTAGTAACTGATATTTTAGGGCAGGGCAGATCGTTAAACTTCAATTAAGCCAAGATGATCAACAAATGGCTTAAAGTGTTTATCTGTAAATAGTAGGGGCAGCTTTTGCTCAATACAAAACGTAGCAATTATTACATCGGCAGTTTTGCGGACAGTGATACCGCGTTTTCTAAGTAAGCGAAAATTGTGGGCGCTTTTATGGGCGATTTCAGTGCCAAGTAGTTCATATATAGTCATCTCAGAAAGCATCTCCTGAGCCTGCCGAAAATCTTTGTCTAGTCTGAAACCCTGTAATACTTCTGTGAGTATTAGGTCGCCAATACAAAGGGATCGAGTACCCAGCGCAGAGTCCAGAATATCTGTCTGCTTATTCACAGTGCCTTTAAAGTAGTCAATCCAGACACTGGAGTCGACCAGTATCAAGAGGCTTCTCTCATATCATCCAGGTCCCCTGACCAGTCGAGTTTGCCTCTGTAGTCTCGTATTTTTTCCTGCTTCTTTAGCCGCAATAATGTTTGTAAGGCCAGTTCAACGGTTTCTTTTTTTGTTCTTAACCCGGAAGCTTTAATGGCATCGCGCATTAGTTTGTCGTCTATTTCTATATTGGTGCGCATTTAATAACCTCGCTCGTAAAATCATGTGTATAAATAATTATATTATACACATTGAAGGTTGTTTCTGCTTGGCATAGTAACCCTGTTTGCTGTAAGACTTGTGAGGTGGAGGTTTTGATTGGCTGTAAACTCTGCCACAAAAACGTTATTTCGAACGCAGCACCGTTATCTCCAGCGCAGCACCGTCATCCCGAACGCATGTGAGGGATCTCCTAGCTTGAGATCCTTCGGCTTCGCTCAGGATGACATGGAGGGGCTCAGGATGTCATGGAGTGGGCTCCGGATGACATAGAGGGGTTATCTAGATGACAAATTAAGCCCTCGGCCCTAAATCCCCCGCCGAATGTTGTGTGTCACGCGGCTTTCGGGTTTAATCCCTGCATGTTATCCAACCTCCCGCTTTTTATCGGCTTACGCTATACCCGCAGCAAACGCAGTGAAGGATTTGTCTCCTTTATCTCGGGGTTTTCTCTGTGCGCTATGGCCTTGGGCGTGACTGCATTAATTGTGGTGCTGTCGGTGATGAATGGCTTTGATCGCGAGATTAAATCGCGGCTGTTAAAGGTTGTTCCGCATATCACGGTTACCAGTCGGCAGGGCATGGATCAGACGCAGATTGCTGACTTTCAGAGTCAGTTAATCGACAGTGCTGATCAGCAGGTGCTCTCGGTGGTTCCTATGTTGCAGAGCTTTGTAATGATCTCCCATGGCGAGCAGCAGACTGGGGTAGTTTTGCAGGGGATAGATCCGCAGTTGGGTGCTTCTGGAAAGATCGCTGATAAGCTTGCTGAGAATATGCTTAGCGGTCATGTTGAGCAGTTGGCTGAGGGGCAGTTTGGGGTCATTCTTGGCAGCCAGTTGGCGCGCAAGTTAAATCTATTTGTCGGCGATAAGCTGCAGCTGACGCTGCCGAAAATTAGTGTGACGCCGATGGGGGTTTTTCCGCGGATTAAGCGAGTGACGGTGGTCGGTATATTTCAGGTGGGAGCTCAGGTCGATGCTTCTGTGGCGTTTATTCATCACCGCGATGGGCAGAAGCTGTTGCAGGTTGGGGGGCGCTATCATGGGGTGCAAATAGAGCTTTCCGATGCCTTTGCGGCGGATAGTTGGCTGGCGCAGCAAAGAACCGGTATGGCTTTAAATTCGGCTTCTGATACTGATTTACAGTGGCGCAGCTGGACTGATGATATGGGCTCGCTGTTTCAGGCGATGCGCATGGAAAAGGTGATTGTCAGCTTGCTGCTGTCGGTGATTATTGCGGTTGCGGCGTTTAATATTGTTGCCAGTCTGGTGCTGATGGTGTCGGATAAACGCAAAGATATTGCGGTGGTGCGCACACTGGGTGCTTCTTCATCGACGGTGATTCAGATATTTATTATTCAGGGTTTGGCGGTTGGCGCTCTGGGTATTTTCAGTGGCACGGTTTTGGGTTGTCTGCTGGCTTATTTTATTGGCGATATTGTCGCCGTTATTGAACGCCTGGGTGGCTTCTATATATTTGATCCATCGGTCTATCTTATCAGTTCACTGCCGTCGCGAATTCTTCTTGGCGATGTGTTGATAGTGGTTAGCGGTGCATTTTTAATCAGTTTTCTCGCTACCCTGTATCCGGCGTGGCGAGCTGGAAAAGTTTTACCTGCGGAGGCTTTACGCTATGACCAATAACAGTCCCTTTGTCTTGGAGGCCGTGAATATAGGTCGTGATTACGCTCAGGGCGAGACGCTACTGCCGGTGTTATGCGATCTGAATATCAATGTCAAAGCGGGTGAAAAGCTTGCTGTAGTTGGTGTCTCTGGCTCCGGTAAAACCACTTTACTCAATCTGCTCGGTGGCCTCGATGACCCCACTGCCGGTACCGTGCATGTCTGTGGTCAGGATTGGAAAGGTGTGGATGCCTCGGCACGCGCCCAGTGGCGCAATAAGCATGTGGGTTTTGTCTATCAGTTTCATCATCTGCTCGGTGAGTTCTCCGCACTGGAAAATGTCGCGCTTCCCTGTTTGATTGGCGGTGCTTCGGTGGCTGAATCCCAGCAGCGGGCCACTGAACTGTTAGCCAAGGTTGGCCTAGCTGATCGCGTTGACCACAAGCCGTCAGAGTTATCTGGTGGTGAGCGTCAGCGTGTGGCGATTGCGCGGGCGCTGGTAACCTCTCCGTCGGTGGTGTTGATGGATGAGCCGACCGGCAATCTTGATCCTCATACTGCTGGAGTGATATTGGATCTGTTATTGGAGCTTAATCAGTCGCTGCAAATTTCCTTTGTGGTGGTGACCCATGACCCTGCTATAGCAGCGCGAATGGATCGCATTGTTAAGCTAGTTGATGGCCAGTTGCTAGAGGCGGAGCCAGCTGTTGTTTAAGCCCATTCCACTTTTTCTCGGTTTACGTTATTTCTCTTCTAGTGGTCGAGATAATCAACTTGTGTCCTTTATTTCAACACTGGCAATTACCGGGCTAGTTTTAGGTGTTGGCCTGTTGGTGGTGGTTCTCTCGGTGATGAATGGCTTTGATCGCGAATTACGCGAGCGCATTCTAGCGGTGGTTCCCCATGTGCAAATTATTCATAACAGCGGCGTTGATAACTGGCAGCAGCAGGCTGCGGTTATTGCCGCGCAACCATCTGTTTCTGAAGTCAGCCCCTACAATGAGGTCAATGGCCTGATTAATTTCCGTCGCGACAGTAGACCGGTGCAGCTGTTGGGGCTGACTCCAGAGGCGCTGCCTGCCGGTATTGCCACAGTGTTTAAAGAGGCCGGGGTAGAGCTGCCACCGCCGGGGCAATTGCTTCTCTCCGAGGTTATCGCAAGCAACCTTAATATTGCCTTGGGTCAGCGGGTAACGATTATTATTCCCGCCGCTGCAGGCCCGACAAAAGCGGTTTCTCTAAAAGTAGCTGGTCTGTTTTCAACCCATACCGAAGTTGATCAACTATTGGCGATTGCATCATTGGAGCAGGTGGCGGAGATCGCCAATTTGCCAGCAGCTCAGGTAAAGGGCTTTCGCGTGCAGATCGACGATCAGTTTAATGCCCGCCAACTTGGCTATCAGATTCTCGAGCAGTTGCCCTATGGCTATGGCTTTCGCGACTGGTTTCAAACCCATGGCAATCTCTATCAGGCGATTCAGCTGTCGCGCAATATGGTTGGCCTGTTGATCTTTATGATTATTGCCATTGCGGCTTTTAATGTTATTTCGATGCTGATGATGTCGGTGATCGATAAGCGTCGGGATATCGCTATTCTGCAAACCCTAGGGCTCTCGCGTCCGGATATTCTGCGTCTGTTTTTGATTCAGGGGGCTTTTATTGGTCTGTTTGGTATTTCTATCGGGGTAGGGCTGGGTGTGCTGGGTACTATCTGGGTGGCGGATCTGGTCAGCTGTATAGAGTCGCTGTTGGGTGTGAGCTTTTTAAATACCGAGGTCTATCCGATCGATTATATTCCCGTGGATTTGCGTTGGTCTAATGTGTCGATGGTGGCTGGTGCGGCGTTTTTTCTCAACCTGCTGGCAACTCTGTATCCCGCGTTGCGCGCTAGCCGTATGGTGCCTGCCGAAGAACTTCGTTACGAATAATCCTGTTACGAATGATCTTGTCACAAAGAGCTTTATTTCTTTAGCTGCTTAAGCCGTGAATCTTTACGCTTTTCCCAGTTGCGAATGACTTTCCAGCGCCATAAATAGTTGATGGCAAGGTATCCGCAGCTGGCAAATACTAAGCCACAGATCAGGCTGCCAGTTAACAGTGGCAGCAGTATCTGCGCGCCGATATTGGAAAACCACTCCCAGGTTAGAGAGACAGTAAAATTTATCGGGTCACTGCCGAGTAAAAAGCTGCCGAAGCGGTGGGTCAGGTAAAACATCGGGCCAATGGTCAGCGGGTTGCTGATCCAGATGGTCAATACTGATATTGGCAGGTTGGCGTGCCACCAAAAAGCCAGTGCCGCGGCAATAAATGTCTGCCCAGGGAGTGGCACAAAGGCAGAAAAAATACCGATAAATACCGCTAGTGAAACGGATTCTCTGTTGATATGCAGAAGATTGGGGTCGCGAATCAGTGGCTCAGTCCATCGCAATGAGGGATGTTTTAGGACTTTGGCAAAGTCGGGTAGTATTCGACGAATGGTTTTTCTGGGCATACTTAAAAAAGGGCGGTCAACTCGGGGCGAGCATTATGCCATCCAATAATGGTGGTGAACTACTTATATATACTGTTGGCCGTTTAATTTGGCTCAGGTGGTCTAATAAATGCAACCATCAGTAATAATCAGGTACGGACTTATCCCCATCGGGCAGATACAATAGCCAACTTAAGTAAATTAATCGGAATAACAGGAATCACAGAATGGAACCGGCACTCGCCATCAGTCAGTTGAATAAAACCTACGAGGGAGATTTCCAAGCGCTTAAAGGCATTTCGCTGGAAGTGCAGCCTGGAGACTTCTTCGCACTACTCGGCCCTAACGGTGCCGGGAAATCCACCACCATTGGCATTATCTGTTCGCTGGTTTTAAAGACCAGCGGCAAGGTAAGTATCTTTGGCTGCGATATAGACAGGGACTTTTCCCAGGCCAAACAGCACGTCGGCGTGGTGCCTCAGGAATTTAATTTTAATCAATTTGAAAAGCCGGTTGATATCCTGATTAACCAGGCCGGTTACTTTGGCATTCCCCGTGATATAGCTGCCGAGCGCGCTGAAAAGTATCTGCGTCAGCTGGGCCTCTGGGATAAGAGCCATGTGCCATCGCGAACCCTTTCCGGTGGTATGAAGCGTCGTTTGATGATTGCTCGTGCATTGATTCACGAACCCAAACTATTGGTTCTCGACGAGCCTACGGCCGGTGTGGATATTGAACTGCGTCGCTCCATGTGGGAGTTTCTGCGCGAGATCAATGCCCAGGGAACAACCATTATCCTGACCACACACTATCTCGAAGAGGCCGAAAGCCTGTGCCGCAATGTGGCGATTATTGACCATGGCGAGATTATCCAAAACACCAGTATCCGTGCCTTACTACAGCAGCTAAATAAAGAGCTGTTTGTTCTGGATATTCGTGAACAGTTAAGTGAATGCCCGAGCATTCAAGGCTATCCAATAACCCTGGTCGACGACCACACCTTAGAGGTTGAAGTCGAGAAGTCCCAGTCGATCAATGAACTTTTTGATGCCCTGAGCAGCGCAGGCATTCATGTATTGAGTATGCGCAATAAAACCAATCGCCTGGAAGAGCTGTTCTTTGACCTGGTGGAGAAGAATTTATCAGGAGCTAAAAATGACTAATTGTGAAAAATGGATTGCCTTTGAAACAATTGTGCGCCGTGAGATTCACCGCTTTCTGCGTATCTGGCCACAGACATTGTTGCCGCCGGTTATCACTATCGTGCTCTATTTTGTAATTTTTGGTACCTTGATCGGCTCGCGAATTGGCGAGATGTCCGGGCTGCCCTATATCCAATTTGTCGCCCCGGGCCTGATTATGATGTCGGTAATCACCAACTCCTATTCCAATGTGGTGTCGTCCTTTTTTGGCTCTAAGTTTCAGCGCAATATTGAAGAGCTGCTGGTCTCGCCCACGCCCAACTGGATTATCCTGCTCGGCTTTGTAGTAGGGGGTATGTGCCGCGGTCTGGGTGTTGGTCTGGTAGTCACAGTGCTATCGCTCTATTTTGCTGACTTTAGTATTCACAGCCTGCCGGTTACCGTTGGTATTGTGCTGATGACCTCGTTGATGTTTTCACTGGCTGGTCTAATTAATGCGGTATTTGCCCGTAACTTTGATGATATCTCGATTATCCCCACCTTTGTTTTAACCCCGCTGACCTATCTGGGTGGCGTATTTTATTCCATCGACCTGCTGGGTGATTTCTGGAGCAAGGTATCGATGATCAACCCGGTGCTCTATATGGTCAATGCCTTCCGTTACGGTATTGCCGGGATTAGTGATATTCCTGTCTACTGGGCGTTTGGCATGGTTGGAATGTTCTCAGTCGTGCTGTTTTTTGTTGCCCTTAACCTGCTTGAGAAAGGTTCGAGGTTGCGCAGCTAATGGCCGATTATTCCGATACAGAACTGGGTCGTGAAACCAGTTACAGCGACCAGTACGATGCTTCGCTGTTAGATCCAATTCCGCGTACCAAAGCCCGTGAAGAGTCGACCGATGCCGCAGCTTTTATCGGTGTGGATTTGTGGACGGCCTTTGAAATCTCCTGGCTTAATAATGATGGTCTGCCCCAGGTGGCTATAGGTGAATTTATATTTCCCTGTACCAGTGATGCGATTATTGAATCCAAGTCATTTAAGTTATATCTCAACTCGTTTAACCAGAGTCACTTTCCATCGATGGAAGCACTCAGCGAGATTATGCGCGCCGATCTTACTGCCGCTTCAGGTTCAACGGTTGATGTGATTCTCTATCAGATCGGCGAATACAATGGCTTTAAGCCGATCTCAGAGCCAGATGCTATCTGCCTGGATCAGCGGCCAGTTGCCACAGATACCTATGAGCCTGATGCGAGTTTTTTGCAGCTTGGCAATCAGATTGAAGCCGACGAAACCCTCTGTTCACATCTGTTGCGAACCAACTGTCCGGTAACCGACCAGCCGGATTGGGCCTCTGTGTATATCACTTATAAAGGTGCGCAGATTGATCGCGATGGGCTGCTTAAATACTTGGTTTCATTTCGCCAGCATCAGGATTTTCACGAGCAGTGTGTGGAGAAGATATTTAGCGATATTATGGCCCGCTGTCAGCCAGCTGAATTAAGTGTGTATGCGCGTTATATGCGCCGTGGCGGATTGGATATCAATCCCTATCGCAGCACGGTGTATAAGATGCCGCCGGCTTATCGGCAGGTGAGGCAGTAGGGCGCAGCCGCTTATAAATTGACGCTATAACGTTGTAGCGTTATGATGTTGTCTTTGTAAAAGGAGATTCCACCATGAGTAATCTATCCAAGCGATCTACCATTTACTTTGATCCAAGTATCCATCAGACATTGAGGGTCAAAGCCGCTTCATCTCATCGATCAGTTTCCGAGTTAGTAGATGATGCAGTGCGTTTGCAACTTTTGGAAGATCATGAAGATCTCAAAGCAGTTGCCGATCGTGTTAATGAGCCTGAAGTTAGTTATGAAACCATGCTTAGCGATTTAAAGAAGCATGGCAAAATTTAAACCAATTCTTTACACAATAACCTTTAAGAAATCGGTCTTTAAGGATCTACGTAAAATCCCCAAACGAGATGTTGCGCGCATAACCGATCAGATAAATGCGCTTGTAGCAGACCCCAGAGCCAAAGGTTGTACGAAGCTATCCGCGCAAGAGTTATACCGAGTCAGAGTTGGCCTCTATCGAATAATTTATGAGATACGAGATAAGCAGTTGGTGGTTCAGGTAATAAAGGTTGGCCACCGCTCTAGTGTTTATTAGAGCATCTCTTTATCCAGGCTAGACCACAGCCTGCCGTTTCTTAGGCTGGCTGCTGGCAAGATTTTTATGCAGGTCAATAACAGTAAACACATTGATTGGGTCAGCAAAACCCTTAACCGAAATCTGGCCTTTATCTCTGCATTTAACCGCATCCTTAATCAGGTCATAGGTATCTTTAGAGACCAAAATCTCGTGGCTCTGTGCCGATGATTCAAGGCGGCTAGCTAGATTAACTGCGCGCCCCAGCAAGGTGTAGTCCAAACGGTTTTCCGTACCAAAGTTTCCCACCTTACAGACCCCGCTATTAATACCCATACGCAGAGCAGGGGGGTTGGCTATGCCCTCAATTGCCCAGCGCGCCTGAAGCTCTTTCATGGCTTTTTTCATCGACAGCGCCATAGACACACAGCTGACCGCGTCTGAGCGCACACCGCGACTTTCCGGGTCGCCAAAAAACACCATTATCGAATCGCCAATCACTTTATCTACCGTGCCGCCAAAGCGGAAGGCAATCTCCGACATCTCGGTTAAATAGGTATTTAGAAGTGCGGTAAGCTGTTCCGGATCGAGATTTTCAGCAAGTCTGGTAAAGCCTTCCATGTCGGAGAAAAATACTGTGAGGGTTTTTTCCTGGGTACCGGCCTTTACATCCTTGCCGGTAAGAATAGCTTTGCGCAGGGCAGGGGAGAGATATTTAGATAAATGGAATGTGCGCAAGGTTAGCCATTCATTTTGGCGCCGCACAGAGTCGTGCTGATCGGCGAGTAAAAAATGTGTATGCCGGGCCATATTGGTATTAAGCAGGCAGTAGGCAAAACAGATTAGCAGGATCATTAGTTGTACGGTCGTGCTTGGATTAATTGTAATCGGCAGCAACCAATAGCCTGATAGTACGCCGATAAATAAGCCGGTGATATCCAGTGGTGCTGTGGGTTTCATAGAGCCGGTAATGGTAATCAGGAAGGTTGCGCCGAGAGCCAGGGTAATAATTGAATCAAAGCCTACTAGTACAATTAAAGCCCCGGCAATAACCCCGTCGATAAACTCCATACAAATCGACAGCACCTGCTTTTTACTTTTGGAGATAAGTCGGCTGTTGGTTAAATAGCTGCCAAATTGATAGATAAACAGCAATGGAATGACCGTTAGCAGCCCCCAGTGATAGTTGAGATCCTGCCAGGCTCCTAGCAAAATAGTGGCGCCACAAATACTGAGAGCTAAGCGATACAGCTCCTGCAACTTTGGCGACGGGTATATAAACTCTTTCCATGTCATAAAATCTAGTTTAGCACCGCTATTAGCCTGCCACCGGATATTATCTGCCAAGCCCCTTTCCAATTGCTTTTGCGCGATGGTTTGTGTAAAGTTCACGCCCTTCAAAACGGCAGACTACTAAGTTGTTTTGTGGGTAAAAAGTTTCTGCAGAGGTGTCCGAGTGGCTAACTAAATGCGAACGCATTTTGGACGCCTGAAGGGCGGTCTCGCAGAGACAAGAGATATGGCTCTGCCATAGCTCGCAACAACGAGCACGTCGTGCTCCTGACTAGTTAATAGGACAGAAAACGGCAGCAGTTTATGGAGAGGTGTCCGAGTGGCTGACAAAACACATTGTGTTTTGGGCGCCCGAAGGGCGATCTCGAAGAGACAAGAGTGAAGCTTAAGCTTTACTCGCAGCAACGAGCGCGTCGTGCTCCTGACTAGTTAATAGAACAGAAAACGGCAGCAGTTTATGGAGAGGTGTCCGAGTGGCTGACAAAACACATTGTGTTTTGGTCGCACGGAGGGCGGTCTCGAAGAGACAAGAGATATGGCTCTGCCATAGCTCGCAACAACGAGCGCGTCGTGCTCCTGACTAGTTAATAGGACAGAAAACGGCAGCAGTTTATGGAGAGGTGTCCGAGTGGCTGACAAAACACATTGTGTTTTGGTCGCACGGAGGGCGGTCTCGAAGAGACAAGAGATATGGCTCTGCCATAGCTCGCAACAACGAGCGCGTCGTGCTCCTGACTAGTTAATAGGACAGAAAACGGCAGCAGTTTATGGAGAGGTGTCCGAGTGGCTGAAGGAGCACGCCTGGAAAGTGTGTAAGCGTTTATAGCGTTTCGAGGGTTCGAATCCCTCTCTCTCCGCCAAAATCAATCCCCCGCATCGTAGATGCGGGGGATTTTTTTTGCGGCGAAAGAAGTGTGAGATCCCTAGCCGGTTCGACAAAACACATCGTGTTTTGGACGCCGCAGGGGTTGTTAGTCCGCTTTAGCGGGCTAGTGATCACTAAATGCGAAAGTATTTTGGACGCACGCAGGGCGCCCCGCAGGGGTTGTTAGTCCGCTTTAGCGGGCTAGTGATCACTAAATGCGAAAGTATTTTGGACGCACGCAGGGCGCCCCGCAGGGGTTGTTAGTCCGCTTTAGCGGACTAACAATCAATCCCTTCCATCCACACCAATCCATCTCTTTTTTGCGAAATAAAAAGCCTCGGCAGGTGCGGCTAGGATGAGATCCTTCGGCTTCGCTCAGGATGACAAATTTGAGGTTGGATGCTGCATTCAGGAGATCCTTCGGCTTCGCTCAGGATGACAAAAAAAAGGGGCAGGATGACAAAAAAAAGGGGGCCGGATGACAAATTAGGCACTGTCTCAGGATAACTGCAAATCCTTCATTCTGGCGAAGGCCATTACCTCTATGACTCGCAGTGCAATTCAAAAGATCCCAGCCTTCGCTGGGATGACGTTTCTTCGTTAGGGTAGACGTTGCCAGGCAACAAGTTTCTAGCTTAAATCCCCCCGCGGCCTGATAATGATTCCAAAACCAAGGAACTGAAATTAGGAACCAACTTGCTGCACATACTCCTCCACTTTCTAGCCCCGGCAATAGTCGCCACCACCTTCTTCCGCAGCCAATGGAAGCACGCCTACCTGCTAATGCTAGCTACCCTAGCAGTAGACCTAGATCACCTACTAGCCAACCCCGTCTACGACCCAAGTCGCTGCAGTATCGGCTTCCACCCATTACACCAACCTGTCTTTATAGCGCTATACCTAGCCCTCTGCCTGTTCCCCAAGACAAGAATTATCGGCATTGGTTTGATCCTGCATATGGCACTGGATAGCATCGATTGCCAGATTACTAACCGGCTTTGGTTTACGAACTAGGGATTACGGGCTAAGGATTACGAGCAAGGAATAAACTAAATTTTCTGTGAATCAGGGTGATTAACCTGCTATCTAAGGTTAATTAGATTCGCATCAGGAAGTATGAAGAAGGGCAGCTCTACTGAATAATCTCAATAGCCAGTAGCTCGCTGGCATTACCCAAACCGCCAGCATTGATAACATTGGTATATCCCAAGCCATCCATAATTATCTTAGCCTGCCCAGATCTGTTGCCACTACGGCAGTACAGATAAACCTGCTGATTCTTATCCACTACGGCAGTCTCTATAGACTGCGCCACTAAATCCAGTTGCAGATGCTGAGCTGTGGCAAGGTGTCCGGCATTCCATTCATCAAGGGTTCTAACATCAATAATCACGCTTTCGTCTCCAGTCGCCAAGGCAGGGGTTGCCATGGCTGTAAATATTATTGCAAAAAGTATTGCACTGAATTGTTGCTTCATGGGCTTAATCCTTTATAGCAAGTTGTAAAATAACTATAACCCTGTTTTAGAAGATATTCCGCACAATAACCACCGACGACAAGCCAATCCAAAGGGTATTAAAGGCGACCATTGTCGGAAGTAATTTTCGCTCAGATACCCAGATCAGAAGACCCGAGGTAAACAGCGTAATCAGATGCAGTTGCCAGATTTCTGTTTGCCAGATAAGTCCGGGTAGAATAACCGCAGCTTTTGCCAGCCAGGCAGCAGCTTCTACTACGTTGTAATTTACCCAGTAGCCGTCCTGAAACCACAGTCGATAGCTGCTGGCAATATTCCCATAGCCGACCCTGAAATAGACAAAGGCGGTTATGGTGAAAAAACATATTGCCGAAAGAATAATTTCCAAAAAAAACTCCAATACAAGATTTTATACTCAAGACAGCTTACGTTACCTGATGTGGGCTAGATTAACTATCTATTTAGACTGCTATATCAGCGACAAAACCGATCTTTAACGTTTTTATACTCGTAGGGATGGTGGTATTATCAGGGATGTTTAGCACATAATTATGACAATAAAAATAAACGCCTTTAGAAGCGATTACACCTTACTCCTATCTCGACGCCTTCAGGTTGCTGTTGGCTAAAATTTGTCAGGTGTAACTGGATAAAAAATGAATCAGTCCCTATCACATACTGTTGATAACGCGTTGCGTGAATTTGATACTCACGCATTGAAGGATATCGATAAGTTAAAGTTGATGGATCGGGTTGATAGCAAGTTTGTTGTTCCTGCGGAATTACTGCCATTTCTTTTGCAGGAATCCCAGCGTCAATATTCGCTGCTGTGTATCGATGGCGTTTTACGCAGTAATTACTCAAATGTTTATTTTGATACCGATGGGTTTAATTATTACCTTATGCACCACAACGGTAAGTTAAATCGCGTCAAGGTTCGCCACCGCCACTATGTGGATACGGCGACTGCCTTTATAGAATTGAAATTCAAAAATAATAAGGGGCGAACCCTAAAGACCCGTATTCAGGCTGATCTGGATGCAGATGTCGCTATAGCCGAGCATAGAGGCTTCCTCGCGGATCATGGGATTTCTCAGGGCTGTCAATTGCAGCCTAGCCAGATCAGTGCTTACCAGCGAATATGTTTGGCTAGCCAGAGTCTCGGAGAGCGTATCACCATAGATACCAACCCGAGTTTTATCGCCGCGGATTCTGGCGCGCAAGTGGTTCTCGATGATGCGATTATTATTGAGATAAAACAGCGCCGTATCGATCGACAATCGCCTTTTTACCGTCTTGTTCGTTCACTCGGTCTACGACCGCAATCTTTTAGTAAATACTGTGTTGGCGTTTCCTTGACGATGCAGGACAGAATTAAAACCAATCGCTTTCAGCGCGATATTAGAAAAGTTGCCAAATTCAGCAACTCATTGAGGACTATTTCGACATGACCATAAGTTTGTTTAATGTGCATTTTTTATCACTGCTCCTGATTAACCTGATTTCGGTGCTGGTTTTGATGCGCGGTATTTATTACCGCTATTCAAGCAATCGTGACTCGCTACTCGGGCTGACAATGTTTGGTATCGGCGTATTTTTGGTCGTTCATCTACTCCATGATATTGAAATGTCCATGGGCTTTGCCTTTGGTCTGTTTGCGGTATTTTCCATGTTGCGCTATCGCACCGAGTCGATCCCGATTCGCGATATGACCTATCTGTTTTTAGTCATTGTTATCGCATTGATAACCGCGGTTGTTCCTGCCTCAGCGCTGGAAATTTTGTTTATTAATATGTCGGTTTGTCTGTTGGCCCGATTGGCAGAGACCCAGTTGCTAGCACCGCGAACCCATCATAAGCCGGTGGTCTATGAAAATATTGAAAATATAAAACCTGAGAATCACCAGCGCCTGATCGAAGATCTGGTGGAGCGCACGGGTCTGGATGTCTACAGGTTTGAGATAGAGCATATCGACTTCCTTAAAGATACTGCGCATCTTCGGGTTTTTTATCATGAGAATGCGGTTAAAGAGAATGCAGTTGCTAAGAGCGCCAAACTATCCAGTTTGGATTCGGTGGATTCTCCGACACAGCAGATAACCAAAGAGGGGTAAATAATGAAAAATATCGCTAAGTTTTTTGTACTTTTCACTGCGCTCTTTAGTGGGCTCTTTAGTGCAGGCCAGGCTTTCGCTGAAATCGATAATATTGAATATGGTGGCAGTGTTTTTTATGACGTTGATTCCTTCGACGGGGTGTATAACGCTGAGGGTGCTGTGATTAATATTGAGCGAGACAGGGTCTCTGAGTTACGCCGTGCTCAGCTCTATCTCAAGTTTGATTTAGCTGATAATTGGTCGTCTAAGCTGCAGTTAGGCTACAGCGAGAAAAGCAGTGAGACTAAAGTTAAGGATGCTTATGTTCGCTACAAAGGTTGGGGTTTTGCCGATATTACCATTGGTCAGGATAAAGAACCTTTTAGTCTGGGTTTAATGACCTCGCTTAAAAACAGCAATGCTATTGAAAGAAATATCGCCAGTCAGGCTTTTAGATTGGGGCGCAATCTGGGTATTAATTTGGCTTCAGCCAACAAGGATTATTCCTGGACCGTTGGACTTTATGAGGTGGGTGAGTACGGCAGCGATACCACTCAGGGTGGCGGTGGCAAGTTGGCTGTAACCGGTCGCTTTTCCCTAACGCCTATCAATGATATTGGCCAAGTTCTTCATCTTGGCACTTCTTTCTCTGTGCGTGACTTGGACGGTGCTGAATTTGAGGTCGAGAGCAATGCTGAAGTTCATGGTTCAGTGGATGTACTGGATACACGAAACTTTCAAGCTGATTCTCTCAACCAGTATGCCTTGGAATCTGCCTGGATTAAGGATCGTTTAGCCCTAGTTGGCGAGGCTTACCATCAGGATGTTAAAGGGACGCTTGATAGCGATAGCGCTACATACACAGGCTATTATGTTGAAGGAAGTTACTTTCTGACTAATGATTCACTGCGTTATAAGAAAGGGCGCTTTGCCGCTGTTAAGCCCAATGCCGATTCAGGTGCCTGGCAGTTGGTTCTTAGACACAGCTATCTGGATGCGGAAGATAATCTCGATGGTATGGAAGTAACCAATTCAATGCTCGGTGTTAATTACTATCGAAAAGCGATTAAGTTGATGGTTAATGTGACCCGCACAGAACTGGCTGGCTATGATGTTGAAGAGTTTGATCGTGGCGATGCGGTCTCTTTTCGGGCCCAGTACCGGTTCTAAAAGAGAGTACCGTTTCTAAAAGCCTAGCTTCAGGATTGTATTTATATAATCGCGCCTCTTAAAACAGGCGCTAAAACCAACGTTAAAGCACATATTTAAACAATGCAAAAAATCTTCGCTATTATCCTTTTAAGCCTCTCTCAATCTGGCTGCCTGATCGCCGCTGCTGTCGACGGTGTGACTGATGTTGCCATTGCCGTCGTAAAGGCACCGATTAAAGTTGGTGCTGCAGTAGTCGATGTTGCTATTGGCGATGATGAGGATGAAGAATCAGAGTAATTTGATTCTAATCTGCTATTTAGTCCTATTTACCTTCAAGCAGACTTATCGCCACAGCCTCGGCAACCTTAATACCATCAATTCCCGCAGATAATATTCCACCCGCATAGCCGGCACCTTCGCCAGCAGGGTAGAGACCAGTGGTATTTACACTCTCATAATACCGATCGCGAACAATGCTTACAGGCGCTGATGTACGTGTCTCTACGCCGGTCATAATGGCATCAGCCATGGCATAGCCCTTAACCTGCTTATCAAAGGCGGGAATCGCTTCGCGAATGGCTTCGATGGCAAATTCTGGCAGTGCTTTGGACAGATCACCCAATGTAATTCCCGGCTTGTAGGAAGGCGTTACACTGGCCAGTTCTGTGGAAGGACGATTGTTTAAAAAGTCCCCAACCAGCTGTGCCGGTGCATTGTAATTTTCACCGCCGAGTTTATAGGCAAGGCTCTCTAGTTCACGCTGTAAATCTATGCCGGCAAGGGGATGGTCGGGGAAGTCCTGCTCTGGTGAAATACCTACAACGATAGCGGCATTGGCATTGCGTTCATTGCGTGAATATTGCGACATGCCATTGGTGACAACCCGACCTTCTTCAGAGGTCGCGGCAACCACGGTGCCGCCGGGGCACATACAGAAGCTGTAGACACTGCGGCCACTTTTGCAGTGATGCACCAGCTTGTATTCCGCGGCTCCCAAAATAGGGTGCCCAGCCTGTTGGCCAAAGCGCGCGCGGTCAATGGTCGACTGTGGATGTTCAATACGAAAGCCAATCGAGAACGGCTTGGCTTCTATATAAACGCCCTGATCATAGAGCATCTGAAAGCTGTCGCGGGCGCTGTGACCAATGGCGAGAATAATATGCCGGCTGTGCAGGGTTTCACCGCTAGACAGCTTGATACCAGTAATCTGTCCCTTTCCCTTACTACCCGATTCGCCATTCGCTTCTTTATCAGTCTCGCGAAGAATACTTTCTACCTTTTGCTCAAAGCGTATTTCGCCACCCAGACGAATAATCTCGGCACGCATATTCTCGACCATGGTGACCAGCTTAAAGGTGCCGATATGGGGTCGGCTCTCGGTAAGGATTTCCTCCGGCGCACCGGCAATCACAAATTCTTTTAATACTTTGCGTCCCAGATGGCGGCGGTCTTTGACTTGGCTCCAGAGTTTGCCGTCGGAAAAGGTGCCAGCACCGCCTTCGCCAAATTGCACATTGGAGTCGCTATCTAATTTTCGCTTGCGCCAAAAGCCCCATGTGTCCTGAGTGCGCTGGCGCACTTCGCGACCGCGTTCGACAACGATGGGTTTTAAGCCCATCTGTGCCAGTACTAATGCGGCGAGTATTCCGCAGGGGCCAAAGCCGATAATAATCGGTCGCTGTTGATTGCCTGGCGGGAAATTCTGCAGCATTTGCCTGCGGCAACAAATTTATAGTTGGTGTCCGGGCTGGGGCCGACACGGGGCAGGGCGGGGGTTGTTTCCAGGACAGCGCTTTTCTAGGTTGTCGCCGAGTTCAATATCAAGCTGATAGATCAGCATAATATTGCCTTTTTTGCGGGCATCATAGCTGCGCTTATAGATGTTAAAGCCGAGCAATTCTTCCGCAGAGATTTTTAGGGTTCTTAGAATTGCCTCAGGCAAATCATTCTCTGTGTGATTGAGGGGTAATTTGATTTCGCTGAGTCTGAGCATGGCTGCTTGGCTTATAGGCTGGCGGTTAAGACTCAGATTTTACCATGAATAGAGGCGCTTATTTCCCTTGAGATTAAATGTTTTGCTGCGGGCTAAGGGCGGCTAAAAATAGTGCTTTACCTCGGCCAGAACGCCTCGTCCTTCACCGACAAAGTAGCGATAGCTGCCAAAGGCAAAATCAGCGCGATCGGCAATGCGCTTATCGCCAAGATTAGTTGCACGCAGTCGCAGATCCCACTGCTTAAAACTCTGCCGCAAACTCAGGTTAAGTACATTGTGGCCGGGATATTGGTGGTTATTGGCGGCATCGAGAAAATAGCGGCCAAGATACAGCCATTCAAGTTCGGCCGTAATTCGCTCAGAGGGCTGGTAACGCAGTTGCGCGCTGCCCTGATAGCGCGGGGCTGTGTCTATGTCATTGCCATTAACCGAGACGCCATTGAGCGGGCTGCTATTGCTGTAGAGGTGTTTGGCCCATGCGCCGGCTGTGGAAATTTGCCAGTCAGCATTGAGTTCATAGCCCAGTTGCCACTCTATTCCCCGGTGGCTGGTTTCTCCGTCGTTGACCAGAAAGCCATCGGAATCTTTGAGGATGACCTGCTGTTTATTCATACGATAAACATTGAGTTCGGCACTTAGGGCGTTTTTATAAAAGCGTAAACCGGCTTCAACACTTTTTAGCTGCACGGGTTTGATAGGGTTGATCTGCTGCTCTCGCTGAAGGCGATACAGTTCGTTGATCTGGGGCGCGCGGTAGGCTGTGGCTACGCGGCTATAGGCTGATAGTACAGGGTTAATCTGGTAGTTAATGCCCAGGTGAAAGTTGTAGTTATCGTTGCTGTCGGCGCGATCGGCCGGGCGAAAATAACGACAGCTACCGTCACTTGAATTACAGGCACTGCCATCGTCTTTGCTGGTGCCGGCAAGCATATTATTTTGGTAGTCATAGTTAATGTATTCAATCCGCACACCGGCTTCAGCAGTCAACTTCGAGCTAACGGCTGATTCCAGATTGGCAAAGGCGGCGAGCTGTTGGCTATCCACTTCAAAGTCATAATGCTGGCCCTGATAGCGGACATTATCGGCACTGCCAAGGGCGTTGGCCTGAAATTCCTCGACCCACATACTGGCCCATTCAATATCCGCACCGAGCCAGAGGCTGGTGTCAGCATTTAAATACTGTTTATGGCTAGACTGAATACCGGCACTGGTCTGGCCATTTTTCTCTTCGGCCTGTCCGGGCAGATAGTGCTGTAAAAAAGTCATGCTGCTATGGCGCAGATAGGGGGTTATTTGCCATTCGCTCGAATTACTATCGTTGCCAGAATTACTATTGGAGAAACGACTAGACAGCCTAAATGCCTGTGCATCTCTAAAGGCTTCCGGATTGGGGTTGGTTTTCCATACTTGCGGATCGCGGTAGGCATTTTCACCGCGAATAAAACCGGCGGTTTCCTGATTTAGATTAACCGCAGAGAAGTGGGTATCGCTGCTGATCTCAGTACCAGTCCACTGATGTTTTAGGGAGAGTTTTTGTTGATCAAAACCAGAGTCGTCTTTAAAGCCTGCATCTTTTACCCCGTTGGCTGCGATCTGCCACTGCTGCTGATTCCAGCCGAGTTTAATACGGTTGTAATCGTTGCTGGCGGTTTCAAGGGAGAGATAGTTGCGGTCGATCTGTGGTGAAAGACTATTGATCACACCGTGCAGGGCATTGGAGCCATAAAAGACTGTGCCCGGCCCGCGCCAGACTTCAAGTCCGGCGGCTTGCTCGCTGTTGACTTCAAATAGCTGGTTAACATTACACATGCCGGTGGGACGAATCGGTAGGCCATCTTCACTGGTCTGGATCTCACCGCAGCTGCCAGCGCCGGTAAACACTGGCGAGCGTACGGCGGCAAGCAGTTCCTGTCCATTGCCACGGCTCAGCCAGACCCCGGGAAGGCGGGCGGTTGCCTGACTGATATGCACATGACCCATAAGCTGCAAGTCTGCACCATTAACCTGCCCAACAGCGCCTATAAGCTTATCCATAGTCTGACCGTCGCGGCGACCGGTCACTACAATGGTCTCGAGTTTGCGCTCGCTTAGGGTTGTCTCTGCATAGGTTTGAGTGGCAGAGAAAGTGCTTAGCAGTAATGCTGAGCCAAATAGTAGTTGGGCCTTTACCTTCATAAAACGCTTCTTTTGAGTAATTCTTGATTAACCCATTATAGACAGCTTTTTTGGGTTTTGGCTGTAGAGCTATTTGACCTCTTTTAACCTCCTTTAACCTCCTTTAACCCAATTTAATCTATTCAGCGTATTGATTGGTAACTGGAGATTGGCTTCAGAAAATAGATAAGGGTTTGAGCTTTGACCATAGCAATATCCAAGCTAGAAAAGTATTTCGTGGTGGAGAAACTGGTTTTTCACTCTGTGGATTTAAGCCTCTATCAGGCTTCGGCGTTTATCGATGGGCAGGAGCATTTTATTACCGATAATAAAGGCGCGCTGTTGCGCTCCAGAAGCCTAGTTGAATTACAGAAGCAGTTGCGTGAGGTCTCAGCCAATGAATCCGTGCTGCGGCACACCAGCGCCTATGATGAAATGATTGGCGGCGCTGATAAACCAGCGACTAATGCTCTTGAAGTCCCGCTGACAGATAACCAACTTTACTGAGTAATGTTATTATTGCAGGGTGATTTTTTCCGGCTCTGGCTGCAGGGTCTTTTATTTTTATTCTAGAGAGTTTTTACAATGCCCTTTTTTCTTGTTCCGCTATTAGTGATCGGCGGTTTGTTTTTGATTTTATACACCATTGATCTGGCCAAGAGGGTCAAAAAGATGGAGGCGCAATTTGCTGAGTTTAGAAAGCAGACTCACAAGGTAATTGCCGCCCATAAAGAGCAGATTGAACTATTGCGAAGTGATAATACAGCGGACTAGAACCATCGCAGAGTGGAAAAAATTTTGATTATCCACTCTGCGAAGATTAGTTTTTAAACTGTTTATAAAGGCCCGTTCTGTTCAGTCGGGTTACTCTGGATTTCAGACCACAGCGCAGAATAGACTGAGCTGCCATTGATAAAGTAGACCGCATCGCCATCGAATACAGAACGCTGCAAGCTATTCCACCATTGAGACTTGGCACTGATATGCCCGACCTCAATAATCGAGCTAAGCTCCGGTGTATCTTTGCTGTCGATCTCAAATAGATAGAGTCGATCCTCTTCCGTATAGCCTTCGCTCTCATCGTATAAGCCCAGTGATAGAGGAATAGAGAATCGGTCTGTGCTTTCACTGATCGGCTGATAGGTAAAGGCGTGATGGTTGTAGCGTGCTTCAGAGTGACTCCAGGAAGCCTCGGGTGCCAGAGTAACGGTGCCGAGAGAGATGGGATCATTAATCAAGGCGACATTAAACAGCTCTAGTTTTACCGCACGGTTTTCATCCTGGCCGAGACCCAGCAATAAATCGCTGCTAACCGGATGCAGGAAATCCGAGAAGCCGGGAACACTGAGCTCGCCGGCAATTAGTGGATCTGTTGCATTGGAGAGGTCGAGTACATACAGCGGGTCGGTGCGCTCAAAGGTTACCAGATAGAGCGTATCGCCAAGGAAACGCACACCATAGAGGTCTTCATTGGGCTTGCCGATTTCAGCGGGGCGCTCTGCATTGGGCAGTGTTGCCACTACATTGAGCTCCGCTGCTGTGGCTGATTGTTTTAATACAAACAGTTGATGGTCGAGTCGATCACTGGAATCATCTGTAAATTCTGTGGTCACCAGACGCAGATGGTCGGCATATTCATTAATGCGGAAATCACTGCTGCTGCCATTGATCGTTCCTTGAACAACGCCGGAACCTGAATAGCTGATTTCTTCGCCTGCCATTTCACCAATAGTATATTTATGAACAAAGGTTCGAGCCTCTGAATTGCTGTACTCCGCCTGAGTCAGGTAGATGGCATTTTCCGATACATAGACACCGGAAGTCGGTTCCATATAACAAACCGCCTGGCTTACCACCGGCTGTCCATCGGTTGATGGCCCCAGATCGATAGCGATAAGTAATGTCATGGTCGGAGTGTAGGAGGCGCTTGGCGAGCTGCTGTGCTCTGAGTCGGCAATACTGCAATCAGTGGCTGTCAACAATGGGCTTTCGCTGCCATTAATCGATACCTTGGGCAATATATCTTCAATACTTAGGGCATCCAGAGTTGCTGTATTTTCGGCGGCCATCTCGTCGTCGCTAGGGTAGTAGTGCAAACCCTCTGCTCTGGGGGTATGACGGGCGACCAGATAGACGGTATCGCCTTTTTTGCGGCTGCTGATAAAGCCGCCTTCAATCTCAATCTGCCAGTCGAGGGTTGGATTGGCAGTGTCACTAATATCGTAAACCGCTAGGCCAGTGCTTTGACCCTGCCAGGTGCGCGGGCTGATAAAAGCATCACCGTAGAGTCCCCACCAGCCGGAGCTATTAATAGAGACTAGCTGTGAGTTATCAATATACAGCCCTTCGATACTGCGGTTGCTATCGACGGCAATGCTGCCAACCTGAGTGGCACCAGCTTGCTCGGGGTCTGTGGCGAGAATACGAATGCTGTGCTCTTCGCTCTCCATTGCACCATCTTCAGGGATCATAATCGCATCATTGGCAATCATTACATCGTCTTCAAGGACAATAAAGCAGCAATCCATACTGCGGCTAGGGGCGATAAACAGATGTGAGCCATCGTATTTGACGGCGTCGTGTTCATCGATACCTCTCTCAAGGGTATAGGTTGTGGTAAAACTTCTTGAGCTGGCGCTATCGCCGCTGGCTTCAGCTAACGGTGCCTGAACTGCTCCATCGTCGACGGCGACTAGATCTGTCGCTGCAATGGTCTGAGTAAACCCCTGTCGAAAGGAATTCACTAATTGCTCCTGGGTTTCTACTGGGACTAACAATCCGCTAGCAACAGGTTCATCTACTGGGTTTGGTGTTGGTGCTGGTGCTGGTGCTGTGCTGTCACTGCCGCCACCGCCGCCACAGGATGCCAGTGCGATTGATGCTGCTATTAGTGAATATTTCAAGATGCTCTGTAAGCTATGCCGCGATTGCATGTGGGTTACTCCCCGGGGTGTTAGTATTATTTTATAGTTTTATTTGAGCTTATTATTGCTGATTATATGCGGTAATGCTATTTGACTTTTAATAGGCCTGAGATGGCTTTTACAGGGGTTGCTTTGACAATTGATCGGTAACTAAGGTTAAAACGTACTACAAGTATAATAAAGCGCGCTACTAGATCAGCTCGCCAAAATAATAAAAGTACAAAAACTATGAATCGCATTCTGATAACTATGGTCTTTCTGTCGATAGCTTCCTGTGCGCTGTTTGCGCCCCAGGAACCTGTTATTGAGCTGCTTAATAAGCATAAGATCGCTACTAACAGTGGCACCGTTCAAGGCCAGTTTGCTAGCTACAATAACGATTCCAGCCCGGCCTCCACTGTGGTTAGTTGGCGCGATATTCCCTATGCCCAGCCGCCGGTTGGCGAGCTGCGCTGGCGAGCACCGCGGGCACTGCAAACCCCAGAGGCGTTAATTGAAGCCAAAGGTGATATAGCCTGTGTGCAGCCGGCCGCTGAATACGGTGGTGCAAGTGCCGCTAATGGCGAGTCGGTGGTTGGTACTGAGGATTGCCTGTATCTGGATATCAGTGCGCCAGAGGATTTTAATAAAACCAATTACCCGGTAATGTTTTGGATACATGGCGGCGGGAATACCACCGGCACCAAGAACTACTATGACTTTACCAAACTGGTAGAGAGCCAGAAGGTTATCGTGGTAACCATTAACTATCGTCTCGGTGCGCTCGGTTGGTTTACCCATCCGGCCATTCAGGGGTTGCAGGCTGGAGTGGATGGATTAGATGGCTTAGACAGTACATCCAATTTCGGCACCCTAGATATTATTCAGGCACTGCAGTGGGTGCAGGACAATATTGCCCAGTTTGGTGGTGATGCTAACAATGTGACTATTTTTGGTGAGTCGGCCGGTGGCCATAATGTCTATACTATGCTCGCTTCACCTCTTGCCAAGGGGCTGTTTCATAAAGCGATTGCCCAGTCCGGTTACACCATTAGCAATAGTCTGGCAAATGCTTACAACGACAAAGCGACCAATAGCTATGTGACTAAGGGTTCATGGCAGGTGGTTGAGGATCTGCTGGTTAAGCAGCAGGGCAGCAGTCAGCAGTCCTACTCGACAGAGGAACTGCGCCGACTGCTCAAATATGCCGATGCCCGGGAGTTTATCGGTCTCTATAACCGCGGCGATAAGATTGACTATATTCCCCTGACCACGGCGGACGGTATTGTTATCCCTCAAGAGGGGTTGTTGGCGGCATTGGCTGACCCCCAGTACGCAAAAGATATTCCGGTGATCTCCGGGGCCAATAAAGATGAGGTAACCCTGTGGTTGGGGCTGCACCGTTACTTTATCGATGTCGGCTATCCATTGACCAAGTTATTGCCGCCGCGAATGACTATAAAAGACCCCGAAGCTCTACAGCTTTTGGGTTCGGGTTAGATCTCAGGCCTGGAAGGCGCGGGGGGTGGATGAGCCGCTGGATGCACTGGAACTTGCAGGCTACGACAATCTCTATGCCTATAGATTCGACTGGGATGATCAGGTGAAATCATTCTTTGCCGATTTCCCAAATATTATTGGCGCTGCCCATGGCACCGATATTTCGTTTGTCACTGGTGATTTTAAGTATGGCCCTATCACTTCCTATATCTACCCTGAAGGGGCAGAGCGCGACCAGATGCAGCGTACGATAATGAATATCTGGGGAGATTTTTCCCAGTCTGCAACCCCTGATAAATCCCTGCCTTTCCGGTGGCAGGCTTACAACAGTGCGGATAAAGCTTATGTGCATCTCGACAAGGATGAGTTTCTGGCGCTGGATTTTGAAACTCAATCACTGGATAGTCTGTTGGAACGAGTTGTCGCGAATAATGCTGCCAGTCATGCAGAGAAATGTATTCTAGTCTGGGAGACATTGATTAATATCGGCGATGCGGATATTCCCCGCTATAAAGCTTGGAACAATGGGCAATGTGCGAAGTTTGATGCCCGTGCCGAGCAGGATAAGATTGCCGCCGAGCTAATCCGCCAATACGGGACTTCATCCGTACTATAAATTGCCTGCAGGGGACTTAAAGTGAATCAGATCGCGACAAAAGATACCGGCATAGCCAACCGCCTACTGAACTGGTTTGAGTTTCCCGCCAGTCGAATAAAAACCTTTTTTCTGATTCTGCTCAGTGTGTTTTTTACCTATGCGGGTATAGATCATCTAGTCTCTCCAGATTTCTATGTCAGCATTATGCCGCCGTGGATTCCGGCCCATTTGGAGTTGGTCTATCTCAGCGGTGTATTTGAAGTGATGGGCGGTGTCGGGGTGCTAATCCCACGCTTTCGCGCCTTTGCTGGCGCTGGGCTGGTAGCACTGTTGATTGCAGTTTATCCGGCCAATCTGCATATGGCTTTTAACCCCCATCTCTTTCCTGATATTCCGGTGGTGGCGCTGTATATTCGACTGGCACTGCAGTTTTTGGCTTTCTACTGGGCTTATACGGTAACCAGGCCAGACTCTACACTCAGCTAACCCAAACTAAGCAGTTGTTGGCCACAGGGTTAATATCTTATGATTGGGCTGAAATCAGCGATCTAATCTTCCGTGCCGAGTTAACCATGAGTTTTGATCTACCAGCCAGCAAATTTTCTGACCCGCTTATTACCTCTGATGGTTCCACCAGAGCCAGTGTGGCACTTAATCAATTGCAGACCCTTTGGTTTAATACCGGCACCCTCTGTAATCTCGCCTGTACCAATTGCTATATAGAATCTACCCCAACCAATGATCGCCTCGAATATATTCGCCTTGGCGAGGTGCAGCAGTTTCTCGATGAAATACAGAGCCAGAACCTGGGCACCAAGGAAATAGGCCTTACCGGCGGTGAGCCGTTTATGAACCCGGATATTATTCCGATTATGGGGGCTATATTGCGCCGTGGCTTTCAGCTGTTGGTGCTGACCAATGCTATGCGTCCCATGGCCAAGCTTGCTGATCAGCTGCTAAAGCTGCAAGAGCTCTATCCCCAGCAGCTAACAATTCGTGTCTCTGTGGATCACTACCGTCCTGAATTGCATGAGGAGGAGCGCGGTGCCCGCTCATGGCAGCCCATGCTTGATGGACTCTGCTGGCTATCCAATAATGGCTTTAATCTCGATGTGGCAGGGCGCACGCTGTGGGGCGGCGACGAGCAGAGTTTAAGGGACGGCTTTGCGGCGCTGTTTAAGCACAACAATATAGCGATAGATGCGCTGGATAAAAAACAGCTAGTGCTATTTCCCGAGATGGCCGAAGGCAAGCCGGTGCCTGAAATCACCACTGCCTGTTGGGGTATTCTCGATGTGGATCCAAATGCGATGATGTGCGCCTCATCGCGAATGGTGGTTAAGCGCAAAGGGGAATCTGCTCCCAGTGTTATGGCCTGTACTCTGCTAGCTTACGACCAGCAGTTTAATCTGGGAAGCACCCTTGCTGAGGCTTCGAAGACTGTGCAGCTTAACCATCCTCACTGTGCGGCATTCTGTGTGCTTGGGGGTGGCAGTTGTTCTGTTGAGGGCTAAATGTAGACTCAATTTTAATTTAAAGTAAATTCTACTTAAGTTCTCTAACAATATAATCTATAAGTATTTTCTGTCCGTTATTTCTAAAGTTTTTCGCCGGTAGCTCACGCTGTAATGCGCTTATATCCTCAATGGTATCCACATCGGTTATCGGTTCTAAAATGGCTGCTTTGGAGGGTAGTTGAGCGAGTAGCTGCTCCGCAGTATCCGCCGCACTGTAAGTGATATTCGTCCAGATATCTCTGCTAATGGGCGCTCTGCCAGCCAATAAATAATAACCCCCATCCACTGCGGGGCCCAGTGAAAACCTATTGCTCTGCAGAGCTTCAATGGCATTGTTCAGATGCCTTGATGAGAGTTGCGGCGAATCGGCGCCGATTAGAATAACCCGCTGATAATTAGCCAGCAGTCTCTGGTAGATATGATGCTGACGTTCACCAAGACCGCCTTCGCCGGTATATAGAGCTTCAAAGCTCTGCCATAGACTATGGGTTAGTCCTTCCTCTTCACCCACCGCCCAAAAAGGCACAATATCCAGTGTTTTCGAGCTGTTTCCAGAGTTTCTTGAATAGCCTCTGTACACAGTTTATAAAATTGTTCCGCAACAGCTGTGCCTATACTTGCCGCTAGGCGGGTTTTGACCGGCGATAGTCCTGGGGTTTTAACAAAGACCGCTATGGCAGTAGAGTTTAGGGCGTCGCTACTCATACAAGGCCCTTATACGCATGGCGATAAGCTTAAGCAGCTGTGGAAAAGACATCCGCATCCAACGCCACTGGTAGAACAGGGATAGTTTTAGCCAACCCTGCTGTTGATATTTACGCCCGCTGGTTAACAGTGTTGACGGAATACGGCGCAATTTAATGCGCGCCTGATGGGCCTGCCAGACAAATAGCAAATCTTCGCCGTAGGCTGTGTCTTCGCAGTAGCCGCCAAGCTGGTTAAACAGGTTTTTTTTAATACAGAAGCCCTGATCGCCAAAGGGAAGCCCCAGTAATCTTGAACGCAGATTAGCACCCAGGGCATTGCCGCGTAAAAACTGCCGATCAAAGGCCAGATCGAAGTAGTGCAGGGCATCCGGGTATTTTTCGAGGCTCTGTTCTAGCGCCTGGATATTATCTGCGCTGATGCGGCTATCTGCATGAACAAACCATAACCATTCGCCGTTGGCCTCTGCTGCACCGGTATTAAGGCTCTTTGCGCGGCTTTGGTTTGAACAGGGGATAATTTCTGCCTGCTCTTGGCTGTAGGTCTGCAGATCAGCGAGCAGTTGCTTATGTTGTGTTTCATCGTGCGCCAAGGGAATAATAATGCTGAGTTGCTCAGGGCTTTTTACAGGCTGAGGGCTCTTTACAGGCTGAGGGCTCTTCACAGGCTGAGGGTTCATTCCTGCAAAATCTCCAGCCACTCTTTTTGCTCAGGCTTTAGATGGGCTTGCGGAGTCATAACCGCTGTTTGCAGTGCGTTTCTAATATCCTTTGGTGTCTCAGTGGCTGGGACCGATAGCAACTGGTTAACCAAGCCTATAGCTTTATCCAAAGTCCCTGAATAGACCTCAAAGAACTTGTCGACGCTAACATGCTGACTGGGATCATCCATCCAGCAGTCATAGTCTGTTACCAGACACATTGAGCAATAGGCGAGCTGTGCTTCTCGGGCCAAAAAGGCCTCGGGAATATTGGTCATACCGACCAGATCGCAGTTTGCGGCTCCGCGTAAAAAATGGCTTTCGGCACGGGTACCCAATCGCGGGCCCTCGACGCAGGCATAGGTTTTATCTGTATGCAGAGGTTGCTCAATCTGCGCTGCCGCCGTTTGAATATCCTTGCTCAGTACAGGGCAAGCGGGGTTGGCTGTCGAGATATGGGCAACAACACCATTGCCAAAGAATGATTTTTCACGCTGCCCACGGGTGTGATCAAAGTACTGTGAGACCAGTGCCAGATCGCCGGGTTTAATATCGTCACGCAAACTGCCGGCAGCGGAAAGAGAAAAGACTCGCCGCGCGCCGAGTTTTTTTAGCGCGAAGATATTTGCCCTATAGTTAACTTCATGGGGCAGCAACTGGTGGGCTGTTCCGTGGCGGGCAAGGAATAAAATCGGCTGGCCTAGATATACACCTTTGCAGATAGGTGCTGAGGGATTGCCAAAGGGCGTTGAGACTTCAAGCTGTTGATCAATCTCAAGACCTTTGAGTTGGTAGAGTCCAGAGCCACCTATCAGTGCTAGCATGCAATTTCCTTGAATGTTTATTTTTTACTCTCCAATGTTACAGGGTAAGTCGGCCTTTGGGGTAGACCAATTGGTCATTTATTGGGGTTTACAGAAAAACGGGATTGGGCGTTAAATAACAAAAGTAAAACTAATTATTACAGGGAGAGAGTGGGTGAGTATCTATGTTGTACCTCAGAGGGAACTGTCATTTATATTCGATGAAATTGTTGACTACAAGCAGCACTGCCAAATGCCCGGATTTGAAGAGGCCAGTGCCGATCTGATTGAGGTTATTCTTCCGGAAGCGGCGAAATTCTTTGAGCAGGTTGTGGCGCCCACTAATCCTCAAGGGGATAAATCCCCAGCCCATTTGAAAGAGGGGGAGGTGGTTGTCTCCCCGGGCTTAGATGATGTCTATGGCAAGATGGTCGACGCCGGCTGGTGCTGCTTAAATGGCGATTCTGCCTATGGTGGCGCAGGCTTTCCCAGCGTTGTCGATCTGGCTGTTCAAGAGATGTCCCAGTCGGCAAATCTGGGCTTTAGTCTATTGCCGATGCTGACCCGAGGTGTAGTCCATGCGCTAGGTCTGTATGGCACTGAGCAGCAAAAAGACATCTATCTAGAAAAGCTTATCTCCGGTGCCTGGTCGGGCACCATGAACCTTACCGAGCCACAGGCGGGCAGCGATCTATCGGCGGTGCGCACCAAGGCGGTGGCCAATGGCGACCATTATTTAATTAGCGGCCAGAAAATTTATATCACCTGGGGCGATCACAGTTGCGCTGAGAATATTATCCATCTGGTGTTGGCGCGTAAGCCGGATTCGCCAGAAGGCAATCAGGGTATCTCTCTGTTTTTAGTGCCGAAGTTTTTAGTCGATGCAGATGGCAACCTCGGTGAACGCAATGATGTTAAAACCGTCGGCGTTGAGCATAAGCTGGGCATCCACAGCAGTCCCACCTGCACCCTGCAGTTCGGTGATAAGGGCGGTGCTGTCGGTTATCTGGTCGGTGAAGAAAATCGCGGCCTGCAATATATGTTTACCATGATGAACAATGCTCGCCTCGCGGTGGGTCATCAGGGTGTCGCGGTCGGCGAGCGCGCCTACCAACAGGCGGTCGCCTATGCCAAGGATCGAGTTCAGGGTCGCGTGGAGGGTGTTGAGGGCGGCGCAGCAATTATTCACCACCCGGATGTAAAGCGTATGCTGATACAGATGCGCGCCCAAACGGAGGCGGGCAGGGCTATGTCGTTCTATGCCATTGCTGCCGAAGATCGCAGCTTCCACCATCCGGATCAGCAGGTTAGAGCCGAGAGTGCAACATTGGTTGAGATATTGACCCCACTGGTTAAAGGCTGGTGTACCGAGGTGGCGATGGAGACCACCTCGCTGGGTGTTCAGGTTCACGGCGGTATGGGCTTTATCGAGGAGACCGGCGCGGCCCAACATATGCGCGATGCACGGATTTTGCCGATCTATGAGGGCACCAATGGTATTCAGGCGTTGGATTTTATTGGCCGCAAATGCCTCCGCGATGGCGGACAGGGCCTGTCACTATTGATTGCAGAGATGGCTGAAACTGCCAAGTCAGTCACGGCATCCTCTTCTGCGATAGAGGCTTTAGTCGATTCTCTTCAGGTCGCTATTAAACAGTGCCAGCAAGCGCTGGATTATGTGTTGGCTAATCCACAGCAGTCGGCCAGTCTGGCTTACGGTTATATGATGCTATTTGGTAATTCGGTGGCTTATTGGCTGATGGTTAAACTGGCACTCGCGGCACAGAAGGCTATTGATCAGGGCTCCAAGGATCGGTTTTACGCGCAGAAAATTGCTACCACTGAGTTTTTTGCCCATCAGTTGCTGACCCGCAATTACGCTTATTTGTCCTCTGTTGTTAGGGGTTCAAGCTATCTGGATAGTCTCGACGATAAGGATTTCACAACTATTCAGTGATGGTTATGTGGTCATTTCAATAAAATGCGCTAAAAAAAGATAATTCCCTAAATACCGACTAATAATTAATTAACGAAATTTGTGACGATCTGCTACTGCATCACTTGTAGTTAGTGCGTGATAAATAAAGAGAGGGTAAACGTTAATTATTATTTGGGGAGAAATTTAGATGAAAAAAATCACCATTAAATCAATTGTATTTTTAGCTGTCGCCAGTGCTGCCACTGCGGCAAGTATGGGGGCTTATTCGGTTACGTTAGAGGAAATTATTGTCACCGCTCAACAGCGTGCCGAATCACTTCAGGAGGTTCCTGTTTCAGTGGCTGCAGTAACCGCTGAAAAAATGTCTGATGCAGGTGTCGTCGATCTGCAGGGGCTATCTGAGTACGTACCTAACTTCACCATCAACGAAACCGGTATATCCACCACCATTACTATTCGCGGTATCAGTTCGGGCATTAACCCAGGTTTTGAACAGTCTGTGGGCATGTATAACGACGGTGTTTTTTATGGCCGCGGGCAACTGGCTCGAATTCCAATGATTGATATGGAGCGCGTCGAAGTAATGCGTGGTCCGCAGGGTATTTTATTTGGTAAAAACAGTATTGCCGGAGCGGTAAGTCAAATCACCGCCAAGCCAACCGATGAATTTGAGGGGTCGATTACCGCCCTTTATGAGCCCGATCACGGTGAAGAAGACTTGCGTTTGGTTCTCTCTGGTCCATTGGCTGAAAACTTCAGCGGTCGGCTTGCGCTGCTAACGCGTGATTTAGATGGCTATGTTAAAAATGCCTTCAACGGTCAAGATGAACAACAGGAGTCGGAAGATGTCATTCGCGCTTCACTGCGCTGGGATATCAATGAAGATGTTACTGCAAATCTCAAAGTCTCCCGATCAACCTTTGATGTTATAGGTAGAAATCTGGAGGTTTATAACAGTATTGGAGCGCCAGACCATATTACTGTATTGAATTCTCTTCAGCCATTTCAAGTGGATGCCGAGCTCAATTATATTGGCGATAACAACGGTCACTTCAGCAATAATGAAGTTAACAATACCACCCTTAGTGTGGATTGGGATTTGGGGGAAGTAACCCTGACCTCGACCACTGCCTATGTTGATTATGAGTTCTCGGAAAATTGTGACTGTGATTTTACTGGCGCAGCGATCTTTGATGCAGTGGGTCAGGAAGAGTACAGCCAGTTCAGTCAGGAATTCCGCATTACTTCAGATGCTAATGGTGATTTTGACTACATTGCCGGTGTCTTTTTTCAGTCAACTGAACTTGAATACGCTGATCAGATTGCCTTGCCAGATCCAACAGTGATCACGGCAGCCCTAATTGGAGCAGGCGCAGGCGCACTGGCCCCACTGGCGGCGGGCTCCTCGACCAATCGTGAATTTAATCAAGACGGAGATGTCTGGGCGATATTTGCTCAGACCACATGGTCGATTGCCGATGATATGCGTTTAACCCTGGGTGGCCGATATACCCAAGAAACCAAAGATGCCGATCGTATTCAGCAGCATGTCTCCAGTCCTGGTTCACCCTTTGCTGGTGCAACACTTCCTGTGGGTATAGCCACTGATCCTTACAACTTGCTGTACGGTGTTTTTGCGATTGAGCCCTATGAGAAGATTACTGGTGAGTTAGATGATGACTCGTTTACGCCAGTGGTCACTCTTGAATGGGATGCCAGCGAAGATACCATGGTCTATGCGACTTGGACTGAGGGTCATAAATCCGGCGGTTTTGATGCCCGTTCAAACGGTCATCCGGATCCAACGGTAATGAATGCGGTCAACCCAATAACGAGTGCAGCCATTAACGGCAGCTGGGAATTTGATCGGGAAAAGACAACCAGTTTTGAGCTGGGATCAAAAATGAGTTTAGCGGATGGAGCAGCTGAACTTAGCTTGGCTTTTTATCTAACTGAGTTCACTGATCTACAGGTTTCTCAGTTTGATGGAACCCTGGGTTTTAATGTAACCAATGCCGGTGAGGCGACTGTTCAGGGCCTTGAGGCTGATGGCCGCTGGGCGGTTTCTGATCAGGTGACTTTAACTGGCTCTGCTGCGTATTTGGATTTTAATTACGATAAGTTTCCCAACTCGCAGTGCTATTTTGGGCAGGTACCAAACTCGCCCGGCTTTCCTGGGCTCTGTGATGTGGCTGGTGAGCGCAAAGAGTACACCCCTGAGTTTCAGGCCAATATTGGTGCGGCGTGGTCAGATACGGTTGCGGATAATCTGGTTATGGATGCGTCTTTGGATCTGAGTTATGTGGGTGATTATATCTATAGCCCAAATCTTGATCCGCGCACTGAGCAGGAGGCTTATAGCTTGGTTAATGGCCGTATTGCGCTGTCTAGCTCTGAGGGTGATTGGCAAGTCGCCTTAATTGGCCGCAATCTCACGGATGAGACGGTGATTAACTTTGGTGGTAATACACCGCTCGGTGGAACGCTGACGGGTGGTGCTGGTAATTCTTACTACGCCTTTGTTAATCGTCCGCGGAATTTTGCTCTGCAGGTTAATTATATGTTTTAGGTTGGCGTTGTTTGGTTAGGATGACAGTGCGGGGAGAATAAAAAGAGTTGAGCAGAGCTGGCGCGAATAGCGAGTCACAGCCTGCTGGAGGAGGTCCTTCGGTTCGCTTCGTTCTCTCAGGATGACGGTGCGCTGCTCAACCCCTCTGCTGTGTCATCCTGAGCGCAGCCGAAGGATCTCGTCCAGCAACTCGATAGGTTATTTAAATCGCCATATCAGTGTGAAGGTTTAAGAAGGAGTTGAGCAGAGCTGGCGCGAATAGAGAGTCACAGCTTGCTGGAGGGGGTCCTTCGGTTCGCTTCGCTCTCTCAGGATGACGGTGCGCTGCTCAATCCCCCGGCTGTGTCATCCTGAGCGCAGCCGAAGGATCTATCACTCAACCAACAACTCCTCCCACTGAGGATTTAAAGCATTAATCAGCCAGTTCTTCTTTTTCCTTGTCCAACCTTTTAACTGCCTTTCCCTGGAAACCGCAGCATAGGCATCATTGGTTGTTTCAAAATAAACTAGCTTGTCGACATTATATTTAGCGGTAAACCCACCGATGGCTTTTTGCTTATGTTGAGCGACTCTTAGTTGCAGGTTACTTGTGCAGCCGATGTAGAGAACTTTATGGCTGCGATTGGTTAACATGTAGACCCAATATTGCTTTTCCATGTGCGTGCATTTTTTAGTTCTTGTGGGCTGCTATGTTATGACTTTGAACGATTATAAATTCTGCGCTGGATCACAGTGTGAGATCCTTCGGTTCGCTTCGCTCTCTCAGGATGACAGAGCAGGGGAGTTGGACTTCGCTTCGCTCTCTCAGGACGACAGAGTAGGGGAGTTGGGCAGCGCACCGTCATCCTGAGCGTAGCCGAAGGACCTCGTCCGGCTACTAGAGAGGTCATTTAAATCACCCTATGACCACTTCGCGAGATCCTTCGGTTCGCTTCGCTCTCTCAGGACGCCAGAGTAGGGGAGTTGGGCAGCGCACCGTCATCCTGAGCGTAGCCGAAGGACCTCGTCCGGCTACTAGAGAGGTCATTTAAATCACCCTATGACCACTTCGCGAGATCCTTCGGTTCGCTTCGCTCTCTCAGGACGACAGAGTAGGGATTGGACTTCGCTCCGCTCTCTCAGGAGACAGAGTAGGGATTGGACTTCGCTCCGCTCTCTCAGGACGACAGAGTAGGGGAGTTGGGCAGCGCACCGTCATCCTGAGCGTAGCCGAAGGACCTCGTCCGGCTACTAGAGAGGTCATTTAAATCACCCTATGACCACTTCGCGAGATCCTTCGGTTCGCTTCGCTCTCTCAGGATGACAGAGTAGGGATTGGACTTCGCTCCGCTCTCTCAGGATGACAGAGTAGGGATTGGACTTCGCTCCGCTCTCTCAGGATGACAGAGTAGGGATTGGACTTCGCTTCGCTCTCTCAGGATGACAGAGTGGGAGGTTAACTATTACTCAACACTAACCCAACAACCGTAGCAACAGTGGCGATAAACAGAAAGGTAAAAACAAAGCCACCAATAATAAAAGCTAGTGGGCTTCCCTCCTGAAAATCACGTTCACGATTCTTATTACTCTGTACACCAATCGCCGCCGCCAAAATACTTTTGATCAGCGAGCCCAAGCCGAATTTGTTAGATTTTTTTTCTTCAGTCACAGTTAATCTTTCGCTCTTAATCGTTGAGGATAGGGGTCAGCCAGCGTTCCATATCTGCTACTGAGATACCTTTTCGTTGAGCCAGTGATTCGACCTGATCACCATCAATCTTGCCAGTATTCATGTACTTGGCATCGGGATGACCAAAGTACCAGCCACTGACCGCAGCAGCGGGTGACATGGCAAAGCTGTCAGTTAACTCAAGACCAATATTCTCAGTGACATTGAGCAACTCAAATAAAGTGCCTTTTTCGGTATGATCCGGGCAGGCAGGGTAGCCTGGCGCAGGGCGGATACCGCGATATTTCTCTTTGATTAGGGCTTCATTGTCGAGCTGTTCATCGGCGGCATAGCCCCAGTGCTCAAGGCGCACACGTTCATGTAGATGCTCGGCAAAGGCTTCGGCCAAACGGTCAGCCAAGGCTTTAACCATAATCGCATTGTAGTCATCATGCTGTGCTTCATATTCAGCCGCTAACTCATCAGCACCAATACCCGTAGTCACCGCAAAGGCACCAATATGATCGCGGATATCGGACTCTTTTGGCGCGACAAAATCAGCCAGTGAGGCAAGCTCTTCGCTGGCACCCGGCTTTTGAATCTGTTGACGGATATGGTGCAGAGTGGCCAGTGTTTCACCCTCTGAATCATAAACTTCAATATCATCATGATTCACCGTATTAGCTTCCCATAATCCAAATACAGCGCGCGCGGTTAAACGCTTATTGTCGATAATATCTTTAAGCAACGCCTGGGCATCGGCAAACAGATTGGTTGCTGCTTCACCGACAACCGCATCGTCAAAAATCTTTGGATACTTACCCACTAAATCCCAAGTAATAAAGAATGGTGTCCAATCAATATAAGGCACCAATGTCTCCAGCGGATAATCTTCCAGCACCGTAATGCCCGGAGTTTTGGGAAGGGTCGGTTGGTAGTCACGCCAGTTAATCTGTGGCTTCTGTTTTACGGCATCCGAGTAGGCGTACAGCGTACCCCTTGGCGTTCTGTTGGCCGTGCGCAGACGCACCGCTTCATAATCCAGCTGAATCTCAGCAATAAAGGCATCGCGATGCTCCTTGCTAATTAACTTGCTGGCGACACCCACAGCGCGGGAGGCATCAGAGACATAGATAGTCTGATTGCGCTTATAGGTCGGAGCAATTTTTACCGCCGTGTGAGCTTTCGACGTGGTCGCACCACCAATCATCAGCGGCACACTAAAGCCCTGACGCTCCATCTCTTTACCCAGTGTCACCATCTCATCCAGAGAAGGGGTGATCAGGCCAGACAGACCAATAATATCAACATTGTGCTCTTTCGCGGTCTGAAGGATTTTTTCCGCCGGCACCATCACGCCGAGGTCAATCACCTCATAGTTATTGCACTGCAACACCACGCCGACAATATTCTTACCAATATCGTGAACATCACCCTTAACCGTGGCCATCAAAATCTTGCCATTGGTGCTGGCGCCAGCATCTTTTTCGTCTTCGATATAGGGCTGCAAATAGGCCACCGCCTGTTTCATCACCCGGGCAGATTTCACCACCTGCGGTAAAAACATTTTGCCCGAACCAAACAGGTCACCCACAATATTCATGCCGTCCATCAGCGCGCCTTCAATCACATGCAGAGGGCGAGCTGCTTGCTGGCGAGCTTCTTCTGTATCTTCTTCAATAAAAGCAGTAATACCTTTAACCAAGGCGTGCTCGAGACGGCGGTTAACATTGCCCTCGCGCCAACTGAGGTCTTCAGTTTTGCTCTGCGTGGTACCGTCACCACGATATTTGTCGGCAATAGCCAGCAGGCTTTCAGTGCCTTCAGAACTGCGGAATAGCACCACATCTTCAACCACCTTGCGCAGCTCTTCGGGTAGATCGTCATACACCGCTAACTGACCGGCATTAACAATGCCCATGCTCAGCCCCTCGCGGATTGCATGGTAGAGAAACACCGAGTGAATCGCTTCGCGCACCGGGTTATTACCGCGGAACGAAAACGACACATTAGAGATGCCACCGCTGATAAGTGCGTTGGGTAGGTTGGCTTTGATCCAAGTACAGGCCTGAATAAAGTCGAGGCCGTATCTATTGTGCTCTTCAATACCGGTAGCGACCGCAAAGACATTGGGGTCGAAAATAATATCTTCCGCAGGAAAGCCGATCTCATTGACCAACGTGTCGTAGCTGCGCTGACAAATCTGTTGACGGCGCTCAAGGTTATCCGCCTGACCGTCTTCATCAAAGGCCATCACCACAATTGCCGCACCATGTTTTTTGCACAGCTTGGCTCTTTCGATAAATTCAGCTTCACCTTCTTTAAGGCTGATGGAATTCACCACCGACTTGCCCTGAATACATTTCAGACCGGCTTCAATCACATCCCATTTTGAAGAGTCGACCATAATCGGCACGCGGGAAATATCCGGCTCGCTGGCAATCAGGTGTAAAAATTTAACCATGGCAGGCAGTGACTCAAGCATGCCCTCGTCCATATTGATGTCGATAATCTGCGCGCCATTAAGCACCTGCTGACGGGCCACTTCTAAGGCCGCATCGTAATTCTCCTCGAGAATCAGCCGCTTAAAAGCCGCCGAACCCGTGACATTGCAGCGCTCGCCAACATTCACAAACAGAGATTCTGCGGTGATCGTAAACGGCTCAAGGCCCGACAACCGGCAGGCCGGTGCAATTTCAGGAATTTTACGTGGGGTAATAGTCGCCACTGCGTCGGCAATCACACGGATATGTTCGGGTGTAGTACCACAGCAACCGCCGACAATATTCAGCAGACCAGAGCTGGCAAATTCAGCCACGGTTTCGGCCATCGCCTCAGCATCCAGATCATAGCCGCCAAACTCATTGGGCAGGCCAGCATTGGGGTGCGCACTTACCAAGGTATCTGCAGTATTAGATATTTCCAGCAGGTGAGGGCGCAACTCTTTTGGACCCAAGGCACAGTTAAGACCGACACTAATCGGCTTGCTGTGGCGCACGGAATTCCAGAATGCTTCCGGGGTTTGACCTGAAAGGGTTCGGCCACTGGCATCGGTAATCGTGCCAGAGATCATAATCGGCAGTTCATAACCCTGTTTTTCAAAAACAAGCTGAACCGCAAACAGAGCAGCTTTGGCATTCAAGGTATCGAAAATGGTCTCGACCATAATCACATCGGAACCACCTTCAATTAGCGCTTCGGTGGATTCCACATAGGCTTCTACCAGTTCATCAAAGGTCACATTGCGCGCACCGGGATCATTGACATCCGGTGATAGGGAAGCGGTTCTGCTGGTCGGCCCCAAAATACCGGCAACAAAGCGCGGACGCTCAGGCGTCGAAAACTCATCGGCTGCCTTGCGGGCTAACTGAGCCGAGGCAATATTAATCTCTCGCGAGATTGCCTCCATCTTGTAGTCAGCCTGAGAAATAGTGGTGGAGTTAAACGTATTAGTCTCGATAATATCCGCACCGGCTTCAAGGTAGGCACGGTGGATATCGCAGATAATCTCTGCTTGAGTCAGGCTCAGAAGGTCATTATTGCCCTTTAGATCAGAATGCCAATCAGCAAAGCGCTCACCGCGAAAGTGCTCTTCCTCAAGAGTATGACGCTGGATCATAGTGCCCATAGCACCGTCCAAAACCAAAATGCGCTGTTGTGCCGCGTCTAATAACCGCTGCTTATGATCTATTATGTTATCTTGCTGAGACATAATGGTTGTCTACACCCTAATTTGTCTGTTGTATCAAAATATTTTGATGGATGCGCATCATACCAAAATAATTTAAAAAAGCGACCCTTAAAGGCAAAAAGGGGCTATTGCTGAAGCCCTGTAATAGCGTAAAATACCCTAGTCATTTACTCGGAATTAACTATGCTCAACGTAACAATTACAGAATCAGCTCAGAAATACCTTGCCGGCTTATTGGAAAAACAAAACTGCGAAGGTATCGGTATTCGTATGTTTGTTTCCGACCCAGGCACACCCAAGGCTGAAACCTGTATCGCCTACAGCCGCCCCGGCGAGCATAACGAAGAAGATCTGGTGGTTGAATACGCCGCCTTCAATGGTTACTTCGAACAGCGCAGCATTCCCTTTCTCGATGAAGCCAAGGTAGATTTTGCCGAAGATAAGTTTGGAGGTCAGCTAACTATTCGTGCGCCGAACTCAAGACTACCTAATGTCAGCGACGACAGCCCAATCGAAGACAGAATTAACTACCTGCTCTACAACGACATTAACCCAGGGCTGGCCTCTCATGGTGGTGTGGTGTCACTCTCAGAAATGGCCGATGGTATAGCGGTACTTGAGTTTGGTGGCGGCTGTCAGGGTTGTTCCGCAGTAAGCCTTACCCTTAAAGAGGGCGTAGAGAAAACCCTGATGGAAAAGATCCCCGAACTCAAGGGCGTAAGAGATGTAACCGACCACACAGATACCACTAACGCTTATATGTGACAGGCCAAAGGCCTGTCACCCTGAGCGCAGCCGAAGGGTCTCACCCTGAGCGCAGTCGAAGGGTCCCACCCTGTGCGTAGCCGAAAGGTCCCAGCCTGAGCGCAGTCGAAGGGTCTCACCCTGAGCGTAGCCGAAGGGCCCCATCCCAAACAAAGCCCAAATACTGTCATCCCGAGCAACCCCCCCAACTTGTCATCCTGAGCGCAGCCGAAGGATCTCATCCCAAATACTGTCATCCCGGACGCATTTGAGAGATCTAGATCCTTCGGCTGCGCTCAGGATGACACCTCAACTGTCATCTTGAGCAGAGCGAAAGATCTCTTTGGATAGTAGCGGGATGAGATCCTTCGACGCTGCGCGTCTCAGGATAACTGGAGCTTTATGCTCCAGTTACCTCGACAATCTGCTCCGCCGCAATCAACTTGCCTTGCTCAGCTGACTTCTGGAATGACTCAATCTGATCAAAGTTCATATAGCGATAAACTTCTTCAGACATCGAATCAATCTTGCTGGCATATTCCATATACTCGGCAGGGGTTGGCAGTCGACCTAAAATACCACCGACAGTAGCAAGCTCTGCACTGGCTAGGTAAACGTTTGCGCCATCGCCTAAACGGTTGGGGAAGTTACGGGTAGAGGTAGACAGCACTGTTGCACCGGCCAATACTCGCGCCTGGTTGCCCATGCACAGTGAACAGCCTGGCATCTCTGTACGAGCGCCGACTTTACCGTAGATGTTGTAGTAGCCTTCTTCCATCAGCGTGTGGGCATCCATACGTGTCGGTGGGCAGATCCAGAATCTGGAATCTACTGAACCGGCTTCGTCGAGGAGTTTACCTGCGGCGCGGAAGTGACCGATATTGGTCATGCATGAGCCGATAAAGATTTCGTCGACCTTGTCGCCCTGAACGTCTGAAAGAAGCTTGGCGTCATCCGGATCATTCGGGCAGCAGACGATTGGCTCTTTGATGTCGGCCAGATCAATCTCAATGATGGCGGCATATTCTGCGTCGGCATCGGCTTCCATCAGATGTTGGCTCGGCCAACCACTCTTCCATCTTGCGTACACGACGCTCTAGGGTGCGAACATCGCCATAGCCTTCGGCGATCATCCAGCGCAGCAGAGTGGCGTTGGAGCTCAGGTACTCGGCAACGGAATCTTCGCTTAACTTGATGGTACAACCGGCAGCTGAACGCTCGGCTGAGGCATCAGATAATTCAAATGCTTGTTCAACGGTGAGGCTTTCAATACCTTCGCCTTCAATTTCTAGAATACGGCCGCTGAAGAAGTTCTTTTTGCCTTTCTTCTCAACGGTCAGCAGACCTTCTTTTATGCCGTAGTAGGGAATGGCATGGACTAGATCACGCAGTGTAATGCCGGGCTGCATTTTGCCTTTAAAGCGCACTAGCACAGACTCAGGCATATCCAGTGGCATAACGCCGGTGGCTGCTGCGAAAGCGACTAGACCAGAACCGCCGGGGAATGAAATACCCATGGGGAATCTTGTGTGGGAATCTCCGCCAGTACCTACGGTATCTGGCAGCAGCATGCGGTTGAGCCAGCTGTGAATAATGCCGTCACCGGGACGCAGAGATACACCGCCACGGTTCATAATAAAGTCGGGCAGGCTGTGCTGGGTGTCGATATCAACGGGCTTGGGGTAGGCCGCTGTGTGACAGAATGACTGCATCACTAGGTCGGTTGAAAAGCCTAGGCAAGCCAAGTCTTTTAGTTCGTCTCTGGTCATGGGGCCGGTGGTGTCTTGTGAACCGACAGTAGTCATCTTCGGTTCGCAGTAGGTGCCGGGGCGAATGCCGTCGGTGCCACAGGCTTTACCCACCATTTTCTGGGCTAGGGTGAAGCCAGCGTCAGTTTCAATGGGGGCGGTTGGCTGACGGAATACGTCGGATGGTGCCAGTCCCATATGCTCGCGAGCACGTTGAGTAAGACCACGGCCTACGATCAGGTTGATTCGGCCATCGGCCTGAACTTCATCGAGAATAACTTCTGATTTGTGTTCGAATTCTGAAACGACTTCGCCAGCTTCGTTAAGGATTTTGCCCTCGTAAGGGAAGATGGTAATCACGTCGCCATTGGCAATGTTGTCTACTGGGGCTTCAAAGACTAGGGCGCCGGCATCTTCCATGGTGTTAAAGAAGATTGGGGCTACTTTGCTGCCGAAGCAGATGCCGCCAGAGCGCTTGTTGGGTACGCCGGGCATATCTTCACCGAAGAACCACAATACTGAGTTTGTAGCTGACTTACGAGATGAGCCTGTTCCAACCACGTCGCCGATAAAGGCAACTGGCAGTCCGCGGGCTTTCAGCTCGTCGATCTGGGTCATGGGACCAATTTCGCCGTGCTTTTCTGGGTGCATGCCATCGCGAGTCATTTTAAACATAGCGCGGGCATGCAGTGGGATATCGGGACGCGACCAGGCATCCTGTGCAGGGGAGAGGTCGTCTGTGTTGATTTCGCCGGTGGCTTTAAACACGGCAACTTTGATGCTCTGGGGTACGGCATCGTTGTTGGTGAACCATTCGGCGTCGGCCCAAGATTGCATTACTGCTTTGGCGTCTGCATTGCCGCGTCAGCTTTTTCGGCGACATCGTGGAAGGCGTCAAATACCAGAAGGGTGCTTTTTAATTCTTCGGCGGCTTGGCTTGATAGTTCTGCATCGTCAAGCAGGCTAACCAATGTAGCGACGTTGTAACCGCCGTGCATGTTGCCCAGCAATGTTACAGCAGCGCTGCGGTCGATCAGTGGAGAGCTTGACTTCGCCGTTAACGATAGCGCTTAAAAAGCTCGCCTTTAACATAGGCGGCTTCGTCTACGCCCGGGGGTACGCGATTGGCAATCAGGTCGAGCAGAAATTCTTCTTCGCCAGCAGGAGGGTTCTTTAATAGTTCAACCAGACCCGCGGTCCATTCTGGATTCAGTGGTTTTGGTGGAATATTCTCTAATTGACGTTCAGCGACGTGAGCACGATAGGCTTCTAGCACGGCTGGTTTCTCCTGTGGTTTTAAAAGTAATTGTTTGCTTCAATTCCGGAAAACGGCCTTGAAAACGGAGCGCCATTGTACGTGAATTTGTAGTTTATTTACAGGTGGTTATGCATTCAGGTTGGCTTGAGTTTAGATGGGGGTTTAAATTAAAAAATGCTGTTAAGTTATTGTTAAATATATTGAAATAATTTCTATTGAGAGGTTGGTTTGAGTGGTGGGCTTTATATAGCAGACACTTATAGCGGTTATCACTGTAGGCTGTTTTTATCTATATCTCTTATTACAGTTATTCTTCAATGAATGCTCGGGTTTAAAATAGTTTTTTACAGGTTTTTTTCAGTGCTTTTTTGAATGGCTCTTTTAACGATTTACCGCTAACCGCTATACTTGTTAAAACGATTAACAAATTTTGAATATGGAATTGGAAGCCTAATTATGATCAAACTCTACGGTGCACCCCTAAGCAATTACTACGCAATGGTTAAAGCCTTTCTCTTGGAGAAGGGTTTTGACTTTGAAGAGATTCCTATAGGCCCAACCTACAGCGAGCCATTTCTCGAGCTGAGCCCGATGGGTAAAATTCCCTGCATTGAGGTTGATGAGGGCTATTTAAGTGAGACCACGGCGATTATGGGTTTTTTGGAGAGCTGTATTCCCGAGCTTCCAATGACTGATAGTGATAGCTTTCGTCGCGCGCAGATGGCGCAGTTGATCAAGGTGGTTGAGCTGTATGTGGCGATTGAGTCCGCTCGGCTGTTGGGCTATGTGTTTTTTGGTCGCGAGCTAAATCAGGCGGTTGCCGATGAGGTTAAGCCGGTTATGGTTAAGGGCTTGGCGGCCATGCAGAGGTTGAGCAAGTTTTCTCCCTATCTGCTCGGCGAAGAGATTACTATGGCTGACTTTTTTGCCTATTACGTGTTTAAAACTGCGGTGCCTGTGGCAAGAAAGGTCTGGGGTTGGAATATAGTCGACGAAGTTGATGGTTTGAGGGATTGGTTGCAGCTGATGTCTGAGCGGCCGATGATTCAGCAGGTTGATGGTGAGCACAATGCGGCTGTTAAAGAGTTTTTGGAGAATGCGGAATAACTTGCGCAGCTATCTGTCACTCTGAACCTATGTGAAGAATCTCATGGTTTGAGGTCCTTCGACTTCGCTCAGGATGACAGTTTGGCGTGTAAGAATGTCAAAGTTGAGTAACGAATTAATAAAAAATATAAGAGTATTAAATGCCCGTATCCACAGCTTCAGCCCTAGATGAGATCAATGCCTTCTTGCCCTGTCCGACACCGGATCGCTGGGTTGAAAATGCGCTGGAAAATCAATCCCTAATGCTTATTGATCACGCTAACTGTGAAAAGAAGGCGGCGAGTACGGCTCTAAGTCTTATCAATCGCTATACCGATAATTTTGACCTGCTAAATAAAATGTCCCGTCTTGCTCGTGAGGAGATGCGCCATTTTGAGCAGGTTATTGCGTTGATGAAGCGTCGTAAGATTACTTATGTACATGTATCAGCTTCTCGCTATGCTGCAGGATTGCGCGATATGGCGCGCAATAAAGACCCTCATAAATTGGTGGATATACTAATTATTGGTGCGTTTATCGAGGCTCGTTCCTGTGAGCGCTTTGCCAAATTGGCGCCTTATCTGGATGAGGAGCTGGAGGCTTTTTACCGGTCGCTATTGAAGTCTGAAGCGCGCCATTATCAGGATTATTTGCGTCTAGCGAAGACGCTGGCGGGTGATGTTTCTATCGATGATCGGATTGCTGAGATTGCTCAGCGTGAGGGGGAATTGGTTGAGCAGCCGGATACGGAGTTTCGGTTTCATTCTGGGCCTGTAATGTGATTAATGCTAGCTATCGGTCATTCTGAACGTAAGTGAAGAATCTCTTGGTTTGTGTTGGGATCCTTCGGCTTCGCTCAGGATGACAGGTGGGTAGTGGGCTCAGGATGACAGGTGGGTAGTGGGCTCAGGATGACAGGTGGGTAGTGGGCTCAGGATGACAGGTGGGTAGTGGGTTCAGGATGACAGGTGGGTAGTGGGTTCAGGATGACAGGTGGGTAGTGGGTTCAGGATGACAGGTGGGTAGTGGGCTCAGGATGACAAAGAGGGACACAAAAAAGGCAGCCGAAGCTGCCTTTTTTAACGCTCGAATTTCGAGGCTTATCTATCTTCCACTTCTGCGTAATCGCGAACATCAGCACCAGTGTATAACTGGCGTGGACGACCGATACGGTAGGGATGAGTAATCATCTCGTTCCAGTGTGAAATCCAGCCTACAGTTCGACCTGTGGCGAAGATTACGGTAAACATCTCAACGGGAATACCCAGTGCTTTAAGAATAATGCCGGAGTAGAAATCAACGTTGGGGTAGAGCTTCTTGCTGACAAAATACTCATCTTCCAGGGCGATTTTTTCAAGCTTCTTGGCAAGACGGAACAGTGGGTCATTTTCCAGGCCAAGCACTTCAAGTACTTCATCACAGCTCTGACGCATGACAGTCGCTCGTGGGTCGTGGTTTTTGTAAACCCGGTGACCAAAGCCCATCAAACGGAATGGATCGCTCTTGTCCTTAGCTTTAGCAACATAGGCTTCAATGTTGTCTTCGTGACCAATCTCTTCAAGCATATCCAGTACTGCTTCATTGGCGCCGCCATGTGCGGGGCCCCAAAGTGCGGCAATACCTGCTGCAATACAGGAGAATGGGTTGGCGCCAGTGGAGCCAGCCAAGCGCACAGTAGATGTCGAAGCATTTTGCTCGTGATCTGCGTGCAGTAAGAAGATACGGTCCATCGCCTTGGCGATAGCAGGTTCTATTTTGTAGGGCTCGCAGGGCGTGCCAAACATCATATGCAGAAAGTTCTCTGAGTATGAGAGAGAGTTGTCTGGGTAGATAAACGGCTGGCCGGTAAAGTGCTTGTGACACATGGCGGCAATCGTTGGAATCTTTGCAATCAAACGGTGTGCAGAGATTTTACGGTGTTCTTCGTTAGTGATGTCCAGTGAGTCGTGATAGAACGACGACATTGCACCTACGACACCACACATCATAGCCATTGGGTGAGCGTCATAGCGGAAGCCGCTAATAAACAGCTCAACCGAACGGTTAACCATGGTGTGATATTTAATGGTGTTTTCAAATTCAGCTTTTTGCTCTGCGTTTGGCAGTGCGCCTTCGAGAAGCAGGTAACAGGTTTCCAGGTAATCAGATTTTTCAGCGAGTTGTTCGATGGGATATCCGCGATGTAGCAGAACACCTTTGTTTCCGTCGATATAGGTAATGTCTGATTGGCAGGCAGCAGTTGCCGAAAAACCAGGGTCGTAGGTGAATATATTGTGTGCCCCGAGTGTGCCGATATCAATAACGTCTTGACCTAATGTTCCTTCCAAAATAGGCAGCTCTATAGGAGCCTGTCCTTCAATTGAAAGGGTCGCTTTACGATTGCTCATGCAGGATCCTCTGGAATAACTTGATTTGTGTGCGGAGATTTCCGGCCTGCAACTATAGATGTTCGCGGCAAATTGTCAACTAAATCCAGCTATCAAAGTGCTTTCGGCCCTTTAATTTAAAGGCTAAATGGACCGAAAGGATACTCACTATTCACCGTTTGAATAGCTCGAAATGGGAACTGACGGTTTTTTATGGGTAAAAATAAGTACGTTCACTGTGGCTTGAAGTAGATTCATGCTATGTAAGGGCTCTGAAGCTGAAAATAGTTAGAGTTTTGACCATTCTCAATTGAATTTGAGCGGTCTTGTAATTATACTGCGGCGCCATCATGTTACTGGATGTTCTGCCGTTGGAACTTTCAGTCTTAGATTAGTTTAATTCTGTTTTTAATTGAAATCATTTTAAATTCATCTCCGTTTTTTCGGAATACCACCTTAAGGTAATACCCGCCGTGGATAATAAAAGACCTGTAAATCTTGATATTGGAACTATAAAACTTCCAATTACATCTTATGTATCTATTTTGCATCGTGTTTCAGGTGTGATTTTATTTTTTGCTGTAGCCATATTCTTATGGATGCTTGAGAGCAGCCTCGCCTCAGAGTCGAGCTTTGACCAGTTGGCTGAGACGCTTAACAATCCAGTTTGTCAGTTTATTATCTGGGGCAGTCTCGCTGCTCTGGCCTATCACGCCATCGCTGGTATCCGTCATCTGATTATGGATTTCGGGGTCGGTGAGGACTCTTTTGAAAGCGGCCGCAATAGTGCCTGGGCGGCAGTGGTGTTGGCGGTTGTTGTTATCGCTCTTATTACCTGGTGGATTCTATAATGGTTACTTCAGTGACTAGTCTTGGCCGCAGTGGCCTGTCCGATTGGATGATTCAACGCATTAGCGCCTGGGTAATGACCTCTTATCTGGTGTTTATTGTCGGTTACTTTTTTGCTAATCCTAATTTGGATTACGCGCAGTGGGCTGAGTTAAATAGTTCACTGCCCATGCGTATGTATAGCCTAATTACCATACTCTCGATTGCTGCTCATGCATGGATTGGGATGTGGTGTGTTTTGACTGACTATATAACGGTCAGATTGATTGGGCCAAAGGCAACTGCTATCCGTATCTTTTTACAGCTGGGCATGATTGCAATTACATTGCTTTACGTGGTCTGGGCTATCGATATTCTCTGGGGAATTTAAGTACATGGCTAACATTAGAACGATGAGTTTTGATGCCGTAATCGTCGGTGGTGGCGGTTCTGGTATGCGTGCCGCACTTCAGCTGGCGCAATCCGGTTATAAAACAGCAGTAATTACCAAAGTATTTCCAACCCGTTCGCACACGGTATCTGCTCAGGGCGGTATTACCTGTGCAATTGCCAGTGATGATCCCAATGATCAGTGGCAGTGGCATATGTATGACACTATTAAAGGCTCTGACTATATTGGCGATCAGGAAGCGATTGAGTATATGTGTCAGACCGGCCCAGAGGCGATCTTTGAGCTGGAGCATATGGGTCTACCTTTCTCTCGTACTGAAGAGGGGCGTATTTATCAGCGTCCGTTCGGTGGTCAGTCTAAGGATTTTGGTAAGGGCGGTCAGGCTGCTCGAACCTGTGCGGCGGCGGATCGAACTGGTCACGCGTTGTTGCACACCCTCTATCAGGGCAATTTGAAAAACGAAACCACATTCCTTAACGAATGGTTTGCCGTCGATATTGTAAAGAACGCCGATAATGCTGTAGTGGGTGTTGTTGCTATCAATATTGAAACCGGTGAAACGGTTTATGTGAAATCTAAAGCCACTGTATTCGCCACCGGCGGTGCAGGGCGTATCTACGCTTCTACCACTAATGCACATATCTGTACTGGCGACGGTATTGGTATGGCGCTGCGCGCGGGCTTCCCTGTGCAGGATATTGAGATGTGGCAGTTCCACCCAACCGGTATTCACGGTGCGGGTACGCTGGTCACAGAAGGTTGTCGTGGTGAGGGTGGCTATCTAATCAATAAAGATGGTGAGCGCTTTATGGAGCGTTATGCCCCCAATGCCAAAGATCTGGCTGGCCGCGATGTGGTTGCCCGCTCTATGGTGCTGGAGATTCTTGAAGGCCGTGGCTGTGGCCCCGACGGCGATCATGTTTACCTTAAGCTCGATCATCTTGGCGAAGAGACACTGAATGCCAAGCTGCCGGGTATTCTCGAACTGTCGCGCACCTTTGCTCACGCCGATCCGGTTAAAGAGCCAATCCCAGTGGTTCCAACCTGTCACTATATGATGGGTGGTATTCCAACCAATGTTGATGGTCAGGCACTGACCATTGATAAAGAAGGCAATGATCAGGTCATCGAAGGTTTTTACGCCTGTGGTGAAGCTGCCTGTGTTTCTGTTCACGGTGCTAACCGCCTCGGCGGTAACTCACTGCTCGATCTGGTGGTATTTGGTCGTGCATCGGGTATGTTTATTGAGAAGCAGCTGCGTGAGGGTATCAACCTTAAGGATGCCAGTGAAGCGGATATTGAAGCGGCGATGGCGGGTTTAAACCGTCTTAACGGCTCTAGCGATGGCGAAAAGGCCTCGGATCTGCGCACTGAACTGCAGACGATTATGCAGAACTACTTCGGTGTATTCCGTCGTGGTGACTATATGCAAGAGGGCATCAAGAAGCTTGAAGAGCTGCGCCCACGCATCGAGAACGTTGCTCTGGATGACAAGAGTAATGCTTTCAACACTTCGCGTATTGAAGCTCTGGAGTTACAAAATCTACTTGAGGTTGCAGAGGCGACGGCAATTACTGCTGAAGCGCGTACCGAGAGCCGCGGCGCACACGCCCGCGATGATTTCAAAGAGCGCGACGATGAAAACTGGTTGTGTCACTCGGTGTTTTTCCCCGCTGAAAAACGTGTTGGCAAGCGCGGTGTTAACTTTACGCTGAAGACTCGCGAAGCATTTGAACCACAAGTTCGTACCTACTAATTGGGGCTGATTGAATTATGTTGAATGTAAGTATTTATCGCTACAACCCTGAAGTTGATGCAGAGCCTTATATGCAAGACTTTAAGGTAGATACACAGGGCAAAGACCTTATGGTTCTCGATGTTCTGGAAAAGCTCAAAACTGAAGACCCAACGCTGGTATTTCGACGCTCATGTCGCGAAGGCGTTTGTGGCTCAGACGGTATGAATATCTCTGGCAAGAACGGTCTCGCCTGTGTCACGCCGCTGTCGGAAGCGGTTAAAAAGAACAAACTTGTTGTTCGTCCACTGCCCGGTCTGCCGGTTATCCGTGATCTGGTGATCGATATGAGCCAGTTCTACGCCCAGTATGAAAAGATTCAGCCCTATATGATCAATAACTCACCGGCTCCGGCAATCGAAAGACTGCAGTCACCGGAAGAGCGCGCCAAATTAGATGGCCTCTATGAATGTATTCTCTGTGCCTGCTGTTCAACAGCCTGCCCATCATTCTGGTGGAATCCGGATAAATTTATCGGTCCATCTGGCCTCTTGCAGGCCTATCGCTTTTTAGCTGATAGCCGCGATACAGCGACCGAAGAGCGTCTGGCCAATCTCGATGATCCGTTCAGTGTATTCCGCTGTCACGGCATCATGAACTGCGTTCAGGTTTGCCCTAAAGGCTTAAATCCTACGAAAGCGATCGGTCATATCAGAAATATGCTGATAAATAGTGCTACTTAAGGATAGAATGCGCGGGCAGGCACAGTGCCCGCTAATTTAACGGTTTAATTGATTAATAAGATATGAGGAATACCACCAATGCCTGAGGGCCCTATGGAGCACTTTCTACGCTCCTCCCACTTCTCTGGTGGTAATGCTGCGTACATTGAAGATCTCTATGATACGTACCTCCATGATCGCAATGGCGTTCCCGAAGAGTGGAGCAGCTTCTTCGATACGCTGCCGCGCACCAATGGCAGTGTCGCACCGGATATCTCTCACGCCACTATCGTTCAGCACTTTGAATTGCTTGGCCGCCGCCAGGCGCGCCCAACCCCTGCACCTGGTTCCGGTGGTATTCACCTCGAACACGAGCGCAAGCAGGTTAAGGTTGTTCAGTTAATCAGTTCCTACCGCTTTCGTGGACACCAGAAAGCCAATCTCGATCCATTGGGATTGATGATTCGTGAAGATGTGCCCGATCTGCATCTGCATTTCCACGGTCTGACACCAGCTGACCTGGATACCACATTCCAAACCAGTCCACTCTATATCGGCAAGCAGGAAGCAACCCTGCGCGAGATTGTTGAGTCTCTTGAAGAGACCTACTGCGGCAGCCTTGGCGCCGAGTATATGCATATCACCTCGTTTGCCGAGAAGCAGTGGCTGGCCCAGCGCTTTGAAAGCGTGCGCTCCAAACCCACCTATGGTGACGAGGCGCGACTCGATGTACTCAGCCGCCTAACCGCTGCCGAGGGTCTGGAAAAACATCTGGATTCAAAATACCCGGGCACCAAGCGTTTTGGTCTCGAGGGTGGTGAGAGTTTAATTCCACTGCTCGACTGTCTGGTGCGCCGCGCCGGTGAATACGGCGGCAAAGAAATTGTGATGGCCATGGCACACCGTGGTCGTCTTAACGTACTGGTTAATGTGCTGGGTAAAAACCCCGCCGAACTGTTTGAAGAGTTTGAAGGCAAGCGCCTGGTCAACACTTCAGGTGACGTTAAATATCACCAGGGTTTCTCGTCCAATGTGATGACCCCCGGTGGTGAAGTACATATGGCGCTGGGCTTTAACCCCTCGCACCTGGAAATCTCCTGTCCGGTAGTGATCGGCTCTGGCCGTGCTCGTCAAGATCGACGCAATGACCAGAGTGGCGAGAAGGTTGTTCCCATTCTGATGCACGGTGATGCGGCCTTTGCCGGTCAGGGTGTAGTCATGGAAACCTTCCAGCTGTCCCAGACCCGCGCTTACAAAACCGGCGGCACCATCCATATTGTTATTAACAACCAGGTTGGTTTTACCACCAGCCGACAGGACGATGCGCGCTCAACCGAATACTGTACAGATATTGCCAAGATGGTTCAGGCGCCGATTCTGCATGTTAATGGCGACAACCCCGACGCAGTGATGTTTGCCGCTATGTTAGCGATGGACTATCGCTATGAGTTTGGCAAAGACGTGGTTATCGATCTGGTTTGCTACCGCCGTCGCGGTCACAACGAGACCGATGAGCCATCCACCACTCAGCCATTGATGTACGACATTATTCGCAAGCACTCGACCACCAGAGATCTCTATTCTCAAAAGCTGGTCAATGAAGGTGTCTTGAGCCAGAACCAGGCCAACGAGATGTCCAACGAATATCGCGCTCGACTGGATAAGGGTGAGTTTGTTGTTCACAACCTGGTTCGCGAGCCGGACACTAGCCTGTTTGTAAACTGGGAAGCTTACCTCGATCACGACTGGCGCACGCCCGCGAATACCGGTATGGATTTAGCGCTGTTGCAAGATGTGGCTAATCGCGTCAACAAGATTCCCGATGGTATCAAGGTTCAGCGTCAGGTCGGCAAGCTCTACGATGACCGTCGCAAGATGGCCGGTGGTGCACTGCCTCTTAACTGGGGTATGGCGGAACTGCTAGCTTACGGCACGTTGCTTGAAGAGGGCTACCCGATTCGAATTACTGGTCAGGATGTGCGTCGCGGTACTTTCTCTCACCGTCATGCGGTGGTGTTTAACCAGAAAGATGGCGAAGCCTATCTGCCGATGGCCAATCTCTCCAAAGATCAGCCGCGCTTTGATATCTATGACTCGGTACTCTCTGAAGAAGCGGTATTGGCCTTTGAGTATGGCTATGCAACTACCGCACCCAAAGGTTTAATTATCTGGGAAGCCCAGTTTGGTGATTTCGCCAATGGCGCCCAGGTAGTGATCGATCAGTTTATCGCCAGTGGTGAGCACAAGTGGGCGCGTCTATCTGGCCTGACTATGTTGCTACCTCACGGTTTTGAAGGGCAGGGGCCAGAGCACTCTTCGGCTCGACTGGAGCGCTTCCTGCAACTCTGTGCCGAGCACAATATGCAGGTGGTTATCCCCACCACACCGGCACAGATTTTCCACCTGCTGCGTCGTCAGGCTATCCGCCCGATGCGCCGCCCATTGATTATCATGAGCCCCAAGTGGATTCTGCGTCACAAGCTGGCGACATCCTCTCTGGAAGAACTCGCCAATGGTGAATTCCAGAATGTTATCGCCGATAGCGAGATTGATCCCGCTAAAGCCACTCGAGTTGTTCTCTGTTCAGGTAAGGTTTATTACCACCTTTATGAAGAGCGCGCGGCACGTGGTATCGATGATATTGCCCTGATCAGAATAGAGCAGCTCTATCCATTCCCGGATATTGAGCTGGAAGAGACGCTGAAGCCTTACGTGAATATAAAAGATGCTGTCTGGTGTCAGGAAGAGCCGATTAACCAGGGTGCCTGGTACAGCAGTCAGCACCATATGCGTCACGTGTTGCAGCGTATAGATCCAATGTTACATTTGCGTTATGTAGGTCGCGCGGCATCTGCCGCACCGGCCTGTGGCTATATGACCACACACCTTGAAGAACAAAAACAATTTATTGACGAAGCACTGAGTCCAAACTCGTAATACAGGAATATTGAAATGGCCATCGAAATTAAGGCACCCACATACCCGGAATCTGTTCAAGAAGGTTCACTGGCAACTTGGCACAAACAGGTTGGCGATAGCGTAAATCGCGATGAACTGATCGTTGATATCGAAACCGATAAAGTTGTACTGGAAGTTGTAGCGCCAGCCTCGGGAACGATTAGCGAGATTCTTAAAGCTGAAGGCGACACTGTTCTCAGCAACGAGATTATTGCACGTATCGAAGAGGGTGCTGTAGCCGCTGCCCCGGCTGCGCCAGCTGCCGAGCCTGAAACGCCAGAGCCAACTGCCAACGGTGGACTGATTAATCCAGCGGCGAAAAAGCTTGCTGAAGAGCGCGGTATAGATGCCAGCCTGATCACAGGTACAGGCAAGGGCGGTCGTATTACTAAAGAAGATGTGGTCAATTACACGCCACCAGCCGCTGCACCTGCCGTGTCTGCTCCAGCTGCTGCGCCAGCTGCCGCAGAGGTTGAGCTGGAAGCCGGTGATCGTGTTGAGCGCCGTGTGCCAATGACGCGTATGCGTTCACGTATTGCTGAGCGCCTGCTTGAAGTTACTCAGACTACCGCTTCGCTAACCACCTTCAATGAAGTCGATATGACGGCTCTGATGGATCTGCGCAAGCAATATAAAGAAGAGTTCACCAAGATGCACAATGGTACGCGTCTTGGCTTTATGGGTTTCTTTGTGAAAGCTGCAGTTGAAGCGCTTAAACGCTACCCCTCAGTGAATGCATCAATCGATGGCTCAGATATTGTCTATCACGGCTTCCAAGATGTTGGTGTTGCAGTTTCTACCGATCGCGGCCTGGTGGTACCTGTATTGCGCAATGCTGAAAATATGAGCATCGCCAATATCGAAAACGGCATCTATGATTACGCTATGAAAGCGCGCGACGGCAAACTGTCTATCGACGAGATGACTGGTGGAACCTTTACGATCACCAACGGTGGTGTCTACGGTTCATTGATTTCAACGCCAATTATCAACCCACCGCAGTCGGCAATTTTGGGTATGCACAAGATTCAAGAGCGTCCAATGGCGGTTAATGGTCAGGTTGTAGTGCGTCCGATGATGTACTTGGCGCTGTCTTATGATCACAGAATAATCGATGGTAAAGGAGCGGTTCAGTTCCTGGTAACCATTAAAGAATTGCTTGAAGATCCAGCTAAGATATTGCTTGAGATTTAATTTATAACTATTTGATATTTATAGGAAATAACATGTCAGAAAAATACGATGTAATCGTAATCGGCAGCGGCCCAGCAGGTTATGTGGCAGCCATTCGCGCAGCTCAGTTAGGTCTAAAAACCGCCTGTATTGAGAAGTGGAAGAACGACAAAGGCGCTGGTGTAAACGGCGGCACCTGTCTCAATGTTGGCTGCATTCCCTCCAAGGCACTGCTCGACAGTTCCTACAAATACCACGAAGCTAAAGAAGACCTCGCGGTACATGGTATTAGCAGTAAAGGCGTCGAAATTGATATTCCTGCCATGCTCGATCGCAAAAATAAGATTATCAACCAGCTGACTGGCGGTATTGCCGGTCTGTTTAAAGCTAACGGCGTTACTGCGCTGTACGGCACAGGTAAATTACTGGCTGGCAAGAAAGTTGAGCTGACTGACAATGATGGTGTAGTTTCGGTACTGGACACAGAGAACGTTATTCTCGCCTCTGGCTCACTGCCTATCGCCATTCCAGTCGCTGCTGTCGACAACGACCTTATCCTTGACTCTACCGGCGCACTGGAAATCGGTGAAGTGCCCAAGCGTCTCGGCGTTATCGGTGCTGGTGTTATTGGTCTAGAGCTGGGTTCAGTATGGAATCGTCTTGGTTCTGACGTTGTGTTGCTCGAAGCGATGGAAGACTTCCTGGCCATTATGGACAAGGGCATTGCCAAAGAATCTAAAAAGATCTTTACCAAGCAGGGTTTGGATATTCGTCTAGGCGCCCGCGTAACCGGTACTGAGATCAAAGGTAAAGAAGTTGAAGTTACCTACGCAACTGCCGATGGTTCAGAGCAAAAGGTGACCTTTGATAAGTTGATTGTCTGTGTAGGCCGACGCGCCTTTACCGACGGTCTGCTAGCCGAAGACAGTGGTGTACAGCTCGATGAGCGCGGTACCGTATTTGTTAACGAACAGTGTGCAACCAATGTTGCTGGCGTCTTCGCTATCGGCGATCTGGTTCGCGGTCCTATGCTGGCCCACAAAGGCTCAGAAGAGGGCGTCATGGTGGCAGAGCGTATCGCTGGTCACAAAGCACAGATGAACTACGATATCGTTCCTAACGTTATTTATACCCACCCTGAAGTCGCCTCTGTTGGCCTGACCGAAGAGCAGGTTAAGTCAGCGGGTGATGCCTATAACGTAGGTATGTTCCCATTTGCCGCCAGTGGCCGTGCCATGGCTGCCAATGAGACTAGCGGTATGGTTAAGATTATTGCTCATGCTGATACCGATCGTATTCTTGGCTGCCATATTGTTGGCCCAAGTGCAGCGGATCTAGTACAGCAGGTGGCAATTGCCATGGAGTTTGGTTCCAGTGCGGAAGATCTCGGCATGATGGTCTTTGGTCACCCAACACTCTCTGAAACTGTTCATGAGGCTGCACTGGCAGTGAATGGCAACGCCATCCATATCGCCAATCGTAAACGTCGCTAAGCGTTACTATTTATCAGGCAGAGTTATCCACTGGGTAGCTCTGTTTTTTTATCCAATTTAATACAAACAACAGGAAGTAAAGTATGAACCTGCACGAATATCAGGGTAAGCAGCTTTTTGCCGAATACGGATTGCCAGTATCGAAAGGTATTGCTGCAGAGACCGTCGCAGAAGCTGTGGCAGCTGCCGATGTAATAGGCGGAGACAAGTGGGTTGTTAAGGCCCAGGTCCACGCTGGCGGCCGCGGTAAAGCGGGCGGCGTAAAGCTGGTTAGCTCGAAAGCCGAGATTGAAGCGTTCTCAGAGCAGTGGTTGGGTAAAAACCTAGTTACTTATCAGACAGATGCCAAAGGCCAGCCGGTCAGCCGTATTCTGGTTGAAACCTGCACTGATATCGATCAGGAACTCTATCTTGGCGCGGTTGTTGATCGTGGAACTCGTCGCATCATCTTTATGGCCTCAACCGAAGGTGGTGTTGAGATCGAAAAGGTTGCAGAAGAGACTCCTGAAAAAATTCTTAAAGCGATTATTGATCCGGTAACCGGTGCACAGCCTTACCAGGGTCGTGATCTAGCCTTTAAGCTCGGCTTAAAAGGTGTTCAGGTTAAGCAGTTCGTACAGATCTTTTTAGGTTTGGCTAAGCTGTTTAAAGAGAAAGACCTTGAGCTGTTGGAAGTTAACCCACTGGTTATTACTGACGAAGGTAATCTTCACTGTTTGGATGCCAAAGTCATTATCGATGGTAATGCGATGTACCGTCAGCCAGCGATCAAAGAGATGCACGATCCCTCGCAGGAAGATGCCCGCGAAGCTCATGCCGCTTCATTTGAGCTTAACTATGTAGCTTTAGATGGCAATATTGGTTGCATGGTAAACGGCGCAGGCCTGGCCATGGGTACCATGGATATAGTGCATCTGCACGGCGGTTCGCCCGCTAACTTCCTCGATGTAGGCGGCGGAGCAACTAAAGAGCGTGTAGTTGAAGCGTTTAAAATTATTCTCTCTGACGACAACGTAAAAGCGGTACTGATCAATATCTTCGGCGGCATTGTTCGCTGTGATCTGATCGCCGATGGCGTTATTGGTGCAGTAGAAGAAGTTGGCGTTAAGATTCCAGTGGTTGTTCGTCTGGAAGGTAACAATGCCGAATTGGGTACCCAGAAACTGGCCGAATCCGGTCTGTCTATCATTGCTGCAACCAGTCTGACTGATGCTGCACAGCAAGTTGTTAAAGCTGCGGAGGCTAACTAAATGTCTATCTTAATCAATAGCGACACTAAAGTTATCTGTCAGGGCTTTACCGGCGGGCAGGGCACTTTTCACTCAGAACAAGCAATTGCCTACGGCACAAAAATGGTCGGTGGTGTAACCCCGGGCAAAGGCGGTACTACTCACCTTGGACTGCCAGTATTTAACACGGTTGCCGAAGCGGTAGCAGTGACTGGTGCAGAAGCCTCAGTGATCTATGTACCCGCCCCATTTTGTAAAGACTCTATTCTTGAAGCGGCTTACTCCGGTCTTAAGTTGGTTGTCTGTATCACTGAAGGCGTTCCCACTCAGGATATGCTCGACTGTAAAGTTGTTTGCGATAACCTCGGTGTACGTCTTATCGGCCCTAACTGCCCAGGTGTTATCACCCCAGGCGAGTGCAAGATCGGCATTATGCCCGGCCATATTCACCTGCCAGGCAAAGTCGGCATCGTATCCCGTTCAGGTACTCTGACCTATGAAGCGGTTAAGCAGACCACCGATTACGGTTTTGGCCAGTCAACCTGTGTAGGTATTGGTGGCGACCCGATTCCCGGTTCCAGCTTTATCGATATTCTCGCGCTGTTTGAGAAAGATCCAGCCACTGAAGCGATCGTTATGATCGGTGAGATTGGTGGAACGGCAGAAGAAGAAGCAGCGGCCTATATTAAAGCCAATGTGACCAAGCCTGTTGTCTCTTACATTGCCGGTGTTACTGCACCTGAAGGCAAGCGTATGGGTCATGCTGGCGCGATTGTTTCCGGTGGTAAGGGTACAGCAGACGAGAAATTTGCAGCTCTGGAAGACGCTGGTGTTAAGACTGTTCGCAGTCTGGCTGATATCGGTAATGGCCTAAAGGAAATTACCGGTTGGTAAGTTCTTTTGCGGTTTTAGTGATATAAAAAAGCGGCTTTCGGGCCGCTTTTTTGTGCCTGTAGAATAATCCCTCACTTTTGTCACCCTGAGCGCAGTCGAAGGGTCTGTTGGAGATCCTTCGGCTTCGCTCAGGATGACAAGTAATGCGGGATGACAAGGAATGTAGAGCTCTGTCGGGATGACGGTGGTTTCTTTCGTCATACTGGCATATGCCAGTATCTAGGGTTCACAACTCCAATCCTCAATCTCAAACATCAGTGTCACCCTGAGCGCAGTCGAAGGGTCCGTTGGAGATCCTTCGGCTTCGCTCAGGATGACAAGTAATGCGGGATGACAAGTAATGTAGAGCTCTGTCGGGATGACGGTGGTTTCTTTCGTCATACTGGCATATGCCAGTATCTAGGGTTCACAACTCCAATCCTCAATCTCAAACATCAGTGTCACCCTGAGCGCAGTCGAAGGGTCTGTTGGAGATCCTTCGGCTTCGCTCAGGATGACAAGTACATGCTGGGATGACAAGTAATGCGGGATGACAAGTAATGTGGGATGACAAGTAATGTGGGATGACAAGTAATGTAGAGTTCTGTCGGGATGACGGTGGTTTCTTTCGTGATACTGGGATAGGCGCAAAGGAAATTACCGGTTGGTATGTCTTTTAAGGTTTTTAGTTGTATAAAATCTTTGTGCTATAGTTAAGGTTCTTAGAGAACCTCAGAGAATCATCATGGCATTAAAAGCAACCTCTGTAAGATTAGATGACGAAACCCTAGAGCGAGTAGGGCATATCGCAGAAGCGATGGATCGCCCTCGCGCCTGGCTGATGGGTGAAGCGATCAAGCAATATGTCGCCCGTGAAGAGTGGGCGATTTATGAAATTGAGAAGGCGATAGAAGCTGCTGATCAAGGTCAGCTGCAAAAGCATTCCGATGTGAAGGCCAGGTGGGAGGCTAAAAAGAATGCAGCTCAATTGGACTGAGTTAGCGGTAAAAGATCTGGATTATGTAGAGAGCTATATAGCTGAAGAAGGCAGTCCAGTTGCGGCTATAGATTTGGTCATACAGATTATTGATGTGACCGAAAAAATATTGCTTCAATACCCCGATGCGGGTCGATCCGGGCGAGTGGTGGGTACTAGAGAATTGGTTATTACCGGTACTTCATTTATTGTGGTTTATCGTAATCACAGACGGTTAGGGGAGTTGCAGGTATTGCGGGTTTTACATGATGCGCGTAAATGGCCGGCGTAATTTAAACGCTCAAATCCTCCATCTAAAATATCAGTGTCACCCTGAGCGCAGTCGAAGGGTCTGCAGGAGATCCTTCGACTGCGCTCAGGATGACAAGTAATGTGGGATGACAAGTAATGTAGAGCTCTATCAGGATGACAAGTAATGTGGGATAACAATAAGGCTGTACTGCGATAGTTCGTATAGTCCCTCTGGATACCCTTGAGATCAATCAGGGCCCGCTTATAAGTTTTTAATTTTCAGGTCGAGCGAGCGCCTGTTTGAGCGAAGCGAGTTGCGTGAGCGCTGGAAATTATAAACTTATGGGACCGATCTCAAGGGTATCCAGAGGGGCTATTCCCCTCAATCACAAAACTCCCCAAACTCCTCCCTAATAAGAAATGCATAGAAAATAACTGCTATGATCCCCAATAACTGAACTAATAATTACTCCAGCAAGTAATAACTATTAATTAAAATAGCTTGAGCAAACAACCGAGTAAAACAATGGCATTTGATATGACAATGGCCCTGTTCCGGCCAGCGCTAAAATATGCGATGGAAAAGAATGGTCATGGTAAGACCCTCGGACTCAAGATGACCGAGATTAATCGCGGTGAAATCAATCTGGTCTTTCCCTACAACGAAGAAGTGGTCGGCAACCCGCTCACCGGTGTTGTCCACGGCGGTGTAATTGTCAGCCTGCTCGACACCGCCTGTGGCTCCGCAGCTATGACCGTGCTTAATACCCCTGCAGTAGCCCCAACCATGGACCTGCGCCTCGACTATATGCATCCGGCGGAACCCCATAAACCCATCTATGTCGAAGCCAAAGTCTATCGCCAGACCTCCAATGTTATCTTCTGCCGCGGACTGGCATGGCAAGAAGACAAAGAAAACCCGATTGCCCACTGTGTTGCCAACTTTATGAAAGTCGACTCAAAAAGCATTAACTTTAGCGCCATTGCCGTTACCCAGTTGCGTCGGCTTATGCCCTGGGGGCAGAGATCAAGTAGTGAACAGGAGAGCGGAAAATGAGCGCACATCAAGATAACCATCCGCTCGAAGATTGGCAGGCCAGTGTCACTGCAGCCCGACTGGAAAAATGTCCCCAGTCAGTTATAGAGATGATTCCCTACGCTTCGTTTATTGGCGCCCAGGCCAAAATTGAAAATGACCAATTGCTCTACTGGCTAGATAAACGCCCATCGAATATCGGCAACCCATCATTACCAGCTCTCCATGGTGGCGTTATTGGCGGCTTTCTCGAACTCGCCGCAGCCGTAGAAATTATCTACAACCTCGATATTACCGCCGTGCCCAAAGTGGTGGATTTCTCCCTCGACTACCTGCGTGCCGGCCGCTATAAAACCGTCTATGCCAAATGCAATGTACTGCGTCAGGGCAAGAAGCTGGTCAATGTCACGGCTATCGCCTGGCAGGACGACGAGAACACTCCGATCGCCACCGCACGCTGCCATTTCCTTATTTAAACAATCTCCCTGAGCGGTTGAAATTTATTTCAGCGCCCCCATCTGATAGCTCATATAACAATTCATCTAATAGTCTGTTTGACAGGCTATTTAATAGTTTATGTAGCTAATATCAGGAGATCGACAGGAAATGACAGCAAAAGCTAAATCAGCAGAAACACTGGGTTTTCAAACCGAAGCCAAACAACTACTTCACCTAATGATTCACTCTCTGTACTCCAACAAAGAGATATTTTTACGTGAGTTGATTTCAAATGCCTCAGACGCCACCGATAAATTGCGCGTTGAAGCTCTGGAAAATGCCGCGCTCTATGAAGATGACGGTGATCTGCGTATTCGTATTGCCCTCGATGAAGAGGCCAAAACCGTAGTTATTTCCGATAATGGTATCGGTATGTCTCGCGATGAAGTTATTACCAATCTCGGCACCATAGCCAAGTCGGGTACTGCTGATTTCCTTAAGAATCTAACCGGCGACCAAAAGCAGGACTCCCAGCTTATCGGTCAGTTTGGCGTAGGTTTTTACTCCTCATTTATTGTTGCCGACAAAGTGGTTGTAGAGACCCGTCGCGCCGGTGCAGAGGCTTCAGCAGCGATTCGCTGGAGCTGTGAAGGCGAAGCCGATTATCAGCTTGAAGAGATTGAGCGCAGTGAGCGAGGAACCACAATCACTCTGCACCTGAAAAGCGAAGAACAAGAATTTGCCAATGACTGGCGTCTGCGCAGTATTGTTAAAAAGTACTCCGACCATATCGCCATCCCCGTGGAAATGCTTAAGCAAGAACCACCGGCAATGCCCGGCGACGAGCCAAAAGACGAAGAGCCTGCTGAGATAGTTCCAGAGTGGGAAGCGGTTAACGATGCTCAGGCGCTTTGGACCCGCTCCAGAAGCGAGGTTAGCGACGATGAGTACAAAGAGTTCTACCGCCATGTATCCCATGACTTTAATGAGCCGCTGAGCTGGAGCCACAACCGCGTAGAGGGCAAGCACGAGTACACCAGCCTGCTGTATATCCCCGCCAATGCACCCATGGATCTCTACCAGCGTGAAGCCTCACGCGGTATCAAGCTGTATATCAAGCGCACCTTTATTATGGATGATGCCGAACAGTTTATGCCCATGTACCTGCGCTTTGTAAAAGGTGTATTGGACAGCACAGACCTACCCCTCAATGTCTCCCGTGAAATTCTCCAGAAGACACCCATGGTCGACAGCATTCGCGCCGCACTGACCAAGCGCGTTCTCGATATGCTCGGCAAAATGGCGACCAATGAGCCAGAAAAATATGCCACATTCTGGACCCAGTTTGGCGCTGTATTGAAAGAAGGTCCCAGTGAAGATAATGGCAATCGCGAGAAGATCGCCAAGCTATTCCGCTTTTCCAGCTCGACCAGCGGTTCAGCAGATCAAAATGTTAGCCTTGAAGACTATATTGGCCGCATGAAAGAAGGGCAGGACAAGATCTACTTTGTGACTGGCGACAGCTACTCGGTAATTAAGAACAGCCCCTACCTGGAAGTGTTCGACAAGCACGGAATCGAAGTGCTGCTGATGTCTGATCGTATTGACGAGTGGATGATGGGCTACCTTACCGAGTTTGATGGTAAGTCCTTTGAAGATGTCGCCCGTGGTGAGCTTGACCTAAGCAAGATCACTGGCGAAGAGTCGAAGTCCGAATCAAATGCTGATGGCGAACAAAAGCCTGAAGATAAAGAGCACGCTGAATTATTGGTTCGCATCAAAGGATTACTGGAAGAGAAGGTTGAAGAAGTGCGCAGCACCAGCCGTCTGACCAACTCACCAGCCTGTCTGGTAGTCGGTGCCAATGATATGGGCGAGCAGATGCGTAAGATTATGGCTGCCGCAGGGCAGCCGGTTCCAGAGGCCAAGCCGATTCTTGAAATCAATGCAGATCACCCATTGGTCAACAAGCTTGAGACCGAAGCCGATGATGAGCAGGCCAAGGTATTGGCCAGTGTACTATTTGATCAGGCAGCGCTGTCTGCTGGTCGACCGCTGGAAAATCCTGCGCAGTTTGTTCAAGAGCTCAATCGTTTAATGTTTGGATAAGTTAAACAGCTCCGTTGATTAAAAAAGCGCCCTCCGTGGGCGCTTTTTCTTATTCACGGCTGAAGTTTGCAGGGCATCACCTTATAATGCCCGCAATTAAAGAATAACTGGCTTGGAGCAGGGCTCTGTGACAAATAATAACAATCATAAAATTGCCGTATTAGGCGGTGGCAGCTTCGGCACCATTATCGCCAACATGCTCGCCGTCAATGGTCACGCAACCACATTGTGGATGCGCAGCGCTGAACAGCTGCAGGCGATCGAGGCCAGCGGTGAAAATGCCGCTTACTTGCCCGGTTTTAAATTAGACCCAACGCTTAACTTCAGTACTGATATTGAACAGGCCCTAGCGGGTGTGGATACAGTGTTTTTTGCCGTACCCAGCAGCTCATTTCGAAAAGTGGCCAAGTTAGTCAGCCCATGGGTCGACAGTGAAACCGTATTAATCAGTGCCGCCAAAGGCATAGAAGCCGAAACTTTCCTGCTGCCAAGTCAGATACTTGAGCAGGAACTACCTGACTGCAAAGTCGGTGTTATCAGCGGCCCCAATCTTGCCAAAGAAATCGCCAACTTTGAAATAACCGCTACAGTGATTGCCAGTGAGCACGACAGCCTCTGTGATCGCGCTCAGGAACTGTTGGCATCCAATTATTTTAGAATCTACGCCAATCACGATCGCTACGGTGTCGAGTTGGCTGGAGCCCTAAAGAATATTTACGCCATCGTTGCCGGTATCGCCGAGGCAATGAAGGTTGGCCAAAACACCAAAAGTGTTGTGCTAACTCGCAGCCTGGCCGAGATGAGCCGCTTTGCCAGTCAGCTTGGCGCAGACCCGCTGACCTTTTTAGGGCTCAGTGGTGTCGGTGATCTCTACGTTACCTGCAGCTCACCTCTCAGCCGCAATTTCCGCGTTGGATTAGCGCTAGGAGAGGGCAAAAGCCTAGATCAGGCAATTGCCGATGTAGGTCAGGTGGCCGAAGGCGTAAATACGACTAAACTAGTAAAAGAGAGAGCCGATAAATTAGGTATTTATATGCCATTGGCCTCGGCCCTGTACGCCATTATGTTTGAGCAGCGACCGATTGTTGAGTCCCTGCAAGCCATGATGGTGGCAGAACAAAACACAGATGTTGAATTTATGGTGAAACCCAATGAGTGATAAAAAAATACCTTTAACTAATTGTAATACCTGGATCCGCCTCGCCTATATGGTGCTGTTTGGCTTTCTGTTGATGGTCGCGCGACTGGTTATCGCCGTTGTAGTCGTCGTACAGTTTCTACTAGTTCTGGTGATTGGCTCAGATAATAAGAATCTGCGCAATCTCGGTCAGGGTCTCGGCAAGTGGGTCTATAGAACAGTGATGTTCCTGACCTTTAACGCTGAAGAAAAGCCCTTTCCCTTTGATGAGTGGCCATCCACTGATGCCACTGAAGGCTATTCGGTGAACAGCGCTGAAGATTCATCGGAAGACGATATTGAAGATGCAGAATATGTTGAAGCCGAAGAGGTAGTTGACGATGATATTCCATCGTTCACCGCCGACGAATCTGAATCTGATGAAGATAGAGATCAGCCGCTAAAATAATCGGCACCTAATAATAAAAAAAACAGCCTGCTGTACTGCAAAGAGATCGACTATGTCACTTGAATTTATCAGTGAAAGAACCTTTAACGTCAACGGACTGAACTTTGCCGCCAAAGAGTGGGGCACCCCGGGCGCGACCCCGGTAATTGCCCTGCATGGCTGGCTCGACAATGCCGCCAGCTTCGATGTTATGTTGCCCTATATGGACAACCTGCATGTGATAGCGCTGGACTGCGCGGGCCATGGCAACAGCAGTTTCCGCTCCGCAGACTCAAGCTACAATATCTGGCAGGATATCGCCGAAGTGATGGCTGTTGCCGATCAGTTGGGCTGGCAGCGTTTCGCGCTGCTCGGTCACAGCCGTGGCGCAATAATATCCAGCCTTGTCGCCGGCACCTTTCCCGAGCGCATCAGCCATGTCGCCCTGATTGACGGGCATATGCCAAGTCTTGCCGATGCTCAGGGTTCAGCCGTACAGCTGGCTAAATCACTTTCTGAACACCGCCGTTACACTGCGTCTACACCGAGCTTTTTCCACAGCTTTGATCGCGCAGTGCAGGCGCGGGTCAATGGTTTTGTGCCCCTGCAGGAATCAGCTGCAACACTGCTTGCGCAGCGCGGTGTGCGCGAAGAGTCTCGCGGCTTTTACTGGCATAACGATCAACGGCTTAAGGCCGCCTCTGAGTTAAAGCTGACCCGCGACCATCTCAAGGATTTTCACAGTGCAATAACAGCCCAGGTTATATTGATTCAAGCTGAGGGCAGTCCTTTCTATACCAGCAGCCCAGAGAACGATGAATCCTTTTCCTGGGTATCAAGTCTGCATCTATTAACCATGCCTGGATCACACCATCTGCATATGGAAGATCAGGCCCAGCAGGTTGCTGAACAGATTCAGGGATTTTTACAACCAATAGGATAAAAAGGAATTTTACAGACTATGGCAAAAATTGAATTTAATGAGCATGAGAAGGCCTCTATCGTCGCCAAGATTAAGCTCTATTTTAGCGAAGAGCTGGATCAGCATATTGCTCAGTTTGACGCCGAGTTTCTCCTCGATTTCTTTAATGAAGAGATCGGTGCTTACCATTACAATCGCGGACTGGCCGATGCCAGAACAATTCTCGAAGAAAAACTTGAAACTATTACCGATGCTTTTTATGAGATCGAAAAACCCACAGAATTCGCGCGTTAGACGCAAGGTTAACAATGACTGATCTTGCTACTCAATCCTGCGTAAGTTTTTCCCCGTCCTCTAAAGAAGCGCCTAAATCACCCTCCAATAACGAACTTGCCGAATATCTTCAACAGCTGGTTGGCTGGCAGGTAGTCCCCGGCACAGACGCCAATAATGCACTGCAAAAACTGGAAAAAACCTTTAGCTTTGATAATTACCAACAGTCGATGGATTTTACCAATCGCGTCGCTGAACTGGCCGAAGCCGAAGATCACCATCCCGCGCTGCTCACCGAATGGGGAAAAGTAAGGGTTACCTGGTGGACCCATGCTATAGGTGGTTTGCACCTGAATGACTTTATCTGTGCCGCAAAGACCGACTTGCTCAATCAGTAGGACACAAAAAAGCCCACTTAAAAGTGGGCTTTTTCAATACTGCTTTATGCTTAAGAAGCTTAATGATTACTAAGCAACGTCAAAAACTCAGTGCGAGTTGCCTGATCGCTGCGGAAAGTTCCCAACATAGCCGAAGTCTTCATAGAAGAGTTCTGCTTCTCAACACCGCGCATCATCATGCACATATGCTTGGCTTCAACAATAACCCCAACACCGCGAGCCTCAGTCACTTCCTGAATAGTTGAAGCAATCTGCTGTGCCAGCGCCTCCTGAATCTGCAGACGACGGGCAAACATATCCACCACACGAGCAACCTTGGACAGACCTAACACCTTACCGTTGGGAATATAGGCCACATGGCATTTGCCAATAAACGGCAGCAGGTGATGTTCACAAAGTGAAAATAGCTCAATATCCTTAACAATAACCATCTCTTCAGAGTCAGAAGGGAACAGGGCATCGTTGATAACATCTTTAAGGTCCATCTCATAACCACTGGTCAGATAGGAAAATGCTTTAGCAGCTCTATCCGGAGTGTCTAACAGGCCAGGTCGGCGAATATCTTCGCCAGTGCTTTCTATTATTTTTTCGTAGTGGTCTCTCATTAATTAGTTTCCAGCTTAAAGTTATTGTGTGGTGTAAAAACGCCCTCATTCTGTAACAAAGTGCACATCATTGCCAGTTTCAGGGTTAAAATAGTTGGCTAGCGGAGAATTAATAGCAATGCCAGAAAATAACACAGAAATTAACAGCAATAGTGCACCCACAGTAGGGCAGATGCTCGAGCGTGGGCAGTCACTCTTTGAAAAAAGCGGCCTCTATTTTGGTCATGGAACCGATAATAGTTGGGATGAAGCCGTCTACCTGCTCTCCTTTGCTCTCGACCTAAGCCCAGATGCCGATCGTGCAGTCTTGGAAAAGGTGCTTACAGAGCAGCAGCAACAGGAAATCGAAGACCTTTATGCCCGCCGTATCAGCGAGCGCATACCCGCGCCTTACCTAACCGGCCGCGCCTGGTTCTGTGGACTGCCCTTTAATGTCGACCAGCGAGTGATTATTCCCCGCTCGCCCATCGCCGAACTGATTATGACCGGCTTTCAACCCTGGTGTGCCAGCGAGCCCAGCAGAGTATTAGACCTCTGTACCGGCAGTGGCTGTATAGGTATAGCCTGCGCCTACGGCTTTGAGCAGGCTCAGGTAGTGCTCAGCGATATATCCCCCGAAGCCCTCGAAGTCAGCGCCAGTAATATTGAGCTGCACAAACTCGGCTACAGAGTCAGCGCCGTAGAATCGGATCTATTTAATAATCTACAGGGGCAACAGTTTGACCTGATTGTCAGCAACCCGCCCTATGTAGACGCCGATGACTATGCCAGCATGCCCGATGAATACTTCCATGAACCGGAACTAGCACTGGCCTCCGGCCATGACGGTCTCGACTTTACCCGCAGGCTTTTAAGAGAAGCGGTAGATCATCTAACCGAAGAGGGTGTACTGGTGGTAGAAGTGGGCAACTCATGGGTAGCGCTGGAGCAGGCATTCCCAACTGTGCCATTCCTATGGCTCGAATTTGAAGAGGGAGATGGCGGCGTATTTTTGCTAACTCGCGATCAACTTGTCGAACACCGCGAATCTTTCTAATAACTTACGTATAATCGCCCACTTAACGGCTAATTACTTAGCTACGAATATAAGAAAACAACAAGGCACAGGCGCACCATGTCCGGAAACACAATAGGAAAACTCTTCACCGTAACCAGTTTTGGCGAAAGCCACGGCCTAGCCATTGGCTGTATTGTTGACGGTTGTCCTCCCGGCCTGGAAATTAGCGCATCCGACCTGCAGCCCGATCTCGATCGCCGCAAGCCCGGACAGTCACGCTACACCACCCAGCGCAAAGAAGACGACGAAGTAAAGATTCTCTCCGGCGTATTCGAAGGCCGAACCACCGGCGCAGCGATTGGTATGATGATCGAAAACAAAGATCAGAAATCCAAAGACTACAGCAAGATTAAAGACCTGTTTAGACCGGCCCATGCGGATTACACCTACCACCAAAAGTACGGTGAGCGCGACTACCGCGGTGGCGGCCGCAGCTCAGCCCGTGAGACTGCTATGCGCGTAGCTGCAGGTGGTATCGCCAAAAAGTATTTAAAAGAGCGTCTGGGCGTAGAGATATTTGGTTATGTCTCCCAGCTCGGTCCGATTGTTGCCGAACGCTTTGATCAAGACCAAATCGAACAGAACCCATTCTTCTTCCCCGATCCCGATAAGATTTCCGAACTGGAAACCTATATGCAGGCACTGGGCAAAGAGGGCAACTCGATTGGCGCACAGGTAACCGTAGTGGCGAAAAATATGCCCGTAGGACTGGGCGAGCCAATTTTTGATCGACTGGATGCCGAGATCGCCCATGGCCTTATGGGTATTAATGCGGTTAAAGGTGTTGAGATCGGTGCAGGATTTGATTCAGTGGCCCAGAAGGGCACCGAGCACCGCGATGAGCTAACGCCTGAAGGCTTTACCTCAAATAACTCAGGCGGCGTGCTGGGCGGTATTTCGTCCGGTCAGGATATAGTTGCCAATCTGGCGCTGAAGCCAACGTCGAGTCTGCGTATTCCCGGGCAGTCGATTAATACTGCGGGTGAATCTGCGGAAGTTATTACGACTGGTCGCCATGATCCCTGTGTGGGAATTCGTGCGGTGCCGATTGCTGAGGCAATGTTGGCGATAACGTTGATGGATCACTATTTGCGTAATCGAGGGCAGAATGCTGATGTGGATAGTGGGTTGAAGCCGATTTAAACCACTTCTGTCACTTTTTCTAAGCTCTCTTAAGCCCTCAGCTTTTATGCTGGGGGCTTATTGCTTATAACTTGCGAAACTGCCAATTCTGCATTAATACTCTTATTTAAAATCATCTTCTCGAGATTTAAGAGGCCGTTATGCAGATATTTAAATCAGAACAAACCTCAGCAGAAAAAACAGCCAGTCTGTTGATACTACTAATGGTGCTGTTGCAGGCCTTCTACGCGCTCTATGCCTATATCAGTCCCCAGGCATTTTCTGAACAGATATTATTGCTTAGCATGGCCTCCATTAGATATTTCCATTCTCTATCCCTTGTGTTTAGAGAAGTCTGCAGCAGCATCTATCAATTCGAGAAACCCAATAGCCGCATTCGATAGTGTCCGTTTCTTGTGATGTATATAACCCAAGTCCCGCTCAATACTCACTTTCTCAAATGGCATTACATTTAGGTCTCTAATTAGCGTCTCTGGCAATACACTCCACCCCAGCCCAATCTCAACCATCGTACTAATCGTCTCCAAATAGTTAGTCGACATTGGTGCCTTTAAAGGTATCCCTTCCTTCTGAAACAGATTCTGAATAATCCGCCCGGTATAGGTATTTAATCCCGGCAAAATAATCGGATACTCCGCAAGGTCTTTCAGCGCCGGTTTCTTTAGCTCGGCCAATGGATGATCCTGCGCACAGATAAACCGCAGCGGGTCATTCCAAATCTTCTTACTATCAATATTGTGATGACTATCCAGTGCCAATGTAATCACCGCCAGTTCCGAATCACCATGCAATACCTGCTCATAGGCTTTCTCGGAATCCATAAACTCAATATCCAAGGTCACATTGGGATACTGCTGGGCAAACTGTTTCAGAATAGGGGGCAGGCGGTGCAGACCCAGATGGTGACTAATGGCCAATCTAAGTGTGCCGCTAGCTTCACCGGATAGATCATTAATCGCCTGCAGGGCATTTTCGTATTCCTGCAGTATGCGTCTGGCTCTTGGTAAGAGTTCATTGCCAGCTTCGGTCAGGGATACCTGTCGGGCTATACGATCAAACAGCCTTTTACCAATCTGCTGTTCAAGCAGGGCAATACGTTTGCTGATCGCCGATTGAGTCAGGTAGAGGCTGTCGGCCGCTTCTGAAAAGGAGCCCAGTTCGGCGACGGTGATAAAGGCTTTTAGATTCTGGTTATCCACTTCTTGTAATCCTTAACAAATCATTCGCCCTTCTTATGGATTCCATAAGGGAATGATAAATATGCTAAATATGAATTTATTTCATCATAGTGCAGGTCTACAATAGGCGCAATAGCAAAACCTACGTCTAGGAGACGGCAATGGCAGGTAAAACACTTTACGACAAGCTCTGGGATAGCCACCTTGTTAAGCAGAATAGCGATGGTTCGTCGTTGATTTATATTGATCGGCATGTCTTGCATGAGGTGACTTCACCGCAGGCATTTGAAGGTCTGCGTCTGGCGGATCGCAAGCCCTGGCGTTTGGATACCAATATCGCTACCCCTGATCACAATATCTCGACGGATAAAACCGAGCGCGATGCTGGTGTTGCCGGTATGGCGGATGAGGTGTCGCGTATTCAGGTTCAGACCCTGGATGATAACTGCGATCTCTATGGGATTAAGGAATATAAGATCAATGAGATGGGGCAGGGTATTGTTCATGTGATGGGTCCTGAACTGGGCGCGACTATGCCGGGTATGACCGTGGTCTGTGGTGATTCCCATACGGCGACTCATGGTGCGCTGGCTTGTTTGGCTCATGGTATTGGTACTTCTGAGGTTGAGCATGTGCTGGCTACTCAGTGTCTGGTGGCCAAGAAGATGAAGAATATGCGTGTGACGGTGGATGGCACGGTTGGCGCTGGTGTTACCCCTAAAGATGTGGTGTTGGCGATTATTGGCAAGATTGGTACTGCGGGTGGTAATGAGCACGCGATTGAGTTTGCCGGTTCGGTTTTCCGCGATATGTCGATTGAGGGTCGTATGACGGTCTGCAATATGGCGATTGAGGCGGGTGCCCGTGTCGGTATGGTGGCTGTTGATCAGAAGACTATTGATTACTGTGAAGGTCGTCAGTTTGTGCCTAAGGGTGATATGTGGGTTCAGGCGGTTGAATACTGGAATGGTTTAGTTAGTGATGGGGATGCGGTCTTTGACACAGAGGTTGTTCTGCATGCGGATGAGATTGCGCCGCAGGTAACCTGGGGAACGTCCCCTGAGATGGTGGCACCGGTGACGGCTTCTGTACCAACCTTGGATGAGCAGTCGAATGATGAGCAGCGCAAAGGTCTTGAGCGCGCTCTGGAATATATGGGTCTTGAAGGCGGTCAGGCGATTGAGTCTATTGCTGTGGATCGTGTGTTTATTGGTTCTTGCACTAACTCGCGCATTGAAGATATGCGTGCGGCGGCGGCTGTGGCCAAGGGTCGTCAGGTAGCCAGTTCAGTTAAGCAGGTATTAATTGTGCCTGGTTCACAGATGGTTAAGGCGCAGGCGGAAGCTGAAGGACTGGATAAGGTGTTTATTGCAGCGGGAATGGATTGGCGCGAGCCGGGTTGTTCTATGTGTCTGGCGATGAATGCGGATAAGTTGGGGGCGGGGGAGCACTGTGCTTCTACGTCGAACCGTAACTTTGAAGGTCGTCAGGGCAATGGCGGGCGTACCCATTTGATGAGTCCGGCGATGGCTGCGGCTGCGGCGGTTGCTGGTCATATTGTTGATGTACGGTCATTTGATGGAGGGGTAGTTTAATGAAAGCATTTACTGCACACCGTGGTTTGGTCGGTCCTATGGATCGCGCTAACGTAGACACGGATATGATTATCCCTAAGCAGTTTCTTAAGTCGATTAAGCGCAGTGGCTTTGGGCCAAATCTGTTTGATGAGTTGCGTTATATGGATGAGGGGCAGCCGGGTGCGGACTGTTCTAATCGTCCGGTTAATCCGGATTTTCCCTTGAACTTCCCACGCTTTAAAGGGGCTTCAGTTCTATTGGCGCGTAAGAACTTTGGCTGTGGTTCTAGTCGTGAGCATGCGCCCTGGGCGCTGGAAGACTATGGCTTTAATGCGGTGATTGCGCCCAGTTATGCGGATATCTTCTACAACAACTGTTTTAAGAATGGTCTGTTGCCGGTGATATTGACGGAAGAGCAGGTGGATATTCTATTTAATGAGATGAATGCGGAAGAGGGCTACCAGCTTTCTATTGATCTGCCCGCGCAGACGGTGACAACCGATTCTGGCCATGTGTTTTCGTTTGAGTTGGATAAGTTCCGTAAAGAGTGTCTGCTCAATGGTTTGGATGAGATTGGTTTGACGCTTAAAGAAGCAGACGCCATTAAAGATTATGAGGCTCAGCGTGCGGCACAGCATCCCTGGGTATTTGGAGCGATTAAATAATGACAGATAAGAAGAAGGTTTTAGTATTACCCGGCGACAATATTGGCCCTGAAATTGTCACTGAAGCGGTTAAGGTGCTTGAGACGGTTAGTAATAAGTATGGTCTGGGTATTGAGTTGGATTACGCCCATCTGGGTGGTGCGGCTCTGGATGCGGTGGGTGAGCCCTGTCCCAAAGAGACTCTGGATAAGGCGCGTAGTTCTGATGCTATTTTGCTCGGTGCTGTGGGTGGTCCTCAGTGGGATGATGTTGAACGTCATTTGCGTCCGGAGAAGGGCTTGTTAACCATCCGTTCTGAGTTAGATCTATTTGGTAATCTGCGTCCGGCGATTATGTATCCGCAGTTGGCTCATGCTTCTTCGTTAAAGCCTGAGTTTGTCTCTGGTTTGGATATCTTGATTGTTCGCGAGTTGGTGGGTGGTATTTACTTTGGTGAGCCGCGCGGTATTCGCACGCTGGAGAATGGCGAGCGTGAGGGTTACAACACCTATAAGTACAGTGAGTCTGAGATTCGCCGTATTGGTCGTATGGCGTTTGAAGCAGCAATGGTTCGCGATAAGCGTCTCTGTTCAGTCGATAAGTCCAATGTATTAGAAGCGACCGTACTCTGGAAGGAAATTATTACGGAGTTGGCGGCGGACTACCCTGAGGTGGAGTTGAGCCATATGTATGTGGATAACGCGGCGATGCAGTTGGTAATGGCGCCTAAGCAGTTTGATGTGATTGTTACCGGTAATATGTTTGGTGATATTTTGTCGGATACGGCGGCTATGTTGACCGGTTCTATCGGTATGTTGCCTTCAGCCTCGCTGGATAAAGATGGTGGCGGTATGTATGAACCCTGTCATGGTTCGGCGCCGGATATTGCGGGGCAGGGGGTGGCTAATCCGTTGGCGACTATTTTGTCGGTGGCGATGATGTTGCGTTATTCGCTGGATGCGGTTGAGGCGGCGGATGCGATTGAGAAGGCGGTGAGTGATGTGCTGGATCAGGGGTTGCGGACTGGGGATATTTATACCGATGGTATGACGCGGGTTGGTACGGTTGAGATGGGTGATGCGGTGGTCGCGGCGCTTTAGTTTGTGATGCCAGGCTTTGAACGTCATCCGAGTTTTTGACGGTAATACCATGCCATGCTTGGGTGGGATTACAGGCTTGTGTGCCATCCAGTCTAGCTACAGCGCTGTCATCCCGACCGGAGTGGAGGGTTCTCGTCAAGCTGGCAGAGACTCAGGCTATGGGTTCCCTGTTCAGGAGGTCCTTCGACTTCGCTCAGGATGACAATTAGGTGCTCAGGATGACAATTAGGCGCTCAGGATGACAACGAAACCACTGTCATCCTGACAGAGCGAAGCGACGAAGGATCTCCTGCAGTTGGCAGAGACATGATTAAGAATTAATTAAATTTAAGAGAGTTTAGAAAAATGAAAAAAACAGGATTTGTAGGTTGGCGTGGCATGGTCGGTTCTGTGCTGATGGACAGAATGCGTGAAGAAAACGATTTTGCCGATATTGAGCCAATATTCTTCACCACCTCTCAGGCCGGTCAAGCGGCGCCAGATGTGGGGGTGGAGACGCCGCTATTGCAGAGTGCTTTCGATATAGATGCGCTTTCACAGTTGGATATTATTGTTACCTGTCAGGGCGGCGACTACACCAAGAAAGTCTATCCACAGCTGCGCAGTGCAGGCTGGGATGGCTATTGGATTGATGCGGCCTCGGCGCTGCGTATGGAAGACAGTTCGATTATTGTTCTCGATCCGGTCAATATGAATGTGGTTAAAGATGGTCTGGCCAATGGCGTTAAAGATTATATCGGTGGCAACTGCACCGTCAGTCTGATGCTGATGTCTCTCGGTGGTCTGTTTAATGCCAATCTGGTGGAGTGGGCTTCGTCGATGACCTATCAGGCGGCTTCTGGTGCCGGTGCGCAGAATATGCGTGAGCTGATTAACCAGATGGGTGTTATTAAGGGTTCGGTTGCTGATGCGCTGTCTAACCCGGGGTCGGCGATTTTGGATATTGATCGTCAGGTGACTGACACATTACGCAGCGATAGCTTCCCGGTTGATAACTGGGGTTATCCTCTAGCCGGTAGTCTGCTGCCCTATATTGATTCGCAGCTTGAGAACGGTCAGAGCCGTGAAGAGTGGAAGAATCAGGCGGAGACTAACAAGATTCTTAACCGTGAGGGCAATCCAATTCCTCTCGATGGTCTCTGTGTTCGTATTGGTTCTATGCGTTGCCACAGTCAGGCGTTGACGATTAAGTTAACTCAGGATGTGCCGATGAATGAGATTGAGTCGATGCTGGCTGAGGGCAATCAGTGGGCCAAGGTTGTTGCTAATGATAAAGAGTCTTCTGTAGCTCAGCTGACACCTGCGGCTGTAACCGGTGGTCTTAGATGTGCCTGTTGGGCGTTTGCGCAAGATGAATATGGGTGAGCAGTATCTCTCAGCCTTTACCGTGGGCGACCAGTTGCTCTGGGGTGCGGCGGAGCCGCTGCGACGTATGCTGCGGATTGTTATTGAAGACTAAAAGCCTTTAATAAGTGCCTGCAATATTGTGCTAAGACTTAAGGGTTAGTTGTGCTGGCTGATATTGCAGGTTCGACTGTAAACATTTATTGTAAGCTCCTGATTCAAAGGGTCTTTAAATAGGAAATTTGTCATGACAATTCGGAGTTGGTCGATGGGCTTTACAGGGAAATTCAAGATGGGTTGCAGGGCTGCTTTAGGTGCCTTGCTGCTATTGGTAACCTCATCGACATTGGCGTTGGGTCTCGGTGAGATAACCCTTAATTCATCCCTTAATGAGCCGCTCAATGCGGAAATTGTCGTGCTCAGTTCTGAGGATCTGGAGGATGGCCAGTTGTTGGTGTCGCTGGCTTCGCCCGAGGCCTTTGAGCGCGCTGGTATCAGCCGTGACTTCTTTCTTAGCCAGATGCAATTTTCGGTCTATAGAAATACTGATGACCTGCATATTATTCAGATTGTTACAGGCCAACCGGTTGTCGAACCCTATCTTAATTTTCTAATCCAACTGCAGTGGCCCGCCGGACGGGTGATGCGTGAGTACACTCTGCTGTTGGATCTGCCAATCTTCGCGCAAGATCAGCAAGCCTTGGAAGTGGCTCCTGCAGTAACCGAGTCTAGTGCTGCAGATTCCGCATCTGTGCCAGCAGCCGAGCCAACACTCGAATCAGCACTCCAGTCGGCAACTAACTCAAACTATCAGCCCGGAATAGCGCCGCTTCGCGAGCCGCTATCTGGTGAAGAACATCAGGTGATTATTGGTGACACCTTATGGAATGTGGCTAAACGCCTGCGTCCGCGAGATACCACCATTCTGCAAACCATGGATTCTCTCTATCGTCATAACGCCGATGCTTTTGTCGAGGGCGATGCCAACCGTATAAAAGCCGGTTCTGTTTTGCGCCTGCCTTCCTTTGATGAGATTAGCCTTGAAGCCGGTGATACGGTTGCCGCTCAGATCGGTCTTAAAAATCCTTCTATTGCTTCCGCTGAACTGGAGCTAGCTCTTGAGCAGGCCGGTGAAGCAGCGAACGATAACGAATTTACTGATCAGCAAGAGCAGTCGCTGGTCAATGATGGTCGACTTGAGTTGGCTTCTGCATTTGATGCTGAGTCGGATTCTGATCTCTCTGCGGCTGAGGGAGGTCCCTCGTCGCTTCGCTCTGTCGGGATGACAGATCCATCTAGCGTTCAATCTGGGGATGCCGGGCAGGTTGACCAGTTGGCGGAAGAGTTGGCTGTGGCCAATGATGAGGTTAATAAAGCCCTACAGGAAAATATTGAACTGCGTGAGCGTCTAGCGCTTTTGGAAGCTCAGGTTGCGACTATGGCAGCACTGCTTAATCAGGCTGAGAATACCGCGGCTCAAGCAGATACCGAGGCAGCTGCCCCGGCTAAAGCCCCGGTAGCGGATCGCCCAAACGAGAGCCTCGCCCAGCAACTAGCTGCAGTGCCTTCCTATTTCTGGTTGATATTGATTGCTGTTGTTTTATTCCTATTGGTTCTGTTGGTTCGCAAGTCATCCAGAGCGCAGGAATCCAAAGCGCTTAGCGATGATCTGTCGATGGCCGGAGGCTATGAAGAGTACGACGACAAAGCTTCTGTTCCGAGCCCCTCAAATCATAATGAATTGCATGCGCTCGATGATCTGGAGCTAAATCCAGACGATAACTTATTTGATGAATCTGATACGGATATCTTTGATAACGGTGAAGAGCCAGCTAACAGTGAAGTTTTTGACATGATGGTTGAGGCGGTTGCCGAGGCTGATGTCTATCTCTCGCTGGGTAAAACTGTCGAGGCGATTGAGGTGCTTGAAGAGGCACGCGCTCAAGACCCTGCTGATGCCGCTTCGCGCTTAAAGTTAATGGAAGTTCTGTTCCGCGAAAATCGCAAAGATGAACTGCGAGTATTGTTTGAAGAAATCCAAACCACCGGCGATGAAGGTGCTATTGAAATGGCAGCGATTATTGTCGGCCCGAACGTCGTGTCAGAAGAAGTGTCCGCTATTGCTGAGGACGTGGTCGCGGCTGAGCTGGAGGGCCTTGATTTTCAGAGTGCAGACTTTGAAGACTTAGGTCTGGGTAGTGTCGATTTGGCTGATCTTGAGCTGGATGATATGGATATGGAAGGGGTCAAGTTTGAAGGTTCTGAATTGGAAGATCTGGATCTGGATAATTTAACCGCTGATGATTTTGATATTGAGCCTGCAGATGAGCCGCAGGCGCAACCTGTAGCTGAAGCCGCTGAGGCTCCTGCTGACGATACCGCTGAGGCTCCTTATAACAATACCGCTGAGGCTCCTTATAACAATACCGCTGAGGCTCTTGTTGAAGATACCACTGAGGCTCCTTATAACAATACCGCTGAGGCTCTTGATGACGATACCGCTGAGGCTCCTAACAGCATCATGGATGAGTTTGCCGACTTCGACGATGTCGATGAGCTGGATGCGGTTGAGGTAAAACTTGATCTGGCAAAAACCTATATTGAGATGGGTGACCCTGAGGGTGCGAAAGAGATTCTTGAAGAGCTGATTGAAGAATCCGATGAAGAGGGTCAGTCAAAGGCTCGTGCACTGCTAGAGACGGTTTAGCTTATTGGCAAAAATATTCTGCACTGGCAGGGTACTAGGGGCGGATTAAATAGTGCCTAAGTTAAAAGCTATACAGGCTTATCCGACAATGATTATGTATAATTTCACCTATGTCAGAACTGGAATGGGTTTACAGCCCAAATTGTAAGATTCCCGAAGGCCAGAGCCTTCCCGCCGGAGTCAAACGCTATGCTGCCGTCGTATCTTACGACGGCAGTGCTTTTTGTGGCTTTCAAAAACAAAAGCACAGCCCCTCGGTTCAGCAGGAACTGGAGCGAGCACTGAGTTCTGTTGCCAATCAAGAGTTAGTGATCAGCTGTGCCGGGCGCACAGATACCGCGGTGCACGCCAGTCATCAGGTTATCCATTTTGATACTGTCGCCGAGCGCAGCGGCCGCAACTGGCTTAAAGGGGCGAATAGTCGACTGCCAGACAGTATTTCAATACGTTGGGCAGAGCAGGTGTCAGAGAGCTTTCATGCGCGCTTTAGTGCCACTTCGCGGACCTATAGATACGCTATGTACGCCTCTGCAGCGCGGCCGGCAGTGCTTTCGCAGGGGGTTACCTGGGTTCGCTATCCGCTGGATATTGCGCCTATGCAGGAAGCCTGTCAGTATTTGTTGGGTGAACAGGACTTCACAGCCTTTCGCGGTGCCGGCTGTCAATCCCATTCACCGTTTCGTAATATCACCAGCGCAAAGGTCGTGGTGGTAGGGCAGTTAATTGTATTTGAAGTCTCGGCCAATGCCTTTGTGCTGCATATGGTGCGCAATATTGTCGGCTCACTGATGGAGATCGGTTTCGGTCGTCAGAAGCCCGGTTGGATTGCCGATCTAATTGCCGGAAAAGATCGCTGTAAAAGCGCTGCTACGGCATCGCCCAATGGTCTCTATCTGGTTGATGTGGACTATCCTCAGGGTTTTGAAATTCCTGAGTTGCCTCGCGGGCCATTATTTCTGCCCGGTAGTCTATAATAGGCTTAGGTATTTAAAGGATTTTAATATTGTTATTAAACAGTAAGTTACGCGTTTAATATAAAGTGAATAATTAAGTTGATTCAAGGTAAAGCAATGTCAGTACAGGTGAAAATTTGCGGTATAACCCGAGTCGAAGATGCTTTGATAGCCCAGCAGGCCGGTGCCGATGCACTGGGTTTGGTGATGTACTCAAAAAGCTCCCGCTATGTGAATTTGCAGCAGGCGATTGAGATTCGTCAGGCGATAGCTACAGACACCCTATGCGTGGTGTTGCTGGTTAATGCGGACAAAGAATTCGTTAAACAGGTGATCGCGGAAGTAAAACCGGACTTACTGCAATTTCATGGCGATGAAAGCGCGGACTTTTGCCAGCAGTTCGATTTCCCGTTTATCCGCGCACTGCGTATGCGCGACGATTTGGATATCTCCGCTGAAGCTAGAGCCTACTACAATGCCTATGGCCTGCTTTTTGATGCTTGGAACCCCAACCAGTACGGCGGTACCGGCGAGCAGTTTGACTGGCAGCGTCTGCCCACTGAGCGAGACTTTCATCTGATTCTTGCCGGTGGTTTAAACCCACTGAATGTCGCTGAGGCAGTTGAGGCTGCGCGTCCTGATATGGTTGATGTCAGTGGCGGGGTGGAGAGCTCTGCGGGTATTAAGGATGAACAGAAAATGCGCGCCTTTATTAATAATGCCAAGGCTGTAAGCGACGCATAAAAATAATTTTATGCTGTGTTTATTTTCCCGGTGTTTAACTGGCTCGCTGTCGTGTTAAACTGCGCGCCTTAATCGAGTTGGCTAAATTTTTACGAAAAGACTAGTGACAGCTTAAGCGATAAATATTTCATTGAGATGGCGAAAGGGTAATAAATGAATTGGTTGAAACGCATTCGACCCGCAGGACCAGCGGCGGAAAACACTGAACGTTCAAATGCTGTACCTGAGGGGCTTTGGAAAAAGTGCCCAAAATGTGCCTCACCGCTTTACCGTCCAGAGCTTGAACGCAATCTCGATGTCTGCCCTAAATGTGAACATCATATGCGTATTGGCGCTCGCCGCCGCCTAGATATCTTCCTCGATGATAGCGGTCGGGCAGAAATTGCCGAAGATGTGGTGGCTATCGACAGGCTCAAATTCCGCGATGTTAAAAAATACAAAGATCGTCTTACCGATGCACAGAAGAAAACCGGTGAGAAAGACGCTCTGGTTGCCATGAGTGGCAGTGTTAAAGGTATTCCTGTGGTTGCAGTGGCCTTTGAATTTGCCTTCCACGGTGGCTCTATGGGCTATGCCGTAGGTGAGAAATTTACCCGCGCAGCCAAGCTGGCACTGGCCGAAAACAAACCGCTGATCTGTTTCTCTGCCACTGGTGGCGCACGTATGCAAGAAGCGCTTATCTCGCTGATGCAGATGGCTAAAACCAGTGCAATCCTCGAACGTCTTAAAACCTCTGGCGTACCCTATGTATCGGTAATGACCGATCCCGTTTACGGTGGTGTATCAGCCAGTCTGGCCATGCTGGGTGATTTAAATGTTGCCGAGCCGGGTGCTCGTGCAGGTTTCGCTGGCCCCAATATTATTGAACAGACCATTCGCCAGAAATTGCCCAAGGGCTTTCAGCGCAGTGAGTTCCTGCTTGAAAAAGGTCAGATCGATATGATTATTGCGCGTCATCAAATGCGTGATCGTCTGGCCAGTATTCTCTCCAAATTTACCCATCTGCCAGAACCCGCCGATGCCTGATCGCTGCCTAGCAGAGTGGTTAACTCTGCTAGAAGCTCGGCACCCCAGTGAAATTGACTTAGGACTAGACCGCGTTAGCGCGGTTTGGTCTGAGCTTGTTGCGCGTCGCCAACAGCAGAATAACCCGCTTAAGCTCGGCACAGTGATTACCGTGGCTGGAACCAATGGCAAGGGCTCGACCATTGCCAGTATGCAGGCGATACTGCTGCAGCAGGGCTATAGAGTTGGCGCCACTACATCTCCACACTTTATTGATTACAACGAGCGTATCTCTGTTCAGGGCGAGCCGGTTAGCGATGCGTTGATTGTCAGCGCTTTTGAAGAAATTGAACTAGCTCGTCAAGCTATCTCCCCAGAGCCTGTATCCCTAACCTATTTTGAATTTGGCACCCTTGCAGCGCTATTGGTTTTCGCCGATGCTAATCTCGATGCTGTGCTGCTCGAAGTAGGGCTTGGCGGTCGCCTTGATGCGATCAATATTATCGATGCGGATGTTGCCGTGGTAACCAGTATCGCCCTCGATCATCAGGCCTGGTTGGGTGATACCCGTGAGCTGATTGCCGTTGAGAAACTCGGTATTGCGCGCCCCGGAAGACCGTTGCTTATTGGCGAGGCGGATAGTCCCAAAGGGTTTGATCAGATGATCACTGCCACTGGCGCTGAGGCTCTGCAGATCGGTGGCGATTTCTCTATAGAGTTGCAGGATGATCAGTTTGCGGCAACGCTTTTATCGGCGGATGGTCAGCCGCGCTTATTTGAACATCTTCCAGTCGCAGGATTACTGCCGATCAATAAAACACTGGCTATACAGGCTCTGCTCTGTGCCGGCTTTGATTTGACTGATAGTGGTGTCGCTGCAGCGCTGGCCGAGCTATGCCTGCCGGGTCGTCAGCAGCAGCTCGATTTTAAGGGCATTAAAGTTATTGTCGATGTCGCCCATAACCCTGCAGCGGCGATTGCTTTGGCCCATAGTTTGACACCAATTAAGGGTCGCTATATTGCGGTGGCTTCGGTTTTATCCGACAAGGACTGGTCGGGAATTGTCGAGCCGCTGGGGAATATTATCAATCACTGGCAGATTGCTGAAATAAGCGACACAGAAAGGGCGACTAAAGGCCAAACTCTTTTAGAAGTGTTATACAATGCCGGACACTCAGCTACCTTGCACGAGCAAGTTGATGGCGGTCTGGAAAAGGCGTTTTTAACCGCCCTTGATCAGGCCACGGCAGATGATACTCTGGTGGTGTTTGGTTCCTTTTATACTGTCTCGACAGTGCTAATGTTAAAGCAAGAATTAAAGCGAAAATTCGAAAAATACAATTGATGGGTTTGTTCAATGAGTAATGGTTTAAGACAACGCATTATTGGCGCACTGGTTCTAGGCGCACTGGGCTTGATTATCCTGCCGATTATCTTCGACTTCGCCGACCCGCTAAAAATAGATCGCACCAGCAAATTACCCGCCGCCCCCGAAATTAAATCTATAGACGTTGCCAAGGCGCAGCGCCCGGATAGCTCCTCCAAGCTCGGCGAAGCCGACAGCCTGTTGAATGTCGCCCAATCAAAACCGGCAGACGACTCCAGTGAGAGCTTTTATGGTCTCGATGAAAATGACCTACCTCGCGCCTGGGTGCTTCAGGCCGCTAGCTTCGAAGAAAAAAATAAAGCTGAAAATCTGATGCAGCAGCTGCGGGACAGTGGCTTTAAAGCGTTTGTAAAGGCAGCGGATCTTGAGAATAAAACATTTTATCGGGTCTATGTGGGACCCAAAGCGGATAAGCGCAGAGCTATTGCCGAGAAGGCTCAGATAGACAGCAATTTCTCAACCGATGCAATTGTTCTGCAATACGTACCCTAGGAACTGAGTACGGGTCTTTTCGAAAAGGCTGGCCGCAACTGAGCGGCCGGAAGAGGGAAGGGAAACTTTAATGACGGAAATAGCAACTGCAGATTGGGTGATTGTCGGCATACTGGCGGTTTCAGCGCTGATCAGTCTGGTGCGTGGTTTTGTTAAAGAGGCTATGTCACTGGTTATCTGGGTGGCTGCCTTTGCTATAGCGATGAACTTTAAAGAGCCGGTGGCTGAACTGCTGGTGAATTTTATCGGTCTCGCCTCTCTTAGGCAGTTGGCTGCTTGGGGACTTTTGTTTGTCGGTACCCTGTTGCTGGGTAGTATGATTAATTATTTATTGGGAAAACTGGTTAGCTCGACTGGACTGAGCGGAACAGACAGGATGTTAGGACTGATTTTTGGGGTTTTCAGGGGACTGTTGATTGTCTTGGCGCTGGTAATTATTTTACCCAAAGCGCTGCCAGTCGATCAGGATACCTGGTGGCAAGCATCGGCGTTAATTCCTGTCTTCCAGAGTTTTGCAGACTGGGGAACAGAAACGGCCGCTGCGGTTAAAGATTTTATAATGGGTTGGATTTAAAGATGTGCGGTGTAGTAGGAATTTCTGGAACTTCGAGTGTTAATTTACGGCTTTACGATGCCCTGACCATGTTGCAGCATCGCGGTCAGGACGCCGCTGGTATTGTTACTGAGGCCGATGGTGAACTTCACCAGTGCAAAGGCGAGGGCCTGGCGCGGGATGTATTCCGTCGCAGTCATATGATGCGTCTTGTCGGCAATGTGGGTATCGGCCATGTTCGCTACCCAACCGCTGGCAGCTCTGGCCCAGCGCTGGCACAGCCGCTCTATGTGAACTCTCCCTACGGGATTTTTATTGCTCACAATGGCAACCTGACTAATGCGGATAAATTGCGCGAACAGATTTTCCGCGCCGATCTGCGTCATCTAAATACTGATTCAGACTCAGAAGTACTGCTCAATGTATTTGCCCACGAGCTGCAGGCGCGCCGAAAATTAGAGCCGACCAGTGAAGATATTTTTGCTGCGGTCGAGCAGGTGCACAATCGCTGCAACGGTGCCTATGCGGTAGTGGGACTGATCGCTAATTACGGTCTGTTTGCCTTCCGCGATCGCTTCGGTATTCGTCCGCTGTGTTTTGGTAAGCGCGAAACTGAAGCCGGTATTGAATACGCCGTGGTCTCAGAATCTGTTGTGTTGGATAGCCTTGGCTTTGAACTGATTCGCGACCTCGCCCCGGGCGAAGCGCTATTTGTCGATAAGAATGGTGAGATTCACCTGCAGCAATGTGCCGCCGAGCATGAGCTGGCCCCGTGTATTTTTGAACATGTCTATTTTGCTCGTCCAGATTCCCTGATCGACAATATTTCGGTCTACAAGTGTCGCTTGCGGATGGGTGAAAAGCTCGCGGAAAAAGTACTTCGACTTAAGCCCGATCACGATATTGATGTGGTTATTCCGATTCCGGATACCAGTCGTGTCTCCGCTCAGGCAATGGCTGAGACCCTCGGTGTTAAGCTGCGCGAAGGGTTTATGAAGAACCGCTATATTGGCCGCACCTTTATTATGCCGGGTCAGACCGAACGCAAAAAATCAGTTCGCCAAAAGCTCAATGCGGTGAAACTGGAATTTGCTGGCAAGAATGTTTTGTTGGTGGATGACTCGATTGTTCGCGGCACTACCTCTCAGGAAATTATCCAGATGGCTCGCGATGCTGGCGCTAACAAAGTCTATATGGCTTCAGCGGCTCCCGGTGTTCGCTACCCGAATGTCTACGGTATTGATATGCCGTCGGCGACCGAGCTTATTGCTCATGGGCGCAGCGATGAAGAAGTGGGCGAGTTAATCGGTGCTGACTGGATTGTCTATCAGGATTTGCAGGACCTGATTGATGCCGGTGCGGAAGGTAATGATAATATTAAGCGCTTTGAATGTTCGGTGTTTGATGGCCAGTATATTACTGGCGATGTCGATGCCGCCTATTTAGAGCGTATTGAAGCGCTGCGCAATGACTCTGCAAAACAAAAAGCAGATGTTAATATTGAGCCGAAGAATGGGCAGGTTATTGGAATTCACAATAACAACAGTGCAAACAACTAAAGCGAGCAGTAATAGAGACTAAATCCGGGACAAAAAATGTCAGCTCAGGACGATAAATTACAGCAGGATACCCTCGCGATTCGCGGTGGCTATCAGCGTACCCACGAAGAGGAGCATTCAGAGGCTCTTTTTCTGACCTCAAGCTATGTGTTTGAAAATGCCGAGATGGCAGCCAAGCACTTTAGCAATGAGATTCAGGGCAATGTTTACTCGCGTTACACCAATCCAACCGTCCGCACTTTTGAACAGCGTCTGGCGGCAATGGAAGGTGCTGAGCAGGCGGTGGCGACTTCCTCAGGCATGGCGGCAACTCTCAGTGTGGTTATGGCACTGCTTGAGTCTGGCGATCATATTATCTGTTCCCAGGATGTGTTTGGCAGCACTCGGGTTATGCTTAATAACTACATCACTAAGTTTGGTGTTGAAGTGACCTATGTGTCGCTTACCGATCTCAATAGCTGGCAGCAGGCCGTGCAGCCAAATACCAAAATGCTGTTTTGTGAAACCCCTTCGAACCCGATGTCTGAGGTGGCTGACCTAGAAGCACTGGCTGCTATTTCAAAGCAGGCCAACGCGCTGTTTGTGGTCGATAACTGTTTCTGTTCGCCAGTGCTGCAAAAGCCATTGCATTGGGGCGCGGATATTGTTGTTCACTCGGCAACCAAATACCTCGATGGTCAGGGTCGCTGTCTTGGCGGCGCGGTCGTTGGCAGCAGTGAATTAATGGAAAAGGTGGTGGGCTTTTTGCGTGCCGCAGGCCCATCCATGAGTCCGTTTAATGCCTGGGTATTTCTTAAAGGGCTAGAGACTCTGAAAATTCGTATGCAAGCTCATTCGGCCAATGCGGCAGAGCTGGCACAGTGGCTTAACGCCCACCCGAAAGTGACCAAAGTATTTTATGCGGGCCTTGAAGATCATCCCGGTCATCAGCTGGCGAAAAAACAGCAAAGCGATTTTGGCGGTGTGCTTTCATTCTGTGTTGAGGGTGGCCGCGAACAGGCTTGGCGGGTTATCGATAGCACCAGAGTTATTTCCCTGACCGCTAATCTCGGTGATACCAAAACCACGATTGTGCATCCGGCTACCACTACTCATGGTCGGCTCAGTGATGAAGATCGTCAGCAGGCGGGAATCACAGATAATTTGATTCGTATTGCCGTGGGTCTGGAAGATATTGTCGATATTAAAAATGATCTAAAACGTGGGTTAGACCTTATATAGCTTATACAGGATGTAAGTTGTATAAGTCTTAAAGCAGCGAGGTCATAAAATGTCGATGTTAATTCTTCCTACAGCTGAGCAGGCATTGCCCGGACGCGATACACCACTGTCTACCAGCAATTTTCATTATGTTAATGGTCAATCGATCAAACCTCCGTTTGAGGCTGGTTTGCGCTGGGCGATTTTTGGCATGGGGTGTTTCTGGGGTGCCGAACGGCGTTTTTGGCAGCAGCCTGGTGTTATGACTACCGCGGTGGGCTATGCCGGTGGTTTTACGCCAAACCCGACCTATGAAGAGGCCTGTTCAGGGCATACCGGTCACTCTGAAGTGGTGCTGGTGGTTTTTGACCCTCAGCAAACCACCTTCGAAAAACTTTTGGCGGTTTTTTGGGAATCCCATGACCCGACTCAGGGTATGCGTCAGGGCAATGATATAGGTAGTCAGTACCGCTCGGTTATCTACTGTCAGGATGCACAGCAGTTAGCCGAGACTCAGGCTTCTGCGACGATGGTTGAGGACAAACTGTTGGCCTTGGGTTATCCGGCGATTACTACAGAGATTCGTCAGGCACCGGAGTTCTATTACGCTGAGGATTATCATCAGCAGTATCTGGCGAAAAATCCTCAGGGTTACTGTGGTCTGCGTGGGACTGGTATTAGCTGTTCTTGATAGGAGCCCTCAGCGTCTTAAAAGTAGCCCTCAGCGTCTTAAAAGTAGCCCTCAGCGTCTTAAAAGTAGCTTTAACGCTTTAATATCTTCTCGATTGCTGCCTGGGCTTCCGGTGCGGCAACCATTTCCGAAAACAGCTTTGATTCAACCGCAATTCTCTGCGCCAGCGGTTCATCGTCTCGGCGCATCAGTGCCTTGCTGTGAAGAAGCGCCGTGCGCGGTTTGCTAGCGAGTTTTTCGGCTGTAGCCTGAGCGGTGGCGATTAAATTCTTGGGCTCACAAATCTGATTGATAATCCCATATTCCAGAGCCGCTTGCGCATCAAATTTCTCACCTAAAAGAAGCATCTCAGCGGCTTTTACATGGCCGACTCGTCGGGGTAATAACAGCGAGGAGGCAAATTCCGGCACTACAGCCAGATTGATAAATGGCATCACAAAAAGGCTTTTGGCGGTGGCGTAGACAAAGTCGCAGTGCAGCAGCAAGGTGGTTCCTATACCCACGGCAAAGCCGTCAACGGCGGCAATAACTGGTACCGGGCAGGTGGATAGGGCGCGCATAAACTCAAAGACCGGTGCATCGGCGACGGTCGGTGGGTTATTGAGGAAGTCTTCAAGGTCATTGCCGGCGGTAAAGTCTGTTCCACCAGTGAATATAACGGCATTGGTATCTTCGACCTGATCCCTAAAGATGCTGGCCAGTTCTGAATACATAGCTGCGGTCAGGGCGTTCTTTTTATCTAGCCGGTTTAGGCTGATGGATAAAATGCTGCCTTGTTTGGTGACCTTGATCAGTTCTGACATTGGAGCCTCTGGGATGGGTGATGGGTTTAATCTTATCAGCGATTGGCTGGTTGGGTTGATAATTTATGACTCTGGGGTCCGAGTTGAAGCCTTAACACCGTTGTCATCCCGACAGAGCGGAGCGACGAGGGACCTCTTTTAGATCCTTCGGCTTCGCTCAGGATGACAATATTTCACCGCCACCCTGACAATATTTCACCGTCATTTGAGCTTACCCACCATTGTTTGAGCTTACCCACCATTGTTTGAGCTTACCCGCTATCGTTTGGGCATAACCACTATCGTTTGAGCTTACCCACTATCGTTTGGGCATAACCACTATCGTTTGAGCTTACCCACTATCGTTTGGGCTTACCCACTATCGTTTGGGCTTACCCACTATCGTTTGGGCATAACCACCGTCATCCTGAGCGTAGCCGAAGGACCTCGTCCAGCAACTCGTTAGGTTATTTAAATCACCATATTTGTATGAAGATTTTAGAAGTAGTTGAGCAGAGCTGAACAGTTGCGAATAGTGAGTCACAGCCTGCTGGAGGGGGTCCTTCGGTTCGCTTCGCTCTCTCAGGATGACCGCTTTGCGGTCAGTTTATTGGGTAAGAAGTAGTTGAGCAGATTTGAGCAGGTGCGAATAGTGAGTCACAGCCTGCTGGAGGGGGTCCTTCGGTTCGCTTCGCTCTCTCAGGATGACCGCTTTGCGGTCAGTTTATTGGGTAAGAAGTAGTTGAGCAGATTTGAGCAGGTGCGAATAGTGAGTCACAGCCTGCTGGAGGGGGTCCTTCGGTTCGCTTCGCTCTCTCAGGATGACCGCTTTGCGGTCAGTTTATTGGGTAAGAAGTAGTTGAGCAGATTTGAGCAGGTGCGAATAGTGAGTCACAGCCTGCTGGAGGGGGTCCTTCGGTTCGCTTCGCTCTCTCAGGATGACCGCTTTGCGGTCAGTTTATTGGGTAAGAAGTAGTTGAGCAGATTTGAGCAGGTGCGAATAGTGAGTCACAGCCTACTGGAGGGGGTCCTTCGGTTCGCTTCGCTCTCTCAGGAAGACAGGGGGCTGATAGTTGATCGGGTATAGGTGTCCTGAAGTCTAAACAACTAGATGTTAGAGATTCGCTTACGCTCCAACTTGGGATCAGCTAGAGGAATTGCTTTAAGAAGCTCACGGGTATATTCCTGCTGTGGGTTAGCCCAAAGGGTCTCTGTATCCCCAGACTCAATAATCAAACCCTTATTCATCACCATAACCCGATCAGAAATATAGCGAACCACGGATAAATCATGAGAGATAAACAGCATGGTGAGATTATGCCGTTCCACCAAAGCCAGAATAAGATCGAGAATCTGCGCCTGAATAGTGACGTCGAGTGCCGACACCGGTTCATCGGCAATAATTAATTCAGGCTTGGTGGCTATAGCGCGACCAATGGCAATACGCTGTCGCTGACCTCCGGAAAACTCATGGGGATATTTGCGCATCTGGCTATGAGCCAAACCTACATCATCCATCAACTGACGAACCTGTTGGTCGATTGACTTGCGATCCGCCAGGCCGTGATAAAGCAGAGGCTCGGCAAGGGTTTCATAAACCGTCATTCGTGGATTTAAGGAGGCGTAGGGGTCCTGAAATATCATCTGCATCCTGCGCCGCCATGGCACCAGATTTTTAGGACTTAGCTCGCCTAAAAGGCTGCCGTCAAAGGTTACAGTGCCTTCAGTGTTTGGCGCCAACTGCAAAATAGAACGGCCCAGCGTCGACTTGCCAGAACCGGACTCGCCGACCAGACCGAGAATCTCGCCGCGCTTTATATCCAGAGAAACGCCATCTACGGCTTTAATAACTTTTTTACCCTCAGCCGCTTTACTAAAGTCAGTAAAATAGGTCTTTAAATCTCGCACCTTAACCAGGGGTTGATCCTGCTCAGCACGATTGGGTAATAGCTTGGCTCCCTCGGGAATAGCTGCCAGAAGCTTTTTCGTGTAGGCATCCTGACTATTGTAAAAGACACTTTCCGTATCGCCGGTCTCACGAATTGTGCCCTCACACATCACCACAACCTTATCGGCAATGCCAGCCACTACACCGAGATCATGGCTGATAAAAATAACCGCCACATCGCGGGTTTTCTGGAGCTTTTTAATCAACTCTAAAATCTGCGCTTGAATAGTCACATCCAGTGCTGTGGTTGGTTCATCACAGATTAATAGGCGCGGTTTATTGATAAGCGCCATGGCTATCATTACCCGTTGGCGCATTCCCCCGGAGAACTCATGGGGATAGCAGTCAAAGCGAGCTTCGGGATCAATAATGCCCACTTCATCGAGGAGTTCGATAGCCTGCAAGCGCGCCTTTTTACGGCTTTGAGTGCGGGTTTTGTCGGGGTGGTAAATCAGCGGTTCAATTAACTGTTCGCCGATACTGATATAGGGGTTTAGTGAGGTCATCGGATCCTGAAAAATCACCGCGATATCATTGCCTCGAAACTGACGCATACGCGCCGTAGAACAGCTTAATAAATCTTCACCATCAAACAGTGCTGTGCCAGCTTCGATTACTGCGGGTGGTTTCGGCAGTAGATCTAGTAGGCTATAGCAGGTTACAGACTTGCCCGAGCCGGACTCGCCGACAATCGCCAACGTCTCTCCTGCATCAACAGTAAAGCTGACATCGTCTACGGCTTTAACCAGACCATTTCTGGTGTGGAAATAAATCTTTAATCCATTGACCTCAAGTAGTGCCATAGCCATTAATCCTTTGAGGTTCTAGGGTCGAGGGCGTCGCGCAGGCCATCGCCAAGAAAGTTCAGGGCAAATAGAGTCAGCGACAGTGCGACGCCGGGAAAGATCAGCAGCCAGGGGTATTCTTCCATGGATTCAACGCCGTAGTTAATCAGCAGCCCCCAGGAGCTCTGAGGCGGTTGAATACCCAACCCAAGGAAGCTTAAAAAAGCCTCCAGTAACATCACACTGGGGATGGTTAAGGTGGTGTAGACAATGACTGGGCCAAGGGTGTTGGGAATAATATGGCGACGGATAATTGTCCATTCAGAGAGACCCAGCGAGTGGGCGGCTTCAACAAATTCCTGCTTGCGCAAGGACATCACCTGACTGCGCACTATACGTGCCATGGTCAACCATTCGACGGCGCCAATAGCCACAAACAGCAATAGAATATTGCGCCCAAAAACCACCATCAGCAGAACAATAAAGATCATAAAGGGCAGGGCGTACATAATATCGACAATACGCATCATTACCGCATCAGTTCGGCCGCCGACAAATCCGGCAACTGCCCCCCAGAGCACGCCTATCAAAAGGGCTACAGCGGTGGCAATAAAGCCTACCGTGAGTGAGACTCGTCCGCCGTACATAATTCGTGTGAGCATATCGCGGCCAAAGATATCGGTACCCAGCCAGTGTTCCAATGAGGGTGCTGTTGCACCCAAAAGCAGGTTTTGCTCTTCGTAACCGTAAGGTGCAATCCAGGGTGTCAGTAGGGAAATTACGCACAACAGAGCGAGAACGGCGAGGCCAAACAGGGCGAGATAATTTTTGCACAGCTTGATCCAGGCATCCTGCCACAATGAGGTACCTTGCTCGTCGGGCTGCAGTTCTTTTATAGCCATCAGTTATTCCCTCCAGCCTGCTGCTGACGCAATTTTGGGTTTAACCAGATGGCGAGCATGTCGGATAGCAAATTAAACAAAATAATCAGTGTTGCGAAGAAGATTGTCATACCCAGAATCATGGTGTAGTCACGATTAAATGCGGCCTGCACATAGAAGCGACCAAGCCCGGGGATTTGGAAAATGGTTTCGACGACAAATGAGCCACCGAGCAGTCCGGCAAAGGCCGGCCCTAAAAAAGCCACCACTGGGATTAGTCCGCCGCGCAGTGCGTGCTTAAAGATAATTAACCGCTCTGAGAGGCCTTTGGCGCGCGCGGTGCGGATATAGTCCTGAGATAGAGACTTCGAGCATGCCACCTCTGGATAGGCGCGCTATATAGGCGGCATAACCAGTGCCCAGGGTGATTGAGGGCATAATTTTGTCGCCGGGTATATCGCCCCAGCCGGAGACAGGTAACCATTCCAGATGGATACCAAATACCAGAACCAGCAATGGCCCAAGTAAGAAAGAGGGCATACAGATACCGAGCATGGCCGCGGACATGGGTACATAGTCCTGCATACTGTTGGGGCGCATTGCGGCGATAACCCCGGCGCTGATTCCAATCACCAGAGCGACCAGCATGGCGTAGAGAGCAAGTTCTGCTGTGGCCGGTAAACCAGCGGCGATCAGTTCATTGACGGTGCGCCCGGAATATTTAAAGGAGGGGCCAAAATCTCCTCTCAGCACATCACCGAGATAGCTGACATATTGCTGCCATAGTGGTTGGTCGAGATTGTACTGCGCCTCAAGGGCTTTGATAACTTCTGGTGGCACGGCTTTATCCGCGGAAAAGGGACCGCCGGGCGCTGAGTGAACCAGCAGAAAAGTCGCGCTGATAACAATCAGTAAAACAGGTATGGCCTGGAGTAGTCGGTTAAGGGCAAACCTCAACATTAGTTCTCTACTCCTGTATCCGCTTCAAGGTAAATTTCTTTAAAAGAAGGTTGGTTGAGAATATTGTCATTAAAGTTTTTCACCGAGGTATTGACCAGATTGTTGGAGGTGTAAATATAAATTGGGATCACCGGCATATCCTCCATCAGCATCTTTTCGGCGGCTGTAAATATAGCTAGTCGCTCGGCATGGGTCTTGGCGGTGGGGGCTTCCTCTAGAATCAGCCGGTCGTACTCTTTGTTACACCAGCCAGTTCTGTTGTTGCCGCCATTGCAGAGAAACATATCGAGAAAATTGTTTGGGTCAACATAGTCGCCAATCCAGCCAGCGCGGGCAATTTCATAGTCGCGACCACTGACACTATTGAGGTAGACCTTCCATTCCTGATTGAGTAGCTTGACGTCGATATTGAGGTGGGTTTTCCACATCTGCTGAATCGCGACGGCAATTTTGCGGTGACCTTCGCTGGTGTTGTAGAGGATTTCTGTGGCGGGGAATCCCTCGCCATTGGGGTATCCGGCTTCAGCTAATAGCTGTTTTGCCGCCTCGGGATTAAACGCCAAATCGCTCTCTGGGAAGTATCCCATGGTGTTGGGCGGCGTCATGGCATAGGCGGGAATCTGCCCGGCTTTGAGTATGCGCTGAGTAATTTGTTCGCGGTCTATGGTCATACCCAGAGCCCGTCTAACGCGCTTGTCTTGCAGGTGTGGAACACGCACATTAAGGCGATAAAAGTAGGTGCCCAGGTAGGGGTCAATATGCAGCGCTGGATCATTGCGACTCTGGTAGGTTGCAACCTTATCGGCGGGAACGGTGCCGCTGTAATGAAGCTGCCCAGCGCGAAACATTCGCTCTTCGGTGATGGCATTTTCGGTGGGATAGAAAACAATTTTATTTAATTTAATATTCTCGGCATCCCAGTAATGGGGGTTGCGCTCTACCACTACCCGGCGATTAATCTTCCACTCAAGTAGTTGAAAGGCGCCGTTGCCGACCAAATTGCCCTCATAGGTCCAGCGGGTGCCGCGCTCATCGGCACCACCAAATTTCTCGATGGTTTGGCGATGAACAGGGTAGAGGCTGTAATGGTCGAGTAGCTGCAGGAAATAGGGTGTTGGATTCTTTAATCTTACCTGTAATGTAAAATCATCTAGGGCTTTAACGCCGACCTGATCAAAATCCTTGATGCTGCCCTCATAGTATTCTTTGGCATTCTCAATAGAGAAGTACATATAAGCATAGAGATTACCCAGCGCCGGTTGCAGGGCGCGCCACCAGGACCAGACATAGTCATGGGCATTGTGGGGGTCGCCATTGGACCAGCGAGCATTTTTGCGTAAATGAAAGGTGTAGACGCGGCCATCTTCACTGATGTCCCATGAGGTAGCTACGCCCGGGCGCGGCTCAAGGGTTTTACTGTCTTTAAGAACCAGACCTTCCATCAGGGCAATAATGATTTTGTGTTCTGGTACTCCGGTGGCTATATGGGGGTCGAGGCTCTGGGGTTCGGTACCATTACCCCAGTGAAGTGTGCCGGTTCGGTTGCCGATAGAGACGTTGTTTTCGGAAGTGCCACAGCCGCTGAGTATAAATATTGAAAGCAGGGTTAATGCTATTGTTGAACAGAGCGAGAAAGTTAAATCTGAGAGCTGCCGCTTCATCGAATAAAAATCCTTAATTATTGTTGTATAAGTCCAGCGCCCAATTTTTCGGCTTGGGTCAGTGTAAACAAGCCAGCAGGCTAAGTGAAGGTTAGTCTCTGTCATGAATTGGATTCGACTTTAAAACCATAGACTTTTTGCGTCTAATTTAACAGGGGTGGGGCAGTTATTGTTTCAACTGTTGCACTTGCAGGCTAAACCTCGGATAATCCCGCGCTGCGATTCAATGGTGTCCCTCACTGGTCCCCTCGCAACAGCCAGCCGCGAATCCCGCCAGGCCCGGAAGGGAGCAACGGTAGTGGTTACGCTGTGTGCCGAGGTGTGGCTGGTGAGGGTCACCGCCATAATCTTCTCTCTGCCTTACTTGTCATTCTTAACTTCCTCACTTGTCATTCTGAACGAATGTGAAGAATCTCTCTTCGAATTGGTATCGCCCAAGAGTAGCTCTACCCTTATTAGATCGGCTCCATGATTGCTGTGGTTTCCAGCGCTCGCAAAACTCGCTTTGCTCAAACAGTTGCTCGCTCTATCTGGAAACCACTACAACCATAAGCGGAGCCTGACTGATCTAATAAGGGTAGAGCTACTCTTGGGCTTTGTGCGGGGTTCGGCTTCGGTCATCTATTTAAAACCTTTAAATTAAAAGGCTCATATTAAAAGTCCCTTTCCGCGCTCTGTTTATCTCCCTATAATGGTTTTTTTGATTTTAAAGTCGTACTGTTATGAGTTACCAAGTACTTGCCCGTAAATGGCGCCCGCGTATTTTTGCCGAAATGGCCGGTCAGCAGCATGTATTGCAGGCATTAATTAATGCACTGGACAACGATCGTCTCCACCACGCCTATCTATTTACTGGTACCCGCGGTGTGGGTAAAACCACCATCGCTAGAATTCTCTCCAAATGTTTAAACTGCGAAGCCGGTGTTAGTTCGGTTCCCTGTGGTGAGTGCTCGGCCTGTAATGAAATCAATGAAGGTCGTTTTGTCGATCTGATCGAAGTGGATGCGGCATCGCGAACTGGTGTTGACGATATGCGCGATCTACTCGATAACGTTCAGTACACGCCGGCTCGGGGTCGCTACAAGATCTATTTGATCGATGAGGTGCATATGCTGTCGAAAAACAGTTTTGCTGCACTGCTCAAGACCCTCGAAGAACCACCGCCTCATGTTAAGTTTTTATTTGCGACCACCGATCCTCAAAAGCTGCCGATAACCGTATTGTCGCGCTGTCTGCAGTTTAATTTGAAAAATCTTAGTCCCGAGCGAATTACCGAGCATCTGCAGTTTGTTCTCGGTGAAGAGAAAGTGCCTTTTGAAGAGGCCGGTCTCTGGTCGCTGGCGCGGGCTGCGGATGGCAGTATGCGCGATGCTCTTAGTCTGACTGATCAGGCGATTGGACACGGTGGTGGGCAGGTTAATGAAGCTGATGTCAGCTCTATGCTGGGCACTATTGAGCGCAGCTATGTGATTGATATCTGTAAAGCACTGGCTTCAGGCTCTGGTTCAGAAATATTGGCCGCGATAGCGAGAATGGCCGAGCAGGCGCCGGACTATGATATGGCGCTGGCTGATGTATTGTCGATCTGGCATCAGGTGGCCATTGTGCAAACCGTTCCGGAAGCGTTGGATAAAGGTCTGGCCAACTACAGTGAAGTGTTGGCGTTATCGGCTCAGGTTAGCCGCGAAGATGTTCAGCTGTTTTATCAAATCTGTCTGTTGGGGCGTAAAGATTTACAGCTTAGTGCCGATGCCAAATCAGGTTTTGAAATGGTGATGTTGCGGGCATTGGCATTTCGCCCACAGAATTCCCCACGAGGCCCGGCTTTAAATACCTCAGGTCAAGCTGCCGCCGCAACTCCAGTTCCAGCTCCAGAAGCATCAAAGGCCACATCGGTTCCACCGGAGGTGGAGCCCAGCGTAAAAAAGTCTGAAGCCCAAGTCGCGGAGGATATGCCGCCCTGGGAGCCTCAAGTTGAAGCGCAAAAGCCCTTAGTTAGTGAGGAGCCTTCAGCGTCTCCTAGTAAAGAAGCATCAGCGTTTCCTAATAAAGAAGCATCAGCGTCTTCTAATAAAGAGCTCTCTGTGGATGCAGCAACAATTCCCCTACAAGACTTCAGCCCAGAAAACTGGATTGAACTGCGCAAGCAACTCAGTATTGTTGCCTCCCTTGGAGAAATTGCCAGCCACTGCCTTTACTTAGGGCGCAGCGGCACAGCATTAAGATTCCTTATCGATAGCGGTCACAACAGCCTCTACGACGATCCTCACCAAGAGCAGTTTAGCGAGGCACTCAGCGATTACTTTAAAACCCCAGTCACGGTCGAGATCAGTCTGGGGGTTGCCGAACAGGAAACCCCGCGCGCAGCCAATCTGCGCGAGAAGTCCGAACGTCTGGCCGAAGCCGTAGAGACTCTCAATAATGATCCCGCAGTGGTGAAATTTAAGCAGCTGTTCGATGGCGGCGTGGATGAGCGTTCCGTGCAGCCTATCGACTGAGCCTATTTAATCGGATGCCAGTTAATAAAAGTTTTGAGGAAAGTATGAATATCAATGATCTAATGAAACAGGCCCAGCAGATGCAGGGCAAAATGGCCGAGATGCAAGAGCAGGCGGCTAATGCAGAGGTGACCGGTGAATCCGGTGCCGGTATGGTTAAAGTGGTAATGACCGGTCGTCACGATGTTCGCAAGGTGACTCTCGACCCTTCACTGATGGATGAGAATAAAGAGTTTCTCGAAGACTTACTGGCTGCCGCGGTTAATGATGCGGTGCGCAAGGTTGAAGCTCAGAGCAAGGATGCCTTAGGTAAAATGACTGGCGGAATGGATTTGCCCGCTGGCTTTAAAATGCCATTTTAAAACAGTACTTAAAAAGAATTTAATAAAGGCTGAACTGTGTACGGTAATTTAATAGATCAACTCATCGACTCGCTGCGGGTACTGCCCGGTGTTGGTGCAAAATCTGCCCAGCGTATGGCGCTGCACCTGCTTGAGCGGGATCGCGTTGGCGCCTCGCGGCTTGCGGAAATGATTGTCGAGTCGGTAGAGAAAGTAGGGCGCTGCGGTGAATGCCGTACACTGACTGAACATGAACTCTGTGCTATTTGTAGTAACAGCCGCCGTCTGCCGGAACAGATCTGTGTGGTTGAAAGTCCTGCGGATTTATATGCCATTGAGCAGGCCGGAAGTTTCCGTGGCAAATACTTTGTACTGCTCGGACACCTTTCACCGATCGATGGTATAGGCCCAGAACAGCTGGGCATCGACCAGTTAATTGAGCGCTTAAAGGGCGGTGTTGTCAGCGAGTTAATTCTCGCCACTAACCTGACCGTAGAGGGTGAGGCAACAGCGCACTTTATCGCCGATAAAGCCAAGGCACTGGGTGTTTCTGTCTCGCGAATTGCCTATGGTGTTCCTATGGGTGGTGAGCTTGAGTACGTCGATGGTGGCACCCTAAATATGGCCTTGCAGAGCAGGAAGACACTCTAGATGACCGATTCAACAACAGATACAAACCACTGGGTCGCTGATAATCAGCATTTGGCCGATCTCTGTGAGCAGTTGCAAAGTTCATCGTCACTGGCGATTGATACTGAGTTTATGCGCACCAACACCTACTTTCCAAAACTGGCACTGATTCAGCTCTCCGATGGCGAACAGTGCTGGTTGATTGATGTCTTGGCGATTGACCAGTTTGCACCTCTAAAGGCGCTGCTGGAAGCTCCTGAACGGGTACTTATTTTTCATGCACCGGGGGAAGATTTCGAAGTCCTCGACCATGCACTCTCAATCAATCCAACCAATATTTTTGATACTCAGGTTGCCGCAGGTTTGGCCAATATAGGTTACTCCATGGGCTATGCGCGACTGGTTGCTCATGTGTTTGATATTGAGCTGGGCAAGGAAGACACCAGATCCGATTGGATGCTGCGTCCGCTCAGTGACCGACAAAAACTCTATGCCGCGGATGATGTTCTCTATCTGCACCGGCTGTATAAGATTCTCGCCGATAAGCTCGCCGAGCAGCAGCGCCAGAATTGGTTGCAGGAAGAGATGTCTGGTCTATTGGCCATTGCTGCGGAGCGTAAAAAAGTCGCAGACTACTATCTGCGTATCAAAGGTGCCTGGCGCTTGCAGGGCAGTTCTCTGGCTGTGCTTAAAAGTCTCTGTGACTGGCGTGAGGCAACCGCCCGCACACTCGACAAGCCACGCTCGCATATCGTTAAAGACAATGTGCTTTTGGAGTTGGCCAATACTATGCCAACCCGCATGGGTCAATTGCACGGAATTGATGACTGGTACTCCCGTTCGGTTAAGCGCTTTGGCCCGGATGTACTTCAGCTGATCGCCGATGTTGATCACGACAATATTCCCGAGGGGTTACCCCAACCACTGTCCCGTGCGGTGGGTGAGGTGATGAAGACCATGCGCGCAACACTCAATGCCGTGGCAGAAGATCACGCTATTCCCAAAGAGTTAATGTGCAATAAGAAAGAACTCGAGTCGATTTTGCGCAGTGTGATTGACGGCGACTGTCGCTGGCCAACCAGACTCAGTGATGGCTGGCGGGTTGCTATGGTAACCCCGGCACTGCAGTCGGTGATTGATAGTAGTGAGCAGCTGTGAAAATACTTTGCGATATTTACAAGACCACCAGTAAAGATGAAATGTATCTCTACCTGTGCCGAACTAAAGGCCTTAAAGCTGTGCCCGAAGTTCTTTTGAAAAATTTTGGCGAGCCGATTTTAGTCACCACTATGGTGCTGACTGAGGCCAAGAAGTTAGCCCGTGCTGATGTTACCAAGGTTATGGCGGATTTGACTGTTAAAGGTTTTTACCTGCAGATGCCACCGCCTAAATTTCCCAGGGCCGACGACAGTCAATGAAAATTCAGCCCTGGTGGGAAGCCAAGTCACTTGCCGAAATGAGCGACAGCCAGTGGGAGTCACTCTGTGATGGCTGTGCCAAATGTTGTCTGGTTAAACTTGAAGACTATGATAGCGCCGAGATTTACTACACCAATTTAACCTGTGAACTGCTAGATACCGAGTCCTGTCGCTGCTCCGATTATGCCGGTCGTCACAAGGTGGTCGATGACTGTATCAAGCTCGATCGCAATAATATAAATACATTATCATGGTTACCTAAAAGCTGTTCTTATAGACTTATAGCGGCTGGTCAGCCTCTGCCGGATTGGCATCATCTGCGCAGCGGTGATCCTGAATTGATACATAGCTATGGTGCATCGCTACGCGGTAAAGTAATCTCTGAGCTTGAGGTTAAAGAAGAGGATGTTGAAGATCATATTATTAAATGGATTGATTAATTATGTTTTCTGCTGAAGATTATTTACAGGGCTGGATCGTTTACTCTATTGGTGCCAGCTGCCTGCTGTTATTTCTCTGGCTGCTTTTGCGCAAGTCGTCCTGGGTAGCAGTTCGTCACCTTTTAATCCTGTTATCGGCGTCTATCCTGTTGACTCCGGTGACTGCCTATCGCGATGACAGTCATCTGGCCCCAGCCTTTTTTGTCAGCCTCTATGAGGGAGTAATGGTTTCAGGGGCGGATGGTGGTTTTCAGCGGGGTCTAGCGCCAATAATTGCGGTCGCGCTATTTGGTATTATCTTTTACATTTTATTTCGACTGCTGTGGGGTTTTGTCTCAAAAAAACGCTCGAGTAAAAATGCTCCTGCAGAGACTTCCAGATCCGCTAAAAAATTGCGCGGAGCACAAAAAATAAAGCGCGAGCCGGTCGCTTAATTACCGGTTAATCCCTGTTTTTTTTAGTCCCTTCGTTTTTGTTCCCTTATCCATCCTTGCTTTGCTAAAACTTCTTTGTGGATATTTTATTTAAATCTATATCAGCTTGAAAACTCCGTGGTCATATTGGGTCACTCAAGCAGGGTGTTTTTAGCTTATTATACAAAGCTAACTGTTTTGTTAACTTTATTGTGGATTTAAACGCTATGAAATTTGAAGGTACAGATAACTATGTAGCCACCGAAGAGCTGCAGATGGCGGTCAATGCGGCGGTCGTGCTGCAGCGCCCACTGCTGATTAAGGGAGAGCCGGGCACCGGTAAAACCCTACTCGCCGAAGAAGTAGCCAAAGCCCTCGGCAAGCCATTACTCGCCTGGCATATTAAATCTACCACCAAAGCCCAGCAGGGTTTATACGAATACGATGCAGTCTCGCGCCTGCGTGACTCACAGCTCGGTCACGATAAGGTCAATGATATTGGCAACTATATTGATAAGGGCAAGCTGTGGCAGGCGTTTACCGCCGATGAACAGGTTGTGCTGTTAATTGATGAAATTGATAAAGCGGATATTGAGTTCCCCAATGACCTGCTGCTGGAATTGGATCGCATGGAGTTTCATGTCTATGAAACCGGCGAGACGATTAAAGCCATTCAGCGGCCGATTGTGATTATTACCAGTAACAATGAAAAAGAACTGCCGGATGCATTTTTGCGCCGCTGTTTTTTCCATTTTATAAGCTTCCCCGATCGCGCCACTATGCAGCGCATAGTCGATGTGCATTTCCCGGTAATTAAAAAGACCCTGGTCGATCAGGCGCTAGATATCTTCTTTGATGTTCGCAAAATTCCCGGTCTTAAGAAAAAGCCCTCAACCTCGGAACTGGTGGACTGGCTTAAATTGATAATGTCCGATGATATCCCCGAAGATATCTTGACCAACCGCGATCCTACCAAGGCAATTCCGCCGCTTTATGGTGCACTGCTCAAGAACGAGCAGGATGTTCATTTACTTGAGCGACTGGCGTTTATGACTCGCCGTGAAGCGCGCTAGTTAACTGGGAAAATAGCCTCGCCCTATGCTGATTAATTTTTTCTTTACGCTCAAGCGTGCCAATGTGCCAGTCTCGATTAAAGAGCTACTGGACCTGCTCGCTGCACTGGAAAAATCTCTCGCCTTTGGTTCGGTGGATGACTTTTACCTGCTGGCGCGTACCTGTCTGGTTAAGGATGAAAAATACTACGACCGCTTTGATCGGGCTTTTGGCGCCTATTTTAAAAATCTTCAGAATATCGACGATATTATTGAAGCGCTAATTCCCGAAGACTGGCTGCGCAAAGAATTTGAAAAGCATTTTAGCGAAGAAGAAAAAGCCAAAATTGAAAGTCTTGGTGGTTTGGAAAAGCTAATTGAAGAGTTTAAAAAACGCCTTGAAGAGCAAAAAGAACGCCATCAGGGCGGTAACAAATGGATCGGTACCGGCGGTACTTCACCCTTTGGTCACGGTGGTTTTAACCCCGAGGGTATTCGTGTTGGCGGTGAGGGAGGACAGGGCAGTGCGGTCAAGGTCTGGGAAGAACGTCAATTTGCCGATCTCGATGACTCGGTACAGATCGGCACCCGAAATATAAAAGTCGCCCTGCGACGCCTGCGCAAGTTTGCCCGTGAGGGCTCGGCAGATCAGCTCGATCTCGACGATACTATTCGCAGCACGGCTCGCAATGCCGGCCTGCTCGATATCAAGATGGTGCCCGAGCGCCATAATGCCGTGAAAGTGCTGATATTCTTTGATATTGGCGGGTCAATGGACCCCTATGTGCGACTCTGTGAAGAGTTGTTTTCCGCGGCCAAAACTGAATTTAAACACCTCGAGTATTTTTATTTCCACAACTGCCTGTATGACTATGTGTGGAAGGACAACCATCGCCGTCGCGATGAGCAGATATCGACCTATGATCTGATTAATAAGTACACCCCGGACTACAAGGTAATCTTTGTCGGCGATGCCTCTATGGCACCCTATGAGATCAACAGTCCCGGCGGCAGCGTCGAATATCACAATGAAGAGCCCGGAAGTGTCTGGATGCAGCGTATGCAGCAGACCTTTGAGCATTTGATCTGGTTAAATCCGGTTCAGGAACAGTACTGGGATTACACTCCATCAATATTGATGCTGCGCGAGTTGGTCGAGGGTAAGATGTATCCACTGACGTTGGCCGGTTTGGAAAAGGGCATGAGACTTCTTTCGAAGTAAGCTGTCTTAACGTAGAAAGCGCTAATAGTTAGTCGTAATCAAATGTTGAAGTTGATAAAGTGGTGAAAAGGCTCAGTTAAAAGATCAAGATAGATCTTCGGGCCAACAGTTAAGTCCTACGCCTAAGGCCAATTTGACTGTAAAAATAATAATAAAATATTTAAACGTTTTTAATAAAAATAAATAAGAAAAACTCTAAATAAGAGATGGGTGAATCTATGCGCGTACAAGATGCCGCTGAACAAGCGCTTGAAAAAATGGGGCTCTCCAATCAACAACCGGCACTCCCGGCTCAGTCGCTATTAGAGTTATGGCAGCAAGCGCTGTCCGACTCCGCTGACTTACCGTCTTTTACCTGTCTCGGTCAGACCCTCAGCTATGCTCAGGTCGACCGGATGGCCGATCGCGCCGCTGCTTATTTCCACAGCCAGTTTAATCTGCAGGCCGGCGATAGAATCGCAGTGCAGCTACCCAATCTGCTGCAATACCCCATCGTTGTCGTTGCCGCCTGGAAGTTGGGTCTGGTTATAGTTAACACCAACCCGATGTATACCCATCGTGAATTGGTCCATCAGTTTAATGATTCCGGCGCCAAAGCGGTGGTGGTTCTCGATCAGTTTTATGACACCCTTGTCGCAGCACTTCCAGAGACTGGTATTGAGCATGTAGTGGTAACTCGCGCTATTGATCTGTTGCCGCAACCCAAGAAGACTGTGCTGGTAGGAATGACCAAACTGTTAGGTAAGCGACCTAAGTTGCCCGCTAGTGGCTTTACTGCCTTTACAGATCTTGTCGGTGGTTCTGGCGCTGCTGACTACCCGCTGCATAAACCCGCGTTAGATGAGATCTGTGCCCTGCAGTACACCGGCGGCACCACTGGGGTTTCCAAGGGCGTTATGCTGACCCAGAGCTCAATTATGCACAATATTGCTCAGGCCCTGGCGATGGTCAATGTCGGCGATAATTCGATTATGAACAATACCGTAGTCTCGCCACTGCCGCTCTATCATATCTATGCCTATATGCTCAGTATGGGTTTGATTCCAGCGACCCGTGGCCATAGTCTATTAATCCCTGATCCACGCAATATCTCAGCCTTTGTCGGCGCTATCAAGAATGTTAAGTTTGAAATGTTCTGCGGTTTAAACTCTCTTTTTGTCTCTCTGATGCAGGATAAAGGCTTTCAGAAACTCGATTTCTCAGCGTTGAATAAAACGCTCTCTGGGGGCATGGCGTTGATGGATTCTGTGGCCAATGACTGGCAGCAGCTGACCGGCTGTATCGTCAGTGAGGGTTATGGTATGACCGAGTCATCGCCGATTATCTCAATGAATCCGGCGGGCTTTGAAAAGATTGGCTCAGCCGGAATTCCCATTCCCGGCACTGAGATCAAAGTTGTCGACGACAGTGGTGTTGAACAGGAAGTTGGTGGTGTAGGTGAACTGGTGGTTCGCGGTGCTCAGGTTATGCGCGGCTACTGGCAGCGCGAAGAGCAAACTGCCGAGGTGGTTGTCGATGGCTGGTTGCATACTGGCGATATTGTCACGGTTGATGCGGATGGCTATATCAAAATTGTCGACCGTCTTAAGGATATGATTATTGTCTCTGGCTTTAATGTTTATCCCAACGAGTTAGAACAGGCCCTAACCCAGCATCCTGAAGTGCTTGAATGCGCTGCTATTGGCGTTGCTGACGAGAAGGCCGGTGAGGTGGTTAAGATGTTTGTGGTGGCCAGTGATTCAAGCCTGACCGAAGAGCAGGTGATTGAGTTCTGTAAATCAAATATGGCTGGATACAAGGTGCCCAAGTTTGTTGAATTTCGCGATGACCTGCCCAAGACTAATGTGGGTAAGGTACTGCGTAAAGAACTAAAAGCCGAAGAGAAGGCTAAAGCCTAGGGTTGTTATCCAGCGCTTGATAATTCTCTGAGAACTTTTCAGCAGATACCAAAAAGGCCGGGCTTTTCAAAAGTCCGGCCTTTTTTATTAATAACTCTCTGGCTAGATCATATAGACCACACCAGCCAAGCCAACCACTGTCAGTACCAGAGTGTAGGGCAGTGCCATAAACACCATACGCATATAGGACAGTCTAATTAACGGTGCCAATGCAGAGGTTAACAGGAACAGGAATGCGGCCTGACCGTTAGGGGTAGCAACACTGGGTAAGTTGGTTCCGGTATTGATCGCTATCACCAGTTTATCGAACTGTGAGCGAGTAATATCACCAGCTTTTAAGGCCTCGGATACTTCATTGATATACACCGTTGCGACAAATACATTGTCACTGATGGCTGAGAGCAGGCCGTTTGCAAGGAAGAATACACCCGGCTGCATCGCTTCATCCAAGGTCAACACCCAGGCAATAACCGGGGTGAATAGATGCTGATCATGAATCACCGCAACAATCGCAAAGAACACGACTAGAAGCGCAGTAAACGGGAGTGCTTCCTCAAAGGCGTGACCAATGCGGTGCTCTTCGGTAATGCCGTTTAAGGCAGTTAGTAGCACTATAACCATCAGGCCGATTAAGCCTACTGGCGCCCAGTGAAAAGCTAAGCTTATGACCAACACCACAGCGACTAGTGACTGCACAATAAGAGTAGCTTTATCTGACTGAGTGCGACGAGAGTCGTCATGGTCACTGGATTGTTGCAATATATTGCGCACTTCCAAGGACAACTCTGTGCCGTAGCCAAACAGTTTATATTTTTCAAGGAATACGCAGGTCAGCAATCCGCAGACAAAAACTGGCATGGTTACTGGGGCCATTCTGAGAAAGAATTCAATAAAATCCCAACCGGCTTTTTCAGCAATCAATAGATTCTGTGGCTCGCCGACCAGAGTGGTGACGCCACCCAGAGCTGTACCCACAGCGCCGTGCATAATCAGACTGCGCAAAAAACTGCGAAATTGTTCGAGCTCGGCCCGCTTGGTTGACTTAAGGCTGTTGTCATCACTGTGATCGTGATCCTCATCGACAATTTTCTTGCCAGAGGCGACTTTGTGGTAGACCGAATAAAAGCCCACTGAGATAGTAATTAGGACCGCTGTCACGGTTAGCGCATCGAGAAATGCTGAGAGCACTGCACCAGCAAAACAGAACAGAAACGAGAGGGCGATTTTTGATTTTACGCCAAGCAGAATTTTGGTAAATGTAAACAGCAGCATATCGCGCATAAAATAGATGCCGGCGACCATAAACATTAACAGCAGGATTACCTGAAAATTACTCACCGTTTCCTGATAGACCGCTTCGGGGGATGTCAGGCCGAGCAGCACAGCCTCAATGGCGAGTAGGCCGCCGGGCTGCAGCGGGTAGCATTTTAGCGCCATCGCCAGGGTGAAGATAAACTGTCCGATCAATACCCAGCCGGTAATAAACGGGCCAAAGGCCATTAATATCAGCGGATTTAGTAGCAAGAAGGCAATAATCGACTTTTCATACCAGTCTGGGGAATTACCTAAAAAATTCTTTTTTAATGCCTGGGCTAGAGTCGGTTGCATACAAGATTCCTTGTTTTTAAAAGGGCTTTTAAAAGGGTTTTACAAAGCCTGTTAGAAGCTGAAAATTCTTTCGTGTTAGACTGCTGAAAATGATGGCGAAACAGTATCTGTAGACCCGCCAATATGCAAGCCTCAGCGGCTTTTTAATCTTCGTTTACGGTGTGTTGCAGTATGCTTCCAGAGAATCTTCAGCGGTTTTTCGCAACTAATAGATATACATCAACTGATGACAGTCTGTGGATTATTCCTGTGGTCGGACGAGATGTGCTTGTCGCCCATGAAAGTAACGGACTGGTGGTGGACAGGGACGCTGCCGATATTATGAAGTTCTACTGCCAGCAGCGTTTGCTGTTGGGTCAGTGGCAGGGGGTTGACTGTGAGGTCTGGGATCTCTCGCCGGACTGCAAAGCTATGTCAGATTACTCAACCATTGATTTGCGCTCACTGTTGAGAACTGTCTCTGATGAAGAGTTCTCTCTGGCCAGCCGCGCGGTACAGCTGTTGGAGTGGCAGCGCAACCATCAGTACTGCGGCTCATGTGGTGAGCGAACTACAGAGGCTGCCAATGATCATGCGCTGCAGTGCCTACCCTGTAATATTAGTCTTTATCCACGTATATCTCCCTGCGTTATTGTTATTGTCGTCAACGGTGAGCGCTGCCTTTTAGGTCGTCAGGCAAGCTGGCCTGAGGGCAGATTTAGCGCGCTGGCCGGTTTTTTAGAGGCCGGCGAAAGCGCCGAGCAGGCATTACATCGAGAAGTCTTTGAAGAGGTTGGTGTGCATATTGATAATATTCGCTATGTCGGCAGTCAGGCGTGGCCGTTTCCCGGGCAGTTAATGCTCGGCTTTATGGCCGATGCAACCACTAGCGATATTCAGGTTGATGGTCTGGAGATCGCTGAGGCTCGGTGGTATCACTACAGTGAGTTACCAGAGCTATTACCCTCTATACAGAGTCTGTCCGGGCGTTTGATTGCGCATTTTGTCAAACAGGTTTCGGCCACCTAGAACTTAGCTGTTGCTCTGTAGTAATCAGTCTATAATTAGACTTTTATAAAATTAATGTTTAACAACCTATTTGGAGTTTGTCTTGGATTTCCTAATTGAATACGGCCTGTTTTTAGCCAAAATTGCTACCTTTGTTATTGCCGTGATTATTCTGCTCAGTGTTATTGTTGGCCTGAGTCAGAAAAACAAACAGTCCGGACACAGGGGGCATTTGGAAATTACCCCTCTCAATGAACTCTATGAAGAGATGAGTGATGCGATTAAGTTCGCGATTATGGATGAGTCACTGCATAAGGCAGAGACCAAAAAACTCGAAAAAGAAAAGCACAAGAAAGCCAAGGAAAAGCAGAGGGCGCTGAAGAAAGCCGCTAAAAATCCTTCAGAGGATGCTGCTGTTATTGAACAGAAAGCCCGTGTCTTTGTGGTTAACTTTCATGGCAATATCAGCGCTTCAGCGGTGACCAATCTGCGTGAGGAAGTGACCGCGATTCTCTCTCAGGCCACCGAGAAAGATGAGGTGGTTGTTCGTCTGGAGAGTGGCGGTGGTATGGTTCACAGCTATGGCTTGGCCTCTAGCCAGCTCGATCGCATTCGCAAGTGCAATATTCCATTGACTGTCTGTGTTGATAAGGTCGCTGCCAGTGGTGGCTATATGATGGCCTGTGTTGCCGACAAGATCCTTGCCGCACCCTTTGCGATTCTCGGCTCTATTGGTGTTGTTGCTCAGGTGCCTAACTTTAATAAGGTGCTTAAAAAGCACGATGTGGAGTTTGAATTATTAACTGCCGGTGAACACAAGCGAACCCTGACCATGTTTGGTGAGAATACCGACAGCGGTCGCGAGAAGTTTCTTGAAGATCTGCAGGATACCCACGACCTGTTTAAGCAGTTTGTCTCCGAGCATCGTCCCTCAGTGGATATAGATAAGATTGCCACCGGTGAAGTTTGGTTTGGTCTTCGTGCTCAGGATGTTGCGTTGGTCGATGATCTGCAGACTAGTGATGAATATCTGGTCTCTCGCTCCAAGCAGGCGGATGTGTTTGAAGTGGCCTATGTGCTTAAGAAAAAACTTCACCAACGTCTGGGCTTTGCCGCTGAGGAGAGCGCTGATCGTTTGATGCTGCGTTGGTGGGAGCGCCTGACGGATAATACCAAGCGTATGATGTAATCGCTTTTAGAAATGAAGCGCTTTAAAAAAGCGCTTCTGGATCTAGGTTGTAAGCATCCGGCGGCAGGTTTTTGGCAATATCAATGGTGCCTTCTTTGCCGCTCAGTGAGAGTACTTTCTTTTTGCTGAGGCGACGTTTATTCATATCGAGAATAATCGTCAGTTTCGGCTTTCTTCCCATCCCGGCTTTATAATCACTGACCACTGCAACCTCGCCATTGGTGAGTTCCACCAATGATCCCGGCGGGTAGAGGCCGATCGCCTGTATAAAGGTATCCACCAATTCTTTCTGAAATAGCCTTGAACGCCATCCGGCCATCTTGAGTATGGCCTCGGAGTGGGGGATCGGGGTTGCGTAATAGCGCGGGCTGGTCATCGCGTCATAGCAGTCAACAATACCGGCTATACGGGCATAGAGTGGAATATCGGTTCCTGCCAACTGATGGGGATAGCCGCAGCCATTGAAGCGTTCATGGTGATGGCGCACTGCGGAAAGCACTTCTACTGGCAGTGGCAGATCTTCAAGTATCGATAAACCCAGTTGAATATGGCTGCGGGTTTCTGCCCGCTCTGCGTTGGTTAAGTCGGTGGTTTTGCGCAGCAGGGCGTCGGGTAGGTTTAATTTTCCAATATCAATTAATAAGCCAGACAGTGCCAGCTGAAAAAGCTCATCTTTATTTAAGCCCAATTGACGACCCATCACACAGGAGAGAATCGCGCAGGAAATACAGTGACGGTGAGCATAGCTACTTTTACTTTTGAGTCTCGCCAACCATACCGCGGCGGCGGGATTGCGAATAATGCTTTCGACCAGTGCCTGTACAAACGCATCAAGGCGTTTGATATCTGGCTTGGTGTTGGCCTTAACCGCTTTACCGATACGGTTAAACTCCTGCTGAATGCTGAGGTAGGCGAGGGTAGCGACACGCAGTTCTGAGGCGATATCGGTGCTTATCTGGTAGTCGGCACCATCTCTTTGCGCGAGCTCTTGATGAAGAGGTAGGCTGGTTATTTTTTGTTTATCTGCCAGTGCTGGCTGCTGTATTTGTTCAATCATTTCTCTGCAACGTCCCGGTTGGATTGTGCGTTCTCTGATAGCTTTGGCTTAAATCAGTTGCCGCTCAATCTGTACTTTCTTAATGAAATCCCTTAGTAAAAAAGCATAGCAGAAAATCTACTGATCACTGCTCAGTTCTAATAAGGCTGCTTATACTCATCTTTTGTTTGCTGACCTACACTGTAGCTGTTCAACCATTGCTGAAATTTCTCCGCGGCCATAGCTTTGCCTATATGGAAGCCCTGGGCATAGGTGCAGCCGAGTTCTGCCAATCGTTCAAGGCAGTTTTGATTCTCAACACCTTCGGCAACAATTTCCATGTTGAAGCGCAGCCCCCAATCGAGGATTAATTTAACTATATCCATATCGATCTGACTGTCTTGCATATTAAAAATAAATGACTTATCGATCTTTAGCTCATTGGCGGGAATATATTTAAAATACTCGAGTGAGGAATAACCGGTGCCAAAGTCGTCAATGGATATTTTTACCCCCAGCTGTTTAATCCTGCTAAGGGTTTTAAAGCCCTGGTTAAGATCCTGTTGAATGGTTGACTCAGTCACTTCGATACAGAGATTGGCGGGGTCGCCGCCCCATAGATTAAGGCTTGATTCAATATTGTCGAAAAGGCCCGGCCAGCGCAGGCAGGAGGCGGAGAGGTTGACGGCGGTAGTAATCGGTACTGCGCCACTGTACCAGTCAGCAGATTCTCTCAGCGCGGTATTAATCGTCCAGGTAAAAAGCTCTTGCATATGGCCGGACTGCTCAACAATGCCGATCAGCTGTTCTGGTTTGATTTTGTATTGGTTGTTATCCACCCAGCGAATAAGCGCCTCTGCGCCCCGTGGCTGGTTGTCCCTCAGGCTTATCTGCGGCTGATAGTAGAGTTGAAAGCTGTTTTCATTCAGTCCCTGTATCACCTGCTGTTTAAGGGCAATCTGATGCTGAGCATTCTCAACCGCTGAGGCTTCGCTGATATGGTATTGCTGTTGGTTTGAATGGGCCTGTTTGGCTGCCGCTTCGGCCTCTTGGAGAATCTCTTCGGCATTAACACCCGCGCTGGAGGCAGAGAATCCAATCGACCCTTCCAATAGAATTGGCTGATCATCGATCACAAACAGGTTGCTAAGTTGATCGATTATCTTCTTTGCCACCAGTGGTATCAGCTGAATATTAAGCAGTGGCGAGAAGATAAGGGCAAATTTATCACCGTCGACGCGTCTGCAGCAGATGGGATTTTTCGGGATTGCCGCCAGTCTGATTTGCAGTTCAGCGAGTATTTTATCGCCGTTGGCGTAGCCGTGCCGCTGATTGACCTGAGAGAAGTTTTTTAGATCGACCAGGGCCAAAACCGTCAGTTTTGAAACTGCATTGTGAGCATTCAAAGACTCATTTAAGGCCTCCAGAAGTCCCTGACGATCTATACTGAATTTCGCTGTATCTGGTTGTTCCATTGATGAGCTCTTTTTAAATAATCTATATATACAGTGCTTCAGGGTCTAAGCCATAGGCACCGGGCTCGAGAGTTTTGAGTATTTCAACGACTTTGCGATCTTCGCCAACAAAGTCCGCAAGATCAATTTCACGGAAGTCTGGCAGCTGCTGTTTGTCTTTATTTAGTATCACCAACACCTGAGGTCGCAGCCGCTTACCGGGATTTTCTTTTACCACAATACCCACCTCCCCAGACGAGAGTTCAACCAGCGTGCCTGTGGGGTAAATACCCACGGATTGGATAAAGGCTTCTATCAGTTCCGGCTGAAAGTCATAGCCGCGCCATTCATACATTTTCTTGATTGCCAGTGCATGGGGGATGGGTTTGGCATAGACCCGTTGACTGGTAATCGCGTCATAGCAGTCGGCGATTGCGGCGATTCTGGCATAGAGGGGTATCTGGGTGCCCTGCAGGGACTGCGGATAGCCACTGCCATTAAAGCGCTCGTGATGAGAGGCAATCATATCCATGACTGCCTGAGGTATTTGGCGCGACGAGTCAGCGGCCATTTTTAAGCTTAGGTCGACATGTTTTTTGACTAGCGAAAACTCCCGTTCAGAGAGCTGTTTTTTCTTGTTTAATACCGCGCCGGGGATTTTAAGTTTCCCTATATCCAACAGCATGCCACCCATGGATAACAGCGCCAGCTCCTTTTTAGGCAGGCCGATTTGACGACCGATAACCGAGCACCAGATCGCCACGGCAATGCAGTGCCGGTAAGTATAGGAGTCCTGAGATTTCAAACGTGCCAACCAGATACTGGCGCCGGGGTTGCGGATGACGCTATCGACTAAAGGATTGACCACCTGACTGAGATTGGCGATATTAAGGGCCTTGCCGCTTCCAATTCGGGCTGCCATGCTGTCAAATTCATCTTTGATCTGCTGATAGGCCGTATTGGCTTGGGTGATTTCACTGGTAACGGCGATCTTATCGTCGTATTTAACGATCCGCCGGGTTGAGAGTTCTTTATTAAACGGGGTGGCGGCTACGCCGAGTTTACGACTGTGGGAGAGTTTATGGGAGACCTCGATATTCAGATTGGCCACGCTTTTCTCGTAGTCCACATACACATAGTCACAGTACAGCGAGAGCTTTTGTACATCGCCGGCACTACGAATCATAAAGCCTTGAAGGTAGAAGGGGGTTTCCAACCATGGACGATCCAGACCCGACACATACATGCCGGTTTCAAGCTGGTGTACATAGATCTTTTTTGTCTTCAGCTGCCCCAAACCCGTCACTCCTTAACGTTTTGCTGACTCCCCTGTACTGTTGAAACTTCTTTAACTTAGCTGCTAGTTATTATTATGTTCGCTACTTGCTTAAGTCTAGTCTCTGCGTAGCTTATCGTTGACTGCAATTGGATTGGAAAAGTTGAAGACTACTATATAGCTAGAGATCAGAAAAGTGATAATGGCAGCGGCTTGAATTAAATGTGATGCGTTATTGCCAATCAGGGTGCTATTAAAGGCCACGTAGGCAATTAATAGTGAGAACTCGCTGTTTTGACCGAGTCGAAAGCCAATATCCCAGGCCAGTGTGCGACTCTCACTCTGCTTGCGTAGCAGTGCATGGTAGACCACCGGTTTAAGGATCAGCATCAACGTGCCAAGCACAATGGCTGGAATCGCAATATGGGGAATCAGTGACAGATCAAAACCGCCCCCCAGCGAGAAGAAGAACAGGATAAGAAAGAAATCCCGTAAAGGTTTTAGGTTGAGGGCGATATAGGCGGCAATAGGGCTGGTGGCAATCGAGATGCCGGCGATAAAGGCGCCGATTTCACGAGACAGTCCGGCGTATTCAAATAACTCAGCGACACCTAGACACCAACCGATAGCGAGCAGAAAGACATATTCGCCAATTCGATCGAAGCGGGCAAATAGCGGCTGAAGTACATAGCGCACCATTAACACTGCACCACCAATCAGCAGCGGCAGAGAGATCAGGCTAATAGCAAATCGACTGATACTGACATCGCCAGAGGTTGCTGAGATCAGCATTAGTAGTACAAAGATGGCGAGAAAATCCTGCATCAACAGCATACCGACCATTAACTCACCGGAATGTTTATGGTGTAAGACGGTGGTGGGCAAGAGCTTGATACCAATAATGGTACTGGAAAACATCATCGATGCGCCGATGATCAGGTTTTCTGTCGGGCTGAAGCCAAAGGCATAGCCAACCCCATAGCCGACGCCGGCAAATAGCAGAGAGCTGATTAGGGTGAGGTGGGTAACCTGCTTTAGAACCCGGGCCAGCGCCTGAGGCTGCATATCCAGACCGAGCAGGAAGAGTAGAAATATAATACCAATGCTGGCGATCTCGGCGATCAGGTCGACATCTGTAACCCAGCCAAGTCCATGGGGACCCATCACTGCGCCGAGCAGAATATACGCAACCAAAAGCGGCTGGCGACCAAATAGGGCTATAGAGGCAACCACTGCGGCGCCACTAAAGATTAGAAAGAACAGTTGTATTAGATGATGATCCATTTTGTTATTTCAATACAGACTGACCCAAGGTGCAATGGGTCAGTCTGTTTTAATTGAAAAAAATCCTTTTTATTGTTTTGTTTTATCGGTGGCGCTTAAAAAGTGGCTCGGGTTGATCCACTGCGACCTGATAGCTGTCGCTAAAGTCGTTAAAAGATTTACTGGCGGCGGCCAGATCTATTTCTGATTCAAACTGAAAGGCATTAAAGCCACAGCGCTGCATCATAAATAGTTGATCGCGGATAAAGTTGCCAATCGCACGTATTTCGCCGATGTAGCCATAGCGTTCGCAGAGAAGGCGGGCGGTGGAGAAGGCGCGTCCATCGACAAACTTTGGGAAGTTAATCGCGATAACTGGAACGGCTGCAATGCTGCCGGCAAAGTCTTCGATCTCTTCGTGGCTGTCAATCCACACCCCGACATTGCCGCTGTGCTCGGTGAGCTGTTGCTGGTTGGCTTTCCAGTAGTCCGCGGAAACCAGAATATCGCCGACGGGCAGTGTTTCACTGTCAGCGCTCACTAGCTGGTAGCTGTTGTCTATAACTTGGCCGTCTTTTAGATAGGCTTTAAGCTGCTGGTGCATAAACTCTCTCCTTGAATTTTTCTATTCCGATACGCTGGTAAGTGCTTAAAAAGCTCTCTTGATCGAGACGGTTTTCAACATAGACATCCAATAGTTTTTCAATGCTGTCGACCACTGCATCTCGCGATAGTGAGCGTCCGAGCACCTTGCCGAGGGCGGCATCTTTATTGGCGCTGCCGCCAAGCTGAATCTGGTACCACTCTTCGCCTTTCTTATCGACACCGAGAATACCTATATGGCCAATATGGTGATGACCACAGGCGTTCATACAGCCAGAGATATTCAGTTCCAGATCACCGAGATCATAGACATAGTCTAGATCATCAAACTTGCGTTGGATGGCTTCTGCAACAGGAATTGATTTGGCGTTGGCCAGTGAGCAGTAATCGCCGCCGGGACAGCAAATCATATCGTTGATAGTGCCGATATTCGGAGTTGCTAGGCCAGCGCTTTTGGCTTGCTGCCAGAGTTCAAAAAGCTCTGATTTAAGGATGTCAGCGAGAACTATATTCTGGTTGTGTGTGGTGCGAACCTCGCCAAACGAGTAACGATCAGCCAGATCAGCGATCTGCTCAAGTTGACGGTCAGTGACATCACCGGGAGCAACGCCAGCAGGTTTTAATGACAATGTGACCGAGGCATAACCAGCTTGCTTCTGGGCTCTGACGTTACGATCTAACCAGCGTGAGAAAGCTTTGTGCTCTGTGGCCAGTGACTGCACTTCAGCGTCAACGGCTGCACTGTCGACTGTTTGATAGTCGGGGAGGGTGAAGAAACTTTTAACTCGCTCAATTTCATTGCCATTGAGTGTCGCTGGGCCATTTTTTAAATGCTCCCATTCTGCTTCTACACGCTCGGCAAAGACTGCAGGCGTCCAAGCTCTAACCAAAATTTTGATGCGCGCTTTGTATTTGTTATCGCGATTGCCAAAGCGATTGTAGACTCTAAGGATTGCATCTAAGTAAGTTAGTAGATGTTCTTTGGGCAGGAATTCACGAATTGATGATGCTATAACTGGAGTTCTGCCCAGTCCGCCACCGGCAAAAACATGGAATCCAGTCTCACCACTTTCATTTTTAACCAGCTGGAGGCCAATATCGTGAAGCAGGAATGCGGCGCGATCTTCTTCTGAACCGCAGACAGCGATTTTAAATTTGCGCGGCAGGAAGGCAAATTCTGGATGCAGCGTCGACCATTGGCGAATAATTTCACACCAGGGACGCGGATCTTCAATTTCATCGTCTGCAACACCGGCGAACTGGTCGGTAGTGGTGTTGCGTATACAGTTACCACTGGTTTGTATGGCATGCATCTCAACCGAGGCGAGCTCAGCGAGAATATCGGGAACTTCTTCCAGAACTGGCCAGTTAAGCTGAATATTTTGACGGGTGGTAAAGTGCACATAGCCCTTATCGAAGGTTCTGCTAATAGCGGCGATCTTGCGCACCTGACGGCTGGACATCAGTCCATAGGGCACGGCGATGCGTAACATAGGCGCCAGACGCTGAACGTAGAGACCATTTTGCAGGCGCAGGGGAAGAAACTCTTCTTCACTGATCTGGCCCTCTAAATAGCGATTAGTTTGGTCTCGATACTGTTCGACTCGTTCATCGACGAGCTTTTGATCGTACTGATCATAGATATACATGGATACTGCTTACCTCTTTATCCTTTGCCTGACCGGCCTATACAGGTGAAATTTGAGCGAAAAATCTACAGCACAAAGTCCTACCTTACTTTAAGGGGCGCAATAATAGCGTCACAGGCGGCGCTTTTAAATTACTATTTGAATATATGCAGGTAGTTTTTGGAATATCCATGGCTTTTACCTCTCTGGTTAGGGGTATTTTCGGGTTTTATCCCTTTAGCCAGTTGCTTTACTTTCAAAAGGCGAGACAGCCGAGAATGCAGTTGCTAGAATGCGCGCCCTTGAGAGGGTCGATAACTGCGATCGTCGAAGAAATATTTATTCAGATCTATAATTTTTAAGCTTAAGGTATCCCCTATGTCTAACGACAACAATCAAGACCAAGATTACAGTGCTGAAGATAGCAAAGTCGATGCGATTGCCGCAGTTGCTGTGCTGTCTATAATTATTGTTACCGTTGTTTACTGGCTTTCTACCCTGGGGTAGTAGTCCAGGTTTGTGATTCTATATTCAAACTTTATTGAGAATAGCGAAATATGAGCGATAGACTGCAGCTGGCTGAAAATGTAAGTCAACGATCTATGGTTGAGGATTACCTTAACCGGGTTCAGTTTGAGCCCGAGATTAATGCGCAGAAAATTGCCCAATTGCAAGAACAGATCAAACAACAGCTGATCGAGAAAGACGCTGTTCTTATCGCCCATTACTACACCGACCCGTTGATTCAAGCATTGGCTGAAGAGACTGGCGGGGTGGTTTCAGACTCTCTTGAGATGGCACGTTTCGGCAAGACTCACAGTGCTCAGACACTGGTGATTGCCGGCGTTAAGTTTATGGGTGAGACAGCAAAAATTCTCACCCCTGAAAAGCGCGTGCTAATGCCAACGCTAGAGGCAACCTGTTCTCTGGATATTGGCTGCCCAGCCGATAAATTTGCCGAGTTTTGTGACCAGCACCCGGATCGCACCGTGGTGGTTTACGCCAATACCTCGGCAGCGGTTAAGGCTCGAGCTGACTGGGTGGTGACTTCTAGTATTGCGCTGGATGTGGTCGACCATCTGGATAGTCTCGGTGAAAAAATTCTCTGGGCACCGGATAAATATCTCGGCAGCTATGTGCAGGGTAAAACCGGTGCTGATATGTTGCTCTGGGATGGCAGCTGTATTGTTCATGAAGAGTTTAAAGCCAAGCGCCTGCTTGAGCTTAAAGCGGTTCATCCGGATGCGGCAGTCTTAGTTCACCCCGAGTCACCGCAGTCCGTTATCGATATTGCCGATGCAGTGGGTTCTACCTCGCAGCTGATTGCCGCTGCGGCAAGTCTTCCTCAGCAAAAGATGATTGTAGCTACTGATCAGGGGATCTTTTTCAAAATGCAGCAGGCGGTGCCCGATAAAGAGCTATTGGTCGCACCGACTGGGGGCAGCAGCGCAACCTGTCGTAGCTGTGCCAGCTGTCCGTGGATGGGTATGAATAGTCTGGAAAACTTACTGGCTTCTCTGCAAGAGGGGAGCAATGAAGTGTTTGTCGATGCTCAGATTGGTGAGCTGGCAATGAAGTCTCTGGGTCGTATGATTGATTTCCGCGAGCAGCAAGGCTCGTAATAAAAAGTTCGTTATAAAAAGCTCACAATCAAAGCTTTTCCGCTCGATCCTCCATCTCCACAAGATCTCTCAGCCGCTGACGAATAATCGCCGATTGCTTAAAGTCACTTTTAGCCAGTTTGGCTGCAAGCCCGAGCTGTTCCCGCGCCATATCAAACACGCCAATAAGAATAAAGTATTCCGCACGGGCCTGATGCAGGCCTGAAATATTACCCGCCAAGCCACGTACCTCGGCCAGTCGGTACCAGATCATTGGGTCTTGGGGGCGCATTCGCGAAAGGGCGGTCAGCACGGCATCGCCGCTATCGTAGCTATGTTCCTGCCAAAGTGCTTCAGATTTAAGTACCATCAAAGGATAGTTATTCGGATTCAGTGTTAGCAGCTTATTTAATTTAGTAACAGCTAATTGATACTCTTTCTGAGCTATATCGATTTCAATAGCCGTGTAATGAAAGGTCAGATTATTGGGGTTGCTGGCCAGTAGTGTGGCAATTATCTGCTGGGCTTTGTCGAGCCGCTTATCTTTTAAGTAAGCCAACGCCAGACCGTAGTTGGCGGCATCGGCTTTTAGGGTATTGGCTTTAAGTTCTGCATTAAAGCGATTAATACTGTTGTTAATATTGTGCTCCATCGCCACCAGTGCTCGGGCACGCATCAGGTAGAACTGCGGGTTTTGCGCATACTGGCGCATGGACGTACCCATTGAGCGGTTGCGGGCATCACCTATACGTTTCTCGGTCACCGGGTGGGTCAATAGGAATTCCGGGGGACGGCTGCCGGTATAGCGGCTCGCCTTAAGCAGTGTGGCAAACATATCAGCGACAGCACCGGGATCGCGGTTGGCGCGTTCCATGGTCGCTAATCCAACCCGGTCGGCTTCGCGCTCATTGGCACGGCTAAAGCGCAGCTGGCTGTCCATGGCCAGAGCCTGAGAACTGATCATTGCAGCAGTGGCTGCATCGCCGCCGGCAGTGGCGGCCAGAACCACGCTGGCCAATAAGCCCGCCATACTCAGTACTGAAGTTTTTTTCTGCGCTTCAGCGCCTCTGGAGAAATGTCTCTGGCTAAGGTGTGCCAGTTCATGGGCGAGAACCGATGCCATTTGGTCTTCATTTTCGGCATAGGCAAAGACACCGGTATGAAATCCAACTACGCCACCGGGAACCGCAAAGGCATTCATCGAGGGATTTTTAACAATAACCAGTTCCAGTCGCGGATCTTCGAGATCGCTGTAGGTGGCCAAATTGTAGAGTAGCTGCTCGAGATAGATTTGCATCAGCGGGTCGTCATAGGCTTTAACGCGACTGCGGAATACCTTTAACCAGATTCGCCCCAGCTCATATTCCTGCTGTTTGGAGATAATCCCCGATGCGGCATCGCCGAGTACCGGAAGTTTGATTTCATTTACGGCATGGCCATTGCCTAGGGGCAGTATAAGGCCACATAAAAGAAGCAGGGTTTGAAGAATATGTCTCTGCTTGCAGAGATTGCGCAAAAAAGGCTGTGTTAGAAACGGTTTTTTCAAAATAGGCCTATATCGGGTTACATATGATTAGCACTGCCGTGATAGCATCACTGTAGCGGAAAATTATGCACAGTTCGACAGTTGAAATATCCACAAGTTTCAGGTCAGATACGGCCAAACTATCGTTGTCATTTTCGCGTTAGAGCATTTATTGAGCAATTAGCTATTACAAAAACCAGCACAAACAAAAGGGATAGAAGGGATGAAGAAGATATTACACAAGTGGATTGAGCGGTATTTTGGCACTGAAGAAGCCTTGCTGCTGACCATTATCCTGATTGTGTCACTGGTAATTTTCGCCACTCTGGGCGCAGTGCTCGGGCCAGTTTTTGCTGCCGTCATTCTCTCGTTTTTACTTCAGGGTGTGGTGAATACCTTGCGCCGTTACGGGGTACCTAACAGTGTTGCCATTATGAGCACCTACCTGCTGTTTATGGTTGGATTTCTTTCGGTGATTGTCGGCTTGATTCCTATGGTGGGTCGCCAGACTTCACTGCTTGTGGGTGAGCTACCCAGTATGATTGGTCGCCTGCGTGAACTGGCGGTAGATCTGCCAGAGCGCTATGCCGAGTATGTTAGCCCGGAGCAGTTTCAGTCGATTATGGCGCGTCTTACCGAAGAAGTTGGCCGACTGGCGGAGCAGGCGCTATCCTTTTCTATCAGTAGTTTTCCGAGCATTATCGGCCTGATGATCTATGTGGTTCTGGTGCCGTTATTGGTGCTGTTTATGCTAAAGGATAAGGATCAGCTGTTGCTGTTTATGGGCAGTCTATTGCCTGAAGAGCGCTCGGTGATGCGCACCATCTGGAATGAGATGGATATGCAATTTACCAACTATGTGCGGGGTAAGGCGATTGAGATATTAATTGTCGGTTCAGTTTCCTACGCGGCGTTTTTATTGTTGGGGGTTAATTACGCGGCTCTTCTGGCGCTATTAGTGGGTCTCTCGGTACTGATTCCCTATATTGGCGCGACGGTTGTCACTGTGCCGGTCCTGCTGGTTGGCTATATGCAGTGGGGCTTTAGCAATGAGTTCTTCTGGCTGTTTGGTGTCTATGGGGTTATTCAGTTTCTCGATGGCAATGTGTTAATTCCGGTGCTGTTTTCCGAGGTGGTTAATCTGCATCCGGTATTTATTATTATCTCCGTTCTACTCTTTGGCGGAATATGGGGTTTCTGGGGTGTGTTTTTCGCTATACCTTTAGCGACGCTAGTTAAGGCCGTCTTTAACGCCTGGCCGCGCAAAGCTCAGCGCGAGATGGAGTTTCAGCCGCCATTGGATTTACCTGCGGATGGTGAATAATAGGGCTCAGCCTAAATTTAAACCAGCACAGTAGTTATAACTTAATAAGCAAAGGAATTTTATATGCGTCGTTTGATGGGTCTCTGTGGATTTTTGTTTTCTGCGGTCTTTATATTAGTCCTTCAGCAGGGCTGTTCTGGTTTATCTGATCATAACCACAGCTATGACCAAAGCTCGAAAATAGTCACCAGTCCCAATGATAATCGCCAGTACCGGTATATCCGTCTGGGTAATAAGCTCGATGTACTGCTAATTTCTGATCCCAGTGCTGATAAAGCGGCTGCATCTCTCGATGTCCATATTGGCAGCTATCAAAACCCGGCTGATCGTGCAGGGTTAGTTCATTTTCTTGAGCATATGTTATTTCTTGGCACTGAAAAGTATCCGGACCCCGGCGAGTATCAGCGCTTTATTAGTGAGCATGGCGGTACCCACAATGCCGGCACCGGCCTTGAGAATACCAACTACTTTTTTGATATAGATGCGGTTTATCTGGAGCCTGCACTGGATCGTTTTTCCCAATTTTTTACCTCGCCGAACTTTGATGCTAAGTACGTTGATCGCGAGCGCAATGCGGTGGAGTCCGAGTATCGTTTAAAGATTAAGGATGACGGCAGGCGCTCACAGGACGTGCTTCAGGAACAGGTTAATCCTCAGCATCCGCTGTCGAAATTCACTGTTGGTAACCTTGAGACTCTGGCCGATCTGGATGGCCGTCCGGTACGCGATGAATTACTGGCAATCTATCAGAAATACTACTCAGCCAATATTATGAAGCTGGTGGTTCTCGGCAGTGAAAATCTCGATCAATTGCAGGCGTTGGTCGAGCCGCGCTTTTCGCTAGTGGCTAACAATGATGTGCAAGTTGATATTCACCGCGCGCCATTTTTTGAATCCCAGCGTCTACCTGTGCAAATCTCTGTTACGCCGCTGCAAAATTCCCGCAGTCTAAGTCTTTCGTTTCAGATTCCAAAGATGCTCCCTCACTGGCAGAAAAAACCTGCCGGTTATCTGGGCGCACTTATCGGCCATGAGGGCGATGGCAGTCTTCTCGATCAATTAAAGAAGCGTGGTTGGGCAGATGGTCTGGGGGCAGGGATGGCGCTGGAGGATCGTGGTGGTGCACTGTTCTCTGTGGATATGTCATTGACACCTCAGGGGCTGGAACATCAGGAAAAGATTGTTGAGATGTTCTTTGCCTGGGTTAAGTTGATTGGTGAGCAGGGCATTGAGCGTTGGCGTTTTGATGAGCGTGCTCAGTTAAGTGCGCTCGCGTTTAGATTTCAGGAAAAGCAAAACCCGGTTGGCTATGTTGCATCTCTTGCATCGATGATGCAGTTGTATCCGGTGGCCGATGTGTTGCAGGCAAACTTCGTGATGAATGATTTTGATGCTGATCTGTTAGCAGAGGTTAGTGGGTATTTGACGCCGGCGAATATGCTACTGCAGTTGACTGCCCCAGAGGTACAGGGCGATCAGATAAGTCTTATGTATCAGACTCCCTATTCAGTCACTGAGATTTCCGCTACACAGCTTGAAAAATGGAATCGGCCGCAAAAATTTGCAGAGCTTAAATTACCATCGAACAACCCTTATATAGCAGAGGATCTCGAGTTACTGGCGACTGCTGAAAATCCAATTCCCGAGCTGTTAGTGCAGAGCGACACTGTGACTGCATGGCATTTTCAGGATACCCGGTTTGGCGTTCCCAAGGCACATATTATTGCCGCACTGGAATCCGCTAGTATCAATTCCCCGGCCAAGGCCGCCGCTATACAGCTCTATCTCGCCTATATTGATGATCAGCTAGGGGCAAAGGTTTATCCGGCCACCGAGGCGGGCTTAACGTTCTCGCTTCAGCCGACCAATAAAGGATTTAGTGTTGTTGTCGGTGGTTATTCAGACCGTCAATCAGCACTGTTAAACGATATTCTTGCGGCACTCAAAAACCCAGTGTGGCAGCAGGAGCGCTTTGATCGAATTCAGCAATCAATGGTTCGAGACCTTAACAATTTCCGCCGTGAGTATCCGTTTCGCCAGGTTGTCGCCAGTCTTTATTCGATGCTTAAAGGGCAGTGGACTCCAATTCAAAAAGCCAATGCGGTCAATCAGCTATCTATGCCTGAACTTGCTGCCCAGGTTAAAGATTTTACCCAGAACCTTAAACTCAAGGTTCTGATCAGTGGTAATCATGATCGCCAGTCTGCCGAGAAAATTATCGCCAGCCTATCGAGTTGGACCCAGCTTAAAGCGGTTCAGCCACAGCAGACAGTTGCTAAATTAGACCTTGGCGAATATCGCGCACAGATTCCCATCGATCATAGTGATGCAGCTTTAATGCTCTATATACAGGGTCGCAGCGATACTTTGGAAGAGCGCGCCCATATGTTATTGATTGGCGAAATGCTCTCTTCTCCATTTTATACCAGTCTTCGCACAGAGAAACAGTTGGGCTATGTGGTTGCCGCTTTTGCCAGCAATCATCTGCGGGTTCCTGGGATTGCACTGTTGGTGCAATCACCTACAGCGGATGAACAGTTGTTGCGGTCAGAGTTTGATCAATTCCTGAACCGCTATGCGGAGGAGGTTGCATCACTTAACCAAGCCGATCTAAAGCGCTATAAAACATCTGTTTTGAGCAGCTTGCAGGAAACACCGAAAAATTTAGCCGAGCTCAATGGTCGGTTTATGGAATCGGTGGGTTTGGGTTATAACAGTTTTGATTTTCGTCAGCAGTTGGCTGAGCAGGTTGCCGCGGTGACTTTAAGCAGTTTAAACCGTGCTTACAGTGCTGTGGTGGTCGGTGATATCCGCGGATTGTCGGTTGAGACCGCTGCGCCGGAGCAGGAAATTAGTACTACAGACCTGCGTGAGCAGGGCGCGGTTTACCAATATGACTTCTAAATATTGAGGGTCATTCTTTTTGTAATTCTACTAACTTAGATTGATTTAGAAAATAGTTATATAAAACAGTTGGTTACAATCTTCATTTTTTAGCTGATTAAGCCTTAACCTTATTTTAAATCCGGGCATCCCGTTGATTTTGTAGCTGAGCTACATTAAAATTGGCGCCTGATTTTTTGTGGCATGTTATACAGTAACACTTGTATGCAAGGGGCTACGAAAAAATGACTAATAAAAAAATGGTTGGTGACGAATGACTCAGGATTTAGATCCGTTTGAAACTCAAGAATGGCTAGAAGCCTTCGATTCTGTTTGTAAGACGCATGGCGATGAAAGAGCCACATTTCTTCTCAATCAGCTGCAAGACCACGCTAACAAACAAGGCTTACAGCTGCCTTCATCGGTTACCACTCCCTACCATAATACAATCCCGGCCAACCGCGAAAAGCGTATGCCCGGCGATCTGTTTATGGAGCGTCGTATTCGTTCGATTATTCGCTGGAATGCTCTGGCGATGGTTATGCGTGCTAATAAGAAGAGTGAAGGTATCGGCGGTCATATCGCCAGTTTCGCTTCTGCAGCGACTCTTTATGATGTTGGTTTTAACTATTTCTTCCGTGGCCCCGAGGGCGATCATCTCGGTGATCTTGTGTTCTTCCAGGGACACAGTGCTCCAGGTATGTATGCGCGTTCCTTCCTTGAAGGGCGCCTCAATGAAGAGCAGCTAGATAACTTCCGTCGTGAAGTTGATGGCGGCGGTCTCTCTTCTTACCCACACCCCTGGTTGATGCCGGACTACTGGCAGTTCCCAACTGTATCTATGGGTCTTGGCCCAATTCAGGCGATCTATCAGGCGCACGTTATGCGTTACCTGTCAGCTCGTGGCCTGGTGCCTCGCGGTGATCGCAAGGTCTGGGCATTCCTCGGTGACGGTGAGTGTGATGAGCCGGAAAGCCTCGGTGCAATCTCGCTGGCCGGTCGCGAGCAGCTGGAAAACCTTACCTTCGTGGTTAACTGTAACCTGCAGCGTCTCGATGGCCCTGTGCGTGGTAACGGTAAAATCATGCAGGAGCTGGAAGGTGTCTTCCGCGGTGCTGGCTGGAATGTGATTAAGGTCGTTTGGGGCCGTCACTGGGATCGCCTGTTGGAAAAAGATACTTCAGGTCTGCTGGTTAAGCGTATGAACGAAGTCTGTGACGGTGAGTTGCAGAACTACAAGTTTAACGGCGGTGCCTATACCCGTGAGCACTTCTTTGGTAAGTACCCAGAGCTGCTCGAGTTGGTTAAGGATATGACCGACGAACAGATTATGTATTTGAACCGCGGTGGTCACGACCCCTATAAGGTTTACGCTGCTTATGCAGAAGCATCAGCGCACAAAGGTCAGCCAACGGTTATTCTGGCTCAGACCGTTAAAGGTTATGGACTGGGTGGTGCTGGCGAAGCGGCCAACGATACTCACTCGGTGAAGAAGCTTGATATCGACAGCCTGAAAGGCTTCCGCGATCGCTTTGGTATTCCAGTGTCTGATGACAATCTGGAATCAGTGCCTTACTACCGTCCTGCGGAAGACAGCCCTGAACTTGAATATATGCGCCGTCGTCGCAAGTCACTCGGTGGTTCTCTGCCAGCGCGTCAGGCTGACTTTACGGCCATGAAAGCACCTGGTCTGGATACCTTTAAGAAGCAGCTTGAGAGCAGTGGCACGAGAGAAATCTCTACCACTATGGCGTTTGTCCGTGTTCTTTCTACGCTGGTTAAAGATAAGACGATTGGCAACTCAGTCGTGCCGATTGTTCCCGATGAAGCCCGTACCTTTGGTATGGAAGGCATGTTCCGTCAGCTGGGTATCTATACCTCTGAAGGTCAGAAATATGTGCCTCACGATCACCAGCAGGTGATGTACTACAAGGAAGACAAGAAGGGCGTTATTCTCGAAGAGGGTATTAACGAAGCCGGCGCTATGTCTGCCTGGTTAGCTCTGGCAACTGCCTACAGCACCAGTGACTGTCCGATGATTCCATTCTATATCTTCTATTCCATGTTTGGCTTCCAGCGTATTGGCGATCTCGCCTGGGCCGCTGGTGATAGTCAGGCACGAGGATTCCTGATCGGTGCAACTGCAGGTAGAACCACACTTAACGGTGAAGGTCTGCAGCACCAGGATGGCCACAGTCTTATTCTTGCCAACACAGTGCCAAACTGTAAGAGCTATGACGCTGCCTACAGCTATGAGCTGGCAGTTGTGGTTCAGGACGGTGTTAAGCGTATGTTCGAAGATAAAGAGAACTGCTTCTACTACCTGACGACTATGAACGAGAACTATGTTCAGCCAGCCATGCCTGAAGGTGCCGAAGAGGGCATTATTAAAGGTATGTATAAGTTCGAGCAGGGCGCTAAAGGCGATCTGAAAGTTCAGCTGATGGGTGCGGGTACGATTCTTAATGAAGTTCGTGAAGCGGCTAAAATTCTTAAGAAAGAGTTCTCGGTTGAAGCGGATATCTGGAGTCTGACCAGTGTTAACGAATTGACCCGTGAAGGTCAGTCGGTCGATCGCTGGAACCTGTTGCACCCGGATAAGAAAGCCAAGAAGTCTTATGTCGCCGAGCAGTTGGAAGGTAGTTCCGAGCCAGTGGTTATCGCCACCGACTATATGAAGAATTACTCTGAGCAGTTGCGTGCCTATATCGATAACCCACTGTATGTATTGGGTACCGATGGCTACGGCCGCAGTGATAGCCGTGCGGCGCTGCGTCACTTCTTCGAAGTTGATAGACACTTTATTACTGTTACAGCGCTGAAAGCGTTGGCTGATGAGGGTAAGATCAAAACATCGGTAGTGGCTAAGGCGATTAAGAAATTTGGTATTGATCCTGAAAAGGCCAATCCATTACACGTTTAATTGCGTTTATAGAGTACAGATAGGCTGAGCCTGCGGCTTTTTTTGCTGCAAGCCAGTCTGCCGAAAAAAATGCTAATAAAGGATTTAATGTGACAATTCAAACAGTAGTAGTTCCAGATCTTGGCGGTGCCGAGACAGTTGAAGTTATCGAGCTGGGCCTAGCCCCTGGTGATAGTGTTGAAGTTGAAGATTCCCTGCTGGTTTTGGAATCGGATAAAGCCACTATGGATATACCGAGTCCGGCAACTGGCGTATTTACTAAATACCTGGTTGAAGAGGGTGCCACAGTCAGTGTTGGCGATCCTATTGCCGAGATTGAAGTTGCCGATGAAGCTGCTGCTGAAGAGCCACAGCCGGCTGCTGTCGAAGAAGCACCTGCCGATGAACAGCCTATTGAAGCAGCTGTTGCTGAAGTCGCTGCAAGCTCGCCAGCCTCAGCCTCTGAGTTAATGATTCAGGTGCCTGATATTGGTAATGATGACAAAGTTGATGTGATCGAGATCTGTGTTGCTGTCGGTGACGAGGTTAGCGAAGGCGATACTCTGGTGATTCTCGAATCCGATAAAGCGACTATGGATATTCCATCCACGCATTCCGGTAAAGTTCTAAAGATTGTTGTTGCCGAGGGCGATAAGCTTGGTACTGGTGATGATGTTGCTCTGTTTGAAGTGACTGCTGGTCAAGAGCCTGCTCCGGAAGCTGCTCCTGAAGTCGCTGCAGAACCAGCACCTCAGGCCGCTGCTCCAGCACCTGCACCTGTTGCCGAAGCTGCTCCTGCTGCAGTCGCTGAAGAGACTGCCACCACTGCTGGTGCCGATGTCTACGCCGGTCCTGCCGTGCGTCTACTGTCCCGCGAGCTCGGTGTAGACCTAACTCAGGTTTCAGGTACTGGCCCCAAGGGTCGTATCCAGAAAGATGATGTTAGCAACTTCGTTAAGAAGGTTATGCAAAATAAAGAAAGCGCTGCTGCAGCTCCAGCTGCTGGTGGCGCTGGTATCCCACCAATTCCTGCGGTTGATTTCAGCCAGTTTGGTGAGATCGAAGAGGTCAAGTTAAGCAAGATCCAGAAGCTCACTGCAGCCAATATGCAGCGCAACTGGTTGAATATTCCCCATGTTACTCAGTTTGACGATGCCGATATCACTGAGCAGGAAGCTTTCCGTAAAGGCCTTAAGGCTGAAGGTGAGAAGCGCGGTGTGCGTATAACCCCTGTCGCGTTCCTGATCAAGGCTCTGGCCGCAACACTGCAGGCCAATCCTATCTTTGCTCGCTCTATGGGCGCTGATGGTCAGCATGTGGTGCAGAAGCACTACATTAATATTGGTATGGCTGTGGATACACCTCGCGGTCTGGTTGTACCAGTGATTAAAGATGTTGATCAAAAGGGTATCTGGGAGATTTCAGCGGATATTATGGATCTGGCTGCCAAGGCTCGTGATGGCAAGTTAACGCCAGCTGAGATGTCCGGTGGTTGTTTCACATTGTCCAGTCTGGGTGCTATTGGTGGCAATGGCTTTACGCCAATCGTCAATGCTCCGGAAGTGGGTATCCTCGGTGTTTCTAAGTCGCAGATTAAACCGGTTTGGAATGGCACTGAGTTTGCGCCGCGTCTAATGTTGCCTTTGGCACTGTCCTACGATCACCGTGTGATCAACGGCGGTGATGCCGGTCGCTTTATGACCCATCTGGTTAAGCTGCTTAGCGATATTCGTCACTTAGCGCTCTAAGTTAGCTATTATCTATACCATAAGGGGTCTTTGAGAAATCAAAGATCCTTTTTTTATGGGTGGATTATTTATGGATGGTTTTTTTATGGATGGTTTTTTTATTTAAAGGTTATGGAGGCGTTATGCGCTATTTACATACTATGGTGCGGGTAACTGACTTGCAGAAGTCACTGGATTTTTACTGCCAGGGTTTGGGGTTGGTCGAGTTGTATCGTGACGATTATCCTAAGGGACGTTTTACCTTGGTATTTCTCGGTGCGCCCGATGATATAGATAAAGCTCGTGAATCAAAGTCACCATTGTTGGAACTGACCTATAACTGGGAAGCTGAGGATGGTAGTGAGCCGGAACAATATTCCCAGGGTCGCAATTTCGGTCATCTGGCCTACAGAGTCGAGAATATCTATAAGACCTGTCAGCGTCTGGCTGATGCTGGTGTAGTGATTAACCGTCCGCCGCGTGATGGGCATATGGCCTTTGTGCGATCACCGGATAATATCTCTATCGAAATCCTTCAGGAGGGATTGACCCTGGAGCCACAAGAGCCCTGGCTGTCGATGGCCAATACAGGTTCCTGGTAGCGGATTAATCTTTGCGGTAGGGCAGCATCTCTTGGGCCTGGAGTATATGCTCGTTGATCCCCAGTTTTTCCCGCTCTAAAAAGCGCGCAATAGCATGCCTAAATTGAGGCTGTTTAATCCAGTGCAATGAGTGAGTTTCAACCGGCTCAAAACCACGCACAATCTTGTGCTCACCCTGGGCACCAGCATCGTAGCGTTGAATACCACGGCTAATCGCAAACTCAATACCGCTGTAATAACAGAGTTCAAAGTGCAGATAGGTAAACTCATCGACACTGCCCCAGTAGCGTCCATAGAGTGTTTCATCATCAAAAAAGTACAGCGCACAGGCGATAGGGATATCACCCTGCCAGGCCACCGCCATAGCGATCTGCTCGGGCATAGTTGCGGCAATCTGCCTAAAAAATTCTTCCGTTAAATAGCCTCTGGTGCCATTGCGTTTGATATAGGTACGCTCGTAGAGCTGATAGAACAGCCGCCAGATTTCCGGGCTGATAGCCGCGCCGACTTCAACGCTAACGCGGATTCCCTGATCGACAATAGCCTTGCGTTCTTTGCGAATCATCTTGCGCTTGCGCGACATCATACTCGCAGTGAAATCATCGAAAGACTCATAACCGCGATTGTGCCACTGATATTGCACGCCACTGCGCTGCAACAATCTTTCGTCGCTAAACAGTTCTAAATGTTCGGCACCGGGAAATAAAAAGTGCCAGCTGGACGCGCCGGTTTCCTCGGCAACCTCAAGAACCTCATCGACCAGTTGTCGGCACTCGCCAGTTGTTAAGGGCTGAGTGGTTCGAACTCTTGGCCCAACCGAGGGCGTAAAGGGAATCGAAGTAACCAGCTTGGGGTAGTAGTCGAGGCCATTGTCGTGATAGGCATTGGCCCAGGCCCAGTCGAAGACATATTCACCCATTGAATGATCTTTAAGATAGAGCGGCATAAAGGCGCTGCTCTGTTGTTGTGCTTCGCTCTCGGATTGCAGTTGCAGGTGGATTGGGTTCCAGCCACTGCTCTCGCAGGCGCTCTGGCTATCTTCCAGAGCCTGTAAAAATTCTTCACGCAGAAAAGGGTAGCCCAGGGATGGATTTTCTTGATCAGGGTTCAATGGTTTAACTCGTATAGATTTATGCCCATTGTACGGGTTGCGATTACAAGATGATCAAATACCTGCGCTTATCTGTTCAAATAGAGAGATTTTTGCGCTTAATTTTTGGGTAAAGATTGGCATTAGGGTATCATGCGCACCTTCAACTCTAATCGGCTATATACGGAGACTGTTCAATGATAATTAAGCCCCGCGTTCGCGGCTTTATGTGTATTACAACTCATCCAGTGGGTTGCGAAACCAATGTTAAAAATCAGATTGATTTTATTAAAGCTCAGTCACCTATAGCTTCACCGAAGCGCGTGCTGGTGATTGGCTCGTCAACCGGCTACGGCCTGGCCGCGCGTATTGGCGCAGCCTTTGGTGGCGGCGCATCGACATTGGGCATCTTCTTTGAAAAGCCGAGCACTGAGACCAAGACTGGCACTGCCGGCTGGCACAACTCTGCGGCTTTCCACAAGTTTGCCGAGCAGGATGGCCTATATGCAAAAAGCATTAATGGCGATGCCTTCTCCGACGAGATTAAAGCCAAGACCATCGAGACTATTAAGCAGGATCTCGGTCAGGTAGATCTGGTTATCTATAGTCTGGCGGCTCCCCGTCGACAGCACCCTAAAACGGGTGAGGTATTTAATTCTACTCTTAAGCCGGTGGGTAAAGATGTCACCATGCGCGGTATTAATACCGACAAAGAAACTATTCAGGAATTTAGCCTCGAAGCGGCCAATGATCAGGAGATTTCTGACACGGTTGCGGTGATGGGTGGTGAAGATTGGCAGATGTGGATCGATGCTCTGGACGAAGCCGGTGTTCTGGCGGAAGGCGCTAAGACCACGGCCTTTACCTATATCGGTGAGAAGATGACCTGGGATCTGTACTGGGATGGCACTATCGGTCAGGCCAAGAAAGATCTTGATAAGCGGGTGATTTCAATTCGTGAAAAGCTTGCGGCAAGTGGCGGCGATGCGCGAGTTTCTGTGCTCAAAGCAGTTGTTACTCAGGCCAGTTCGGCAATTCCAATTATGCCGCTGTATCTGGCCATGCTGTTTAAAGAGATGAAGCGCAGAGGCACTCATGAGGGTTGTATTGAACAGCTCTACAGACTCTATTCTGAATGTCTCTACAGCGATTCACCGCGGACTGACGAAGAGGGTCGCCTGCGTGTCGATGAGCTAGAATTACTCCCTGAAGTTCAGGATGTAGTTGCTGAAGCCTGGGCTAATATCAGCACTGAGAATCTTGCCGAGCTAACCGATTTTGTCGGCTACAAGCAGGAGTTCCTCAATCTGTTTGGCTTTGAGATTGACGGTGTGGATTACGATGCCGATGTCGATCCCAATGTTCAGATCAGCAATCTTGTATAAGCCTTAGATATGAGTTCAAAAGCCACTCAATTTAAACCGGCACTGCTGCATCCGCGCTATTGGTTGACTTGGTTTGCTTTTGGCCTATGGCGTTTAATCACCCTGTTACCATTTCCGTTGTTACTGGTTTTGGGCAGGGCGATTGGCCTAATCTTTTATGCCTTGCCAAGTCGTCGCAAAACTATTGCCCGGCGAAATATCGAAATTTGCTTTCCAGATCTTAGTGCCGCAGAACAGCAGGCCATGTTGAGAGCTAATTTTATCAGTACCGGTATTGCGGTTATGGAAGTGGGTATCGCCTGGTGGTGGTCGAAAAAACGCTTTAACAAGCTACTACAATTTGAAGGGCAAGAGCATCTGGAAGCGGTTAAAGATCGCGGAATTATGCTTATGGGCATTCATTTCACCACGCTAGAAATTGGCGCAGCGGCTATTTCGACACTGCTTGAAATGGATGGTATGTACCGCGCTCATGGCAATCCGGTCTACGATTTCTTGCAGGCCCGTGGCCGATTGGCTAAGGGCATACTCAACGGCGTGGTTTACGAGCGCCGCGATGTGCGCGGTACCATGAAGGCTCTTAAGAAAGGTCGTGCTCTATGGTATGGCCCGGATCAGGACTACGGTCTGCAGCAGGGTTTGTTTGTTCCGTTTTTTAATATTCCTGCAGCTACAGTATATGCCACAGCGCGCTTTGCCGAAAAAACCGGTGCGGCGGTTGTGCCCTTTAGCCATATCAGGCTACCCGGTTCCCAGGGTTACAAAATTACTATCCATCCTGCGTTGGAGAACTTTCCGGTTGGCGACGATCTAGTCGATACCACGCGAATCAATAAGATTGTCGAAGAGTTTATTATGCTCCAACCAGACCAGTACCTATGGGTACACAGACGGTTTAAAAACCGCCCTGAGGGCGAGCCGGATTTATATAACTTGCCGACGAAAAAGAAAAGTCGCCGCTCGGCCATATGAGTGTAGGTTTAGCTTGTGTAGCCTGAGTGCCAACAGTACCATTACGTGTTTTTCACAGAATAGTTTTAAAAGGAAGTAGGTCATGATTAGCGGAAGTATTGTCGCGTTGTTAACTCCGATGCACCCTGACTCTCTAGAGGTGGATTGGGACGCGCTGAAGAAGCTTGTCGAATGGCATATAGAGCAGGGCACCGATAGCATAGTTGCGGTTGGCACTACCGGAGAGTCAGCGACTCTCAGTGTTGCTGAACACGCCCAAGTTATCAGTGTTGTGGTTGAACAGGCTGCTGGTCGTATTCCAATTATCGCTGGCACTGGTGCCAACTCCACTCGCGAAGCTATTGAGCTTACTCAGGCCGCCGCTGATGCTGGCGCCGCCGCCTGCCTATTAGTCACTCCCTATTACAATAAACCGACTCAAGAGGGCCTGTATCTACATTACAGAGCCATTGCCGAGGCGGTGGATATAGATCAGATTCTTTACAATGTGCCGGGCCGTACCGCCTGCGATATGTTGCCCGAAACCGTGCAGCGGCTCAGCCATATTGACAATATTGTCGGTATCAAGGAGGCCACCGGTGACCTTGATCGGGCCAGAGAAGTTATAGCTCTATGTCCTGAAGATTTCGCGGTTTACTCCGGTGATGATGCAACGGCCAGAGAGTTGATGTTGCTTGGCGGTCACGGCGATATTTCGGTGACTGCAAACGTTGCGCCAAAACTGATGTCAGAGATGTGCGCTGCGGCGCTCAGCGGTGATGCGACGAAGGCTTTGCAGTTAGATTCGAAACTGGCACCACTGCACGACAGCCTGTTTGTTGAAGCCAATCCTATACCGGTTAAATGGGCAGTGGCTGAACTGGGATTGCTGGCCAACGCACTGCGTCTGCCAATGACCCCGCTTTCTGAATCGCATTATGAGGTAGTTCGAGATGCTATGCTCAGTGCAGAGTTGGTTTAACGACTTTTAATAATAAAATTACGGGGCTACCGATTAAAATGAAATCATTGATAAGTGCGCTGAATATCTTTGTCATCCTGAGTTTAACCGGCTGTGGTTGGCTCGGCTTACGCGATCGAAGTAATGACTATCTGCTCACTGAAGAGACTGAGGTCACTGCTATACCCGCAGGTCTTGATCGATCGGTTATCGGCCAGCTCTACCCGATTCCGCAGATCGCCAGCGAATCCATCGAGTTGGTTGATTTTGAAGCGCCACGTCCACAGCCAGCATCGGTTAATACCTTCGAGCAGCTGGTTAAAATCCAGAGTCTGGAAGGTCGTCGCTGGGTCTTGATCAATAATCCCCCCAGTGAACTCTGGCCTCGGGTGCGCAGTGTTTTAAACCGCAACGGTGTTCCCGCTGCGCTAGCCGAAGGCTCTTCAGGGGTTATTGAAACAGTCTGGGTAAAGTTTAATTCCGATGAAGATAATTCTCACCGTTTTCGCTTTCAGATTTCCCCTGGCGTTCAGCTAAATAGCTCGGAAATATCGCTGCTGCACAATCAGGCTGTCCGTTCTGAGGAAGAACAGGCGGTATGGCCGCAGGCTTCTGATAGTGATCAGCGGGAAAAAGATATGCTGACTATGCTCGCCAATGAGCTGGCCGGAGCGTCCGATTACGCGTCGGTATCGTTGCTCGCGCAAAATATTGGTGGCGAGGCAAAAGTTGTGGTGATTACTCCAGAGGTTGCCGACCCGTTTATTCAGATCAAACTGAGCTTCGATCGCGCCTGGGCATCGATTCTGTACTCCGCTGATCGCGGTGGCTTTACTCTTGTCGACAAGAACCGTTCAGAGGGAACTCTGTATGTAAATTACACCGATCAATCCACTGATGAACCAGGTTTCTTTGCTCGCTGGTTTGGCGAGGGTAGCGGTGACGAAATTCTACAGGTCAACTATCAAGTGCTGGTACAGGTGGTCGGTGCCAATGTAGAAGTCAGGGTTGTAGGTCCCGATTCTGAAGGTCTTGGCAAAGCCGAAACCCTTCGGCTGTTAAAGATTTTACGCAATAATATGTCTTAAGGCGCTTTCACAATGCGCTTTGCATCTCTCGGCAGTGGCAGCAAAGGTAATGCCACGCTTGTCGAATGGCGTGACACCTGTGTCATGATCGACTGCGGTTTCTCTATTAGGGATACCACCAAGCGTCTGGAAAAGCTTGGTAAAACCCCTAATGATATAGACGCCATTCTAGTCACTCACGAACACAGTGATCACTGGAAGGGCGTTATACCTCTATCCGCCAAATTCAATATTGATGTCTATGTAACTGCTGGCTGTATGCGCAGTCGCAAGGCTGAAGATCGCGCCTTTCCATTTTATATTATCGATAGTCATACTCAATTTAAGGTTGGAGATCTGTCGGTGACGCCAGTTCCTGTCCCTCATGATGCCAGAGAGCCTGTTCAGTACCTTTTTAATAGCGATAACCACCAGTTGGGTATATTGACCGATGTTGGCTCATTAACCCCGCATATAGAGTCTGCCTATGCCAATTGCGATGGGCTGCTGGTGGAGGCCAATCATGACTTCGATATGCTTATGGCTGGGCCTTACCCTGAATTCCTTAAAGACCGTGTCTCTGGTCCCTGGGGGCACTTAAATAATCAGCAGACAGCAACACTGCTTTCGGTGATTGATCAGCAGCGTATTCAACAGTTGGTTATAGGTCATATCAGCGATAAAAATAACACCATCGATAAAGTCAGGACTGCGGTGGAGCCAGTTATTGCAAATAGCGGTAATCTTTATTATGCCTGTCAGCAGCAGGGCTTTGATTGGTTGGAACTCAGCTGAGTATAAGTACTTACAGCGCGCTTTTTTAAGTTCTTGGTTCAGGTTGAAAACATTTTTTTTTACCCAATGCAAACACTTCCGGTCCTTTTAAGGCCTCTTTTTTAACTTTTTTATGACTTTTTTCCACAGAGTTCTTTTTTAACTAGAATTTTTTTCACGAAACTCGCGTAAGTTATTGATTTTTACCTTCTAATTTCATAACTCATTGATTTATAACGGTTTATTGATGTGGTTAAAAATTGATCAATTTAACAAAACTGTTGGTTTTTTGGGGGTTTAACCTATCCAAACACCATTTAATCCACAAAGTTATCCACAGCTTTTGTGGGTATCTTTTTGATTTTGTAATAAAGCTGTCATAGAGACATCGGTGTGACAAATAACTGATTGGGTAATATTTTTTATATTTAAGCTTATTTTGTAAGTTGATTTTGGCTAGCTTTTTATAAGGCCCTAAATAAAGCGGTAAAAGTCTGCCTATCAATAGAGTTAAATGGCAAAATAGGCCAATGCCGATTATCGAAATAGCCTTTACCTCTCCGAATCTCAACCACCGCGCACAGCAGCTCTCTGAAAAGCTTCAATTACCTCTGCGTGAGGCTGATTCTGCAACCTATGATTACCTTCTCGAGCTATCAGAGTCGGGCTTATCTCTGGTTCCATCTGCTGATAAGGGCTATGGGCCTATAAGTTGCGATTTTGCCGGTGGTAGCCACAGTCACCGCCGTCGTTTTGGTGGTGGCAATGGCCAGGCCATTGCTAAGGCCATAGGTGTTTCCGGTAAGTTTTCTCCACGGGTTCTGGATCTTACCGCAGGTTTGGGTGGCGATGGCTTTGTGCTCGCCTCACTGGGCTGTTCTGTGACCATGGTTGAGCGCAATCCCATTGTCCACAGTTTGCTTGCTGATGGGCTAACAAGAGCTGTAACCAGTGCAGAGGACGATTCTGAGTTAAGAGAGATTATGCACAGATGCCGTTTGGTAGAAGCCAATTCAGCAGACTATTTGCAGCAGGGAGAAAAGGGTGGGGCAGTCGATCGAGTGATTCAGTTTCAATAGATGTGGTTTATCTGGATCCAATGTTTCCCGAGCGCAAGAAGTCCGCCAAAGTTAAAAAACAGATGCAGGCTTTTCATGCCATTGTGGGTACTGATGCAGATGCAGATGGGCTGTTAGCGCTGGCTCTCAATGTAGCTACCTATCGTGTGGTTGTTAAGCGTCCGGCTGGCGCTAATTATCTGGCGGAAAAGAAACCTAGCTATTCGTTAGAGGGTAAGTCGACCCGCTATGATATTTATACCCTGAAAAAGCTTCCCGCCTAATCCCCCGGATTTATTGCTAACGCCTCGCAATGACCAGGAAGTTACCGCATATCACGCAGATAAATCCTGCAATCCCAAAGGAAGTCCACTGATAGTCCTCAAAGGCAGTCGATAGCATTATGGCGACAAAAGGGATAATCAAGGCAGTAAAGCTGGCGCGATCCGGGCCTATGCTAACCAGTAATTTCAGATAGGCACCAAACACCAACACAGTGCCAAATACAGATAGATAAACTAATGAAGCCGTGTACTCAAAACTGTTCTCATAGGTAAACTCAGCGCCGCTTAACAGTGCGATTGCCAGTAAGATAAGAGAACCGTAGAGCATCGACCAGGCATTGATTGACCACACAGAAAGGCCCGTACGGCCATTGCGAGTGGCGGCAATATTTCCCAGCGAAGCTATGACCACGCTTAATACAGCCATGCTAAAACCAAACAGTGTATTTTCAGTGGAAGCGTATTTAGCAATCTCCGGGTAAAACAGCATTGCCACTCCGAAGATACCGATAAGTCCCCCAATCAGAGTGACTCCTGAAATAGGCTGTTTTAGGAAAATCCGTCCATTAATAATATTGAAGAACACTAAAAGTGAAAATATAACCGCCACTATGCCGCTGGTTAAATAGATTTCAGCAATATAAATAGCCCAGAAATTTAAACCGAATAAGAGGCCGCCCTGAGCGAGAAGAAACCCATGGGTAACAGGATTTATTTTTAACGGGATTTTTCGCGCCAAACACCAGATAAACAGCAGTACTGAACCCAGCGTCATACGATAGATAATTGAGACTAAGGGATCGACTTCCCCAAGCTGATAGGTAATAGCCAGCCAAGTTGAACCCCAGATCAAGATTGTCGAGAGATACAAAAAACTCGTCAAAGGGTTAATAGCCGACTCCTTGTTGGCGTTATTGAGCGGCTTTTATAGCCCTTTATGTGAAAAGCTTTGTTAGTAAAGATTGGTAAATGTCCGTTAGTGTATCCAGGTCATTGACGCTGATATTTTCATCAATCTTATGAATGGTCGCATTGACCGGGCCCAGTTCAATTACCTGAACACCATGGGGGGCAATAAAACGGCCATCAGAGGTACCGCCGGCGGTCGATAATTCCGGATCCAGTCCGGTGACCTCGGTAATACTAGCAACAGTCGCGGCAACCAGTTCGCCCTTAGCGGTTAAAAAGGGCAGGCCGCTAAGATTCCAGTTGGCTGAATACTTAAGACCATGTTTGTTGAGAATCTTTTCTGTGCGTTCAATTAACTGTTGCTCAGTTAGCTCGGTAGAAAAACGGAAGTTAAAAATAACCTCAACTTCACCGGGGATAACATTGGTCGCGCCGGTTCCTCCATTAATATTGGAAATCTGAAAGCTGGTGGCGGGAAAGAACTGGTTGCCTTGGTCCCATTCTTCAGCGGCTAATTCGGCCAGTGCTGGTGCTGCGCGATGAACCGGATTATCTGCCAGATGAGGGTAGGCCACATGGCCCTGTAAACCTTTTACGGTCAGAGTACAGCCAAGTGATCCACGGCGCCCGTTCTTAATAACATCACCGCACTGGTCTGTACTTGAGGGTTCACCCACCAGACACCATTCTGGAAGCATATCGCGCTCTAGCAACCAGTCGACGACTTTTACCGTACCATTGGTGGCTATGCCTTCTTCATCACTGGTGATCAGGAATGCAATGCGCCCCTGATGATCTGGGTTCTCTGCTACAAAGCGTTCAACAGCAACTACCATAGCGGCCAGTGAGCCCTTCATATCTGCAGCACCGCGCCCGTAGAGATAACCCTCTTTGATAGTGGCTTCAAAGGGCGGTAACTGCCAGTTTTCTTCCGGTCCGGTAGGAACTACATCGGTATGGCCGGCAAAACAGAGTGTTGGCCCCTCAGTGCCGCGAACCGCCCAGAAATTATCTACGTCCTCAAAGCGCAGCTTCTCAATATGAAAACCAATAGCGGCTAATCGATCGATCATCACCTGCTGACAACCACAGTCCTCTGGGGTAACTGAACGACGGCGAATTAAATCTTGGGTAAGTGCGATTGTTGCTGATGGCTGAGACATTGAATTGACCTTTATTGAATGTCTCTATTGTAGAGGGCAAATGCTTTGCAGGCTATATGCGCTTGGTGGTTATATTGCCTTTACCGTTAAAAAACCGCTTGAAATACAGCAGAAAAACAGCAGGCAATAAAAAGGCTCCCGGAGGAGCCTTTTTATTATTGGGCAGAGTGTTTTATGACTTTATGCGTTAATCCGCTTTCTTGCGACTATTCCAAATAATCCCAGAGCCATAGAACCAAATAGAAACAGCGCACTGGGGATTGGTGTTGCTATAGGTGGCTGAATAGAGGCGAATAGCTCTCTACTGGCAAGGCGTTCATTTGAGGTATAAACCAACATGGTGCTCGACCAATCAAAGTTTTTCTGCCCGCTTGCCTGTTCTTTTAGCTGCTTTGCAGTACGACGATCTGAACGATCATCAAGCTTTGGCACTGATCCCATAATATCCCAGATCACATAGTTAACCAGAGCATTGTATTTAGCCGCTGTTGCGCTGAGAGATTCAGAAAAATCCAGCAGGGTAAATAGATAACCAGCCTGACTGTATTTTGTCTTGTCGTTTCGGTGATTGTTGTATTTACCTGCACCATTCTGAATATCGTTGTAGGTGTTTACGGTGGCATTCCAGGTGCTGAGATAATGTCTGGAATTGTCGTTGATCACCGCTAAACGGTTATCACCATCAATGGTTAATTCAAAGGCGCCAGTTGTTATATCTGGGCGATCTTTAACTTCCAATGTGGTAGCGGTACCCAGACCTTCGTAGGTGATTTCAACGGTTTCAGCAAGTGCTGAGCAGTTGATTAATAGAGCTGCGGCTGTGCCGTAAATAAGCTTGCCAAAAGTTGTTTTAGTGATGTCCATCCTTTACTGTCTCCTTGTCAGCCACCTGCCAACATCAATATATATAACCAATGAGGCGATTTTATGATGTCATAGAAAACGCGCAACCAGTGCAGGTTGATAATGCGAACCAGTTATCACTTTATATTGAGTTAAAGATCGAGCGACCTATTGAGGGGGAATAAAAGGACGGTGGTTTTTAAACCAGCTTATCTTTCGCTGCATTTATTTTCGCTGCCAGATAGTCACTGCCGCCGCGATCGGGATGCAGTCGCTGCATCAGTCGCTTATGGGCTTTGATAATATCTTCTTTAGCGGCATTGGGCTCCAGGCCGAGAATTTCATAGGCTTCTTTTTCCGAGAGATCGGAGATATTGCTAGCCTGATAGCTTTGATCCGAGCTACCTTGATTTGATCCGCCTTGAGTGTTGCGCAGCAGATAGGTCTGCAATAACACGTAGGACTCTCGATCTGATTGTTTAAACTCTTCTACTAGGCTCTGAAGTTCTAAGGTGCTTAATTGCGAGAGGTGCCTGCCGGAAAATTCTCCCTGTAAAACTTCTCCATCCATCTCTTTAGTCGAAAAATTTACTGTAACCAGCAGTGATTTGGTGCGAAATTGCGAGGGACTGGTTTTAAAGCGGCTAAGAATTTGCAGAAATGGCAGGGCCCGCAACCCCAAACCAAAAATGGTTTTTGCCAGCGGCACTAATACTGCCAGACCCGCGCCGAGCCAGTGCATTCTTCCACTGGCCACGAGTATCACTGAGAAACCCAATACTGACCAGAATGCGCTGCGCCAGAGGAACGATCGGCGTTTTTCTGTGGGTAGGCTTTTAAAACTCTTCCACCAGTACCAGACAGAAAAGATGATTGCGATGAGTAAAAGTATTCTCGGCATAAGAGCTGTTTCTCTATCAGGTTAATAACTGAATTTAAGTATAAAAATAGAACCTATAAAAAAGCCCCAATCCAATAAAGGGTAGGGGCTTTAGATCAAACTATCAATACGCTGACCGATATCACTAGTTATTAGCGAGTTTTAAGAGCATCACGCAGCTTATCTGCCATAGATATCAATGAAGTCTCAGTAGTTTCCCAGTCGATACAGGCATCGGTAACTGAAACCCCATACGCCATCTCATCGGCATTGCTCGACAGCTTCTGGTTGCCACCATTTAGATGACTCTCAATCATAACGCCGATAATCGACTTATTCCCTTCGAGGATCTGGTTGGTCACATTATCCAAAACCAGCGGCTGTAGATTGTGGTCTTTATTGGAGTTGGCATGACTGCAGTCGACCATAATGTTTGGTGCTATTCCAGCCGCTTCCAATTCCTGTTCGCAGATTGAAACGCTGACCGAGTCGTAGTTCGGCTTGCCATTACCACCACGCAGTACTACGTGGGCATAGGGGTTGCCTTTGGTAGTAACAACCGAAACATTGCCGTCGGAATTGATGCCCAAAAAGCGGTGCGGGCTAGCTACGGACTGCAGGGCATTAATCGCCACAGTCAGACTGCCGTCGGTACCGTTTTTAAAACCAACCGATGAGGAGAGGCCGGAAGCCATTTCGCGGTGAGTCTGTGATTCAGTGGTGCGTGCACCAATGGCAGACCAGGCGATCAGATCCTGCATATACTGTGGCGATATAGGATCTAAGGCTTCGGTTGCCGTGGGCAGGCCGATCTCAAGAATATCGTGAAGTAACTGGCGGCCTATATGCAGACCATCGGTAATCTTAAACGAGTCGTTCATAAACGGATCGTTAATTAAACCTTTCCAGCCGGTGGTTGTGCGTGGCTTTTCAAAATAGACGCGCATAACGATCAACAGCGTATCGCTGACTTTTTCGGCAAGGGCTTTTAGGCGCACAGCATATTCCTGAGCGGCTTTAAGATCATGAATTGAACAGGGGCCGACGACCACAATAACCCGATGGTCTTTGCGTTCAAGGATATTTTCAATCTCTGTTCTACCCTGTGAAATAACGTCACGGGCTTTTTCTGACAGCGGTATTTCACGCTTCAGTTCTGCCGGAGTAATCAGGATCTCTGGCGGTTCAATATTAATGTTTTCTACTGCGTGGGGATCCATGTTGGAATTCCTAACAATTAACTTTATTCGAAGTTAGCTATTGTACTTAAATATTATCAATATTGAAGATTATTCCGCGTCAACCTCAATAAACATAGGGATTTGAGGAAAATAGAGTGCACAGCGTACTTGATTGTCCTGTAGACCTTTATACAAATTGGCATAGTGCCTGAGTTGGCCCTGATAAGCGTTGGTCTGCCTGTCGATAAATTGCTTCTGGCTTTCATCGGCTGCGGGCTTGGAAAATTTGTAATCAATAATCCAGCGCAGACCCCCATCGACAAAGGTTCTATCTATCACCGAAGTGCCGGCGCGATTTTGCTCTGGCTGATAATAACCCAGGGCTTGCTCACACTGCGCCTGGTCATGCCTGTGCAATATCCACTGCCCCTTTGGGTCTTCGAGCATAAGCTGAATAGCATTACTAAGACTGTCGAGTTCAGCAGTGCTGGCCAGTATTCCCTGTTCTTTAAGCTGCGCTGCCCAGGCGGTGGGTAGCTGTGTAATACGCTGGGCTGTCCATTTGGCTACGCCTTCATTGGCGATCTGTTTAAGAGTTCGGTGAAGAACGGTGCCGAGTAATCTTGCGCGGGTGGATAAGTTTTCATCGACCTGATTTTCTGCAGCGATCGCTATCTCTTCACTGCCCGTCAACATAGAACCCTGAGATGCTGTCTGGGGTTCGAATTGCGCGGGCAGGCGGCGGATATGTTGCAGTTTGATAGTCACTGCATCTGATTTATCCTCTTCCGGGCCCAAATAGACAGGGTATGTCTGGTCATCTATCCCTGACTCAACCGTCTTCCAGATCGGTGCCAATAATGTGCCCTTACCCGGTGCTTGCCATCCTTGTTTTTTTGCCGCTTTGAGCGAGGCGGATAAATACAGTTTACGAATTGCCCGGGTTGCCGCCACATACAGCACACGGGTATTTTCCAGACGAGTCTTAAAGGCATCTTCATGTTTAAGGTAGCTGTAGACGCTATCATCTTCTTCATCGTGAGCACCCAGTGGTGCCATCATTAGTGTCATCTGGTTGTGCTCATCTATATGTTGGCACCAGCGAAGCAAAGGCTTGCTATCAGACCCAGATGAACGCGCCAGTCCCGGCAGTATCACATGATCAAATTCGAGCCCTTTTGACTTGTGAATGGTCATCAGTTGAATCACCGTTTGGCCGCTGTTATCAGTCTTGTTTTCATTCTTGCTTTCAGAACAACTGTCCCCCGAGGGCGCGGCATAGAGCTTCTCAACCGCCTGCTGAAAACCTGTCCAATCGGTCAGGCTTCCTGCGATCTGCCAGTTTTCCAGCAGATCTAAATAGCTGCGCACATCACTGAGATCCGCGCTGCCATTCAGCGTTGCTGGGCCACCCAGTTCAACCCAAAGCTGCTCTACAGTTTCACGCAGGCTATTGCGGGAACGGTTTTTCCAGGCAGTTAAGAGTAGTGGAACAACCCGTTGTAATGCGCTCTGACCATGATCCGATAATTGCTTATAAGCCTGATGACAATTTTCAGAATTAGATAACCTTTCTAGCTGCGCGAGAATCGCATCGCCGCGCTTTGTGCCGGCACTATTATTAGCACTATCAAAAGTACTATTGCTAATGGTTAATAAATCCGCTGTATCCAGGCCACAAAACGGTGCTCGCAACAGTGCTAGCCAGGGAATTTTATCCGCCGGTGAAAGTAGGGCACGGGTTATCGAAAGCATATCAATAACCGGCATTCGGCTGGCCAGTGGTGTGATATCAATTGCCTGCCATTTAAGCTTGGCTTCACGCAGGGCTGGAACAATGCTTTTCAGATGACCGCGACCGCGTACCAATATCGCAATAGATTCGCCCGGTTGGTTATCGCATAGTTCCCTACAGGTCTTGGCAATATACTCAGCCTCTGCCTGTTGATAATCATCGCCGCAAAAACCCTGGAAGCTTACTGCGGGATCAGCGCCCGAGGCTTTAAAGGCCTCAGATGCAGAGTAGGGCACGGCACCGCGGCTGATATCAGGTACTGCAGGAAATGCTTCACTAAAGGTATCGTTTACCCAGTCGATAACGCCTTTTTGCGAGCGGAAGTTGCAGCTTAATGCCAGCGGTGTGCACTGCACTGGGCCAATTGGATGGCGCTGGGCATTGATGAACAGTCCGACATTGGCATTGCGGAAACCGTACAGCGACTGCATGGCATCGCCCACCAGAAAAAGGGTTCGGCCATCATCTGGCTGCCAACCGGCAATCAGGTGTTCGAGCAATTTAATCTGTGCCCCAGAGGTATCCTGAAACTCATCCACCAGAATATGCCGCAGCTGGTAATCTAGCCGAAGCGTGATATCAGATATGGATTCATCTTCTGGTGAAGGCTCTATAGCTTCCAGTGCCGCTAGAGTAATAGCCGGATAGTCACACTGATCATGCTGTTTAAACACAGTCTCAAGTTCAGCGGCTAAATGGCGAAGCAGACAACTTAGCGCATCGAGCATCAACTGCTGGGATTGGTTTATATTGGATTCAGGTAGGTAGAGTGCATTGAGAATTAACTCATGGATATCGGGGTGGTTGCGGCACCATTCGAGCAGTACGCCCATCTGTTGCTTGGCGTCTTTTTGATCCGCCGGGAAACCATTATTTTTCGTTACCTGCTTGCGCGGTTCATTCTTTCCAGTAACCAGCATGCTGAGTAAAATCTTCCACTGCTGAATACCCTCGAGACTAATATCTGGCAGCTCGGTAATACCGGCCAGCTCAGTTATGGGAGACGGTTTATCTGTGGGTATATGGTTGGCGGCAAAATCTGCTAGATAAATTAGCTCGCCAGCGATTGGCAGCAAAGCATCCTGAAGCGTTAAAAGTGTCTCACCGATAATCTGGTCGATCACCTGCTGGAAATACTGCTGATTTCCCTTGGCATCAAAAATCAGTGGCAACCACTGCTCACGCTTGCCGAGAATATCTGCCAGCAGTCGTTCGCAGCGCGCGGTATCATTGCCGGTATGGGCTAGCAGGACTGCTAACTGTTCGCCGACCTCGCCATCTTCCTCAATTCTTTGCAGTAGATTGCGTGCCGCCAGCTCATAGTGAACCGCAGGCTGTTCACTGGGCTCCGGTAGAGCGCCGAGTTTTGTTTCGAGGGCAAACTGGCTGGCAATATAGCGACAGAAACCATCAATAGTCTGAATACGCAGACGACCGGGCATCTCGAGCAGATTCCATCCCAGCTGGTTATTGCGTTCTACGGCTTGGGCAGCAATATCCCATGTCTGGGCCTCGTACTCATTATCTGGTCTTGGCTCATAGGCCGCAGCTTGCAGAGCACTGTGAATACGACTGCTCATTTCACCCGCGGCTTTGCGGGTAAAGGTGATACTGAGAATCTCTTCGGGATTTTCTACGCTACATAGCAAGCGTAAAACCCGCTGGGTGATCAGTCCGGTTTTACCTGAGCCAGCTGGTGCAGAGACAATAAAGCTCTGGGTTGGATCCAGCGCCATCTGCCGTTGCGGGCTATCGACTACTGACTGATTCATAGATTATCCTCTTCAGTCGCAGCATTGGAATTGTTTGGAAGAACAGCGTTAATATCCGATTCTTCAGGCCAGCGATTTAAGGGCAGTAAATGATCCTGATACCCAAAGCTGGTCTTGTGATGAACTTCCACGCTGGTATAACCCTGACAAAACTCAGCGGCTAAATTAGACAGTGCAGACTGCCATTCATCAATTTGCTCTGACCAGTGTTCCGCAGGTTTTTCAAAGCTGATTAGTTGGCTGTCACTGCTGCCAATAAATTTAATATCACCAGCCCGCAACTGAGCAAAGGCACAGCCATTGGCCTGAGGTTTGCTGGCCAAAAGATATAGCGGTAACTGAGGCTCAACAGGCCTGCTTCCTTCCCATTTGCTGGGTTGAACACGACCGGTTTTGTAATCAATAATCAGTAATTTATCACCTATTTGATCGACTCGATCCAGGCGCAGGGAAATATTGAGATCGCCAAATCTTATGCTGGCACTGCTCTCCAGATCGGCAACCTCAAAAGGCTCGCGCTGCTTTTCCTCGTCGATCCATTCGCGAAGTAATTTCTCCAAACGCTGCTGCTCCAGAGCCCGGAAGCGCTCACCGCGCAGAACGCTATGGCGAGGAGCCCATTCAATTAAAGTATCGGCAATAGTCGTCGATAACTGTGCAGAGAGTTGTTCTTCGGAGAGTGCATATAGACGGCTGGAGCTTTTCCACTCAGTCCACAGACGGAAAAGTATTTCATGAATCAGTGAACCGCGATCCATTGCCGAAAGACCCTGAATAGGTTCCTCCAGCGGCTCGGCTTTAAGGCGGTGTGTGGCAAAGGCATTAAACGGACAGATCGCCTGATTCTCCAAAAGCTTGCTGCCGCCACGTATATTTTCACTCGCCGGGTTGTAGGCGGGCGCGCGATCTTTAACCAGTTCGCACTGCTCAGGTTGTGCCAGCCAGGGTGGATAAGCCTCTGGCTCAACAAATAATTCTGCGCCGTTGGATACCGCTATATCGCGAATTAAGGGGCTGGGCTCAAGCTGCTCTTCACCACGCAGAAGCGGGTAGCTAAGAATCAATCGCTGGCTGTTATTTTTATAGCCTGACAGCAACTCTTGAGCGATCTGCAATTCACGCTCCGGAAGGCTGTGGGGCATTTCATATTGGCGTTGAAAATCTGCGGGCAACAGCGGGTTAATCGCCACTGAAGCAGGGAAGTTCTGGCTGTGCATACCGACTATCCACAGCTGATCAAAGTGCAGTCCCGAGCCTTCCAATAACCCCAGTATCTGCAATGGCGCATCGGCGGTTTTAGGATGAAATACCGAGTCCTGAGCCAGTAATTGAAGATGTTTTAAAGCGGTAGCCAGACCCACTTCAATGCCCAGGTTATCGAGAGTACAGAACTGCTCAATAGTACTATCCCACTGCTGGCGCTGCTGGTACTCAATACTGTTTAAGCTGCGGCTGCCAGGCCAATCCATATCGGCGAGAAATTGATTGAAGAACTGAGCCCAGCCAGTGAAGTTTTTCTGGGTGCCGGTTTTGACCTTGGAAAATCTTTTTAGATCAATTAAAGGCTGGAGAATATCGACTATTGATTGACGATGCTGTTGATCAATCTGCGGCGATTCTTCGTCGGGCATAATTGTCGATAAAAACTTTTCGAGGGTAAATTCAAAGCGCCGGGTTTTGCGCAGAGCCAGCTCGCAGTCAACACGATATTGCAGTGGCAATTGATCAAATGCTGAAAACGGTGAGTAGAGAAGTTGCAGCCAGTTATTCAATGGTCGTTCGTATTGCAAGATTTCGATAAGCCCAAGAGCCGCACTAATAACCGCTGTATCCGCCAGAGCTGTACCCGCCGAGATATTCACCAACATCTCAGTCTCTTCTGACTTAAGTGCTTCGCTAACAACGCGGGCCACCTGCGGCAGGCTGTTATTCAGATCCGGCACAATAATTCCCAGCCGTTGCTGGGGTTTAGCCTTTAGCTGCTGAGCGGCCCAGTTAGCTGCCATCCGCAGTTCTGTTTGGGGATCCTGACATTCCAGACGGTAGGCCTGATTATTATTTTTAGAAACCGTGCTATCTGTATCTACTTTAACGATTGAGCTGCTGGCAGTTTCGATAACAAGCGCCTGTAGTGGCGGGATAGATTGAAAACCATAGAGCATGATCTCTGTTTCAGCGGGCAGGGCAGCCTGTTCAAAGCCACGCTGTATAAGCTGCCAGCTGGATTGCTGGCTGATCAATTTATTTTTCTGCAGCAGCTCTTCAAAGCTATTGGTCCAGCGCTTAAAGTATTCCACCGCCGGTGTCTCGCCCGGTACCTGATCTGCACTGAGGTTCCAGTTCTGTAATGTCTTTAATGTATCCGCGGCAATTTTTGCATAACTACTGCTATGGGCAGAATCATCTTTGGCAATAGCCCGCTCCCAGTAGTAGCGGCTCTGCTGTGCCCCAACGACTGCAAGCCCCGAGACCAGAGAGTGGTTTTGATCCTGAAGTTCATCCCAGCAGTATTTTAGCCAGTGATCAATAGAATAGACGCGTGGTTGGCGCCACACAGATTTGCCTATCGCCAGTGCCCAGGCGTCATTAATCTTGGCGGCCAGACGATGATTGGGCGTCAATATTAAAGCGTCGCGCTCTATAGCGTCGCGAAAAAGGCTTATATCTATAAGTGGTGGCAGCATCCCTGAGTCGACAACTTTTATTATGATTTAAATAGGCCAGTATAATCGCAAAACTGCGGTGCAATTGACAGTAGGCTGATACAATAAAGCTATGCAAATATCTAATGAACTCGATTTTATTTTCTGGGCACTGGGCGGACTTCTTATCGGCCTCAGTCTGGGTGTCGCTATCAGTCAATTATTAGTCCGTGGTCAGCGCGCTAAAAGCGATGCTGATTTGGCTGAACTCAGCAGTATTCGCCTTGAGCTTACGACAGCCAATGGTGTTCTCGAACAGCGCCTTGTCGGTCAGCATAGTCAGTACGAAGCCCAGTTAAAGCTACTTCAAGATGCCAAGAAAACCCTTAGTACGGAATTTGAAAATCTCGCCAACCGTATCTTTGAAGATAAGCAGGCGAAATTCTCTGTGCAGAATAAAGAGGCTTTAGAGGTCACCCTGAGCCCACTGCGTCGGGATATTGGTGATTTTCGCAAGCAGGTTGAGTCTGCCTACGATAAAGAAAATGCCGATCGCAATAAGCTGGTCGGTCAGCTTAGTGAGCTGCAAAAGCAGACCATGCAGGTTTCCGCGGATGCGGTCTCGCTGGCCAATGCGCTGCGCGGCGATAATAAAGCCCAGGGTAACTGGGGTGAATTTATTCTTGAAAAACTCCTTGAAGACTCAGGTTTATCTAAAGGCCGTGAGTACGATACTCAGGTGGCACTAAAGGATGAATCCGGTAAACGCCGTAACCCAGATGTGATTATTCATCTCCCCGAAGGCCGCGATATCGTTATCGATGCCAAGGTCAGTCTGGTTGATTACGAACGCTATTTCCACGCTGAAGACGATGAGACCAAAAAGCAGTGCCTGCGTCAGCACCTCAATTCACTGCGCGCCCATATTAAAGGGCTTAGCCACAAAGACTATGAGAAGCTTGAGGGCGTTAACAGCCTCGATTTTGTGCTGATCTTTGTCCCTGTTGAGGCGGCCTTTATGCTGGCACTGGATCAGGACCCTGAGATGATGCGCGATGCCTATGATCGCGGCATTATTTTGGTTAGCCCCAGTACCTTGATGGTGACCCTGAGAACGATTAAAAATCTCTGGCGCTATGCCGACCAAAGTCGCAATGCACAGATAATTGCCGATAAGGCCGGTGGTCTATATGACCAGTTTGTACGTTATATAGAGTCTCTGGATGAAGTTGGCAAACATATCAGTAAAAGTCAGGAGGCCTGGGATACTGCCCATAAACGCCTGTCTACTGGTAAAGGAAATCTTGTTCGTCGCACAGAGGAGCTGAAAAAGCTTGGCGCCAAAGCGAAGAAAAGCCTGCCTGAGAGTGCTGGTTTGGATGCTTTTGATATGCCAGCACAGCTAGCAGATGATTCGGATCTCCCCGAATCAAAAGACTAAATAAACAGACGGGAAAGTTTGAGAATGGTTTTAAGTAGTTTAATGCTGGTAGCCGGTGGACTGTTGCTGATCGCCTTGAGTATCTATGCTGGCTATCTGGGCTATAAGCTTCGTCAGCAACGAGTTGAAACAGAGCAGGCTCAGATAGAGCTAGCCAAAGAGTTGAGTAAAAAAGAAATTGAAGCACGACAGTCGGTACAGATCATTGCTCGGGCACTGGTGCAAAAAGATTTATCTGAAACGGAAGCGGCGATGCGTATCGCTTGGTTGAGCCAACAGATTAACCTGAGTGTCGATGAAGCTCAGCATGTCAGTGTCTTCACGCAACTTGCCGGCGCCACGGCGCATATCCCTATTCTCGACGACTGGGCTGCTCTGAGTAAAAGCGATAAGCGTCGTTTGGATGCAGAGCGAGAATCTATCGAGTCCAATTACCGCGAGTTTATTTACGCCAGCGCGGAAGATTTAACCGGTATTCAGCAGACACTAGTTAAATAAGTAGTGAAGTAATCAAAAACCTTCAGTTAACGGCGTTTAAGTAACACACCGCTCTCCAAATGATCTGTCCAGGGGAACTGGTCAAAGATGGCTGTTCTGACTATCTCGTGGGTTTCCGTCAAGCTGTCTAAATTAGCTCGCAGAGTCTCTGGGTTACAGGAAACGTAGAGGATCGTATCAAAACGTCGCGCCAGTTCCAGGGTGCCGTCATCTAACCCAGCTCTGGGTGGATCGACAAAGATGGTTGAGAAGTTATAGCTATCAAGGTCTATATCTTTCAGTCGGCGAAAAGGTCGTTCGCCGTTTAAGGCCTGGGTAAATTCCTCGCTAGACATCCGCACTACGGTCACATTATCCACTTTATTGTGAGTGAAATTAGTCTCTGCGGAACGCACGGAAATTTTTGATATTTCCGTCGCCAGAACAGATTTAAAGTGCTGTGCTAATACCGCAGTAAAATTGCCATTACCACAGTAGAGTTCAAGTAAATCATTGTTCTCAGCGCTGTTATTCTCAATGGCGCAGCAACTGCTGGCCCAGCTAAGCATCTTCTGGTTGACCTCGGCATTGGGCTGTGTAAAACCGGACTCAACCTGCTGATACAAATATTCACGACCATCAACGGTCAGCTTTTCCAGTACATAGTCGCGCTCTAACACCACCTTCTGTTTGCGACTGCGACCAATCACCATAATATTTAAATCAGTCTGCAACTGCCGTGCAGCCTGCTGCCACACTTCATCCACAGGGCGGTGATAGATCAGTGTGACCAATACTTCGCCGCTAAGAGTGGTGAGAAATTCTGCGGTAAACAGTCTTTGGCTTAACACCGGCTCGGCATTAATAGCCTCGATTAGCGGGGTCATCAGCTTATTGATTAATGGGCCGCCAATTGGAAAGCTATCGATAATATAGGGACGTTTTTCCCCAGCGCGATTCATCGCATAGTGAGCGCGGCCATCTTCGTGCCAGATACGAAATTCAGCGCGCATTCGAAATTGGCTGGGTACCGAATCAAATACCTCGATCTCAGGGAAACTTAGGCCTTCAAGAGTTTGCTTAAAGCGTGTCTGTTTGGCTTCGAGCTGGGCAGGGTAGAGCTGGGGATCAATTGCGTTCAAGGGTGATTAAAGCCTGTTAAATACAGTTTTTCGGTTTTGGTAAACCGGCGAATTTGGCGACCAGTTTGGCCGGACTGCCGGGAAATAGTTGCAGCAGGTAAATGCTGCGGCCTTTTTCCATAGACAGCTCTGAGGCGACGGTTTTACACAGCGGACGCATCGAGGGTGAGAAGCCATATTGATCGAAGAACTGTCTGGCGACTTCGAGTACTTCCAGATGCGCTGCGGTGAGCTGCAGCTTATCTTCAGCTGCCAGCTGACTGGCGCTATCGACGCTCCAGGCTGGCAGTTTGGCTAAGTAGTTTTTCTCGCTCATAGCAATTTTTATACTGGAATAAAAAAGGCCCGGTTAAGGGCCCTTTAAAGTCACTGATAACCTTAGTCGTCGCTGCTCATGCCGAAGAAGCTCAGCAGAGTTAGGAAGAGGTTATAGATCATTACAAATAGTGTCACAGTTGCAGAGATATAGTTGCGCTCGCCACCGTGAATAATGGCGCTGGTCTGCCACATAATAATCGCTGTTGAGAGCAGGGCAAAAACTGCGCTGATGGTCAGTGCCAGTGCCGGGATCTGCAAGAACACATTAGCGATAGCTGCAGCAAAGGCTACTATCATGCCGGTCATCAGGAAGCCGGTCATAAAGTTAAGGTTTTTGCGCGTGGTAAGCACATAGGCTGATGCGGCAAAGAAGACCAGTGCGGTTGAACCAAGGGCCATAACAATGGGTTCAGAACCCTGTACCGCGAGATACATATTGAGAATTGGTCCAAGGGTAAATCCTAACCAGCCAGTCAGGGCAAATACCCAGAGCAGGCCGCTTGAGTTATTTTTGTTTTTCTCGGTCATCCACAGGCAGATAAAGTAGGGTAGTAATGTCCAGAGTCCAAAGTAGGGGGCATTGAGGGCCATTGCTACACCGGCCATGGCGGCACTAAATGCGATTGTTGCGCCAAGCAGCATATAGGTGTTGCGAAGTACTTTAACGACCGCAGGATCAAGTGCGGTGCTTTGAATGCCGGAAGGCATCTGTTTTGCGTTGTATTTTTCAGTTTCCATGCTGTTGTCCTCAAAAGAATTGCTAATGCATCCAATAATACCCTGTCGGTAGAGTATTACCACTTTGTTGGGGTGGTTTTCATAGGTTTTTTTGCTTTGAGTACTGGTTTAGATCGGGGCGGCCAGAACCGAGAAGGGCCTTCCGGGACTCACTCAAGCCATCCATGGGCGTTCGAGCGCCGTTCCCGACGGCGCACGGTCCCGGAAGACCCTTCTCGGCTCTGTCCTTAAATCTCTCTCAAGGTGCTCTAAAAATTTATGGATTAAAAAAATAGAAAAGAACTTCGTTGTGTCGGCTGAAGGCCATTCGCAACTCTGGCCGCCCCAATCTAAAACAGAGCACCAAAACAAAAAAAGGTAAGATCTAACTACTTCTGGGAACTAATAACAAAACTCTCAAGATTGTAGCCACTGTCATCAAGACAGAGCACCCAACCAAGATCATGCCAATCACCCAAAACAATCCGCTCCCCAGTTGCCAAAGCATGGCGATTGGGACGGTGTGTGTGGCCATGAATAAGAACATCAACGCCGTTGTTGTCCATCACTGTAGCTACAGCCTGAGCATTGACATCCATAATAGCCGATGCCTTATTACTATTAGCCGCCATGCTTTTTGCCCGCCAATCAGTGGCCAGCTTTTGTCGGCGTTTAAGGGGTAGGTGAGAGAGACACCACATATAGATTGGATTGCGCGCCTTGCGGCGGAAGCGCTGATAGTCGATATCATCGGTGCACAGCGAGTCGCCGTGCATAGCCAAAGCCCTGTGACCGGCATATTCAACGATATGTTCATCGCCGAGCATTACAGCACCGCAGCGTTTAATAAAACGTTTGCCGAGCAGGAAGTCGCGATTGCCTTGCTGGATAAACAGATTGACCCCGGAATCGCTAAGGTTGCGCAGGGCATCCTGAACTTCCGCAGCCATTGCACTGGGGTCATCATCGCCAATCCAGGCCTCGAAGAGATCGCCGAGAATATAGAGAGACTCAGACGCCGAAGCGCGATCAGATAGGAAAGACAAAAACGCCCGGGTTACCGCCGGGCGTTCAGGTGCGAGATGTAAATCTGAAATAAACAGAACAGACATAGAGTTCTCGACGACTACTTATTTGTCAGAGTAAGCATCGCTGACAATAGTCTCAGTGATCTCAATGGTTTCAACTGGAACATCCTGATGGTAGCCAGAGCTGCCTGTAGGCAATTTAGTGATGGCATTGACCACATCCATACCGTCGACAACCTTGCCAAATACCGCGTAGCCCCAGCCCTGGCTGTTTTTGCCACTGTGGTTAAGGAAGCCATTGTTGGAAACATTGATAAAGAACTGAGAAGAAGCGGAGTGGGGATCGTTAGTACGCGCCATAGCCAGAGTGCCGATATCGTTAGACAGGCCATTGTCAGCTTCATTCTGGATTGAATCGCGGGATGCTTTTTCTTGCATATTGGTATCCATGCCGCCGCCCTGAACCATAAAGCCGGGGATAACACGGTGAAAAATAGTACCGTTGTAAAATCCGTCGCGAGCATACTGCAGGTAGTTGGCTGCAGAGGCAGGAGCGTTAGCGAAATCCAGTTCAATGGAGATATCGCCTTGAGTAGTGCGCAAAGTAATCATAAAAGATCCCTGTAGATATATTTTGAAATAATTAAAGTTGGCCATTTTAGTTTGTAAGCTGGGGAATTTAAACCAGTGTTTGTGTTAAATACGCCCAGTAAGCAGACAATTGCACTGAAGACCGATAAATATGCCGTGAATACCGCCTTTTTGTTTATTGCAATGGTTGCTGCCGCTATAATCTCGGCCACCTTATAGCGACCAGATTTTTATCCATGACTGATATTGAAAAACCAACCAATTTTATCCAGCAAGTCATTAGCGCCGATCTCGACGCTGGCCGAGTTGATTCTGTAGTGACCAGATTTCCACCAGAGCCAAATGGTTACCTACATATAGGTCATGCCAAATCTATCTGCCTGAACTTTGGTCTCGCCCAACAGTTTGGCGGTGTCTGCAATCTGCGCTTTGATGATACCAATCCGGAAAAAGAAGACGATGAATATGTACAGGCGATTATCGAAGATGTTCGCTGGTTGGGTTTTGACTGGGCAGGGGAGCCTAAGTTTGCCTCTGACTATTTCGCACAACTGTACAGCTGGGCACAGCACCTTATCCGCGAAGGTAAGGCTTATATCTGTGAGTTAAATGCTGAGCAGATGCGCGAGTACCGCGGAACTCTCACCGAAGTGGGTAAAAACAGCCCCTACCGTGAGCGTCTTGTTGAGGAGAGTCTCGAGTTACTGGAGCAGATGAAGATCGGTGCCGTTGACGAGGGCACTATGACCCTGCGCGCCAAGATTGATATGCAGTCACCAAATATCAATATGCGCGATCCGGTCATGTACAGAATTAAAAAAATGGCCCACCACCGCACCGGTGATACCTGGAATATTTATCCCTCCTACGATTTTGCCCATGGTCAGGAAGATGCCATCGAAGGTGTGACTCATTCGGTGTGTACTCTGGAATTTGCCGCTAACCGTCCGCTCTATGAATGGTTTACCAACAATCTGCCACTGCCATCCACACCTCATCAGTATGAGTTTGGCCGTCTAAACCTTAATTACACTGTGACCAGTAAGCGTAAGCTAAAGCAGTTGGTTGATGAAAATCATGTGGATGGCTGGGATGATCCGCGTATGCCGACTATCTCTGGTCTGCGTCGCCGTGGGGTTACCTCAGCGGCTGTTCGTGAGTTCTGCGATAGCTTAGCCGTGGCCAAAACCGATGGTATTGTCGACCTGGCTCAGTTTGAGCACTTTATTCGCGATGATCTCAATGAAACCGCAAGACGGGCGATGTGTGTTTTAAATCCGCTAAAAATCACCCTGAGCAATTATGAGGAGGGTAAAGAAGAACTTCTGAGTGCAGCAGGGCACCCCAATCGCGATGATCTGCCTGCTCGTCAGTTACCCTTTGGCCGTGAGATCTATATTGATCACAGCGATTTTAGTGAAGATACCAGCCTGTCGCGCAAAAAATTTAAGCGCCTGGTGATTGGCGACTACGTGCGCCTGCGTGGTGCCTCTGTTATTCGCGCCGATCAGGTTATTCGTGATAGCCATGATCAGATTATTGAGATTGTTGGCTCCTATGTTCCCGATACGGTTGGTGAGAACCCGCCAGAGGGTATTCGTCCCCGTGGTGTTATTCACTGGGTGTCGGCGACTAACTCTGTGGACTGCGATCTGTATCTCTACGAGAACTTATTTACCGAGGCGGCGCCCGATGCCGGTGAGGGTTCATTTATTGATCATCTCAATCCTCAGTCACTAAAGATTGTTAAAAACTGTAAAGCGGAGTTGGGTCTTGGGGATGCCGTTGTCGGTCAGCAGTATCAATTTGAGCGTGAAGGTTATTACTGTTTAGATGGCAAACATAGCAGTGCTGAAAAGCTGGTCTTTAACAGGACTATTAACTTGCGCTAAAGGCTTCTAATCTGCGCTAAAGGCTTCTAATCTGCGCTAAAGGCTTCTAATCTGCGCTAAGGGCTTTTTCGTTTTACAAAGATTTAACAGAACAAGAAAAACACAAAGAGAGAACAATGAGCTTAACCCTATACAACACATTGACACGCAGCAAGCAGCCCTTTGAGCCGATCGATCCTGAGAGGATCGCCATGTATGTCTGTGGGCCTACGGTTTACAACCGCGTTCATATTGGCAATGCGCGACCAGCGGTAGTCTTTGACACCCTGTATAGAGTGCTTAATACCCTTTATCCAAAGGTTGAGTACGCACGCAATATCACTGATATTGACGATAAGATTATGAAGACAGCCGCAGAGCTCGGCGAAGATATCAGCGCCTTATCAACCCGTTATGCCCAGGCCTATTTTGATGATATGGCCGCTTTAAATAATCTCTCGCCGACCATTGTTCCCTACGCGACTCAGCATATTCCTGAAATGATCGACATGGTTACTCGGCTAATTGAAAAAGGCCATGCCTACAATATTGATAATGGCGTTGAAGGCGAGCAGGGCCATGTGCTGTTTGCCGTGCAATCAATGTCAGATTACGGCGCGCTCTCCGGTCGTTCACTGGATGATATGTTGGCCGGTGCGCGAGTTGAAGTTGCCAGCTATAAAAAATATGCCGGAGACTTTGTGCTCTGGAAACCCTCCGCCGATAACGAACCAGGTTGGGATAGTCCCTGGGGTCGCGGTCGTCCGGGCTGGCACCTTGAGTGCTCGGCAATGATTGAAAAGCATCTAGGCGATACCATTGATATTCACGGTGGCGGTCAGGATCTTATCTTCCCTCACCACGAGAACGAGATTGCCCAGAGCTGCTGTGCCCACGATGGCAAACCTTTTGCCAACGTCTGGATGCACAATGGCTTTATTAATATTGAAGGCGAGAAAATGTCCAAGTCGTTGGGCAATTTCCGTATGGTTAATGATCTACTAGAGCAGTATCCCGGTGAAGTCTTGCGCTATGTAATTTTATCGGCCCACTACAGATCCGAGCAGAATTTCGGCAAGGATCTACTCGACAGTGCCTGGCGCTCGTTGGATACGCTGTATGGCTTCTTGCGCACCCATAATGATATAGAGGCTGCATCGGTGGATATCTCTGATAGCGATGCCTATATCGCGCTACTGGATGACTTAAATACGCCAATGGCGATAAGCGAGCTGCATAAGCTGGCTCGAGAAATGCACAGTGCTGAGGGTGATAATCTCCCTCTTGCCAAAGGTCGTCTTCTAGCTAATGCCGGTTTAATGGGGTTACTGCAACAGGATCCAGAGCAGTGGTTTACGCTGTCACGGGGTAGCGATGATATTTCCGCCGAGGACGTTGAAGCATTGATCGCTAAGCGCAATCAGGCTAAAACGGATAAGGATTACGCCGGTGCCGATGCGGTGCGCGAAGAGCTAAAATCACTGGGTGTGGTTTTAGAAGATAGTCGTGAAGGGACTAAGTGGCGTCGCGGTTAAAACTTGCGCCTTTTAATAATCAAGCACTGAAAAACATCTAAAGTAGAATTTAAATTTCTACTTTAGATGAATCTTTTACTTTCCGTCGACCTTCCAAATTCATCGATTTAATAATTTTCTTGATCGCTACCTCCGCGGTAGCTCTATACCCAGTCAGCTTGCCACCATAGACCGCAAGATAGTTGTCGCTCTCCGCATATTGCACTTCACGGCTGCGACTAAAAGGGCTGTTATCACTGGCCGGCAAAACCCGCAGTCCAGCCCAGGCTTTACTAGGTTTATGATTAAAGTGTGGGAAGTGGTAGCGGATAACCTCAAGTAAATATTCAATCTCTTCAGCACTGGGTTGCACCTGATCTGCATCGCCGCTAAATACTTTTTCGGTGGTGCCAAGTAGGGTTCCGCCTTTGTAGGGCATCACAAAAATCGCTCGATGATCCTGTTGCGCCTCTAGGTAAAAACATTTGTCACTAAGTTGCTCAGCAAACTCTAAATGGGTTCCCTGAATTAAATCTACATTGACCATTGGCGGTGCCGGCTGAATGGTTTCGGCCACTGGATTAATCCATGGCCCTGCAGCATTGACCAGAGTGCGACAGTAAATGGTTTTTTCCAGCCCGTCGATATTCAGCCTGACTGAATAGCCTCTATGGGTTTTTTCTGCGCTGATTACAGTAGCTGGGCAGAGTAGGGTAGCACCCTCTGTTTGAGCGGATAGGGCCACTCTTCGGGTTAGAGTCTTGTCATCGGTCTGGGCATCCTGATAGGCAAAGACCGTTTGCAGATTAGCGGTATTAAGGCCCTTTAACTGACTCCACTGAGCCCGGCGCAGACGTTTAAAACCAGCGAGATTTTTACGTCCGGCAAGTATTCGATAGAGGGTTAAGCCAATACTAAGCTGCCAGGGTTTATGTTGGCTATTTTTGTAAATCGGCAGATAAAACCAGTTGGGTTTAACTATATCTTCAGCGATATTAAGAAGTGTGCGGCGCTCTTTAAGACTTTCACGTACTAAACCAATTTCAAAGGATTGAAGATATCGAAGGCCGCCATGGATTAGCTTGCTAGACTTAGAGGAGGTCCCCGCACCCCAGTCGCTCTTTTCCAATAGAGCCACAGAGAAACCGGAGAGGGCAGCTGCCTGTGCAATGCCTGCACCCTGAATGCCGCCGCCAATTACACAGATATCGAAGTTTTGTTCCATTGATTAATAATCGCTGTTTAGGGTTATTTTATTGTTAATTATAGCTGCCAATAATCTCACTACAGAGCTTATTGACCGGCTTCGAGTAAACCCTGAATATCAAAGGTCTCAAAAATAGGGACTTTTTGGTTGGCCAGTTTTCTTGCCAGCTCAACCGTACCCACTTCATAGGCGACTAATTTGGTTTTTAGCATTGTTAGGTCAACCTGCGGTGGAATAATTTTGTAATCAACAAAGGTATATTCGCCGTCAATCGCCTGAACCTCTGGGCTATTGATATCTGTCCAGTTGCGCAGAACCACGCCAATCTGTTGCCAGCCCTTACTTCTAGACGTCTGAATAATGCTGTAATCAAAGCTTATTAGCACCGCACGCTGGGCAATCGGCTGCAAAACTGCGCAGATATTTTGCAGCATAACTTCTGCACCAAAATGATCAATCGATTCCTCTTTTAGCTCGACAAATAAGGTGACTGTCGGATGCTGGCGAATAATCTCAACCACAGTGTCCAGAGATGAAATGGGCTCTTCGATAAACCCTTCGCCAAGTCGTTGAGGCTCGTAGGCGGGAAGCTTTTCCAGCTGTTCACGGGATAACTCCGTGATCGAACCAGCGCAGCCACTAACCCTTTCTAAGCTGATATCGTGATAGACCATTGGTTGCTGATCGCGGCTCAGTTGAATATCAATCTCAACAAAGAGGGCACCGGCTTCTATCGCCTTGGTAACCGCCAATGCCGTGTTTTCTGGATAGCGCTTTTGATAGCCTCGATGAGCGACAAGCTGTTCTGCGGTTAAGGGGTTATTCTCGTTCATAGTTATTCTGTAGCTGGTTAACGGCTAGTTTATATCGACTATACGGTAAGCGCTTCCACCTTTGAAGAGTTGCGGTGCTATCCTTAAGCTTTCGCTTTAGTTTCAACTGAGATCAATACTATGACCACAGTCCTATTTGAGATCCGCGATAACGCGGCACTGATCATTTTAAATAATCCAGATAAACGCAATATGCTTACTCAAGAGGTCTGTGGGCAGATTGTTGACTATGTTGCTCAGGCTGAAGCCCACCCTGAGGTCAAGGCGCTAATTATTACCGGTAGTGGCCGCGCGTTTTGTGCCGGTGGTCAGCTCAGCGATCTAAACCCAAATCAACAGGTGTTGGAAAAAATCTATAGCGGCTTTTTAGCTGTTGCCAACTGTTCGCTACCAACTATTGCCGCGGTAAATGGCCCTGCAGTGGGTGCTGGCTTTAATTTGGCGGTGGGTTGCGATGTCCGCATAGTGACTGAGGCTGCCCGTTTTGAACCGCGCTTCTTTGGTCTTGGTTTGCACCCGGGTGGTGGTAATACTTGGATGCTGCAACAGATTGCCAATTGGAATACAGCGTCGGGAATGCTTCTTTTCTCGCAGTCATTAACCGGATCTGAGGCTGTTGCAAAGGGGCTGGCTTGGAAGTGTGTTGAAGCGGAGTGCTTAATTGATAAGGCGTTTGAGTTCACGGCCAATATTCGCGATTTACCCAAAGAGTTATTGCTGCGAACTAAACACACCCTGAGAGAGGCAGCCGCAACTAAGAGTAGTCATCAGGAGATTCTTGCGTTAGAAACTGCGCAACAGCTGTGGTCTATTGAACAACCCTATGCGCGGGATTCGATTGCCGCAATGATGAAAAAGATTAGCAACAAGCCCTAATCTTTTTCACTCAAGTAGGTTTGTTTCTTAGAGTAGGCTTTTCTCTGCCGCTTCTACTGATTGCAGAATCAGAGTATTAATAGTCATGGGGCCAACACCACCGGGAACTGGTGTGTAGGCGGCCACTCGATCAACCAGAGGGGCCAGTTCGATATCGCCAACACCACCGGGATGGTAGCCAGCATCGACCACTACAGCGCCATCTTTAATCCACTCAGCTTTAATAAATTCTGGACGGCCTACAGCGCCAACCAGTATATCCGCCTGTTTAATAAGCTCAGGTAGGTTTTGTGTTTTCGAGTGACAGATAGTCACTGTGGCATTGGCGTTAAGCAGCATCAGAGACATCGGCTTGCCAAGAATAGGGCTGCGACCAACGACCACTGCGTGCTTGCCGGCCATTTCAATATTGTAGCCTTGAAGAATACGCATAATCCCCTGAGGCGTCGCTGAACCATAGGCGGGTTCATTCATTGCCATACGACCAAAGCCAAGGCAGGTGACACCGTCGACATCTTTACCAAGGGCGATAGCGTCGAAGCAGGCGCGTTCATCAATCTGTGCAGGAACCGGGTGCTGTAGCAATATGCCGTGGCAGTTCGGGTTGCTGTTAAGTTCGGCAATCTTTTCCAACAGCTGTTCTGTGGTGGTCTGCTCGGGCATTTCAACGGCAATAGATTCCATGCCAACACGTTTGCAGGCATTCTGCTTCATCTTTACGTAGGTTGCTGAAGCGGGGTCACCACCAACCAGAATAGTCGCCAGTATCGGCGCCTGTCCGCCACTCTGTTCTTTTACTATGGCAACGCGTTTAGCTAGTTCAGCTTCGGTTTGCGCGGCCAGTGATTTACCATCAAGAATAAGTGCAGACATGTTGATACCTGTATTGTTAAATTATTAATTATATTGAGGGCGACAAAATAGGCGTGAGATGCGATTAACGCAACCTTTTTTAAACTTCATCGAATAATTTAATGGTTAAAATAATGTTTTAAAAGAGATACAACAAGAAAATGGGGTGGACGACGGGGATTGAACCCGCGACCACCGGAATCACAATCCGGGGCTCTACCAACTGAGCTACGTCCACCATTAAAGCAATAATCTAGGAATTTTTACCTTCAAACCAATACGGATAGCAACCTTGGTCCGCCCACCAGGGCTCGAACCTGGAACCTTCCGCTTAGAAGGCGGATGCTCTATCCAATTGAGCTATGGGCGGCATAGCTTTCAAGCCGGAAAGTGGTCGGGGATGAGGGATTCGAACCCCCGACATCCTGCTCCCAAAGCAGGCGCGCTACCAGACTGCGCTAATCCCCGAATGTCTTACCATGCGGTCTCTTTCGAGAGCGCGCATAATACTGACCAACCCCGTTTGCGTCAATGTGAAATCGTAACATCTTGCAGAGTTTTTTCGATATTCGCCTTTTAATCGCTAAAATAGGCTTTTTATCCTATAGCTTAGGCTTTGAAAGCCTGTATTCAGAGTGAATCTACTGACATACTGCAGCGACTTAATCAGCAGCAGAAAAATAAACTATATGCTTCAAATCCCGCTTTGCTGCCCCCTGTGTTTATCCGCTGATACTGAACATTTCTGTAGGGATAAACTGCGTGACTATTTACGCTGCGATCAATGCCAGCTGATATTTGTGCCGCCAGAATTCCATCTGAGTGCTGCAGACGAAAAAGCCCAGTACGACCACCATGAAAATAACCCCAATGACAGTGGCTATAGAAAATTTCTTAGCCGCTTGGCTGACCCCTTGCTGCAACGTCTTGCCCCTAAAAGCCAGGGGCTAGATTTTGGCTGTGGGCCGGGCCCCTGTCTTTCGGTGATGCTTGAGGAGCAGGGTCATGGGGTTTCTCTCTACGACCTCTACTATGCCGATAACCGCAGTCTATTTGCGCATCAGTATGACTTTATAACCGCCACCGAAGTGATTGAGCATCTGGCCAGCCCGATAACTGAGCTGCAGAGACTCTGGGAGTTGCTTAAGCCTGGTGGTTATCTGGGGCTGATGACTAAGTTGGCGGGGGATGTGGAGATGTTTGCTAACTGGCACTATAAAATCGACCCGACCCATATCAGTTTCTTTTCAGCTCAGAGCTTTGAATACCTTGGCCAGCAGTGGGGCAGTGCACCCACTATTATTGGGGCCGATGTGATTATTTATCAGAAGCCGCGATAATCGAGTCCCGTGCTTTGATAAAGGCCTGCGCTGAACGGTTAATATCTTCCTCTGATGTTACCCATGAACAGACACTAATACGGATAACCTTTTGGCCATTCCACAGTGAACCACCCACCCAGCACTCACCAGACTGCTGAATCGCTTCGAGAATTGACTGAGTTGTTTGGTCATCTGCAGAGGGCGATACAATCACCTGATTAAACACCACATCATTGAGAATATCGAAATCGGCGCTTTTAAGCAGATCGGCAAACTGCTGGGCCCGCTGATGCATACCCACCACCAACTCATCAACACCATCGCGACCGAGATATTTTAGCGCCGCCCATAATTCAATGGCTCTGGCACGACGTGACATCTCTGGTGTGTAGAGCATTCCATCGCGGCTTTCGCTGTAACAGGAGGTTAGGTAGGCGCCGGTAGCCTGAAGCGCACTGACCAGCGCCTCTTTGTCGCGGCAGAGCAGTATGCCGCTGTCATAGGGCGTATTAAGAGTCTTATGGCCATCCACCGACCATGAGTGGGCTTTTTCCATACCCGGTGTTAGATGTTTAAGCCGCTTTGTTCCTGCGGCCCAGAGCCCAAAGGCGCCATCTATATGCACCCAGGCATCTGCCGCATTGGCGTTATCACAGATTTCTACAAAGGGATCAAAGGCGCCGGAGTTAACATTACCGGCTTGCAGTAGAATGATGCAGCTATTATCTAGCGCGGGCATCTGTCCAGGGATAATCCGCCCCTGATCATCGCAGTCAACCCATTCAATATTATCTATGCCAAAACCCAGCAGGCCGATCGCTTTAACCACTGCACCATGGGTGTGACGGCCGGCAATAATACGAATAGGTGGCGCGCCATTATGGCCCTGTTGATTAAAGTCCCAGTGTTGGTTGTTATAGATGCGAAAGCGGGCAGCCGCCAAGCCACAGAATATTGCTGAGGAAGTGCCACTGACAAAACCAGCCACTGTGCTGTCTGGCAGATCCAGAAGTTCTTTTAGCCATTGCTCACAGACCTCTTCAAGCTTGGAAGTGATCGGTGACATAACCTGTAGCGCGGTATTCTGATCCCAAAAATCGGTTAGCCATTTGGTCGCCAGTGTTACAGGAAGAATGCCGCCATTCACAAAGCCAAAATAGCGTCCACCGGTTTGGGCAACGGTCGCAGGGGAGCCGTACTGATGAAGCTGTTCGAGGATAGCGGCGGAATCACCTGTAGCTGTGGGTAGATCTTCGGCAAACTGGCCGAGATCTTTTAAGGCCTGCTCTGTGGGGAATATATTTCTTTGCAAAGCGTCATCTGCATAGTCGAAGGCATAGCCCTGTGCCTGCCCAAATAGGGCTTTGCTCTGTTGCTCTAAATGCAATTTTTCACGCAGGTTCATAGTCATCTATCCAAGGCTAAAAAGCAGAAACGCTCAGTCGCAGTAAAACATAGACTATGCTTTTAACCAAGATAGAATATCAGCCAATTATTTAACTTTTACCGAGGATATTAACTGCTATGTTTCAGGGAAAAACACTAAGTCTAGTGCAGATAGAAAATGGTTTTGTCGAACTCAACTTTGACAATCAGAGTGGCTCGGTCAATAAGTTTAATATTGAAACTCTCGGTGAACTGCGAGAGGCGATTGATATTCTTAAGGCTGCTACAGATATAAAAGGCCTGCTGCTAACCAGCAACAAATCCGTATTTGTGGTCGGGGCAGATATCACCGAATTTAAAGAGATGTTCTCTGCAAGCAAGGAGCATTTTATCGAGGGTGCACAGCATGCCAATGGACTGTTTTCCGCCATTGAAGATATGCCTTTTCCAACGGTTGCAGCGATTAATGGATTTGCCCTCGGTGGCGGTTTTGAAATCTGTCTCGCCTGTGACTGTCGGGTTATCTCCACTAAAGCGGCTGTAGGTCTCCCGGAAACCAATCTGGGGATTCTGCCGGGCTGGGGTGGCTCTGTGCGACTACCAAGGCTTGCAGGTATGTTTGCCGGTATTCACTGGATCGCTTCTGGTGAGCAGCAAAAGCCGAAGATGGCGCTTACCGCTGGTGCCGTTGATGCGGTGGTTGAGCCTGAAGAACTGCGTGCTGAGTCGTTAAAAATGCTCGCTGAAATGGCCGATGGCAGCCGTGAATATAAGCCGCGACGAGTTCAAAAGACCTCGCCCATTGAGCTCTCTGAAGCGGAATTACAAGCTACCGCAGAAAACTTTAGCGCGGCTATTATTGGCAAAGTTGGCAACTATTTTCCGGCGCCTTTAAAAGCCGTTGAGTTAATAACCAGTGCTGCCGGATTAGGTCGTGACGAGGCGATTCGACTTGAGAATGAAGCATTCTATGAGATTTCCAGAACACCGCAGGCGCGAGCCTTGGTGGGGCTGTTTTTAAGTGATCAATATATCGTTAAGCTGGCTAAAAATCGCAGTCGCGCGCTTGCCGATAAGTTTACTCCGGTTCAATCTCCCAGCGTTATTGGTGCCGGTATTATGGGTGGTGGTATAGCCTACCAAAATGCCATCCGTGGCTTGCCTGTGGTAATGAAGGATATTAATCAGGATGCTCTTGATCTGGGCATTAAAGAGGCTAGCAAGCTGCTCGGCAAACGTGTCTCCCGCGGCAAGATGAGCGAGGAGAAAGCCGCGAAGATACTCAGTGCAATTACACCTACTCTTGAAGATAAAGCGCTTAGTCAGTGCGATATGGTTGTTGAGGCGGTGGTTGAATTAGAGGCGGTTAAGAAGCAGGTATTGCCTGTTGTCGAGTCTCTGGTTGCCGAGAGTGCCTTTATTACATCCAATACTTCAACTATTTCAATTAACCGCTTGGCCGAATCTCTGGAACGCCCACAGAACTTCTGTGGTATGCACTTTTTTAATCCGGTGCACGCGATGCCACTGGTGGAGATTATTCGCGGCGAGAAAACCTCCGATGAATGTATAGCCGCTGTTAGTGCCTATGCCTTGGCGCTGGGAAAGAAGCCTATTGTGGTCAATGACTGCCCGGGATTTTTGGTTAACCGAGTGCTTTTCGCGCTTCTGTCCGGTCTTGAGATAATGCTGTCCGAAGGTGCTGATTTCCAACAGATCGATAAGGTGATGGAGGCCTGGGGTCTACCTATGGGGCCGGCCTATCTTATGGATGTGGTGGGTATAGATACCATTAACCACTGCTATCCCGTGCTGACCAATGGCTTGCCCGAGCGCTTTAGTAAGGGTGATAACTGGCCGACAGATATTATCTTTAAGGCGAATCGGTTGGGCCAGAAAAATGAACTTGGCTATTACAAATATGAGCTCAATGAAAAGGGTAAGCCTGCCAAGCTGGTTGATCCTGATGTTGTGGCAATGTTTGAGTCAGAGTTTGGGCCGACGAAGCTATTTGATCAGCAGGAGATTGAGGATCGTTTAATGTTGCCTATGGCAATGGAGATGATTCACTGTCTGGAAGAGGGCATTGTGGCGTCGCCTTCCGAAGCGGATATGGCTTTGATCTACGGTGTTGGCTTCCCGGTTTTCCACGGTGGTATCTGCCGCTGGATGGATGAGCAGGGTTTGGCTTCGATTGTTGAGCGTGCGGATAAATATACGCAGCTCAGTGAACTCTACCGTCCCACAGAAAAGCTACGTCAGATGGCAGCTAATGGGGAGTCGTTTTACTCTTAGTTTGGAGAACATCTCCGGCTTGCCTAATATCGGCGCAAGGTTATAGTTACTTTTGTATTAGGGTTTAATTTTTCTTTAGGTGTACTGCTATAGCTCCAATAGTCCCTGGTTCTTCCCTTGAGATCAGTCAGGGCCCGCTTATGGGTTTTTAATTTTCAGGTTAAGAGAGCACTTTTCTGAGCGCCAGCGAGTTGTGCGAACGCTGAAAATTAGAAAACCATGGGACCGATCTCAAGGGGAGAGGCAGGGGCTATCAAGCTCCAATGCACAAAGACTCAGAGTACAAATAATGAGTAACCTGCAAGGAGATCCCTCGTCGCTGCGCTCTGTCGGGATGACAGGTTTATAAAAAGTCGGGATGACAGGTTTATAAAAAGTCGGGATGACAGGGATTAACTAGCGACTGGTCTTTCCGGCGTTCCCTGCATAAACGGTCCATCGACACAGATACGCTTGCCATCTGGCGAAGCACAGGCACCACAGATACCGACACCGCATTTGGTCAGGTAATCAATCGCACTAAAGATCTGATCGTCTTTACAGAATTCACGCTGAACCGCTGCTGCAGCATGGACCATAGGTGCAGGGCCGCAGTTATAGAAAACCAGCTTATCCAGCTCGGCCTGAGACATCTGCTCAAGGCGACTGCGCAATAGTTCAGTGACAAAGCCTTTAAAGCCCTCAGAGCCATCATCGGTAGCAACATGAACATCGGCAATCTTTTTGCACTCTTCAAGATAGTAGAGACGCTCAGCAGTCCGCGCACCGGTAAATACTTCAGCATTACCAAAGTCTCTGGCCAGCTGATAGACAGCCGCCAATCCAGTGCCGCCAGCGACAGCCATAATCTTCGCATCTTCCGGTGGTGAAGCCGGAATACCATGAGGGCCGCGAACATAGAGTTCTGTCCCCACAGGCAGATCCATCATTGCATGGGTAAAGGTACCCACATCGATAACTGCCAGTTGGAAGGGATCATCGGAGAGTGCAGAGAAAGGCTTTTCACCCAGTCCAGGTACCCATAGGAAGATAAACTCACCGGCCTGAATATTAATCTTGCGATCAAAGGTCATTACGCAGATATCATCACAGATACGCTTATTCTCAACCAGAACCACCGGTTCAAAGTCCATATCTATATCGTAGCGAATATGGGCCTCGGCTTTATTGGAATCAAAACAGATATCCGATTCAAGCTGGCTAAAGTAGCTTTCCATATCATCGGTGGTCATACCGGTAAGGGCTGAGCCTACACCGACAATAGTTGAGCCGGCATTGATAAACTCACGCACATCAGCGGCACTGCTAACACCACCGCAGCCAATAATTGGCAGATCAGTCGCGGCAGCGATTTCACGTACGCATTTAAGCGCGATAGGCAGTACACCTTTACCAGACATACCACCGGCACCATTACTTAAAACCGGGTGACCATGTGATGAGGTATAGCCTGGGCCAACGGTGTTGATGGCACAGAGTGCATCTGCGCCGCCAGCGGCTGCAGCAGCGGCGATTTCACCAATGTTAGGGGTATTGGGGGTTAGCTTGGGAATAACCGGAATATCGACAACCGCTTTTACCGCTGCGGTCACTTCACGCACCAGCTCAGGGTCTTGACCCATGGCCATGCCATAACCCTTGGCATGAGGGCAGGAGAGATTTAACTCAAGGCCATTGGCAACCGGAGCCATAATTTTTGCCACTTCGACAAACTCTTCAACACTGCCACCAAAGATCGATACCAGTAAGAAGCGATCTTCTGGGATACGCAGCTTAGACATTGCTTCAGCCGCTGCTCTAGCACCGGGATTGGTCAGGCCTACCGCATTGACAAAACAGCCGGGAGCATATTGGCTGTAGACCGGTTCGCGGTTTCCAGCGCGCACATCGGGTCCGACACTCTTGGTAGTCAGCACGCCAACCTGAGGCATATGATCAAATACATACTGAATAATCGAAGTGGCAGTAGTGACAATTCCCGAAGGAACTGTAAATGGGCCGGAGAGGGTCTTGCCGAGAAATTCTGTTTTCAAGAGAGCTCGCTTAAAACTGAGTGAATAGGTATTGGTTTAAATAGATGTTTATTTAAGGGCGCAATTATACTGATTTTAAAGAATTTATCTGCTGTGATTTTCAAAAATCATCAGTAAAAGTTACAGGCAAAAAAAAGGGCGGAGTACTACTCCGCCCAAAACTTACCCTGATGGATTTAAAACTGATTCATGGTGTTATCTTTACCCGAGGCTTTAAGCGCAGCTTCACCGGCAAAGTACTCCTTGTGGTCATCACCCATATCCGATCCAGCCATATTCTGATGCTTAACACAGGCTATACCCTGACGGATTTCTTTGCGCTGAACACCGGCCACATAACCTAACATGCCCTGATCACCAAAGTACTCTTTGGCCAGATTGTCTGTGGATAGAGCTGCGGTATGGTAGGTGGGCAGGGTGATCAGATGGTGGAAGATTCCCGCATCTCTGGCTGCGTCAGCCTGGAATGTACGAATCTTGTTATCGGCTTCAGTGGCAAGTTCTGACTGGTCATAGCTAATATTCATCAGATCCGCGCGATCATAGACTGACAGGTCTTTGCCTGCTTCCTGCCATGCGTCAAATATCTGCTGACGGAAGTTTAGCGTCCAGTTAAACGATGGCGAGTTGTTGTAGACCAGCTTGGCATTGGGGACTGCTTTGCGAATCTCATCAACCATTGCGCCGATCTGGCCGATATGCGGCTTTTCGGTCTCAATCCAGATCATATCTGCACCATTTTGCAGGCTAGTAATACAGTCGAGGACACAGCGCGCTTCGCCGGTTCCCTTTCTAAATTGATAGAGATTGCTCGGTAGGCGCTTGGGTCTTACCAGTTTGCCATTTTGCTTAATCACCACATCACCACTGTTGAGATCGTCGATAGAGATTTGATCGACATCGAGGAATGCGTTGTATTGGTCGCCGAGATCACCCGGCTCACGAGTGACTGCAATCTGCTTGGTAAGACCTGCGCCGAGTGAGTCTGTGCGCGCGACTATTACGCCATTATCGACACCCAGCTCAAGGAAGGCATAGCGAACCGCATTGATCTTGGCAAGAAAGTCTTCGTGGGGCACGGTTACCTTTCCATCCTGGTGCCCGCATTGCTTTTCATCAGAGACCTGGTTTTCGATCTGGATACAGCAGGCGCCGGCTTCAATCATTTGCTTTGCCATAAGATAGGTTGCCTCGGCATTGCCAAAACCGGCATCAATATCAGCAATAATGGGTACGACATGGGTTTCAAAATTATCGATCTGGGTCTGTATAGCAGCTTTTTGTTCACCTTCGGCGGCATCTAGTTGGCGGAAAAGGCCACCCAATTCACGTGCATCCGCCTGTCGTAAGAAGGTATAGAGCTCGGCTATTAATGAAGCAACTGCAGTCTTTTCATGCATTGACTGATCGGGCAGGGGACCAAACTCTGAGCGCAGGGCGGCAACCATCCAGCCGGAGAGATAGAGGTATTTTTTCTTGGTTGTACCGAAATGCTTTTTAATTGAAATCAGCTTCTGCTGTCCGATAAAGCCGTGCCAGCAACCCAGTGACTGGGTGTATGCAGCGGGGTCGGCATCGTACTCAGCCATATCCTCACGCATAATGTCGGCAGTGTATTTGGCTATATCTAGGCCGGTTTTAAATCTGTTCTGGATACGCATACGCGCGACAGATTCGGGGTTAATAGCGCTCCAGGCGCCAGACTGTTCGGTCCGCAATGCATTGACTGCGGCAATATCATTTGAAAAACTAGACATCAAAACTCCCTGTGTTGACTGGTTAATTTCCTATTGGTGGCCTTAGTCTAGTAACCGTGCCATAATTTATCTAGTTGATGGCTTCTATCTCGAGTATTTTTTATATGAATATATCAAAAATTGATTTAAATCTTCTCGTCTATCTGGATGTCCTGTTGCGTGAGCGCAATGTCACTCGTGCTGCAGAAGAGTTGGGGATAAGCCAGCCGGCAATGTCGAACAGTCTAAGGCGCTTGCGCAGTCTCTTTGATGATCCGGTTCTGGTGCGTACCAGTGATGGTATGACCCCCACAGATAGAGCCCTTGAGTTGCAACCGCTGGTACGCGATGTACTGGCTGCTGCTGAATTAGCTGTGCTGCCTAAAACTGTCTTTGATCCCTCAGAGTCTGAGCGTATCTTCCGTATTATGGCCAGTGACTACACCGAGGCGACATTGCTGCCGAAACTGTTGCAGCGACTGAGTGTCGAGGCTCCGTCGGTTCGTCTGGATATTATGACACCCAGTGATGTTAGCTTTCATGACGTTGAGCGCGGCAAAGTGGATTTGGTAATCAACCGCTTTGACACTCTGCCACAATCTTTTCACCAAATTCATCTCTGGGACGATAGCTTTTCCTGTGTGCTTAGAGCGGACAATCCAGTTATCAAAGACTGGAATCTTGAATCCTATCTTGCTGCCAAGCATGTCTGGGTCAGCAAGACCGGTATGGGTGTCGGGGTAGGGATGTCCACTGACGACGTGCAACGTCTCGGCTGGGTAGATGAGGCACTGGCAAAGATGGATGCAAAGCGGGTTATTACATTATTTACCCGCCATTATCAGGCGGCATTGCTATTGGCTGAGCACAATGATCTGGTGGTGACCATTCCTACTCTGGCAGCCAACTCAATACAGAAAAATCCCCAGGTAGCTGTTCTTCAACCGCCATTTGAGATTCCCCGTATGCGTTTGAAAATGGTTTGGAGCCCGCTGTTACAGCACGATCCCGGCCACGGTTGGATGCGCAAGCTAATTAAGTCTGTCTCTGAGGAGATAGCAGGTTAAGTATGATCCCTTGATAAAGAAGCACCATTCGATCGCTGAATAGCAAAGATCAAACCCATAGATTGGGAAAATTTTACCTAGCCATCTAAGCTTCTAGCTTATTAGATTTAAATCGATAACATTTTCATGGAGAACATTTGATGAGCGAGCGCGTAGAGCAGTCTAACCTTCGGGTTGCCAAGCCAATTTACAATCTGGTCACAGAGCAAATAATCCCTGGTACTGATATTGACCCAGACCAGTTCTGGAATGGTTTTGCTGCCATCGTTGAAGATCTGGCGCCAGTTAATCGTCAGCTGCTTGAAATACGTGACCAGTTACAGACCAAGATCGACACCTGGCACCGTGAAAACCCCGCACCTTTTGATTTCTCTAGCTATAAAACCTTTCTTAAAGATATCGGCTATCTGGTACCAGAGGTCGATGATTTCACCATCGCCTCCGAGAATGTAGACCCTGAAGTCGCTCTGCAGGCCGGGCCACAGCTAGTGGTGCCGATTATGAATGCCAGATTTGCCCTAAATGCGGCCAATGCTCGTTGGGGCAGCCTCTACGATGCGCTTTATGGCAACGATGTTATTCCCGAGACTGAGGGTGCTGAAAAGACTGGCGGCTACAATCCAGTCCGCGGCCAGAAGGTTATTGACTATGGCCGCGCCTTTCTCGATCAAGCGGCTCCTTTAAGTTTGGCCTCTCATAGCGTTGCTACAGCTTATAAGGTGGTAAATGGCCAGTTAGAAGTGACCGATGCCAATGCGGGAAAACTTCAGCTGGTAGCCCCAGATCAGTTTGTCGGCTATATTGGAAACCCGGATTCGCCTAGCGCTATATTATTAAAAAACAATAACTTACATATAGAAATTCAAGTGGATTCAAGTAATTCTATTGGCGCAACTGACAGTGCTGGGATAAAGGATATAGTGCTTGAATCGGCACTGACCACGATTATGGACTGTGAGGACTCGGTTGCCGCTGTGGATGCTGAGGATAAAGCGCTGGCCTACAGTAATTGGCTTGGCCTTAATAAAGGCTCTTTAGAAGAAACCGTGGTCCGTGGCGATCACCGCTTTGTGCGAAGCATGAATCCTGACCGTCAATACAGCGCCGCCAATGGTGGCAAACTGTCCCTTAAGGGTCGCAGCCTGATGTTTATTCGCAATGTAGGCCATCTGATGACCAATCCGGCGATTCTCGATACTCAGGGCAATGAGATTCCAGAAGGCATTATGGATGGGGTTATTACCAGCCTTATTGCACTTCATGACCTTAAGGGCCAGCAGGGTCTGAGTAATTCCGAGGCCGGCAGTATTTATATTGTTAAGCCCAAGATGCATGGCCCGGACGAAGTCGCCTTTACCAATACTCTGTTTGACCGTATTGAAGACCTGCTCAAGCTGCCTCGCCATACTATTAAAGTTGGCATTATGGATGAAGAGCGCCGCACCTCGGTTAACTTAAAAGCCTGTATAGAAGCGGCAAAAGGTCGTGTGGTGTTTATCAATACCGGGTTTCTCGATCGCACTGGTGATGAAATTCATACCAGTATGCTGGCCGGGCCATTTGCCCTGAAAGGGGATTTAAAGACTATGCCCTGGATTAGTGCCTATGAAAATCAAAATGTCGATATCGGCCTTGCCTGTGGCCTTAAGGGTAGGGCGCAAATCGGCAAGGGAATGTGGCCTGTACCGGATAATATGGCGGATATGATGGCGACTAAAATTGCCCACCCCAAAGCCGGTGCCAACTGTGCCTGGGTGCCATCACCGACCGCCGCAACTCTGCATGCGATTCACTACCATCAGGTTGATGTGGCCGCCATGCAGAGCCAGATCGCTCAGCGCAGCCCAGCTAATCTCGAAGATATTCTGACTATTCCATTATTGGGCGATAACCAACTTAGTGCAGAACAGATTCAGCTGGAACTGGATAATAATACTCAGGGTCTACTGGGCTATGTGGTGCGCTGGGTGGAGCAGGGGATTGGTTGCTCTAAGGTCCCGGATATTAATAATGTCGGCTTGATGGAGGATCGTGCGACTCTGCGGATTTCCAGTCAGCATATAGCCAATTGGTTGCAGCATGGGATCACAGACAGGGCGCAGGTTATGCAGACCCTTAAGCGTATGGCGGCTGTAGTTGATGGGCAAAATGCCGCTGATCCGAATTACTCGGCAATGAGCCCCGACTTCGATAGCAGTATTGCTTTCAGCGCAGCTTGCGATCTTATCTTTAAGGGCACAAGCCAACCCAGCGGCTATACCGAACCTCTACTTCATCAGTATCGACAGCTGGTTAAAGCACGCCACTAAAAACAGCTGATATTTTACCTTGCCAGATTCATATAGATGGTCAAGAATAACTATTAATCGACTTCATAGTAGCCCGCGTATGAAACAGTTATTGGTTATCAGTTTTCTTTTCTCTCTCAGTTTTCAGAGTCTCTGTTTCGCTGAACCCGCTCAGGTGGTTAAGCTAGATCCGCTCGCGCGCTTTCATCCAGTTATTGCCGAGAAAGGCGTAACCGTATCTCAGGAGGCGATTGCCAGTCAGGTTGGCACTGATATTCTTGCTGCTGGCGGCAATGCTGTTGATGCTGCAGTGGCAACCGGTTTTGCGCTGGCAGTTACCCTGCCCAGAGCAGGCAATATCGGCGGTGGCGGCTTTATGCTGGTGCATCTGGCCGAAGAGAATAAAACCATTGCTATCGACTATCGCGAAATGGCACCAGCTGCGGCTTCGCGGAATATGTTTCTCGATGCGGAGGGCGATGTCGATCGTGTTAAAGCTCGTCATTCTGTGCACTCTTCAGGCGTGCCAGGAACAGTTGCCGGCATGATCTATGCTCTTGAAAACTTCGGCACTATGAGTCTGAAGCAGGTGATGCAACCAGCGATTAAACTGGCTCACAAAGGCTTTCCTGTCAGCCGCAGTCTGGCCAGCTCACTGGTGCGCTACAGTGATTATTTAGGCAGTGATCCGGCATCGAGAAATTACTTTTACAGAGCTGATGGCGAGTTTTATCAGGCCGGTGAGCTTCTTGTGCAAAAGGACCTGGCAGTCACTTTAAAGCGTATTTCGAAACAGGGCAGGGATGGTTTTTACACAGGTAAAACCGCTGATCTGTTGATCGCACAGATGCGTCGCAATGGGGGAATTATCAGCTACGAGGATCTTCTCAACTATAAGGTTGTCGAGCGCCAGCCGGTTTGTGGTGACTACCGCAGCAACCGAGTCTGCGCTATGCCACCACCATCTTCTGGTGGTGTTCATTTAATTCAGATGTTAAATATACTCGAGGGCTGGGATTTAAATGCCCTGGGGCATAACAGTGCCGCTTACCTGCATCGTCTGGTTGAATCCATGCGCCGCGCCTATGCAGATCGCAGCCTACATCTTGGCGATCCGGATTTCTATGCGGTTCCCGCCGAGCAGTTAATGGATAAGCGTTATGCAGCTCAGCTTCGCAAACAAATTGATCCGGGGAAATCCAGTCGCTCTAAAGATATCCAGCCCGCCCCAACTAAGGTTATTAATGAGAGCACTGATATCGAGAGTACGGAAACCACCCATTATGCAACCTGGGATCGCTGGGGCAATGTGGTCAGCAATACCTACACAATTAACTTTTCCTATGGCAGCGGTATCTCGGTCGCCGGTGCTGGCTTCTTGCTTAACAATGAGATGGATGACTTTTCCTCAAAGCCAGGCTCAGCTAATGGCTATGGGCTAATCGGTGGTGAAGCCAATGCGATTCAGCCGGGCAAACGACCGCTGTCATCTATGACCCCAACCATTGTCTTTGAACCGCAGGGCGAGCCAATTGTGGCTACTGGCAGTCCCGGTGGCAGCACGATTATTACCGTGGTTTTGCAGATGCTGTTAAATGTTATTGATTTTGATATGGGCATAGCTGAGGCAGCTGCTGCTCCGAGAATTCACCACCAGTGGCTTCCGGATACGCTTCGATATGAGCGCGGTATCTCCGTTGATACGCTAAATATACTGACTGAAATGGGCCATAGTCTTGGTGACAAGCCGGTACGCCTGGGAGTTACCCAAAGTATTGCCAGTGATAAGAATAAAATTAAATATGCGGCATCAGATCCGCGCAGGGAAGGGGCGGCAGCAATCCCAGAATAAAAAGAAGAGTGGAGTAGCTGCTAGTCTTTTTCGCCATTGGTAAAGGAGGTGCCATCCTCTAAAACGGCTTTTCGGGTTTCATCAGTCATGCCGACCAGATCCGGATATTTCGGCATCGTCATATACTGAGCAAACCATTCACCGAGTATCTTTTCATCATCTAGCGTTTCCTTTAGCAACTTGCGGACACTCGCAAGATGAGCCGCAGATATATTCTGGCTGGCCATCGCCGGTGTTAACGGCGGGTCGACAAGATGGTTGGGCAGGGCAACGCCGCTTAACAGTTCAGTTGCCAGATCATCAAGCATTTCACTGACAGCCGGTGCCCGGAAACCCACAGAAAAAGTCGTGCACTCGCCAATTGCCACACCATGATGGGCAATTTTTGGTGGCAGATAGAGCATATCGCCGGGTTCAAGTATCCATTCATCGACAGGGTCGAAGTTCTGGAGAATTTTTAACTCTGTGTTAGTCACGAACGGGCAATCAGCATCGCTCTCTGCACCAATCTGCCAGCGGCGCTTGCCAGCACCCTGCAATAAAAATACATCGTAATAATCAAAGTGCGGGCCGACACTGCCACCATCAGCGGCATAGCTGACCATAATGTCATCCATACGCCACTTCGGCAGGAAATCAAATTTGTTGAGTATTTCAGCGACTTCAGGAACCCATAGGTCAACGGCCTGAACTAACAGCGTCCATTTATCAGCGGGAAGTTTGGCAAAGGTTTCCTCGGTGAAAGGGCCGCACTGAAGCTGCCAGTCTTGCTCGACAACAATTCGCGATTCGACTTCTTCTTCAAGAGCCAGACCGGCCAGTTCATCGGCATCGATCGGCGCTTCAAAGTTGGCAATAGCATTGCGTATCAGCAGCGGTTTCTTCTGCCAGTACTCGGCTAGAAACTGCTGTTTGCTGATATTTCCTAAGATAGAGGTAATAGCTGTCACCGCTTAGATATTTTTCGCTTGTTGAACCGCGTTGCCAATATAGGAACCCGGGGTCATTTGCTTGAGTTCAGTCTTGGCAGACTCAGGCATATCCAGCGTATCGATAAACGCCTGAATAGTTTGTTGGTCCATCACATTGCCGCGAGTCAGCGCTTTCAGCTTCTCGTAGGGTTCCTCAATACCATAGCGACGCATAACCGTCTGGATTGGCTCGGCGAGAACTTCCCAGCTAGCGTCGAGATCGGCATTGAGCTTTTCACTGTTCAGTTGGAGTTTGCCCATTCCTTTGTTAAGCGAGGCGAAGGCAATTAGAGAGTAGCCAAGACCGACACCCATATTTCGCAGTACGGTGGAGTCAGTAAGGTCACGCTGCCAGCGAGAGATCGGTAACTTAGTCGCCAGATGCCCAAACAGCGCATTGGCGAGACCCATATTGCCTTCGGCATTTTCAAAATCGATAGGGTTAACTTTATGCGGCATAGTCGACGAGCCAACTTCACCGGCGATAGTCTTCTGCTTAAAGTAACCTACAGAGATATAACCCCAGATATCCCGCGCATAATCAATCAGGATAGTGTTGGCCCGCGCCATGCCGTCAAAAAGCTCAGCCATATAGTCATGGGGTTCAATCTGCGTAGTGTAGGGGTTAAACGAAAGCCCCAGGTTCTCGATAAATTCATGAGCATTGGCCTGCCAGTCAATATCACCGTAAGCAGAGATATGCGCATTGTAGTTACCCACAGCACCGTTAATTTTTCCCAGTAGCGGCACAGCGCTAATTTGATCAATTTGACGCTGCAGACGATAGGCAACATTGGCCATTTCTTTGCCGACGGTGGTTGGCGATGCGGTTTGTCCGTGGGTGCGCGACAGCATAGGAGCTTCGGCAAACTCTCGGCCCATGGCGGCTAACTTGTCCGTGATACCTTGCAGGGCAGGCACAACAATATTGTCGCGACCCTCTTTAAGCATCAACCCGTGAGAGAGATTGTTAATATCTTCCGAGGTGCAGGCAAAATGGATAAATTCGCTGACCGCATTTAACTCTGCATTGCCGGCGATAGTTTCTTTAAGCAAATACTCAACCGCTTTTACATCGTGATTGGTGGTGCTCTCAATCACCTTAACGCGCTGAGCCTGCTCAACGGTAAAGTTATCTACCAGATCATTGAGAATCTGGTTAGCTTCGGCACTAAATGGTGCCACTTCTGCGATCTGGGGGTGGTTAGCCAACTGCTGTAACCAGCGAACCTCAACCATCACTCGGTAGCGGATCAGGCCATATTCGCTAAACACCGTTCGAAGCTGTTCAGTTTTACTGCCGTAACGGCCATCGATAGGTGAGACGGCGCTGAGCGAGGAGAGTGGGAGATTGTTCATTGCTATTCCAGATAGGGTCATTAATTAAGCCGCACATGATAACGGAAACGGGAACAGGTTTCAGCCGCTTTGGCGTTTAAATGTCAGCCGGAAAGAGTCTTGTTTAGAGCTTTGCCAAGGCCTTAATTATCGCCTTGCGGTAGAACACCAGATGATACTTTTTGCCGCCCAACTGGCGCCATAAAACTGCACTTCTAACTGCCGAAAACAAAAGACAGCGAATTCGTTCGGCAACCTTTGGCTGCTGCAGATATATGGCATTGCCTTTAACCTGAATACGCATCGGTAATTTGCTAATGGTCTGTTGGTAAACCGATGCGAGATTGGCGAAGACATTTTCATGAACCATGGAAAAGTGCTCAGCCTGACGAATGGCGCTATCTATGCCGTTGGCAACATCGTCGAGCATTTTGGATCTGCTGCTGAGTTGTCGCTCAATGCTGATAACAGAAAATGCATAACTGGCTAAGCTCATGCCATAGGTGTTTTGTTGAGGCTTTTTATCACCAAAGATTGAGGTGATAGCTTCGATACCCGTTCGTAAATTTTCAGCTGAACCATAGATATCTTCTATCGAGCTGGGATTTTGATTGAGTAGGGCAGCCATACTCAGCTTGGTTTGCTCTTGGGGAGCCTCACCAGTATTGGCTAGGCAGTCGACAAGGTGACAGGCCTGAAAGATTGCCGCCAGGGCCAAGGCTTGCTCTGTAGTGGGTTTGTTAAACATTATTTAATTCCAAGTGCTGGCAATAGTTCCGCCACCGAGACAGTGATCACCTTGATAGAAGACCACGGATTGACCCGGCGTTACCGCACGCTGAGGCTCAACAAAGCTCACTTCACAGCCAGTCTCTGTAGGCGCCACTAGACACTCCTGATCCGGCTGACGATAGCGGGTTTTCGCCACGCAGGTGAAGGGCACCTCGGGTGCGCCATTAATCCAATTTAAACCTTCGGCTTTAAGCTTGTCAGTAAACAGCAGTGGATGCTGTCCACCCTGACCGACAATTAGCACATTGTTATCCAGATCTTTTTGCAGGCTATACCAGGGTTCGTCACTGGTACTGTTTTTAACCCCGCCAATACCCAAACCCTGACGCTGACCGAGGGTATAGAACATCAGACCCTGATGCTGGCCGATAATATCGCCCTCTGCAGTAACCATATTTCCCGGTTGTGCAGGAATATACTGTTCGAGAAAATCCTTAAAACGACGCTCACCAATAAAGCAGATGCCGGTGCTGTCTTTTTTATTCGAAGTGATAAAGCCCTGTGCTTCGGCAATTCTGCGTACTTCGGGTTTTTCCAGTTCACCCACCGGAAACAGGGATTTGGCAAAGGCCTGCTGATTCACCGCATGAAGAAAATAGCTTTGATCTTTATTGTTATCCAATCCCTTTAACAGTTGGGTCTGACCATCAACCGTTGCTACGCGGCTGTAGTGGCCGGTGGCGATAAACTCGGCGCCGAGAATCTGCGCATAGTCGAGAAAGACTTTGAATTTGATTTCACGGTTGCAGAGGATATCCGGATTGGGGGTGCGGCCGGCGCGATATTCATCGAGGAAATGTTCAAACACATTATCCCAGTAGTCGGCAGCAAAGTTGGCGGTATGCAGTGGGATATTGAGCTTGTCGCAGACCTGCTGGGCATCGGCCAGATCAGCCATGGCGGTGCAGTACTCGGTGTCGTCGTCTTCATCCCAGTTTTTCATAAACAGGCCTTCGACTTCGTAACCCTGTTCAATTAACAGGTACGCTGCAACCGAGGAGTCAACACCGCCGGACATACCGACTATTACTTTTTGCGATTTACTCATTGTTTACCAGATTCAATCTGACCTATTGGTTATGGGGTGTAGCTGTGCTGGGCACTATAAAGTGTTGCGAAATATTTCCATAGGGAAAATACGTTCTGCCAGATAATCGTCGAGGCAATGGAGTACCGCAGGGCTGCGTAGATATTCTCGATTATCTTCAATCTCTGCGTGACTCATCCACAGAGCAATGTCTATATCTTCATCAATAGTAGCACCCTTATCCAGATATTCAGGGGTGGCAACAAAGGTTAGGCGGTAGTAGGTGACTCCAGTTTTATCGGCAAGATAGGTTGAGATGCCGAGAAACCCACAGACTGTTACAACCCAGCCGGTCTCTTCGAAGGTCTCGCGCAGCGCTGCAGCAATGATATCCTCACCGGGTTCCACATGACCGGCTGGCTGATTGATAAACTGGCGGCCACCTTTGGTCTCCTTAACCATCAGATATTGACCGTCTTTTTCGACCACTGTGGCGACGGTTAAGTGAATTTTATCCGGCAAGATCAGGTTCTCCGTCTGGTTGTTTTTCTTGGCTTTACACGATTATTAGGGCGAGTAGTGGCGCGCGTTTTTTTCGCCGCAGGTATATGTATTGTTTCGATACGGTATTCGCCAAGCTGAAGATCAGCCAATGTCCAGTCGCCAATCGCTGCTCTTACCAGACGCAATGTGGGTAGCCCAACGGCAGCTGTCATTCGTCGTACCTGACGGTTGCGACCCTCGTTAATAACAATCTCCATCCAGCTATCGGTTATGGTTTGACGCTGGCGTATTGGCGGGACTCTTGGCCACAGTGCTGGCTCATCCATAGGTTGGCATTTAATCGCGCTTGCAGAACCATCTTTGAGCTCGACACCGGCAAGTAAATTTTCGCAGTGTTTAGCCGAGACCTGTCCCTCGACCTGCACCCAATAGGTTTTATTTAATTTGAATTTGGGACTGCTTATCTGAGCCTGCAATTGACCGTCATCGGTCAATAAAAGAAGGCCCTCAGAGTCGTAGTCGAGACGCCCAGCAGCATAGACTGCTTTGACATCAATATAGTCTGCGAGGGTTTTCCTGTCGTTATCGTCAGTAAATTGACTTAAGACATGAAAGGGTTTGTTAAATAAAACCAGTTTCGACACAATTATTCTCAGTTTTTTACCATTGTAAATGAAACAGAGTTACAAAAAAGAGTGGAATTAATGCTAAAATGCGGCCTTTCGGTAAAACTTTTACAAACCTTACAACCCTGCGGAGACAATGATGGGATACAAGCATATCCAGATTCCTCAATCTGGTGAAAAAATTACAGTAAATTCAGACTTTTCACTTAACGTTCCAAACCAACCGATCGTACCTTTTATTGAAGGTGATGGTATTGGTGTAGATATTACGCCGGTCATGATCAAGGTGATCGATGCCGCAGTCGAAAAAGCTTACGCTGGTGAAAAGAAAATCTCTTGGATGGAAGTTTACTGTGGCGAGAAAGCGGCAGAACTTTACGAAGGTGATTGGTTTCCCGCTGAGACGCTCGAAGCGGTTAAAGATTACGCAGTATCAATTAAAGGCCCACTGACTACTCCTGTAGGCGGCGGCTTTCGTTCATTGAACGTAGCACTGCGTCAAGAGCTCGACCTGTTTGTCTGTCAGCGTCCAGTTCGCTGGTTTGAAGGTGTTCCTTCACCGGTTAAAGAGCCTAACAAAGTCGATATGTGCATCTTCCGTGAGAACTCAGAAGATATCTATGCAGGTATCGAGTGGAAAGCGGGTACTGAAGAAGCCACTAAGGTTATCAAGTTCCTGCAGGAAGAGATGAGCGTTTCTAAGATCCGTTTTGACCAGAACTGTGGTATCGGTGTTAAGCCCGTATCAGAGCAGGGCACTAAACGTCTAGTGACTAAAGCGATTCAGTATGCAATCGACCAGAACAAGCCATCGGTAACACTTGTCCACAAGGGCAATATCATGAAGTTTACCGAAGGTGCTTTCTGCGACTGGGGCTATGAAGTTGCTGTAGAGCAGTTCGGTGCAACGCCTCTTGATGGCGGCCCATGGCACGTTATTAAGAACCCTAACACTGGCGAAGATATTGTGGTTAAAGATGTCATTGCCGATGCAATGTTGCAGCAGATTATCCTGCGTCCAGACGAGTACAGCGTACTGGCAACACTGAACCTGAATGGCGACTATATCTCTGATGCACTAGCCGCTCAGGTTGGCGGTATCGGTATTGCACCAGGTGCCAACCTGTCTGACGACGTAGCTATCTTTGAAGCGACTCACGGTACTGCACCTAAGTATGCTGGCCAAGATAAAGTAAACCCAGGTTCATTGATCCTTTCCGCTGAGATGATGTTACGTCATCTGGGTTGGGGTGATGCTGCTGATCTGGTGATCAAAGGTATTGAGGGTGCTATCAATGAAAAGAAAGTCACCTATGACTTTGAACGCCTGATGCCTGATGCAACATTGATGTCCTGTTCGCAGTTTGGCGATGTCATGATCGAAAATATGTAAGAGTTCCAACTTACATAAGATCAGAATGCAACAACGTTAAAAAAACCCGGTCTTAGGATCGGGTTTTTTTATGTCTGTCATCTGCTACAGCTGATGATCTGATGTAAGATAGAGTTCGTAACTTAAATGTAATCCACTTGGCAAAAAAATTAATGAGCGACAAAATAAATACACCAGATTGGCAACATGACAGCCATACAGTGGTCGAAGAGGAAAGGCCAAAATTAAAGAAGCCTTCACTGTATAAAGTAGTTCTATTAAACGATGACTACACCCCAATGGAATTTGTAGTTGAGTTACTAGAACTGTTTTTTGGACAGACGCGTGAATCTGCAACGCGCATCATGTTAAGCATTCATACCGAAGGAAAGGGTGTCTGTGGCATCTATACACAAGATGTAGCAGAGACTAAAGCGGGCATAGTTAATCAGTATTCGAGGGACCACCAGCATCCGCTTTTATGTGAAATTGAACCCTGTAACGACGAAGAAGAGTAAATAATCATGCTAAGTAGAGAACTCGAAGTCACCCTCAATCTCGCGTTTAAAAGTGCCCGTGACAAACGTCACGAATTTATGACTGTTGAACACCTGCTTTTAGCCCTTTTAGATGACGCCTCAGCCTCCAGCGTACTCAAAGCCTGTGGTGCTGATATTAGTGTTCTCAGGCAGGATCTAGTTGAGTTTGTCGACTCGACTACACCGACTATTGGTGAAGCTCAACTCGAGCAAGAAACACAGCCTACTCACGGTTTTCAACGGGTACTGCAGCGCGCTGTTTTTCAGGTAAATTCTGCCAACCACAGCGAAGTGGTCGGTGCTAACGTTATCGTCGCCATCTTTAGTGAGCAGGAAAGTCAGGCTGTTTACTTCTTGCGCCTGCAAAATGTCGCGCGTATTGATGTCGTTAACTATATCTCTCACGGCATTTCCAAGTATGTTGATCAGCCGGAACACAGCAGCGAAGAGAACAGCGATACCAACGAGAGCACAACAGAAGCCGAGTCTCAAGAAGAAAGCCTGCTCAGCCAGTTCTCGACCAATCTCAATGAACTGGCTATTCAGGGGGAAACTGATCCGCTAGTAGGCCGTGCCGCTGAAGTTGAAAGAGTCAGCCAGATTCTGGTTCGTCGACGCAAAAACAATCCGCTGTTAGTTGGTGAATCCGGTGTAGGTAAAACCGCTATCGCCGAAGGGTTGGCCAAATTAATTGTTGAGGGCGATGTGCCTGAGCCCATGTTAGGCAGCACCGTTTACTCACTGGATATGGGTGGCTTGCTAGCCGGAACCAAATACCGCGGCGATTTTGAAAAACGCCTTAAAGGCATTATTGCTGAGCTGGGCAAACGTGAGAAGTCGATACTTTTTATCGATGAAATCCACACCATTATTGGTGCTGGCGCAGCCTCAGGCGGCGTAATGGACGCCTCTAATCTTCTTAAACCACTGCTCTCATCCGGCAAGTTGCGCTGTTTCGGCTCGACAACTTATCAGGAGTATCGCGGTATCTTTGAGAAAGATCAGGCGCTCTCTCGTCGCTTCCAAAAGATTGATGTGGCCGAGCCTAGCGTCGATGAGACCTATAAGATCCTCAAAGGTCTAAAGTCGCGCTTTGAAGAGCATCACGACCTGAAATTTACCAATCCTGCGTTAAAGGTTGCTGCGGAATTAGCCGCCAAGCATATCAACGATCGCTTTTTACCCGACAAGGCTATTGATGTAATTGATGAAGCCGGTGCCTACCAGCGACTTCAGCCAGCCTCAAAGCGTAAAAAGTCTATTGGTGTTAGTGATATCGAACTGGTTATCTCAAAGATCGCGCGAATTCCGGCAAAGAGCGTTTCTAGCTCGGATAAAGAGCAGCTTAAAGGCCTTGCTGATAAGTTGAAGATGGTGGTATTCGGTCAAGATCTGGCCATTGATGCACTCTCTACCTCGATTAAAATGGCCCGAGCCGGTCTACGTGAGGGCACCAAGCCAATCGGCAGTTTTCTATTTGCCGGACCAACAGGTGTGGGTAAAACTGAAGTCAGTCGCCAGTTATCAAATATTCTCGGTATTGAGCTGGTGCGCTTTGATATGTCTGAATATATGGAACGCCACACGGTATCGCGTTTAATTGGCGCACCTCCAGGCTATGTTGGCTACGATCAGGGTGGTCTGTTAACTGAAGCGGTCAATAAGCATCCTCATTCAGTCATTTTGCTCGATGAAGTTGAAAAGGCCCATCCCGATGTTTTCAATCTGCTACTGCAGGTAATGGATCACGGTACCCTGACCGACAATAATGGCCGCAAAGCTGACTTCCGCAATGTGATTTTGATTATGACCACCAATGCCGGTGCTGAACTGATGAGCCGCTCTTCGATTGGCTTTGCTACTCAGGACCATCGCACCGATGGTATGGAAGCGATCAAGAAAATGTTTACTCCGGAATTTCGCAACCGTCTGGACAGTATTGTGCAGTTTGGCGAACTGACCATGGATGTAATCACCACCGTAGTGGATAAGTTCCTGGTTCAGTTGCAGGGGCAGCTCGACAGCAAAAAGGTCTTTCTGGAAATCGACGATGAAGCCCGTCAGTGGCTCGCCGAAAATGGCTTTGATGCAAAAATGGGTGCACGCCCAATGGAGCGTCTGCTTCAGGAGAAAATTAAGAAGCCACTGGCTGAGGAAGTGCTGTTTGGTAGTTTGTCAGAAAAGGGCGGTACAGCCTTTGTCAGCGTTGAAGATGGTGAACTGACTGTTCGCACAGAGGCCGAGTTGGTTGTTAGCCACTGATTAGTTGGCCAAAATTAGTTGGCCAAAAATAGCGACGACCCAAAAAACTAAACCGCCGAAAGGAATCCCATTGAATAAGGGATTCCTTTCGGCGGTTTCTTTTGTGCTTTGTGCTTTTTTTAAAACAAGCTAAGAGCGAATACTAGCGCTCTCTAAAGGTAATGCGACCCTTAGTTAGGTCATAGGGAGTCATCTCAACCTTGACCTTGTCACCCGTAAGAATACGGATGTAGTGTTTGCGCATCTTGCCAGAAATATGAGCAATGATAACGTGGTCATTTTCCAGTTTTACGCGGAAAGTGGTGTTAGGAAGGGTGTCAATAACCTCTCCATCAAATTCAATGTGGTCTTCTTTCGCCATAAGCTTAATTATTGCCTGTCAAATAAGAGTATCTATTAAGTTTTGTCTGCCTAAACAGCGCTGTTTGTAAAAGCGCGGCAAGTTTGCCCTAAAACGCCGCGCATAGCAAAGTCAATCGGCCAACTGCCAGTTATTGCCGCGGTAAAACTCCAGTGGACGATAGTTGGTTTTGTACTTCATCTTTGCGCAATCGGCGATCCAGTAACCTAAATAGAGATAATCCAGCTCTAACTGCTGAGCCATTCTAATCTCATAAAGCACTGCTAGATTACCCAGTCCGCGGTCGCTGTAGAGGGGGTCAAAGTAGGTGTAGATGGCGGAAACACCGTTAATGAGAATATCCACAACGGCACAGCCAATCAGCTTGCCCGCCAAGCGGAACTCAAGAAACCGCGTCGACTGCCAAGGGTTGCCAAGAAAGTCTTCAAACTGCTTTCGAAACGGCGGGTACATATCGCCATCTTTGTGGCGCTCATTGATATAACGGGCATAGAGAGGGAAGTGCTCATCAATATTAAGCACATCGAGCTGCTCAATGGTAATATCAGCATTCTTCTTCCAGCAGCGCTTCTGGCTGCGACTCTCTTTAAAACTTGCCACCGGTACCCGAGCCGGAACACAGGCATTGCACTGGGCACACATGGGCGCATAGAGGTAGGGGCCGCTGCGACGAAAGCCCATAGAGGTCATTTTTGAGTAGAGCTGGGTATCTATATTTAGCTCTGGATCGACAAAGGCTGTGGTTGAGCGCCGCCCCTGCAGATAGCTGCAATCGTGAGGCTCCGTCAGGCACAGCTTTATGGTGCCCATATCTGGTGATATATCTCGGGTCATTAAATACTAACCATTTCCTTTAAGCGGTTTTAACGCTTGATAGCGAGTGTAAGAACTTAAGGTTAGTTGACTGCATGCAGATAAACAACGCTGACTTGAGGTTAACTATTACCAGCAATATTCCAGCCTTTGCGGGTTATCCACCGTGCCGAAATAACTCCAGCTCAGTTGCCTGTCGCGGCCGCTGTGCAAACCCTTTAAAAAAAACTCTCTGCTTAGAGGCTCTGCACCCAAACTCAGTAGATGAGGGTTAACCAGTTGGCAGTCAATAAGCTCAAGTCCGGATTCTGCTCCCCAGCGGCATAGATGGGCCATAGCAATTTTTGAGGCATCGGCACTGCGACTAAACATCGACTCACCACAAAATAGATTGCCCACCGCAAGTCCATAGAGACCGCCGATCAATACATCGTCGCGCCAAACCTCCACCGAGTGGGCATAGCCTTGGTAATGAAGTTGGATATAGGCCTCTGTCATCTCTTCGGTAATCCAGGTGCCGCCTTCCATATCACGAGGATCACTACAGGCATTGATAACCGATTCAAAGGCGCTATTGGTGGTCACCGAGTAATCTTTGCGACGCAGTGATTTGCCGAGACTTTTTGAGCAGTGAAACTGAGCGGGATTGAGCACGCAGCGAGTGGCGGGGCTCCACCAAAGGATTGGATCATCATCCTGATACCAGGGAAAGATTCCCTGACGATAGGCCGATAAAAGAGTGGGCGGGAAGAGATTGCCACCGGCAGCCAGAAGTCCATCTGGCTCTGCCAGTGCGTTGCGAGGATCCGGAAACTGGGGATCCTCTAGATCAAGCAGTGGAATCTGCATTCCCGTTTGCCCTGAGGTTTACTTGTCGAGAAAGCGCTCTGCATCAAGGGCAGCCATACAGCCGCTACCGGCTGATGTCACTGCCTGACGATAGACATGGTCAGCCACATCACCGGCGGCAAAGACACCGCTAACACTGGTTTCAGTGGCGTTACCCGCCAAACCACCAGCAATGATCAGATAGCCGTCTTTCATGGCAAGTTTATCGGTAAAGATATCGGTGTTGGGTTTGTGGCCGATGGCAATAAATACGCCAGTCACATCCAACTCTTTAGTTGAGGCATCAACTGAACTCTTTAAGCGAACACCGGTAACGCCGGCATCATCGCCCAAAACTTCGTCCAAGTTGTGGCTCCATTCAATATTGATATTGCCGTTCTTCTGCTTCTCGAAAAGCTTATCCTGCAGCATCTTTTCTGCACGTAGCTCGTCGCGACGGTGAATTAGCGTCACTTCGCTACAGATATTCGAGAGATACAGCGCCTCTTCAACGGCGGTGTTACCACCACCGAGAACCGCGACCTTCTGATTGCGATAGAAGAAACCATCACAGGTTGCACAGGCACTGACGCCTTTACCCATAAATGCCTCTTCAGAGGGCAGACCCAGATACTGGGCAGATGCGCCGGTGGCAATAATCAACGCGTCACAGCTGTAGTTACTTGAGCCTTTGAGCAGGAACGGACGCTGATCGACTTTAACTTCATCGATATGATCAAAAATTGTTTTAGTATCAAAGCGTTCCGCGTGTTTCTGCATACGAACCATTAAGTCTGGACCCTGAACACCATCGGCATCGCCGGGCCAGTTATCAACATCAGTGGTGGTGGTTAACTGGCCACCTTGCTGAATACCGGTGATAACAACTGGATTTAAATTGGCGCGGGCCGCATAAACTGCAGCAGTCCAGCCGGCTGGGCCGGAACCTAAAATAATCAGCGGATAATGTTGTGTATCAGACTCGTTAGCAGCCAAGTGTTCTCTCCAAATTGGGTCGTTGTTTAGTCATGGTGACAAAATAGGGCGCTATCATAATCAATACTTTGATGAGGACATATACCTTTTTTAACAAAGTTTTATAAAACAGTCCAAACGGGGCTTAAATTCGCTGTTTAAGCGGTAAAATTATTTAAAAGTTAATTAATAAGCCCGGCTCAAATATAGCTTTTAATTGTGAACCGGCTACAATTGACCCTGTTAAAAATAACAGGGATTGACCCGTTGAGCACTGATAAAAAAAAGCAGCGAGATTCTGCCTCTACACAGCTGAGTAAAAATGACAGCCGCAGCAAACGCTTGTTAGCTGAGGGCGCATTAATTGGTTGGATTGCTCTCTGCTCAATTCTGCTGTTGGCACTACTAAGCTACTCACCCGATGACCCTGGCTGGTCCCATACAGGTACAAGAGCAGAGATAAGCAATGCAGTGGGTCTCGCCGGTGCCTGGGTGGCGGATATCTTCTATGCCTTATTTGGTGTTATGGCCTATCTATTCCCAGCGCTACTGGCGGTTCGCGCCACACAAATACTCAGAAACTATATTCTCCGTGAAGCGGAACCCTTTGATTCGGTGACCTTCACCCTGCGTGTTATCGGTTTTATATTAGTGATGATCAGTGCCACCTCACTGGCCAATATCCAATATGCCGAAGTTCACAACAGCTATCCGTTTGGGGTTGGCGGCATACTCGGCAATAAGATCGGCGATGCCACCATAGCTGTGTTTAGCTATGTCGGCAGTACCTTAATTCTGCTATCGCTGTTTTTGTTTGGCCTTACTGTATTTGTCGATATTTCATGGATTGCCCTAATTGATCGTCTCGGTATTATTGCTATAAACCTCTCCAATGCAGCCCGCAGCAAATTCACTGAATGGCAGCTGGCGCGCAAAGAGAAAGCCAAGGCTCGCGAAGCCACCATGGAGCGACAGGTCAAAGTTGACATAGAGACCAAAGCGAAAAAGTTCCGAACCCCACCGGCTATCCAGACACCCAAGCCTAAGCCTGTGGTCAGCAAACGCATAGAGCGAGAGAAGCAACAGACGCTGTTTGAAGACACAGCCGTGATCGGCACATTGCCGCAGATCAACCTGCTTGACCCGGCTGACGACAACTCCGGCAGCGGCTATTCCGCCGATTCCCTCGAGCATCTATCGCGCCTACTGGAACACAAACTCCTGGACTTTGGTATTAAAGCCGATGTGGTCGAGGTACTCCCTGGCCCAGTGGTAACCCGCTTTGAAATCCAGCCCGCCGCCGGCATTAAGGTTAGCCGTATCACCGGACTGGCCAAAGATCTGGCCCGCTCAATGGCAGTTATCAGCGTTCGAGTGGTTGAAGTGATCCCCGGAAAATCTGTTGTCGGTATTGAAATACCCAATGAAAAACGCCAGATGGTTCGCCTTAGCGAAATCCTTTCATCGGAGGCTTACGACCGCTCCAGCTCGCCGGTCACATTAGCCCTGGGTCATGATATTGCCGGTTCGCCGGTGGTTGCCGACCTCGGCCGTATGCCGCACTTGCTGGTAGCTGGTACAACCGGTTCCGGTAAGTCAGTCGGCATTAACACCATGCTCTTAAGCCTGCTGTTTAAAGCCTCACCGGAAGAAGTTAAGTTAATCCTTATCGATCCGAAGATGCTCGAACTCTCGGTATACGATGGTATTCCGCACCTGTTAACGCCAGTCATTACCGATATGAAAGATGCCGCTAGCGGTCTGCGCTGGTGTGTTGGCGAGATGGAACGACGCTATAAGCTAATGGCCGCCCTCGGCGTGCGTAATCTGGCGGGTTACAACCGCAAGATTGAAGATGCAATCAAAGCCGGCAACCCGATAACCGACCCGCTGTGGACTTTTGATCCCTCTGAAGTGGGTTGGGACGGCACTGAAGAGCCACCGGAAGCACCAACGCTGGAAACACTGCCCTACATAGTGGTTGTGATCGATGAATTCGCCGATATGATGATGATTGTCGGCAAGAAAGTTGAACAGCTGATTGCCCGTATCGCGCAAAAAGCCCGAGCCGCAGGTATTCACTTAATACTGGCCACCCAGCGACCCTCGGTGGATGTTATTACCGGTCTGATCAAGGCTAACGTACCCACCCGAATCGCTTTTCAGGTTTCATCTAAAATTGACTCCCGCACTATTCTTGATCAGGGCGGTGCAGAGCAGCTTTTGGGTAATGGCGATATGCTTTACCTGCCACCGGGAACCAGTGTTCCGGAACGTGTTCACGGCGCCTTTGTCGATGACCATGAAGTGCATAAAGTAGTTGCCGACTGGAAGCGTCGCGGCGAACCCAACTATCTCTCCGAAATCACTGATGAAGCAGCTGTCTCCAATATTGCTGTCCCCGGTTATAGCGGCAGCGAAGAGGGCGGTGAAGATGATGCCGAGTCAGACCCACTCTACGATGAAGCAGTCGCCTTTGTACTGGAGAGCCGCAAAGCCTCAATTTCATCGGTGCAGCGCAAGTTACGGGTCGGCTATAACCGTGCAGCCCGTCTTATTGAACAGATGGAAGCGAGCGGCGTGGTCAGCCCGATGAGCAGTAATGGCAGTCGTGAGATTTTGGCGTCCGGCGGTAGAGAATAGAATGCTTAGCATTAGCAATCTGTTTGTTCAGCACTTTATTAAAATATCTATTAAAAGCTCGCTTTTAATGTTTGTTGTTGTCGCCTGCGGCAAACTTCAGGCAGCCGATAATGCCGAAGATGTTCTGGCGCTGCGTAACCTTCTAGAGCCTATAACCGGTCTCTCAGCCCAGTTCACCCAACAGATAACCGATGCCGACGGCTTTGAGTTAGAATCCTCGAGCGGATTATTCCAAGTTTCGCAACCGGCCAAATTGCACTGGCAGGTGATGCAGCCGATGCCGCAACAAATTATCTCCGATGGCATCAGCTTATGGATTTTTGATCCAGATCTTGAACAGGTTATTGTGCAACCGTTTAATCAGGATATTGCCGCAACACCGGCGATTCTCTTTTCTGGTGATCTTGAACAGCTCGATAAAGCCTATTTAATTGAAAAGCAATCCGCGGGTCACTTTAAGCTTACGCCCGAGCGTGCCGGCAGTTTGTTTCGCAGCATGCAAATCACCTTTGTTGATAGGCAGCCAACCAGTATTACCTTAACGGACAATCTTCAGCAGACAACCAAAATCGACTTTAGCCAGCTGGAGATTAACCCGCCACTCTCTGCGGATCAGTTTGTTTTCCAAATCCCTGATGGGGTCGATGTTATTAATAATGCCAACTGATTTGTTTAGCCAACAAGTGTATCGACCACTGGCAGCGCGTATGCGGCCGGCGACTCTAGACGGCTTCTACGGGCAGGAACATCTTATCGGCCCTGGCAAACCGCTCCGCGAGGCGATTGAGAGCGGGGCGCTGCACTCAATGATCTTCTGGGGGCCACCCGGGGTTGGTAAAACGACTTTAGCAAAGATTATTGCCGCCTCTGCAGATGCGCACTTTGAAAGTATCTCGGCAGTGCTGTGCGGAGTTAAGGAGATTCGCGCCTCTATTGCCAAGGCTACAGAACAGCGCGATCTGTGCGGTCGTAAAACCATACTGTTTGTCGATGAAGTGCATCGCTTTAACAAATCACAGCAGGATGCCTTTTTGCCCTTTGTTGAAGATGGCACTGTGGTGTTTATCGGTGCGACTACAGAAAACCCCTCCTTTGAACTCAACAATGCACTCTTATCTCGCTGTCGTGTCTATGTGCTGAAAAGCCTCGAAGTGCAGCAGATTAAAACGGTTATCCAGCAGGCACTGGCAGACCAGAGTAGCGGTCTGGGTGAGCGTCAACTGAAACTCGACGATCAGGCGCTGGATCTTTTAGCCGCTGCCTCTGATGGCGATGCCCGCCGTGTGCTAAATCTTTTAGAAATTGCCAATGATCTTGCAACCGAGCAGGGCGATCAAGCTGTGATCGACAAGCAGGTTCTCGAGCAGGTATTAGTCGGCGATACCCGACGCTTTGATAAGGGTGGTGAATATTTTTACGACCAGATTTCCGCACTGCATAAATCGGTGCGTGGCTCTTCACCTGATGCCGCTCTCTACTGGCTCTGTCGCATGTTAGACGGCGGCTGTGATCCGATCTATATAGCCAGACGACTGGTGCGTATGGCCAGTGAAGATATTGGCAATGCCGATCCTCGCGCGCTGGATATCTGTATGAAAGCCTGGGATGTGCAGGAGCGCCTCGGTAGCCCTGAGGGTGAATTGGCCCTGGCTCAGGCAGTGGTTTATATTGCCATCGCCGCCAAGAGCAATGCGGTTTATAGTGCCTATAACCAGACCATGGCGGATGTTCGCTCGCTGCCCAGTTACGAAGTGCCTATGCATCTGCGCAACGCGCCAACCAGTTTAATGAAAGAGCTGGATTACGGTAAGGACTATAGATACGCCCACAATGAAGAGGGCGGCTATGCGGCGGGTGAAACCTATCTGCCGGATGAATTGGCCGACAAGCAATACTACTTTCCCACTGACCGCGGGCTGGAAAAAAAGATAGCTGAAAAACTCGACTATTTACGCTCGCTAGATAACCCCAATAAAAAGGATAAAAAATAATGCACTGGTTAGCTGTTGCCATTGGCGGCGCACTGGGGGCTATGGCTCGTTACGCTGTAAGCACCTGGATATTTAATGCTACAAGCCATAAATTCCCCTACGCGACTCTAACTGTCAATGTCCTGGGTAGTTTTGTAATGGGCATATTGTTTGTGATTATTGTTGAAAGAGCCGCCTTGCCGGCAGAGATGCGCGGTCTGTTAATGATTGGCTTTCTCGGTGCCTTTACAACCTTCTCAACATTCTCGCTTGATGCCCTAGGTTTGTGGCAAAATGGCCACCTTTTTCTGGCGCTAGTTTATGTGCTGGCAACCGTTGTTCTGTGTCTTGTTGCCATTAGCTGTGCAATCTGGCTTGCTCGTTTAATATAATTTTGTTTTCAAAAATAGTTTAAGGAAACCACCATGCTCGACCCGAAGCTGTTACGTTCGGATTTAAATGCCGTTGCCGCTAGTCTTAAAATCAAGGGCTATGACCTTGATGCTCAGGCTTTTCTCGCCCTTGAAGCTCAGCGCAAAGAGCTTCAGCTAGCTGCTGAGAGCCTGCAGCAGGAACGCAACGCCTATGCAAAATCCATGGGCAAGCTGATCGGTGAAGCCAAGTCCAAAGGTGAGGATATTGAACCTCTTAAGGCTAAAGGCGAGCAGATGAAAAATGACAGTGCTCAGGCTGATGCCAATCTGGCAGAAGTGCAGGGCAGCCTTGATGAGATGTTGCAGGGCATTCCCAATATTCCTCACAGCTCTGTTCCCGCAGGCAACGATGAAGATGACAATGTTGAGGTACGTCGCTGGGGTCAGCCGAAGACTTTCGACTTTGAGGTAAAAGATCATGTGGATCTCGGTGATGCACTCAATGGGCTGGACTTTGATACCGCCTCGAAAATTACCGGTTCGCGCTTTTCGCAAATGCGCGGCGGTCTTGCCAGCATGCACCGGGCACTGACCCAATTTATGCTCAATACCCATATTCAGGAGCACGGTTACGAAGAGGTCTATGTACCTTATATCGTTAATCGCGAATCACTATATGGCACAGGTCAGCTACCCAAGTTTGAAGAGGATCTGTTTAAACTCGACGACGAGCGTGAGTTTTACCTGATCCCCACAGCAGAAGTGCCGATTACCAATATATATCGCAATGAAATCGTCGATAGCTTGCCAATCAAATTTGTTTCCCATACTCCTTGCTTTAGAAGTGAAGCGGGCAGCTATGGCCGTGACACCCGAGGGATGATTCGCCAGCATCAGTTTGAGAAAGTTGAGATGGTACAGTTTGTTCATCCCAATGATTCTTGGGATGCACTGGATACGCTAGTAGGACACGCAGAAGCTATTTTGCAGAAGCTCGACCTGCCATACAGAACGGTTATTCTCTGTGGTGGCGACCTGGGTTTCTCTGCCGCCAAGACCTACGATATTGAAGTCTGGCTGCCCTCGCAGGAGAAGTACCGCGAGATCTCCTCATGCAGTAACTTCGCTGATTTTCAGGCACGCCGTATGAAAGCCCGCTACAGAAATGCCGATGGCAAGCCCGAGCTGCTGCATACCCTGAACGGTTCAGGACTGGCGGTAGGGCGTACACTTTTGGCAGTGATGGAAAATTACCAACAGGCTGATGGCTCGATTGCCGTTCCTGAAGTGCTGCAGCCACTAATGAACGGGCTGACGGTTATTAAGTGACATATTGAGTGTCAGAGACACTCAATATGTCATCCTGACAGAGCGCAGCAACGAAGGATCTAGTCATCCTGACAGAGCGCAGCGACGAGGGATCTCCTGCAGACCTCTCCGATCTACATAAAGTTAAAAACATTAAACCAAAGAGAAAAAATGGATTACCTGCCACTATTTCACAACCTTAAAGGCCGCAATATTATGGTCGTCGGCGGCGGTGAAATCGCCCTGCGCAAAGTACGTCTGGTGCAAGAAGCCAGCGCCATTATTACCATCGTCGCCAAAGACTTCTGCCCAGACCTTTTAGCAATGGATGCCGCCGATAAGAAGCATGGCTGCAATGGCCTGCATCTGGTTACCGCCGCTTACGAACATCAGCATATGTTGGATATTCCCAATATAGTTATGGTGATTGCCGCGACCAATGATCGCGATCTTAACCGCCTGGTATCAGAGCATGCCCAAAGCGCCAATATCCTCTCCAATGTGGTCGATGACCCGGGTTTCTCAACGGTTATCTTCCCCTCAATTGTCGATCGCTCACCGATTCAAATCGCCATCTCCAGCGGTGGTGATGCGCCGGTACTAGTAAGACTATTGCGTACCAAGTTCGAGGCTCTACTCCCCGCAGGTATGAGCAAGCTCGGCGCACTGGCCGGCAGTTTTCGCGAGCGGGTAAAAGCCAAGTTTTCCAATGGCGCAGACCGCAAGGCGTTTTGGGAAGAGGTGTTTTATGGCCCAATCGCCGAGCAGGCCTATGCCAACAATCTCGACGAAGCCGAGCGCCTGTTAACCGATAAACTCGATAACACTGATGAATTTAAAACCGGTGAAGTCTATCTGGTTGGCGGAGGCCCCGGTGATCCTGATCTGCTGACCTTTAAAGCTCTACGCCTAATGCAGCAGGCCGATATCGTTCTATACGATCGTCTGGTCTCACCGGAAGTACTCAATCTGGTACGCCGTGATGCCTCGCGTATCTTTGTGGGTAAAACCGCTGGTGACCACCCGGTAACCCAGGAGAATATTAATCAAAAGCTCGTCGACTACGCCCTCGAAGGCAACCGCGTGGTGCGCCTCAAAGGCGGCGATCCGTTTATCTTTGGCCGCGGTGGCGAAGAGATTGAAACCCTTGCCGAACACAATATTCCCTTTCAGGTAGTGCCGGGCATCACCGCTGCCTCTGGCTGTGCAAGCTATGCCGGTATACCGCTGACCCATCGAGATCATGCCCAGTCAGTACGCTTTATCGCCGGTCATCTGCGCTCAGGAAAGATGGATCTAAACTGGCCTGAATTAGTCCAGCCTAACCAAACTCTGGTGTTTTATATGGGTTTAAGCGGTATGGAAACTATCTGCCAGCATCTTAAAGATCACGGCCTTGCCGCAGATACACCTGTAGCTCTGGTTGAAAAGGGCACAACGGATAAACAGCGCGTGTTTACCGGCGATCTGGATACACTGCCGGCAATCGTTCGCGAGGCTGGTGCCAAAGCGCCAACCCTGATTATTGTTGGCCATGTGGTCAGCCTGCATAACAAACTCAACTGGTTTAACGTAAAGGACTAGGATAGATGGCCACTGAATTTGATTACGATCTATTTGTTATTGGCGCCGGTTCCGGCGGTGTGCGCGCTGCCCGTATGGCGGCGTCCAAAGGCAAAAAAGTCGCAGTGGCAGAAGATCGCTATCTTGGCGGCACCTGTGTGAATGTTGGCTGTGTGCCGAAAAAGCTGTTTGTCTATGCCTCGCAATTTCCTGAGTTCTTTCACGCCAGTAAGGGCTTTGGCTGGACTATTTCCGGGGCGCCTAGTCTCGACTGGGCGACACTGCGGGATAACAAAACCGCTGAGATTGAGCGCCTAAATGGCATCTACAACAATCTGATCGACAATAGTGGTGCCGATCTCTTCGATGGCCGAGCAACGGTTGCAGGGCCTCATCTTGTCAGCTGTTAATGGCGAGACTTATAAAGCCAAAAATATTCTTATAGCGACCGGCGGTTGGCCTTATATACCAGAGTTTCCCGGTAGTCAGCACGCAGTTAGCTCTAACGAGATGTTTTCTCTGGATAAGCTACCCAAAACCGCCGTGGTAGTCGGAGGCGGTTATATCGCGGTTGAATTTGCCGGTATTTTAAATGGTCTGGGTGTCGAGACCCATCTAGTTTATCGTGGCCCACAGCTACTTAAGTCCTTCGATCGCGAAATGAGCGATAAGGTAAAAGAGGGTATGCAGGCCAAAGGGGTGAATATTCACCTCAATACTCAAATCAATGAGATTAATAAAACCGCTAATGGATTGTCTGTAGACCTACATACAGGCTCATCACTGGATACTGAGCTGGTTCTCTATGCCACCGGCCGTCAGGCGAATACGGCTAATCTGGGCCTGGAAAAGACTGCTGTCGTCATGCGTGACAACGGCTCAATTGTGGTTGATGAGTATTTTTCCACGGCAGAGCCGAGTATTTATGCATTGGGCGATGTGATTGATCGCGTTCAGTTAACCCCAGTGGCGATTCAGGAAGCTATGGTGCTGGTCGATCATCTCTATGGTGATGGCAGTGCGCAAGATTGATTACAGCGATATTCCAACGGCCGTGTTCTGTCAGCCAGAGCTGGGCACTGTTGGCCTAAGTGAAGAGCAGGCGCGCTCTGAGTACGCTGATATAGCGGTTTATACCTCAGACTTTAAGCCAATGCTGCAAACCCTGGGTGGCGGCGCAGACCGTATCACCATGAAACTGGTTGTAGATACAGAGACCGATAGGGTAGTTGGCTGTCATATGGTCGGTGAGCATGCCGCAGAGATTATTCAGGGGCTGGGAATTGCGCTTAAAGCCGGTGCCACTAAGGCTCATTTTGATGCCACTGTGGGGATTCACCCCTCAGCAGCAGAAGAGTTTGTCACCATGAGAACTCAGGCTAGATAGAAAATTCCCGACTTCAATTCGATATATATCAATAAGATAGCTGGATTTAATAAAGCATTTATCTCCTCTGTGGAACAGCTTAAAACTGACTCTTAGCGCGCTCAAGCAGGCATAGACTTAAATATTTAAGATCATTTAAGGTTTTAAGGCTATCAGCTTTACTCTGATTCACCACCAGCAATAGCATTGCATGATTGATCTCATGATAGGCAAGCCCAAGCCTAGACAGCTCAGCAGGGCGCTCAGCAACCTCCACCCGCTCAAACATTCGCGCCATAGCGCTAATAATCAGGCTGTTGTAGGTACCATCCAAATCCTTTAATTCCGGAACCCCTTTCATGGCCTGCACCAGCGGCAATAGGCCACGCTGCGCCGTATAGGCCGCCAGCATTCGCTCTACGCAACTCTCCACAAAGCGCTTGAGACTTAGAGATTCAACTCTAAAGCCCTCCAGCTCCTGCAGTGCGATCTCAATCTCCTCAAGCCACTGCTCACCGAGAGCATGAAGAATCGCGTATTTATTGGGAAAGTAGTGGTAGAGCGTGCCCACAGAGACCTCTGCGCGCTTGGCGACCAGAATAGTTGTCAGGTCATCCTGACCAACCTCCTCAAGCAGTAGGGCGGTTACCTGAAGAATACTAGCCCTGCGCTCGAGGGCGCGCTTTTGGATTGGCTCAGATCTTGGGGTTAACTTTCTAGTGCTCGACATATCATCACTCTAATAGGTTTTTTAACTTCAGCTCTGCAAGCTTCAAATCATCTGTAAGGCCTGCTATTGCTGAAATATAAGGTTTTCAATGGATGCTAGAATAGCACCTTATTGAATCATTATTCAAATATTATTGAATAATGATTCAATAAATTGCGAAAAATCAAAAGTTTTATACAAGCTGTGGATAGACTGCAATCTAGCTATGATCAGAATGAATAGTGATTACTTACAATTATTTGCTAAAAAGGACTGAAACAGGCGTCCAACAGCACCTATATTAGGCACTGGGGAGGCTACTTTGACTGTTGGATGGAGACTGTATTTAGAAAGTGATTCTGGTCTTACGCGACAAGGCTAAGCTACTGTAACTATTTGAAGCTATAACTAAACATCGCGCTTCTTGCCTGATCTGGCACGTTCTTTCATATCCGATTGAATATAGACTTGGTCCGTAGTGCCCATGCTGGCATGGCCCAAATCATCAGCCATATGCTTTAAGGGTCTGGTGGCGATATCCTGTGAAGCACCGGTATGACGCAACCAGTGCGTGGTGGCTTCCCGCAACGCCTTGGCCTCATCTTTAAAGCCCTCGGTAATCATCTTGTCATAAGCCAAATCAAAGGCCTCCTGAACAATACGTCGCAGCTGGCGTGAGGTCATACCGCCAACACCGCGGTTCTTGGCCACTAGCGTCGAGTTAACACCAAAGGTTGAGCTAATCGATGCGCGGTATTTCTGGTAGCGATCAATATAGGGAGAAAGGGCACTTGGCACTGAAACATCGCGCATCTTATTGCCTTTACCCAGCACCTTAAGCCATCGATTGCCGTCCGTATCCAGCCAGAAATGCTTCCACACTGGCTGCCAATTGGTTCTATCAGATAGCTCAGAGACTCTTAAATAGAGGGTTTTAAGCATGGCGATCACAAATAGCGTGCGCTCATGAGTAGCCGAGTCATCTGCCGCTTTCTGTGCGCAATCGAGAACATATTCCCACTGTAGATCAGAGAGGCGCTTTATATTTTTTTGCGTGGCACCTTTAATAAGGAATGGCGACTGCTTGCGAATCGCCGGGATTGGATTACCAAAGGCGTAACCCTCATCCGTTAAATAGTCGTAGTAACAGGAAATTGCTGAATAGCAGATCTTCATCGCCTCATGAGATAGCAGGTGCCCGTCCCGGCTAACTTCGACACTCAGGCCCTCAGATAAGGCTTCTTTACGGTCTTCCTTGGCGATTCTTACGGCAAATGGCCGCCAGTTTTCATTTTGACGGGACTCTCCGCCGATTATTTTAAAGCGATCCTGGACTGAACTGCCGACCCAGGCTGATGCTGGACTGTGGACAAAATCAAAGTACGCTTCAAGATCTGGCCGCTTAAGCTGGATAACGCTCTTATTGGCGATAGTCCATGCCCACAGCAATAAGCGCTCAACTTCATTGCGGTAACCACGAAAAGTCGCTTCAGATTTTCGGCTATAACTTTTAAGGAACGCCTGAGTATGCAAAAGATCCTGACGCACATCGGGAATGGTTTCGCAGAGTGTTTCAATAAACTGTTTTGAATCCGGGTACCCGTCGAGCATGGCCATGCCCATAGGTAAGCGGACAAATGCTTTATGAGCATCAAACAGTGGAGTCGCTTTAAACTTGCTGGCCATTGGTATCAGATATCCTGAGTAGCTATTAATAGCGGCTAGATGCCGTGGATTTATTGCTATGCACTGTAACAGCCTGTTTTCCTACTGTCTAGCTATGTCCACTAATTGAGATTAGAGGACATAATATAAGCCTCACCTACCTCGCTTTCTAAAAGAGCTAACACCGCATTCGAAAAGAGCTAACACCGCATTCGAAAAGCAGCAGCCCAACTCTATCTAAATGAGGAGTTTGAGAAGAATTGCGTTGTCTATATTACTTATATTCACTTCTGGTAAACTTAAGCATCCAGACAAGGAAATTAACCATGCAGCGCGTTATCGTCATTCTTCTTTTAAGTTTTATCAGTGTCACTACTTTATATAGCTCTATCTACGCATCCACAGATGTCGGACTAGGGCCAATAGAAAAACAATCGGAGCAAACCGCACTCTTCCGTGAAATTCTCGATCGACTGGCAACTCGCCATTATCACGGTCAGAAGATTAATGACGAGCTCTCTGAGCGCTACCTGACAACTTACATTGAAATGCTCGACCCGCTTAAAAGCTATTTCCTGCAGTCTGATATCGAAGAATTCTCAAAGTGGAAGACCAAGCTCGACGATCTCGCCCGTCGAGGTGATGTAAACCCCGGCTTTATTATGTTTAACCGCCTGCGGACTCAGGCTATTGCCCAGCATCAAGCCAATATCGAGCTACTCGAAAGCGACTACGAGTTCGACTTCACCGCTGACGAAACCATTGTATTAGATGGTGAAGAGCGTGACTGGCTGGAAAACCCTCTGCAGCGCGATGAATACTGGCGCAAGCGTATTAAAGACTCAATGATCCGCTTACTGCTCAATGATAAAGAGCCCGCTAAAGCCCGAGAATTGCTGATTAAGCGATTCACCAACCAAAAAAAGCAGATGCAACAACGCGATAGTCAGGACGTATTCCAGCTCTATGTCAACGCCCTAGCCTCGCTCTATGACCCGCATACAGCCTATTATTCACCGCGCACCACAGAGAACTTTCAGATCAATATGTCGCTCTCCCTTGAGGGTATCGGCGCTGAGCTGACCATTGAAGATGAATATACAAAGGTCGCGCGGATTATTCCCGGTGGCCCAGCAGATCTGCAGGGACTTCTAAAAGCTGAAGATAAAATAATTAGTGTCGGCCAGGATGATAAAGAACTGGTCGATGTGATTGGCTGGCGCCTTGACGATGTGGTCGATCTTATACGCGGGCCCAAGGATTCAACGGTTCGCCTTGAGCTGATTAATGGTGCCAGCGACTCAGCAGATAGCACAGAGGTTATTGCCATTGTTCGCGACAAGGTAAAACTCGAAGAGAAATCTGCCCAGAGCAAAATTATCAATATCAATCAGAATGGGGTTGAAATGCGCCTTGGGGTGATTGATATCCCTGCCTTCTATATGGACTTTGAAGCCTATCGCAAGCGCGACCCGGAATACAAAAGCACTACCAGAGATGTCTACAAACTGTTGATGGAGATGCGTGAGGAGCGAGTTGACGGGATTATTCTCGATCTGCGCAACAATGGCGGTGGCTCCCTTCACGAAGCCACCATGCTTACCGACCTGTTTATTGATTCTGGCCCGGTAGTGCAGATTCGCAATGCCTATCAGCAGGTATCCCGCGATCAACGGGCTACCTCGCGAGCAGTCTATAACGGCCCTCTTCTGGTTATGATCAATCGCCTTAGCGCCTCGGCCTCGGAGATTTTTGCCGGTGCAATTCAGGACTATGACCGTGCCTTAGTGGTTGGCAGTCAAAGTTTTGGCAAGGGCACGGTCCAGGATGTTACCGGCCTTAGCAGTGGCCAGCTTAAGCTGACTATATCCAAGTTTTACCGCGTCTCTGGCGATAGCACCCAACATCGCGGCGTACTGCCTGATATAGAGTTTCCCTCGCTTTACAACAAAGAAGAAGTCGGCGAGAGCCACAAGGACAATGCCCTGCCCTGGGATAATATTCATGCCGTGCCATTTAAGCGCTCTGCGGGTGTTAAGCAATATGTACCGTTGTTAAATACAGCCCACCAGCAACGTATAAGCAGTGATCCTGACTTTGTTCATCTGGTTAAACAGCTTGAGTTTAGCGATAGCTGGGATGCCGATAAAACAATCTCTTTAAGTATTGAAAAACGCCGTTTGCGTTCCGCCGAATGGGATAATCAGCAGCTGCTATTGGAAAACCAGCGCCGCAAGAGCAAAGGGCTAGAGCTCTATGCTGACCGCGATGCATGGAAAGCGGCCAATAAAGACGATGATGAAGATGAGGTTAAAGATGAAGTTAAAGAAGGCCTCGAAGACAATAAGCCGAAAGCCAAAGAAAACCAAATGGTAGCCGACGAAAAAGAAGCTAAAAACAAGGAGGAAGAGGAGGAGGAAGAAGATATTGCTGAATCTGACCCCATGCTTCAGGAAGCCGGCTATATCCTTTCTGACCAGATTCGAATAGTTGAAAAACCCAATAATAAGCAACTGTTAGTGTTGCGCCAGAATGGAGAGAAATAGCCTTGCCCGAACGTATTATTTCATTTAATGTCAATGGCTTACGCTCCAGACTTCATCAATTACAAGCAGTTATCGACGAGCACTCTCCGGCCATTATTGGCCTTCAGGAGACCAAAGTCAGCGATCAGGAATTCCCCATCGAGGCGATTAATGACATGGGCTATCAGGTCGTATACCACGGTCAAAAAGGCCATTATGGGGTTGCCCTGCTAAGCAAAAACCCCGCGCTGTCGGTAACCCGCGGTTACGCCAGCGATGATGAAGAAGCCCAGCGGCGTATGATTCATGGCCAGTACTGCATTGACGGCCAAACGGTTCATGTTATTAACGGTTACTTTCCCCAGGGTGAAGGACGTGCCCACCCGACCAAATTCCCCGCCAAAGAGAAGTTTTACGCTGACCTGCTCGACTATCTGCAGAATAACTTTAGCACTGAAGACCTGGTTCTGGTGATGGGTGATATGAATGTTGCGCCAGCGGATATAGATGTCGGCATTAAACCTGAGAATGCCAAGCGCTGGATTAAAACCGGCAAATGCGCCTTTTTACCGGAAGAGCGACAATGGTTACAAAACCTCAAAGACTGGGGCCTGCAGGATAGCTTTAGAGCAATGAATGGTGAAGTCAATAGCTACAGCTGGTTTGACTACCGCAGCCGTGGTTTTGAGCAGGAGCCCAAGCGTGGTCTGCGTATAGATTTAATTCTGGCGACACCTGCGGCCATGCAATTGCTCAGCGCCACCGGTATCGACAGCGATGCCAGAGGGTTTGAAAAGCCCTCCGACCACTGCCCTATCTGGGCTGATTTGGGCTAACTTTCACTCCAACGGAATAACGCCAACAATATAATTCCAACATATTAATTCCTTATCAGGGTCAACCAATCTCCACAGCTGTCGTTGTATATCGCGACACTTTAGAACAAGGAGAAAGGTATGAGGCAGGCACTGATTGCATTGACCCTAAGCGCGGGACTGCTAGCTTATCCAGCCACGGCGTTGGCTGATTCTGATAAATCCCACAAACATAAGAAATTCAGCGACCACAGCCATCTAAAGCATGATCGAGCTATTCATAACGCCAGATCTGAGCGACGGCTTAATCGTGAGCATCGAAAAGCTATAAAAAGACAGCACAGAATTGCCAAATACCGCCACTACAGCGGCCACAACTATAAAAAATGGCAGGCGCGCAGGCATTATCAGGCCCACAATCATTATCGCCACTACCACAGCAAGCAGCACAGACGATCACTCAAGCACAGGCATTCCAGCCATGATAATGACTATCTTGAATGGATCGCTATTATGCTTCTGCTCGATGAAGCTTTAGACGATGACTATCGCTAACAGGTGATTCTTTACAGATCAAAAGCAAAGAGAGCTGGCTATAATAATGAATATAATGACTCAACAAGCATCAGGTGATTTCACAGGCGAGTATTCTGTGAGCCAGCCCACCTCTACACGGCTAAGGGATACGCCTATGGAGCAGTTCCTTAAAGATATTGAACGACGAGCATTCCATATGGCGCGAATGGCTACCGGCAGCCGTGATGATGCACTAGATATAGTTCAGGATGCGATGTACAAACTGGTCGAAAAGTACTCAGCCAAATCAGCCGATGAGTGGCGACCACTGTTTTATCGTATTCTCAATAGCAAAATCACCGACTATTATCGTCGCAATGGGGTTAAAAGTAGACTTATTAGCCTCGCCAGTTGGGGTATGAAGCCCGATGAAACTGGCGGCGACCTAATAGACCGCGCAGAGGGCCGCAATTCAGAGACACCAGATCAGATGCTGGTTCGCGAGTTGCAAATTAAACAGTTAACCGCAGCGGTTAAAAAGCTCCCAACCCGTCAGCGCGAAGCCTTTATGCTGCGTTGTTGGGACGGTATGAGTACAGCCACAACCGCTAAAACTATGGGCTGCACTGAAGGCAGCGTAAAAACCCATTACTCAAGGGCAATGCACTCGCTGCGTAATTCACTGGAGGATTATTGTTATGACTAAGCCTGAAACCACTATCAGCGACAAACAACTCGCAGCCAATCTCCGCGACAATCTGCTCGAAGAGGAACGCGAGACCGCCACTGAAGATCTATTTCGCCTTACCCAAGCGCGTAACAGCGCCCTCTCCCAGTCACGCCAGGGCAGAAAACCCTTCTTCTGGCCCGCACTGGCAACCTCACTGGCCTCAGTTGCGCTTATTACTGCAGTATTGATCAATCCTGTGGAGCAAATAGAGCCATCTGGCAATATCAGTATTACCGAAATTCAGGCTGATGAGCCTCTTATTGATCTCTACGAAGATCTCGATTTTTACGACTGGCTAGCCAGTGCAGAAACCTAACTTCAGGAAAGCAACTGATGATAAATAAAGCGATCACTAGAACATTATTACTTGCCGCAGCCCTTGGTATCAGCGCCCTTCCGGCCTATGCCGACCAGCCTATTGAAGCTGTAGATTGGGACAATCTCCCGGCTGAAACCCGTGAAAACTTGGCACCTATGGAAAAACGTTGGGATAAATTAAAACCCCATCAGCAGCATAAGCTACTGCGCAGAGCTCAGGATAAAAACTTTAAAAACCGCGCTGAACGCTGGAAAAAGCTTAGCCCTGAAGAGCGAAAGCGCATTGTTAAAGCCCGTGAACGCTTTAAGGATATGCCTCCGGAAAAGCGTAAAGAGCTGCGCAAGCGCTGGGAAAATATGACTGATGAAGAAAAGCGTGAGGCGAAAAAGAAACGGCTGAAAAAGCACGAAAAGGGCAATAAAGAAAACAAGAAAAAAGATAAAAAGCAAGATAAGAAAGACTAAGTAAGAACGATTAAAGAGAACTAAAAAAGGCTCCATCAGGAGCCTTTTTTGGTCTTACAACCTTCCATATAACTTAATATAACAATGGGTTACGGGTCAAACCGCAGAATCTATCTCAGGTAATACAGTAAACAGATCAGCAACCAAACCATAGTCGGCAACCGAAAAAATCGGTGCCTCTTCATCCTTGTTAATCGCCACAATCACCTTACTGTCTTTCATACCTGCCAAGTGTTGGATAGCACCGGAGATACCCACCGCAATATACAGATCCGGCGCAACAATCTTACCAGTCTGACCCACCTGCATATCATTGGGTACAAAACCCGCATCAACCGCTGCTCGAGAGGCGCCAACCGCAGCCCCAAGCTTATCAGCCAAACTGTAGAGCATATCGAAGTTCTCGCCATTGGCCATACCACGACCACCAGAGATAATAATCTTCGCCGCGGTTAATTCCGGACGGTCAGAGGCAGCCACCTCTTCACCGACAAACTCGGAGACACCGGCACTATGACTAGAGCTGATCGCTTCAATAGTAGCCGAACCACCTTCCGCTGCAGCCCCGTCAAAAGCTGTGCCACGCACTGTTAGTAGCTTAATCACGTCGCTGCTCTGTACAGTGGCGATCACATTACCCGCATAAATTGGGCGCTTAAAGGTATCGGCACTGACAACCGCACTGATCTCAGAGATCGCCTGAATATCCATTAAAGCCGCAGCCCTAGGCATAATATTCTTAGCAGTCGTCGTCGCTGTAGCCAGAATATGGCTATAACCGGCACCCACCTCGGCAATCAAAGGCGCAACATTCTCAGCCAGAGCATGGTTATAAGCTGCATCATCAGCAACCAGCACCTTATTGATACCAGCAACCTGAGCGGCCTGCTCTGCCGCTGCCTGACAAGCGCTACCGGCAACCAGAATATCGATATCACCACCAATTTCCTGAGCGGCGGTGACCGAATTTAACGTAGCAGGCTTAAGGCTGTTGTTGTCGTGTTCCGCGATAATTAAAATACTCATCAGATCACCTTCGCTTCATTTTTAAGTTTATCCACCAGCATAGCCACATCATCAACTTTAATACCTGCCTGACGCTGAGCGGGCATCTCAACTCCCAGTAACTTCACACGAGGCGTGATATCCACTGATAAATCAGCAGGCGTGGTGTTGTCCAGCGGCTTGCGCTTGGCTTTCATAATATTGGGTAGAGAGGCATAGCGCGGCTCATTGAGGCGCAGATCAGAGGTCACCACCGCTGGCAGCTTCAATGCCACGGTCTGTAAACCACCATCGACTTCACGAGTCACCTTAATCTTGTCGCCATCGACAACCAGCTCCGAAGCAAAGGTACCCTGCCCGCAACCCAGCAGCGCCGCCAACATCTGACCAGTCTGGTTGTTGTCGCCATCAATCGCCTGCTTGCCCATCAGGACAATATCCGGTGATTCAGAATCACAAACCGCCTTAAGGCATTTGGCAATCGCCAATGGCTCGAGGGTTTCATCAGTATTGACTAAAATCGCTCGATCAGCACCTAGCGCCAACGCTGTGCGCAGTTGCTCTTGAGACTGCTGAGGACCTACAGAAACCGCAACCACTTCAGTAGCTACACCCTTCTCTTTGAGTCGGACAGCTTCTTCAACGGCAATTTCACAGAATGGATTAATCGACATTTTTACATTGGCCAAATCGACATCTGTTCCATCCGACTTGGGCCTAACCTTGACGTTGTAATCAACGACACGTTTAACGGCTACCAGAATTTTCATGGATATCCTTTTTCTTTTATTAAATTGATTAAGTTATTACTTAAACTGGGTGATTTTAAAGCCTTTTAAAACGCTCTAAAACAGCCAAATTAACAGGCCTCATAGTGCCTAAACAGGTAGTGCAAATCAAGCTTGTAGAGCCGCTCAGAATTAACGAATACGACCGGCGAGTCAGCTTGAATAGCCCGCCTGTTTGTTAAATTGCGGCTATTTATGGTGAATATGGCTATGCTTGCATCAAGTGATTAAAATAACCTAATAAAACATTCTAATAATAGTCGGAGAATTAGCTTGGAACGTGAATATATGGATTACGATGTTGTTATCGTAGGCGCTGGCCCCTCAGGTCTTGGCGCTGCTTGCCGCCTCAAACAGGTCAACCCGGATATCTCCGTCTGCGTGGTTGAGAAAGGCTCCGAAGTCGGTGCGCATATTCTCTCCGGCGCAGTGTTTGAGCCAACACCCTTAAATGAATTATTCCCTGACTGGAAAGCCATGGGTGCCCCACTGCTAACGCCAGTGACCGGCGATAATATTTACGTTTTCAGAGATGCTAGTAAAAGCATCAAAGTGCCCAATTTCTTTGCCCCGAAAACCATGCATAACCACGGCAACTACATTATCAGCTTGGGCAAGCTGTGCCGCTGGCTAGCGGAGCAAGCGGAAAACCTCGGGGTTGAGATATTCCCCGGATTTGCCGCCGCAGAAGTTCTCTATGGTGACAGTGGTGAAGTGCTGGGCATTGCCACCGGCGATATGGGCATAGGGCACGACGGCGAGCACAAGGGCTCCTATATGCAGGGTATGGAGTTACGCGCCAAGTACACCCTTTTTTCCGAGGGCTGTCGAGGTCATCTGGGTAAGAAGTTAATCGACAAATACCAACTCGATACGGGCAAAGATCCCCAGCACTACGGTATCGGTATCAAAGAATTCTGGAAAGTACCGGCAGAACAGCATCAACCGGGACTTGTGGTTCACTCCGCGGGTTGGCCTCTGGATGAAAGTAAATCTCTGGGTGGTGGATTTTTATATCACCTCGAAGACAATACAGTGGCGCTGGGACTCATCACCAATCTCTCCTACACCAATCCCCATGTTAGCCCCTATGATGAATTTCAACGCTACAAGCATCACCCGCAAATTGCCAAGCATATTCAGGGTGGAGAGCGCCTTACCTACGGTGCACGGGCGCTGTTAAAAGGTGGCTTGCAGTCACAGCCAAAAATGTCATTCCCCGGTGGATTGCTGATTGGCGACGATGCAGGAACCCTTAACTTCGCCAAGATTAAAGGCAGCCATACGGCGATGAAATCCGGTATGGTCGCCGCAGAGACGGTAGCTGCAGCGCTAGCCGCAGACCAGAACAACACAGACCTGGTTGAATACGCAGCGGCTTACAAGAGCTCCTGGGCCTACAAAGAGCTTCATATACAGCGTAACTTTGGCCCAGCTCAGCATAAGTTTGGCAATATCCTCGGATCAGCTTACGCATTTATCGATATCAATATCTTTAATGGGTTATTGCCCTGGACTCTTAAGGATAAGGTCGCGGATCATGAGACCCTAAAACCGGCTTCTGAGTGCGCTAAAATCAACTACCCAAAATACGATGGCATATTAAGTTTTGATAAGGCTTCCTCGGTATTTATGTCCAATACCAATCATGAAGAAGATCAGCCCTGCCATCTGGTACTGGCCGACCCTCAGCTACCAATCAGTAAAAATCTGGAACTCTACGACGAACCCGCGCAGCGCTACTGCCCTGCCGGCGTCTATGAAGTGATTGCCAATGATGATGGCAGCAAGCGTTTTCAGATCAATGCGCAAAACTGCGTCCACTGTAAGACCTGTGATATTAAGGAACCTAGTCAGAATATTAACTGGGTGGTGCCCGAGGGTTCTGGTGGACCAAATTATCCGGCTATGTAACTGTTCTATAGCGTCGACTGTAAAAAAATACCTGCTGAAAATGCGGGTATTTTTTTATCTAATGAATCTAGGAAATCTGACCAAGTAAAAAGCGCTCACCCATACTAGACAGATAAAGCCCCTGCTCAGAGCTGTTATCACCTGCGGCCTCAATAGCCCAGTCCACTAGCTGATAGTAGATATTACGGCTTATCAACGCCGTTAAATTAGCCCGAACCTTGAGCATTGGAAGCTCTGATTCTGGGTCAATAAAGACCGGATGATCCCTATCCACCACCACAGTGTCCCCTGTTAGGGTTGTTAGGCATATGGCCTGAACCCCAGCCCGCAATTCTCGACTGGCAGAAATTGCAAACAGCGGTGCCACATCGACCTTGATTCGCCACTTCTCTACCGGCGTAACCAGAAAATACTGATCCCCTTCGCAGGTTAAAATCGAGGTAAATAACTTAACCAGCGAGGCGCGTTTAATCTCGTCGCCCTCGTGAAACCAGCGTCCTTCCCGATCGATAACAATATCAATATCGCCGCTTAGAGGAGGATTCCACAGATGCACAGGAGGAAGATCATTCGAGGATTGTTGCTGATAGGCAAACAGGTCGGAAAAGAGCTTATCCAGATGACTGGAACCCACGAGAGCTAGGATTTACCAGAATCAGACTTGGAGCCTGAGGATTTAACCTTGGATGGATCGCGATACTGACCTCTATTACCAATGGTTACCCCAACACCGGTTATAAACTTCATCAGCTCTTCGCTATCCAGACGGTAGTTCCAGCTGCGACTAAAGCACAGCTCTACGGCACCCTGAGCTAGAGCCCAGCAAGCTAGATAATGATAATGGGGCGGCACATCTTCAAGCACACCACGGTCGATCAGGCGGGTAATCATGCTGTTGAGAGAGTCTTCATTGGAGCGCCGCATAAGGTGCAGCTGTTCCAACTGGGGCGCCACATCTTCAGAATCGATCAGGCGAACTTCCAGATGCTGAACCAGACGATCCAACTCGGGACGCTGCAGACGGGAATCAAAGTAGGCTTTGGCCGCAGCACCGGATTCGCCAGCTTCGGCTTTGGCAATACCAGCGGCCAAAGTGCGCGTTATACTCTCTTCATAGTCGAGCATAATGCGTACTAAGATCTCATTTTTAGTCAGGAAGTGCTTGTAGACCGTGCCCTTGCCAATACCCGCTTTCACGGCAATGCTAGAGACGGTTACACGATCGATACCATCGGATAAAAACAGCGCCAGTGCAGCATCAATAATCTTCTGCTCTCGATTCAGAAAAAGCTTTTTCTTTTCGCGGATTCTGTCTGCAGCACTGGGGGTTTTACTATTCATATTTACAACTATATCGATGAACGTTTAAGCACTCTATTAGAAACCGAAAACCAGCCAATAACAATAATTAAAGGCTTAAATCTCGGTTACTGGCGCGGATAAATTCAGCCTTTAGATCGTCAAAGGTCTGCACAGCTGGAAACTGTGGGAACTCGTTGATCACATTTTCTGGCGCATGGAACAAAATACCCGCATCGGCTTCAGCAAGCATTGTTGTATCGTTATACGAATCACCAGCCGCAATAGTTCTATAGTACATACTCTTAAAACCAACAACTGCCTGACGTTTTGGGTTGGCCTGACGCAGGTGATAATTAACCACCGTGCCATCTTCGGCAGTCTCTAGCTTGTGGCAAAGCAGGGTCGGATAGCCAAGCTGCTTCATCAGCGGGCTGGCAAACTCGTAGAAAGTGTCAGAGAGAATCACCACCTGAAAACGCTCGCGCAACCAGTCGACAAATTCAATCGCACCGGGCAGTGGCTCCAGCGTTGCAATCACTTCCTGAATCTCATTTAAGCCAAGACCATTCTCACGCAGAATATCCAGTCGATATTGCATCAGAACATCGTAGTCAGGCTCATCGCGAGTGGTTTTCTTTAACGCTTCTATGCCAGTCTTTTCAGCAAAGGCGATCCATATTTCGGGTACCAGAACACCCTCTAAATCTAAACATGCAATTTCCACAGATAAAACTCCCCAGTAAATTTGATCCGCACTTTACGTGGTTACCAAGAACGGTGCAATTAGCATCTGCTAAAACAAAAAGTTATAAGCCTATAGCTGCTTATTATTTTTACACTGGGTGGGCTTTTGTTATAGTGCCGCCCTTTTCAACTGGTCGGAAATTTTATTAATGGGCAACATAACCAACATCGTCGATATTGACAGCGAACTGGCAGTACAGACACCGCAGGAAATCCTTCAATACGCATTAGAGAACCATGACAATATTGCCATCTCATTCAGCGGCGCTGAAGATGTGGTTCTGATTGATATGGCTTACAAGATTCGGAAAGACCTGCAGGTATTCTCGCTGGATACTGGCCGTCTGCACGCCGAGACCTACCGCTTTATCGAACAGGTTCGCAAGCACTACAACATCAATATCGACGTGGTATACCCAGAGGCCAGCCGCGTAGAAAAGCTGGTTAAAGAGAAAGGCCTGTTTAGTTTTTACGACGGCGACCATAAAGAGTGCTGTGGTATTCGCAAAATTGCACCACTGCGCAAGCAACTGTTAACCGTAGACGCATGGATAACCGGCCAACGCCGCGACCAGAGCCCGGGCACCCGCGCCGCGGTACCGGTGATGCAGGACGATAAAGCCTTTGCCCGACCAGACGACAAATTAACCAAGTTCAACCCCCTTGCTAACTGGACATCCAAGCAGGTGTGGGACTACATTCGCGCCAACGACGTGCCCTACAATGAATTGCACGATAAAGGCTTTATCAGCATTGGCTGTGAACCCTGCACCAGACCTACTGGCCCCGGCCAGCACGAACGTGAAGGTCGCTGGTGGTGGGAAGAAGCCACACTGAAAGAATGTGGTCTCCACGCTGTAAACATACAGAAGTAAGCCCTATGACAGTATCGACAAAGCTAACAATGGTTAAAAAGATCTTCGCCGATGGCTCACCGTGCAAAAAGTGCGGTGAAGTCGAAGAGAAGATGCGTGATGCCGGACAGCTGGAACAGCTCGACAAGATTGTTATTGCCTATGAAGCCGATCCGGAATCAGAAGGTATGCAGCTTGCAGCTCAGCACAGTGTGGATCGCGCGCCGTTCTTTATTGTTGAGCGCGATGGTCAGGATGCGGAAATTTATACGGTTTATTTTAAGTTTGTAAAAGAAGTGCTGAATGCCAAGACCAGTGAAGATGAAGAGCTGAAAGAAATTATGAATGATGTAGATTTGGATTTTTTGTAGGTTTTTTTCTGCTGCTACATTTCAGCATCACCACCGTTATACCAACCTAGAAACGTCACCCCAGCGAAGGCTGGGGCCTCCATCTAGTGTTGCCGATTCCTGTTCCGAACACCCCAATACCGTTATTCCAGAGAAAGATGGAATCACCAATAGATACCAGCCTTCGCTGGTATGACGGTGGTGGAATGACGCATTAGTAAACCGGTAACTTTATCGGCGCAAAAAACTGCTCCTGAGCCTCTTTATTAGGCAGTGCCATAGCCTCGTCGACCACAGCGCGGGTTAGATGGGGTGCAAAGGCATGGATAAAGTCATACATGTAGCCACGCAGATAAGTCCCCTTGCGGAAACCAATACTGGTCACACTTGATTCAAATAGATGCCCTGCTTCAATAGCCACCAGATCGTGGTCGAGAACCGGGTCATAGGCCATATGAGCGACAATCCCTATACCCAGTCCCAACCTCACATAGGTTTTAATCACATCGGCATCAGTGGCAGTAAAGACCACTTTGGGAGCCAGTCCCTTTTCACTAAAGGCATCATCCAGCCTGGATCTTCCGGTAAAGCCAAATACATAGGTGACAATCGGATGTTCGGCAACATCTTCAATACTAACCTCAGCCAGCTGGGCCAGTGGATGATCTTTGGGAACCAGAATACAGCGATTCCAGCGATAACAGGGCATCATCAGTAGATCGCTAAATAACTCCATCGCCTCTGTGGCAATCGCAAAATCAACCGTACCATCCGCCGCTTTCTCTGAAATCTGCACCGGCGTGCCCTGATGCATATGCAGCGAGACCTCGGGATACTTGGAAATAAATCCCTCAATCACGGTTGGCAGTGCATAGCGCGCCTGGGTATGAGTAGTGGCAATCGAAAGACTGCCTTTGTTGGGATTGTTATGTTGCTGGGTCAGCTGCTTGATGCTCTCTACCTGACGCAGTATATCGCCGGAAATTTTCAGAATTTCTTCACCGGTTGGCGTGACTCGAGTCAGATGTTTACCGCTGCGGGAGAATATCTCTATACCCAGCTCGTCTTCGAGTAGGCGAATTTGTTTGCTGATGCCCGGCTGTGATGTATACAGGCTCTTGGCGGTAGCGGAAACATTAAGGTCGTGATGAGCCACTTCCCAGATATAACGCAATTGTTGCAGCTTCATTGTTATCCCTCAGCAAAAGGTTTCGTACTGATCGGCTATTGCTAATGCCAAACAATTTCAATACTTAAAACATACGCCTATCTATACGATAAAGCTATAAAAATATGCAAAACTATTACTTCTTAGAATACTTTGACCTTGCTAGAGTGATCGATCTGTTTAATCCAAAAGTAGAAAAAATAATAATGATAATAGATATTTTGCTTTATATAGCTGCCGGAGCCGGTGTTGGCCTGGCTATCGGGTTGACCGGTGTCGGCGGTGGCTCGCTGATGACACCGTTGCTGATTCTGTTTGGCTTTCCCTATAACGTGGCGATTGGTACTGATTTGCTCTACGCTTCCATTACTAAAGCTGGTGGCGTGGTCAGTCATCATAAGCAGAAAAGTATTGAGTGGCGCACTGTAAAGATGTTGGCACTGGGTAGTGTTCCGGCATCGTTTCTCACTGCTATTGTCCTCAGCCAGGTATTTACCGATTCCTCTGAGTACGAGGGAATTCTAACCCGCAGTCTCGGGGTGATGTTGGTGCTGACCGCTTCGGTTATTCTGTTAAACGGTCGTTTAAAGCAGAAGGTTAAAGTGGCTGAGCCCAAGCCTGAAACTGGTTCAAAAGATTCGATTATTTTTCTGGTGGGTATTTTCCTGGGTATCTTTGTCACTCTCTCATCTGTGGGTGCGGGGGCTTTCTGTGCTGCTGTCTTAATGGTGCTCTACCCGCGTATGCCGGCTCTGCATATTGTCGGCACTGATATTGCTCATGCGGTTCCACTTACGTTGGTGGCTGGGCTGGGGCATTTATTCTGGCTGGGTAATGTGGATTTTATGTTGTTGGCCTGTTTGTTGGTGGGTTCTCTGCCAGCGATTCATTTGGGTACGCGGTTGGCGCGTAATATTCCCGGACGTATTTTGCAGACGGTGATTGCGACTATGTTGTTGGGGATGGGGATTAAGTTTGCGGCGTTTTGATCCATCGTAAGGCATCTCTTTGATATATTTATACTATTCTAATGAGGTCTCGCCCACGGTCTTCAATAACAGTTTGTCCCAACAGAGGAGGTTCACAAATGCTAAAGTTTTTTATTCCATTCATGGCACTGATTCTGGTTGCTTGCAGCCAAGAGGCAGCACCACCAGCCCAGCAGGAAACCACAGTAGAACCGTCTACAGCTGCAGTAGCCAAAGCAGTAACTGATGCATTTTCAGCACAACCGGAAGACATTCAGGCGCGTTATGTATATCGTCACCCCAAAGAAACCTTGGCGTTTTTCGAAATTAAGCCGGGCATGACCGTTGCCGAAGCTCTTCCAGGAGGTGGCTGGTATTCAAAAATTCTGCTCAATCATCTGGGAGCCAGCGGCAAGTTGATTGGCGTTGACTACGCGCTGGATATGTTTCCCAGATTCGGTTTTTTTAGCGCCGAATACCTTGAAGCAAAAAAAACCTGGACAGCAACATGGACTGCAGATGCCAAATCCTGGCGTAACGACAGCAGTGCCCAAGTATCAGCCTTTGTATTTGGTTCAATGCCGAAATCCACTCAAGGCGTGGCCGATGCCTTTTTGTTTATACGTGTACTTCATAATCTGAACCGCTTTGAAAAAGACGCTGGCTATCTCACCACCGCTTTAAAAGATGCCTTTGAGGTTTTGAAGCCCGGGGGTATTGTTGGTGTTGTGCAGCATATGAGCCCGGAAGATAAATCTGATGATTGGGCAGATGGCTCGAAGGGCTATTTAAAAAAATCACTGGTTATTAAAAAGTTTGAGGAAGCAGGTTTTAAATATGTGGACTCCTCTGATATTAACAATAATCCCAAAGACCAACCCGGCGCAGATGACATTGTCTGGCGACTTCCCCCCAGCCTGTCCACCAGTCGTGATAACCCCGTATTGAAAGAGCAATTAGTGGAAATCGGTGAATCTAACCGTATGACATTAAAGTTTCGAAAGCCTTAGTGCGGCCAGTTAGAATTTGGTGGGATTTTGTTTCGTGGTGGGATTTTGTTTCGTGGCGGAATAGGCCCTGCGTCTATCCTTGAGATCGGTCCCATGGGTACAGGTATTTCCAGCGTTCGCACAACTCGCTGCGCTCAAACAAGTGCTCTCTCTATCTGGAAATACCTGTACCCATAAGCCGGGCCCTGATTGATCTCAAGGATAGACGCAGGGCCTATTTGAACTATCTGAGTACGCCAGAAAATTGTTATACGCTCCGATCTTGACGGTACGGGTGCGCTAGATGAAATCCCCACCAAAGCGCAGTAAAAAGAACAAAAACAAGACAAGATAAAAGAGATAGTAAAGTGTTGAGTGACGCGCTTTTTTACGGTTATCGTCAATCACCCCAGTAGCTTGGGTCTGCAGATTTCGCTGATCAATCTCTATCTGCAAAAAATGCAGGCTCTCCCCTACTGGCTCTTGAGCATAGAGCTTGAGTATCTCGTTATCATCGAGCTTGGAATATTTTCTTGAACGCAGTACAGCCATAGAGAAAACCGCTAGTTTTTCTTCTCATTGGCGACACCATGAGGAACATGGCCCGTGGCGACATGCTCGCTGGCAGAGGTACAGTGCACCTGCTGGTCATCAAAGAACACATCAGCACCGAAAGACTTAAGGAAGTCGCCTTTGCTTAGGCCGCCGAGGAACAGGCTCTCATCAATTCTAATATCCCACTCGCGCAGTGTACGTACCACCCGCTCATGAGCCGGAGCAGCGCGTGCAGTTACCAGCGCGGTGCGAATTGGACACTCATCAACAGGAAACTCAGCCTGCAGACTGTGCAAGGTTTGCAGAAAGTTTTTAAACGGGCCCGGATCCATGGGCATTCTCGCCGAGGCTTTTTCATTCTCGGTAAAGGCATCCAGACCGCGCTCTTTAAAGATACGTTCCGAAGCATCAGAGAACAGCACTGCATCTCCATCAAAGGCAAAGCGCAGCTCATCTGAGGCATTATTAGAGCCGCTCTGCGATGGCAGCAAGGTTGCCGCAGCCATGCCGCTCTCCAGAGCGCTGCGAACATCCTGAGCATGGGTTGAGAGAAATAGATGGCAGGCAAAGGCCGAGACATATCTATAGGGAGACTTGCCACCAGAAAAGGCTGCTCTGGTAATATTTAAACCATGGTGAGCGATTGAGTTAAACACCCGCAATCCAGTATCAGCCGAATTGCGCGATAGCAGAATAACTTCTACCCGCGGCTCACCACCAAGCTTTTCATTAATGCGCAATAACTTGGTAACCAGCGGAAAGGCTTCGCCCGGTTCGAGAATATCTTCTTCATGTTCACGCTGGTAGTTAGCATAGACAGCAACGCCCTGAGTTTCATAAATATCGTGACTCTCACGCATATCAAACAGTGCGGTTGAAGAGATCGCTATTACCAGTTTGGGTCCATTTTCCATAATTTAAATCCCGGATTAACCGGCTTTTTCCTGAGTTATATCAGTACTGCCCTGAGATGTTTCCTCATCGGCAAAGTATTCCCTGGTAAGACGAAAAACCACTGGCGCCAATAAAACCAGAGCGATTAAGTTGGGTATCGCCATCATGCCATTTAGTGCATCAGACATCTTCCATACCAGCTCGAGACTCATCTGAGTGCCGAGAAATACGCCAATCACCCAGAGTATTCTAAAGGGAACAATAACCTTGGGGCCGAGCAAAAATTCCGCGCAGCGTTCGCCGTAGTAACTCCAGCCAAGCATAGTGGTAAAGGCAAACAGCACAATACAACCAGAGAGAATAATATCGCCATAGGGCAACTCGGCTTTAAATGCCGAGAGCGTCATCGCAGCCCCCTGGGGCTCACCATTCCAGACACCGGTTACTACAAGAACCAAACCGGTCATGGTGCAGATAATCAAAGTATCGATAAAGGTACCGAGCATGGCGATAGTGCCCTGCCGAACCGGACTGTTGGTTTCAGCCGCAGCATGAGCAATCGGCGCAGAACCGAGACCGGATTCATTGGAGAAAATACCCCGCGCAACACCCATACGCAGCGCCAGCATAATCGTTGCACCGGCAAAGCCTCCAGTAGCTGCCGCGCCATTAAAGGCGCTGTCGACAATAAAGACGATAGCTGCTGGCAGCTCAGTAACATTTAAAAGCAGAATAGATAGCGTGGCGAGGAAATAGACAATTGCCATAAACGGAACCAGCTTGCCGGCCACTTCGGCGATACGCTTAATACCACCGAGCAGGACTATGCCGACCAGAACAGCCATCAGGATACCGCTAAACAATGTGGGTACATGGAAGTTGCTTTGCAAGACCTGCGAGACAGCGTTGGATTGCACTGTATTGGCCAGACCAAAGCCGGCCAGTGAACCAAAGATAGCAAAGGCAACACCCAACCACCGCCATTTTTTGCCAAGACCATTTTTAATGTAGTACATGGGCCCGCCAACTTTTTTGCCCAACTCATCGGTCTCGCGAAAGTTAACCGCCAGTACCGCTTCAGAATATTTAGTCGCCAAACCTACCAGCGCTGTACACCACATCCAAAACAGAGCACCCGGGCCACCAATACCTATGGCGGTGGCCACACCGGCAATATTACCGGTGCCGACAGTCGATGAGAGCGCGGTCATCAATGCATTGAACGGACTGATCTCACCTTCGCCATCACCTTTGCGACCCTTAAACAGCTGACGGAAGGCATAGGGAATATGGGTAATGCTCATACCCTTGAGGCCGATGGTCAGATAGATACCTGTGCCCAACAGCAATATCAGCATCACAGGGCCCCAGACAGCGCCATTAATGGTGTCGATTATCTGTTCAAACATAATTAACCCTTTTTATTATTTTAATATCCCAAGTGTTGCTGCTGAGCAAATAAGCCAAATAAGCCACCGGTATGCACAAATACAATATCGCGATTGGCAGCATTGGCGTATTTGCCCTTTTTAATATCTTCTATCAGACCAAAAAATGCTTTGCCAGTGTACACCGGATCAAGCAGTATGCCCTCCATTGCCGCCAACTGTTTTATAAACTCAAAAACCTCCGGATCCGCCTGCCCATAACCCGGCCCGATATAGTCATCGCAGGTCTCCGCTTGCAGTTCACTAATATCTATCTCTGAGGGATATCGACTCTGCCAATCCCTGAGATCAGCATTAATCTTATCGGCAAAATAGGCACTGTTATCACAGACCGCATAGGCTTTAACCGCTGTATCTATGCCGTGCAGAAGGCAGCCGAGCATCAGGCCCGCCTGAGTGCCGCCGGAACCGCTGGCATGGACAATCGCCTGAGGCTTCATATTATGCCGGGCAAAGTCCGCGGCAAGTTCTTCAGCAGCACTGACATAACCCCAGATACCGGTGCCATTACTTCCACCTGTGGGTATCGAATAGGCTTTACTGCCCTGCTGCTGATAATGTTCAGTCCAGTGCTTAAACAGGCTGTCGAGGCGTTTAAACTCCTTGACGCTGTAATAACTGATAGTGGCACCAGCAAGCTGGTCGAGGAGTAGATTGCCGACCGCTTGTGGCTCAGAATCAGTGCGCAGTAGCAGATGAACCTTAAGACCCAATTGGGCGCCGAGAAGCGCCACCGCACGGCAGTGATTGGACTGCACACCACCACTGGTAATCACAGTATCGCAGCCATTGGCTAAAGCTTCAGCGAGAAGAAATTCAAGTTTGCGGATTTTATTGCCAGAGGTGGCAGCGCCGGTCAGGTCGTCACGCTTAATCCAGATGCGCGCGCCGTCCAGCTCTTTTAACTGCGCAGAGAGACGCTCAAGGGGATAGAACGGCGTCGGCGTCTGAGCGAGATCTAACTTATCGGGATAGGCAATCATAAGCTTGATACTAGCAGAAGTGGCTGCCGAAGCAGCCACTTATCGACCAGATTAGATCGCTTTGATAGTGCCCTTAGGCAACACTGCATGAACTGCAGATATCTGGAATTTCAGTTCGAGGTTATTGTTAACTTCAAGAACCACATAATCCCCTTCAAGCTTGGTGATTTTACCAAGAATACCACTGGTCATAGTGACTTCATCGCCTTTGCTAAGGCTGCCGAGCAAATCATTATGCTCTTTTTGACGCTTGCGCTGAGGGCGAATAATAAACAGGTACATAAAGATAAAGAGGCCACCGAACATTATCAGTGAACCCATCATTCCTGGATCACCGGTTGGAGCGGCTGACTGTGCATGTGCACTGGAAATAAAAAACATAATTAACCCTTAACGTTTTTGGTTGGTTAGTAAATTTAAAACTACATTAGAAAGCTTAAAGATTTTCCTTAATCCAATTCAGCACATCCTCGTGATGGGTTTTGGTCTTAACCTTGCCCATCACATATTTGATCGTACCGTCTTTGCCGATAATAAAGGTTGAGCGAAGCACACCCATATATTCACGACCCATAAATTTCTTCATATCCCAAGCGCCATACTGCTCAGTGATTTTATGATCTTCGTCGGACAGCAGAGTGAAATTCAGTTCCTGCTTATCTTCAAATTTCACCAGTCGGTCTACGGAATCGGGACTCACCGCCATCACCACCGTATCCACGGCTTCAAATTCGGCTTTGCTATCGCGGATACCACAGGCTTGAACGGTACAGCCTGGGGTCATGGCTTTCGGATAAAAATAGAGAACAATATTTTTCTTACCGCGATAATCTTTTAGGCTGACTTGCTCGCCGCGCTGATTCAGCAGTGAAAAATCACTGGCGGTTGTTCCTACCTCGGCAAATGCCATACAAGACTCCTTAAAAAGCTTAAAATAGACGCATAAATAATATGAACGGTACTGTAGCAAACTATTCAGTCTGGGCAACCCGTTTGCGGGCAGTTAAAAACAAAAAAACCGCTTATCCAGTCATAAATAAGCGGGTTTTTCCAATACTGCATTTCAGACAGCTAACTTCTAGGGCAGCAAGTGCTGAACAGCATCGCGCTCTTCAGTCAGCTCCTGTTCCGTCGCTGACATCTTAGCGCGGGAGAAATCATTGATTTTCAGACCCTGAACAATCTCCCAGTCACCGTCTTTACAGGTGCAAGGGAAAGAGTAGATAAGGCCTTCAGCAATACCGTAACTGCCATCGCTGTAGACACCCATGCTTACCCAATCACCCTCGGCAGTGCCAAGCGCCCAGCTGCGCATATGGGCAATCGCCGCATTCGCTGCAGAAGCGGCACTGGAAGCGCCACGAGCTTTAATAATCGCTGCACCACGCTGTTGAACAACGGGAATAAACTCTTCTTCGTACCAAGTCTGATCAACCATATCAATTGCCGGTGAACCGTTGACCTTAGTCTGGTGGATATCTGGATACTGAGTCGCTGAGTGGTTACCCCAGATAGTCATATGAGTAACGTCATTGATTGTAGTGCCAGTCTTATTGGCAATCTGAGTCAGTGCGCGATTGTGATCAAGTCGAGTCATTGCAGTGAATTGACGCGGGTTGATATCTGGCGCATTGCGCTGAGCAATCAGCGAGTTGGTGTTAGCGGGATTGCCAACAACCAGTACTTTGATATCTTTCGAAGCATTGTCGTTAAGCGCCTTACCCTGAGCAGAGAAGATTGCCGCATTGGCTTCCAACAAGTCCTTGCGCTCCATACCTGGGCCACGTGGACGTGCGCCAACCAGCAGTGCGTAATCAGAGTCTTTAAAAGCAACGGCTGCATCATCAGTGCAGACCATGCCTGCCAACAGTGGGAATGCACAGTCTTCCAATTCCATCGCCACGCCCTTAAGCGCTTCTAGGGCTGGTGTGATTTCAAGCATCTGTAAAATAACCGGCTGCTTTGGGCCAAGCATTTCGCCAGCGGCAATACGGAATAATAAAGAATAGCTAATCTGGCCTGCGGCCCCTGTAACTGTTACGCGAACGGGTGAATTCAAGGTGTATCTCCGTAGAAGTTAATAACGTCAAAGTTTAAGTCGGCGCTATTATAAGGCGGCATAAATAAAATGCATCTCCAGAGCACTAATGAAGGCTATTTATACCGCCAATAGTGCTCTTTTGATTGATTTTGGACATGTTTCAGCTACACACAGAGCTTTTTGTAGGTTTCTAGCATGCGACTGTAGAGCTCGTCTTTAAAGTTACTCGCCCCGGTATCCAATTGCGCGACAATCTCCACCAGATGCTCATTGTCTTCAACGCCGCCCCACTGCTTTTGATAGCTGCCATCTTGATAGCCGTGATCTTGACGGAAGAAGTTGAGCACATTTTTGCCCACATAGCCGACATAGAGCTGTTCAAAATCCATATCGATGCCCTTCATCAACTTGGCAAAGCGCGCCACCTCAAAACCCTTACTGGCAAGCGTATGGTGGGTAAAGTCTTCAAGATCGAGTTTAAAGTCAGCGCTCTGTTGCGGCACTGAGAAAGCTTCAATTACATGGTCGGCAATCACCTCTGGGGAATCGCCCTTAAGCAGTAACAGGCTTAAACCAAAGTGCCAGATATCCACCAACTCCAGCTCAATCTGGCCTATATCGGGATTCTGCTTCTTCCACCACTTCCAACCGTAATGATCGAGCAGCTCGGCACATTCCACCCAGATGGCGCGATACCATTCAAAGTTTTGCTGTTTCCAGTCCGCATGGACTTTGGTGTTCATATCGCTCTGCAGTTCGAGCATGGTTATCAATTGCTGTTTCATTGCTTTTCCCTATGGGTTTTTTATCTCTAATCGGTTTGTTAGTTGACGCCGCGGACAAAGTTATTGGTCTGCTTTTCAAGACCAATCCTGGTACTGGGGCCATGGCCAGTGATCACCACAGCTTCATCATCGAGGCTGTAGATACGCTCACTGATCGACTTCTTAATCTCTTCAAAATCACCACCGGGTAAATCCGTGCGGCCAATACTGCCCTGAAATAAGGTATCTCCGGCAATTAAGGTTTTGTACTCATCAAACCAAAAGCTCACTGAGCCCGGCGTGTGGCCCGGGGTGTGGATGGCAACACCACCACAGCAGTCGAGCGCCTGATCATCGTTTATATACTGGTCTGGCTCTGGCAGGCTGACTTTCGGCACCCCGAACATCGCGCACTGCTGCTCAACCATATCCCACAAAAACTGATCGCCCTTGTGCAGATAGATTGGCGCACCGGTAGCCTTCTTGATTTCACCGGCGGCGAGTATATGGTCGAGATGAGCATGAGTATGAATAATTGCCACCACCGAGAGATTCAGCTCCTTGAGCAGAGCCATAATCTTGTCCGCATCACCACCGGGATCCACAACCAGTGCTCGGCCACTAAGACTGTCGCCAATCACCGAACAGTTGCACTGCAACGGCCCCACCGGAAAGGTGCGAATAATAAAATTAGACTCAGGAGTATCAGTATTGGTCAGTTGTTCCATAGCGGTCTCTATCTGGGTATCTGAAATAGGCGATGAAAGTTTTCTGTAGTGGCCGCAGCCAACTGCTCAAGGCTAATACCTCGCAGGTCAGCCATGCACTGGGCAACTTCGCGAACATATTGGGGCTCATTCTGTTTACCCCTATGAGGCACCGGAGCCAGCCAGGGTGAATCGGTCTCGACAAGAATACGATCCAGTGGCACTTTAGTCGCCACATCTCTTAACTCATCGGCACTGGCAAAGGTAACAATACCTGAGAAGGAAATATAAAAGCCTAGCTCCAAGGCCTGCTCGGCCATCTCCCAGCTCTCGGTAAAACAGTGCATAACACCAGCGGCACTGGGTGTGTATTGACGAAGTAAATCGATTGTTTCATCACGGGCATCACGGGTGTGGATAATCACCGGCTTATTAATCTGCTGACTGGCTTTCAGGTGATTGATAAAACTCGCTCGCTGCCAGTCGATAGTCTCGCTGCTATAAAAATTGTCCAGTCCGGTTTCACCTATGGCAACCACTCGTGGCTGTTGCGCAAGCGCCACCAACTCGTCGACTGAGGGAACTTCCTGCTGCACTTTTTGCAGTGGATGAGCACCCACAGAAGAATAGACATTACTGTGTTTGGCAGTCAGATCAATAAGAGATTTTGAGGTCGGCATATCTACCGCAACACTCAGAAAATGGGTAATGCCGCGGGCTTTGGCAGCCTCTAAAACAGCAGTGATTCCACCCTCCCGATCAGTGATATCCAAATGATCGAGATGGCAGTGAGAGTCTACCAGCATAGGTTATTACATCTTTTATTAGAAAATTGGGCTACATTGTCAGTGTAGGTTTATGAGAGTGTACCGTACCGGTCAAAGCCTGTTCAATATCAACTTTCAATTCCGCCTGCTCTTCACCCAATTGCACCCCTACCCCTTCTTTTTTAAAGCTGCCTGAACCCTTGTGCGTTACCCACACCACCTTGCCGGTCATGGGGATAGGTTCAGGGCGCAGATAGATACTTAAAAGGAAAAAAATATCATCGCCCAGTTCATAACTCTTTTTCGTCGGAACAAACAAACCGCCGCCGTCGACAAAAGACATATAGTGTTGATAGAGCAGATTTTCATCATTGATATCGACGGTTAAAATACCGCCCTTGCCACCGTTAAACATACAGATCACCTCTCCTTGTGTGCTTCTATGAGCTTAGCATATAAAAAATCACCGGCGATTTTCAGGCTACTCAACAGGCAACTTATCGACGTTTGGCAAACACCATCAACCAGTCCATAAACAGCTCTTCCCAAAGCAGTTGCGGATTGGGGTTATTACCGCTGACAACCCAGTTGCGCGCCTGTAGTAATTTATCTGAAAAACCAAACAGTGCAGGAATCGGCTGATCGGCTAAATCGGTAGTGGCCAGACGATGGATGTAACTGCTGAACCAGTCGATAGATTCAGTGCTGTCGAGTTTCTGGGCCTGTTGCGCCGCATCCAATGGCGAGATATCACCGGCTCTTACCTGGGCAATCAACTCTTCGAAGCTCTGTCGCTGCTGAAGGTTATCGCTCTGTAAATAATCTAACGCCAACAGTGGTTTTCCGGCGGCGAGAAACAACACTTTATCCACTGCCGACTGATCACCGGTAACCTCTGTCAGCCACTGATTGGCCACCGCAGTATCCGGAATTGGCATATTAATTTTTTGACAGCGACTGCGAATAGTCGCCGATAACAGACTGGGTCTATGGGAAACCAAAATCAGCAGAGTTTTCGGCTGGGGCTCCTCAAGATTTTTTAGCAGCGCATTGGCCGCATTAATATTCATCGCTTCGGCAGGGGCAATAATCGCCACCTTCCAGCCACCCTGTTGAGCGGTTTTACTCAGTGACTCACAGAGCGCACGTACTGGATCAATCTTTATCGGCTTGCCCGGCTCTTCCGGTTCTAAGTAGGTAATATCCGCATGGCTACCCGCAGCCAATAGCTGACAGCCTTTGCAAGAACCACAGGCGTATTTGGTCATTTCTGCGCTACACAGCAGATGCTGGGCAAGGGCTTTCGCCAAACGAACTTTACCTATACCACTGGGGCCACTGATTAAAATGGCGTGGGGCAAGCGCTCCTGCTCAATACTGGTATTAAGAGTATCCCAGAGAGTTTCCTGCCAGGGTAACGGAAGCACTAGGGGGTCTCCAAAAAGCGGGTTAGCGCTTTCTCAATTTGCGCCTGAACGCCAGTAAGGGATTGAGAGGCATCGATAATAACGCAGCGTTCGGGGCTCTCTTCGGCGATCTGTAGATAGCGTTTGCGAACCCGCTCAAAGAACTCAATCTGCTCAAGTTCAAAGCGATCTGGCGTACTGCGCTCACCGGCACGCTGCAGACCAATCTCTACCGGAATATCCAAAATTAGCGTCAGGTCAGGACGCAGGCTGCCCTGCACTAAAAGCTCAAGCTCAGAAATCAGGTCATTGCGCATATGTCTTCCCGCGCCTTGATAGGCGTAGGTGGCATCGGTAAAGCGATCACAGAGCACCCAGGCGCCCTCTGCGAGCATCGGTTCTATCACCTGATTAAGATGCTGGGCACGGGCGGCAAACATCAGTAATAGTTCGGCAGTGTTACAGACCTTTTCTTCGCGTGGGGCCAATAGCAACTCACGGATCTGTTCCGCCAGAGGCGTGCCACCGGGTTCGCGGGTCGTGGCAAAGGCCAGCTGGTTTTTTTCCATCCATGACTGGATAAACTGAATATTGGTGGTCTTACCCACACCTTCAGTACCTTCAATGGTTATAAATTTCCCGCGCATAGTTGTTTCCCGCATTATTGTCCCCGAACCTGCTTTTTTATTTTACCAATTATTATTCTGTAACAGCTTATTAATCTGAGCTCATTTCACTTTAGGCGCAGATCGATAATCCTCAGCGCGCCGCTCTATCTGGTATTTACGCACCGCCTTTTGGTGCTCCGCCAGAGTCTCGGAAAAGTAGTGACCACCATCACCGCGTGCAACAAAGTAGAGACTGGTGCCGGCCAGTGGATGTAATGCCGCTTCAATAGCAGCGGCACTGGGCATGGCAATAGGTGTTGGCGGCAAGCCCTTAATCATATAGGTATTGTAAGGGCTATGGGTTTTCAAATGTGAACGTTTAAGGTCGCCGCGATAGGCAGCGCCCAAACCGTAGATAACGGTTGGGTCTGTCTGCAAGCGCATACGCTTATTAAGGCGACGAACAAAAACGCCGGCTATCTCGGGTCGCTCCTCAACCAGTCCAGTCTCCTTCTCGATAATCGAGGCCATAATCAGGGCTTCGTAAGCGGAGCTGTAGGGAATATCCGCCGAGCGATTTTGCCATGCATGATCTAAAACCTGCTGCATTTTACTGTGAGCGCGAGCGAGAATATCAATGGCTGTATCTGAGCTTATATAGCTGTAGGTATCTGGAAAAAGCCATCCCTCCGGATGGGATTTATCGATACCCGCCGCACTCATAATCTGTGCCTGATTGAGCTCGCTAATAGCAGAAAACTGCTCGACACTGGCAAGATGCTCCAGCCACTGTTGATAAGACCAACCTTCGGGAAAGGTTATTTGAAAGTTGATAACCTCGCCGCGATTAAAGCGCTCTAATAGGGTTTTGGCGCTATCGCCGGCACTAATTTGATAAAGACCGGCCTTAATAGCCGTCTGGCCGCTAAGTCGCCCATAGAAGCTTAACAGTCGCGGATGGCTAACAATATTTTCCTGATAAAGCTGTCGATTGACGCCACTGAGACTCGCACCTTTATCGATAGACCACTGCACTGTGTTATTAGACAGAGTTAAGGGTTGTTCAAGAAAGCGCTGGGCAGTGCCTAGCAGGACTGCAAGACAGACCGCGGCAAGCAGTATAAGAACAGTGCTGATTTGCAACAGACGCTTTAGCTTTTTTAACATAGGTAACAATCATAGAGATCAAACAGCGCTGATTGAAGCAGTTTTGTCTCAGGGCCAATAGACCAATGGCCCAAGTCTTTTATGTCAGTCACTGGTATAAGCCCACGAATAGAACTGCAGATAAAGATTTCCGAGGCAGAGGCCAGTTGCTGTGGATTAATCCGGCACTCTTTTACGTTTAAACCGGATTGGTTAAATAGTCTCTCCAATAACAACCCACGCATAACACCGAGGACACCAGATTGATCGAGCTGAGGCGTTAGCCAGCCCATTTCCGGTGTTTTAATAAATATATTGGCGCAGGTGGTTTCGATCAGATTAGAGTCATGGCTAAACATAACGCCGTCCGTATAAGGAGCCCCCTGTTGTTTCAGCTCTGCAGCCGCCAATACCTGATCGAGACGATTAAGGTGCTTAATACCCGCCAATACCGGATTGGTAGGCAGAGCATACTGACACTGAATAAGGGCGACGCCCTTCTGTCGTAACTGCACAAGATTATTTGGCAGCGGTGAGAATTGGCAGATTATCTGTGGGGCCATTTTTTCCGGTGAGGCGTAACCGCGACCGCCAGTGCCAGCAGTAACCATTATTTTAATAATGCCGCTGCTCTGTGACTGCTGCGCCAACAGCTGTAAAAAATTTGCCAGATTATCCTCAAGGGACTTTTCGCTGATACTCAGCCCAAGGATTGGTGCATCACTGACTAGGCGCCCTAGGTGACGCTGCCATAGAGGCACAGCCCCATCGCTAAACAGCATGGTTTCAAATAGACCATGACCGTAGCTGGTTCCGCGATCGGCAGCCGGCAGCGAACCGCCCTCAACACCATTGACGGTGGTCAGGCCTGCTGAGATATTATCGGGGCGGCTTGTCGCGCTATTCATGGACTAACTCTTGATCGCCTAACAGGTGAATATACGGGCGTCTATTAAACATAAATTTTAGCCATAAAAAAACCGCCCCAAGGAGCGGTTTTTTTAATGCGAACAATCAATATCAGCCGTTAGCGGTGATATAAGTGATCGCGTCTTGTACTGTAGCAATTTTCTCAGCTTCTTCATCAGGAATCTCAGCATCAAATTCCTCTTCCAAAGCCATGATCAACTCAACTGTGTCGAGTGAATCAGCACCCAGATCTTCAACAAAAGAGGAAGTTGTTTTAACATCTTCTTCTTTTACACCCAGTTGCTCTGCAACCATTTTGATAACGCGCTCTTCGATGTTACTCATCGTATATCTACTCCTGTTAACGGATATTTAAAGTGTTTTGCCGCCGAACAAATTTGCTCTAGCAACGATATTCTGTGTTTACGGGCGCGCATTCTACCTTAGAACTTACAAAATACTAAACCCCAATTTAAAAAAGGATAATTCCTCCTTTAAATCAAACACTTATGCCATGTACATACCACCATTTACATGAATTGTCTCACCAGTTATGTATGCTGCACCCTCTCCAGCGAGGAAACAGACCACCGAAGCGATCTCTTCAGGAGCACCTAATCGGGCCAGTGGAACCTGAGTCAGCAGAGCCTCTTTATTAGCCTCTGGCAGATCTTTGGTCATATCAGTATTGATAAAACCCGGGGCAACTGTATTGACAGTAATATTTCTTGAACCCAGCTCTTTTGCCAATGCTCGTGCAAAACCACCGACACCTGCTTTGGAAGCAGAATAATTACTCTGCCCGGCATTACCCATGGCGCCAACCACTGAACTGATATTGATAATTCTGCCCCAGCGCGCTTTGGTCATTGGACGAACGCAGGCCTTGGCTAGACGGAAGACCGAGGTGAGGTTAGTCTCCATCACATCGATCCACTCTTCGTCTTTCATACGCATAAGAATATTGTCTTTGGTAATACCGGCGTTATTAACCAGAATAGTCGGCGCGCCGAACTGATCTGAGATCGCCTTGATAACCTCATTGACTGAGTCAATGCTGGTCACATCGAGAACCATGCCAACACCAGCAATATTATTGTCTTTAAAACGCTGAGTAATTGTCGCCGCACCGGCTTCGCTAGTGGCAGTACCCACAACAGTGGCGCCCGCTTCCCCCAGACCTGCGGCAATCGCCGCACCAATACCACGAGTTGCGCCGGTAACCAGAGCGACTTTTTCATTAAGACTCATTTGATATTCCTATAATTATTAAATTTATTATCTGTATAAAATTAAACGGATGTCAGCGCGTTTTCAAGACTGGCAACATCATCGGTCGCCAGTGAGGTCAAGCCGCGATCAATACGCTTTGAGAGACCGTTGAGAACTCGACCCGGACCGCATTCAATCAATATTTCAGCACCGCGACTGGACAGACCATTGACACAGTCAACCCATAGAACCGGATGATAAATCTGCTCTAGCATCAGGGTTTTAATCGCCTCGGGATCGCTTTCCGGCTGAGCGTGAACATTGTGCAAGACCGGTATCTGTGGCGCGGAGAAAGTTGTCTGCTGAACCAGCTCAGCCAGATTATCTGCCGCTGGACGCATTAGAGAGGTATGGAAAGGTGCGCTAACCGGCAATTCAACCGCGCGCTTGGCACCGGCTTTCTTGCAGATATTAATGGCCCGTGCCACCGCTGCTGCATCACCGGCGATAACTACCTGACCCGGTGCATTAAAGTTAACCGCAGCAACAATCTGATCCCCTGCCGCTTCCGTACACGCATCGACCACTATTTCATCGTCTATACCCATAATCGCCGCCATAGCCCCTACACCTACAGGCACTGCCTGTTGCATAAAGGCGCCACGAGCGCGAACAATTTCTACCGCATCGCTAAAGCTAACCACGCCGGCACAGACCAGCGCCGACCATTCACCGAGACTGTGTCCGGCCATCGCAGCTGGCTGTGGGCCACCCTGCTGTTGCCAGAGACGCCAGATAGCCACACTGGCAGTCAACAGGATTGGCTGAGTGCGTTCGGTGAGATTAATATCTTCCTGCTCGCCCTCCTGGATAAGCTTCCAGGCATCGTAGCCCAATACTTCTGAGGCTTCTTTAAAGGTCTCTTCGACCAGTGGGTTGGCTGCGGCAAGGTCTGCGAGCATACCAATTTTTTGTGACCCTTGACCGGGGAAAACAAAAGCTAATTTATTCATAATTCCTCTAAATTTATCTGTTGGTCCATTTTCTGCTTATGTACAAGTATAGGTGACAAAACCTCGGGCAAGTTATGCTCTGCCGCATCAATAGCTACATCGAGGGCGTGAACAAAGGCCGCCTGAGAGGCGCCGCCATGACTTTTAACCACCACTCCATTTAAGCCCAGAAAATAGGCGCCGTTATAGATCGCCGGGTCAAGCTGAGCTTTTAATTTAAGCAGAGGTGTTTTTAATAACATCAGCGCTAGCTTGGCCAACCAGCTATTGCCGACCGCCTCGCGAAACATTGTGCTGACCATGGCGGTTAAGCCTTCGCTGGTTTTAAGCGCGACATTGCCGGTAAAGCCATCGCAAACCACCACATCGGTACCCCCTTGGAAAATTCCACTACCTTCTATATAGCCAGAGTAATTAATTAGCGGTTCGGCTTCGAGTAAAGTCGCAGCTTCCTGAATATAGGCATGACCTTTATTATCTTCTTCACCAACATTGAGCAGTCTCACCACCGGTGAGGCTATATTGTCGAGCTCCTGTGCCATCAGTGAACCGAGCAAGGCAAACTGGTGGAGCTGCTTCGCCGAGCAGTCGAGATTGGCCCCCAGATCGAGTACATAGCTGCGACCCGTTGATGTCGGAATCGCGGTGCAGATTGCCGGACGCGAGATACCCGGCAAGGGTTTCACATAATAGAGCCCCAGCGCCATCATCGCGCCGGTATTGCCGGCACTGACAAAAGCATCGGCTTCATTATTGGCCAGCGCTTGCAGCGCCAGACCCATAGAGGAGTCGCGTTTATTGCGGATAACAGTGGAGGGCTTATCGGTGTCGGCGACACAGCAGTCGCTGTGGCGAACTTCTATTCGAGATACCACACTGGTATCTGAATAGTTCTTTAACTGGGACGCCAACTCGTCTCTGTCGCCAAACAACAATGCTTTTACATTGCTGTGCTGACTTAGAGATTCAAGTAGCGCAGATACTATTACGCGAGGACCGTGGTCCCCGCCCATAGCATCGACGGCAATTCTGAGTGAATTTGCCAAAGACAAATATTGTCAGTTATTCGGCGTCTAGCTCGACAACTTTGCGTCCACGGTAAAAACCGTCCGCAGAAACATTGTGACGAAGGTGCTTTTCACCGCTTACTGAATCCACTGAAAGAGTGGGTGCAGTCAACGCATCGTGTGAACGACGCATTCCGCGCTTGGATCTTGTCTTGCGACTTTTCTGAACAGCCATAGATTACTCCTGAGCAATAATCTTGTGCAGTCGAAGTTATTTCTTCAACTGCTGTAAAATATTAAAGGGATTGTCAGCGACAATCTCGTCGTCTTTCTCTTTATTACTGCGCCCGTCCTCGGAAAGAAAGGTGTCCCCGGTACACATACCATCTTCATGGTAGTTCACCAGAGGCAGAGCTAATAAAATCTCATCTTCGAGCAGCTCATTGAGACTGGCCATTTTATCGACCACAATCCAAGGCTCTCGATCACTGGGTACATTGACTAGTTGATCTTCGGACCAGATGATCTGTGCAGCAAAATCTGTGCTCAGAGCAACGGTGACCGGATTCAGACAACGCTGGCACTGCGCCAACACTGAAACACTCAACGTTCCACTTGCAACCTTGGCCCTTGACTCATCGATTCCAAACTTAACCAGAGCCGACAAAGGGGTCTCTATGTCAGTGACTGCTGCGGCTAAACGCGGCAAATGCTTAACATGAAATTGACCTTCGAGGACAATTCCCTGGTTCGCAAGCTTACGCGGATCTATTAGAGTTGGCAGTGCCATAAATACAGGTGGTACCCAGTTAGGCGCGCATGATAGGGTCAAGACGTTGATCTGTCAAAGAAAATTGATCAAAATGCCCGGCTTTTGGGCACTAAATACTCCCCACTGCGGGCCTTTAAATACAAACAGACAACTGATCCATGAATAAACTGATTTTAGCCTCCTCATCGGCCTACCGAAAAGCCCTGCTCGAACGCCTGCAACTGCCCTTTGAATGCTGCTCGCCAGCTATTGACGAAAGCCCTCTTAAAGCAGAGACGGGTCACCAGCAGGCTCAGCGTCTAGCCCTGCAAAAGGCACGCGCTGTGGCAGAGAAATACCCCGAGGCGATTATTATTGGCTCCGATCAGGTAGCTGAGTTAAAAGTATCAGATAAACCGTGCGCTATTCTCGGCAAGCCAGGCAATCATGTTCAGGCGGTAAAACAGCTAGCCGCCCAATCCGGCCAAAGCGTTTCCTTTCATTCGGGATTAGCGGTTATCTATGGCGGTGTAGAGAAGTCAGTGGTCGACAGCACAGAGGTTGAATTCAGGGAACTGACAGAAGAGCAGATTGAGCATTACCTGAGCATTGAGAAACCCTACGACTGCGCCGGCAGCTTTAAAGCCGAGTCACTGGGTATCAGCCTGTTTAAAGCGGTAAATAGCAATGACCCCAGCTCATTAATCGGCCTGCCGTTAATTGCTCTCTGTAAGCTATTGCGAGAATTTGATATAGAGATATAGAAGAGAAGGTTTAGAGAGCCGTTTTAATGTCAGCAAAAAGATCCAGACAGGCAAGCGGCTTAAACGCCCGCAAACGGTCAATATGATGGGCACCGTAACTCACCGCTATTCTCGGCATAGCCGCATTTTCCGCCATCTGCATATCAAACTCAGTATCACCGACCATAATCGCCTGCGACGCCGAGACACCAAATTCAGCCATTAACTCTTCAAGCATTAACGGATTAGGTTTCGACAGCGTTTCATCGGCGCAACGTGAACTGTGGAAAAAACCCTCCATATCAAGTGCCTTTAGAACCCGGTCGAGACCTGCCCTACTTTTACCTGTAGCCACCGCCATCGGATAACCCTCTGCACGCAACTCCTCAAGGGTCTGCATAACCCCGGGAAAGAAATCACAGGGCTGATGATCTTCGGCACGGTAATGTTTTGAATAACTGGCCTGCAGCAAACTGGATTCATAATGAGAAGAACTGGGAAACAGGCGCATAGTCGCCTCATGCAAACCGAGACCGACAATCTCGGCAACATCTGCATACTCGGGAACCGGCAGAGAATATTCCTGCGCAGCCATCTGCATACATTTGGCAATACGCGCTACCGAATCCGACAGCGTGCCATCCCAATCAAAGATTAATAGTTTCCGTTCAGTCATAGCTTCCGTTTACTCATAGCTTCTTTAATACCTTACTTAAATCATCCGGCAGCGGCGCTTCCACCTCAACCCAGTCACCAGACAGTGGATGCTTAAAGCGTAGACTCGCCGCGTGTAAAAACAGTCGCTTTAAACCGGCTTCTTTAAGACTCTCATTAAAATGCTCATCACCATACTTACTATCACCGGCAATCGGCTGACCGGCAAACTGACAGTGCACGCGAATCTGATGGGTGCGACCAGTTTCCAATTTGATATCCAGCAGCGTCGCAGCGGCAAATTGCTGCTTGATCTTAAAATGAGTGACAGACGCCTTGCCCGCCGCATCGACACGCACAACCCGCTCACCCGACTCAACCGTATTTTTAAGCAGCGGTGCATTAATCGTGTTTTTACCTTTTGGCCAGCGGCCTTTGGCAAGGGCTATATAGCGCTTATCAATGCGGTTGTAACGCAGGGAATTCTGCAGCTCGAGCAATACCGCGCGCTTTTTAGCCAGTATTAGGCAGCCAGAGGTATCCCGATCGAGACGATGGACCAATTCAAGGTATCTGTACTGCGGATATTCCGCGCGCAGCGCTTCAATAACCCCAAGAGATAAACCACTGCCACCGTGAACCGCTAGCCCGCTAGGCTTATTAAGGATAAACAGCCCCTCATCCTCAAAGAGAATATTGTTGGCTATATAGTGCTTTAACTGCCGCCCAACCACTGCCGGAGCGCCGCGCTCGGCTACTCGAATCGGCGGTAGACGCACAATATCCCCTTCCTTTAAGCGGCTATCGGCCTTGACGCGGCCTTTATTAACCCGCACCTCACCTTTGCGCAACAGTCGGTAAATACGCGACTTGGGAACACCTTTAAGAGTTTTTATCAGGAAATTATCGAGACGCTGGCCAGCCTGCTCGGGGCCAATATCGATAAAGGATACTTTACTAAAGCTTGAAAGGGTCTCGGAAGGAGTTTGTGAGGAGTTCTGCGATTCGCTCAAAATAGTCGGCTACTTGTGATGATTTCGGCGGGCATTGTACCTACCGAGAAACAATCTTCCCAACTAATATTCACTCTATACATTGTAGGCCATAGCAATTGTTGTTATATTGCGCGCCAAGTTCCCTACTGCCCAGCCAAAATTGAAGCTGCCCAGAGGTTGAACTGACCGCTAAAAAGGCAATTGCCGAGCGGGTAAAGAATATAGGAGAGTCAGGCCAATAAGGGCCGACCCTCAAAGACAGCTGAGCGAGCTGCATAGAAAAGACAAGTTAAAACAGGTTTCAAAAGTTAATCGCAACAGAGAAAGACGTACCCATAGAGGCCTATCTCTCTCTTAGCAAAAACGCTTTTTACAGACGAATAAGCCTTTATATACAGGCTGTATCCAGATAAAAAGTACGTTCGATTAACCGAATACAAGACACGATCAAAGGATAGCAATCCCGCACCAACTGCGCTGTAAGCCAGTCACTGTCGGGCAAAGGAGTAACTGGCACGCCGCAATTACGCGCTGTGTCGCTTTTTACACTTTATCTATACCTAGTTGCTTGGTTCACCCCACCTCTCTTTCCTTCTCTTCACTACTGCTCCCTCTCCACAATGAGTAAAGGTGAAATATGAAACGTATGTTAATAAATGCATCGCACACTGAAGAAGTGCGCGTCGCTATGGTTGATGGTCAAAAACTCTATGACCTGGATATTGAAAACCGCACAAGAGAACAAAAGAAAGCCAATATTTACAAAGGCAAAATCACAAGAGTAGAGCCCAGTTTAGAAGCGGCATTTGTCGATTACGGCGCAGACCGCCACGGCTTCCTCCCCCTTAAAGAAATTTCCCGCGAGTACTTCAAGAAAAAATCCTCCGATGGCGGCCGAGCCAAAATTCAGGATGCGATTAAAGAAGGTCAGGAAGTACTGGTTCAGGTAGAGAAAGAAGAGCGCGGCTCTAAAGGCGCTGCCCTGACAACCTTTATCAGCCTCGCTGGACGCTACCTAGTATTAATGCCTAACAACCCAAGAGCCGGCGGTATCTCCCGTCGTATCGAAGGTGATGAGCGTGCAGAGCTACGTGAAGCAATGCGCGGTCTGAATATTCCCGAAGGTATGGGCGCGATTGTTCGCACCGCCGGCATTGGCCGCGCGACCGAAGAGCTGCAGTGGGATCTCGACTACCTATTACAGCTTTGGAACACCATCAACGACGAAGCTGCTGATGCCAAAGCCCCGCACTTCCTGTTCCAGGAAAGCAACGTTATTGTTCGAGCGATTCGCGACTACCTGCGTCAGGATGTTGGCGAAGTTATCGTCGACAGCGAAGAAGCCTTTAATCTGGCCGCAGCCTTTATTGGCACGGTAATGCCCGACTTCAGCAACAAGGTAAAGCTCTATAAAGACCAAATTCCGCTGTTCAATCGCTACCAGATTGAAAACCAGATCGAGACCGCATTCTGTCGTGAAGTCAGCCTGCCCTCAGGCGGCTCAATCGTTATTGATATCACTGAAGCAATGGTCTCTGTAGATATCAACTCAGCCCGCGCAACCAAGGGTGGCGATATTGAAGAGACAGCGTTTAACACTAACAAAGAAGCTGCAGAAGAAATTGCCCGCCAATTGCGTCTGCGCGATGTTGGCGGACTGATCGTTATCGACTTTATCGATATGCTCAACAGCCGACACCAGAAAGAAGTTGAAAACAAAATCCGCGATGCACTAAAGATTGACCGCGCACGGGTTCAGGTAGGACGTATCTCAAGATTTGGTCTGTTGGAAATGTCACGACAGCGCCTGCGCCCATCACTCGAAGAAACCATGTCTAAAGTCTGCCCACGCTGTAAGGGTCAGGGCACTATTCGTGGCACTCGCTCACTGGCACTGTCAATTCTGCGCCTGATTGAAGAAGAGGCTCAAAAAGAATTCAGCAAAGAGATTCGCGCTATAGTGCCAGTCTCTGTGGCAACCTTCCTGCTCAATGAAAAGCGTTCTGAGATCTCTGATATTGAAGTGCGCAACAAGATCAATGTTCTAATACTGCCAAACACGCAGATGGAAACACCGCACTTCGAAGTGGTAAGAATTCGTACCCAGGACGAAGATAGCGAAACAGACTTTAGCTACAAACTGGCTCACGAACTGAGCAACAGCGAGCAACCAGAACATGAACTGGAGAGCAGCAGCGCACCATTGCCAATCTCTCAGCCCGCAGTAAAGACGCTGGTACCCAACACCCCTGCCCCGAAAATGCCGCCTAAAGAAGCACCTGTGGCTAAAGCAACCACGGCACCGAAAAAGCCCGGCCTGCTGAAAAGACTTATCAGCAGCCTGTTTGGTGGTGACAAAACTGAAGCTAAAACTGACAGTAAAGATCAGAAGAAAACCGGCTCAGGAAATGCCAACCGCCGTCGCGGTGGTCAGGATAGCCGCAATCGTCAAGGCAACCGCCGACCAAACAATCGCAACCGCAATGAAAATCAGCGCGACGGCGAACGCACCAATAACCGTCAGAAGAATAACAAGCCCTCTGACAACCGTTCCAATAAAGGTCGCAACGAACAGCCGCAAAAAACCGCCGCTGTCGAAAGCACCACTCAAGCTAAAGAAACCACCCAGGCGCCAACTCAGCGCCCGGATGCAGATGGTAATCAGCTAAAGAAACGCCCTAGTGACAAGCGTCGCGGCCCCCGCCGTCGTCGTCAGAGACAGGATGTTCCCGGTGAAGTATTAGATAAAACTGCACTGACCACAGAAGCGGCTATTGAAGGTTCTACAGAGACTAAAGTTGAAAGTAAAACTACGCCTGTCGAAAGCACTGCTAAAGAAAGCACTACTACAGATAATACAGCCGCAGAAAAGCCCAAGCGCAAGCGTGCACCACGCAAGCCAAGAGCTAAAAAAGAAACCACTGAAGCGACCACTGATTCAGCCGCTACAGAGACAACCGCAGCCACCAGTGGCGAATCAAGCGAAGCAGCGCCGAGCACAGATAAGCCTGCCCGCAAGTCTCGTCCACGCAGAAAACCCGCTGCCAAGGTATCGGAAGAGTCGGCTGCTGAAAGCACTGGCACTGAAGCACCAAAGCCAGCGGCAAAAGCAAAAAACGAAACCAAGCCTCAGGAAACTGTTGAAGCGGCTAGTCAAGAGTCAAAGCCTGCAAAGAAGAAAGCAGCACCAAAAGCGAAACCTGCAGCAATTGTTAAAGACGCTGCACCCGCTGATGGAACTGCCCCCAGAGCAAGCAATGACCCACGTAAAAAGCCCAAGCCAGTCAGCGATGTAGTAGTTAGCACCGAGCGTCGTAAAACTGAACAGCCAAAGCCTCAGGACACTCCTGCGCCAGCAGCTGCACCAGCACCAGTTGCCGCAGAAAAACCCAAGGTTGCACGAGCTTCAAATGACCCAAGAAAGAAGCGCAAAGCAGAAAATTCTGAACCTAACCCATCGGCTGATGGTAGTTAAGCGAAAGAAATTAGCCCAAACAGTAATTGGGGCTTGTTCTAGTTAAAAGGCGCTGTATAATCGCGCCCTTAATTGGTGGGATGGCAGAGCGGTTGAATGCACCAGTCTTGAAAACTGGCATACGTTAATAGCGTATCTAGGGTTCGAATCCCTATCCCACCGCCACACAATAAAAGGCCCCTTTTTAAGGGGCCTTTTTTGTGTCCGGTGGGATAGGGTGAGAACCCTAGCGGGTTCGACAAAACACATCGTGTTTTGGACGCCGAAGGCGGTCCGCAGGACTGTTTATTAGCCTTCAGGCTAATAAACATCAATCCCTTCTACACGATCCCACCGGCAATCATTAAAAGCACCAATAAAAGACCCGGCAGACGGACGAAGTTAGAGATCCTTCGACTTCACTCAGGATGACAGCTTTTATTTATTCGAGAGAGCATTAACAAACCTGATTGGGCTACAGCTTGCTAAAGTTACCCAGCACTAAAGATCACCCAGAGCCTCATTCAACCAATTCATACGCTGAACATACCAATCCTTCATATGATCAACCTCTTCCTGATAGGTGTCGTAAACAACCGGATTAGGCCACACATAGCTACCAATGGTCTGCCACTTATCATTGTTCTCCTGCTGCGCCCATTTTAATTGAGTCGCATAGGTATCAATTTTTTCCAGCATTGTGGCCTGGTTATCTCTAAAGTACGCAAAGCGATCCTGCACCAACGCAACAAAAGCCGGATCCTGAAATAACCTGCTATACCAGGGGTTATTCTTAATCCAAAAACCCTCTGCATAACGACTATCGGCATAGTCAACATTGCCGAAAGACAGATCGAAATCCCACAGCGGCCCCATCTTAATCTTTTCATTGGGCATGACATTTAGATAGATACTGGAGAACGAAACGGAATCGACATTCTTGGTGATTTCACTGATCAGGTACCAATCAATAAAACTCGGCAAATCAATAAACGAGGCATAACCTATGGTTGGATCCATAAAGTTACTGCCGAACAAAGCTGTTTCAAAGTTGTTGATAAGGTCGCGGATATAAACGAATTGGGCATCATTAGCGACCAGACTGGGCTCTTTGATATTGAGTAAGAAAGTCCCGGTTTCAAAATAGACATCATCCGGGTCGAGTCTAAATATCTGGTCAATTTCCAATAGATAGCCTGTATCCCCAAGGGCTACACGCCTATTGGTCTCTTCAACCTTTTGAACAATATTATAGGTGCCATTATATTGGTTATTGATAAACACTTCGGCAAAAGTGCTCTCAGGTGTCCAGTCGAGATCGCTGATATAGCCCATCTCAAACGCAATACGATTTCTCAATAAGGTTTTATCAGAGTACTCAGCAAGAAAAATCCATTTCTTATCTTTGGGCATATCAAGGAATTCTTCCTTGCCTTCAAACTTCATCTGGTAGGGTTTTTTCGGGTGCTCCCCAAGTTGAATTACCCCTGCCCCTGATTTCAATAGCCAGTTCAGGAAAATCAGTGAAACCACGACCACCATCGACAGAAACTGTGCCCAGTACATAGTCATCTTTGGAATCAATGCCAACACCACCCAGAGTATTAATATTTACAATCGGCAAGCCGGTAAATTCAGCCAGATCCACTGCAATAGTAGCCTCAAGACCGTCATTACCTACAATCGTATAATTGAGAGGATTGCTAAAATCGTTGCTTGTAACACCATCAGACTGATCTATACCATCGACAGAGATAGATTCACCAGCTTGCTGAAAACTGGCAACCAGATTGTCGACGCTATCGCCAATCGCTGCCCTTCCCGATAAGACCCCATTCTCCAAACTGAGATTAATATCAGAACTTAGACCGGGATTATCAGACTGCAGGAACGAGAATTGAGCTAAGCGTTGGCTGGTAGACACGCACATAGTCCACCTGCATCTGCTGAGGGAAGCTGGTGCTGTTATCGGGATAACCGGGCCACTGACCTCCGACGGCTACATTCATTATAAAAAAGAACTCTTCGTGGAACTCTGTCCTATCTGACGAGGTTATCTGCTGGGACGCAAACTCAACGCCATCCACCAGCCACTTAATAGACTGGCTATCCCACTCAATACTAAAGGTATGGAAAGCATCGGCAAAAGTGTTGGCACAACCAATTGCCTGACAGGAAACAAGGCCAACTGAATCACCCACATATTGATGGGAGCCGTTATTTCAGCGTAGTGAATAGTGCCGTGAATGGTATCCTCACGACCATCACCACCAATCATTTCCATAATATCTATCTCGCCAGATGCGGGCCAACCTACAGAGTCAAAGCGCTCACCCAACATCCAGATAGCCGGCCACAGGCCCTGCCCTTGTGGTAGCTTGGCACGAACGTCTATACGACCATATTTAAACGACTGCTTACCTCTGGTTATCAATCGCGATGAGGTGTATTCGGCACCATTAAAGTTCTCTTCTTTGGCTTCAATTGTTAACAGTCCATTGGCAACCGTAGTATTTTCTTCGCGGTAGAACTGGGACTCTTGATTACCCCAACCATTACTCCCTCGACCTGTTTCAAAGGTCCAGTCAGACTTATTAACAGCACTGCCATTAAACTCATCACTCCAGGCCAGAGAATAGCCGCTGTATGAAGTTGGCGTGTAATCTACTTGCGGCTCAGATGCCCCCTCCTGCACCTCCCAGCGGATATTATCCAGTTGATAAACTGTATTAGCCGCCGCTACGGGCCAGATAACCAGGCCAGTACTTACACTGGTTAAATCAAGTCCGTTACTGGTCAATGTAGAGACCGGAATACTAACGGTCTGCCAACCGGCGCTGCCCTGACTACCCAGATCAATATTGTTGGAGGCACAGGGATATACACAGTCGACTTTGGCTACGAAGTTGCTATCACCGGCAACAGACTTAATATCAAAAACAAGATTGCCATTGGCAGCGGCGCTAAAATCACGTCCAGCACTGGAAGCGAAATACATACCCACATAGATGCCGGTATCTGCGTGACTGACTTGCAGCACATCGCCGCGCTCCGAATCGCTGACTAGAGACCAGGAAACATTGGGGCAGCCTGCGCCATTGTCATTGTAACAACTGGCATAATCCTGACCGGAATCAAAGGCCGCCAGACCAACATCCCAGCCGTTGTCGACAATACCATTGGATAACACATTGGCTAGAACAGTGGGCTGAGGTTGCGGATCTACGATGACAGAATCCGAGCAGGCATTAGCAACAGCCCCTGAAATTTCCCCGGAACCAACAATCCATTGTCGGTTTGTAAAGCTGAAATAGTCGGTGACCATTGCACCGCTATTTATTTCGTTTGAACATTCTGCATTGGCAGCGTTGGAGATAAGATTCTCTTGAATACCATCAATCACCCAGAGGTATTCCATATCTTCAGCCGGCATAGGATCCAATATCACAGACCATGTGCCGTTATTGTTGTTAGTAGCCACTGGACCAGCTGCGACATCCCAGCCCCACAATGGACCCGTTATTCGTACAGAACTGGCGCTATCCGCGCGGACGGTCATAGTGAGCTGCGAGGAACCTGTTCCGCCGCCTGTTATATCATCGGCAATACAGGTGCCGGCAATATCATCAGTTACAACCCCCCTATCGGGATTCCAGATACGGTTAAACCAAGTATCTGCATAGCCTGCAAAATACACCGAAGAACATTCCCCAGCTCGGTAATCACTTGAAAAGTCCTCCTGAATATCATCAACTCGCCATTTGTAATCGACCTGTGATGTCCACGAGGGATCAACAATCAAAGTCCAGGTGCCATCACCGTTATCGCTAGCAAAACTATCGGCACGGCCAATTTCCCAGTTGTAAACACTCGCCTGCATAGACACAGAAGATGCACCGGGTGCAGATACCGTAAATGAGGTTGTATTGAGGTTCGGGGGATGTGCATTGTCGCCAAGTCCATCGCCATTTGAATCGGTAGTTTCTGTTGGATCCAGCGGAAAGTTGTCGAGGGTATCCGAGACGCCATCGCTATCATTATCAGTGACATACTCAAGCGCTGGAACTGTGCGCTTACCTTTATCGTCATTACCCCAACATACCGCTCCAGTATCATCCTGAGCACAGGCGTGATTGTAACCCACACTTAGCTGAGTTGGATTCGACAGGCTTGGAACATTAACGATGTTTGGAGCACCCCAACAGGTCACACCATTATCATCAATGGCACAGGTTGAGAAACCACCGGCACTGATCGACGTTGGGTTAGACAGGGCAGGAACTGCAATGCGTGAGTCCTCCTGTCCCCAACAGGTCACCCCGTTGTCATCGAGCGCGCAGGTATGGATATAACCCGTTGTTACCTGTGTTGGATTAACCAGACCCGCTGGTACTTTGCGCTGCTTCTTGTGGTTACGACCCCAACACTCAACACCGTTGTCGCCAATCGCACAGCTGTGCTCAACACCCGCATCAATCTGCGTGGCATTAATCAGGCTTGCCGGTACAGTCGAGCGCTTAAAGGCGTCAGAGCCCCAACAGACAACACCAGTATCATCGAGCGCACAGGTATGGATCTTGGAAGCGGCAATCGCTGTCGGGTTAGACAAAACCGGAACGGTAGCCTGTCCCTGGTGATCACGACCCCAACAAACTACACCAGTGTCATCGATTGCACAGGCGTGCTCGAAGCCAACAGACAAGGTAGTTGGGTTAGACAGTACAGGAGCAGCACGTTGACCGTACTGGTTAGCACCCCAACAGGACACACCGTTGCGATCCATTGCACAGGTGAACTTGTTACCGGCACCCACATAGTAGTCAACCGCTAATGGATTACGACCCGTTTCATTTTCCAGAACATCGGGAATACCGTCGTTATCATCGTCTGTATCGGCGTTGTTACCAATGCCGTCGCCATCCGTATCTGCAGATTCATCTGCATCAAGGGGCATGTAATCTGAACCATCTGGCACAGAGTCACCGTCAGTATCAGAGACCAACATATCGGTGCCTAATAACAGTTCATCAGCATCGGAGAGTCCATCGCCATCGTTATCGGTGATATGAGTGAGAACCGCAGGCGTCCGCTTGCCCTTGTCATTGTTACCCCAACAAACGACACCAGTCATATCCTGAGCACAGGCGTGGTTGAAGCCAACACTGACCTGAGATGGATTAACCAGAGCTGGAACAGCAATGATATTCGCCGCACCCCAGCAAGTTAAGCCATTATCATCAATGGCACAGGTGGATAAGCCACCAGCACTGACCTGAGTTGGGTTAGATAATGTATCGGGAACCTGACTACGGGCATCGGCGACACCCCAACAGGTCACACCGTTATCATCAACCGCACAGCTATGGATATAACCCGCCGATACCTGCGTTGGGTTAACCAGACCAACTGGAACCTTGCGCTGTTGCTTGTGGTTGCGACCCCAGCACTCTACGCCGTTGTCGCCAATCGCACAGGTATGTTCAAGACTAGAACTGATCTGAGTGGCATTAACCACTGAAACTGGTATATCGGAGCGTTTAAAGGTATTGGAACCCCAACAGACAACACCGCTATCATCAATTGCGCAGCTATGATCTTTAGCCGCTGAAATAGCTATTGGATTAGATAGTACCGGCGGTGTTGTTTCGCCCTTTTCGCCACGACCCCAGCAGACAACACCAGAGTCATCGATCGCACAGGCGTGCTCGAAGCCGACCGACAGTTGAGTAGGGTTAGACAGAATTGGGGCTAAACGCTGACCGTACTGATTGGCGCCCCAACAGTTGATACCATTGCTATCCAGCGCGCAGGAGAACTTGTTACCTGTGCCCACTGCGTAGTCAATACCCTGAGGATTACGACCTGAGGCTATTTCCAAATCATCTGGAATACCATCGTTATCATCGTCCGCATCGAGACTATCAACGATGCCATCCCCATCTGAGTCAGGACCAGATACGCCCTGATTGATAATAATATCTGTGCTGATAAAACCAAAATCATTGGCGCCAGATATTTGTGAAAACTTTAGGGTTGTACCAGAAAAGCCAATCTGTGCGGTACAGGGCAGCGTGAAGAGAGTTGCAGGTAGAGCTACGGTAGAAGGCCAAGAAGCAGTAATACTGGCCCAAGCGACATTTAAATACTTATCAGTCGCAGCATCATTATCGTAATCATCAGTATCATTACTCAGCTGAAGCCCCATATTGGATTCAGGCAATAGATCGGTTATTGCAGTCTGATCACAGGACAGTGCTGTGCTGTCATAGTGAAGCCGTAAACCTATACCAACCGTAGGCACTTGATCAGTAATATTATAGGTTATAGAAATAGACGTTGACTCTCCTTCGAGAATCGTCGGAGAAGATAAATCTGCCTCAATAATTTGATCTTTGGCTGAGACCCCAAAAGGAACCAATAGCAAAGAAACCGCCAAAGACAAAACAAAACTTTTGATCAGACTATTATTTAAATAGCCTATATTCAAATAACCTAACATTGCAGCATCTTCACCTCAATTAGAATTACCTAACGCTCTTAAATAGCTTTTTTATTATGTATTGAAGATTTAAAAATGTATATACAAACATCGATCAATCCACCCGCTGAAAAAGGCTTAAACAGGCGACGAAGGAGAAGCTGTTAGAAAAAATATTTCGAAACTGCAAGACGACTTAAGCACTCAATTTTTTTAACCCATAAAAAAACTCGCCATGATTTCCCATGGCGAGTTTTTTCGTTCATTTCTTGAATCTACTGAACAGCGGCATCAATTGGATCGCTGTCGACAGCATCTTCCACGCCATCACTATCGTTATCCGTGACATATTCAAGGGTTCCAGGAACCGTACGCTTGCTCTTATCGTTGTTACCCCAACATACCGCACCAGTATCATCCTGAGCACAGGCATGGTTGTAACCCACGTTGACCTGAGTCGGGTTAGAGAGGTTTGGAACATTAACGATGTTTGGAGCACCCCAACAGGTCACACCATTGTCATCAATCGCACAGGTTGAGAAACCACCAGCACTGATTGACGTTGGGTTAGACAGTGCAGGAGCTGCACTACGTGAGTCCTCTTGCCCCCAACAGGTCACACCGTTGTCATCAATCGCACAGGTATGGATATAACCTGAAGACACCTGCGTTGGGTTAACCAGATCAGTCGGTACCTTACGCTGCTTCTTGTGGTTACGACCCCAACAAACAACGCCGCTATCACCAATCGCACAGTTATGCTCTGTACCTGCATCAACCTGCGTTGGGTTCACTAGGTTGGCTGGAACTGTTGAACGCTTAAAGCCATTCGAACCCCAGCACACTACACCAGTGTCATCAGTCGCACAGGTGTGCAGCTTACCTGCTGCTACCGAAGTCGGGTTTTCCAGCGCAGGTACTGTTACCTGACCCGCGTTATCTCGACCCCAACAAACTACACCAGTGTCATCGATCGCACAGGCGTGCTCGAAGCCAACAGACAGCTTGGTCGGGTTAGACAGTGCAGGCGCAGCACGTTGACCGTACTGGTTAGCACCCCAGCAGGACACACCGTTGCTATCCATTGCACAGGTGAACTTGTTACCTGCACCAACGTAGTAGTCAACCGCTAATGGATTACGACCCGTTTCATTTTCCAGAGCATCTGGAATACCGTCGTTATCATCGTCCGCGTCAGCGTTGTTACCAATGCCGTCGCCATCAGTATCTGCAGTTTCACCTGCATCAAGCGGCATGTAATCTGAACCATCTGGCACAGAGTCACCATCAGTATCAGTAACTAGCTTGTCAGTACCTAACAACAGCTCGTCAGCATCAGAGAGGCCATCGCCGTCGTTATCGGTAACGTGGCTCAGACCAACAGGAGTACGTTTGCCTTTGTCGTTGCTACCCCAACAAACAACACCAGTATCATCCTGTGCACAGGCGTGGTTGAAATCAACGCTTACCTGAGTTGGATTAACCAGAGTTGGAACAGCAATGATATTAGCAGCACCCCAACAGGTTACGCCGTTGTCATCAATGGCACAGGTTGATAATCCACCTGCACTTACCTGAGTTGGGTTAACCAACGTATCAGGAACTACAGCACGTGAATCCTGCTGTGTACCCCAACAGGTAAGGCCATTGTCGTCAATCGCACAGCTGTGGATATAACCTGCAGACACCTGCGTTGGGTTAACCAGACCAGCTGGTACCTTACGCTGTTGCTTGTGGTTACGACCCCAACACTCTACGCCGTTGTCGCCAATCGCACAGGTATGTTCAACACCCGCATCGATCTGCGTAGCATTAACCAGAGTTTCAGGAACTTCTGAACGCTTAAAGCCGTTCGAGCCCCAGCACACTACACCAGTGTCATCGATCGCACAGGTGTGCGTCTTAGCTGCCGCAAGTGCAGTTGGGTTAGTTAGAGCAGGAACTGTGGTCTGCCCAAGATGACCACGACCCCAACAGATAACACCAGAATCATCGATCGCACAGGCGTGCTCGAAACCTACTGACAACTCAGTTGGATTAGACAGTGCAGGCGCAGCACGCTGACCGTACTGATTAGCACCCCAACAGGTCACACCATTGCTATCCAGTGCACAGGAGAACTTGTTACCTGTACCTACTGCATAGTCAATACCCTGTGGATTACGGCCTGAAGCAATTTCCAATGCATCTGGAATGCCATCACCGTCTGAGTCGATATTAGCCACACCTTGATTGATAGTAATCTCAGCTCCGACAAAGCCAAAACCACTGGCTCCGGAACTGCGTGAGAACTTTAAAGTTGTACCAGCAAAGCCTTCAAGTGCAGTACAGGGAAGCGTATAAAGTGTAGCCGGCAGAGAGGCACTGGAAGGCCAGGCACCATTAACACTAGCCCAGGCTGCATTTAAATATTTATCAGTTGATGAGTCATTATCATAATCATCAGTATCATCACTAAGCTGCATACCTATACTGGAATCGGTTAATAGATCAGTTATCCCAGCGTCATCACAGGACAGCGCCGAGCTATCAAAGTGAAGGCGAAAACCCAAGCCGGTGGCAAGCTCTTGATTAGTGGTAGTGTAAGTCATTGAAATGGATGTTGACTCACCTGCAAGAATCGCCGAAGAAGATAAATTTGCATCGATAATTTGATCTTTTGCGCTGGCCCCGAAAGCCGCCAACGTCGAAGACAAAACAAAACTTTTAATAAGACTATTATTTAAATAACCTAGCATTGCAGCATTTACCCCTCAGATAAACTTTATATATTTTTTATACAACTTATACAATTCTTGATTATGAGTCGAAAATTCAAAAATGTATATAGTAAACTTAACCACTGTATAGGCGAATAAAAAACGAGAAAAATGCGCAAAAAAAAAGATAAATAACGATAAAAACTATTTGTTCAAAAAAGTGGTCTCCCCTTCAGGAGTCGAACCTGAAATTCAAGCTTAGGAGGCTAGCGTGATATCCAATTTCACCAAGGGGAGCGGCTTACATTATAAAATAGTAACAAAGAATAGATAGACTCAAAATAGACGTAAAAAATATAGTTTTCAATGCTTAAAGATAAATACCTATCCAGCTAATCGAAAGACAAAAACAAACCGCCACTTAATTACACAACCGTCAATCTACATTACAATCCCCGCCATGAACTTACTCCTACTGCAAAATAACAGCCTGAGCGAAAATCTGGTTCAAATTACTGGCCGCCAACTGCAACAGCTAACCAACCTGCAGCGGTCTGCTATTGGTGACACTCTTCGCGTGGGAGAGATCAACGGCCTTATCGGCAGCGGCACGATTATTGAGCTCAACAGTTCCGAGGCATTACTGCAGATCAACTTATCCAGCCCACCGCCGCCGCCCATCCCGCTAACGCTAATTATGGCTATGCCGCGACCAAAAATGTTGCGCCGCAGCCTGCAGACCATCGCCGCCATGGGGGTTAAAGAGATTTATTTAATTAACTCAATGCGGGTTGAAAAGAGCTATTGGCAGACGCCTTTGTTAAAGCCCGAGGCTGTCGAGGAAGAGTTTATTTTAGGCTTGGAGCAGGCTCGCGACACCATTATGCCAACGCTGCATATTCGCAAACGGTTTAAACCCTTTGTTGAGGATGAGTTACCGGCGATTATTCAGGGAAGAAAGAACCTGCTTGCGCATCCGGTCACTGAGACCCGTTGCCCAATCGATATTCAGCAGCCCGCAACACTGGCTATAGGCCCCGAGGGCGGATTTATCCCCTACGAAGTCGAGCTATTAAATGCCGCAGGATTTGAAACCGTGCATATAGGGCCGCGTATTCTCCGCGTTGAGACCGCGGTGCCTGCCCTGCTCTCCAGATTATTTCCCGCCTAGATAAAAACGCTATTAGCGTCGACGAGGCTTTAAACGCGACGATTTTGGCTGAGCCTTTAACTGTGGCTTGGCCTTTTTAGAATCGCGACGCATCACTTCTTTCTCACGGCGTGACTCACCGGGCACTAAAAACCCATCGCCACTACCAATCAGATCACCCCTACCCATGCGGCGCAGAGCTTTGCGCAATATTGGCCAATTCTCTGGATCGTGATAGCGCAAAAATGCCTTGTGCAGAGTCCGCTGTTCCTGACTCTTGGCACTAAATATCGTCTCACTGTTGTTTTTACCCAGCGGCTTTAGGGGATTTTTCTCGGTAAAGTACATGGTTGTAGCCGAGGCCATTGGCGACGGGTAAAAGCTCTGCACCTGATCAACCCGGAAGCCATTGGTTTTCAGCCACAGCCCCAAACTCATCATATCCTCGTTGGTCGAACCCGGATGAGCGGAGATAAAGTACGGAATCAGGTACTGCTTTTTGCCCGCTTCTTTGGAGAAGCGCTCAAACATTTCCTTAAATTCATAATAACTGCCCATACCCGGCTTCATCATTTTACTAAGCGGGCCGTCCTCAGAATGCTCTGGGGCAATTTTTAGATAGCCACCCACATGATGAGTCACCAGCTCCTTAACATATTCCGGATCACGCACCGCCAGGTCATAACGCAGACCAGAGGCGACAACGACCTTTTTCACGCCGGGCAGATTGCGGGTTTTGCGATACAGCTGGGTGGTGTGCTTATGATCGGTTTCAAGATTGACACAGATAGTCGGATAGACACAGGAAGGACGTCTACAAGTCTCTTCAATCTTTTTATCCTTACAGTTAAGGCGATACATATTGGCCGTCGGGCCACCCAGATCGGAAATAACCCCGGTAAAGCCCGGTGTCATATCGCGTATCTTCTCAACTTCGTTAAGTATCGATTCCTCAGAACGGCTCTGAATAATCCGCCCTTCGTGCTCAGTGATAGAACAAAAAGTACAGCCGCCAAAACAGCCGCGCATAATATTGACCGAAAACCGAATCATATCGTAGGCGGGAATTTTGCTCTCGCCATAGGTTGGATGAGGGACACGCTTATAGGGCTGATCAAACACCCAATCCAACTCTTCGGTCTCGAGAGGAATTGGTGGCGGGTTGACCCAGATATCATTGCGACCCTGATTCTGAACTAGCGGGCGCGCATTACCGGGATTGGTTTCACGATGGAAAATACGGTCCGCATGAGCGTATAAAACCGGATCTTTAACCACCTGATCAAAAGATGGCATACGAATAAAGGTCGTGCTCGGGTCGGTTTTGATCGCCTGAGTATCGGGAATTATCGCCAGCGGTTTTGGTTGGCTTTCAGTACCCTCAGCGCCATCAATATCTTCAAGATTGACCTGACCTGTGGCGCAGGTAGTACCTTTCTCAGCGCGCATACGAATGGTCTTGGCATCATCGGAGTCACTAGCCTTAGAGGTCACATAGGGATTCTTGGGCTTGGACATTGGGCCAGGCTGATCCACCTGAGTAGAATCAATTTCGCTCCAACCTTTGGGAATAGTTCTGCATAAAAAGGCACTACCACGCAGATCGGTAATCTCGCGAATCGTTTCTCCGCGGGCCATTCTATGGGTCAGCTCAACCATCGCCCGCTCGGCATTGCCGTAGAGCAAAATATCCGCTGTTGAATCAATTAATACAGAACGCTTTACCGACTCTGACCAGTAATCATAATGGGCAAGGCGGCGCAGACTGGCTTCAATGCCACCCACCACGACCGGCGAATCAGAAAAGGCTTCGCGACACTTCTGGGTATAGACAGTCACTGCGCGATCCGGACGCTTGCCACCGACATCATCAGCGGTATAGGCATCGTCATGGCGCAGTCGGCGATCAGCGGTGTAGCGATTGATCATCGAATCCATATTGCCGGCAGTCACACCAAAGTAGAGATTTGGCTTGCCCAGCACTTTAAAGCTCTCCGCATCGCGCCAATCCGGCTGCGAGAGAATACCTACTCTATAGCCCTGAGCTTCGAGAACACGACCAATAACCGCCATACCAAAGCTCGGATGATCCACATAGGCATCACCGGTGACCAAAATAACATCACAGCTGTCCCAGCCGAGCTGATCCATCTCTTCTCGGGACATCGGCAAAAACGGTGTCGGCAATAGACATTCAGCCCAGTATTTTGGGTAGTCGTAAAGAGCTGTTGGGGTTTGCTGTTTTGTTGCCATCGGTCAAATACGCTTTTGTTGTAGGGTTAAAACGGCGCTCATTGTAACGGATTTAGACCTGCCGAGAGCGACTGTTTTACTGATTAACAGATTCATTGACCCTATACGCAGAAACCTGCGTATCTGATTAAATTGACAGTCTCAACCTTTTTTGCGAATGAGAATCAATATTATTAACATTTAGCCAAATCTGACGTACAATAAGATTATTGCATTACTCATCACAGGATTAACTTATGACCCTCTGGGATCTTAAACAGGGAACCTCCGCTACCGTTGACAGCTTTGTCTCAACTCTTGAGAGCGGCTACAGAACCCGTCTTAGCGAACTCGGCTTTCACCCCGGCGAATTAATCTCCTGTGTCCTCTCCCCCAGCCTTGGTGCGCCAAAACTCTACCGCGTCAATAACAGCGTTTACTCTCTCGATGATAGCGTAGCCACGTTAATCAAAGTCGGCAGCGACGAACAAGCAGCTTAATGTCAAAAACCATCCTTATCGGCAGCCCTAACTCAGGCAAGAGCCTGCTGTTTAATCGGCTCACTGGCCTCAACCAAAAAGTTGCCAATTTCCCGGGTGTTACGGTCAATATCAACTCCGGCAAAAGCCTTGCCCAGCCCTCCAATGAATTTCTCGATTTTCCCGGTGCCTACTCCCTGCAGACCATTTCCGGGGAAGAAAAGATTGCCGTTGAGGCCTTTTACAATGCACTGCAAGATCCAGAGATCAGTTCGGTGGTCTGCGTTGTCGACGCAACCCGGCTTGAGAAGGGATTAATCTTTGCCCTGCAGGTAATCAATGCCTGTGCAGAGCACCAGAAATCACTGATTATCGCCGCGAATATGAGCGATGTCCTCGAGCAGCATAATCTGAGCATGGATACCACCGGGCTTGAAAAGGCTCTCGGGGTTCCAGTGGTAAAAATCTCCGCAAAATCCGGCAGCGGTCTCGATCAGCTTCAAGCGCTGGCGATCAATCATCGCGATCTGCCAAGCCCCTACACCAGCGATATTATCGCCAGTGACGAATCGCTCAATCACCGTCAAGCCCAACAGTTGGCGGAAGACTTTGGCCCCAAAGGCGATCTGTTAATTAATTCGCAGACGCGACTCGACCAGTTTTTTCTGCATTCATGGTTTGGCGGGCTAAGCTTTTTGGTGATTATGTATCTGTTATTCCAGAGCATCTTTTCCTGGGCAGCCCCAGTAATGGACGGCGTCGAAAGCAGCCTGCAGTTTATGGCTGAAATTATTCTGCCCCTGCTTCCCGAGGGTGTTATCAGCGACTTTACCGCCGATGCTCTATTTGGTGGTATAGGCGCGTTTCTAGTTTTTGTACCGCAGATATTTGTTCTCACCCTAGTTGTAGGGATGCTTGAAGACAGTGGTTATCTGGCTAGAGCTGCAGTTATTTGCCACAAACCACTGCGACTATTTGGCCTGACCGGTAAAAGCTTTATCCCCATGCTCTCCAGTGTCGCCTGTGCTATTCCCGGTATTTACGCCGCACGCACCGTCGACTCTCCGCGCAAGCGCTGGCTGACCTATCTGGCCATACCACTGATGCCCTGCTCTGCGCGACTGCCGGTTTACAGCCTGTTAATTGCCGCCTTTATCCCCGCCTCAAATATGTTTGGCGGACTGATTGGCTGGCAGGGACTGGCGATGTTTGGCATCTATGTATTCGGTATTCTCTGTGGACTTCTGGTTACCGCACTGGTATCCAAGACCAATAAAGGGATGCAGAGCGATCTGCCCTTTGTTCTTGAAATGCCCCCCTATCGCCTGCCCTCCTGGCGACCATTGCTGCGCAATGCCTGGAGTCGCAGCAAACACTTTGTGACCAAAGCCGGTAAGGTGATTTTTCTGGTCACTGTGGTTATCTGGCTGCTCGGTTATTTCCCCAATCAGGGTGCCTCGCTGGGCGAGTCCTGGCTGGGTCAGATGGGCCAGTGGATTGAACCCCTATTTTCGCCCTTTGGTCTCGACTGGAAATATGGTGTAGCCATACTCACCTCATTCCTGGCCCGCGAGGTTTTTGTCGGCACACTGGGAACCCTGTTTGGCATTGAAGGTGGCGAAGAAAATATTATCTCACTGGCGGATCATATTCAAAATAGCGGCTTACCGATTGGCGCCGGCTTTGCCCTGTTAGTGTTTTTCTCTATCGCACTGCAATGTGTTTCCACACTGGCAGTACTGCGCAGAGAGACCGGTTCCTGGCGCCTGCCTACTCAGCTTTTTATTAGCTATAGCATCTTTGCCTATGCCGCTGCCTGGCTAACCTTTGTTATAGTGCAGGCCATCGCCGGTTAAACCCTGAAAATATAGGTTTAAACAGCAGGTTATATCCACAGCCAGCCGAAAAGTAATCAGCCCTATGCACAGCATTACCCTTCAGGAGATCCCCTATCAGGCTAACAGTGAAATACTGTTCGAAGCCGTGCGTGATCTGCCTGAAGCCGTCTGGCTCGATAGCGGCAAGCCTCGCAGCACTCAGGGGCGCTACGATATTATCTCGGCGGCACCCGATGCACTGATCGAAACCCGGGGCAACCTATCGACAGTCTCCGATAGCAGTGGCACTAGCACCAGTGAACAGGATCCTTTTGAACTGGCCCAACAGCTTTTAGAACCTCTACAGCCTTTTGATAACAGCCTCTGCAACAGCCCTTTTGTCGGCGGCCTTATCGGCTATTTTGGCTATGATCTGGGACGCCGTTTAATTGATCTGGAGGAGCGCACTGCAAGCGTAACTAGTCTGCCGGATATGCGTATTGGCCGCTATCTCTGGGCCTTGATCGTCGACCACAGTGCCAGACAGTGCCAGTTGGTATTTCACAGTCACTGCTCTGAACAACTGCGCAGCCAGATCATTCAACGCTTCACCAGAAAACCTCAGGCCACAACTCACTCTGATCGGGAATTTAGCCTTACAGAACCGTTTAAAGCCACACTTAGCCAACAGCAGTACCAACAATCAATTCGCCGTATCAAGGACTACATCAGTTCCGGGGACTGCTATCAAACCAACTTTACCCAGCATTTTTCAGCGCCCTTTAAAGGGCAACTGTGGAGCGCTTACCTAAGCCTGCGCAGCAGTGTTGCCTCCCCCTACTCAGCCTTTTGGCAGTGGAATGATCAGGCGCTGCTATCTGTTTCACCAGAGCGTTTCGTCCAATCTCTGGACAATGTTGTAGAGACTAAACCGATCAAAGGCACAGCCCGTCGTGGCGCCTCAGTTGCCGAAGATCAACAGCTCTCTGAACAGCTAGTTAACAGTCCCAAGGATCGGGCGGAGAATTTGATGATTGTCGATTTGCTGCGCAATGATTTAAGCAAAAACTGCGAATCCGGCTCAATCGCTGTGCCCAAGTTATTTGAACTGGAAAGCTTTGCCAATGTTCACCATCTGGTCAGCACGGTAACCGGAAAATTAGCTGACAATTCAAGTCCGCTGGATTTACTTCGCGACTGCTTTCCCGGCGGCTCAATTACCGGCGCGCCGAAAAAGCGCGCGATGCAGATTATTGAAGAATTGGAGCCGGTAAAGCGCTCGGCCTACTGTGGCAGCATTGGCTATATCAGCGCCAACAATCGCATGGATACCAATATTGCCATCCGCACGGTTATTGCCGACGGTGATCAGTTGCACTGTTGGGGCGGCGGCGGCATTGTTGCAGACTCCGAGGAAGACAGAGAATATCAGGAGTCCATAGATAAGATCAGCGCCCTGTTAGAAGCGCTGGAAATATTTCATACCCCTAAATAATCGCCTATTCGCTGTAAGCGCGGGCAACTTCTTCAGCAATAATCTTTACACCAGCCTGCACCACCTCAGGGTCCTGAGCATAGGAAACCCGAATACACTCCTGCTTGTGAGCCCAATCATCATTGATACCGGGAAAGAAGTTATGCCCGGGAACCACCAACAAGCCACGCTGTTTTAAACGCTCATAGAGGGCCTGACTGGTAATCGGTAAACCCTCAAACCACAGCCATAGAAAGATCGCTCCCTCAGGGCGGTGAATACGGTATGGCAGATCACCCAACGCCTGACGAAACCAGTCGACAGTTTGCTCTGCACGCTGGCGGTAAAATGGTGCAATCTGCTGACGGCTAAGGGATAAAATCTCACCACTGCTAACCAACTCTCCGGCCAGCGCCGGGCCGAGATTACCGCAGGCCAAACTGACGATAGTATTGACCTTGGTATAGGCTTGAATAATATCTTCGCGAGCAACAATAATGCCAGTTCGCACCCCGGGCAGACCCAGTTTGGAGAGACTCAAGACCAGAATGGTATTCGTATTCCAGTGCGCTTTGGCATCGTTAAAGATAATACTCGGGAACGGCAAGCCATAGGCGCCATCGAGAATAAACGGAATATTATGTTCAGTGGCTATGGCATCGAGATGCTCAATTTCACCGTCGGTTAAAACATTGCCGGTGGGATTGGTCGGTCGTGAAACACAGAGCGCCGCGGTCTGCCCAGTAATATTGAGCTTGGAGAAATCGACATGATATTTAAATAGATTATTGTCGAGCAACTCAATCTCTGGACGGGTGGCGGTAAACAGATTTTCACTCAACCCTATATCCCGATAACCAATATATTCTGGTGCCAGAGGCAGATGGATAGACTTATGACTACCGTCTGGCATCTCACCGGCAAACATATTGTAGAGCACGAAGAATGCCGACTGACTACCATTGGAAACGGCGATATTGGCGGCAGAGAGATCCCAGCCAAACTGCTGCTTTAACAGCCCGGCTATCTGCTCGCGAAAGGCTTTCTCACCCTGAGGCGACTGGTAGACACCCATTAGGCTGTGCAGCTGCTTGGGGTCGGCTAAAACCTTTTCCAAACGGGCTTTAAAGACCTGCTCTACCTCGGGGATTCGGCCCGGATTACCGCCGCCCATAAACAGCATATCGGGATTTTCATTGAGCGCTGAACCCAGATCGTCCATCAGCTCAACAATCCCGGACTGGCCGGAAAACTTTTCCCCAAACTTCGACAACTCCACTCTGTAACACTCCTTTTTCTCTTGTCTTAAATACAGACCTATAAAGTAACCGCTTAATTCATATAGCGAAAGGTAAAATTAACCCGCGGCTGATTTAACTCTTTAACCTTGGCAATACGATGATGCCAGTAGCTCTGCACCCCTGCCCCCATCAGCAACAGCGAACCATGGGGTAAAGGAATGGAAATACGCTGCTTGGTCAGGGTATGACGCAACTGGAACACCCGTTCAACACCGACACTCAGAGAGGCTATCAGTGGCTCTGGCCCAAGCTCGGGCTCGTCGTCCGCGTGCCAGTCGACACTGTCCGAACCATCGCGGTAATAATTAACCAGTGCGCGATTAAAGGCCGCGCCAGTTTGCTGCTCAATAGCCAGTCGCTGTCGCTCTAAAAAGTCCGGAAAACTCACTGCAGGCAGGCAGATATTGGAATAGGTATAGCTGGTTCCCGGCTCACCAAACCACTGCTGCAAGCGCGGCAATGGAATCTGTTTACCGACAATTTTGATACTGTCTGCACGCCAGTCGACAGCACTGATAGCGGTATCTAGTAACTTATCAGCATCAGTTGCCGACAGCCAATTGGGCCAGAATGTAATTGAGCTTTGACGCTCGGGGGTAAGCTGTAAGGGAATTGTTTGATGATCAAAGAGATCCATCAATCTAGATTCCCGACCTGTCTTTTGACTGATCAACCAGACCGTAGACTCGAGGCTCGATCTCAAGACGAATTGAAAAACGCTTCCAGACCCCATCGCGCAGCTCTTCAGCCAGTGCCAATAACTGTTCACCATTGGCGCCACCTTCACGGAGGTTATTTACTAGCACCAGCGCCTGATGCTTATGCACGCCGACGGGTCCGCGAGTAATCCCTTTAAAACCGCACTGATCAATTAACCAGGCCGCGGGAATCTTGGTTTGCTTATCCGGCTGAGGGAAATTGGGCATCTGCGGATAGCGCTCAAGCAACTGTTCAGCGGCGGCAGACTCCACCAGTGGATTTTTAAAGAAACTACCGGCATTGGGTGTAATAGTCGGATCGGGAAGTTTTTGACGACGAATCTGGCAGACTAGCTCGCTAACCTTTTCTGGCGTCAGCGGCTCGCTGATCTGAGCATCAGCAATTGCCTGCTGCAGCGCAGGATAACGAGTATTAACCTGCGGTTTTGTACTCAGGCGCAGAGTTACATCGAGAATAATATATTGATCGCGAGCGGCATTTTTAAACAGGCTATCGCGGTAGGCAAATTGACAGTCGGCCTTAGTAAAACTGCACAGCTTGCCGCTGGCAATCTCCACAGCCCGCAGCGAGACAAAGATATCCTCCAACTCGACACCATAGGCACCGATATTCTGAATCGGTGCAGCACCTATATTGCCGGGAATCAGTGACAGGTTCTCCATACCGTACCAACCCTGCTCAAGGGTGGTTAGAACCGCCTGATGCCAGTTCTCACCAGCGGCAAAGGTCACATCAACCGAATCGGCCTCAGCACCATTACAGTAGCTGTAGCCCTTGGTATTAAGATGGATAACCAGACCGGCTATATCGCCCGCTAAAACCAGATTACTACCGCCCCCAAGCGCGGTTACCTGAAGTTGATGGGCTCGGGCGTATGCCAGTGCAGCCAACAGATCCTCTTCACCATCAAGGGAACAGAAATACTCTGCATAGGCTGGCAGCGCCAGACTATTGTAGGGCTGCAGAGAAATATGCTGTTGAATGGAGAGACTCAAAGGCCTTTGGCCTGAATGTATTGCAGCAGCCCCTGAGAAGCCTCTTCAACCAAATTAAAGACCAGCTCAAAACCATTCTCGCCGCCATAATAGGGATCGGGAACCTCACTGTGACTGCTCTGCTCAGAGAAATCCAAAAACAGGCTTATATGGCCCCTGTAATCCGCAGGCTGCATGTCCTTAAGATCGCTTAAATTAGCTTTATCCATCGCGATAACATAGTCGAATTCGGCAAAATCATCAGTGGTTACCAACCGAGCTCGAAGATCAGTTAAATCATAGCCTTTGGTCTGGGCCACTTGCGCAGTGCGCTGATCAGGCGAATGGCCAATATGCCAGTCACCGGTGCCCGCTGAATCAACCCTAATAATATCCCCGAGGCCAGCGCTATTAACCATTCCCTGAAAGACTCCATGAGCTGTTGGCGATCGGCAGATATTGCCGAGACAGACGAATAGAACCGAAACTTTATGCATACTGGACCCTGAATATAATTTAAAGCTATTTCTAGATATATGGTGTAACTAGTTATTAAATAACAACTTAAAGTAAGTTGATAGCCGCCTGAAGATCCTCTTCCGTATCAATGCCAGCGGGAACATTTTCCACTGCATCAGCCACATGAATAGACACGCCCTGCCACATAAAGCGCAGCTGCTCGAGCTTCTCACTGTCTTCAATTGGCGCCACTGGCCAGGTAACAAAACGGTTTAATTCGACGGTGCGGTAGGCGTAAATACCAATATGGCGGCGAAAGCTGTATTCGCCGGGTAACTCTTCCGGCAGCTCAACCGCCAACTGGTTAAAACTATCCCGAGGCCAGGGAATCGGCGCGCGGCTAAAATACAGCCCAATACCCTGCTGATTGGTCACCAACTTAACCACATTGGGATTAAGCAGGTCAGCGACTTTATCAATTGGCTCTGCCAGAGTGGCCACACCTGCCTGCGGATTGGCCGCCAGATTAGCGGCAACCTGATTAATCACTGTTGGCGGTATCAGCGGCTCATCGCCCTGCACATTGACCACAATCTGATCATCACTAAGCGTTAAAAGAGCAGCCACCTCTTGCAGGCGGTCTGTGCCCGAGGGGTGATCCGGATTGGTCATACAGACCTCAGCACCAAACTCGCGGGCGGCACTTTCAATACGCGCATCATCGGTGGCGATAACCACACGACTAGCGGCACTTTTTCCCGCCTGTTCCCAGACCCGCTGAATCATGGTCTTTCCGGAAATATCACGGAGAGGCTTGCCAGGCAGTCTGGTTGATGCGTAACGCGCGGGGATAATAACGATAAATTCCATAGGACTCTTTATTTAATAAATGCTTAAGACGGCGTCTTTAACGCCTCCAATTTTAAAACCAGTTTATCGACAAAGGACGAATCAATCACGGCCTCGATATCCACAGCCCAGATATTCTCACTGACAGCGGCAACCTGTTCCAGCTTTATGGCATCCTTGGCAGTCACTACCACCGGTAAATTATCGCCAAAAGATAAATCGTCAAGGCTCAGGATCTGATGATCATCAAAGCGATGCAGGATTGGCGCAAGGCCTATCTGGCTCAGAGTATCGGCAAAGCGCTGTGGATTGCCGATAGCGGCCACTGCATGGACCTCTCTATTAGTGCCAGGCTCAGACTCGAGCCAATCTTCAATAGCCAATCTACGCCCAGACTGTAAATGGCGAAACTGCGTTGGTCTTATGCTCATCTTCTGGAGGCCAGAGACAGTTATGGATTGATCCGCCTGCTGACCATTAATAACCACCATATCTGCCTGCTCGAGGCGCTGAGGCTTCTCACGCAGTGGCCCTGAGGGCAATTGACGACCATTGCCAAGACCGCGCTGACCATCGACCACCACCAGCTCTATATCGCGATGCAGTGCATAGTGCTGAAGTCCATCATCGCTAAGCACTAGATTACACTGATGATGATCAAGTAAATAATCTACAGCAGCACGGCGATTGGCATCGACCACCACCGGACAGTCTGCCAGCGTGGCGATTAACAGCGGCTCATCACCGCTTTCACTAACCGCAGTAGCAGCAGTGACCGACAGCGGGTACTGAGCTGCATTACCGGAATAACCACGGCTGACAACGCCCGGCGAATAGCCACGCTGTTTAAGCGCGGCGACCAGTGCAATGATCAAAGGGGTTTTACCGCTACCGCCGACAGAAATATTGCCAACAATAACCACCGGTGCTGTATAGGGCTGCCCCTGATAGCGACGCTGCAGATAACAACGCCTTAGATTGGACAGGCCGGCAAACAGCCAGGTAAATGGCAGCAGCAAGACTAGCCAGCGACTATTGCGCGTCCAGGCACCGGTAATAAGCTGTTCCAGAGACAAGATCAGCCCGCCTCTTTCTCGCTAAACTGATTGTGGTAGAGCTGCGAGTAACGCCCTGCCTGAATGAGTAATTGCTGATGAGTGCCCTGCTCGACAATCTGGCCTTTTTCCATGACCAGAATACGATCGGCCTTTTCAACAGTACTCAGTCGATGGGCAATCACAAAGGTGGTGCGTGACTTCATCAACTCTTCTAGCGCCGCCTGGATATGGCGCTCGGAATCTGTATCCAGCGCCGAGGTCGCCTCGTCGAGAATCAGTATCGGAGCATTCTTTAAAACCGCTCGGGCAATAGCAATACGCTGGCGCTGACCACCGGAGAGCATCACGCCATCGTCGCCAATATGGGTCTGATAGCCGTCGGATAGCTGCTCGATAAAGGCATCTGCATGAGCGACCGTTGCCGCGGCCTTAACTTCGGCCAGAGTGCAGTTAGAGAGTTCACCGTAGGCGATATTATTAAACACCGTGTCATTAAACAGGGTGACATTCTGGCTTACCTGGGCAATATGACTGCGCAGGTTTGTCAGGGTGAATTCATTAACATCCACATTGTCGAGCAAAATATTGCCCTGACCATGGTTGTAAAAACGCGCGATCAAACTGACCAGAGTGGTTTTACCACTGCCTGAGGAACCGACCAGCGCAATAGTCTCGCCAGGCTTTACGCTAAAGTTAATATCTTGCAGAATCATCCTGCCATCAGCGCTGTACTGGAAATTAATATCTTTAAATTCAAAGCCACCCTTTACCGAATCCAGCTCAGTGGTGCCATTATCGGTCTCGGGCTGGGCATCGATAATTTCAAAAATCGATTCCGCTGCGGCAATACCCTTTTGAATATCACTGTTAATTTCGGTGATCTGACGAATCGGCTTAATCAACATACCAGAAGCCACTAAAAAGGTAATAAAGCTACCGGTAGTCATGGTATCGAGAATCGATGGACTGAGCATAAAGCCGGTGATTCCACCAAAGGCTGACGACACCAATAACATAACCAGAGGATTGCTGACCCCCTCAGTCATGGCCATCTTCATATTCTGACGGCGATTGCTGTGGCTGGCCAACTGCATACGCTCGCGCTCATTATCAGTAGCGCCAAACATACGCACTTCCTGATAGCCGTTAACTGCCTCCTGAGTGACATGGGTAACATCGCCCATCGCCGACTGAATACGCGTGCTAATCAATCTAAAGCGACGGCTGACCACCGAGACTAAAAGGGCTATCAGTGGCATTACCGCAATAAAGAACAGGGTTAGCTTCCAGTTTACATAGAACAGATAGCCGAGCAGTCCGAGCACCAAAGTGCCCTGCTGAAGCAGAGTTTTTAAGGCTTTGGTAGAGGCCTGAGTGACCTGCTGAACATTAAAGGTCACCACCGATACCAAATGCCCTGACATAGAGCGGTCAAAGAAACAAAATGGCAACTGCAGATACTTCTCAAAAATATCGGTGCGCAGCGCGTGAACCAGATAGTTGGAGACATAGGCGAGACCATAGCTGCCAATCAGATAACCTATACCGCGAAGAACGCTTAAAGCCACCAGAAAAATCGGAATAACCAGCCACGAGTGAGTGATCATAAGATCACCGAGCAGGCCATTGGCCAGCGTTGCGGTAATGCCGGTGGACGGCAGACTTTGGGCACCAGTATCCGCGGAGGTACTGGTCAGATTACCCACGGTATCAGTGATAAAACCAAGTAGATCGACAAAGGCGACTTCGGCAAAAGAGTGCAGCATCAGACCAAATACACTGACCACAAAGGCTAACCAGTAACGGCGTACATACCTTAGTAAGCGCAGATAAGTTGCTGCTCCGTCAGGGACGGTTGGGTTGGGCATAATTTTATGGCTCTTGTAATGATTCTTGTAGGGCGTCGCCAACCTGCTGCGTCGCAATATTTAATTGGCTAAACCCTAGCCTGCCCGCAGCATCCATTGCGGTTATAACAGCTTGATGAGTGGCCTGTGCGTCGGCGGTAATCACCAACGGTAAATCAGTATTGCCACTCGATGCCTCTCGCAGTGCCGCCATAATGGTCTTGATGTCGCGATTTATCAAATTTTGACCATTTACCGCGTAACTGCCATCTTTAGCAATCACCAACTCCAGTGTCGCCGGAGTGCTGTCCGCAACCTCTCCATTGGCCTCGGGCAGGTCAATTAGTAATCTGGTCTCTTTGGTAAAGGTGGTGGTGACCATAAAGAAAATCAATAGCAAAAACACCACATCGATCAGCGGTGTTAGATTAATACCGTTATCCCCACGGCGGCGGCGTTGGAATTTCATAGGCCTAGGGCTGCTGGAACAGATCGCTGTGCATAGCATCGACAAGCTTGGTCGCCTGCCCCTCTAATTGGACGACAAGAGATTCCACATGGCGCTCAAAATAGCGATTGGAGATCATTGCCGGAATCGCAATGGTCAGACCAGCGGCGGTGGTAATCAGCGCTTGAGAAATACCTCCAGCCAACTCAGCAGCATTCCCGGTACCAAATAACATAATATCGGCAAATACCTGAATCATCCCCAGCACCGTGCCCAGCAGACCGATTAGCGGCGCCATATTGGCGATAGTGCTGAGAATCGATAGAAAGCGTTCCAGCTCGTGAACAACCTGCCCGGCCGCCTCTTCAATGCTGTCCTTCATAATATCCCGACCATGGCCGGAGTTACTGATGCCAGCCGCGAGAATATAACCCAGTGGCGATGAGTCGCGAAGGTCTTTAAGACGCTCTCCCTGCAGCTCTTTATTGCGTAGCTGCTGCCAGACACGGGCCAGTAAACCACTGGGAATAATTCTATCGGCCTTAAGGGTGATAAATCGCTCGATTGAGATCGCTACGACGATAATTGAGCAGATTAATAGTGGCCACATCAGCCAGCCACCAGAGAGGAAAATTTGATACACGTTGTATTCCGGTCAGTCCATGAAATTCGACTAACCTTAACACAAACAGCGTTGAGGAAAAATCTGAAAATCGGCGTTTAACGCCACCAGCGCCTCTGTTGATCGCGGGCTGCAGAAACCTCCAATTTCCCAGAGCGCAGCCAGCTAAAAGTAATCGCACCCTGTTCCGCAGTATTCCACAATTGGCTATCAACCTGCCGGTAGCGATTGACCACTGTAGGGTGTGGATGACCAAACTGATGGCGGTAGCCCGCAGAGAAAACCACATGACGGGGAGCAAGGCGCTGAACAAACTCATGGGTAGAGGAGGTCTTACTGCCATGATGGGGCGCCACCAATAGATCTAAAGGTTGCTCACTCAGTTGCGGCGACTGTAATAACCGCTGCTCACCAGAACGCTGAATATCGCCAGGTAGCAGGATAGTAATATCTCGATCTCGGGCATCGAGAAAACTTATCTGAATAACACAGGAGCTGTTATTACCCTCGAGGTCAGCACTATGCGGCGCTAAAACCTCAAAGTTGATTTGATCCCAGACCCACTGTTGTCCAACTTTGCAAACACTGAGTTTAGAATCCACAACAACCGATTCGCCATAGTTTACCGCAGGCCCGACCAATAGCTCCTGACTCGGCAGAACCTTCTGCAGAGAAGGCAAGCCACCACTGTGGTCAGCATCTTCATGGCTGATAATAGTGGTATTAATAATATCTCTGCCCTGCTGCCACAGATAAGGAGCAATAATGCCACTGCCGGTACTAAACTGTTTGCTGAATTCAACGCCGCTATCATAAACCAGCGTGTGATTTTCAGTTGCAACCGTCACCGCAAGTCCCTGCCCGACATCCAATACCGTAATCCGCAGGGGAAAATCTCGCTGAGGAAACAGTAGCAATAGCAGAGCAGGTAATAATCCCAGCCATCGACAGGCAAAGCCTCGCGGCAGTAATAGGCATAGACCTGCCAACAATAATGCAGCAAGGGTTATTGGCGAAACCGCCAGGGGAGAGACCCAAAAACCCAGTTGCGGAGGAATAGTATCTAATAGCCACCAGAGCACAGAAATCGATCGATCAGCCCATTGCCATAACTGCTCAGCCAGCATGTCTGAGGGCATCAAACTTCCCAGTAGCGACAGCGGCACAGTAATAAAAGAAACCCAGGGCACTGCGAAAAGATTAACTAAAGGTGCCAACCATGAAAGTTTGCCAATAAACAGCAATAGAGGCACCGACATTCCCGTCAAAAGCGCCAGCTGAGCGCTTCCTGTGCGCCGCCATGCAAAGTATCGCGCGGTTGATCGCCAGGGGGTAAACCACCAGACCAATAATCCCACCGCACTAAACGACAGCCAAAACCCGGCACTTAGCACCGCCAGTGGCTGACTGATGGCAATTAACAGTAGCGCCCAACACAGACACAATAGCGGCGGTATTTTTCGATAACTTAATCTGGCGGCCACAACCACCATTACAGCGATCAGCGCGCGCTGGGTTGGCAGTGAAAACCCCGCCAAAAAACTGTATAAAAAGGCTGCCAACAATCCACATAGGGGCGCTATCCAAGGTTGGCTGGTCGCTGATTTAGCGCTCAACCGAAAACGAAACTCTATATCTCGGGACAGTAGACCTCGGGTTAAAAGAATAGCGCGGTTTAGACCACTGCCCAACACTGTGCCTATTAATGCAATAAGCCCTATATGCAAGCCGGATATCACCAGCAGATGAACAATCCCCAAGCGCGCTAAATCCTGCCACCAATTGGCCAGCGGTTTTTTATCACCGATGGTTAGCGCCAAAATAACCGCCCTGCCGCGCTCGGATAAATCTGCCCGATCAATTCTTTGACCAAGCTCTGTGCGCAGCTGGGCAGGAATTACTCTGACCAGTAAGGATAAATTACCAACGCTAAACAAAGACTGGGCAGCAAGCCTCTTTGCTCGATGACTGCCACGAACATAACCGGTTGCGCTGTAACCCTGCTGGTATAGCCAGCTCTGATAATCAAACACCTGTGGATTAACAAATCCTCTCGGCCTGCGCAGTCGGGCAACCACCTGCCAGCGCTGACCCGGGGTTAGTTCCGGTGACCCATACCAACTGAGCAAAAGTTTTTTAATCGCTATCTGTTGCGAGCTATCGCTGAGTAACTGAGCGGAATCCACCCGCAGGGTAAATCGGCTGCGCTTGGGATTTTTATCCACCAGACTGACAATAGTGCCAGAGAGTAAAAAGTCTTTCCCATCAAACTCTGATGGCAGACTATGATTAAGCAACCAGTGGGCAGAAAAAAGACCCCATAAAATGCCCATCAACAAACACAGCGGTAACCTAAGTTTGCCAATAGTCCACAGGGGGATAGAGCAGATTAAAACAATCAGACAACATTCAATCGTCGGAAGAAAAGACCACCAGGCCACTGAAAAAATACCAACCGAGAGCATGATCAAATAAGCCATTGAGGGTCCCTTGTTTGCAGATACTGATAAGACTGTTAAAGTTCTCAGCAAGCACCGGCACTTTAGCGCTGTGCAGGTAAAAAAGATGGTAACCCTGCCGCACAGTTAGGGATCAAAGCTGCTCAACAGCCTGCAAACAAAAACGGACGCCAGAATCACTGATGAAGCACCTGCTAATTATCTATCATTCACAGAGCGGCAATACGGCACAGCTCGCCGCGGCAGTTATGCGTGGCTGCCAACAGGAAGCTGATGTTGAAACCCGTCTCTACAAAGCCTTTGATGCAGGCCTCGAAGAGCTGCTCTGGGCTGATGGCGTATTATTTGGCACTGCGGAAAATTTTGGCACCATGAGCGGCGCCCTAAAAGATTTTTTTGATCGCACCTACTATCCCGCTGAACCCTATAAAATCAATCTGCCCTACGCACTGTTTATCAGTGCCGGCAATGATGGCAGCGGCGCGGTGAGAGAGATCGATAGAATTGTCAGCGGTTACCCGATGAAAAAAATCGCCGCGCCGCTGATTGCAGTGGCGGAGGTCAGCAGCAATCATCTACAACAGTGTGAAGAATTAGGACTTTCAATGGCCGCGGGCCTGGCAATGGGAATATTTTAAACCATGAGCAAAGCATTAGTATTAACTGGCGGTGGCGCCAGAGCGGCCTACCAGGTGGGTGTTTTAAAAGGTATCTCGAAAATACTGCCGAGATCGGTCTACAACCCCTTCCCGATTATTTGCGGTACCTCGGCCGGGGCGATTAATGCCCTGTCGATTGCTGGAAGAGCAGGCCCCTTTCGTCTGCGTGCGCAAAAACTCGAGAGAATCTGGCATGAACTGACCCCGGCCGATGTCTACCGTACCGATGCCACTGGTGTTATTAAAAACACCTTCCATCTGCTCGCCTCTTTTGTTCACAGCGGCTACGGTATTGGCAAGCCTATCTCTCTGCTCGACAATAGTCCGCTACGCCAGATGATGGAGAACTATGTCAAATTCGACTATCTGGATACCGCGATCAATAACGGCGAACTGCAGGCTATTGCGATTACCGCAATGAGCTACGCCTCGGGTAAATCGGTGACCTTCTTTCAGGGTCAGGATCAAATACCGGCCTGGAATCGCTCGCGGCGGCGCGGTGAAAAAATAGATATTAATATCGACCAGCTAATGGCGTCGACCGCTATTCCAGGGCTTTTTCCAGCAGTAAAAATCAATGGTGACTATTTTGGCGATGGCGCGGTTAGACAGCTAAAACCCATTAGCCCGGCACTGCATATGGGCGCCACCAAACTGTTTATTATTGGCGTTAGTGACAACCCCATCCACAGTCAGCGACCGACAAAGCTCGAGCACTCGCCGTCCACGGCACAAATTGTTGGGCATATGTTTAATAGCGCCTTTATCGATGCGGTGGAAAGTGATCTCGAAACCCTGCAGAGCATTAATCGGTTGGCCAGTGCCCTGCCCCAGTCACTGCGGGAGAAAAACAATATTACCGATCTCAATCCGGTTGATGTGTTGGCTATCTCACCCACCGAGTCCATAGATACCATCGCGCAAGAGCATATCCATGAACTGCCCAGATCGCTGCGTTTATTTCTGCGTTTAACCGGCGCCACGGCTCAGGGCGGTGGCTCGAGTGCCGCCAGTTACCTGCTTTTTGAGCCGGGATTTTGTCGCAAGCTAATTGATTTGGGGATGCGCGATGCACAGGCGAAAGAGGACGAGATCAGGCAGTTTTTTGGTCTTTAAAATTAAAGATCTGAACGAAATAAGCGAACGAGAGGCAAAAAAAAACGGACCCTTGCGGGTCCGCTAGCTCTCCCCATCTTGTTACCGTGAATAACAAGAAAGCATCTTGTGGATTATCTGTACAACGAACTAAGCGAAAACCCCCTCAAAATTAATATCAGCAATCCGACGAACGTCGTGTGAGAAGCTTCTAACTGGCCGTTTTTCCAGCGTTTTAAGAGCCGTCTGTCTTAAGCGTCTGTAAATAGGCCTCAATAGCCGCAGGATCAACCCTTAAAGCCCCTTCAGACAGAGCGCCACCCGTTAACGCCGCCTCTTTAAAATCGAGTAGATAGCGCAGTATTAGCAGGCCATCTGTCAGAGCGTCGAGCTGGTTATCGCCATCTATATCAATTCTATTCCCAAGCCCGGCAATACGCGCTTCAATAATGCTGGCACTGTTGTAGAGAGCATCTGCCGCCAAGCTGCCATTAATTAACTGCTCACCGCTAAAACCAAACATATAGCGCAGAATAAGCAAGCCATCGGTAAGACCGTCGTACTGACCATTGCCATCAATATCCAGTGAAGCAATGGGCACAGTGCCCGCAGTAAATTCCTCTATGGCGGTTAAACCATCGACATCCATATCGCTACTGGCATCGTTGGGGTTATTGCTATCCAGCCCATAGAGGGTTTCCCAAAGGTCAGGCATACCATCCGCATCGGAGTCCGTTGAGTAATTACTATCCAACGGAAACTGATCACTGCTATCCGCCACCCCATCATTATCATCGTCGCTATCAAAGCGGTTGTAGATCCCATCGGAATCTGTATCAGTAACCAGCGCCACTTTACGGGTTACTGAAGAGAGATTGTTATTACTGTCAACAATCGAATAGGTCTGCAAAAAATCTACCGCCGGATCCTGATTATCTTCAGTCTGGGTAAAACTGATGGCGCTGCTGATATCACCATCCTCCGCATCAACGGCTGTAGCACCCAAATTAATCACTGATTGACTGGGGTCGAGCAGCAGCGGGTTGTCCCCGATCAGGGTCAGTGCCGGCGCAAAGCCATTGGCAACAGCCGTCCATTGGTAGGCACTACTTTTTAAAGCGGAGACCGCATCTGCACCATTGATATAATTATCCCTCGACAGGCCACAGCTGCTGCCACTGTCTGTGCAGGTAAGTTGTGGCGAAGAGAAAAGAGCCACCTGCGGTGCAAAATTGTAAAACTCCGGATAGCCCATAATGGTGACAAACTGTGAATTTTCACCGTGGCCCAGTGCCCAGGGAAAACTACTGTAGTGTGACCCCTGAACCTGTGGTCTGGAGTGATCTAGCCCCAACAGATGACCCACTTCGTGAACCAGCGTTAGCGCCGTGTTATCCATATCCACCACTACCGTATTGGTGCCTGAAGACGCCATGCCCTCAAAATCAATAACACCATCATTCCAGTGGCCATTGATCCAGGCGACACCGCCATTGAGATCATCAACAGATAATGTGTTGAGATGAACAATAATATCCGCTTGGCGAGCCAACAGCGTATCGACATTATCAAATGGCCAAAGCCGGCCTGCTACCCGATCGAGCAATTCATTATTGGTCACAGCCCGGTCGTCGCCAATATAGATCAGCGCGGTTTTTTGCAGGCTTATATTTAGCCCTGAATCTGTGTAGGCATCATTGGCAACGCTGAGTAAATGACTGAGCTGGGCTTCAATATCAGTGACTGATCCATAGTAATCGAGGGCCGCATCACCGAATAAAAAAGCCGTTTCTATATTGGCATTAACCTCTGATTGAGGCATATCCACAGGCGAACCTCTCAATAGTTCAGCGTAGTTGCTAACGCTATCGCCATCACTGTCTGTCAGGGTATCCACGGCAGACAAATTCAGGCTGAAATCAGGCAGCGCAGAATTATCGAGCATAGCCACAGTGTAAAACAGCAATAGTTGGCTACCGCGATACACTGCTATTTGAAGATATTTATGTTCAGGGGCATAACTTAACGGCCCATCTAAAAGACTATTGGCAACCGCCTGAATATTGATATCCGCGCGGCCCTGAGCATCATAGTTAAGGGTGAAATCCTGCTCGTCGAGAACATAGTAGGAGTTTAAATTTGAAGCGGTAAGCTCAAAAACCAAATTATCAGAGCCCAGCGGATTTGAGCTATTGGTAATATTAACCGCGTCAAACCCATAGGAACTTCCGCTTACCTGAAAACTTGGCTGCTGCGCAAAAAATAGCTCGCCATAGCCAATCCTTACCGCCGCACCGGGAGTGGATTTTACGGATACTGGCTGAGCCGATAGCGACACCATATCAAGTATTTCACCGCTGTCAGCATCCACTAAAACCAAACTCAGGTAGCCTGAGTCAAAGCCGGTAAAATAGAATGGCAACTTAATCGTAAATGGCACTGGAGACTGAGAAAAACCAATCGACTCAAGACTTGCTTCAGCCAATATATAGAAGCTACCGCGGGACGCATCGCGATTATCATGGCCACGTAGATAAACTTCCAGAGGGCCGGATTGATTGAGGTTCTGTGTAAATACCAGATTGAAATCAAGTTCGACCGCAGTGGGATTAATTCTTGAGAGATTACAGGGGCAGTCTATAGCCACCGCTGAACCGGCGATTGCAGAACCGGAAAAAAATCCGAGAAAGATGACCGAGGTAAAAAACCTTAACAACTGCCGTGGAATATTCATTGCGTCTTCACCTCAGGCACAGCGAGCTGCCGTGTAGGTTGGTCGGTTAATTCATAAGACTGATTTGGCAGAACAGCAGTATCATTTTTAAAGCGCATATCTGTTGTACGGCTAACAATGCCCTGAAAGTCTTTTCCCGAGTATTCATAAATACCCGAATCAAGACTAAGGAAAATATGCATAAACTTCTCGCCGATGGTCATAACCATAGAGCCATTAGCGGATAAAGAGCCCTCAGCTTCTCGTAACAAAGAGCCACCAGCGTCCCCTAATAAAGAGCCCTCAGCATCGCGTAGTAAAGAGCCCTCAGCATCGCGTAATAAAGAGCCCTCAGCGTCTTGCAATAAAGTGCCCTGTAACAAAGCATAACCCTTGACCGAAACAGCACTCCCCTCGCGCCTAACCTTCGTAACAACCACCTCTGCAACAGCAGAAGAATTATTAGTACCCAGCTGCAGTGCTAACCTGCTACCAACGGTCAATTGACGATAAAACTCCATATCACTAGGTGAAAGAACCTGCGCTATGCTTTTTTCTGAATGACTTTGTTCTAAATGACTTTGTTCTGAATAGTTTTGTTCTAAATGGTCTTGCTGAGTCGACTCGCTCTGCAAAAGATTGCCCTGACCAAAATCCACAGATGGCCTGCCAATAACAAAGGCCAATCCAACTGCAACCGAAAGTGCGATAAGGAGTTTTTTATTTGCCATGCTTTTTATCTGTCATGCTGTTCCTCTACTGCAAAGGAAGACGACTTAATATTATTATTTATTGTGCATTTTCAATCACAGTAACCTACCTCAAAGCTTGAGGTCAATTAAGTAAGAAAAAGAATAAACCCTCTTATACAGGGTTTCTATATAACGACTGAATCGCCAGTCAAGGTAAGTAAAGGATAAATAAAAGGCAAAAAAAAACGCAAAACCGAAGTTTTGCGTTTTTCTATTTGGAGCGGGAAACGAGGTTCGAACTCGCGACCCCAACCTTGGCAAGGTTGTGCTCTACCACTGAGCTATTCCCGCAGAAGCTTATCCATAAGCAACGTGTAAAAATGGCGTCCCGTAGGGGAGTCGAACCCCTGTTACCGCCGTGAAAGGGCGGTGTCCTAGGCCTCTAGACGAACGGGACGTGATTGGCTAGGAGGCGCGCATAATAAGTAGCTGACCGGATACTGTCAAGCCTAATAGGCGCTTATTTTCAGACTATTGCAGATTTATTAATTCTTCCTCCAGCACCGCCTCTAACTGAGCAAAAAAACTACGGATACGCTTGGCATTAGTACCCAAGTCTGATATGCCAACCCGCGACATAGAGCGCATATCTACAGCACTGCCTCCATCCTCGGTGGCGGTTATCCTAACCGCGATATCATCGACAAAACCAAATAGAGGTGTTTTGGTTATAGCTTCAAAGCGCAGACTATTTGAATCTTTTACAATAATTTCCCAACCCAATAAACTGCCGGTAAAAACTGACTGTTGGTAAACCCTTCTCGGCGCAAGCTGAGTGATAAAGGTTTTGATCTCCGGGTAGGCAACTTTTTGTATAGCGCTAACTTCAGCCCCAGGATAAATAAGCGAGTTAACGCGATATCCATCATCCTGAATATACTTAAATACCGGTGGGTTATTAGTATCAGTCGTAATATCGTGAATCATAGGCGCTTCAAAACCAGCCATACCCACAGCGTAGAAAGACATTGCTGGAAACATCGCACAGGCCAAAACCAATGGTATCAGCTCAGTCTGAATCGGTTGTTTTCTGCAAATAGATAAACCCAACATAAACAGACCGATCAACATAATCAGCACGCAAGCAATCAGCGCTATAACAAAGATCACAAGGGCAATTCGGTAGTGCAAAAAGCCAAAGCGATGTCCAAGCGTCGCAACTACACCAATAATAAATGCGCCCAACCCAAACCAATTGATTAATTTCATTAAAACTCCCCCTACCCTGATATGTTTAGCTACAATAAGCGGTCTATTTGCCACTCTTATAAAATGAACAGAACAATGACTGAATTACAAAAGTCTCAAAAACTTGCCAATGTCTGTTACGACATCCGCGGCCCTGTCCTCGATCATGCTAACTTGCTTGAGGAGGAAGGCCAACGAATTATTAAATTAAATATTGGCAATCCCGGTGCCTTTGGCCTAGATGCGCCCGATGAAATCATGCATGACGTAATCCACAATATTCGCAATGCTCAGGGTTACTGCCATTCGAAAGGCCTGTTTGCCGCGCGCAAGGCGGTTATGCAGCGCGCTCAGACTCAGGGTATTAAGACTGTTGTGGTAGACGATGTGATTATGGGCAATGGTGTCAGTGAGCTGATTGTCATGTCGATGCAGGCACTGCTAAACGATGGCGATGAAGTGCTGATCCCCTCCCCTGACTACCCACTGTGGACGGCTGCTGTGGCCATGGCCGGTGGCACACCCAAGCATTATCTCTGCGATGAAGCTGACGACTGGCAGCCGGATATTGCCGATATAGAAAGTAAAATTACGCCGCAGACCAAAGGTATCGTGGTTATTAACCCGAACAATCCAACCGGTGCGGTCTACAGTCAAAACAACCTTAAACAGATTGTTGCCCTTGCGGAAAAACACAGTCTGGTGATCTTTGCCGATGAGATTTACGACCGTATTCTCTACGACGAAGCCGAGCATATACCGCTGGCAACACTGGTCAAAGATGTACTCTGCCTGACTTTTAACGGCCTATCCAAGACCTATAGATTAGCGGGATTTCGCTCCGGCTGGGTAGTGATATCCGGCGCAAAGGAACGTGCTGGCAGTTATATTGAAGGCTTGGAAATGCTCGCGTCGATGCGACTCTGCGCCAATGTTCCGGCAATGTTAGCAGTGCAGACGGCACTCGGCGGTTATCAGAGCATTAATGATCTGACCTCAGTCGGTGGCCGTCTAATAGAACAGCGCGATCTGGCCTACGAGATGATCACGCAAATTCCCGGTATCAGCTGTGTTAAACCGAAATCAGCGATGTATCTGTATCCAAAACTGGACCCAGAGATATACCCCATAGATGACGATCAAAATCTGGTGCTTGATCTGCTTAAAGAAGAGCGCGTACTACTGGTTCAAGGCAGCGCCTTTAACAGTGTGGATAAACAGCACTTCCGGATTGTGTTTCTGCCAGATAAAGCTCAGTTAACCGAGGCGATTGAACGTCTTGCAGGCTTTTTGGAACGACGGCGCAAGGGTAATAGTTAAGCAAAAGATTATTATAATAAGAGGGCTTTAAATTTTGAGTAAAGAAAAACCCCAGACTAGTGGCAGCAAAGCTGACTCAAATAATCAGCCACAGCAGGAAAAGCCCCCTCTGGCCAATCTTAATGGCGCAGCGATTATCGATAAGGATGGTCGTGAAGTTCCAATTACCGAGTCGATGATTGTCCAAGCCTTTGACGAGATTGAGAGCTCAGATAAAGCCGAGTAATCGCGCCTGCTTAAGGGTTGTCTCTGTATCAGAAGAGCCGGTGACCTCAGCGCTAAAATGGCTAAACTCATGGCGTTGGGGATACTCTTTGCGCAAGCGATCAAAACTCTCCCCAGCAGCTTGAGCCGTTTGCACAACCAATGCCTCACGCATACGTCGATCATCATCCACAACATCGTAGGACGCCAGAATAAGCTCCGCTAAAGTCTGACCAGAGATTGCCACTGGAGAGGTCTGCTCACTAGCTGCTTCGATCTCCCCAACAGAGCCGCCAATATCTTCACGCCACTGATAAAAGTCTTCCGCGAGCATCTCAGTACCACGAATTTTGCCTTCGCGACTGTATCCGGCAATATGCGGTGTCGCCAATAAAACCCGCTCTAATAGCTGACCATTGATATTTGGCTCAGGCTCCCAGACATCCAGAGCTACGCGCAATGTTGAACCGTTTTCCAGTAAATTTAAAAGCGCGGTATTATCGACTACCGCCCCGCGACCGGCATTAATAAGCAGGCTATCTTCACTCAGGCGGGCCAGCATATCTGTATTAAATAAATGCTGAGTGGGAAATTCCCCGTCCGTTGTAAGCGGTGTATGCACAGAGATAATATCGGCACCGAGCAGCGACTCAAAGTCGGTCAAATCAGGATTATCTGCGGAATTCAGAAAAGGATCATAAACACGACAGTCAACACCAAGACTGCGAAGAGTGCGATAGAGTCTGCCACCGACATTGCCACAGCCAACAATACCCACAGTGCAGTTGAGCCAGTCCGGCTGCAGATTGCACAAGACCGAGAGCACATATTGCACCACTGCATTGGCATTACAGCCCGGCGCATGGGCAAAGCGTATGCCCTGCTCGGCTAGATAAGCTTGATCCACATGATCTGTGCCGATGGTGGCAGAGCCGACAAAGGCAACCGAGGAACCCTCCAGCAGCGCTCGATCAACCCGGGTCACCGAGCGCACTAGTAATATATCCGCATCGGCAACATCCGCGGCACTGATCTGACGGCCGGCGATATAATCAATAGTGCCCAACTGGCCAAATAATTCTTCAACCATCAGCATATTTTGATCGGCTACAATTTTCAGAGTGGAATCCCCATAGTCTTTTTTTTATTAGCTTTTACGTATTGCTACCAAGCAGGTTCAGTCTGTCTAGCGCGCAACTGTTTTGCTCGATCGTTAAAACTATTGGCAAAACCCATCTCATCGCAAAATAACTCAAAGGCATCTCGATGAATACCCTGCCAACTAATCTGTGAGAGATTCGGCGCTTCTTCAATATCAGTGACGATGGTTGTCAATTGTCGCGATAACAACAACTGCTGTCGACCGTTATCCAGTTTATCCGCCAATTTACCGGCACCGCGAATTGGAAGATCCTGAAGCTGATCCAGATGCTCGAGAATAGTTTGAATATCCGCATAGTGCATCAGCAACTGTTTCGCGGTTTTAGCACCGACACCGGGAACACCGGCAATATTATCACTGCTATCCCCAGTCAGGGCGAGAAAGTCGGCCATCTGCTGGCAACCCAGCTCAAGGTCTTTTTCAACCTGCCGCTGAGTCTTTGGCGGCGCCTTGCCAAAATCCCAGTAAAGATCGCCGGATTCAATTATCTGAGTCAGGTCTTTATCTCTGGTCACTACCACTGGTTGAGCATTTTCCCGACGCGCATTTTGCGCCACAGCACCAATTAGATCGTCGGCCTCATAGGTATTTGAAGCCATCTCAGTGATCCCCAACACACGACAGAGTTGGCGGCAGGCATTTAACTGAAAGGCCAATGCCTCATCGGGCAGTTCACGGTTGGCTTTGTAATCGGCACATAAATCATGCCGGAAGCCGGTGCGCAGACTTTCGTCAAAGGCGCAGAAAAGATGATCGGGGTTTTTATTGCGCAGCAGGTCGAGTAAAAATCCGGTAAAGCCATAGACCGCATTGGTCGGATGCCCGGAGTCGAGGGCTTGCCAATTATCCGGCAGCGTAAAATAGCTGCGAAAAATATAAATTGATGAATCTATTAAATAAGCCTGCATAGTTTTTCTCCGCGCTCCTGCGTGTCTTTTCTCTCGTTAGTCCATTGGATAGTTATTAAACAAGTTTAGCCTGCTGGTACTGCTCTGAACACCGCCAATCAGTTTTATCAAACTGCTTGGCCAGTGCATTGAGAAGCTGCTCTGCACGCGGTGGCATAGCGGTTTCTCCGCACCAGTTATTCGCCTGATCAATCACCGCCTGAACAAATTCTTCACTGGCGCCGAGATCAGAGGCAAGGTTATCCGCGCTTATTCTAAACCTCTGCCCGCAGGCCACTGAAAACATCCACTCCAATGACTGGGGCTGCGTCTCGGCACGCTCAAATACAGCCTGCTGCTGTTGACTGCGACCATCAGGGTTATACCAATAGCCAAAATCTAGCTTAAGGCGCCGCTCGGCTCCGGCGATACACCAGTGAGCGGACTCATGGAGTGCACTGGAAAAGTAATCTTGACGAAAATAGAGTCGATGGTAGTCGCAGATATTCGCACTATCAATACTACCGCCAGAGTCATAAGAGTGCCCTGCGGGTATATACACAGGCTCGGTAGCACCACCCAGTAATCTGGTATTAAACTCCTTTGCAAAGAGCTTATCGAAAACGGCGATCACTGCCTTTAAACGCTGTTTTTCCAAGGTTACCAAACTCATAGCCAACAAATTCCAAAGCACTAGTTCAATTCATAAAACAGCTATATTGTTAACTGTCCTGAAAGCAGGATTATATAGACGTTTTAGTTATACAGCACAAAGTGTTGTGCTTTTTAATATTCTGGGGTACCTTATGTAGTGTATCAACTGATTGTTTTAGAAGTGTAATCTAGTGCGATAAGAGTTTCCCAAGCAGCAAACCATGCACTATAACTATTACATAAGGGTTTCCTTCCAACCCAGATTCACCCCAGATAAGGAGATGTAACCTATGTCCACATCGATGTCTAACTCAATAAATTCTCACGACAACGTAATCGATATTTTTACTCGCAAGCCACTCTCCGAAAACCTCAGCAATAAACTTATTCGTATCGCCCCTGAACTGGATGGTCTCGAGATGCTCTACTGCAACTCTGAGAATCAGGACAAATTATTTTCAATCAAAGTTCTCGCCTGGGGACTACGCTCTAGTGGTGAAGTTGTTGGACTAGTGCCATGGCTCGACAAACTGGTTGCCTGCGACGAGATAAACGACCCCTTAAATGGCCAGTGGCAGGGTTATTACGACGAGGGTGTCGATGAGCTTTTTTACAATGCACCGCTGCACAAAATAGTCGAACTGGAAACCGCTGCCGATTACTACGAGTACCAGTGCGAATCGGAGTTGGAAATTGTTCAGGAAATCCCCGATACCATTGGCACTCACGCAGTGCTCTCTGCAGATAAGTTTAAGAGCATTACCCTCAAGGAAGTGGTCAGCTGGAGGTTATTACAAGACGGCACTGTCTCCGCGATGCTGATTGACGACAGCAAGATTTACAACACGCCGGTACTGCCTGGTGATAGCTGTCTCTTTGAAGCTGATAATTGCCAGGACTTCCGCTATTTTTTCCAGCACCATATAGCCAATAAACTTAAGTCTAAGGATCCAGAGGCACTGGCGGCGATTTCCCTATTAGTCGAGAACTAGGCCCACTTATTCTTAAATTAGCAGACGAAAAAAAACCGCGTACCGAGACGCGGTTTTTTTTTGCTCTGTTACTTTAAATAACAAAGATTCTCTCAGCTAATCAGGTTGACCATAGGACATCAGTCGCTCAAAACGCTTTTCCAATAACTGATCTACAGGCACAGCAGATAATTCTTCAAGCTGGCTGCTGAGGCTATCCTTCAATGTGGTACACATGGTTTCAATATCGCGGTGCGCGCCACCCATTGGCTCAGGAATGGTTTGATCGACAATACCCAGCTGCTCGAGATTGCCAGAGGTAACACCCATAGCTTCAGCGGCCAGCGGTGCTTTTTCACTGGTCTTCCAGATAATGTTGGCACAACCTTCAGGAGAGATAACAAAATAAGTGCTGTACTGAAGCATATTAAGTCTGTCACCGACACCAATTGCCAGTGCGCCACCAGAACTACCCTCACCGATTACAGTGCAGATAATTGGGGTTTTAAGCCGTGACATAACCGCCAGATTGCGGGCGATAGCTTCAGAGATATTACGCTCTTCAGAGTCGATACCCGGATAGGCGCCCGGGGTGTCAATAAGGGTGATCACCGGCAGTTTAAAGCGCTCGGCAGTCTCCATCAGACGCAGAGCCTTGCGGTAGCCCTCCGGCTTGGGCATACCAAAATTACGCATCACTTTGTCGTTGACACCACGACCCTTCTCTTCACCGATAACCATCACCGGCTTGCCGTTTAAACGAGCCACACCACCGACAATCGCGTTGTCATCACCAAAGTGACGATCACCGTGCATCTCTTCAAAATCGGTAAAGATTCGTTGGATATAGTCTAGGGCATAGGGACGTTGGGGATGGCGAGCAACCTGAACGATCTGCCAAGGGGTTAACTTGGCATAAATGCCCTCGGTTAACTTCTGTGACTTATCGCGTAATTTGCTCACTTCATCGGCAATATTCAGTTCGTTGTCATTGCCGACTAACTGTAATTCTTCAATCTTTGCTTCAAGCTCAGCTATCGGCTGTTCAAAAGAGAGATAGTTCAAATTCATGGGTATGGAATTCTCGTGTTTTGACAAAATTGGGGCTGCGCGCATTCTACCACTTATAAAAATCTACGCTAGTTATCTGTTGTGCCAATCTAACTTAAACAGTCTTTAATCATTCGCTTAATCTCTGCCTTAATCATAGTTCAGAGTGACACTGTTTTTACCAAATTCTTCGCGCAAACGGCTTATCAACTCATCGCGGGGCTGAACACGCCACTGACTGCCAAGCCTCAAATTACCTCTAGCTCTGGGCAACGAATAATCAATCTTAAGGCGACAGTTACCCTCCAGGTAGGGATTAATACTACTCTGCAGACGATCAACCCAACCGTCATTATCCGGGTCGCCGGTTACCACCAACTCAAGATTACTGATCTTGCTACAGCGCGCGTCATAGATTGACTGTATAGATTCGGCGAGCATTTTCAGGCCACCGGTAAAGCTGTCCTCTGAAACTCCGCCCTGAACCACTAACAGCGCGTCCTTGACCAGAATCTCGCGATAGGCATTGTACTTCTCGGCAAATACAGAGACTTCCAGACGACCACTCTTATCGTCGAGGGTCAGGAAGGCAAAGTTCTCACCGCGCTTATTCTTCATAATGCGCATCCCGACCACCATTCCAGAGACGGTAATGCTGCCTTTACCCGGACGCAGCGCCGATATACGGTTCGGGTGCATCTGCGATAACTCCTGCTGGTACTCATCGATCGGGTGACCGGTCAGATAGAGTCCTAAGGTATCGCGCTCGCCATTAAGGCGCTCTTTCGGCGACAGGGTTCGCGCCGCATTATAGCTGTTGTAATTGATATCCGAGGCGCTCTCAACAATCGACTCACCAAATAGATCGCCCATTCCACTGCTAGTATTGCGCGCGTGCTGCTCGGCGAGTTTGACCGCTTCTTCCATCGCCGCCAGCATCACTGCACGGCGGTAGCCGATCTCACCCTCTGGGCCAATCTCGTCAAACGCGCCACTGCGAATCAGCGCTTCCAGAGCGCGCTTGTTGACCTTGCGGCCATCAACCCGGGCACAGAAATCGAAAATATCCTTAAAGCGGCCACCCTCATTGCGCGCGGCGAGTATATTTTCAACCGGGCCTTCACCCAGGCCCTTAATCGCACCCAGGCCATAGATAACATTGTTTTGCTCGTCGACGCTAAACTGAAACTGGCCACCGTTGACATCCGGCGGCAATAGCTCGAGACCCATGGCCCTGCATTCATCGATAAAGGTCACAACTTTGTCGGTCTTATCCATATCCGAGGAAATGGTTGCAGCCATAAACTGCGCCGGATAATGGCACTTTAACCAGCCAGTTTGATAGGCGACCAGCGCATAGGCGGCGGAGTGGGATTTATTAAAACCATAGCCGGCAAACTTTTCCATCAGATCGAAAATATTTGAGGCGAGGTCTTTTTCAAAGCCCTTTTCGATCGCGCCCTGCAAAAACAGATCGCGCTGTTTGGCCATCTCATCAAGATTTTTCTTACCCATGGCGCGACGCAACAGGTCAGCACCACCCAACGTATAACCGCCCATCTCCTGAGCGATCTGCATTACCTGCTCCTGATAGAGAATAATCCCGTAGGTGGGTTCAAGGGCGGGCTTTAGGCATTCATGCTGGTACTGGGAATGGGGGTAGCTGACCTCAGCATTGCCCTTTTTACGATTGATAAAGTCATCGACCATCCCCGACTGCAGTGGTCCTGGTCGAAACAGGGCTACCAGTGCAATAATATCTTCAAAGCGGTCGGGCCCAAGTTTGCGGATCAGCTCTTTCATACCCCGCGACTCAAGCTGGAAGACAGCGGTGGTTTCGCCGCGCTGCATCAGTTCATAGGTGGGCTTATCATCGAGAGGAATCTTATCAATTTCCAGAAGCTCTTCACCGGCGGCACTGCGATCGGCATTAATCATCCGCACCGCCCAGTCGATAATCGTCAGGGTGCGCAGTCCAAGGAAATCGAATTTAACCAGACCGGCATCTTCGACATCATTCTTATCAAACTGGGTGACAACCCCTGCTCCGGTATCATCACAGTAGATCGGTGAAAAATCGGTGATCTCGGTGGGAGCAATAACCACACCACCAGCGTGCTTACCGCAGTTACGCGACACCCCTTCAAGTTGCAGTGCCATGGACCAGATTTCAGCGGCCTCATCATCCTGCTCGAGAAACTCTTTAAGGTTATCTTCCTGCTCTACGGCTTTCTCAAGGGTCATACCCACTTCAAAGGGAATTAACTTCGAGAGCTTGTCGGCAAGACCATAGGATTTGCCCTGCACCCGCGCCACATCGCGAACCACCGCCTTGGCGGCCATAGTACCGAAGGTCACAATCTGCGAGACCGCATCGCGGCCATACTGTTCGGCCACATAGGCAATCACCTTATCGCGACCTTCCATACAGAAGTCGATATCGAAATCCGGCATCGAAACTCGCTCCGGATTAAGAAAGCGCTCAAACAGTAGATCGTATTCCAGCGGGTCGAGATCGGTAATTTTTAACGCGTAGGCTACTAGCGAGCCGGCACCGGAACCACGCCCTGGGCCCACCGGAATAAGGTTATCTTTTGCCCAGCCAATAAAGTCCATCACAATCAGGAAGTAGCCGGGAAAACCCATCTGAATAATAATCTTGAGCTCAAATTTAAGCCGCTCGGCGTAGCGCTGTTGAACTTCGGGAAAATCTTCGGCGCTGGTGTCATAGAGTACTTCCAGACGCTCCTGCAAACCCTTTTCCGATTCGAGGGTAAAGAACTCATCCATGGTCATGCCATCGGGAATCGGATAGTCCGGCAGAAAGTACTCACCCAGCCGTATATCCAGCGTACAGCGTCTGGCAATCTCGACAGTGTTTTCTAAAGCCTCGGGGATATCGGCAAATAGCTCGCACATCTCTTCCGGACTGCGCAGATACTGCTGCTCGGAAAAACGACGCTCACGGCGTGGATCGTCCAGCGCCCGACCCTCATGAATACAGACCCGCGCCTCATGGGCTTCAAACTCATCGTCGTAAATAAAGCGCACATCATTGGTCGCCACGACCGGACAGTTTTTCTGCGCCGCCAGCTCGACAGCGGCATGCAGGTAATCTTCCTCTTCGGGACGACCGGTGCGCTGTAGCTCAAGGTAAAACCGATCGCCAAAAAGGACGATAAATTCATCCAGTGCCACCGCCGCATCGGCGAGACGACCGGATACTAGCGCAACACCAATCTCACCGGCGCGGCCCCCAGACAGAGCAATTAATCCAGCACTAAATTCAGCCAACCAGGATTTCTTGATCGTCGGAATACCCTGACGCTGCCCCTGCTGATAGGCTTTGGATATCAGCTTGGTCAGGTTTGCATAGCCAACCTGATCCTTGACCAGTAACACCAACTGAGTGGGGCTGCCTTCGCCGCTCTCATCGAGAACCAGCATATCCGCACCAATAATTGGCTTAACCCCGGCCGCCTGAGTCGCCTTGTAAAACTTTACCGCGGCAAAGAAATTGTTAAAGTCAGTCAGAGCCACCGCCGGCATACCCAGCTCGGCAACTTTTTTCGCCAATGGCTTGATTCGCACCAAGCCGTCGACCAGTGAGAATTCGGAGTGGAGCCTAAGGTGGACAAATGCGGGGGCACTGCACATAGAACTGGGCATAGCACTTGATAAAGCACTCGAAGGAGCAGTAACGGGAGAATCTAAATGAGTGCTGATTGGAATTACCCTTTTTATAAAATACTTTATTTAATTATTTACTTAATAGATGTTTAGCGTCGACACCGTAGTGAACAAAGCTATCCGCCATCAAATCAAAAACTGTGCCCTCGTAGTCTGCAACCGAAGCATCAGAAACACCCAGTGGTTCGACTCTATCGCCCCACTGAATAATACCGGCACCGCAGGTGAGGCCGGCACCAAAGGTCGCCGTCAGAATCTTCATGCCGGGCACAATCCGCCCTTCTTCCAAGGCATCACAGAGTGCCAGAGGAATCGACGCCGCTGAGGTATTGGCATATTTATGGATGGCGACAACCACTTTTTCCATGGGGAAATTGAGCCGTTTAGCCAAGGTTTGAATAATCCGAATATTTGCCTGATGGGGAATAAACAGGTCTATATCGTCAGCGCTTAAATTTTGCTTTTCAAGCACATCAGTAATCGCATCCGACATTCCCTTGACCGCGCTTTTAAATATCTCCTGACCTTCAAAATCCAGCGAGATAAAAAGGTTATCGGTTAGGTGAGTCGGCGTCATACCCCAATCCGGAAGCCGCAGACATTCGCGACTGTCGGGAATACAGCTGATTTTTGAGGCGAGCAGGCCACTCTCTTGCTCAGAGGCTTCAATCACTACCGCACCAGCACCGTCGCCAAACAGAAAGCAGGACTCGCGCTTCTGCCAGTCCATCGCCAGCGAGATACGCTCAGAGCCTATCACCAGCGCTCTATTGATAGAACCGGCTCTAACCATATCCGTCGCTGCATTCAGTGCATAGAACCAGCTAGTACAGGCAGAATTGATATCGAAGGCAGCGGCTTTGCTGGCACCCAGCTTATTCATAATATAACTGGCGGTATTTGGACAGATCTCTTCGGGAGTTGTCGAACCGAGCACAATCAGATCTATATCATCGGCATCCAAACCTGCTGCGGCCAGTGCTTTTTCTGCCGCTAGCCAAGCCATATCACCAGTGGATATATGGCTGTAGTGGCGCTGACGAATACCAGAGCGGGAAAAAATCCACTCATCGCTGGTATCGACAATCTTAGCCATATCATCATTGGTCATTAGCAGCGGCGGCGCATATTTACCCCAACCTGTGATCTGTGCATATCTCAATATAATACCCTCGATTACCGCGCTATTTTTTATTCTTCGCCAAGGGCTTTACTATCTCACAATTAGCTTTAGATTTTAATCAAAAAGACCACTCTGAGTGAGTTCGAGCTGCTCGCGAACCGGCGCAAAAGTTCTGCGATGAATCGGTGTGGCCCCTTTGCGCACCAGCGCTTCCAAATGCTGGGCTGTGCCATAACCTTTATTTTTCGCGAAACCGTAACCCGGGTAGGTTTGCTCAAAGGCTTTCATCTCGGCATCGCGGACAACCTTGGCAATAATCGATGCCGCGCTGATCACTTCGACCCGTCCGTCACCTTTCACAACAGCTTCCCCGCGATACTCCCACTGGGGTAAGCGATTGCCATCGACCGCAACAAAATCAGGCTGCTGAGAAAGCCCCATCACCGCGCGGCGCATCGCCATCAATGTCGCCTGCAATATATTAAAGCGATCGATTTCAGCCACGCTGGAACGTGCCACATACCAACAAGTGGCACGGCCAATAATATCTTTGTAGAGATTTTCCCGTTGTCGGGCAGATAGCGCTTTCGAGTCGGCCAGCCCTTCAATACCATGATCGGCGGGCAGTATTACCGCTGCAGTCACTACATCGCCGGCCAGCGGGCCACGCCCTACTTCGTCGACACCGGCGAGAAACTTAACGCCTGAGGGAGGATGCCATGCTTTCATAATGCTTTCACAATAGTTTCATGCTTGATCTGTAACCAAATTGGCAATAGCCGCCGCGGCACTGTCACCAGAATTTAAATTGATCTGCTCATGCAGCTGATCAAAGCGGAGTTCTAGCTGCTCACGAGTATTGCCATCCAGCGCTTTAAGCACTGCATCGGTCAAATTTTCCACAGTCGCCTGCTCCTGAATTAACTCCGGCACCAACATCTCATTGGCGAGAAGATTGGGAATAGAAATATAGGGGGTTTTTATAAACGGGCTAACCAACTTGTAGGTTAGGTTGCCCATTCGGTAGCTAACCACCATAGGCTTCTTTAACAGCATAGCTTCGAGCGCGGTGGTGCCAGAGGTCAGTAATACCGCATCGGCAGCTTCCATGGCCAGCAGCGACTGCTGTTCGATCAATTTAACCTGTAACTCAGGACGAGTAGCTAGCATCTCTTCGAGCTGTTTATGGCGATCACTATTAGCCGCAGGAATCACAAACTGTAACTGTGGATGGCTAAGCAACAACTGTGCGGCAACATCGAGAAACAGCTCAGCCATTTGCTGTACTTCCCCTGAACGGCTGCCGGGCATCAGGGTCAATAGTGGTCGATCTTGATCAATACCCAGACGTTGGCGGGCCTCAGCTATATTAGGCTGTCGGGCTATCTGCCCCGCCAATGGATGTCCAACAAAGGCAACCGGCACAGCGTGCTCAAGATAAAAAGCTTCTTCAAAGGGCAACAGGCAGAGCATTAGATCAACACTGCGTTTGATATTTTTTATGCGTCCCTGACGCCAGGCCCAGACTGAGGGGCTAACATAGTGAACGGTCTTTATGCCGGCACTGTGCAAGGCTTTTTCAATACCCAGATTAAAGTCTGGGGAATCTATACCGATAAAGGCACTGGGCGGAGTGTTTTTGTAACGCTGGACAATCTCACGGCGCATTCTGAGTAATTCAGGCAGCCGCTTAAGGGGTTCGATCAGGCCCATCACCGAGAGCCGATCCATCTGATAATGGGAGACAAAACCCTCGGCAATCATTTTAGGACCGCCGACACCCTCGAATTGGGCATTGGGATAAACACGTCTTAGGGCGCGAATTAAATCTGCACCCAGAGTATCCCCCGAGGCTTCGCCCGCCACTATGGCAAAAACAGAGCCACTAGCATCCGCTTTCGCCGACACATTATTATCACTCTGGACGCTCATGATTTAACGGATAATGCCGCGAGTTGAATTCTCAAGGGAGGTTAAGAACATCTTAATTGCCGGATCATCGCCGAGCTTGGCAATCGCTTTAATCGACTCATCCAACTGCAGTCCGCGACGATAGAGCAATTTGTAGGCCTGATTGGCAAGGGCAATCTGATCGGCGGTAAAACCTCGGCGCTTTAGGCCTTCGCGATTAATCGTGCGCGGTTCTGCAGGGCTGCCAAAGGCAGTCACAAAGGCAGGGATATCATGGTAGACAAAGGCTGCAGGCCCAACAAAACAGTGCGCGCCTATATGTACAAACTGGTGAACCAGCGCGTAACCGGAGAGAATCGCCCAGTCACCAACATAGACATGACCAGAGATACTGGCGTTATTAACCAGAATAGCATGATCGCCAATAACGCAGTCATGGCCAACATGGGCATAGGCCATAAGTAGATTATTATTACCAATAATCGTCTCGCCCTTATCCTGAATGGTGCCGCGATGGATAGTGACACCTTCGCGAATCACATTGTTATTGCCAATAATTAATTTGGTCGGCTCATCTTTGTATTTAAGATCCGGCGTGCCGTCACCAATCGTGGAGAATTGGAAAATATGATTACCAGAGCCAATGGTAGTCGGCCCTTTGACCACCACATGGGAGGCGATATTGCAGCCTTCACCAATCTCAACATCCGCGCCAATCGTTGTCCACGGGCCAATCGTCACGTTGTCTGCGATCTTGGCGGAGGGATCAATTATGGCACTCGGATGAATCACTAAACTTTATCTCTATCTTGATAGGCACAGAGCAGAGTCGCCTCACAGACGAGCTTACCATTGACTGTAGCGCGGGTCTGAAAGCGCCAGATATGACGCTTCACCGCAACCACTTCTGACTCTAGCATCAGCTGGTCACCGGGCACTACCGGCGCTTTAAAGCGAACCTTATCGAGACCGGCAAACAGATACAGCTTGCCATCATCGGCGGTGGTATCGGTGGTGACAAAACCGAGAATTCCAGAAGCCTGAGCCAACGCCTCAACAATCATAACGCCGGGAAAAATTGGCGCACCGGGGAAATGACCATTAAACACTTCTTCATTACCGGTAATATTTTTATAGGCGACAATTTTTTCGCCCTTAACTAACTCAACCACTCTATCGACTAAAAGAAACGGATACCTGTGCGGTAACACATCCATAATTTCAGTAATATTCATTGCGCATTCCATTTGAATTAATAATTAATCTTGTTAGACACTTGTTACACAGAACTCAGCTAACACCGCCAGCAGCGGCTTTTAGAGGTTCTTTACTATTGTTTTTTTTCTAATGCTTTTAGTCTGCGGGCCATACTGTCCAGCTGCGAGATTCTAACAGCATTTTTACGCCATTCCCGAGTTTCCATCAATGGCATAACTGCTGAAAAAGCACCGGGCTTGTCAATTGACTTAGTCACCAGTGAACGCGCCATGATATGCACATTATCACAGATATTGACATGACCGACCACACAGGCGTCTCCGGCAAAAATACAGTTACGACCAATGGTTGCGCTACCAGCAACAGCAGAATAAGCTGCCATAGCAGTGTTATCGCCAATAACCACATTGTGGGCAATCTGCACATGATTATCGATAATCACGCCATTGCCTATACGCGTATCACCCAGCGCACCGCGATCAATGGTTGAACAGGCACCGATTTCAACATTGTCACCGATCACCACGCCGCCAATCTGATAAATTTTCTGCCAGCTGCCGGTTCCGGTTGGCGCAAAGCCAAAACCATCGGCACCAATCACAGCACCACTGTGCAGAGTTGCCCTACAGCCAATACTGACATCATGATAGATTGACACATTGGCGCAAATTCGCGCACCCTCACCAAGCTGACTGCGAGCTCCAATAGTGCTGCCAGCACCCAGATAGCAGTCGGCACCGATAATCGCATCGGCTTCGATAACCACATTCGGACCAATGGCAACATTGGCACCGATTTGTGCAGTCTTATCAACAACCGCCGAGGGATGAATTCCAGGGACTAATGTAGGAGCAGGATCAAACCATTGAGAAATTTGTGCATAACCCAGATAGGGATTATCCAATAACAGCAGTGCTCCGCTATAACTACCTGCGGTAGATTGGCTCTCATCTATATGCTTAGCAGAGAGAATAACTGCCTCGGCACTACTGTCAGCCAATTGGCTTACGTACTTCTCATTTGCCAAAAATGCCAGCTCACCAGAGCCAGCATTTAACAGCGTGTTTAAACCACTTATTCGCGTTTGTGAATCGCCACGTAGCTCTGCATTGAGAAACTCAGCGATTTCGCCCAACGAAAAGCTTTTATTACTCATGGGGTTTTACTTTGTCATCTTGTTTAGACGATCAGCAACCTTGGCGGTGAGATTGCTCTCTTGGCCAGCGATCAAAACAGCATCAGCGCGAAGAAGAATAGTTACGCCCTCCTCCTTAACTACTGCGGTTAGAGCTTCCTGAGCCTTGGGACCCAATTCCTGCATAATCTGCTGCTCTAACTGCTTCTGCTCGGCCTGAATTTTTTGACGGGCTAATTCGGCATCCGCTTTAACATATTCCATTTTTTTCTGGTGACTTTGCGCTTGCTCCTGAGACCAGGTCAGGCGCTTAGTTTCAGCTTCTTTACCCAGCGACTGATAATCAGCCACAGAGCTTTCAAATTTGGCTTTAAGGGCAACAAAATCCGCATTGGTCTGAGCCTGTTTTATGCGTTCCTGAGCGGCATTGGAGCCAAAGATCGCCTGAGCAACATCAACAACAGCAATTTTAGACTCAGCTACAGAAGCCACAGAAAAACTCGCGGCCATAGTGGCGACTAAAACCAAACAAAGTACTTTCAAATTACGCAAAATATATCTCCCAACTATTTATAATTAATAATTAAAATTGATTACCCAGCGAGAACTGGAACACTTCAGTCTCATCGAATTCATTTGAGTTTAATGGCTTGGAAAAACTAAAGGTAATTGGACCAAAACCACTTAACCAGGTTGCACCTAAACCAACTGAATATCGCAACTCACCAACATCTGGCTTGAAGCAATTAGCCTGTGACTCACCACATTTGGTGTTAAATATATTACCAGCATCGAAAAAGAATGTGGATTGCACTGAGCGCTGGTCTTTAATAAAGGGTAGCGGGAAGATCACTTCCGCACCAAACTCGATCTGTACATTGCCACCAATTGGATCTGGATCATCGAAAAAAGCTGTAGTACAGGGAGGATCCATCAGATTACAGGGAGTATCCTGAGGGCCGAGCGTGTTGCGCTTAAAGCCACGCACCGAACCAAAACCACCGCCGTAAAAGTTCTTAAAGAACGGCATCTGAGTAGTATTGCCATAGGACTCACCATAGCCGAGGTCAGTTCTTAATTTAAGTGTCAGACTGCGGTACAGAGGACGTAGATGCTGAGCAGAATAAGTCGTTTTGAAATATTCCAGCCCGGAACCGGGTAGCGTAATATCAAGACCTAAACGCTGAGAAGTACCTCTGGTAGCAAACACACCGCGGTTAAGCGTCGACTTAACCCAGTTGATATTGGCATTAAAGACATCAAACTGCGAACCATTACCCGAGACAAAATCGGAGATTTCTTTAGAGGCAAAGGAACCGGTCTCAAGATCTAAATTCTCATAACCCAGACCAAAGCCGATACGCTGTATTTCAGAGACTGGATAGCTCCAGTTAACCGATGCACCGTAGGTGTTGGTTGAGAAGCTGGCAACATTGATCTCATCGTAGTCAGTTTCACGGGCAAACAGATTGTAGCCGACACTTACCCCATCAACGGTAAAATAGGGTTCGGAATAACTAAAATTGAGAGAGCTCTGGTAGGTGCTTCGGTTAATACCAACACCTACTTTCTTACCCGTACCGAGGAAATTATTTTCACTGAGGTTGGCGCCGATAATCAGGCCCGTGCCCTGGGCGAAACCTACACTGGCGCCAATCGAACCGGAAGGCTGCTCTTCAACTGAGAAGACCACATCAATCTGGTCATTGGTACCGGCAACCGGGATATTTTCAACATTAACTTCCTTAAAGAAGCCAAGACGCTCAAGACGTACCTTGGACATTTCAATCAATGCGTTATTGGCTGATGCCGATTCCATCTGACGCATTTCACGGCGCAGAACGCCGTCGGCAGTCTTGGTATTGCCGCGAAATTCAACACGTCGCACATAGGCACGCATACCGGGCTTAATCAGATAGGTGACCTTGGCGGTGTTATCTTCTTCATTGACTTCGGGAAAGCCCTGAACTTCGGCAAAGGTATAGCCTTCATTGCCGAGACGGCGGGTTATATATTCATTCGAGGTGGTCATCAATGTCTGCGAGAAGGTCATACCCTCTTTAAGGATAATCATCGCGCGAATATGCTCTTCTGGAACAACCATCTCACCGGCCAATTCAACTTCATTGACCTTGAAGACATCGCCCTCAGTAATATTGATGGTGATATAGACAGACTCTTTTTCCGGACTGATCGATACCTGAGTCGATTCCACAGCAAACTGTAGGTAGCCGCGATCCAGATACCAAGACTCCAGAGTCTCTAAATCACCAGAGAGTTTTTCACGGGCGTATTTATCATTGCTGCTAATCCACGACCAAAAACCCGTGGTTTTTTGTTCAAAGGACTCAAATAGTTCCTCTTCACTGAAATGCTTATTACCGACTATATTGATATGTCTGATCTTGGCGACATCGCCCTCATCAATATTGATATTCACCGCAACGCGATTGCGCGGCAACTGTTTGACCTCAGTCTCTACCAATGCGCCATAACGCCCCTGAGAGACATACTGTCGCTGTAACTCCTGAGTCATACCCTCAAGAATCACCTGGCGAAAAATCTGACCCTCAGCCAGACCATTGTCGCGCAGTGCACTGAGCAGCTGATCAGTTTCGATCGCCTTATTGCCGTCGAGATTAATTTCAGTCACCGCCGGACGCTCTGCCAGAGCGATTACCAACACCCCGTTCTCACGGGCCATAACAACATCGGAAAAATAGCCGGTGCGAAACAGTGAGCGGGTTGCCTCTTGAATAGCCGGCTGATCGATCAGATCGCCGACACTAATCGGCAGTGCCGCAAACACAGTACCCGCCGAAACCCTCTGCAGGCCTTCAATACGAATATCATCAACTTGGAAAACCGCCGCGTAAACTGATGCGGAAAAGGAAAAAAGGGCAATAAGAATGCCGCTCAAAAATTGCTTCATGTAATTATTAAAATCCAATTTTTAGTTATCTTTAAGCGACGTTAAAAAGATCGCATAACATCATTATATGTAGCAAATACCATTAACCCCATCAGCATAAAGAAGCCAACTTTATACCCCACCAGTTGCACGCTATCGGAAACTGGAGAACCTTTAACTATCTCAATCAGATAGTAAACCAGATGGCCACCATCCAACACAGGAATTGGCAATAGGTTCATTACGCCAAGCATTATACTGAGAATAGCGATAAAGCGAATAAAATTGTCGAATCCAGATTTCGCCGTGTCACCGGCAACCTTGGCAATAGTGATTGGGCCGCTGAGATTCTTTGGCGAAAGCTCGCCCACCAACAACTTACCTATAGATTCCAAGACAAAGAAACTGGTATCTACGGTCTCGCTTGCAGCGCGAAATAGCGCACTCAGCGGGTTGTGATCAATATTGCGCAGCAACGCCTCCGGGTAGCGACCCACCGAAGAGAGCTGAACACCCAACTGCCCTACCTGCTCTCCATCTCGTTCAACCAAGCGCGGAGTCACCGCAATAGTGAGCTGCTGACCTTCTTCGCGCTCAACAAGCAGCTCAACACTGCTGCCGGGACTGGCAGCAATGGTGTTAATAAAAGTTTCGATACTGGTGATATTGATATTATTGATCGCCAACAGACGATCCTCTGCACGCAATCCGGCAGCATAACCTGCGCCATCTTCGGAGACCGCCACCAAGCTGAGGGACTCGAGTTCAAAGGGCGGCTGAATGCCCAGCTCACGAAGTGGCGATGGTTCTTCAGCATCGCGCAGCCATTTATCGACCGGTACCAGCAGCTGGTATTGAATAGTGGAATCTGGGTAGGTCACGGTAAAGGGAATCTCACCGCTGGTGCCTATAAAGCCAAATAGCTGTCGCGTCGCGGCACTCCAGGTAGCCGTTGCAACACCGTCGACGGCAATAATCTCAGTGCCTGACTCAAATCCGGACTGAGCGGCCAGAGAGTCAGCTTTAACATCCCCAGCCACGGGCGCTAGACCGCGCTCGCCAGCTAAGAATACAATCCAAAAGGCGACTAGAGCGAGCAAGAAATTGGCTGCAGGGCCGGCGGCTACAATGGCTATACGCTGCCATACGCTTTTGCGGGAGAAAGCAAAGGGAAGATCTTCTTCCGCAACATTGCCCTCACGCTCATCAACCATCTTTACATAGCCACCGAGTGGCAGCGCGGCGATCACAAACTCAGTATCCTGAGCATCACGCCAGCGCAGCAGCGGAGTACCAAAACCGATAGAGAATTTCTGGACTTTTACACCGCAGCGGCGTGCCACCCAAAAATGCCCGAACTCGTGAAAACTAACCAATACACCCAGGGCAATAAGGGTAAAAAAGATTGTCTGTAGGATATCCATAACTTACTTCTCCAGCCTTTTTATATAAGCACTACTATACAGGCGCGCCTGCTCGTCGGACTCTTGGACTGCAGCCAACGATTGTGGTTCAGTTAAAATCTGACCATTTAAGGTTTGCTCTACAACTGCGGCGATCTGCATAAAGCTGATGCGCTGATCGAGAAATGCCTGCACGGCTATTTCATTGGCTGCGTTGAGAATGGCCGGCGCATTTTTACCCGCTGCGGCAGCCGCAATAGCCATCGCCAGACAGGGAAAACTGTCAAGATCGGGCTTTTCGAAATTGAGTTGGGCGACTTCAAAGAGATCTAGGTCTGCGACACCCGTATCAATCCGCTCCGGCCAGGCCAGTGCATGGGCAATCGGTGTGCGCATATCCGGATTACCTAGCTGCGCCAATACAGAGCCATCGATGTACTGCACCAATGAGTGGATAACACTCTGGGGATGCACCACCACCTCAATCTGAGAGGCTGGCATATCAAATAACCAGCAGGCCTCGATAAGCTCAAGGCCCTTATTCATCAATGTCGCTGAATCAACGGAAATCTTGCGCCCCATACTCCAGTTTGGATGGGCACAGGCCTGATCGGGGGTCACCGACTGCATCTGTTCAGCCGACCAGCCGCGGAAGGGTCCACCAGAGGCTGAGAGCAGTAGTTTCTTCACGCCACTTCTATCAGCTGACGAGTTAAAATCTTCTGGTAAGCACTGAAAAATAGCATTGTGCTCACTATCTATAGGTAATAAAAGAGAACCGGAGTCAGCGACCGCCTGCATAAACAGACCGCCGGCCATCACCAGAGACTCTTTATTGGCGAGAAGGATTTTCTTACCGGCCTGAACCGCAGCCAGAGTTGGCACCAATCCGGCGGCACCGACAATAGCTGCCATCACTGTATCTACAGCTGTATCACTGGCAACCGCACAGAGAGAATCCCTACCCCATAAAACTTGCGTTTTGGAGCCGCTACTTTTTAATAGAGATTGCAGTCGAGAAGCCGACTGTGAATCGCCAACAACCGCATACTGAGGATTAAACTGTTGGCACTGAGCGGCTAACTTATCTACCTGACTGTGAGCGGTCAGGGCAAAAACACGGTACTTGTTCGGATGACGGGCAATAACATCCAGTGTGCTAACACCAATCGATCCTGTCGCACCAAGCAAGGTGATAGTTTGCATAAATCAGAGCGGGCTCATTAGTAAGTACAGTAGTATAAATAGCGGCAGCGCAGCCATCAGGCCATCGATACGATCCAGAATACCACCATGTCCGGGCAGAATCTGGCTGCTGTCTTTAACCCCCTGATGGCGCTTGAGCATACTTTCAAAAAGATCGCCCAATACCGAGTATAGAGAGACGGGAATAATTAACAGCAGCAAAGCTGTTAGGGAAACACCAACCGGCATAAATAACATCAACGCGGCAATTAATATCAGCTGAAACGAAAGCCCACCAAAGAAGCCTTCCCAGGTCTTACCAGGACTAACCACCGGTGCCAGCTTATGCTTGCCAAATAAATTGCCCGCCACATAGCCGCCTATATCGGCCAGCGAGACAATCGCCACCGCCAGCAGCAACAACCATTGACCCTGAGGCTGATGGATTATTAACACAATTGATAACCAGGTAGCGGCCAACAACAGCAGCCCCAATACAGCAAGCACTGGCTTGGCAGCCCAGATTATCGCGCTTGAAGGATAACCCTGAACCCAGAGAAATATAATTGCCCAGAGAATCGATGCTAGCAGCATAAGCTGCTGGCCTCTGTGCATATCGAGGGACTCAAGACTATCGACACTATTAAAAAGGTTAAGCCAGAATGCGCCACCGGCCAGAGATAACAGAAGTGCCGAGAGATAAAAGAATTTACTCGCAGCAGTTTTAATGGCGTTTAAATTGGTCCATTCCCAACCGGCAAGCATAACCACAGGCACCACCGCCACACAGAACCACAGTGGATCTAAATTAAAAAGCAGCAATAAAAAACCAGCCACGAGCATGACTGCTGTCATTAATCGCTGTTTAAGCACGAGAGATTTCTCCTCGGGTAGCGGTTTTCTCTTCACCAACAGAGCTATCGCGGAGACCAAAACGGCGCTGCCTGGAATAGTATTCATCAATCGCCAGATCGAGGGCGGCAGAATCAAAGTCAGGCCAGTAACAGTCGGCAAAATAGAATTCGGTATAAGCCATCTGCCAGAGCAGGAAGTTACTGATACGCTGTTCACCAGCGGTGCGGATACAGAGATCGGGATCCGGCATACCCTCGAGCTGCATATACTTGCCAAGCACCTCTTCATTGATATCCGACGGCCTTAGACGACCCATTTGAACTTCAGAGGCAAGCTTTTGTGCCGCGTTGGCAATATCCCAGCGGCCGCCGTAATCGACACAGAGTACCAGAGTAAACTCGCCACTGGCGGTCATGGTTTCTGCATCGTCAATTAAACGTTTAAGACGGTCGCTAAAATGACTTCGATTGCCGATAACTTTGAGTCTGACACCGTCATCGCGAAGGGCTTTAGCTTCTTTTTTTAGGTAGGAGGAAAACAGCGACATCAGACCGCGCACTTCGAGATCCGGTCGCTTCCAATTCTCACTGCTAAAGGCAAACAGGCTGACCACTTTGACACCGCGCTGTTTCGCGGTTTTCAAGATATCACGAATCCGCTCAACACCAGCCTCATGACCACCAATACCACCGAGCCCACGCTCCTTCGCCCAGCGGTTATTGCCATCCATAATTACGGCAATATGTCTTAGGGGATGAGTTGAGCTGTCGGTTAAAGCATCTGCAGCAGGATCGGCCATGATCATCAATACCGAGGAGATTAAATCTCCATCAGATCCTTTTCTTTAGCGGTCAGCGCCTCTTCAATACGGGCAATAAAGCTGTCAGTAATTTTCTGGATATCGTCCTGACCTTTGCGCTCTTCATCTTCGCTGATGTCTTTGTCTTTAAGCAGCCCCTTAAGGCTGGAGAGCACATCGCGGCGGATATTGCGCACTGAGATTCGTGCATTCTCAGCTTCTGCTTTAGCCTGCTTGCCGTAGACCTTGCGGGTCTCTTCGGTAAGCGGTGGCAGAGGGATACGAATCACGGTACCGGCGGTCGATGGGTTTAAACCCAGGTCAGATTTCATAATCGCCTTTTCAATCGCTTGCACCAGGCTCTTTTCCCAGGGCGTTACCGACAGCGTGCGCGCATCTTCAATAACGATAGAAGCGGCCTGTGCCAGCGGTGTAATAACACCGTAGTAATCAACAGTGAGACCATCCAGCAGGCTCGGGTGAGCACGACCGGTGCGAATCTTGTTAAACGCATTACCGAGCGCATCAATGGCCTTGTTCATTCGAACATCGGCTTCTTTCTTTAATTCATCAATCATTCTGTAGCACCCTCTGTAACCAACGTACCTTCATTGCCACCGACCACCAGATTGAGTAGCGCGCCCTGTTTGGACATACGGAATACTCGCAATGGCATATTGTGTTCGCGACACAGGCAGATGGCGGTTAAATCCATAACCCCAAGCTTTTTATCTAGCACTTCATCGTAGGTCAAACGGTCATAGAGTTCGGCGTTCGGATCTAGCATTGGATCAGCGCTGAACACACCGTCGACCTTGGTCGCCTTGAGAACAACATCGGCGTCAATTTCAATACCGCGCAGACAGGCAGCGGAGTCTGTAGTGAAAAATGGGTTACCGGTACCGGCAGAAAAAATAACCACCTCACCTTCACCAAGATAGCGCATGGCGCGGCGACGGTCATAGTGCTCGACCACACCGCTCATGGGAATTGCCGACATAACGTGGGAGGAGATATTGGTTCGCTCCAGCGCATCGCGCATCGCCAAACCGTTCATCACCGTTGCCAGCATACCCATATGGTCACCGGTAACCCGGTCCATGCCAGCTTTATTTAAAGCCGCACCACGGAATAGATTACCACCGCCAATCACCAAACCAACCTGAACACCAATACCCACCAACTGACCGATTTCAAGCGCCATACGATCGAGAACCTTGGGATCAATCCCGAAACCCTCTTCTCCCATCAACTCCTCACCACTGAGTTTTAGCAGAATCCGCTTATACTTTTTCTCTTTGCCAGTCGGCGACATATTGAGTCCTCTTATATAAAGTTTGTCTTAACCTGCACTCTGAACCTGGGCTGCTACTTCAGCAGCGAAATCGACTTCTTCAACTTCGATACCTTCACCCACTTCAAAACGAACATAGCCAACAATCTCAGCACCACCGGCTTTAACTAGCTTGCCAACAGTGGTGTCTGGATCCTTAACGAAAGGCTGGTCAACCAGACTGCTCTCTTTAAGGAACTTGCTGACACGACCTTCAACCATTTTAGCGGCGATCTCAGGTGGCTTGCCACTCTCAATTGCCTGAGCGGTAAAGATATCTCTCTCTGCCTGAATAAGTTCAGCAGGCATCTGGTCTGAGCTAACCACTGCAGGGTTAACTGCTGCAACATGCATAGCAACATCTTTTGCCAATGCTTCGTCACCACCAGTTAAACCAACGACAACCGCAATACGGTTGTTGCTGTGAACATAACCACCAACAACGGCTGCTTCAATACCTGCGGCGCGACGCGGTGAGATATTTTCACCAATTTTCTGTACCAGAGCTTCACGAGCTGAACCGAGCTCACCCTCCAAGAGTGCAGGAACATCAGTTTGCTTTGTAGCAAATGCAGTATCCAGAACAGTGGCTACAAAACCTTTAAAACCTTCATCGCGAGCAGCAAAGTCAGTTTCACTGTTAACTTCCAACACCATGCCGTAACCGTTTTCTGTTTTAACCGCCACAAGGCCGTCAGCTGCAGTACGACCAGCTTTCTTGGCTGCTTTCATACCGCTTGATTTACGTAATTCTTCAATAGCTTTATCGATATCTGCACCAGACTCTTTCAGTGCACGTTTGCACTCCATCATGCCCAAACCTGTGCGATCTCGCAGCTCTTTCACCAAAGATGCTGTTACCTGTGCCATTGTATTCCTCTCTAAATCATAAAATTGTTTTTAAAAAAGGGGGCAGCGGCCCCCTTTTGTTTATAAGTGCTGTGTATCTTTAGCCCTTACTCTGCTGCAGCATCCTTGGAAGGCGCTTCTTCAGCAGCAGGAGCTTCAGGAGCAGCAGCTTCTACAGGAGCAGCGGCTTCTTCAGCGACTTCAACAAACTCATCCTTGCTGGATACAGTTGCTGCCTGAGCCTTGCCTTCCAAAATAGTATCGGCAACAGATGCGGCGTAGAGCTTGATCGCGCGGATCGAGTCATCATTGCCTGGGATCACATAGTCAACACCATCGGGGTTGCTATTGGTATCTACAATGCCAACCACTGGAATGCCCAGCTTGTTCGCTTCGTTGATAGCAATACGCTCGTGATCAACATCGATAACAAAAAGAATATCCGGCAAGCCGTTCATATCCTTGATACCACCAATTGAATTTTCCAGCTTGATCTTCATGCGCGCACGCATCAGAGCTTCTTTCTTAGTTAACTTCTCAAAGGTACCGTTTGCTTCTTGTGTTTCAAGATCACGGTAGCGACGGATTGAGGCACGGATAGTCTTGTAGTTAGTCAACATACCACCTAACCAGCGGTGACTAACGAAAGGCATACCACAGCGCTCAGCCTGTTCTTTGATGATTTTTTGTGCGGCACGCTTGGTGCCTACAAATAGAATTTGGTTGCCCTTGGCAGCTTCAACACGCAGAATTTCCAGCGCTTCATTGAAGGCAGGTACTGTTTGCTCAAGGTTAATAACGTGGACTTTGTTTCGTGAACCGAAGATAAACTGGCTCATTTTTGGATTCCAGAAGCGAGTTTGGTGACCAAAGTGAACACCAGCTTGCAACATTTCGCGCATACTTACAGAAGACATAATTTTTCCTTTTAGGGGTTAAGCCTCCACGTACCCCAGTGATCAACCAGTAAAGCTAAAAATAACGCTTTTCAGGCACCCAGATCGCTGTGTCGGAACGTGTGTGTGATTAAAAAAGTTTAGCTAAACTATTTAGTTAAACTATTTAGTTAAATAACCAGTTGCCGAGACATCTCAGTAACCGGCGCGCTTTATACCATAATGGCAAGTCCAGTTAAAGAAAAAGCTACGTAAAAAGGCGGATAAAAAGCGATTTCAAGTTAAACAAAACCGCAACCCACAACTGCGCTTACAGATAGTTTGCGAATAACCGCCAAAGGCACTCCCTCATTAACCCATAGATGCGTACAATAGCGGCCAAATACAGACAGAGGTTTTTATGACAATACAGCTACGATCGGCGGACGATATCGCCAAGATGCGCGAAGCGGGACGACTGGCCGCTGAGGTTCTCGAGTTAATCGGCGAATATGTGGTGCCCGGTGTTAGCACCGAAGAGCTGGATCGAATCTGTCACGACCATATAGTAGATGTGCAAAAAGCCATACCCGCCTGTCTCGGCTACCGTGGATTTCCCAAATCGGTGTGTACCTCGATTAATCACGTGGTCTGTCACGGCATTCCCTCGGAGAAAAAAATACTTAAGAGCGGCGACATTATCAATATTGATGTCACGGTGATCAAAGATGGCTGGCATGGGGATACCAGCAAGATGTTTGCCGTCGGCAATGTCGCCAGCCACGCTCAGCGACTGATTGATATCTCTCAGGAGTGTCTCTATCTGGCCATTGATATGGTTAAGCCCGGCGCCCGACTCGGCGATATTGGACATCATATTCAGAAACACGCCGAAGCCAATTACTATTCAGTAGTTCGCGACTACTGTGGCCATGGCATAGGTCAGGAATTCCATGAAGAGCCACAGGTATTACATTACGGCACTCCGGACACAGGTCTGGAACTGGTCGAAGGTATGACCTTTACCATTGAACCGATGGTCAATGCCGGCAAACACAGCACCAAATTAAAAGCCGATGGCTGGACCGTTGAAACACGGGACGGTCGACTCTCCTCGCAGTGGGAACACACTCTTGCCGTTACCAGCAATGGCTGTGAAGTCCTCACCGCACGTCACGAAGAACCTTACAAACAAAAATAATTTATGAGCTCAGACGTTACTACCGCACCCCTGTTTTTTGATCAAAATCGCTTCCTTAACGATATTCAAAATGGCGACCCCATTGAAGTTTTCCGCAATGTACTAAGTGCCGCCCAGGATCATTTCAATAATCGCTTTCACGAGGGTGAAGATGTTCACCATCTGGTCAATGAACAGTCACAGTTTGCCGATGAAATACTCCGTCAGGCTTGGCAGCGCTTCGAATGGGACGAAGATATCAGCTTAATTGCGGTCGGCGGCTATGGCCGTGGAGAGCTGCACCCGCATTCAGATATTGATCTACTGATCTTAATGCGCCGCAACAAGCCGGAAAAGTACCGCGCCAGTATCGAGCAGTTTCTGACCTTTCTCTGGGATATCCAATTAAAGATCGGTCACAGCACCAGATCCCTCAGCCAATGTGTTGACGAAGCCAAGGCAGATATCTCGGTGGCCACCAACCTGATGGAAACCCGACTGCTCGCCGGCGACCCCAAACTGCTGGAAAAACTCCGCGCCAAAACCGGACCGCGAAAGATATGGTCATCGGCAGCCTTTTACACCGGCAAAATCAATGAACAAAAAGAGCGCTATCGCAAACATGCAGATACCGAATACAACCTCGAACCTAATATTAAAGAGGCGCCCGGTGGCCTAAGAGATATTCAGGTAATCAACTGGACCGCCAAGCGTCACTTTGAAGTCGACCGCCGCTCTCATCTGGTTCACAAAGGTTTCCTCTCAGAAGAAGAATACGCAACCCTGCGTCGCGACGAAGAGTTTCTGTGGAAAGTTCGCTTTGGTCTGCACCTGATTGCCGAGCGCCCTGAAGAACGCCTGCTATTCGACTACCAGCGCAAGCTCGCGGTGATGCTTGGTTACACCGAAAGCGATGGCCGACTGGGTGTAGAGAAGTTTATGCAGCGCTACTATCAGGTAGTGATGTCGATCAGAGAGCTCAATGATGTTCTACTGCAGTACCTCGACGAAGCTATTTACCGCAAGAACAAAACCAAATCCGTTGTAAAGATCAACGAGCGATTCCTAATCCGCGACAACTATCTGGATACCACCGATAGCTCAGTATTTATCGAACACCCCTCTGCCCTACTTGAGCTCTTTGCGATACTCGGCGAAAACGATCAGATACAGGGCATTCGCGCCTCGGCGATTCGCCAGATACGCTTGCATCGCAATCTAATCAATGACGAGTTCCGCAGCAGCGAAGAAAACCGTGCGCTGTTTATGCGTATTCTAAAAGCCCCCTACTTACTCTCCGCCCAACTGCAGCGAATGAACCGCTACGGCATACTCGGCAGCTACCTGCCCGAGTTCGGCAAAATTGTCGGGCAGATGCAGCACGACCTTTTTCATATATACCCAGTCGATGTTCACACCCTGGAAGTGGTGCGCAATATTCGCCGTATGGTCATACCTGAAGTTGCCGAGCGCTTTCCCGTGGCGGCGCATATCTTTAAGAACTTTCCAAAACCGGAACTGATTATTATCACCGCGTTGTATCACGATATCGCCAAGGGTCGCGGCGGCGATCACTCACTGCTCGGGTCAGCGGATATTGAAGACTTTGCATTGCGCCACGGCCTTAAGCCACAGGAGATTAGCCTGCTAAAATGGCTGGTGGAAAACCATCTGCTGATGTCGAGCATCTCCCAGCGCGAAGACACCTCAGATCCGGATGTTATCCATAAATTTGCCAAGCATGTCGGTGATCTTATCCATCTCGACCATCTCTATGTCCTCACCGTAGCCGATATCAATGCCACCAATCCGCATCTGTGGACCGACTGGAAAGGCTCGCTGATGCACAACCTGTACTTTGAGACCAAGCGCGTACTGCAGCTCGGCGTGTCAGAGCCGACCGCAAAATCAGCCTGGCTTAGAGATGCCAAAGATGCCGCGCTGCGGGCACTGGCGGCAGACAATATAGAAGCCTCTCAGGCCACCAATGTCTGGGGCGATGTTAACGAAGAGTTTTTCCTCCGCGAGCGAGCCGAAGATATCGCCCTGTTTACCAAAGCCATTATCAATAACGCCGAGCCGCAAAAACCGGTAATTCTGTTGAATGATGTGGGTGTTGAGATATCTGTAGCAACCCAGGTTTTTGTTCACTCCAAAGACCGTGAGAATATCTTTTCCATCACCGCTGCCACCCTCGACAGGCTAAACCTGACTATTCAGGATGCACGCCTGCAGTCGGCCAGTGACGGCACCGCCTTCGATGTGTTTTATGTCCTCGACGAAGCCAATCAGCCGGTGGGTAAAAACAGCGTTCTGAGCAGCACAATCGTCAAAACCCTCAATGCGGCCATTATCAACCCACAGACTGTCGACTTTGATATACAGCGACGCACCCCTCGACAGTTAAAAAACTTCGCCTTAAAAACCGTCGCCTCGCTGCGCAATGACAGCGAGACCGAGACCACGATTCTGGAAATTATCACTCCAGACCGCCCCGGACTACTGGCCCATCTGGCACGTATATTTATGCGCTTCGAACTGCGTGTTCTCAATGCAAAAATCTCAACACTGGGCGAGCGTGTAGAAGATATTTTTTATATCACCGACAGAAACTCCAAGCCAATTACCAATACCGGCCTGATTAAAACCTTAAAAGAGACCATCTGCACTGAACTCGACGAACGCAATCAGGAAGACGGCAAGGAATATCAGTTGCGGAAAATGAAAATTTGGCAGTAACTGCTAGGCGCTTTAAAAGCACGGCGCATTAACAGGAATAAAAAAAGTACTCACTATGAATCCGAATCTCGATCTACTGCACCGCTACCCATTTGAGCGGCTCAATGAGCTCAAAGCTGGCATAACACCGCCAGCCCATCTCAAGCCCATAGCACTGTCCATCGGTGAGCCCAAGCACCTGTCACCAGCCTTTGTAAAACAGGCGCTGGTCGACAATATAGATCAGGTAGCCGTCTATCCGGCCACTAAAGGCGGACAGCCACTGCGCGAGACCATCGCCGAATGGTTGCAGCAGCGCTTTAATCTAAACGCTCAGGGTATTGATGCGGATCATCAGGTACTGCCGGTTAATGGCACTCGCGAAGCGCTCTTTGCCTTTACACAGGCGGTTATAGATCCGCAGCGCCGACCCATAGTAGTCTCGCCCAACCCGTTCTATCAGATCTATGAGGGCGCAGCATTGCTTGCCGGCGCAGAACTGCACTATCTAGACTGCACGGCCGAGAATAACTTTATTGCCGATTTAAGTGCCGTCCCCGAACAGGTCTGGCAGCGCTGCCAGCTTTTGCACCTCTGCTCGCCGGGCAATCCCACCGGCGCCGTGATCAGCATCGAACAGTTTCAGCAGGCCATAGCACTGGCCGACAAATATGACTTTATTATCGCCAGCGACGAGTGCTATTCCGAAGTCTATCTTCAGGAAGACAGCCCGCCACCGGGTCTATTGCAGGCCTGCGCCGAAATCGGCCGCGACGACTTCAGTCGCTGCGTAGTATTCCACAGTCTCTCGAAACGCTCCAACCTGCCGGGTTTACGCTCAGGGTTTGTCGCCGGTGACAGTCAGGTACTCAAAGCCTTTCTGCGCTATCGAACCTACCATGGCTGCGCCATGTCCACCCCAGTGCAAATCGCCTCCACAGCAGCCTGGGCTGATGAGACCCATGTAATTGACAACCGCAGCCAGTACCGGGAAAAGTTTGCCGCTGTCACCGAGATACTGCGACCGGTACTCGACTTCCCCGAGCCGCAGGCAAGCTTCTATCTGTGGCCGAAAACCCCAATTGCAGATACCGACTTTGCCAAACAGCTATTTGCCGAGCAAAATGTCACCCTGCTGCCCGGTCAGTATCTGTCCCGAGACACTGCCAGCGGCAATCCCGGTGAAAATCGAGTGCGTCTAGCACTAGTCGCAGAGACCGAAGAATGCATTGAGGCCGCACTGCGGATCAAACAGTTTGTGCAGGGCTTGAGTTAACCCTAGCCGGTTAAGCTATAAAGGAATCAGGATGTTAAAAAAGGAAAGAGCTGAATATATTCTGCAACGGCTAAATGAGCTGTATCCGGAAACGCCCATCCCCCTGGATCATAAGAATAATTTCGAGTTGCTGGTGGCTGTTCTACTCAGCGCCCAGTGCACCGATATACGAGTCAATCAGGTAACCCCAGCGCTATTTGCCGAAGCCGACAATGCTTTCGATATGCAGCATGTCCCACTGGATTCCATCTACAATATTGTTCGCCCCTGTGGCCTGGCACCACAAAAATCCAGCGCTATCTCGACCCTCTCCAAGATACTGGTGGAAGAGTACGACGGTGAAGTTCCGGATAACTGGAAAGCGCTGGAATCACTGCCCGGCGTTGGCCATAAAACCGCCAGCGTGGTGATGTCACAAGGCTTTGGCCACCCCGCCTTCCCCGTGGATACCCATATTCATCGCCTCGCCCAGCGCTGGGGTTTGACCAAGGGCAAGAGTGTCACCCAGACCGAAAAAGACTTAAAAAAACTTTTCCCCCGCGAGCACTGGAATGCCCTGCATCTGCAGATTATCTTCTATGGTCGAGAATTCTGTTCCGCACGGGGCTGCGATGGTCGCGTCTGCGAGATATGCAGCACCTGTTACCCAAAGCGAAAAAATCCATTTGTTGCCCATAAGCCGTAACTCTTTTGCTATGCTTAGCGGCTTTAAATTGAGGCTTTATATCAAGGAAGGAAAAACTGTGACCACTCTCTACGGCATCAAAAACTGCGACACCATTAAAAAAGCCCGCAAATGGCTAACCGACAATGGTATTGAGTATCAGTTTCATGACCTTCGCGGCGACGGCATCGATCAAGCCAGTATTGAAAACTGGATTCAACAGGCCGGTTGGGAAACGGTTTTAAACCGCCGGGGAACCACCTGGCGTAAACTGGATAGCAGCATTCAGGAGAGCACGGATCAAGATAATGTCAGCGCCCTGTTAGTTGAGTATCCGGCAATGATAAAACGTCCAGTACTGGATCTAGATGGCACTATCACCATCGGTTTTAAGGCAGATAATTATCAGGCCATTTTTAAATAAAAATCTTAGCACAAAACATTAACTAAATTCTTTAACCTATTAATTTATATCAATAAAAGAGCAGAATAATGAGCAATCTTTACAGTTTCGCAATCGGTGTTGGCAGCAAAAATAGCAAAGGGGAATGGCTGGAAGTTTTCTACCCGGCACCGCTTCTAAATCCAGAGCAAACCCTCGGCGATATAGTTACCCTGAGCCTCGGCATAGAGTCTGGTGAAATCGAGCCAAGTACCGAACAGCTGGCCGCTCTGCAATCTGCTCTCAACCACAATGGTTACTCCGAACTGGCTAAAACCATCGAACAGTTGGCGACCTCGAGCCGACCGGTAGTTGCTGTATTGATGACAGATGATCTGCCACCGACTTCTGTGCCTCAGGGCTACCTGAAGTTACATCTGCTCTCCCACCGCTTGGTTAAGCCTCACGGCACCGATTTGACCGGTGTATTTGGCGCGCTGAAAAATGTCGCTTGGACCAGTGAAGGCCCTATCGATATCGAAGAGTTGCCCGATCGCCAGTTAGCCGCTCGCATGGCCGGTCAGCCCCTTACGGTTAACTGCGTTGACAAGTTCCCGAAGATGGTCGATTACGTAGTACCTAACGGTGTGCGTATTGCCGACACCTCAAGAGTGCGTCTCGGTGCCTATGTCGGTGAAGGCACCACGGTGATGCACGAGGGCTTTATCAACTTTAACGCCGGTACTGAAGGCCCGAATATGATTGAGGGCCGTGTTTCTGCTGGTGTCTTCTGCGGCGCAGGAACCGATGTTGGCGGCGGCGCTTCGATTATGGGCACCCTCTCCGGCGGCGGTAATATGGTGATCGCAATGGGTGAAAAATGCCTACTCGGCGCCAATGCCGGTCTGGGTATTCCTCTCGGCGATCGCTGTACTCTGGAATCCGGTCTGTATATCACTGCGGGAACCATTGTCACTATGCTCGACGACCAGAAGCAGGCCACTGGCAAAATGAAAGCCCGCGAACTGGCTGGCAAAAGTGATCTATTATTTAGACGTAACTCAGTAACAGGCACGGTTGAATGCCTAACCAATAAGAGTGCCGTGGAGCTTAATGCCGAGCTTCATACCTCAAATTAAACCAATAAGAAAATAACCAACCAACATGGGGAGAGCGAAATAATGAGCCAAATAAAAAGAGTCGCAATTATCGGCGGTAACCGCATCCCCTTTATGCGCAGCAATACGGCCTACAGCGAAGCCAGTAATATGGATATGCTTTCAGCCACCCTGCAGGGCCTTGTAGAGCGTTTTAATCTACAGGGTCAGCGTCTTGGTGAGGTGGCTGCTGGCGCGGTAATGAAACATTCACGTGACTTTAACCTAGCTCGTGAAGCCACTTTAAATTCAGGTCTCGCACTGGAAACCCCAGCCTACGATATTCAGCAAGCCTGCGGCACTGGTCTTGAAGCGGCTATTCTGGTGGCCAATAAAATCGCCCTCGGGCAAATTGATGCCGGTATCGCTGCGGGCACAGATACCGCCAGTGATGCGCCCATAGCGCTAAATGAAAAATACCGGCGCATGATTCTCGACTTAAATAAAGCCAAGACCCTCGGCCAACGGTTGAAGATATTACTGCGCTTCCGCCCGAGCTTTATGCTCCCATCGCTGCCCGCCAATGCAGAACCGCGCACCGGCCTGTCGATGGGACAGCACTGCGAACTGATGGTGAAGGATTGGGGAATTAGCCGCGAAGATCAGGACCAGTTGACCTGGAATAGCCACCAGAATTTACTCGCCGCCTACAATGAAGGCTTCTTTGATAATCTGATCAGCCCATTTAATGGCATTGAACGCGACGGCATTATGCGTGACACCCCAGTGGAAAAACTAGCCAAGTTAAAGCCTGCTTTCGACAGGGAAAATGGCACATTAACTGCCGCCAACTCAACCACCTTAACCGATGGAGCCGCTGGGGTTTTATTAGCCAGTGAAGAATGGGCCGCTGAGCGCAACCTGCCAGTTATGGCTTACCTATCCTTTAGCGAAGTGGCTGCGGTGGACTTCTATTCTCAGGGTGAAAACAGTGAAGGTCTATTAATGGCCCCCGCCTACGCCGTGCCGCGAATGCTAAAGCGCGCCAACCTCAGCTTGCAGGACTTTGATTTTTACGAGCTTCACGAAGCCTTTGCGGCACAGGCACTCTGCACGATGAAAGCTTGGGAAGACGAGGATTTCTGCAAGAACAAGCTGGGTCTGGATGCTGCACTGGGCAGTATTGATCGGACAAAATTAAATGTGAAAGGCTCCAGTGTCGCCACCGGACACCCCTTCGCAGCAACCGGACCAAGAATAATTTCAACATTGGCAAAATTATTGGAACAAAAGGGACAGGGTCGTGGTCTTATTTCCATATGTGCGGCTGGCGGCCAAGGTGTCACAGCCATACTGGAAAGATAACCGACTTTTATTTAGCTAAAAACGAACGGGGATTGAGTACAGAGCACTAACCTTCTCTCCCCCGGGGGCCTTACGATTGTCTATGTGAGGCCCCTTTTTATTACCAGCAATTTTATTACAAGCTTAATTCAAGCAATTGCTATCAATCAGTTCGGCAAACTTAGCTAAAAGCGGCTTTGGCAGGTTATGCCCCATTCCCTCAAACAAACAGAGTTTGGCCTGAGGAATATATTTGGCCGTATTAATACCACCACTGACCGGCACTAACCTATCCTGCTTGCCATGAATAATCAGCACCGGTACTTTTATTGATCGAAGTAATGAAATCCGATTCGGCGCAGTTTTAATCGCTGCAATCTGGCGGATATAAGCAGCGGGATTATTCGAGCGCTGATATTCTGCCCGAAGAATCTGTCGCGCCTCCTCGTCAGTCATTGGGTAGGCCGGGCTACCAATCATGCGCCAAATATCCACTGAATTATCCAACGCCGAGCGATTTTTACTCACTGGTTTAATCATCTTTAGGGATACCGGAATTGAGGGCACACCCTGACCTCTAACACCACTGGTAGACATAATTGAAGTCAGTGAAAGAATCCGTTGCGGATACCGAGCGGTAACAATCTGGCTGATCATGCCGCCCATCGACATACCAACAATATGCGCGGCCTGAATATTCAGCCCATCCATAAGGCCAACCGTATCCTCGGCCATATCATCGAGGCTATAGGGCGCTTTAAGCGGAATAGAAAACTGGGAAGCCAGAAACAATCGAAAAAGACCCGGAGCTCTGGCGCCGTCGATCTTATCGCTGAGGCCAATATCGCGATTATCAAAGCGGATAACCCGATAACCTCTGGCCACCAATAGATTACAAAATTCTACCGGCCAGCGAATCATCTGATTAAACAGGCCGGCGACTAGAATAATCGCTTGATGCTCTGGATTGCCAAATTCCTCATAGGCAATTCGCAAGCCATTAGCTTGAACAAATTTGGTAGTGCTGTCTAAAGTGCTATCTGCGTTCATATCAATCCCGTCAATTCCCAAGCTTAGAGCTCAGAGCTTTAAGACTAGAGCGCACTGTGGCTGTTTAAACGAACAACGCCAATGGCCTGCTCGCCACCACCCACATAGAACAGATATTGCTGACCATCCTTATCGACAAATAAATCCGGATCACGTAAATCATTAATCAGTACGGTAGTTTCTCCGCGCAGTGATTTCAACGGTGCCAGATCAGCCCCTTCCCAGCGGCTCTCAGCGCGAAGAACCTCAACTGCCTGTGTAGGCTGCCAATTATCCCAGTCGGCCTTAGACAGGTCGACAGTAGAGAGCAGCAGTCGCTCTGGGGCATCGCCGGCTCGCGAGAACACCACTGTTAATCGATCGCCATCGCGAAAGACCGCGGAATGTCTAATATCAGTGCCAAACAGGGATTTACTGCGCGGTTGATAATCGCCGAGAAGACTATCGCTGCGATAGAGAATTCCCGGTGCCGCTAAAAGATAATGGTTATCCTGATAATCAAAACTGCGCAGATAGACCCCGGAAATCTTATTCTCCAAAACCTTAAAATTGATCCCATCGGTAGATATCGCAATACCACTGATCTGAGAGAGACTGTCGCGCTGACCATGGAAAAACATCACCAGCTGTTTACGCTGCTGATCGACAACTATATCCGGACTGGCAATATGCGTTTTAACAGGCTGAGATGGTTTTAATCCCCGAGCTCTGCGCAATTCCTGATCGCCAACCGATTGGTAGAGGGCTAAAAAGGAATCTCTAAACAGATAGATAGACACAGAATTCCACAACGCCGCAATACCCGCCTTAAGACTTTGGCTAGGAATTGCCTCGGCGGGAAAACCCGAAGCCTGAAGACTTAAGGCTCCCGGCTCGTAGACTTTCCATGGCCCGGCTATTTGATCCGCATAGGCGAGACGAATTGAGTCACCGCGGTGGTGAGCAAAATATAGGTAGTATTTACCCAGTGGATTCTCAACCCAGTCCGGCACAGCAATTATCGATGGCCCATTGATATTGCTATAGCCCTGCTGCTGCGCCTCAAGTGTCAGCTTTTCACTGAGACCGCTATGGATAATCGGGCCATCGGTAAAACGCTCAGCGGAGAAATCAACGGGCTCGGTTGGCAGGTAGTCATAGCGTGGCCATAACCAGACCAGCGCAATAGCCACTAGAATTGAGACCACCAGAGAACCGAGAACAAAAGTCTGAATTATTTTTTGCACGAGGGAATTAATTTTTTGCTTCATAAAGAAATCTATAAGGGCTTAAGAGAAAGCACTCATTTATAGTGAGTGCTCTTGGTTCGGACTATTGGTTGTGACTAATTTTAGGCTGCGTATTCTGAGACAGCGCTATTCTAAGGCAGCACTATTCTAAGGCAGCACTATATTAAAATCATCCTGCGCCGCGCCTAACAGGGAAAAGAATTTTAATAACTTCAGCACACTGCCATCCACCGACAACTCATCGGAGCCTATTAACGACTTAATCCCCGCCTCGCCCAGCAAAATCTGCACAAATAGCTTCTGTGTAAGGGTTAAAGTGACATCAGCATCACTATCCGCAGGCAGCTGCTGGTAATACATCACCGAATTTCTCAGCGTCAGTACAAAGTTGGTATCACTGTCGCTAAACAGCAAATTGATTTTTAACTGCACGCCCTCGGCTTTCTCTGCATCGAGCTTTACCGACAGCGCCTTCATAAACTCCTTCAACGGCACCTGCTCTAAAAAAGCTTTCGATGACATAGCCACATTATTGACCTCAACGGAACCGCGAATTAACTCCAAGGCTGCGGATAAATAGATATCTCGCCAGGGCCCGGACTCCGCCTGATAGGCCATCTGACGGTAGGCCTCGGCAAGCATTTCACGAGCGGCGATATTATCCGGCTCGGCAAACACCAGATGATTGAGCACTTCACCCACCCAGCGATACTCACCTTTAGCCTGATAGACCGCAGCCTTTTCAAGCAGCGCCTCAGAACCGCCCATAAACTCCACATAGCGCAGGGAAGATTGCTCTGGTGGCAATGGATTTAAATGCGCCGGATTGCCGTCATACCAGCCAAAATAGTGCTGATAAACCGCCTTGCTATTGTGGCTAAGAGTGCCGTAGTAACCGCGAATATGAAAATTGCCGGCCAGCGTTTTTGGCAGCTTTAGACGCTCGGCAATCTCTCTAGGGGTGTAACCTATATTGGCCAGACGCACAGTCTGGTCGTGGATAAACTTATACATATCCTGCTGCTGTTGCATCTGGGTAATAATTCGTTCATGACCCCAGGTTGGCCAGTGATGGCTATTAAAGAACAGCTCAACATCGTCTAAACGATCAATAGACTGACCAATATAGTCACTCCACAACAGCGCATCGCGAACCTTGGCGCCGCGCAATGTCAGCACATTGTGCATAACATGGGAGAGTATCTCGGCACCGCAAAATGCTTTGCGCTGAGGCAGGTAAAAGGTTAACTCCGCCGGCGCTTCACTGTTGGGCATATTGTAAAACTCGAAGTCGACACCATCGATGGTTAAATCAACCTGAGGCTGATCTATCACCAGCGTTGGCTGAAGTATCGAGGTACTGCCGAAAATCACCTGTTTGCCCAAACCGGTATCCACATGGCCTGTGGCAGAACGCTCTAACCCATTGCCCATCATATAGGCACCGCGGCGCATCATCGCCGGCCCGGCAACTATATTCTCGCTGACCGCTTCGTGCATAAAACCGGAGGGAGCAATAATTGGAATATTGTTTTCCGCGGCCTGCTGAGCATCAATTAACGACAGCACACCACCAAAATGATCTATATGACTGTGGGTAAAGATTACGGCTGAGAGATTTATCTCACCCAGATGCTGTTCGGCAAAGGCCATTGCCGATTTGGTTGTCTCAAGGGTGGTCAGCGGATCGACAACAATCCAGCCGTTCTGCCCTTTGATCAATGTGGTATTGGCCAGATCAAAACCGCGCAGCTGATAGATACCCTCGTCAACCTCAAATAGCCCGCGGATATTATTGAGTTTGGCCTGACGCCAGAGACTGGGGTTTACCGTATCTGGCGCATCCCCCTGAATAAAATCATAGGCACTGGCATCCCAGACTTTTTGGCCATAGCTATTGGTAATAATATCGGCTGGCGCAGAAGCCACTAGCCCGCGAGTCGCATCCTCAAAATCCTGCTGATTATCCAGATCGAGACTTTCGGAAAATTTCTGATTACTGGCAATAGTAAATTCACTGGCCGCAGACTCAGCGGAATCACCGTCAGCAGCTTTATCACAGCTACCAAGCAAAAAAGACAAACCCACCAAACTTAGCAATAAAAGATTTTTAGCGATTATCTTTAAGATCATAGTTATACCGCCCGCTATTTATTTTTATATTAACCAGCAAAACCCAAAGCCAAAAAAAACACTAAAGAACTTCAAATAACCCAGCAGCCCCCATACCACCCCCAACACACATAGTAATAACCACATACTTCTCACCGCGGCGCTTACCCTCCATCAATGCGTGCATCACCATCCGCGCGCCACTCATACCAAAGGGATGACCAATCGAAATAGAACCACCATTCACATTTAAACGCTCCATAGGAATACCCAACTTATCGCGACAGTAAAGCACCTGCACCGCAAAAGCCTCATTCAACTCCCACAGGCCAATATCATCAATCGTCAAACCATTGCGCTGCAACAGCTTTGGGATAGCGAATACAGGACCAATACCCATCTCATCCGGCTCACAACCCGCAACCGCCATACCGCGATAGACACCCAACGGCTCAAGATTACGCTGCGACGCCAGCGTACCATCCATCAAAACCACCGCCGCCGCACCATCAGACAACTGCGAAGCATTACCCGCAGTAATAGTACCGCCATTGCGAACCGAGTTTAGGCCCGCTAGATTTTCAATACTGGTGCCGGGACGATTGCCCTCATCCTTAGTGAGAGTCACCTCTTCCTTCGTCACCTCACCGGTTTCACGATTAGTCACCAACTTAGTCGCCATTACCGGCACAACCTCATCGGCAAACAACCCTGCTTCCTGAGCAGCAGCGGTGCGCGCCTGAGACATTACCGCATATTCATCCTGGGCTTCACGGGAAATACTGTAGCGATTGGCAACCGTCTCAGCAGTATCCAACATAGGCATATGAATCAATGGCGCGTGTTTCATGGCCAGCGGATCAGCAACACGGTGGGCATTAAAATGCTCATTTTGAATCAGACTGACAGACTCACAGCCACCAGCCACAATCACCTGAGAACCATCATTGGTAATATTGTTAGCGCCTATAGAAATAGCCATCAGACCCGAAGAGCACTGACGGTCAACCGTCATACCAGAGACCGTAATTGGCAGGCCTGCCGCCATAGCCGCCTGACGACCCAGATTCATGGTCTGAGTCCCCTGCTGCATCGCAGCACCGATAATACAATCATCGATTTCCGCCGGATCAACACCAGCGCGAGTAACAGCCGCATTAATAGCGTGCGAACACATTGAAGGTGATTCAAGATCGTTGAATGCACCGCGAAAGGCTCGTCCAATTGGCGTGCGAGCAGCTGAAACAATTACGGCTTCTTTCATAACAATATCCTTTATCAATATTTATTAGCGTCTTAGCAGACAGGTCTTGGCTATCCCTGCAGGGCCGCCATCGCTTTCATCAAAAACTTTTCAGTTTGCTTGGAACCTGATTCCAGAGCCTTATGATCTGAGATATCTGACAGCTGATCCCACTGGGCTTTGATCTCATCCGGATTTTGTTTCTCCGCTGGGACAAAGATGCCATCGCTCTCATAGATACTGGAGGTCGCATAACCGCCAGCACCAGCGCAGAGAATAGTTCGGGTTGGCGCACTTTCATCACAGAGAACCAGCGCACCGGCAGTCACCGACTCTGGGGTCAGCATGGCTAACACGGCTGGTGGCAAAAGGTCTTCGGTCATACGGGTGCCTGCGGTAGGTGCCAGCGCATTAATATGAATATTATTCTTGCCGCCCTCAAGCACCAGAGTATTCATAAAGCCCAGTACCGCCATCTTCGCCGCACCGTAATTGCTCTGACCAAAGTTGCCATACATACCACTGGAAGAAGTGGTCATCACAATACGACCGTAATTCTGCTCACGCATAATGTCCCACACCGCTTTAGTGCAGTTGACCGAGCCCATCAGATGAACATCCATAACCAGCTTAAAATCTGCCAGATCCATTTTCGAAAATGATTTGTCGCGCAAAATACCCGCATTGTTTATCAGAATATCTACCCGACCCCACTTATCCATGGCCTGGGCAACCATATCCTCCACCTCATCAAAATTGGCGACATTGGCACCGTGGGCAAAGGCTTCACCCCCAGCCGCTTGAATAAGGTTGACGACTTCCATAGCCGCATCAGACGAAGCACCGGTTCCATCGCGCGCACCGCCGAGGTCATTGACCACAACCTTCGCGCCGCGTTCTGCCAGCGCCAGTGCATGAGAGCGTCCCAGTCCATTACCGGCACCGGTGACAATTGCTACTTTCCCTTGAAAATTAATGCTCATTATTTACCTCGTTAAATTCGATCTATTTAGAATTCTTTATTGATGACGGGTTCAACTAACGCTTAGTTAACCATCTGAACCGATAACCACTCGGCGACCATAGCCGGCTTTTCACCGCCCTCAATCTCAATGCTTACACCCACCTTAAAGTCAAACTGACCGGGGCGCTTTTCACTGATATCGAGAATAGTCGCATGACAGCGAATCTTGCTGCCAACACGCACTGGAGCCACAAAACGGACCTTATCGAAACCCTTGTTAACCCCCATATAAATACCTTCAATCACCAGAGTAAAGCTCTCGGCAAAATAAGACAGCATCGACAGGGTCAAAAACCCGTGAGCAATAGTGCCACCAAATGGCGTCTGCGCAGCGGCGACCGGATCTATATGGATAAACTGGCGGTCCAGAGTACAGTCGGCAAAAACGTTAACCTGATCCTGAGTCACCTCAAACCAAGCAGTTGGCTCACAGGTATGGCCAATATACTGTTCAATATCTTCTTTTTTTATAAGTTGCGGCATGGAAAACACCCTCCTGTCTAATCTTGCTATTTATAGTTTTTATACACTGGAATATCAGCTATTAATAAGCTGATTCTGACCAACAGTATAGGCAATAACCATGACATCCTATGTCCGGTCGCAAAAGCCTCAACTCAGGGGCAAAAACCCTTTATCCATTTGGCACTGACAGCCAGATGGCTATTGTGATTAGCCCTGCAGATGACTACCATAAGCTGAGTTGCCATTTATATAGATATAAATAAACCTCACAAGAAGCTCACAGGGATTACTTTAAGAGCCTATGACTACTCCCAAGCCAATTGAAAAGCCTATCTCAGATGCCAATTTTGCTTTCGGTCGCTTCCTAAAATTTTGGCGTGGCGTGCACAACCTTAGCCAGGAACAACTTGCGGATCTAATCAACAGCTCCCCCAGGCATATCAGTCGTCTGGAAAATGGCAGCAGCAGACCTAGTCAGTCTATGGTTACGGATATCACCAGCGCCTTTGAGTTGGGACAGCGCGATAGCAACCATCTGCTGATCGCCGCCGGCTTTGTCCCGATCACCGGAGAGTTGGACTTTCATGCACCGGAGCTCAAGTGGCTGCGCAAAGCGATGACCTTATCGCTGAAGGCACTAGACCCCTACCCGGCCACGCTGGCCAATGAGTCCAATGATATTTTAATGGTCAACCGCGGCTGGGTTGGACTGTTTGGTCAGAACATCGAAAAAGCAACTCTTGATCGGGTGACCAATAACTATGAATTTCTATTTAGCCGCAAAGGTGCCGGCAACTTTGTCAGTGGCTGGGAAGATACATTGTCAGTGATTTTGATGTCTCTGGAACAGAAAGCGCTGTTTGGCAACAACCCCCGAGATAAACAACTGCGTGACCGCCTTGCCAAGCGCAGTGAGGTTCCCAGTGACTGGCGGCAGCGCGCGGCTGTGCTCGAACCTATGTCGAGCTTTCGTATACAGATTAATCTCGATGGAGATCTGCACAAGTTTGTCAGCGTGCACAGCACTGTCAGCACCTTAGGCCCAGCGGCACTGCTCTCGGGCCCAAGCCTAAATATGAATACCTACTGCCCGGAAGACGAGAATCTCGACCTCTCCAAATACTGTCAAGGGCAGCTTAGCCACCCCCTGTTATTCTATTAATCCGCACCACGCATCATCTTGCTCACCAGCGGCGACAATAACAGCATAATCAACGCCAACCCCAGCGCGATATAACCGACCTGAGTATAGACCTCGATATAACCGGCCTTGGCTGCGGCTATATTGGTCATCTGCCCACCGATAGTTTCAGCCCCTGTGGTGCGCGCAATCACGCCGGCCAAATAGTTGGAGAGACCTGAATAGAGGAACCAGGCACCCATAGTCATACCCACAACCCGCACCGGGGCAAGTTTGGTAACTACAGATAAGCCTACCGGCGAGACCAGAAGCTCACCCATGGTATGAATCCAGTAGATCGCAAAGATAAATAGCACTGGCGTTAAGCCCACCGCACCAGAACCTTTCATACCGGCCACCAGCACTAAAAAGCCGAGACCGGCCATTGCCACACCCAGTGCAAACTTAACCGCTGTAGAGGGGTTTAGCTTGCGCCTCGCCAGCCATATCCACAGCCAGGCCAGTAAAGGCGCAAAAAGAAATATAAAACCGGCATTTAAGGACTGAAACACAGGCCCGGGCACCGACCAACCGAGAATCTCGCGATCCACTAAACGAACCGTTAACAGATTTAACGAGGAACCGGCCTGCTCAAAGAGTGCCCAGAAAGGAATCTGCGCCAAGACAAAGTAGATTGCCGCTAACATTCGCGAGCGCTCATCGCCCTTAAGCTGGGTAAAGGCATAGCTGACCAGCAGCACAAACATCAGGATACCCAGAGGCCCAAGAATGCCGCCAACCAACTCCTCATTCATTACCAACAACATGGATAGACCGATAATCCCCAAACCAATCAGATAGCAGAACCACTCCAGATTGATAAACAAAAATACCTTTTCCTTAAGTTTCTCCATTGAAGGCGGCTCGGCCTTGCCCTGCAGCCAACTCTGGCAGGAGAGAAAGATAACCAAACCGAGCAACATACCAACACCCGCCAGACCAAAGCCATACTTCCAACCGTGGACAATGCCCAAATAGCCACAGAAGATCGAAGCCAGAAATGCGCCGATATTGATGCCCATATAGAAAATCGTAAACCCGGAGTCGCGCCGTGAATCACCAAAGCCATACAGAGAACCAACAATGGTTGAGATATTGGCCTTGAGGAAACCCACCCCAGCAATTAACAGTGCTAGTGATAGGTAGAGAATATTTAGGTAGAACGCTTCGCGCTCAACACTGATAGAAAATTGATCCCGCGGAATACTGGCAGGCAGACCCACTAACTCAGGCTCGGCAATATCCATATGGGTTTCAGTAAAGCTGATATAGGAGATTCCAAGATCAGTCATAATCTGCTGACGGGCATCACCGCCACGGGCATCGAGCTTTATTTGATACTGGCTGTCATTATAGGAAATTAGCTGTTTGGAACCCTCGCCCTCAAAGCTCATACCAAAATGGCCCAGCGTCAGCAGAATAGCACCAAAGGTAACCGCCTTTCTCGCCCCCAGATAACGGTCAGCCAGAGAGCCGCCAATAATAGTCATCACATAGACCAGAGCAGTATAGGCACCGTAGATTAAACTGGATTTTTCATCGGAGAACAGAAAGTGCTGAGTGAGATAGACAATTAACAGGCCACGCATACCGTAGTAGGAAAATCGCTCCCACATCTCGGTAAGGAATAAAATTAACAACCCACGGGGGTGTCCCAATAGTGTTTTATTATCATTCATTGAGTGTTTCCTTTAGCGAGTTCACCAAAGGCTCTAGCATACCCTATTAAATCCAAGGACTCATAAGTGTGCAATTGGCAGAGAGTGTAGAGTGTGAATAGAAAATAGTGTAATCTGCACCCCATAAAAAAAAGCACCATTACTCATAAATTGCCTACCCACTTTTAACATTTATTAAATTCTAAACGATTATTAATCCATGCAAAGCTTAAAATTTCTCTTTATTGCTAGCCTAGTAGCACCCTTTGGTCTGCTTCCACTGCGTTGGTCCCAGGCAATTGGCAGCCGCTTAGGTTTATTGCTGATTAAATATAATCGTAAGCGTGCGCATATTATCCGCTGTAATCTTAAAGCCTGCTTTCCTGAAAAATCAGAGGCCGAACGGGAAAAACTATTACTTGAGAATGCCAGTGAAACTGGCAAATGGTTTTTGGAATCCGCCTATGTCTGGTTCGGAAATCCAAACTATCTCTGCAAGCGGGTTAGCGTTAGAAATCCAGAAATCCTTGAAACCGCCCATCAACAAAAACGCGGGGTTGTGATTGTTTTACCCCATCTGGGCAACTGGGAATTAATTAACTTTTATGTGCCGCAACAGTACCCCTTTGCGGCTATGTACAAACCCATTAGCTCTCCCGGGCTTGAAAATATTATCTTTAAAGCGCGCAGCCGTGTCGGCACAAAAATGTTTTCCACTAACATTAAGGGCGTCAGACAGGCCTTAAAAGGCATGCGTAAGAATAATGTGCTAGCAGTGCTGTCAGATCATCTGCCTACTAAGGAGGCCGGTGTTTACGCGCCATTTTTTGGGCAGCCAGCTCTAACCGGAAAATTAACTCAGGCACTAGTGAACAGCAATCAATCAGAAGTAGTGCTTTCAACGATTATCCGCAAACCCAAAGGACAGGGATTTGAGATTATTTTCCACAGGATAGAGGGAATGCACACGGAAGATAATATCGCCGCCGCGACCGCATTAAACGCAGCTATCGAAAAAAGTATTCTGTTAGCGCCAGAACAATATCAATGGGTCTATCGTCGCTTTGCCAGCCCACCGGAAGGCGCGCCTGATATTTATGCTTAAGAATAGCGTTTAAGAATAGCGCTTAAAAAATGCATCAATCTCTCCAAACGCCTCAAGCGCCTCAGGGAGGTCGGGATAGAATATCTGCCAGACATGGGGAACATTCTTCCAGCGCTGCAAAACTGCATTGGTTCCAGAGGCAACCGCCTTATTCACATAGCGACGACCATCATCCAGAAGTATTTCACTATCACTAACCTGCACCAATATTGGCGGTAGACCTGAGAGATCGCCGTGCAGTGGGGACACCACTGGGTCTTTGGGACCGTGACCGGTAAACATCCATTGGCTGGCGACTACTAAGGGTCGGGGAATCTTGCGCAACCCCACAACCACAGGCTTAAGAAGAATATCAGTATGCAAATTACGCTTAATGCTCGGGCTGCGCATACGTGCATCGGTGACCGGTGATAAGGCCACAGCTGCATTGGGTAATCTGCGCCCCGTGTCCCGCAACCAGGCTAAAAGAGACAGAGTTAAATTGCCCCCGGCTGAATCACCTGCAACCAGAACTGCCGAAGCCTGTGTCTTGCCCTGAGGCCCATTCTCGAGTAACCAGCTGTACGCTTTGCGACAATCTTCAATACCGGCCCTGCGAGGGTGTTCAGGCATTAAACGGTAATTAATAGCCAATACAGCACAGTTGGTTATCTCGGATAATTTACTGGTAATCACTCGGTGGCTTTTGGCACTGCCAACATAGAATCCGCCGCCATGGATATATAACAAACGTCGATTGCTATCAGCACCGGGCGCTATAACCCACTCGGCGGAAACACCACCGGCATCAACCGGTGCAATAGCACTGACTATAGGCACATCGGCAAAGAAACTATCCATATTTTTACGAATCGCCAGCATTCGCTGCTTTAAACTCAGGCCAATATTTTCGCTGTGAGCAACAGTGATTTTTTCACCAATTAGCTTAAGAGCGGAGCTCGAGCCGGAGGGTATGGGGAACAACTGCCCTGCCGGAAGATCGTATTTTTCCAGCGGATCAGGCCGCAGATAATAAAATAACAGCAGGGCAAGAAAAAAGCCTCCTACGGTTAAAATTCCTATCGGCAGACTAATCATTAGCAGGGCTAGAAATTCGAGTAGCTAAGTTGATTAAATTTCTTCTGGTGAAAATCTGCATCACCAAAGGTCACATTAATGGTCATCAGGCGCTTTACATAATGACCGATATTTAACTCATCGGTAATACCAATACCACCGTGTATTTGAATCGCCTCTTCACCGATCAGCTTGCCATATTTAGCCACTGTCGCCTTTAGAGCATGAACTGATTTTAGTAACTCAGCAGTTCCCACTGAAGGATCAACTGCCGCTTTATTGGCATCGCAAAGCCCGCGATAAAGTAACGATTTAGTCTGCTCACAGGCCATAAAGGTATCCACCATACGGTGCTGCAGTGCCTGAAATGAACTAATCGGCGTACCAAACTGTTGACGAGTTTTGGTGTAATCCACAGTAATCGCATTGAGGGTAGCCATAATTCCCAATGCCTCGGCACTCAGTGCCAGAAGGATATTTGGCATTACCTGATCGACTATCTCCATACCCTGACCCGCAGTACCCAACAGCTGACTTTCAGTAACTAGTACATCATTAAAATTGATAGTCGAAGCACTCTGACCATCCATAGTTTTATAGCTATTAATGCTGACGCCCGGCGCATCTGCAGCCACCATAAACAGGCTGATACCGTCGCGATCAAACTGCCCACCGCTGGTGCGAGCAGCAACAATAAGGCTATCGGCGCTAGCGCCATTAAAGACCACGGTTTTGGTACCGTTAATAGCGTAACCATCCTTACCCACTGTCGCACTAGTGGCTATATCGGCAATTTCAAAACGCGACTGGGGCTCCAGAAAAGCAAAAGAACCCAGACAGCTACCATCAATAATTTTCGGGATATAAGTCGACTTTAATTCTTCATTGGTCGCCGCAGAGAGCAGACCGCCAAAAATGACCACTGTAGAGACATAGGGTTCAACAACAATCCCCTTGCCAAGCTCTTCCATCACTGCAACCAGATCTTCAACGGAACCACCAAAACCGCCGTACTGCTCCTCAAAGGGAACCGACAGCCAACCCAACTCGGCAAACATTGTCCAGAAGTCACGGTTAATACCCTCTTCTGAATCAATAATCTTACGTCTGGTATCAAAGTCATACTCGTCGCGGACAAAGCGCGCAACGCTGTCTTTAATCATTACCTGTTCTTCGGAAAACTCAAAATTCATCTAACCCATCTCCAACAATATTTTTTATAGAGGCCTTACTTAAAGGCCTAACACGGCCTTGGCAATCACATTGCGCTGCACTTCATTTGAGCCGCCGTAAATAGTCGCGGCGCGGCCATACATATAACTTTTGCGCGCCTCAGCGGCAAACTCGTGACCCAGCTGCTGATTAGCTCAGATCCCCCTGCAGAGCACCGCCATAATAGGCAGCCAGTTGCAGTTGCAGCTCGTGAATAGACTGTGAGATTTCAGTGCCTTTGATTTTTAACAATGAGGATTCAGGCCCCGGCATTCCCCCGGCGGCCATAGAGGCAAATACTCGTAGCTCGGTGTACTCCAGAGCCATCAATTGCATTTCAATATCGGATAGACGCATCTGGAATACCGGATCATCGAGCATAGGCTGACCGCCGTTAACCTCTGCCGCAGCGCGCTGCTTGAGATTGCTCAGCATACGCTTGGAGTCGGCCACCTCAGCCATACCGGTGCGTTCATGGGCGAGCAATGCCTTGGCGTAGGTCCAGCCTTTATCCTGTTCACCAATTAAATTTTCTCTAGGCACAAGCGCATCTTCAAACAGCACTTCATTAAGGCTGTGTTTGCCGTCGATTGTAGGAATTGGCTTTACTGAAACGCCTGGGGTATTCATATCAATTAACAGAAAGCTAATACCCTGTTGTTTGCGTACATCTTTGGAGGTTCGCACCAGACAGAAAATCCAGTCGGAAAACTGGGCAAAGGTTGTCCAGATTTTGCGACCATTAACAATATAATTATCGCCGGCGTACTCTGCGGTTGTACTCAAGGCGGCCAGATCAGAACCGGCACCGGGTTCTGAATAGCCCTGACACCACCAGTCTTCACTGGAGAGAATGCGGGGTAAAAATTTGGCCTTCTGCTCTTCGCTACCAAAGGTGTAGATAACCGGCGCAACCATTTTCAGACCGAAGGGAACCACATCGGGAATACCCGCTGCGCCGCGCTCGGTTTCATAGATAAACTTCTGGGTGACAGACCAGCCAGTACCACCGTATTCTTTAGGCCAGCCCGGCGCAATCCAACCTTTGGCATGAAGCTTTTTCTGCCAGACCACAATAGCTTCCTTGTAATCTTCACCCTGACCGCTGGAGAGACTCTCCGCGACCTTGGCATCGTATTCACTGGCAAAAAATGCCCGCACATCATCTCGAAACTCAAGATCCTGTGCTGAAAAATTAATATCCACCGATTCACCCTCTTACTAAATTTAAGCTGTTTACATTAAGTTGTGGCACTTCATATGTCAAAAAATAAGGCGGCTGGCTAGTCACGCTGCCGCTCAAGGCATACAGAGGCATAGAGAAAACAGGGAATGCTCATTGCACCACAAATATCAGCCAGCAAAAGCGACCATGTATAGGGATTAACAACCGCAGCAGCCTGAAATAATTCCTGGGCAACACCGGTCATAAAAGAGCCGAGACTAAAACCGAGCAGATTGCAGGCAACCAGTAATACCGCGGTCATAACTCCGCGCAGACGCGCCGGCGTTAGGTCCTGAACTGTTGAAAATGCCGGCCCATAGAAAGAGCTAAGACTAAATAGCGCGAAACTCATGCCCAGAAAAAAGATCAGCGAGTCCGGCGAGGCAAATCTGTAACCCAGGGTTAAGGGAGTCACCGCAATCATCAATAGCGCCAGGAAACGAATTCGCCCACCTCTATAGCGGCGCTGATACCAGTCGCTCATGGCGCCACCAAACAAGGTACCCAGAGTACCGAAGAGCAGAAAAATAGTGCCGAACAGCGCCGTGATATAGCCCTGCTCAAAACCGCGCTCGGCAATCAACCAGGGAATCGCAAAGGCACCTGCACCTATTGGAATATGCAGCATAACTGCGCCGAGCATAATCCATATCAGCACCGGCGAGCCTTTTAATACCTGCTTTAAATCTGACAGTCCTTCTCGCCAGCCTACGGCTGACTCTGATTCAGTGGAAGCTGTGGTGCTTTCACTCTCCATAACTCCACGGCGGGGATCTCTTAACAGCAGCAAACCAAGCGCCAGAACTATTCCCAATCCACCGAGTAGCAAGAAACAGTTGCGCCAGCCAATCTCAACCCCCAGAGAACCGGCCAGAATAAACGCCAGGCTGGTTCCCACAGGCACACCCAGATAGTAGAGCCCTACCGCTGTGCCGCGCTTTTGCGCGGGAAATAAATCTGCCAGCATCGACATCGAAGTTGGGGTCATGGTCGACTCGCCAATACCGATAAATAATCTCGCCAGAGCGATTTGAGTAAAGTTTTTAGCGATGCCAGAAACCGCCGTTAGGGCACTCCACAAAATAAGACCTGCGGCAATAAGTCGCGGACGGTGAAAGCGATCGGCAAGCGCGCCCATAAACAGTCCCATCACCACATAGCAGACCGTAAATACCCAGCCATTTAAGAGCCCAAGTTGGGAGGGACTGAGGTTGAGGTCATCCATTATTGTTTGAGAAAAGGCCGCAATAAGACTGCGATCAAGCATACTGAGAATATTCAGCAGCATCAGAAACATTAAAACACCCTTCGCGCGGGGCGAGGATTTAATAACCTGCATAATTCTTTAACCCCTTCTACATCTTATAATTATGTGTAGTTATTCTGGTCTGAATCTTTCTAAGCCACCGCCGCTAAAGAGCTGACTTGGCAATCAACTGGCGGCAGTGCTCACCCAGATGAGTAACCACCTGACCATAGCTGGCAAAGCGCTGATCTTTGGTCATCTTATTGGCATAGCGGTAGTAGAGCTGCTGTAAAATCCCCACCAGCCGCCAGTAGCCATAGACCTCATAGAAATCCCAGCTCGAGGTATCAAAGCCGGTCTGCTCGGCGTAGTAAGCGAATATTTCCTCGCGGCGCATCATGCCCGGTGCATCTGATGGCTGAACTTTCATCGCCTGCAGGGCTGGCGCATCATCGGCATGCACCCAATAGGCCAGTGAGTTGGCTAAATCCATCAGCGGGTCGCCCAGTGCCGCCATCTCCCAATCCATTACTGCAATAACATTAAACGGATCAACGGGGTCAATCATCACATTGTCGATACGAAAGTCACCGTGGATAAGCGCAGCGGGGATATTGCTAGCCTTTGAATCAGGTATATTCGCCTCAAGCCATTCACGGACATCTTCAAACCCTGGTACATCTGCCGTCTGAGCATTGGCAAAGCGTTTATTCCAACCCAGTATCTGGCGCTCGGCATAGCCAGCGGGCTTGCCAAACTCGGCCAATCCTGCGGCGGCATAATCCACCTGATGCAGCTGAATTAATTTATCAAATACGGTTTTGCAAAACTGATAGCGGTCGGCATCGCTAAAATTCCATGCCGAGGGCAAGCTGTTTTTAACCAGAACACCCTCAATCTTTTCCATCAGATAAAACTCGGAACCGAGAAGAGATTCATCATCTGTGTAGTAGATCGCTTTCGGCACTGAGGGATAGGATGACTTCAGTGCACTGATAACCCGATACTCGCGAATCATCGAATGGGCACTGGCGGCTTTTACACCCGGTGGCGGTCGTCGCAATACCAGCTCGCGATTTCTGTAACTAATCAGGTAAGTGAGATTGGATGCGCCCGATGCGTACTGCTGAATAGATGGACTGCCCTGCAATTCTGGAATAATTTCTCTGAGCACTTTATCCAAGCGCTGAGAATCCAGCTCTTCGCCACTGCGCACGTCAATCGTTGGATTAGATAAGGTCATCGAGTTTCCATTTATTATTATTGATTATCTGACTTCTCAAGATATTCTTAGAATTACAGTGTAATTCCAAATTCACACCTCTGCTGTGGCAATACTGACAAAAGTTGATAGCTAGCGCTGATATTATCTTTTGGCAGTCATTATGTCTTGATTTTTTAAGCGCAGATTTTTACAGTAGAACAACAAATCGAATATAACGAGCGTTCAAACAGGGTCGTTATACAAAAAATAAAAGAGGAATATCCATATGTCATTGGAAGCAGTTACAGCAGGTTTAAAAGAAAAGGTCGGGGAAGACTGCGGTTTGGGTTCAGTCTTGAAATTTGATTTTGGTGATGATGGGTTTCTTACTTTAGACGCTTCTCAGGTTCCAAATGTGATCAACAATGATGATGTAGAAGCCCAATGCACCATGGTTATCAGCTTGGAAAACTTTATGGCGATGGCTGAAGGTAAGCTTGATGGCACCTCGGCCTTTATGACCGGTAAACTAAAGATTCAGGGTGATATGGGTATTGCTATGAAGTTAGGGCCTATACTTTCGTAGCCGTATTTATATTCAGATCATTATCTACAATCGAAGAATGCCCTGCAGTTGCAAAACTGCAGGGCATTTTTTTGTTCTAGGCATTTTCCCTAAGCTAATAAATCACTTCAGCAGGTTTATCCTAACAAAGTAAAAAAATCCCTCAGATCATCCGTTATTGAGAACTCAAACCGCTACCTAAGCCCCACAAGCTCTACCCTATTAAAAATTAAAAGCATTTAAATTAATTGTCATTTGACAACCTTTTGTTTACACACTAGTCTTAGGGTATTGAGAAATGAAGCACCCCAATAAGGAAATCAATAAAGTAGTTCAACACGCACTTTCAAACGGTTGGACTTTAAGAGTAGCAAATGGACATGCTTGGGGTGTTTTGCGCTGCCCGAAAAACAAAGCCGACTGTCGCTGTGGACGGTTCTGCCAGATATCGGTTTGGAGCACCCCGAAAAATCCCGGCAATTACGCTAAAAGACTAAAGAAAAGTATTGATGGCTGTATCTATCCAATCATCAAACTATACGAGGTGAAAAAATGAACGACTACGAATTTACGCTGACCTTTTCATTACCAGCTTCTTCATTACCAGCTTCTTCATTACCAGCTTCAGGAGGCAACCCAGAGGCGTACCTAGATGCACTATTTGAAGCAGGATGTGACGACGCAGTAATAGGCATAGGCGGAGTCGGCTCAATAGCACTCGACTACGGGCGTCAGGCTGAGTCAGCCGCAAGCGCAGTTCAAGGGGCTATCGCACAGGTGCAGTTAGCTATCCCAGGTTCGGAATTTCTCGAGCTTAAACCTGATTTGGTCGGCATTACAGATATTGCCGAACTGGCCAACTGCTCTCGACAAAATATCCGCAAATTTGTCACTGATTCAAAAGCGCTTTTCCCACAGCCAAGCGTCTCTGGCAGCGTTCCCCTCTGGCACTTTTATGAAGTGGCTAACTGGCTGATAAATAATTCGCGGGTTAAATCAAAACCACACCCTGAATCTATTGAGATTTCCAAAATTGCCTTTGAGATAAATATTGCTGCTCAGCGCAAACGCTTTAAAAGAAGTATCGCTGAAGCCAAGGCTGATTACACACCTAAATAATCCGACTTCTCAGCATTCACAACCTTCATCAACCTCCCTCAATCTTCATTCAAAGTAAGAACACTATGCTCCTGAAATACTTTAATTTAACGCTTGGCACGATTACTGCACTACCAATTTATACCGATGGCAAAAACCGCACCATTTAATTTGGTGCGGATGCACCAAAGCCGCCATCAACGCAGTTTTAATAGGAAATAAGGGAATTTTAGCCAGTGATACTGGGGCAAAAACACAGTTATTCCAGCTACGAGCGCACCAAGTCGGTGCGCCCAACAATTTTCTATTCGGGTCTTGCCGCTTATTTTGCAACCAAACAACAGCAAGTCTCGGAGCATGGAAACTGTGAATAATGCGTCGCAAATAGCAAATCTATTTAGCTTACCTGTGAAGCTTATTTTTACTGATCTGGATGGCAGCCTCCTCGACCACCATAGCTACAGCTTTCAACCGGCGGCAACAATGCTTGCCGAATTGGAACAGCGCGGTATTCCGGTTATCCCTATCACCAGTAAAACCAAGGTCGAACTGCTGCCTTTGCGCAACCAGCTGAATAACCCGCATCCTTTTATTATTGAGAATGGCGCAGCCATCTATATTCCCTGCGGTTACTTTTCTCAACAACCAAAAAATTCTAAAACCGTTGATGATTTCTGGGTTCTCGAGAACGCAGCCTCACGTTCAACTTGGCAGACATTATTGGATAGCCAAGCTGCTGAGTTTTCGGCCGAGTACCAGACCTTTGATTCTGCCTTTAGAGAACATGGCGCAGAGGGCATTACCCAGCTAACCGGCCTGAATCATCATCTGGCAAGCCTCGCCAATCAGCGTGATTACAGCGAGCCAGTGCACTGGACCGGAACCGCTGAACGGAAAAAATTGTTTGTCGAAAAGATGCAATCTCTTGGAGCTACGGTTTTGCAGGGCGGACGGTTTCTCAATATTGGCGGCGATACCGATAAGGGACGCGCCCTTGTTCAACTTGAAAAACTCTATCTTCGGCAGGCCGAGCAAAGCGCCTGTCAGACCCTCGCGATTGGCGATAGTGGCAATGATATTTCCATGCTTGAACAGGCTTCAAATGCACTAATTATTAAATCTGATCATCATGCACCACCAGCATTAACTCGCAGTGAAAATGTTTCTATCAGCGCCCAAACCGGCCCTCAGGGCTGGGCGACTGGCGTCGCTGATTGGCTACAAATTCACGGCTAAAAATCGTAAAAAAATTGTTCGATAAACATCAATAATAAAAGAGAATTAAACATGGGCGACTTTCACCAAAATGGCGTTATAACAACTTTACACAACCTCTCTAACCGCTCAGTTGAGGAGATGGAAACAGAGCTTCTCGAGTTCTCCAAAACACGACCTATGGCACTGATTCTGCCATCGCTCTACTCCGAACTTCAGGGCGATGCCCTACCGGAAATTATTAATCATTTAAAACAGGTGCCCTATCTCAACCAGATTGTTATTGGTCTTGATCGCGCTGATCAACAGCAGTATCGCGACGCGCTTGGGTTTTTCTCCGCCCTGCCCCAGCATCATCGAGTTCTGTGGAATGACGGCCCGCGACTAAAAGCACTGGATGCAAAACTTCAGGCCCTGGGCCTGGCGCCCAAAGAGCTCGGCAAGGGCCGCAATGTCTGGTACTGCATGGGTTATACCTTAGCTTCAGGAAAAGCCGAATCTGTGGCGCTACACGACTGCGATATCACCACCTACGACCGTGAACTGTTGGCACGACTGATTTATCCGGTCGCCAACCCACGCTTTAACTATGAATTTTGTAAAGGTTATTACGCTCGAGTTGCCAATGGCAAAATCAATGGTCGCGTTTCTCGACTGTTGGTCTCACCGCTATTGAGCGCGCTAAAGAAAACTGTCGGCCATACAGACTATCTCAACTATATGGGCAGCTTTAGATACCCGCTCGCCGGTGAGTTCTCTTTCCGCCGCGATGTCCTCAGTGACCTGCGCATCCCCAGCGACTGGGGTCTGGAAATTGGTGTTCTCTCAGAGATGCATCGCAACTTTGCCAGCAACCGTCTCTGTCAGGTGGATATTGCCGATAACTATGACCATAAACACCAGAATCTTTCTCTCGACAATGATCAAGATGGCCTGTCAAAAATGTCGATCGATATCACCAAAGCACTGTTCCGCAAACTGGCCACACAGGGTGTTGTCTTTAGTCATGAAGCATTCCGCTCCTTAAAAGCCACTTACTTCCGCATGGCATTGGATATAGTCGAAACCTGCCATAACGATGCAATTATGAACGGCTTAACGCTGGATATTCACGAAGAGGAAAAAGCCGTAGAGATGTTTGCCGAAAATATTATCAAGGCCGGTGAAGTATTCTTTAACAGCCCCATGGAAAAACCCTTTATCCCGAGCTGGAACCGCGTAAGAAGTGCGGTGCCAGATATATTTGAACAACTGACTGCTGCGGTTGAAGCGGATGCGGCTGAATTTGGCGGACAGTAATAATAACCATGACTAAAGATACTGAAAAAGATTCCAGCCAGTTATTTAAAAGCGTCAGACACCATATCGAAGCTATCTACGATATGGTTGAGTCGGTTGATTACAGCAGGCTCAGTGATGAGCTGATTGAGATTATGCGACTGCAGGAAATCGACACTGCGCCAACCCGCTATATCAATCACTGGGATGAAAGTGACTGTCTGGTAATAAGCTATGGCGACAGTATTTTGCAGGAGGGGGAATCGCCCCTTCACAGCCTAAAGCACTTTCTTGATAAGCAAGTAAAAGGCCGTATTAATGGCGTGCATATACTGCCCTTTTATCCCTTTACCTCAGACGATGGCTTTTCAGTTCTGGACTACTCAAGCGTCAATGAATCACTGGGTGAATGGGCAGATATTGAAGAGATAGCAGCAGACTACCGATTGATGTCGGATTTGGTTATTAACCACTGCTCGGCGCGCAGCCCATGGTTTGAGAATTTTATTAAAGGCCGCGATCCCGGGCGAAACTTCTTTGTCACTGCAAGCCCCGAAGATGATCTGAGCAGCGTTGTTCGCCCACGCACCAACCCACTTTTACGTGAGGTAGAAACCGCCGAGGGTACTCAGCACGTCTGGTGTACTTTTAGTCATGACCAGGTTGACCTGAACTTCAGAAATCCCGAAGTACTGAAACAATTTGCCAGCATTATTCGTCAGTATCTCGACAGCGGCGTGCGACTATTCCGACTCGATGCCGTAGCCTTTTTGTGGAAAGAATTGGGCACCAACTGCATTAATCTCGACCAGACCCATGAGGTTGTACGGCTGTTACGGACACTGATTGAACATGCCCAATCTGACGCCGTGATTGTTACCGAAACTAATATTCCCAACCGCGAAAACCTCGCCTACTTTGGCAACGCCAACGAAGCCCACTGGGTGTATAACTTCTCCCTGCCACCATTATTAGTTAATACGCTGGTAACCGGTGACTGCAACTACCTAAAACAGTGGATGATGAGTATGCCGCCAGCGCGCAATGGCACCGCCTACTTTAATTTTATCGCCTCCCATGACGGCATAGGTCTGCGCCCTGCCGAGGGGCTACTCGACGACAGCGAAATAAATACGTTGGTGGAAACCATGCAACAGTTTGGCGGGCGTGTCTCCTGGCGTGCCGTAGACGAGGGCAAAAGCAAACCCTATGAAATTAATATCTCGCTGTTTGATGCACTGCAGGGAACTCAGGCGGGGCCGGATCAGTGGGCGCTGCAACGGTTTATCTGCGCCCATGCGATTATGCTTGCCCTGGAGGGCGTTCCGGCTATTTACATCCACAGCCTGATGGGTACCCGCAATGATTATCAGCGGGTTGAAAACGCTGGCCATAACCGGGCGATCAATCGTCACCAGTGGGACTACCCTGAACTGGACGCGCGGTTATCAAATGCTGACAGCAACGAGTCACAGGTATTTTCTGGTCTTAAAAAGCTGCTTGAAATCCGTCGACAACAGTCGGCATTCCACCCCAATGCGACTCAGTTTACGCTGCATCTGGGCAGTAAATTGTTTGGCTTTTGGCGACAGAGTATTGATCGTCAGCAGAGTATTTTCTGTGTTAGTAATATTAGCGACTCGGTGCAGAGCTTAAATCTCTCCGATATCAATTTGATCGACAATGAAAGTTGGGTTGATCTTATTAGCGGGTTGAGCTGTAACCAAAAAATGCAGTCTATTCAGATGCAGCCCTACCAGACATTATGGGTTACCAATCGGGTTGATGGTTAACTTGTTATTTCCTAAAAGTTAGGTAAGACTATCTGCTGAATTTTTTTATTTAACCGTATAAAAACAACTAAACCGGATAACAGGAATTAGCAGATTATGAAACTTGAAACTCAGGCAATCCATGCTGGATTTAACGATGACCCAACCACCCGCGCGGTGGCTGTGCCGATCTATCAAACGACTTCATACAGTTTTCGCGATACCCAACATGGTGCCGATCTGTTTAATCTCGCTGAGCCGGGAAATATTTATTCACGAATAATGAATCCGACCTGCGATGTGCTCGAGCAGCGTGTTGCGGCAATGGAAGGCGGCGTTGCCGGACTCTGTATGGCTTCAGGTATGGCCGCAATCACCGGCACTATTCAGACCCTGTGCCGCGCCGGCGACAATATGGTGAGTGTCAGCCAGCTCTACGGTGGCAGCTACAATTTATTTGCTCATACCCTACCCCAGCAGGGTATAGAGGTGCGCATGGCCTCCGGTGATGATATAGCCGCTCTGGAAGCGCTTATCGACGACAACACCAAGGCTATTTTCTGTGAGTCGATCGGCAACCCTGCTGGCAATGTTGTAGATATTGAAGCTCTGTCGACTATGGCTCATCGCCATGGCCTTCCAGTTATTGTCGATAACACCGTTGCAACACCCTACCTGTGCCGACCATTCGAACAGGGTGCAGATATAGTTGTGCATTCTCTGACCAAGTATATTGGCGGCCACGGTACCAGCATTGGCGGCATGATTGTCGACAGCGGTAAATTCACCTGGAAAGATAATCCACGCTTCCCACAGTTCAATACCCCAGACCCCTCCTACCACGGTGTGGTCTATGCAGATGCCTTTGACGCGCCATTTATTGGCCGTGCTCGGGTAGTACCTCTGCGCAATATGGGTGCCGCTATTTCGCCGTTTAATGCGTTTTTAATTCTTCAGGGACTCGAAACTTTGGCGCTGCGTATGGATCGTCATGTGGAGAATGCTATGGCGGTTGCCAGTTATCTTGAAAGCCATGAGTTGGTCAGCTGGGTAAACTATGCTGGGCTCTCGAATGATAAATACTTTGAACTGGCTAAACGCATTTGCTCTGGCAAGCCCTCCTCGATTATCAGCTTTGGTATCAAAGGTGGTGAAGCAGCCGGTGCCAAGTTTATCGATGCACTGCAGATGATTAAGCGTCTGGTCAATATTGGCGATGCCAAGAGTCTTGCCTGTCATCCGGCCAGTACAACTCACCGTCAGCTAGACGAGGAAGAGTTGGCTCGTGCAGGTGTTAGTTCAGATCTGGTTCGTATCTCGGTGGGTATTGAGCATGCGGATGATATTTTGGCGGATATAGAACAGGCCTTAAAAGCCACGGTCTAGTAGCTTAGATTTAGGAACTTAGGTCTAGTCGCTTTTTAGCAACTGGTTTTATTGGCTCTGGCTATTGATGGCTCTGGCAGCAAAATATTCGCTGCCAGAGTCAACTTTCAGAGTAGGCTACTCTAAACCGTTACCGCTTTCTCTTCAGTATTGACCAAAGTTAGCAGAAAGCGCTCTGTTGATCCGCTCTTATCATCAAGGCTTTCCCTACGCACCAGTATCTTTTCACCGTAGTACGCAGCACAACCCTGAATAAGCCCCTCAGCCACATCACCCATACAGCGGGGTGACTGATAGATAACTTCCATACTGTTGTCGGTATAGTCAGTGCACTTGAAAGTTGGCGGCGACGCATCCGGGTAAAGTTTTTTTACCTCACCATGAATAAAACCATCGACCTTGTGTAACAGCGCAAAAGAGGAGTGAAGACCATCGATCCACTGGGGATAGGCGGCAATTAGCTCGGCAAACAGATACATGCCAAAGGTTTTGGTCAGGTGTACCACCGAGACATTAATCTTTTTGCTCAGCACCACAATCATATCGATCAGCTCAGTGTGATCGTAATTGCCAACCGTGGTGTAAATACCCCCGCTTGCAGGGGCGGCTTCGGCGATAACCTCATCAACCATCTCGAGTCCGTACTGTTCTTCAACCAGATACAGAAACGATGTAAATAACATCCCTTTCATAACCCCTCACCATTCGCCAAAAATTTACAGTCAAATCAGCTTACATTCTTTAATAGGCAATCTCATCATAAGCTTGCCTATAAAGATTAGCATAGGTTTTAATTTAAGGGTTTTTTTATTTACAGCCGCACCAGCGCTATCTATTTGCTGCGCACCACCTGATAGTTACGGCGTAAATACTTAACCGGCACACTCCAAATATGCACCAAGCGCGAGAACGGAAAGAGTACAAAAATACCCATACCGAGCAATATATGCAGCTTGTATATCCAGTGAACCGACGCAATGCTTGCCGCCGCCGTGGTTGGATTAAAGATCAGGATATTCTGCGCCCAGCTCATCAGCTTAAGCATCTCCTCACCATCCATATGCCCCGCAGAGACAAAAATTGAAGCCAAGCCGACCACCAACTGTAAAAACAACAGCAACAGAATACCTATATCCATAGCCGAGCTGGTCGCGCGAACCCGCGGATTGGTTAAGCGCCGCACAATCAAAATACACATGCCATAAAAGCAGATAACCCCAAACAGCCTCGAAGCCGCTCCCTTTTATACCAGACTGTACTCCGATAGTTCAGATAGCCCCTGCCTAGACCCTTGAGATCAATCAGGGCCCGGCTTATGGGTACAGGTATTTGCAGATAGAGAGCACTTGTCTGAGCGCAGCGAGTTGTGCGAACGCTGCAAATACCTGTACTCATGGGACCGATCTCAAGGGTCTAGGCAGGGGCTATCCACACGAGACTAAACACCCAGACTACCCAGCCTCCTGCACACGATTATAATTATCACTAAACCGCACAATATCATCCTCACCCAAATAGCAGCCACTCTGCACCTCAATCAACTGCAATGGCAAACTCCCCGGATTCGTTAAACGATGACGCTGACCAATCTGGATATACACCGACTCATTCTCAGAGACCAACTCCTCTTTCCCATCGCGCTCAACCAAGGCTGTACCAGTCACCACAATCCAATGCTCCGCCCGATAATGATGCATCTGCAAAGATAAACTCTCACCGGGATTAACCTTAATCAGCTTCACCTGAAACCGGTGCCCCTGACCGATGGAATCGTAACTGCCCCATGGGCGCATAACCTCGCGATGAGAGAGATGCTCAGTTCTGCCCTGCTGATCCAAACGGGCAACCAGACTTTTAACCTCCTGAACACGGCTCTTATCGGCAACAAGAATCGCATCCTTAGTATCCACAACAATTAAATCCTCCACCCCAATGGCAGCAATCAAACGCCCATCGCTCTGAAAGAAACTTCCCTTACAATCCTCAGCAAGCACATCCCCCCACTGACATTTTATCAACATCCTTTTCAGCCGCCTCCCACATCGCCGACCAGTTGCCGAGATCTTTCCAGCTACTGTACAGCGGAACCAACCAGGCATTGTCTGTCTTCTCCATAATGGCGTAATCAATAGAGTCACTGGGGCAGAGATCAAACGCCTGCTCCGAGAGTCGAATAACCCCCACCTCAAGCACCGACCGGCGGTAGGCTCTCTGGCAGTGAAAAAACATCTCCGATTGCAGCTCTTCTAACTCTTTTAGATAGGCACTGGCTTTAAACACAAACATGCCACTGTTCCAAAAGTAATCACCACTGCTGAGATATTGTTCAGCGGTGGTCAAGTCTGGCTTCTCAACAAACTGCTCTATCCTCTCCCCCTCGGAGATTGATCCACCAGACCCACCAGCAACCTTGATATAACCAAAACCTGTATCCGCCACCGATGGCGGCACGCCAAAAGTAACCAGCTTGCCGCTGTCTGCAAGTTCCAGTGCCGCTTCTAAGGCAACCTGGAAAGCCTCCTGATCGCCAATTAAATGATCAGCCGGCTGAACGAGAAGAATCGGATCAGTGCCCTGTGAAAGCGCCTTAAATGCCGCCACAGCAATCGCAGGTGCAGTATTGCGTGCAATCGGCTCAACAATGATCGTCGCGCTGCAGTTGACCTCCTGAAGCTGGCTGGCAATCATAAAGCGCTGTTCCTCATTGCACACCACAATGGGGCTTTGCAGGTTCGCAACGCGGCTTACAGTGCGCTGTAGCATAGAGTCTTCACCATTGAGCTTTAACAGCTGCTTGGGCATTTTCTTGCGGGATTTAGGCCACAGTCGAGTGCCATTGCCTCCCGAGAGAATCACTGGCACGACATTTTTTATCAGCGGCTGATCACCTGTTTCAGATTGTTCAATTTCCCTATCCATACTTCCTCCCTATATTTTTTAAAAAGTCCTTATTACCAACAAATTCCCTGGCAGTTTTTTGCGTACTTAAATGAATTGCCCAGTCCCACCAGATCGACCACTGGCATAAAGCCCTCGGCCAGATGGGCAGCGCCCCTTCCGTAATCAGTATTGTGACCGACCACCAACATATCGGTGGTGTTTACCAACTGCTCAATATTCAGGCACCGCGAATAACTCAGCTGCCGCTCTACGCCCATTTTCAATAGGTCTTCAGAGGCGACATTGGGGTCGAAATAGCGAATATCGTGTCCGCGCTCGCGCAGCTGTCTCACCAGCTCTAACAGCGGACTTTCGCGCATATCATCTGTATGCGCCTTAAAGGTAAGGCCAACTATGCCGATACGCTTTACCTTGCAGGCGGTAATCATCGATAGCGCGTGTTCTATATGGCGGTCATTGGAATTAAGAATGCTGTCAATTAACGGGGTGCTAACGCTGTTATCCGCAGCCAAATTCATAATGCCGCGAGTATCTTTCGGCAGGCAGGAGCCACCAAAGGCAAAGCCTGGTCTCAGGTAGTAGGGAGACAGATTAAGCTTGGTATCCTTAACAAAAATATTCATTACCTGATGACTGTCGACGCCCATCGCTTTACACAGGCGCCCCACCTCATTGCCAAAACCGACTTTCAGGCCATGCCAGGTATTGTCGATATATTTAACAAATTCAGCCGCCTCAATAGTGGTTTCAATCAACTCACCGGAAAGACCCTTGTAAAGCTCGGCTACAGCGGCTGAACTGCGCTGATCCACAGCGCCAATCACGGTTTTCGGCGGCTCATAGAAATCTTTGATCGCGCTGCTCTCGCGCAAAAACTCCGGGTTAAAACAGACGCCGAAATCCCTGCCGGAAAACTTCCCAGAGGCTTTTTCCAGAATCGGTATTAAAATATCGCGGGTTGTTTTAGGTGGCACAGTGCTGCGGAATACCACCACATGGTAATCGTCTTTAACCGCCAGAGCCGAGCCAATCTGCTCCGCAGCCATACGTAAGTATTTAAGGTCGCACTCACCATCGGGCCCGGCTGGGGTGCCGACACAGACCATGGTTATATCGGACTCCATAACCGCTTTGCGTGGTTCACAGATAGCCTCGAGACGACCCACCCGCCGCGCATTGTCCAGCAAGTCTGCCAGGCCCTCCTCGACAATTGGTGACTCACCGCGGTTTAACGTCGCAATTTTCTCAACGTCCGGGTCGACACCAATCACTGAATGACCTCGATGTGAAAAACAGGCAGCGGAGACAGCCCCCACATACCCCAGCCCGAGAATACTGATGGTTGGTTTTGCTGCGATCTCTGCAATTTGTCCGGAGTCGAGCTCAAGAAGATCGAGCTTAAAGCTTATGGGGCTGTCATTAGCCGCTGGGGAAGGATTGATATCCAGTTCCGATTTGACGGTTACTTCAGGTAATGATTGAGCTGTCGATTTAAGCGGCTCTTTAAGTGGCTCTTTAAGTGGCGCTTTAAATATTTGCGAACTCTGCTCAGCCGGGCTCAGCTGGCTATTTTTTTCGGCAAGGGAAATCTCGCCGGGGTTTACCGCTATCTCTAATCCATTTTTATTTAACATCATTACTCCCTGTGGCATGGCAGCCGTCGTTGATGATTCTGAAATGACATACGTGCTGTCATAGATCATCGCAAACTCTGTGCCAACTAATTTAAGGAAGTATATTTAGTATATTTATTAGACAGTTATGAGATTATATTGATAATATACATTAATTTATAAGTGAAGCACCATTGAAGACTTTTGCAATATGCATTGCACAACGCCATCGCAAAATAAGAATCACCAGTGCTTCTGCTTGCGGTAAATGGTCGAGGGACTTACCTCCAGCAGTGCCGCCGCCTTGGGTATATTGCCGCCACAGCTGGCAATGGCATCTTCAATAGTATTTTTCTCCACCTGCCACAGAGGTTGCACCCCGCCGCTACCTGAAGCCAAAGAGCCATTAGCCTGTCTTAATAAAGAGCCATCAGCGTCTTTTAATGAAGAGGAGCCCTCAGCGTCTTTTAATAAAGAGCCCTCAGCATCTCTTAACAAGGAGCCCTCAGCGTCTTTTAATGAAGAGTACGAGCCCTCAGCGTCTTTTAATGAAGAGTACGAGCCCTCAGCATCTCTTAACAAGGAGCCCTCAGCATCTTTTAATAAAGATCCTCCCTCAATCGCCGAACCAAGCATCGCCCCATCAACAATCCGCTGATCAGCAAGCACCACAATACTATGAACAAGATTCTCCAACTGACGCACATTGCCCGGCCAGGGGTACTGGCGCAGAAATACCTCAGCATCCTCACTAAAACCGTTAAACACCTTACTCTCCTGTCGAGCAAAGAAGCGCAAAAAGTACTCAGCCATAATCACCACATCATCGCCGCGATCGCGCAACGGCGGCAATTGCAAAGGAATAACATTGAGACGGTAGTAGAGATCTTCACGAAACTGGCCAAGCTCAACCGCTTTCGCAAGCGTAGTAGACGAAGCCGTCAACAACTGGGCGACAAACGGATAGCTCTGATGGCTACCGACCGGCGAGAACTCGCGCTCCTGAATAACCCGCAGCAACTTCGCCTGCAGAGACAGAGGCAAAGTAGTTACCTCATCGAGAAACAGCGTGCCCTGTCCCGCTGCCGCCATCAATCCCTGATGATCCGCCGTGGCGCCGGTAAAGGCACCCTTCATATGACCAAACAGCTGTGACTCAATCAGGTTCTCATTAAAGTTTGCACAGTTTATGGCAATAAAAGGCTGCGACTTTCTCGGGCTTTCCAAATGGCAGGCCCTGGCAACCAACTCTTTACCTGTTCCAGTCTCACCAGAAATAAAGATAGGAATATTGGCTCTCGCCGATTTTGTAATTCGTTCAAACAGACGGTACATAGCCGGATTGGCACTGTGCATACCGTGAAAATCAGTCGTCACAGAGGTGTTTTTTTCGCCGCTAAAACCAAACAGCCCCTGCTCTCTCAGTGCCGCAGTAACCACCATACGCAATTCATTATTATCCCAGGGTTTGCTGATAAAGCGATCGATAATACGGCGGTTAAAGGCATCCGAGAGTGATTCAAGATCACTGTAACCACTGAGAATAATCGTGTGAATATCCGGCCAGATGGTTTTTATCTCACTGAGCATCTGGCTGCCCTGCATTATCGGCATACGCTGATCGGAAATCACTAGATCCGGACGATTCTCTGCGGCAAATTCCAGTGCCTGCTGTGGGCAGCTGTAATCCACCAGATTAACACCTAGTCTTGCCAGACAGCGTGTAAGTGATGAGAGCACGCGCCGCTCATCATCGACCAGCAGTATAGTAGGTTGACTATTACTCATTTCGGACAGGTCCCTCCTGTTTAATTTTTGACGTTCACAAATAGCGCGATCTGTTACTGCTATTGCTCCTGAACAATCAAAATGCTTCCTGCAAAAATTCTGCAATTATTTTTTATTCTTGGTAATTTTTATTATTCCTCTATTTTTTAGTTGCTCAATGGCAGATTGTCAAATCGACAAAAGCTTGCAAGCGAGCGGTTTAACTCAACCCGGCGATCGGCAACAGAACTCTAAACGAAGCTCCGCAGCCCTCTTTGCTGCTGACATGGATCTCACCGCCATGCATATCAATCGCGCCTTTCACCACATGCAGACCCAGACCTGTGCCCTTGCCAATTTCCTTAGTGGTAAAAAATGGATCGAATATTTTTGCCAGATCTTTCTCGGCAATACCGCAGCCATTATCGCTAATTTCAATCCACACCATCTCCCCCTCCCGGCCAGTGGAAACAGTAATCAAACCGCGTTCCTTTATTGCCTGAGCGGCATTGACCAGCAGGTTGAGAAACACCTGCCCAACCTTGCCGCCATGACAGACAACTGCGGGAATCTCCGCCAGATACAACTCTATATCGGCCTTATACTTAAGTTCACTGGAGGCTATATTTATGGTCTTTTGCAGGAGAGTATTAATATCCTCCGGACTGGCTTGAAGCTCACTCAGATAGGAGAAATCCGAGAGATCAGCAACGATCTGCTTAACCCGCTCGGCACCTTCAATCGAGTCGCCAATTAACTGATCTATATCTGGTAATAAAAAGTTGGGGTTAACCTTATGGGTAAAGGCCCGCAGATTATCTAGGCTGCTTATAGTTGCAGTATCTGACAAATCGCCATTTTTCGAGCCCTCAGCGGCAAACATCTCAAGAGCTTGCGCCTGCAGATCAAGCAACTTGCGTAACTCAACCATATAGTCACTCAGGCTATCCAGATTACTGGCGACAAACCCAACCGGGTTATTGATTTCATGGGCCACTCCGGCAGCTAGCTGACCAATCACCGCCATCTTTTCCGACTGGACTAATTGCTGGCGTGTCTCCTGCAACTCAAGCACCTGTTTCTGCAGGTGACGGCTCTGCTCGGCAATCTTTTGGTTGCGCAGATAGAGCTCTTGATTGCTCTGATAGAGTTCGCGGCTTTTCTCTTCGAGAAGTTGCTCAGCCTGATTGCGAGCCGCAATTTCACGACGCAATTTATTTTCCAACAGTTGAGGATAACTGGCTTTCTCAATCATTTATAGGCACAAAATAATTGTCGGGTAAAGCCTGCAAAAACAACTGCCCATTCATGGCACTCTAACTCCTTATTTAAAAAATTAATCGGTTAAAATTCTATTGTTACATCTACGCCTTAAAAAAAACCGCAGGTTAAAATCAACCGGTTGCTCGTATTTTTTCGACTCAATATAAAAGTTTTCGTTGTAATGAATAATCGCAGCAGACATTAAACCTTCGGCAACATCTGCAGGCATAAATGGCGACTTATAGCTAATCTCTAAAATATCTGGATTAATTTCAATGCAATTAAATGATGGTGCTATAAACCCTGGAAATGCTTCTTCTATAGCCTTATTAAGCAGAACATCATGACTTTTAAGTAACTCAAATGTATTTTTAGCCTGCCCAACCCAGAATGGATTTAGCGACGATAGCTCAGCAAAAAGATTTACCCCAAGAATCTTTGATAGCTTACTGCTCGGCATATCAAGCAATTCTGCGGCGCGCTCAAGCAACTGGAACAGGGTATTGTCTGGGTAATCAGCCACGGGAGAATAGACGCCTCCCAGCGGCATTCCGTACTTATCCATTAAGTCAAAGACCAGCTGTTCATCAAATTGCTTTTCCAGAAAATCAAATACACCAGTAAGAACAAAACCTTTCACAAAGGAGTCCTTTTATTTAAAAACTTAAATTAATTCATTTATGTATAGATCATTTATATGTTAACAGCAAATTTAGTTTTGTAAAAATTTATTATTAATTAGCCTAACTTTGGATTCTCAGGGGCTGGCAGGGACTGTGAATTTGAACCATTTACAGCTGATACTGCAAACCTAATTCGACTATCTGCCGCTGATATCCAAGTACCTCGACTGAGTTGTATTCAACCTCCCTGCGCAGAGTAACCAATCCTCTCAGTGACCTAAACCCCAGCTGCTGACTGTAGACAAACTCGGCTATCAGTCCTTTTCTGTGACCGCCAGAGCTTCCAGTTTCTGATTCCTCAGGTGATAATTGCTGATTCAAATAGCCTCGCCAGTAAGCCTGACCATTGATTTCAATATTGGCACCGCTGTCGAGCTGATAGTTAAGACTGGCTGTAAGCCTGTGATAATCGAGGTCCCGACTGCCCTGGCCATTGTCACGGGCAAAGTAGCCGCTGAGATAAAATGAGCTGTCGAGATTTTCATTTAGCGCTTTACTGAAAACAGCGCCATAACCATTTAGTGAGTATTCCAGCAGTGATGATCCGCCCTCTGGATCAGTGCCAAGATCATTGTGCAGAGCACTGTACTTGCGTGATTTATGATAGATAAAAAGTCGTAGATTAGCGCCGGATTCTGCCTTGTAGCGGAAACTCGGCTGCAGGCGAAACTCGTTAAAATCTAGAGGCTCAAGTCCAACATCCCTATAATCCTCTCGATAGTTGCGCTGACCCACCTGGGTTAGCAGCGACCAGGAGTGTTTTTTATCGGCGTAATAAACCAGCTCCGCACTCAAACTCAGCGCATCGAAACTAAAGCGATTGTCGATCAGATCTCCATCGCTGGTCTCTGCTATTTGCCGTTGAGTCTGGCTGTAGTAGGTATTTCGCTCACTGCGTATATCCCCACTGAGCATAAGATTGGCCTTCTTTTCAGCGAACTTAAAGCGCCCTATCCACCGCAGATGACCATCAAATCGTGAATTGTCAGCGGCCCTACTGCTGCGATTGTAAATGTCTTTTTGCAAGCCCAGCCGATAACGTAAATTGGCTTTTTTTGCATTGCCTTGGTTAGGGCGATGGCTAGGGCGATGATGAGATCGATGGTTATCGCCCTGATAGTTGAGGGTTAAGACTTTGTATTCTGCAGCACCCTGAACAGCCTCCGGCGATGAGATTTTGTAGGGATTACTGTCGTAGCCAATACCGACAAAGACACTCAGCTGATCCTCTGCAGCGGCCCCAATAGCTGCACTGCTGAAAAGCATTACGGCAAGAGCGTCTCTTAGCTTGATAACTGGCCCCCAGATTTTCTATCCGTCTCAATGCTGTGCAGATATTGTAGAATCTCGTCAAAAAAGACCTGATCATTAAGCGAGTAGTAACCGGGAAATTCCCAGACCAGCACTCTCGGCGGCGAGCGTTGAAACGCCTCACTGCTCAGGTAATCTTTTAGTGCGCCACCAAAACCACCACCACTTCTGGCTTTATTGTTGACGCCGGCACCCACATAGTGAGCGAGAAAACCGGCAAAATTAAGGCTCAGGCTACCTTGGCTATTGCTGGTACCTACAAGCACTATCTGCGGTTCGGTTAAATCGGCAAATAGATCATCACTGTCCCTGAGCACTGTCTGGTAAAGTTTAAAAGGCTCTTTGGGATAGGACTGCTGACAGAGCTCCAGTGCCGCGCGCTGCAAACTGCCATGGTTGTGATCCTTACCCACGCCATAACTTTCAAACTTTTGCTTTTCAATACCCGAGTAAACCCTGTCAGCTTTAATCGAATGGGCCGTTAGTCTGGCAATGGTTCGCGCGCCGTGGTGATTCCAATGATGATCGCGGGCAAAGAACAGCGGCTTGGTTTGGGTTTGCGCAAACAGGCTTTCAATATTCGGCACCACAATCATGCTGTCGCGCAATTTCTGCAGATAATTACTATAGGACCTGCGAGCCCGCGGCACATCGTAATTAATCTCACCCAGATACTCCGGATGAATCAGCGGGCGGCCGGGAATTGGCACCATAACAAGGGTTGTCCCCCTGGCCTGGAGTGCCTGCTGTAACTGCTGCAAATTTTTATAGCCAGGCTGTCTGGGGCCGTAGGTGCGCTTAAAATCCATATTGCGGTACAGCCAACCGCCCTGACCTTTTTGCAGGGTTTTAAAATTCTTGAGAAATTTACTGTGGTAACTTTCCGGTCGATCAGCTGCATCACAGACGGTACTTTTCTCGTCTGGCGGATTTAGAGCATTGGCTGCAGCGCAAGTGAGCAGGCTCAGCACTAATATCTGCACTAGCCTGCAACAAACTTTCGCTCTATAAGTTTTATAGGCTGACATTTAACGATCCCCCATACTATTCGCCCAGCGGGCAACTATTCCGCTGTGCTCAGCACAGATAAACAGGCTCGATAAAACACCGGCTTGAAAAATCATCGGATCAGTAGCAGCGAGATTCTCTCTCTCGCCAGCACTGCTACCCACCACCACAAATGCGCTTTTAAGCGGATTGATCGCTCGAGCAACCGACTGCCCCTGAGGAATACCTGCAAATACCGATCTCGCTGACAGAGCCGTGTTTAAACCCAGGTCCGAGCGCCCGGAAAAGTTGTAGACAGCTAATACCCCACGCCGTGAATCCTCGGCGCGAAAATCCTTAAGAAGTTTTAAGAGATTATTCGCAACCACCAGAGAATAGGCCTGATTGGGCTCCAGAGTGCCTTCCCAGAGCATTCCATTGATCTTCTGGCGATACTCACCAGGCTTCACATAGATAAACTCAGAGGCACTGCAATAGGCCTCTGCGGATAAACGCTTGTTCTGAAATTTTAACCGCAACTTATTAGACGCCGATTGATCCCGGCCCTGTTCTCGGAGATCAATAATCCGTATAAATGCCGATCCTTCAGGAGCCAAATCGTATAGCGCCGCTTCATTGGCCAAACTGCCAACGGAGATACCACTCAATAGCAGAGACACCATTAATTTTATAACCAACGTCTGTTTCACTGTTTGAACTCCCTATTTGAACTAAAAGTGTTTTTATCGGGTTTACTGGCCTGTTCGGAAAAAGTAAGTGGATGGTCAAGGGAATAAGCAAGCGGGTAAGCAATAGCCAGATAGCGTTCGGGAATTTCCCAGATCACTAACTTTAAGTTGTCTGCCGAAGGTAAATAATCATTTAAAAAATTGGCCATAGGCATGATTGGCCCCTGCCCCTGCTCAGCCAGATTTTGTATATCAACTGTCAGCGCCTGCTTTAAAGCACCATCAAAATTCCAGCGCCGATCGGCACTAAAGCTGGTTCCCAACAGCACCACCTCCGGAAGAGTGACGAACGGATCCTCCAGCGACCCCAGCTCTTCAAACAGATCAGTTGCAAATAGCTGGTCATTGTCGACGAGATAAGTCTGAGCTAAGCCCATTGTCTCTGCTGCTGGCATCAGCCCGTCAAACAGCGGGGACAGCGGCAGAAAGCGCAACAAGTCGCCCTCGAGAGCCTGCTCACCAATGGTCTCGGTGATAAAACGCTGCTGGTGCAAGCTCAACTGAGGTAAGTGCTTATAAAAAAGCCTGGCGGCACCAGAGGCAATTACCTGTGCGCCCTCAGGTGTCCAATGGGTATCGGTCTTAAAATAGAGTGATTCAGGCTGAGACTGAGCACGCATTTCTCGCAAGCCGTCCACCGTGAGAATATGCTTATCTCGAAGTGTATTAATCACCTGGGGGTAAAGGTCTCTATGAATTGTCGCTGGCTGGTGAGCGCCTGTCTGGCGTTCCAACAGCCTTGCCTTTGCAGGGATCAGTACGACCATCAAACCCACACCATGACTGGCCAACTGGCGAGATGCCAAATCAATAAATTGAATATTGTTGTCTACTGCCTGAGCAGCGCCCACAGGGGCAATAAATTCTTCATCGGAAAAAAGCCATCCATTGCTGCCGATCAACAGGCCTTTTTTTGCCTGATTAAACAGTAGATATTTAAACGCCGTCCACACATTGAGACCAATCTGTTGCAGCGAGAACTCTTCATCGTATTGCTGCTCAAAATCTCGGGCTATGTCACCGCTGAGGAAGGACTTCTGGTTATAGTATTGCTCTGCTTGATCCTGCCACCCCAAATTCCCCCAGGTAGTAATACTGGCACCAAATACCAGCGTTAAAAATAATGCGATAAGCAGTTTATTAACAAGCTGTTTATTAACAAGCTCTGACATTAAAACCCCTTAAAACTGAAAGTAGAGAAAAGCAGAATAACTCTCTGCTGATAACTTAAAGATTGCCAAGATAAATACTGGTACCAGTAAAAATGCATAGCCCGTAGATAGATAGCCTGTAGATAAGGAGCCTCTTGATAAGGAGCGTATGGGGAGCTGACTGCGCTGCTCGGTTTGAGGGTAATCAATCCTCTCAAGCTGGCGCTGATACAATCCTCGAACAATAATCAGCAACCAGGCCAGTAGCAGTGTGGCAATCTGCAGAGCATTGACCTGCCCCCCATAGACTGGACTAAATTGCAGGCTTTGAGTTATGGATAGCGGCTCAATATTGACCATCGCGCTAAAAATAATAAACGCCTGACCAAGGCTTTCGGCACGAAATACCACCCAGCCGAGCATGACTAACAGCAGACACAGCAGCCAGCGCAATGGCGAGAATTTCTCGCCAGAAGTGTCAACGCCAAGGGCTTTCTCCATGGCTAATAGGCATCCATGCCAGGCACCCCAAACTAAAAATGTCCAGTTGGCGCCATGCCATAAGCCACCCAGCAGCATGGTCAAAAACAGATTGCGATAAGTGATTATTTGGCCGCGCCGATTGCCGCCCAAAGGGATATACAGATAATCCCGCAACCAGCTTGAGAGACTGATATGCCAGCGCCGCCAGAACTCGGTAATCGACTGACTGATATAGGGGTGAGAAAAGTTTTCCATAAAGCGAAAGCCCATCATCAAGCCCAAGCCAATCGCCATATCCGCATAACCGGAGAAGTCAAAATAGAGCTGCGCGGTATAGGCCAATACCGCTAGCCAGGCATCTAAAAAGCTCGGGTCCTGCAGTGCAAAACCCTGATTAACCAGAGGTGCCAAACTGTCGGCGATAATCACCTTTTTAATAAACCCGAGCATAAAACGCTGAACGCCCTGAGCGAATTTATCCACAGTATGACTGCGTTGGGTAAACTGATCGGCAATATCTTTGTAGCGCAGCACCGGCCCGGCAATCAGCTGCGGAAACAGAGCAATAAAAGCAGCGAAGTCGATAATATTTTCCGTGGCTGGGGTATCACCCCGATAGACATCAATGATGTAACTGATCGCCTGAAAAATATAAAACGAAATACCGATGGGCAGGATAACAACAGTTAATAACCAGGGATCCAATCCCAGCTCAACCATCGCGGCATTAACCGTGGCAACACCAAAATTGGCGTATTTAAAATAACCCAGAGCGGAGAGGTTTGCGCAGATACCAACCGTAACCCACTGTCGCGCTCGCTTGGAACCGCTCACCGAACTGGAGATACCTCGGCCTATATAATAGTTCCACAGGGTAACAGCGATAAATAACAGCAGGAAATCAACCCGCCACCAGGCATAAAAAATATAGCTGCCAATCAGTATTACCCAGGAGCGTTTACGCTCTGGCGTTAAATAATAAAACGTCAAAAATATCGGTAAAAAAAAGAATAAAAAAATATTGCTGGAAAAAACCATTCCCTTTCAAATCCTTTGAATGCACGTTACTTTTTATTGGCTACCCAAACTTTTAATTTAAGCTTGCTATATAAGCCTATTTAATAATCCCTATTATGGGCCTAGCAAATGCTAGGCCAACTTAGTCAAAACTTAACAGAGCTATTAGAATCAATGGGTTAGACGGTTTTATAGTATTCACGACATTTGTCATTGCGACTTTGCATTGCATTTTGAAATTCCCGTTGCGTTTTGCGCTGCAGTTTGCAAATAAAGTCATCCCTGTGTTTTTAAATTCGCTTTGAATGACTTTAAAAACATTCACAAACAATTTCACGAATATAGGCTAACCGTATGACTTATATAGCCTTTATTGAATTTATCCACGATCATCCCCGCCTGTAAAAACAGTTGGCGCAAAAATTGCCCTACATCTATATCTAGAAAAACTATTTTTGAAAATTTGTTATGAAAAGCTATTGGAAGGCGCAGCAGTTTGGAAATTACCCGTGAAAAGGCCTGTCAGCGATTACATCATAGAGTCGCAACGCCGCTAAATTTAATGACCGACAAGCGTCACTACCGTGCCGTGGATTGGAGTCTGGGCGGCTTTAGAGTGCGTGACTGGGATCGCTGGAATGATGCTATAGAGATTGGCGATCAGTTATCATGGAAATTCGAACTGCCCTTTCAGGGCTTTATGATTGCCTTTGACGTTATCGCTGAAGTGGTGCGAAGCAACCCTGAGACGGGCCATTTTGCCTGCAGGTTTGTCGACTTGAACGAACGCCAAAAAGAGTTGATGAATCATTTTATTGAACAGCTGATTCGCGGCGCGATGATTCCCCTTAAAGATACTATTCTGCGTATCGATTCCCCGGTAACCCCAGTCTCGACTGAACCCAATGCCAGCCCGGTTGCACAGTTGCCCATCTCGCGGATTCCAAGGCGAATGCTAATGATGTCGCTGTTCTATATTAGTCTGGGTATCGGCTTATTGGGTCTGTTAACCCTAACCCTGTATGAAAACTTTCTGACCCTGAAAGTCAATACAGCGACGACCTCGGTGCCTGTTGAGACCATTGTTTCACTGGTCGACGGGCGCATTACCAGAGTTTCCAGCATTATTGATCAACCGGTTTCCGAGGGTACGACAATACTCAGCATTGAGTCGCCGATATTACAAAAGCAAATTGCCGAGGCAAAAACCCATATCGAGCAAAAAAAGCTCGAACTCGAGGCGCAGCGCAAACGCTATCTAGTGGCTATCGAAACCTCTGGCTCTATGACCAGCCGCGAGGCTCGCCTGTTACAGATCGATATAGATCTGGTCGAACAGGAAGTCAGCCTAGCTATGCGTGACCTGCTTGCCCTCTACGAGTATCAGGAGAATCTTTCGATACTCTCACCCAGTGATGGCCGAGTTGTGCAGCTGCTACGTGAGCGCGGTGCCATGGTTAAGCGCGGTGAAACTCTGGGTGTCTTTGAACGTGCCGAGGCGCCGGTGGTGAATGTATTTGTCACCGAACAGGAGGCGCGCTTAATCCACCTTAACCAATTGACTCAGGTGCACCTGCCAAGCTTGAATCAACACTGGCTGGGTTCTGTTAGCGATATCAAAATAGAAACCCTGAGGTCCACTGCACAACAGCTCAGCTATCATTCTGAAAGCTTATCTGAGCGATATATTCAGATAGAAATTGAACTGCAAATGAACAGTTCCGATGCCCTTCACCTGCGCTCTGGTCTTCCTGTGGAGGTGCGCTTTGCCACCTCGCGGATAAGTCAGACTGTACTAAAATACCTTGCCAATAAAGAGCGAGCGGATTCTACCGACCACCAGAGTTTATCTCAGCAGGCACTGTGAACAGCGGCAAATCAAATCGCGATTACAGTGCCCTGATCAGCGGTGAACTCTATGTTGATAAGCCGAAAAAATGGCATAGCAAAGCGCGTCTTCAATTAGCGGCCTATATCATTGTCTGCCTACTGCTGATTCTTTTGCTGCCGAATAAGCTCTGGCAGCCCGAACTTAAGACCGTCACTATTACTCTCGGGACACTTGGCATTTGGCGTTACAGCTGGTGGTTTGTGCATGTGCTGCGCTCGGAGTTTTATCAACATCGACGCTTCCCACAGATCCGCGCCAATGCGGATCAAGTCTGGCGCGATGGCTGGCGACCGCGGCATATGCATTTTATGATGACCACTTTTCGCGAACGCCGCGAGACCACCGAGCTGGTTATTCAGAGTATCTGTCGCGAGGTTGAAGAAGCTGGCGTGCCCTGCACTCTGTGGCTGGGCTCCGGCGATGCCTATGATGAAGATATCATCATGACCTATCTGCGCCAGCACGCTAAACATCTGCCGCTGGAATTTATAATGATCCGTCAGAATCTCTCTGGCAAACGAATGGCCATAGGATTGGTATTGCGGGCTATGTCGCGCAGGGGTATTCACAAGGATGACCTGATTGTATTTATGGATGGTGATGCGGTGTTGGCGCCGGGGATTTTGCGCAAGTGTTGTCCACTGTTTGAAAATGACCCCGAACTGCAGGCCGTCACCACCAATGAAGAGGTGATTTGCTATGGCCCAAAATGGATTCAGTCGTGGCTGACCATGCGCTTCTCGCAGCGCAGAATCGCTATGCAATCTCATTCTATGTCTAACAAAGTATTAACCCTGACCGGGCGTATGTCAGTGTTTCGCGCCAACCATCTAACCCAGTACAATTTTATTCGTATGCTCGAGGCCGATCACCTCTATCACTGGTTATGGGGAACATTTCGGTTTCTCTCCGGAGACGATAAAAGCACCTGGTATTACATGCTCACCAAGGATGCCAAGATGCTCTATGTGCCCGATGCACTGGTTTATACCATCGAGGAGATTGAGGGTTCAGGGGTTGAACGAATGACCCAGAACTTTCGCCGCTGGTCGGGCAATATGCTGCGCAATGGCACCAGGGCACTGAAGTTGGGGCCGAACAAGATTGGGGGTTTTATCTGGTGGTGTGTGATGGATCAGCGCATCGCGATGTGGACCATGTTGGTGAGTCCTATAGTCGCCATAGGCGCCACATTGCTTCACGACCCCTATTATATTGTCTGGTACTTTATCTGGATTGCCATCTCAAGGATGGCGCTGTCGCTATTTCTATTTCGCTACAGCAACAGCGTGCATATTGAGTGGCCATTTATTCTCTATTTTAACCAGCTGCTAAATGCGGCGGTTAAGGTCTATTGTCTGGCCAGACTGTCTAAACAGCGCTGGACTAACCGGGGCAATCAGTCATCGGGCAATACCCATACTACAGCCGATAGGCTAAAAGATATGATGGCGACTTACATCACCACCGTATGGGTAACCGGATTAATTTTGTCGGTTCTTTTTTACACCCAGTTGCTGCAGTTTCCAGATATACACTATTACTGAATAGTAAGCCGCTACCTAGTGATGCTCCTGGTTAATTTTGCAGCACCCTGTTTGCGCATGTCGCTATAGTAAGGAAGGGTTAGGCTGTCTTTTAATCTCTCTTTCAGGCTATATTTAATACAAAAAAAAGCCCCAACTTTAGTCGGGGCCACGTGAACGATAACCGTTTAATTTGACGCTTATAAGGATTCTAGGAAACGCAATACCGACTGCTGATTTTGCACTGACAGGGCCTTATATGCATCAGTCGATATTTTCCCTTCAGAGCCTTCAATACCGTGCCATAAAATAGCCTCTTCAATAGAGCGCGCTCGGCCATCATGTAGATAGGCGTGATCAGGTGTACAAATTTCTCCACCTTCCCTGCCGGTCGGATTAGTAACCCCGCCTGTTACACAGGCGGACAAGCCGAGTCCCCACAATGGTGTCGTTCGCCACTCGCCACCGCTGGCCAGCCCCTCACCCAGATTATCGGCGAGCCCTTCACCCATATAATGCAGCAACATATCACTATAGGGATAAATGGTTTGGTCACGCACTTCGGCCAATGGATGGAATTCGCTGGTCTGGAAGGACTCCGTGTGACAGCCTGCGCAGCCAATATTTCTAAACTGCTCTCTGCCCTGAAGGACTTGCTGGTTTTCAACGCCCTCGTTCCAGACGCGCTGAGGACGGACACCCAGAGCAGAAATATACAAGATAAGGTTGTCTAAGTTCTCTTCCGGCATCAGCGGGCTGTTTCCACCGCAATTGGTTTGTGCGGAGCCACAATCCGGATTAGGCAGAACAGAGGTTCGTACGCCCATATCGGTATTCAACGCTGCGGCCACCTGATGCTTTACGCTTGTGGTTGCCGCCTTCCAGCCAAAACGACCCAGGCGCGTTAGCGCACTGTTCTCGGGGTCTACCACTCTATTGGCACGACCGGAAATACCGTCGCCATTAGCATCATCGGGGTCTTCCAACGCTAGGATAGCCGTTTCGGGTATGGCTTCCAGCAAACCCAACCCAACAAGACGCGGGGCAATTCGCGCAGAAAAAGTAGCAGGTGTACCCTGACTAAATTGATAGTTGGGGGTTCGCAGTCCGTTTGCACCTTCGGTCCAGGAAGCGATAGAAACATTGCCTTCACCGGCACTGCCGCTAGGCTGCAATACACTGCCAATAAGCGGGTCTGGTGCACCATTGGCATCACCTACTTTAAATACCCAACGATCAAGCGAGACACCATTATTAGCAACGCCGGCACCGCCATTACGCTCATGACAACCGGTGCAACGCTGATTAATGAAACGTGTGCCTGATAAACCAGCGCTAGTCGCTAACACCCCATTCGCAGGATCTTCATCATGTGAACCATTAATCACCGAAGAGTGATGGACGCGGCGCCCGAGCAGAAATTTCTGTCCGTTGTCGTAGCCGAGATTGGTCGCCATTTGCAAGAAATTATCGTTGGGTTCATCGGTATACTGGTGGTGAATAGTGGTATGCCCGCCTAACCAGAACTCTTCAGGGATTTTTTGACTGTCTTCAGGGTATGTTGAACCTGCTGCCTGTGCATACCATGGAACAATACCCTCACCCACAATGTAGAGAAAGGTGGTGCCATAATAGTTGGCCTGGCCACGGGGAATGCCGGGCGCACTGAACTGGCTGATCTCAAATTCCATGCGATCACCCAGTTGAATAGGCCTTCCCAAGCGGGTGTTTTCAGTGCTGGTTTTTTGATAGTTATAATAGGTTCCATCAAAGCCCTGATAAGTCATGACGCCATTACTCGCGTACTGAGCGACGGTGGTTATACCCTGATACCACCAACGATTCTCCGCTTGAATTGGGTCCAGCGGGAAAATGGTACGCACATTCATTTCAATCCTGTTACCACCCTTGGCAACGTAATCGACAATCTCGATACTGCTTGAACGGTCTTCAAAGTAGAATTTAATGTAATGATCGTAGGACTGAAACTCGTCTTCACGGGCATGACGGGTACGTGGACGATCAGAAAAACGGGTTACTAAGGCAACGTTTGTTTCAAATTGGGTGTCAGGTTGCTGCGCTGTCAGCTCGTTGTAGAGCACGTCAACTTCACCTAAGACACCATAAGGCACTAGCCACCATACGCCACCGAGTCCGTCACCGCGGGTATCATCAGCTGCGCTGTCTCCGGTATAGAAGTATAAGGGGCGATTGTTATACGCGGCTTGCTTGCTGCCATCGTCGCGCACTATCGTGCTCAATCCGCTTACACCAGAAGCCTGCTCATCTTCGACCAATACAGGCGGCCATGCCGAGGCGCAACCACCATTACAGACACTGCTACCAGGCGCGCCTAAATCATTATCAAAAACATACAGGGTAAAACCGGGTGTCAGCGAATCCGAACCCCCTACTAGCCGTTCATTGGCGAAGGATACTTCGTTATTGACGTCCGGAGTTCCGCCAGTTCCGCCAGTTCCGTCAGTTCCGTCAGTTCCTCCAGTTCCTCCAGTTCCTCCAGTTCCTCCAGTTCCATCATCCAGAGAAAGCCTAATCCAGTTCATATTCCAGGTTGGCCCCACAGCATTAATCCGCAGGGTCTGCTCACCGGCTTGTAAACTAACCGTTGCCGATTGGGTGATCCAACTCTGCCAACCACCGGTATTGGGCACCGCCTGTTGATCTATCTGGATACCATTGGTCAACGTAGTAAATCCACTGCTACCGGTATTACTGGCGAGTCGGTATTCAATCAGGTAGGTACCCGAGGTCTGCACATCTATATTGAATTCCAGCCAATCACCGATATCCACATAGCCAATATTTTGGCCGCCACCAGTGCCGCCACCACTGTCTGTAGAAGCTTCAGTCTGAATGCCGTTCATCGCCGAATACTGTTCCGCTTCAATAGTGCCTGGAACCGAGAAAGTGGTCTGTGGCTGGCCTGAACCGCCACCGGAGGTATCCAGATTATCACCCAGGGTGTCTGTGTCCTGATAGGTTAAACCAAAGCCATAGGCAAACAGCGGATCGTAGTCTGTGTCATTGCGATTGAGAACAAACTGGTCAGTATTTTTAGGCCAGGAGAATGAAAGCTTACCGCTAAAGTCATCGTTAATTCCACCGGCGTTATTTTTAAAGATCACATCGGCGATACCACCACCCTCACTGCCCGGTAGCCAGGCGGCAACAAAGGCATTGGAGGCATTGAGCTCGCTATTAACCCAGAGTGGACGACCGGTTAAGAAGATCGAAACAACAGGGATACCCTGCGCGCGCAGAGATTCAAGTAGCGCCAGATCGGACTTATTACCGCTCTGGTACTCGATATTGCTTAAATCACCCACTCCTTCTGCATAGGGTGACTCACCAAAGACCACAATAGCCACATCCGGTTTAGTACCACTGTAACTACCTGCGACACTTAGCTGAGTAGTACCACCGCCAGCATTGACCGCTGACTGGATACCGGCATAGATAGAGGTAGCACCGGGAAAGTCACCATTGGAATTTTCAACACCCTGCCAGCTAACTGTCCAGCCACCACTCTGCTTGCCAATATCATCGGCGCCGCTGCCGGCAACCAGTACATTGGAATTGCGTGACAGGGGTAAAATATTATCGCTGTTTTTCAGCAGCACCAACGATTCACGAACAGCCTGACGGGCAATGGCACGATGAGCATCAGAACCTAGTAGTGAATTGTTATTGGCATGAACACGCTCGGAAGGTTTGACCTTATCGGCAAAGCCAGCGCGCATTTTCACTCGCAGTATTCGGGTGACCGCATCATCGATGCGGGACATGGGAATGGTGCCATCCTGAACCTGAGCAATGGTGTTCTGGATAAACTGCTGCCAGGCAAAGGGCACCATAATCATATCCACCCCGGCCATAATCGCCTGAGCACATTGGCTATCACCACAGCCAGGCACCTGACCATGACCATTCCAGTCACCGATAACAAAGCCATCAAAGCCCATCTTGTCTTTAAGGACATCGGTTAGCAGGTATTGATTGCCATGCAGCTTTGAACCGTTCCAACTATTGTACGAGGCCATCACTGTCTGTGCGCCTGCAGCCAGAGCTGAAAGGTAACCCTGACCGTGAATATTGAGAAGCTCGGCTTCAGTGACCACGGTATTGCCCTGATCGGTACCGTTTTGGGTACCACCATCGCCAATAAAATGTTTTGCTGTGGCAATCACACGGTCGGAACCAAATAGATCAGCGCCCTGCCCCTGCAGGCCGGTAACAATTTCGCCACCGTAGGCTTTTACGATCTCAGGATCTTCTGAGTAACCCTCGTAAGTTCTGCCCCAGCGATCATTGCGCACAACCGCCAGTGTCGGTGCAAAGACCCAATCGATTCCGGTTACCGCAACCTCAAGAGCAGTAGCCTCACCAATCTGACGCATTAGCCCGGGATTATTGGTCGCACCCAAGCCTATATTGTGAGGAAAGATCGTGGCGCCAATAACATTGTTATGTCCGTGAACAGCATCGGTACCCCAGATAACCGGAATACCCACACCCCCATCGCTGGTGTCTGTACTGGCGGTGTAAAAACTGTCCGCCAGCGCAACCCAGTCGGCGACACTGGAGTTCTTGCCATTGGGCCAGGTGCCACCGCCATTGAGGACAGATCCCAGATTGTATTGACCTACCTGATCGGCATTAACGCCACCAATTTCTGCCTGAACCATCTGGCCCACTTTTTCGGCGATGGTCATTTCAGCCAGAATAAGAGCTACAGCAGTATCCACATTTTCATTGACCACGCTGTTTACCGCAGGCCACGAGAATGCTGTATTGGCATCAATAACACTGATTGATACCGTGGCTATAGATTGATCACCATCATTATCTGTAACAGCATAGGTAAAGCTGTCACTGCCATTAAATCCGGCATTGGGTGTGTAGCTGGCGGTGCCATTTGCAGTGACTGTGACAGAGCCGTTGCTAGCGGCGCTATTAAGGCTATAGGTGACCGGGGTATCTTCAAGGCCACTGTCGTTGCCGCCAAGGTTTGCGGTAAACGAACTATCCTGATTAGTGCTATAACTGTCCGCTGCTGCTGCGGGCATATTGCCCACAGGCCCCGAGGTAGAACCGGGCATCATTGACTGCAAATAGGCTTCAATATCAGTGGCACTAACTCTGGTTGCGTTTTCAGCCACAGCGGAATCAATTAAAGATTCTCCGGTGAAACCGGCTAGATAACGAACCAGTAAAAGACCATCGGTTAATCCATCTACAGATCCATCGCCATCAATATCGCCAATAAAGCGCACTATGTCACTGAGCGATGTTTCAATCTCAATAGATGTTGTCAGGGAAGCATCTGAGGAAACAACACCGTTGATTAAATCCTCACCCCAGAAACCAAGGGTATATCGCAAGAATAAAATACCATCGGTAAGCATATCTGCACGACCGTTATGGTCTACATCAAAGCTCATACAACCACTGCGACAAGAGAGCGGATTTAATGGGTCAGTGCCGTCAGCCTGCTCCTGGATATCGGAGATACCATCGTTATCATCATCTGTATCTATGCTATCCGGAATACCATCAGAGTCGGTATCAATAGCTGTTCCACCGTCTGTATTTCCGCCATCGGTAGTCCCACCATCGGTAGTTCCACCATCGGTAGTCCCGCCATCGGTAGTCCCGCCATCGGTAGTCCCGCCATCGGTAGTCCCGCCATCGGTAGTCCCGCCATCGGTAGTTCCGCCATCGGTAGTTCCACCATCAACAGTCCCGCCGTCAGTACCACCGGTAGTGGTCTCGACTTCCCAACGGACATTATCAATTTGAAAAACTGTACTGGTTGTATTAGTGGCCCAGATAACCAGACCGGTATCAATATTGGTTATATCCAAGCCGCCAGCGACTAAAACCGAGAATGGAACATTAACTGTTTCCCAGCCCGCGGCACCCCTACTGCCCAAATTTTGATCACTTGAGGTACAGGGGTAAAAACAGTCCAGCTTTACGGAGATATTACTATCGCCACTGATAACCTTGATATCAAATGCCAAATTCCCCGAGGCATATTCACTGGCATTCTGACCTAAGGAGGAACTTATAAACAGACCAGCAAAGGCACCTGTGGCGGCATGACTAACTTGCAGTACAGCACCACGGTTGCTATCAGTTACTCCAGTCCAACTGATACTTGGGCAAGCTGCACCACCATCATTATTACATTCACCCCATTGAATAGCCTCGTCAAAGGCATTGATACCCTTATCCCAGATCGAATCAACCTGGCCCTGCACATAAATCGGCAAAGCCACTGTAGTGGTTCCACCATCGGTTTCCGCCATCGGTAGTTCCACCATCGGTAGTTCCACCATCGGTAGTTCCACCATCCGTAGTCCCGCCATCCGTAGTTCCACCATCAGCAGCCCCGCCATCCGTAGTTCCACCATCAACAGTCCCACCATCAGCAGTCCCGCCATCGGTAGTTCCGCCATCGGTAGTTCCGCCATCAACAGTCCCGCCTCCATCGAGTTGGACATCGGTATTAGCACTGGTTACATAGTCATTACCATCCGGTATTACCGAGAAAGTCTCACTGACAACCTGATTGCCGTTAGCGCGAAGAATGCTTGAGTAGCTAAGGGTTAGATTACTCTGCTGAGCATTGAAATTAGCCGTGCCATAACGGGTTTCAACCAACTCACCGCCAGCATCGAAACCTTTAACCTCATACAACACTTCTAGCGCAGCACCGGTTGAACCACTGCGACTAAGATTAATATTATCTCCCGCAGCCACCGCGCTGACCTCTACCAGCTGGGAAAGAATTCCCTTGGCGGCTTTAATACGCACCGGGTTAATACCGAGCATATAGACGTTGTCGCCATCGTACATACTAAAATCGGCGATATAGAAACTACCCTGACTATCCCAGGAATCGTAGCCGGTAATAAAATTCTCCGTCGCCGCCGCATCATCGAGATCGCTGATTTGCAGTAACTGATAGGAACTGCCGCTGGCAATATCAAACTCATGGATAGTATTGGGGCCAGCGCCATCACTTTGGCCTATATAGATTTTTTCCTCATCAGCAGAGAGCTGAAATACCCAGGTTTTATAATTGGCGGGGAAATTCGGCCGGCCCAAAAAGGTCCAGCTGGCAGCGGCATCATTGAATTTATAGATATTGCCTTGATCATCGCTAGTATAGAGATTTTCACGGGTTCTATCCCACTGCCCCACTTCCATGGAGTTAGCGCCCTGAAGGGCAAACTGAGGCAACTCGCCAAAGCCAGTTGCAGGGTCGTAGTACCAGATATGATTAAACACATTGGCCGGTTCACCTTGATTCCACTGACCGCGAGTAGAACCGCCACTGATATAGACACGACCGCGAGAGTCGACCCACATAAAGCGATTGGTATAAAAGTAATTGCTTCCCCAAGCACTGGGCTTTCCAAGAACCGTGGTCTGACCCTGTTCAATATCATAGCGAACCAGTTTATTTTCCGGAATCGACATACCGTAGAGCAGGTTATTGACTGGGTCGACCTGAATGGTGGCCAACTGCAATGTGGGTGCGCCAACCCCATTGGGCTCTGAAGCACTTAAATCGTTAAAGCTATTGTTTGGCCGGTCGTAACCGTACCAGTGAAAACCGCGGGTATTTAAAAACCCGTTGTTCATATTGGAATTATCCAATGTGGCGACATAGACACTGTCTTCATGATGAATCGGACGAGTGTGGAATTTCTCAGCCGTTTCACCGGACTGCCAATTATTGGCGGCCTGGGATGCAGTGCGCGCATCGCCAATCCAGCGGACGGTGTCATCGCTTTGATACATGCGATACATCATCGAATTATTGATATGGTCGTGGCCGGAGATATAGATCTCGCCATCGGCATCAGAGCCAACCGCTAGCCAACACTGGTCGGGACGATCGCCACCAGGAGAATTCGGTAGCTGCCATATCTTTGAGCCATTTAGCTTGCCGGCACGGGCATTATCATAGGGAACAGTTATCGGCCCAAACCCGCCATCGACAGTTCCACCATCAGTAGTTCCACCATCAGTAGTTCCGCCATCAGTAGCTCCGCCATCAACAGTCCCGCCACCATCAGTACCACCAGTGTTGTCTTCGCCAACTTGCCAGCGAACATTATCAATACGGAAAACCGTACTGGTAGCATTGCTCGCCCAGATAACCAGACCAGTATTGATATTAGTGATATCCAGACCCGTACCGGTGAGCAATGAGAATGGCACAGTCACCGTCTCCCAACCCGCCGCACCCTTACTACCCAGCGCCTTATCACCCGATGTACAGGGATAAATACAGTCGAGCTTAACGGTAATATTGCTATCACCACTGACAACCTTAATATCAAACTTCAGGTCACCAGCCGCAAAATCACTGCCGTTTTGGCCAGTAGAAGAACTAATAAACAGACCAGCAGCATTGCCCGCAGCGGTATGTGAAACCTGAAGAACCGAACCACGCTCACTATCACTGACTACAGCCCAACTGATACTTGGGCAGCCGGCACCGCCATCATTGTTACATTCACCCCAACCTATCGCCGAGTCAAAAGCATTTATACCCGCATTCCAAGGTGAAGCCACTTGGCCGTCTTCGAATACATTAAAGACAGCTACAGCACCGGCAGTCTGAGCATGCAAACTAACCGTGAAGAAAGCTGAGCAAATAGTCGCGCAGAGAAATAGCGCCGACCGCAAATGTAATTTGGTGATTAAAGCAGCTAATGTGAACATTGATTCCCCAAGTAAATATAAGTAGATAGGCTTATATTTAAGATTAAAATAGTTTTTATATTCCTCCAATTGAACATCAGTTTTAACAACTTAGCTATTGTTTTTATGGCATTTCACCGCATACACAGACCCTTATACCCTGAATTCTATTAAACCAAATATGCACGGGGCCCGAACCTCTAGCATTGGTAAATATCCGTAGCTGAGAAACTTGTCAATCAAATTGGCTATGAGATATAACCAGCAAACCTGAGCATTAACTGGAGCGGAGCTATTTGAGCATGTATACTTATTCATAAATGAATTTTATTACTGTATCTTAGAGTAAACTTTAGGAGATTTTAAGTGATTGTCATCAGGTCATTTGTAGGCGGCGCCCATTCCGATGTTTCGACATGGGAAATAGCCAGTGCATTAGATAACAAAGTGGAAGGGAAAGTCGTTCAAGGGATTCAGATAAACCTGATAATTAAAAATGACATCAAAAAGAAAAAGCTGATAAGCAAAGAAAACAACCAAAACAGTTTTCACTTTGTGGCGACAACTGAAAAAAATGCTCAACAGTATGTGAAAGATATACTGCTCGAAAAAGAGATTGTTGGCTTAACAAAGTCGCTTACGGATCGTGAAATAGATATTCTAAGAGAACTCTATCTAGCTAAGAACACCAAGAAAGCGGCGAGTAATTTACATATTAGCCCGCGAACATTTGCCAACCATAGATTTAATATCACGAAGAAAACAGGGATGCCTGCGGCTGAGGCGGCGAATTTTCTTTTTGACTGTTCTAATGCGGAGCTTTTTGCGGCTATGCTTGGTGGGTTGGGGGAATGAAAGGAGCGGGAATAAAAGGCTACCTACTCACACAGCCTGTCATCCTGAGCGAAGCCGAAGGATCCCCTCGACGGTCTGCTGGATTTGAGGCTACAGAGTTAGACTGAGTGTCGACGACAGGATTTGTGTGTGACATCCTTGGTACACATCCCTTCGGGACCGCCCTAAAGGGCGTCCAAAATCGTTCCAGACGATTTTGTAATTAGTAACAAACTAAAGTTTGTTACTAATCCGTTTGGGGCTGCGTCGCGTTGCGACTCGTTCAAATTCTGCCGTAGGCATAATTTGTGAACCTACGACCACTACACCCCAAGTGTAATGGCGTCTGTTTCTATATAAACCAATGGCTTAAAAACCGCTCGACTCAGAGGCAAGCCACTACACTAGAGGTTGTTTTACGACTCACAAGGAAGCTACCAAGCATGTCTACTGGCCCTTTCACCTCATATCCAGAAACATACAAAGCATCCGTTGCAACAGCCCCATCTGCAAGAGCTGTAATTATTAAAAAATAAATTCTAAAGAGCAGACCGTCATGGCTGACATGAATACTATAGCTGCGCCCTTCACGATGTCGCTCCATTGGCTCATTATTTTAAAATTTTAGCGATATTCTCGCCACTTCTGTCCACGACATAACTGACTAGACCTGTTTAAAGTAGTAACCATGTTTTATCTCTTTAGGGGCTTGCGAACAGCCTCGAGGTATCGCCACCAACCAGAACCAGAACCCCAAGCATGGTGATCGGCCTCCAACTTGCCGCAAGCCAGTTTCCGCTGTTCGCCTATGCGATGACTATTACGTGTTGCCCCTTGATATTTTCCTTTGTGTAATCAAAACCTCCGCATGGCTGCCGCCTGCATTCAACAGTGTAGTATTATGACCCTATGGGCTTACCCCCTTCCCATGCGCATATTTTTACGTATATTTTGTCAAAAAGTTAGCTCCACGATGATGATGTCGCTGTAGCTGCCCGGGTGTACGTTCTGGAGGGCGGGGATACGTCCATAAACCGCGTGATTTACATTCACACCAATACCGGTGCCGTTTACTGTAACGGTGCCGCTGGTGGCGTCGCCCCACACAACGGCACGGTTAGCGGCGGTGTAAAGATTGTAGTTGAGCGTGTCGGTGCCGCTGCCCATGACACGCTGCGTATGGGTCCCGCCGCCCTCACTAAGCTCAATGGAATACCCAACGCCGTTAGGGCAGTTCACGTCAATATTGCCGGTGCTATCAAGCGCTGAATTACTGAACACATCATAACTGCCAAAGTTCACCCCTGTAACGTTAAGGGCGCATGCATGCCCCTGCTGCGCTGTTAGCGCAAAGGCTAATGCAATAAGCCAGGGCGCCAAAACGTTACGCTTGCAGGTGCCCGCAAGGGTACTTGCCGCTGCAGAGCGAGCTGGTTGAAAAGTTCGGCAGACGCCGAGTTTTAGGCTGATAAATACTCTCATGGTTCTACTCCCGTGCAGATATAAGTCCCCAGATGCGGCAGCGGGTCGGTAGACTCAGGGAAATGCAGCACGAACTCACAATTCTGCTCTCGCCAAGTGACTCGCAGCCGATTGCTCACCGCCAGCCCGGTCAGATAAACCTCGCCCCTCATGCCGGTGGGGAAGACTTCATTTTGTTCAACGTTATCTCCAATAATTTGCGCCTGTGCGCGCGCTGGTAAAGGTTCGCCGTTTTCCAGCACCACGGTGAGCAGCGCCCCGCGCCTGCGCTTAACTGGAAACTTCAGCCGCAGGCCACTGCGGAAATACGGCACGGCGTCGAGCTGCACCGCATCGATCTGCGCATCCAGCGGTAAATCAGCCTGCTCGATGCGCACCGTGTTCTTTTGGTAAGGGCGTAGCCGTGGCAGCAGTGCATTGCCGTTGGCGTCGGTGCGCGCTACCAGTTGGTTGTCTGCGTAGATGCCCACGCCGGAATAGTCGGGCACCTGCACCACAGCAAAGCTGTCGGAGATGCGCCGGCTCAAGAACGCGCTACCCCCTAAGAAAGCTACACCGCCGCTTGCACTGCCGCGGAAGGCCGTCTGGCTGAGGGACTGGTCTGCCAGCAAGGTATAAGTACCGACCTCATTTTGCAGCTTGACCTCGACCCCACGTTGGTCTGAATCGCCTACTCCGGCGACTAGACGATAGCCCATCCCGCTACCTGCCGGCATACCGCGGCTCACCTGTAAACGCGCCTCCTCGCGGCCTGGTTGCGCCGACGTGCTGATGCTGGCGTTGGTCCTATTCCCTAATGGCACAAAGAAATTCAGGTTGAAGATCGTCTTTGCGTCCCCACTGAGAAGCCTAGTCACAGACGCGCTCAGGTTGCCTAGACGCCCTATTTTCCTGTTATAACTCGCGGCCAGTATCTTGTTCCCCTGCCGGTCACGGAAGGCCTGCTCCGTGTAGTTCGCTGTGAATGAGCCGTGGTCGCTAGTCGCCAAATTGACAAACACCCGGCTTATGTGTCGGGGCGCAAGCTCTTCGGGCTGCAGCCCCAACTTCGCGAAGCGCTGGCTGGCGAGCTGAGTGTTTGCGCCGAAACTAAAGTAGCGGCCCTGACGCTGAAATCCAAGCTCCAGTAATCCGCCCACGCCTCGATCGCTATGGCTCGCAGCAAAGGAACCAGATAATACGCCAGCGGCAGGCAACATCAACACGCCGCCCAGGCCTAAGGTCTGCTGATGGCCGAGCAGCCCACCATGGAACTCGGCGGTGAACTGCTCGGTGATCCCTAAGCGGTGCGTACCGATCGCCAGGGCTCGGCCGTAGTTGTTGCTGTCGGTGCCAAAATTCCTGCGCACAAATCCCAGCTCGTATGAATAATCTTGCAGGCCCTGCTGCAGCAGGCGGCGTGTGGCATAGAAGGGCTGGGTGATGACCTGCTCGCGCCCTAAAATATCGCGTACCACCAAACGAGCATCCCCATGGCCAGTCGTAACTGGCAGATCCTCGATGCTGAATGGCCCGCTGGGCACTTTGCGGCTCATGCGCAACGCATTATTAACATAAAGGTCCACCGTGGAGGGCAGCGCCGCTTCGCCAGACATCCCTGGCAACGGGAAAGAGGTGAAGCCAGGCTGGGTGGAAAAATTGGTCGCCCATTGCACGCCGCCGAAGCGCACCGCCCCGCCCCAACTGCTCGTGCCGCTGATCGCGTCGCCGAAGCGCAAGCTGGCGAGTTGCATCGGCTGGTCGAGCGTCCAGGTGGTATCCAGACGGATGGCGCTAGCATGCCCGCCCAAGTCCCGCGCCAAAATATGGGTTTGGCCGGCACCCCAGCTGCCGAACCCGCCCAGTTCAAGCAGCCCGCTGGCCGTTGTTCGCCCTTGCGCATTATTGGCAGACACATCGTAATTAAGAAAGCCGCCGGGCGACGCCGGGGTGGGCGCACTGAAATTGGTCACCGTTCCCTTTAACCGCGTGGCATCAAATAAGCTTGGGGCCGCTTGAACCGTCAGCGCTTGACTGGATTCATCAAATCTATACGACAGGCCTGCCAGCGCATCAAGCGCGAAGAAGTCCTCGCCGTAGTGGGTAAGAGGGGCAGTATTCGGCAAGCGCAAGCGCCAGCGCCGCAGATCTTGAGCTCCCGCGAACAGACGACCGTCGCTGCGCAGTATAAAAACGGTGCCTTGTGTTTGCCCGTTGATAAGCACCGCCATAAATACTTCGTCTGCATCATGAGCTGGGTCTTCCGCCAGCGCCGCTAGCGGTGTTAGCGTCACCATGGCCAGCAGAAGTAGGCATGCATTTAGAGACTTGGTGGCATTAATCTTATGAGCAACCATTCCTGCCTAATGCACATCAAGGCGCAATAATGACTTCGGCCTCAATGTCACCGGCATCCGTCTGAGCAAAAAGCTGTAAGGTGGCGCCTGGCGGCGGAGCTGGGTTTTCCGGGTTAGCCAGCACGATCCAGTCGCGGCTCTGACCAGCTAGTACATAATCAGACGTCTCTAGGGTTACCCAAGGTTGCGCGCTTTCAAGCAGTGATAACTTGAAGTTTTTAATTTGGATGTGGGCGTTTCCGTTGTTGCTCAGGCTGATCTTGAGTGCACCCTGAGGGGTACGAGTCGCCTGCCAGCGTAGCACGGGTTTAGCGGCAACCTCAGGCAAAACAAACACTGGCAGACTGATGCGCATCAACATCCGCGTACCCATAAAATCGGGATTGGGTGGCGGCGGCAATTCCTGTAGGATGACGCGATAGGTCAGCTCGCGCTGCGCATCAGGTGCGCGGCGCAGCCCAGCTCGGATCAACTGCGAGCTACCAGCTGGAATGGTGAAAATGGGCGGATTGGCGAGCAGGTCGCGGCTGGGCGTCAAAATATCTTTGCCCTCCGCTTGTGACCAGCTCAGTACCTCCATTTGCATCGTTACTGGTTCAGTACCATCGTTGCGCACGGAAAGCGAACCTATCTTCTGGCCGTCCGACAGCGTTACACGCACCGGACTCACCCCAATTTTTCCGGCGTTAGCGATGCCAGCGCAAACTACAAAACAAAACAGGCCGCAAGCGACCTGTTCTAGCACTCGTGTTAGCATTAGTAAGAGAGTGTGACAGATAAGCTGTCAGCATAGGAGCCGACGCTAGCTACTAGTCCATTAGCAATCCTACCGTAGACTGTAGACGTGTCATCACCGCCAGTCGCGGTGAAACCTAAACCTGTTTCCGCCGTATTTCCCCAAACTATGTTGCGATCGCTGTTCTGATACAAAGAGTAAGCTAGCGTCGTGGCATCAGTCGAATTAAGCATTTGGCGGAGTGGAACGGAATCGGTAGAACCCGCTGCTGGAGAAGCTCCCTGATTCAATGTGATCTTTGCCGAACCGCCATGAGTACAGCTAGATGTTATCACAGCAGAAGCATCATTAGGGGTGCCTGATGTCGGATCATAGGTACTAAAATTTAACTGGGCGGCATCGACAGTGCAGGACATCGCAACGTCTGTCAAAATGACCATGTTGTCAAAAGTCGTGGCAGCGTAACCAGCAGTGCTAAGACTAGCGGATCCGAGAGCGAATGCTGATACGATCGCAAGTTTAAGTTTGCTTTGATTAAGTTTAGTTTTCATGTTTTTTCCTTTTATTAATAAATACAGTTGCCTGCAAGAGTTAGTTCGCCTCGAACTGATCTGGGCTCAGACGATGTAAGTTGCACCCGTGAATGTTATCTACGCATTCTCAGGAAGTCAACAGATTTTAGTATTAGTCAAATTTGTTTATGCAACAACTTTGTATATCAATATAATCTGTTCAGTGCTAAAGTTAATTAAGTGGGCCTGTTATCGAAAAATCACATAAATACGACAAAAATCCATAAAAGCAGTAGATCGGCGCGGTTCAAAGAAAGCCGATCAATGCTCTTATCCATCGATCAAACAGCTATGGGTCGTGAAAAATAGAATGGTAATTAATTGAAATACAATTTTTGTCGACGCTTCGACGCGATCGTAATGGCAATGAACTTTTGAAAGGCTCCCTAGGTGAGATGGCTTTGGGCCTAGATGGGGAGATGCAGATTCTAGTTGACAGCCTAGCTGCTCGGCCAGGCACCCAATTTGAGGTAAAAAAGTCTCGCCGCTTTGATGCTGTGTTAAATCTGCAAACCACTCTGTCGGTGTCTGAAAAGATCAAGAGCACGGGTATTATAGAGATCGCGCTAGAGGGCGCAGACAGAGATTATATTCAGGAGGTTGTGGACTCGGTAACCAACAACCTTTATCTCCAGAGAATGCAACGCCTGCCGTCGGAGACCGAGAGCACTCTCGACTTTCTGGGGCAGCAGATCCTCAGTGTGAAGACTGATCTCTCCTATTCAGAGGAGGCCCTCAATGACTTCAGGAGCGAGCCTGTCTCAGTGGATCTGTCTCTTGAGGCCGGAGCTGCTTTGGACAGTCTAGTGCAGATAGAGAAGGACATCAGCGTCATGTCAATTGATTAGATAGAAATTTCTCGCCGTTTCAATCCAGAGCACCCCAGTTATATTTCGTTCAAACGCCAGCAGGAGAACCTCAAAGAGCAGAGAATTAAGTTCAGAGCCAAGCTGGCTGAGCTGCCTGATACACAGAAGAAGATACTGCATCTCACGGGGAATTTTGAGGCCAATCGGGCTATCTTTGTCGCACTTGATAAGCGTCGACAGGAGCTGTCGATATTGAAGGCCAGTAGAATGGGCAATGAACGCCTAATGGGCGAGGCTGTGGTTCTGCCCAACATCGTCAGCCCCAAGTTCAACACCATACTTGGCATCCTGTTGGGTGGTATTTTGGGCGTCATGATTGTGTTACTGCGCTATAGAACACGCACTGCCACGGTGGTTGCCGCAGCAAACAACCGCGATTATCAAAAATTACCGACTAAGACTTGTGCCAATATGGCTGACAGAAAAAATCTATTAACGCCCGAAGAGCACGACGCATTAATGGAAATCGGCTCAGGCTCTTACTAGTAATGACTGGATCCCAGCGCTCTAAAGTCTGTCTGAAGCTAGATCCATACCATCTTGTAAACTAGTGTCGATTTAGTCTAAAAAGCGATTTATAATTCAAATTGCACACTTTATGGATCATTTTCGCCTTTAAAAAACGAGTTAATTAATTGATCTTGTACATTTTTATTTGATATTACATTCACTGTTGCATTACCAATTAATAGGTAACTAGCATTTTTTATGCGAAATTTTCAAAATTTTTCTAATGACACCCCAAGTATTAGCTTGCATAGCCGTCTGCTTTATAGCTCGGGCATTATCAGTCACGGGCTCAAAGAGGCGGCAATGGGTGTCTTTGTACTGTTTTACTACAAGCAGGTGCTGGGCCTGTCGGGGACGCTGACCGGTCTTGCTATCGCCATTTCAATTATCTGGGACGGTATCAGCGACCCAATGATTGGCGCCTGGTCAGACCGTTTGCGCTCGCGCATTGGCCGCCGACACCCGCTAATGATTGCCGCCGTTATTCCAATGGCTGCGGGTTTTATCATGCTGTACGGGCCACCAGACAACGTGCTGAGCGACCAAATGCAGCTGTTCACTTGGCTGCTGATCAGCATGCTTCTGGTACGCACAGCCCTGACCTTTTTTATGGTGCCCTACCTAGCCCTGGGCGCAGAGATTATCGACGACTATCACGAACGCTCGCAGCTCGCTGGCATGCGTACTAATATGGCCTGGTTTATCTGTACTCTTATCTCAGCCACCGCCTTGATTTTTTTATTCAATGAAAAAAATGGCCTAGACGGCCGCTTCGTCATCGACAATTATCGTTTTTTTGGCTGGCTCAACGGCTTCCTCGTCATACTGTTCAGTGTCATCTGTATTGCCGGCACCTGGCAATACATTCCCAAACTTGCCGGCGGCGCGGCGCATGTCGGCCGCAATATGCTGAGCGATGTATTAAGCACATTTCGCAACAAGAACTTTAGAAACATTGTAATTTTGGATATGAGCTTGGGCGGTATCAGCAGTATTATCGGCACATTACTATTGGTGACTTATACCTATTTCTGGCAACTGGATGCGACCCAGACCTCCTTACTGTTTGCCGGTCCCATTATTCTCGCGGTACTGTTGTCGACCGTGTTTTCCGGATCGCTGAATCGACTGTTTGAAAAACAACATATACTGCGCCTGACATGTGTTCTGACCACCATCAACCTGCTCTGGCTGACACCGTTGAAATTGCTCGACCTACTGCCAGATAACAGCACGGTGGTATTTGCCTTGATCTACGCCAACTGGACAGTACATATTACCATGACTATTCTGCGCGTGATCACCGTTCACTCGCTGCTGGCCGATATCGTAGATGAGCAGGAGTTGGCCGCTGGCAAACGCCAGGAGGGCGTTATTTTTGCTGCGGCTTTCTTTTCCGCCAAATTCATTAGCGGCTTTAGCTACCTGATAGCCGGCCCGTTTCTGGACCTGATAGGCCTGCAGGCTGGAGCGCAACCAGGCGAAGTATCCAGCACGGTAATGTGGGGGCTGGGCCTGATGATGGGCCCGGGGCTGGCGATTATCATGCTGCTACCGATGTGGATGTCATTCAAAGTGAATATGAGTCACGCCGGTCAGTTGGAAGTCCGCCAGGCCATATCACAGCGACAACAGACAACCGAAAGTGTCGGCAGCGCCTCCGTCAGCACATAAGATCGCACTGATAGCTGAGTTTAATTAGCAAAGATGCCACTAAAAAACCACCCGGCAGAAGTGTTTAGGAGCCCTAGTACGGGATTGGAAGTGCGGGATTGGAAGTGCGGGATTGGAAGTGCGGGATTAGATCTATGATGGGGGCGATACGCGCATGATGTCCGGTGGAAATTGGTCGCGTTTGTAGGTGCGCATAGCCTGACATTACCCATTATGGCGACTTAACTTGGCAACACCGGCGAGCTTTTTACTTAGCCATCATTACAACGCCACACACAAATGGATAATTACTAACTTGATAGCGCCATAAACTACAGGCTGTTGAGTCCATTTATTTCTTCAATCAACCTAGCGTGAAGTTCGGGGCTGGCATCGGACGCGTACACCATAAGTATGCCCTCTAGCACCTGATGGCGGTATTGATTCAAGTCAATGTAGCCTCTAACCCAGTCAAGCCGCCCAAGCCGGTTGCTACTGTGAACTCTTTTCATAATTATGCTGGATTCGATGTTCCCTAAAAACAGCCCACTCTCGTACCACTCCTTGCTCGGTGCTGCCAGTTTCTCTGCTTGCTGGAAAAGTCCATCCGGAATTCTAGGATCAAATAATCTTATTTGCTCTGCCGACATAAGTGCGGCGCGATAAAAATCCGTATCTTGCTCGTATGCAGCAACCATGCCATCGATGCGGAACTTAGCCCTTTCGATAGGGTCGATAGGCGGGTTGTGCAGGAAAGTACTCTGAATTTCTTCAATTAAATTCGAAACCAACTCTTTAATGATGTCACTTTTTTTCCCGAATAGGTTGTGAATCGTTGGCGTAGTAACCCCAGCCTCATCGGCAAGTTCACTTATAGTAAAGTCTTCTAAACCTTTTGTAGCAATTAGACGCTTTGCTGTATTAAATATATTTTCCCGACGCAATTTTTTATTTGCCTGACGGGTGGCGTTTCCTAATGCTTTTAATGGTTTATCCATAATTCGTAGATTAGCACATGATAGAGATTTAAGTAGACGTTTTTAAATTCTGGATTTGCATCAAAATGGGTGCATGTCGTCAAAGATAGTTGGACCGTTCGCGGCCTGATTTAAGCGATGGTTAGTTTATCAGGTTGTTTGATAGTTGTTAATCATAATGGTTTTTTCGCCGTAAGGCGATGGTGTTGAGTTTAATCCGTTCCCGTAGGTTTAATATAGCTTCTCCTCTTCCATAATACACGTCAGCCGGTGTTAGGCTGTCTATCGACTCGTGCTAACGATTGTGATTGTAATAGCTCACGAAGCGATGGAGCTGCTCTTCTAGCTCGCTCGGTAAATAAAAGTGATTGAGCAAGATTTGATTTTTTATCGAACGATGCCAACGCTCGATCTTTCCTTGCGTTTGTGGGTGGTAAGGGCGGCCGCGCGTATGACTCATGCCATTTTCTTCAAGATAATCAGCGAGCTCGCCCGAGATATAACACGGGGCATTGTCACTGAGTAAGCGCTGGCGATGTTGGACCTTCACTTGATTGAGTTCAGTAAAAGCTAACGCATCATCCAAGGTATCAGAGACATCACTCGCACTCATCGTCGTGCTCAAACGCCAAGCAGCAATGAAGCGAGAGTAATCATCCAGAACTGTATATAAGTAATACCAGCCCCATCCTAAGATCTTGAAGTGCGTAAAATCCGTTTGCCATAACTCGTTTACCCGCCGACTGGGTTGCTGGAACTTGTCTTCTGCTTTCATCAAGATATACGCAGGGCTGGTAATTAAATCTTGCGCTTTAAGCAGTCGATAGACAGTAGATTCCGAGACAAAGAAGGATTGCTAATCGGTGCAGCGTACCGCTAACTCACGCGGCGATAAATCCGTTTCACGCAAAGCAAAATCAATCAGCGCTTCACGATGATCCGCTGGGACTCTATTCCATGCGAGTGATGGCTGTGGCTTCTTGTCCTCGAGTGCATCAAGGCCACCATCGTGATAACGGCCAAGCCAGTTATCCAATGTGGACTTATGGATATCCAATCGAGCCAGTGTGCGTTTTACAGATAGATCCGAATGTTGAACCAGTTGAATGATCTCGTATTTTTCAGAGGCCGATTATCTCATATACCGTCCTCTCCATCCCCGAGCACGCTTTTTTTTGAGCACAGGGTTTTCCATAAACAGTTCGGCCAACGTTTCTTTTAGGGCGGCTTTCTCCGCACGCAAGTCTTTGACCTCATCGGTAGTCGCTTCGCGCACTGTATCGCCTGACAGGCGCTTCTTGCCGGCTTCGAGAAAGTCTTTTGACCAACGATAATAAAACGTTCGCATTGATACCTTCTCGACGGGATAGATCGGCTACACTCTCTTCGCCACGCAATCCTTCGAGTACAATACGGATCTTTTCTTCAGACGAATAATGTTTTCGAGTGGCGCGACGGATGTCACGCACGGTCTTTTCGGCACTGGATCTTCTAGTCATCATCATTTCCTCTTCGAGTAAACGATGAACCAAAACCCTCTCTTAATCAAATGGCTAATTTAGTCCAACTGGTGCTTACGGGATACAATTAACAAACTAAGGTTTGTTAATAACCCCTGCGGGGCTGCGTCGCGTTGCGACTCGTTCAAATTTTGCCGTAGGCATAATTTGTGAACCTGGCGCTTTAACCCTCGAAATCCGCCGTTTCGGCGGTTAAATAAAAAAGGCCACCTACTTTGTAGGTGGCCTTTTTTATTTAATTGGTCGGGACGGCAGGATTTGAACCTGCGACCACTACACCCCCAGTGTAGTGCGCTACCAGGCTGCGCTACGCCCCGATTTGAGAGGCGCAATGATACAGACAATGCCTGTATTTGCAACCGCTATAGAACGTTCTGATCAGGGTTTATCCAGCATGGTTAGAACAGCTTCGAGTTCAGAGATGGTCTGGTCGATTAGCTGTTTATAGGGGGTCTGTTCTTGCTTGGTGGTTTCGCCTTCTATGCGCAGACGGGCGCCGCCAATGGTAAAGCCGTGTTCGTAGAGCAGTGAGCGAATCTGGCGAATAAGGACTACGTCTTCGCGCTGGTAATAGCGGCGGTTGCCGCGGCGCTTGACGGGGTTGAGAGTTGGAAATTCCTGTTCCCAGTAACGCAGTACATGGGGCTTTACTGCGCAGAGCTCGCCAACTTCACCGATGGTGAAATAACGCTTGCCGGGAATTGCCGGCAGTTCGTTGTTGTTACTTGGTTCCAGCATAGTTCTCTACCCTTGCCTTGAGTTTCTGGCCTGGCTTAAAGGTCACTACTCGGCGTGCAGAGATTGGGATTTCTTCACCAGTTTTAGGGTTTCTTCCCGGACGGCTACTTTTGTCACGTAGCTCAAAGTTTCCGAATCCGGATAATTTGACCTGATCATTGTTTTCCAATGCGGTGCAAATCTCGCTATAAAACATCTCAACGATTTCCTTGGCCTCTCGTTTATTGAGTCCAAGTTCATCGAATAACATTTCAGCTAAATCAGCTTTGGTCAGTGCGCCCATTTGCTAGTACCTAATCTCAAATCTCAGATGCGATCCATTTATGATCAGCTTCTGAGTGCAGCTTTAAATTTAGACTCGAGCTGTGAAACAACTCGATCTACCGCAGAATTAATTTCTTCGTCAGCTAGAGTGCGCGAACTATGCTGAAACGTCAAGCCTAGGGCGAGACTTTTTCCTTTGTTTTCAACATCTTTGCTGTGATACACGTCAAATAACTTTAAATTGGATAGGTGCTCACCAGCGGCTTTTCGGGCTTCACTAAGCAAATCTGCAGAGGCGACTGCGGTGTCGACAAAGAATGCCAGATCGCGGCGAACTTCGGGGAACTTGCTGACTTCTGTGAACTTTGGAAGCTTACTTTCGGTGATCTGGTCGACATCTACCTGAAACAGATAAACCGCCGAACTAATATCAAGCTGCGCCTGAAGTTTTGGATGCAATTGACCGATCCAGCCTATTTCCTGACCATTACGCAGCACTTTTGCCGACTGTCCAGGGTGCAGTGCAGGATGCTGTGCAGCAATATAGCTAAACTGTTCTGACAATCCTGTATGGGCGAGTACCTCTTCAAGGTGACCTTTGATATCAAAGAAATCGACTTTGTCTTTACTGGCTGTCCAGCCGGTTGGGGTTCTCGAACCACAGATTAATCCGGCCAGAGCCATATTCTGTGTCAGTGCCTTATCAGCGCTATCTTCAGATGCAGGCACAAAGCACTGCCCTGCTTCAAAGATTCGCACGCGGCTCTGTTGACGGTTGAGGTTGTAGATCGCCGTAGTCAGCAAACCTGTCCACAGACTGGTACGCATCACTGCCATATCGGCAGATATGGGGTTGGCCAATGGCACTGGGGTTATTTCAGGGTCAATTAGCTTCTGCAGATCGGGGTCGACAAAGCTGTAGGTAATCGCTTCCTGATAACCACTGGCGACTAGCTGGCGTCTAAAGGGGCTTAAGCCCTGCTCTACTTCTGGATCTGCTTGCAACTCAAGGGCCATGGTTGGCGTTGAGGTGGGCAGATTGTTGTAGCCATAGATACGTGCGACTTCTTCAACCAAGTCCTGCTCGATAATTAAGATCAAAACGCCAGCTAGGTGCAACCCAGGTTGAACCTGTGTCATTGCGTTCAACAAAGGTAAGTCCTAGACGGTTTAACATATCGTCAACTTCTGCGGTTTCAATAGAGACACCCAACTGCTGGGTCAGTCTCTGGTCGCGCAGGGTAATGGTTGCCGGCTGCGGCAAATGCTCAGCTGATTCTTCAATAACTACTGGTCCAGCTTGGCCACCACAGATATCTAACATCAGGGCTGTTGCACGCTCGATAGCAGCAACCTGAAGCTCTGAGTCTACGCCACGTTCAAAGCGGTGAGAGGAGTCTGTGTGCTTGCCATAATTACGTGCCTTACCGGCAATCGCTAAGGGATTAAACCAGGCGCTTTCAAAAAGGATATCAGCGGTATTATCACCCACTGCAGATTCATCGCCGCCCATAATACCGGCCATAGCCAGTGCTTTACTGTTATCAGCAATCACTAGTGTTTCGCTATCAACCACAACTTCAGAGTCGTCGAGCAGCTTTAACTTTTCATCGCGGGCCATACGTACCGTAATCTCGCCATCAATTTTGGCCAGATCGAAGGCATGCATAGGCTGACCCAACTCGAGTAACACATAGTTGGTAACATCTACTGCTGGACCGAGACTGCGAACACCGCTGCGACGCAACTTTTCCTGCATCCACTGAGGGGTTGGCTGACTGAGATCGAGGCCGCGTATCACTCGGCCTACATAGCGCGCACAGGCATTCGGTGCATCGAGAGTAACCTTGACTGCATCGCTGATCGTTGCCGCTACAGGGGCACAGGATTGCTCGGTTACTGCGGCTTTATTTAATACGCCCACTTCACGGGCCAGGCCACGAATACTCAGGCAGTCACCGCGGTTGGGGGTCAGATCCACATCGATAAGATTATCGTCGAGATCCAGATATTCAATTAGGTCAGTGCCAACGCTTGCGTCTGTAGGAAGCTCCCACAAACCATCGTCATCATCACCGAGTTCCAGTTCAGTCTGTGCGCAGAGCATACCGAAGGATTCAACGCCTCTGAGTTTGGCTTTCTTAATCTTAAAGTCACCGGGCAGCTTTGCCCCTACGGTGGCGAATGGCACTTTAATACCAGGGCGAGCGTTAGGCGCACCACAGACAACCTGAGTGGTTTCGCCCTCTTCGCCGCCTGCAACCTGACAGACACGCAGTTTGTCAGCATCGGGATGCTGTTCTACTGAGATAATCTCGCCGACGACGACACCAGATATTGCTGGTGCAGCGGGCTCAACAGCATCGACTTCAAGGCCGGCCATGGTGATCTGAGCTACCAGATCCTCTGTTGAGATTGTTGGATTGACTGATTGTCGCAACCAGGATTCACTAAATTTCATCGCTTACCCCAGCTTAAAATTGTTTTAGGAAACGCAGATCGTTTTCGAAAAACAATCGCAAATCAGTGACGCCATAACGCAGCATCGCAAGACGCTCGACACCCATGCCAAAGGCAAAGCCGGTGTACTGGTCTGTGTCTACATTACAGCTTTCGAATACATTGGGATGGACCATGCCGCAACCCATTACCTCTAACCAGCCAGTGTGGCTACAGATACGACAGCCTTCACCGGAACAGTTGGTGCACTGAATATCGACCTCGGCGGAGGGCTCAGTGAACGGGAAATACGAGGGTCGGAAGCGCACTGGTAAGTCCGCTTCAAAAAATGCTTTTAGAAATTGATCAATCACGCCCTTGAGATCGGCAAAGCTAATATCTTTGTCGATTACCAGACCTTCGACCTGATGAAACATTGGTGTGTGGGTGATATCGGAGTCACAGCGGTAAACACGGCCGGGGCAGATAATGCGAATCGGCGGTTCCTGTTTCTCCATGGTGCGCACCTGTACCGGCGAGGTGTGGGTACGCAGTACAGTACTTGGATCTATATAGAAGGTATCGTGCATCGCGCGAGCCGGATGATGGCTGGGAATATTCAGCGCTTCGAAGTTATGGTAGTCATCTTCGATTTCCGGGCCGGTCTCAACGTCGTAACCGATACGCGCAAAGAATGCTTCGATACGCTCCATGGTGCGGGTCACTGGGTGCAGTCCACCCACCTCTTCACCACGACCTGGCAGTGTGACATCAATGGTCTCGCCGGCCAGCTTGGCGTTTAGTGCAGCGCTTTCCAGCTGTTCTTTTTGCGCGTTGATCTTCGCCTGCAGTGACTGCTTAACCTGGTTAATCTTTGCGCCCGCTGCGGGTCGCTCTTCATTGGAGAGCGCGCCCAAGCCTTTTAGCAGGCCGGTAAGCTTGCCCTTTTTGCCGAGGTACTCAACGCGCAAGTCATCCAGCACCGACAGTTCGGTCGCCGCAGCAATCGCAGCTTCGGCACTATCGGCAATCTGTTCCAGTTCAATCATTATGGGTCACCACATTGTTCTGTGTTGGCTATCTTATTACTGATAAAAAAATAGGGAAAGAGCAATGGCCCTTTCCCTATTCGGTTAGCTTTTAAACTCCTGCCTGGGCAGGTAGTGCGCTGTTTTAAGCTAGGGCAGCTTTGGCCTGATTTACTACGGCACCAAAGGCTGCTTTGTCGTGTACGGCCAAATCGGCGAGTACGCGACGGTCAAGCAAAATGCCTGCTTTGTTCAGTCCGTTGATCAGACGGCTGTATGACAAGCCCTCTACACGGGATTGAGCATTGATTCGGGCAATCCACAGTCTGCGGAAAGTGCGCTTTTTGGCGCGACGGTCACGATAAGCATATTGACCTGCTTTAGTAACTGCCTGAACAGCAACACGGTAAACACGACTACGTGCTCCGTAATAACCTTTTGCCTGCTTAAGGATTTTTTTGTGACGACGGCGTGCTTCTACACCACGTTTTACTCTAGCCATTTTCTTCTCCTACCAATCGGTTATTTAAGTGAACTACGCAGCATGCGGTTAACGCGAGGGATATCAGCAGCATTTAGAATGCTGGTTCCACGCAATTGACGCTTACGTTTGGTAGTCATCTTGGTAAGAATGTGGCTTTTGTGCTGGTGCTTATGCTTGTAGCCTGCGGCATTTTTCTTGAAGCGTTTTGCAGCTCCACTATGGGTCTTCGCTTTTGGCATTTCTGTTCTCCAGTTTGAGAGTTTAATTAATTATCAAGAAGAGACGCCCGGACAGCCTGCCAAAAACATTGGCTGAACGCGGGTCGCGTTAGTTACTTCTTCTTGCTGCGTGGGGACAACACCATAATCATCTGGCGACCTTCCATCTTTGGAAATTGCTCCACTTGTGCCAGCTCTGCGAGATCCGCTTCAATGCGTTTCATCATATCCATGCCGAGCTGTTGGTGAGCCATCTCACGACCGCGAAAACGCAGACTGATTTTAGCTTTATCACCATTTTCCAAGAAACGTACTAAATTACGTAACTTGATGTCGTAATCACCCTGGTCTGTACCCGGGCGAAACTTCATTTCTTTTACCTGTGTCTGCTTCTGCTTTTTCTTTTGCAGGGCGACTTTCTTCTTAATATCAAAGACATGCTTGCCGTAATCCATGATTTTACAGACTGGAGGCTGCGCATCTGGTGAGATTTCAACCAGGTCGAGGGTCTCTTTGCGCGCAGACTCAAGGGCAGTTTCCAGGCTAACCACGCCAACCTGACTACCGTCTGATGCTACCAATCGTACTTCTGAGGACGTGATATCGTCATTGAGACGCGCCCGTTTGCTGCCTTTTTTAATAAGCTTTACTCCGCTTCAACACTAGTATGCCCACGTCGCTCCACTTCCTCGGTAAACATGGCTGCAACCTGATCTAAAGGTATGCTGCCGAGGTCTTTTCCATCCCGAGTTCGGACCGCCACTGAGCGCGATTCTATTTCTTTATCACCAACAACGAGAATATACGGAACTCGCTGCATTGAGTGACCGCGGATTTTAAAGCCGATCTTCTCGTTTCTCAAGTCACAATTGACTCTAAATCCTTTATTTTGCAATGATTTAGCAACTTCTTGGGCATATTCGGCCTGAGAATCGGTAATATTCATCACAACGGCCTGTTCCGGTGCCAACCAAAACGGAAATGCACCTTCGTAATGTTCGATCAAAATACCGATAAAACGCTCAAAAGAACCCAAAATTGCACGGTGCAACATCACCGGAACTTGGCGGCTGCCATCTTCGGCCACATACTGGGCATCGAGACGACCGGGCATCGAGAAATCCACCTGAACCGTACCCAACTGCCAAACCCGACCAATACAATCTTTTAATGAGAATTCAATCTTCGGCCCATAGAAGGCGCCCTCACCTGGCAGTTCCTGCCAAGGCAGGTCTTTAGCATCTAAGGCTTGGCCCAATGCTTCTTCTGCGCGATCCCAATCTTCGTCAGAACCTACTCGCTCTGGAGGGCGAGTAGAGAGACGGTAAATAATTTCGGCAAAGCCAAAGTCCGCATAAACCTCATGAAGGAAATCAATAAACTCCGACACTTCCGACTGAATCTGATCGTCAGTACAGAAGATATGGGCATCGTCCTGAGTAAATGAGCGCACGCGCATAATGCCGTGCAGAGAACCTGATGGCTCATTGCGGTGGCAAGAACCAAACTCAGCCAGCCTTAAAGGCAAGTCTCTGTAGCTTTTTAAACCCTGATTAAACACCTGCACATGACAGGGACAGTTCATCGGCTTAACCGCATAATTACGATCTTCGGTTTGCAGGCTAAACATATCATCGCCAAACTTATCGGCGTGACCCGATTTTTCCCACAGACTCATATCAACAATCTGTGGTGTCTTAATTTCTTGGTAACCCTGCTCGCGCTGCTTGTCGCGCATATACTGTTCAATAGCGTTGTAAACACTCCAGCCTTTTGGGTGCCAGAAGATTGAACCCGGCGCCTCTTCCTGCATATGGTAGAAGTCGAGCTTCTTATTAATCTTGCGGTGATCGCGCTTTTCAGCTTCGGCAAGGCGATTAATATAAGCTTTAAGCTGTTTCTTATTGGCCCAGGCAGTGCCGTAAATACGCTGCAACATCTCATTGTTGCTGTCGCCACGCCAGTAAGCACCGGCAACCTTGGTCAGTTTAAAGGCCGGTAATTTTGCCGTTGAGGGAACGTGGGGGCCGCGACAGAGGTCGATAAAATCGCCCTGGCGGTAGAGACCAATCGCTTGGTCATCGGGGATACTGGCGATAATCTCAGCCTTGTATTCCTCGCCAATGCTCTTAAAGAATTCAACCGCATCATCGCGCTTCCACTCTTCGCGGGTAATACCGTGATCGGCTTTCACCAGCTCGGTCATGCGCGCTTCAATGGCTTCAAGGTCTTCTGGAGTAAAGGCACGCTCAAAGGCGAAGTCATAGTAAAAACCATCTTCGATCACTGGGCCAATAGTCACCTGCGCCGAAGGGAATAACTGCTTTACCGCCATAGCCAACAAATGCGCTGAGGAGTGACGGATAATATCCAGCGCTTCATCGGAGCGATCAGTAACAATCGCCAGAGTCGCATCTTTTTCCATAATAAAGGAGGCATCGACCACTTCACCGTCGACAACACCAGCAAGGGTGGCTTTGGCTAAACCAGCACCAATATCAGCGGCGACATCGGCCACAGAAACAGGATTATCGAAAAGTCGTTGGGAACCATCAGGCAGAGTAATTGCGGGCATAGCGTTTTCCTTTTTCAGTGGTGACCCATACCAGGGGCCACTTGAGTTAAATTTAATAAGCGCGCATTTTACTCTGTATGCAAGGAGTTACAAGCCCGCTACTTTATAAACAAAGCAAAGGTTGCAATTGAATCTCAAGCGCCCTATAAAAGCCCCCTTAATAACTAGCCAGGAAAGCCTGTGAAAATTTATGTCGATGCCGATGCCTGCCCGACGGTGATTAAAGATATTCTCTATCGAGTTTCACAGCGCACCGGGATTGAACTGATTCTGGTTGCCAATCAGGCGCTGTCTACACCGCGAATTCCAACTGTGCGCTCCATTCAGGTGAGCTCAGGTTTTGATGTGGCCGATGATCATATTGTGCAGCTGGTGGAGAAAGATGATCTGGTGATTACTGCAGATATTCCACTGGCAGCAGAGGTGATTGATAAGGGTGGTAAAGCCCTGAATCCTCGGGGTGAGCTGTACAGCAAGGCCAATATTAAAGCGCGACTCAATATGCGTGATTTTATGGACAGTATGCGCAATAGCGGTGTTCAGGTTGGCGGCGGGCCTCCACCCTTAACGCAACGTGATCGTATGGAGTTTGCCAATGCGCTAGATAAGTATGTGGCGGAGTTTAATAAATAAGTGATTTATTAGAAGTAAATAAGTTGGAGTGAACTGCATGAGGTCCTTCGGTTCGCTGCGCTCTCTCAGGATGACGGTGAGTCTGTTGTTATCCTGAGCGAACCCACCGTCATCCTGAGCGAAGCCGAAGGACCTCCTCCAGCTTACAGCCTTACCCAATTCCCTTAACCAACCCCATCCAACATCCGCCCAATCTGCGCTGCAGTAAAAGGCCAGCCCTTCTCATCACCATTGGGCAGTGCGACAACCGGAATCCGAATCCCATACTTTTCTTTCAAGCGTTCATCATCCTGAATATTCACCTCAACCAACTCCCAACCCTTTTCTGCTAACAACGGATAGAGAATCGCCTTGGCCTGTTCACAGAGATGGCAGTTGGGGCCGCTGTAGATCGTTAAATGATTAGCCAAAACTGCTGCGCCGAGTGATTTTCCACACATTGTGAATACGCGGATTTCGCTCAAAATCCATATCTAATGTCTGGGGGGTAATATTCTCACAGTCAAACTGGCGCAGAGTCAGCTCATCCATCTTAAACTTGCGGAAGTTATTGGAGAAAATCAGTACGCCGTCATCGGCAAGTTTGGCCATAGAGTTACGAATCAGGTCGCCGTGATCACGCTGCACATCCAATACCACGTCCATCTTTTTCGAGTTTGAAAAAGTCGGCGGATCAAGGAAGATCACATCGTATTTTTCGCTATCGGTCTCCAGCCATTTCAGGCAGTCGGCACGCAGCAGGTGATGGTTTTTATCACTGAGTTTATTGAGATCAAAATTGCGCTGCGCCCAGTCCAGATAGGTATTCGACATATCAATACTCAGGGTGCTCTTGGCACCACCGAGAGCCGCCTGCACAGAGACCGCAGCGGTATAACAGAACAGGTTTAAGAGGCTCTTGCCTTTCGCCAGTTCGGCTACCATGCGTCGCACCGGGCGGTGATCGAGAAATAGTCCGGTATCCAGATAATCTGACAGGTTAGCTTCAAATTGCGCTTCGCCCTCATAGACAACCATGGTGTCGCTGGGGCCTTCATTAAATTTTTGATACTGGTTGTCGCCCTTTTGACGACGGCGCTCTTTATAGTGAATACGACCTTCAACTTCACTGGCAAACTCTTTAACTGCTTGCTTAACTTCAGCGAAACGCTCGCGGGCGACACGGTCTTCAATGGTTCCCGGCGGTGCGTATTCCTGAACATGCACCGAGTCCTCGTAGATATCGATGGCGACGGCATATTCCGGAATATCGGCATCGTAAACGCGGTAACAGCTGGTATCGGTTTTGTTTAACCATTTATTTAACTTGCGCTGATTTTTAATCAAGCGGTTGAGCACCATGGTTGCCCCTTCGGTTAACACCTGGGCGGGCGCTGGGGTGTTAAGGCGCTCTTCAATTTTTGCCGATCTTGAGGTCAGGTCGGTAAACACCAATAACTTACAGGGAATGGTGCCATTAAATAGTTGGTACTGTTTGGTCGGGGTCAGATCGGTCTCGCGGCCTAACTCAACATTGCCGGTAAATACCGCGGCTTTCCAGCCTTGGAAATTCTTTTGCAGAACGGAACCCAACTTTTGATAGATGGGAATCAGGCCATCAACATCACCGAGACGCTCACCGTAGGGTGGGTTGGTAATTAATAGTCCATAGTCAGCGGTGGCCTTGCCAAACTGATCAATCGGCTTATGGGCGAGACGGATATGTTCATCCAGCCCGGCTTTTTCAATATTTAAGGTGGCGAATTCCAATACTCGCGGGTTGGCATCATAGCCGCGGAAATCCAGCTCAAGGGCCTCGAGACCTGCAGTTTTGCGCTGCTCTGCTTCATCGAATATTGACTGCCAGAGTTCTTGATCGTGCTGTTTCCAGTCGCTAAATCCAAACCGCTCACGCAACAGGGCCGGCGCAATATCGGCGGCCATCATTGCGCCTTCAATAATCAGTGTGGCACTACCACACATGGGGTCGAGTAGTGCTGCGCCATCTTTCATCATCTCGGGCCAGCCGGCGCGTATCAATAATGCAGCGGCGAGATTTTCTTTGATTGGCGCACTGCCCTGCCCGGTTCGATAACCGCGACGGTGCAAACTCTCACCAGAAATATCCAGAGACACAGTAACCTGCCCTTTATGCTGACGTACCTGAATTCGAATATCCGGGTTCTTGGTATCTACATTGGGGCGCTCGCCCTCTTCACGACGGATACGGTCAACAATGGCATCTTTAACTCGCTGTGAGCCATACATGGTGTTGTCGACGAGGCGCGAGGTGCCGATAAAGTCGATGGCGATGGTTTGCTCGTGAGAGAAGTGCTCTTCCCAGGGGATATCCAGACATTCTTGATAGAGTTGATCTTCCTCATCTAGGCTAAAACTGTGCAGTGGCATCAATATTCTGTTGGCAAGGCGCGACCAGAGACAGGCGCGATAAGCCAACTCGCGAGTGCCGTCGAAATGTACTGCGGCAACTGTCTCTTTGGTGCTCTCAGCGCCCAGCGCCTGTAATTCTTGGGCGAGCAACTGCTCAAGCCCTTTGGGACAGGTGGCTAGCCAAGCCTGATCAACTGCAACTGATGACACAAATAGTATCCTTTTATTACTTTGAGGATTAAAACCCGCTCTGTATAGACTAACAAAATCTTCGACAGCGTCGATAGAATTTGGTCAACTATACTTAGCGCGCAAAAAGGCGCTCATTCTATCGCTCTTTACACAATTTTGTTTGATAAAAACTGCTCTCAGCAGGTTTTTCAAGCTGAGTGTCGGTTTCCTACTAAACCGTTAGGAGATATAAGTGAAAAAACATAAAAGAGATCAAGAACACCGTTCCTATGTAAAAGGCTACCAAGCTGCTGTTATAGGACGATCAATAGAAGCCTGCCCCTATCAAGAACAATCACAAATGGCCTATCACTGGTCACGGGGTTGGCGAGAAGGACGTGAAGATTTTTGGAATGGGTATAATCAGGCCAGTTTTCAACAGAAAGCGGCTAGTTTATAAAGCTCTTTAATCATCTACTTTCCAATTGGGTCTATGCCCCCAACAACACAAAACAAAAACTTAAGCGGGATATGTCCCGCTTCCGGCTCACCAAATAATAAAAATTTGCGATGGGCCACCACAAAGGCCGCAACTCATGTGAAGTTGCGGCCTTTTTTTGTATTGAGCTTTTATTGGAGAGTTGGTGGAGAGCTGGTTGGAGATCTCTCGTCGCTTTGCTCTGTCGAGATGACAGGCCTATGATCGTGCTGCATCCACCGATGCCTGCACCAGATCCAACAGCTCGCGCAGGGCCACGGAAACCATCGCAAAATCAGGCACCGAACCGCGTCGCAACTCGGCAACCATACTTTTCCAACGGGCAATTAACTGCGACTGCTGAATCTGCCAATCGGCAAACAACTGCTCTATATCTTCGCTGTTATGACCCTCGAGCAAACAGGCCGTCAACTGCCGGCGCTGACTTTCAAGATCATCGACAAAGGACTCACGAGCCAGATCCTCCCAGCGATCCTGTGGCTGCAGTGCGACAATTTGAGCCATAAACCAGTCTAGGGACAAATCCTCGCCGAGCTTAAAAGCAAGCCTGGCAACCACTTCCACAGGTCTCTGTAGACGCAGCGCCATATCAACCGTGCCAACACTGAAAAACATACTGTCCGCCGCGGCAAGGGTTGAAGCCAGTGGCTCTTTAACTCCCCAGCCCATCAGCCGGACTTTTTCATCACTCCATAATTTAATCCATTCCGATTCATGAAGATCCGGCAACTTATTTAACACTAACTGCATAGGCTCGCTCATAGCCTGAATCATTTCGTTGCAGTGTAGATTTAGACGTCGGTTGCGCAGCAGCCAGCGAGTGGAACGCCGCACCAGGCGCATCAGAATATGCAACAGATCCAACTGTACACTGGCAGTCAGGCTATCTTCATTAGCCTCAATCTGCTGCCATAGTTTGTCTATGCCGAGAATATTCAGACTGATAGTGAAGGCGCGGATAATATCCCCGGCACTGGCTCCTGTAGATTCCATCTGACGGAAGAAAAAAGTAAAACCAACCCGATCGACCATATCATTGGCCAACTGAGTGGCTGCAATTTCCGGGCGCAACTGGTGTTCAACAATATCCGCGGGGTACTGATCAACCAACGACGCAGGGAACGCACCATTAACAGATTCTGCCAACACTGGATCATCGAGTAAATTGGCCTCCAAAAGCGTCTCTTTAAGCATCACCTTTGAGTAACAGACCAGCACTGCCAACTCAGGTCTTGTCCAAACCGGCTGACCGCGACTCAGTCGATCATTAATCTGCTCATCAGAGGGCAAAAACTCCAACTCTCTATCCAGTCTACCGTTACTTTCCAACCAGAGCATAAAGCGTTGGTATTCAGCATATTGCTGCTGACTGCGATGCATGGCCAGACTGATTGCCTGAGTTTGACGACTGTTGTTGTGCAGCACTAATTCAGCAACTTCATCGGTCATAGAAGCCAAAAAGCTGTTGCGCTGCTCCACGGTCATAGCACCTTCGCGGACTTTTTTATTTAATAAAATCTTAATATTCACTTCGTGATCAGAACAGTCCACACCGGCGGCATTATCGATAAAATCGCTATTACAGATACCGCCCCGCAGGCAGTACTCAATCCGCCCACGCTGGGTCATACCCAGATTGCCACCCTCGCCAAACACTTTGCAGCGCAGTTCGCGGCCATTGATCCGCAGACTATCGTTAGCCCGGTCACCGACCTCGGCATCGCTCTCTGACGAGGCTTTAATATAGGTACCAATACCACCATTCCAGATAAGATCAACAGAGGATTTAAGAATTGCCGTTATCAACTCTGTGGGCGTTACTTTATCCTGCTCAATGTCAAAACGCGCCATGATTTCCGCTGTTAACTGTAGCGATTTGGCCGCTCTGGAATAGACCGCAGCACCTTTGGATAGCAGTGATTTATCGAAGTCGTTCCAGGTACTTCTCGGCGTTTCAAACAGTCGCTTGCGCTCGACAAAGGTCGCCGCAGAATCCGGATTCGGGTCGACAAATATATGTAGATGATTGAATGCAGCGACTAGTTGGATATGTTCTGAGAGCAACATTCCGTTGCCAAATACATCGCCGCCCATATCGCCAATACCGACAACGGTAAAATCTTCACGCTGAATATCTACGCCGATCTCACGGAAATGGCGCTGCACAGCAACCCAGGCTCCGCGTGCGGTAATACCCATGGCCTTGTGGTCATAACCGTTGCCACCACCGGAGGCGAAGGCATCACCGAGCCAGAAGTTATTCGCTTCAGATATCTCATTGGCAATATCCGAGAAAGTTGCCGTGCCTTTATCCGCAGCCACCACCAGATAGGGGTCGTCACCGTCGCGACAGAGAATATCTGGCGGAGTAACAATCTCGCCCTCAATCAGATTGTCGCTAATATCCAGAAGCGCCTGCACATAGAGCATATAACTGGAGATTCCCTCCTGCAGCCAAGCTTCACGACCCGCTGCCATATTAGCCTGTTTGGCGACAAAGCCACCTTTGGCACCGGTGGGTACAATGACCGCATTCTTAACCTGCTGTGCCTTGACCAGACCTAGCACCTCAGTACGATAGTCCTCCAGGCGGTCCGACCAGCGCAAGCCGCCACGAGCGACCTTGCCGCCGCGCAGATGTACGCCCTCCACTCTTGGGGAATAGACAAATATCTCATACTCGGGACGGGGTTTTGGTGCCAGAGGAATCTTTGCCGATTGTAATTTAACCGAAATATAGGGTTTGGAACTGCCATCTTCAAAGGTCTGGAAGAAGTTGGTTCTCAGGGTTGCCTCAACAATATCGAGATAACTGCGCAGAACAATGTCCTCACTGATATTCTCAACTTTATCTAGCGCCTGCAATATCTTCTTTGAGAGCCCGATAGATCGATCACTACGACTTTTCTCGCCTGCGTATCGGGGGTCGAAATAGCTCTTAAACAGTGCCACTAGATTGCGTGTGATATCCAGATGACGCGACAGTGTGTCAGCAATAAACTCTTGACTGTAGGCTATGCCCAGCTGCTTTAAATAGCGGGCATAGAGGCGCAACATCGCCACCGCTCGCCAATCGAGACGGGCGCCAATCACTAGCCGGTTAAAGCTGTCATTTTCCGCTTCACCCTGCCAGACCACACGCAGTGCATCTTTAAAGCTGCCCTGCACTGCCGAAACATCGACATTCACATCTAGGGAGAAGGTGAGACGAAAATCCTGTAACCAGATCTGGTTACCCGCTTCCGGTTTAATCAGATAGGGATGCTCGACCATCACTCGGAAACCAAGATTCTCGAGCATTGGAATCATATCTGAAAGTTCAAGCGGGGAATCCCAGTGAAACAGTTTGAGCTGCAGGAAATTATTTTTCTCACCATCGAGACTATTATCGAGACTATTAAAGGCAATACCCAACTCTCTGACGTCCTCTAACTCATCGATTAGCAATACATCCTCAATCGCCTGCAGTGGGCTATAAAGCTCAAGGTAAGCGGCCGGAAAAGCACGCTGGAATTGACGTCCCAGGGCGCAACCATCGCGCTCACCCCAATAGACCACCGCCTCCTCAGCAAAGCCGTCACTCCAATTACGGGTAATATTAGCCACTAGCGATTCCAGCTGTTCGCATTCAACCTGCAGATACTTTGTACTGCGTAGTTGATAGACCACATAGATACGCACCAATACCGACTCTGGCAAAAAATGCGTGGCAAACTCACTCTCTTCGGCATCTAGCTCAGCACCAATGGCCTGCTGAATCTTGATGCGCGACGCGGTGTTAAATGATTCTCGCGGCAGATAGACAATACAGCTGACAAACTTATCGAAGGGGTCGGCGTGCATAAATACTTTTATAACTCGGCGCTCCTGAATCTGCCAGATGCCAATAGCCGTGTCAGCCAGCTCTTCGCGACTCAGGTGAAAGAGCTCATCGCGGGGATGGAAATCTAAAATCGTCTGCAGGGTTTTACCGTCGTGGCTATTTTTCTCAAAACCACAGTTATCCATAACCCAATTGACTTTTTCACGCAGAATAGGAATGCGCCTGGGGCTGTAGGAATAAAACTGTGAGGTATAGAGGCCAAGGAAACGTACTTCGCCAATCGGCTCCTGGCGATCATTAAAGCGTTTGACCACCAGATAGTCGGAGTAGACATCGCGATGCACCCGCGAGCGTCGCGACGATTTGGTAAAGGTTAAAATATTGTCACCCTGATAGAGTGCGACGACACCGGGACTTAATTTTTGAATGGCTTCCGCGCGGGTATCACCGCCGTATTTGTCTAGCAGCCCCAGACGACTGTCAGTCTGCTCATGCAGATACATCTCGCTATTGCCTTCAACCAAATCAAATTCGGCGCAACCAAGAAAGGTAAAATAGCCATTATAAATCCAACGCAAAAACTCCAGTGACTCGCTAACCTCTGGCACATGAGCAGCACTGCTAGTCAGCTCTTCAATCAACTCACCAGCTCGAGCGCGCATCGGCTCAAAATCATCGACCACGGTCTGCACATCATCGAGCACTAAAAGTAGGTCGCGCTGTAATTCCGCCAGCTCAGAATCGCGGTGAATATCCACCTCAATATTGATAAAGGCTTCTCGTTGAGCACCTTCTATATAAGATTTGTTAATCGCTACTAGCTGACCGCTAGCATCGCGCAGCACCCAGACCGGATTACTCTGCAGAGTGAATATATTTAAACCGCGGCGGTTTAATGCCATGCGCAACGAATCAACCAAGAATGGCATATCCCGCTGATTGATATAAATAACGGTCTGTGGGCTAGCCCAGCCATCAACTTCCGGCTGCGGATTAAAGGCCTTTAATCGCGCCTGATTAGCTGAGCCTTCACGGGCGCTATTTTCAGCAAACTGAAACAGCCCATAAATATTAAAAAATATCTCTTCTACCGGTCGCGACAAATAGTCTGCATCCGGGTAGAAATGCATAGCATCGACAATAAAATTAAGGAACTCTGCGGCTCGCTCTGAGTCGAGCTTGTCCGCTGAAACTGACTTTAAAATAGTTACTAGCTGTTCTCTGCCAATATTTTTTTTCACATCCATGATCAAGATTTGCAACCTTTTGAAAAAAATTTAGTCTCTATTAGCGGCTCTTGAAATATAAATTAATTATGCATAGCTTTGACGCTAACAATGCCAATACTATAGCCTACAAAATCAGGTTTGTGTGTTAATAATTGAGGCACTAGAATGTCTGATAATTTTGTGCCAAACCGGCTTAGACAAACGCTAACAGGGGAATCTTTTGCACCAGAAAATCCATCTACTCAAAGACTGGCTCAACCAACAGATCGTCGGCCAGAACCATTTAGTTGAACGTTTAATTATTGCCCTTTTAGCGGATGGTCATCTGCTTGTCGAAGGCGCCCCGGGACTTGCCAAGACCAAAGCGATTAAAACCCTCTCCGAAGGAATCGAAGGCGACTTCCAACGGGTGCAGTTTACCCCCGACCTGCTGCCCGCCGACATTACCGGCAGTGATATCTATCGCCCACAGCAGGGAAATTTCGAATTTCAGGCTGGGCCACTGTTTCACAATCTGGTTCTCGCCGACGAGATCAACCGCGCACCAGCCAAGGTCCAGTCAGCGCTATTAGAGGCCATGGCCGAACGTCAGGTCTCGGTCGGTGGTACTACCTACCAGCTTCCCGAGCTGTTTTTGGTGATGGCGACCCAGAATCCCATTGAGCAGGAAGGCACCTATCCGCTACCAGAAGCGCAGATGGACAGATTTCTGATGCATATCATGGTCGACTATCCAGCACCGGAAACCGAGCATCTGATTTTGCAGCTATCGCGCAGAGAAGCATTGCAGGAAAAAGCGCCGGGCATTGAACTGTTGACTCAGGAAACGCTGTTTGCCGCGCGCAAAGAAGCGCTTGGTGTGCATATGGCCGAGCCGGTTGAAGAGTATTTAGTGCAATTAATTCTCGCCACCCGCGATAGCAAAGGTTACGGCGGCAATCTCGCCAAATGGCTCGACTACGGTGCCAGCCCGCGAGCCACTATTGCCTTGGATCGCTGTAGCCGCGCCATGGCTTGGCTACAGGGTCGTGACTTTGTGACCCCGGACGATATTCGCGCTGTGGCTCACGATGTCTTGCGTCACCGCCTGATTCTTAGCTTCGACGCTGAGGCCAGTGGTGTCACTGCCAATCAGGTTATTGATACCTTACTGGAAACTGTCGCCTCAGCCTAATGACCCAGACACCAGAGAATAACAACCACCCGGCCATCGCCAATCTCAGCGAGATGGTCAGACTGCGTTATGCTGCTCGTGAGCTCACCGGCTTTCCCCGTGTGCAGGCGCGGCAGATGATGGCTGGCGGACACCGCTCAAGATTTCGCGGTCGCGGTATGGATTTCGATGAAGTGCGAATCTATCAGCCCGGCGACGATGTCCGCAGTATCGACTGGCGAGTGACCGCCAAAACCCAGACCCCTCACACCAAGATATTTCGCGAGGAGCGCGAGCGTCCTGTCCTAGTCGTTAGCGACCTTCGCGGGTCGATGTTTTTTGGCAGTCAACGTTTAAAGTCCGTGCACGCCTGTGAAGTTTCAGCGGCCTTGGCATGGGCGGGACTTAATGCCAATGATCGCGTTGGCGGACTGGTATTTGGCGCGCAACAGCAGAGCGATGTTAAATCCCGCCGCAGCCACCACGCGGTATTAGAATTTATTCATAAACTTCGGGATTTTAGCGAGCAGCTTCTAGAGCCGGCTGCCGAGCAATTCAGTCTTGCCCATATACTCGAAGAGACCCGGCGCTTTGCCCTGCCCGGCACCACTATTTTTATTGTCAGCGACTTTCATGACTTTAATGAAGACTGCGAACGGCACCTTTTTGAACTGGCCCGTCATGGCAACCTTAACTTCTGCCATATCTTCGACAACATTGAAATTGAACTGCCCGAACCGGCGCTGTATGCGGTTAGCGACGGCGAGCAACATCGATTACTCGACACCGGCAATAGCCGTCTGCGCGAAGACTTTGCCAATGCTTTTGAAGCGCGCAGCCAGCGCCTTAAGAAATTTAGCCAACAGCTCTCTGCCGGGCTGCTGCCCTTTAATACCGCCAATTCTGCGATGTCGGTTCTGGCTCAGGCCTATGGTAAACGACGCAAGGGACGGCGCAGCTAATGGGCATTCCATTAACAGAAGCCACGGCGAATCCACTAACAAAGGCCGCGCCAAACCCCCTCGACCAACTACGTGATATCCATCTTCCCGAACCGATTAGCTGGTGGCCATTGGCCCCGGGCTGGTGGATTTCAATAATCGCTGGCTGTTTGTTATCTGCCTGGTTGATAAGATTTTTTTATCGTCGCCACAGCGCCGGACTCTATCGACGACAGGCACAGAAAAAACTCAAAGTATTACAGCTAAGGGGAAATTCTCAGCAACAGTTGCGCGAGCTTTTTGAACTGCTAAAGCAGACCGCCAACAGCGCCTACCCCAATCATCAGCCGGGCAGCCAGAGTATTATGGCGTTTATTGGCTTTATGCAGTGCAGCTGCGATAAGCCGGTTTTTGATCAGTTAAATCTGGATCTGGATCAGGCGCTATATAGTAGTGACAGCCAGCTAAGCCATCAGACTGACGAACTATTTGAAGATGCTAGCCGCTGGATAAAGCAACATCTGCCAGAACATAAACTGGAGTTCGAAAAGCCATGTTAGAACTACTCTGGCCATGGGCTCTAACACTGGCACCCCTGCCGCTGCTGTATAGATGGTTGAGAAAAGCCGCCGATATTCGACTCCGCGCTCTTCGTGCGCCGCTACTCGCCCATGCTGCTGGAGAGTCAAGTAGCGCAGCCTCGAATAGTTTGCGCAAGTCGCTACTATTAATAGTATTGAGCCTTATCTGGCTGAGTACTGTGCTGGCCCTCTCTCGACCCATCTGGATTGGCGAACCGGTGGCCCTGCCAACCAATGGCCGTGATATTTTGCTGGCGGTAGATATCTCCGGCAGCATGGAGCGTGAAGATATGCAGCTCGGTGGTAACAGCGTTAACCGTTTAGTCGCGGTTAAAGCTGTGGTTGGTGACTTTGTCCTTGAACGCAAGGGCGATCGGTTGGGACTGATTTTATTTGGAGAGAAAGCCTATCTGCAGACACCGCTGACCTTTGATCGCAAAACCATGCAGACCCTACTCTACGAGGCGCAACTGGGTTTTGCCGGCAATGGCACCGCTATAGGTGATGCGATTGGTCTCTCGGTGAAACGTCTTCAAGAACGGCCGGAAAATCATCGCGTGGTTATATTGTTGACCGATGGCGCCAACAATGCCGGTGAACTGGATCCCTTAAAAGCCGCAGAATTGGCCAGCCGTGCCAAGGTGAAAATTTATACCATTGGTATAGGCGCAGAGGTAATGGAAACTCGCAGCATATTTGGCACTCGAACCACCAATCCCTCAGCTGACCTCGATGAAAAAACCCTGGCGGGTATTGCCGATGCCACTGGCGGAAAATTCTTTCGCGCGCGGAACCCACAGGAGTTGGCAGCAATTTATAAAGAGCTCAACCGCCTCGAACCGATAGAACAGGATGCTGAAACTATTCGCCCTATCGCCGCACTCTATCACTGGCCATTGGCGTTAGCCTTTGTGCTGAGTTTATTGCTAGGACTCTTTAGCTTTTCGAACACAGGTGCAGGTGCAGGGAAAGGAAAGCCAAATGCTTGAATTTCTAAGTCATGATTTCAGCGAGTTTCATTTTCTCCGCCCAATGGCACTGCTAGGTCTGATTCCAGCACTCACAATAGTCGCTTTCGCCCAGTGGCGAAAACGCAGTGCCGGAAACTGGGAAAAGATTATTAACCCAGAGCTACTGCCGTTTTTAATGCACGGCGACAGCGATAAAAAACAGCGCGGTATCTACTGGGTACTGGCAGCTTGGATAGTTGTCTGCCTGTCGTTGGCCGGACCCAGCTGGCAGCAGTTGCCACAGCCCGTGCATAAAAAAGATGCCGCACTAATACTGATAATGGATCTTTCGCCCTCGATGCTCGCCGAGGATATCAAGCCAAGTCGACTGGCACGAGCGCGCTACAAACTTATCGATATTCTAAAAAACCGCGCTGAGGGTTATAGCGCGCTAGTAGTTTACGGCGGCGAAGCTTACAGCCTGTCTCCGTTGACCGAAGACAGCAATACCATTATAAGTCTGGTGCCCACACTGCAGCCTTCGCTATTACCTGTGTATGGCAGCAATACCGAAGACGCGGTAGAAACCGCCCTTGAACTGGCGATTAATGGTGGCTATCAACAGGCTGATCTATTGCTAATTACCGATGGTGTTGCCAGCCCTGCCTTTGCCACCGTGCAATCTATGGTTAAAAAAGCCGGTAAATTCCGACTCTCCATTCTCGGTGTCGGCACTCGACAGGGAGCGCCGATTCCGACCGGTTCAGGGGGCTTTGTTAAAGATAGTAATGGCGCCATTCTAATCCCTAAATTATCACCCGCCTCATTACAGATGCTGGCGCAAAACAGCGGTGGTATTTATAGAACCCTAAGCACCGATGACAGCGATATAAATGCCCTGCTCGACTCTACTGAAGAGCTGTTTCCCGATGCCAGCAAAGAGTTAGAGCGTGACTTTGACCTCTGGGATGATCAGGGTTACTGGCTGATACTGCTTCTGCTACCGGTACTGCTGGCGAGCTTTCGCAAAGGCAATATCGCCGTGCTATTACTGGTGCCGACACTGTTTTCCGATCCGGCCACCGCCTTTGAATGGCGAGATCTATGGCAAACCGCCGATCAACAGGCCAGGGAATTACTACAGGCTGGGGATGCGGAGACTGCGCAGACATTATTTAAAGACCCTCAATGGCGCGGCAGTGCCGCCTATAAAGCCGGAGATTATCCGTCTGCTATAGATCAGTTTGTGCAATTTGATAATGCAGATAGCCACTACAACCGCGGCAATGGACTGGCAAAATCTGGCGATCTGGATGGGGCTATTGAAGCCTACAATCGTGCTCTGGAACTGCAACCGGAGATGGCCGATGCGCTTGCCAATCGAGAGCTATTAGAAAAGTTAAAGCAACAGCAGGAGCAAAATCAGGAACAGAACGGCGAGCCCAATAAAGACCAGAAAAGTCAGGATCAACAGAGCCAAGATCAACAAAATCAAGACCAGCAACAACAGTCTGAGTCCGAACAAAATCAACAATCTGATTCTGAACAGAGCCAGCAGCAAGAGGGTGAAAAATCAGAGGAGCAAAAAGCCCAGGAGCAAGCTGCTAAAGAACAGGCAGAGCAAGAGGCTAAAGAGAACAGCCCTGAGCCCAATAAAAGCCCTGAGCTCTCAGAACAACAAATAGAGCAGCAAGAACTTACCGAAGAGCAAAAACAAGCTCAACAGGAATTGGAACAGTGGTTGCGACGAGTACCAGACGATCCCGGTGGATTACTCCGTGAGAAATTTCGCTACCAATCGCGACAGCGAGCACTAGAACAACGCCGCCCAGCACCACCCAGTGAACAGCAACAGGAGCGTTGGTAAACCGCGCCCTTATTAGAGAGAAAATAATAGACACAACTATGCAAAAATCACTCAATAAAAATGCCGAGCGCAAATTTCTCCAGCGAGCCTTATTTCTACTGCTATTTGCCCTTACAGCATCCACCCAGAGCTGGGCAAAACTGACCGCCACCGCAGATCGCACGGTGCTCGACAGCAACGAAACCCTGCAGTTATTAGTGCGCTTTGACGGTCAGGCAGTGACTAGCCAACCGGACTTTGATGTGCTTAAACGAGACTTTAAAATTCTCTCTAATAATCGCCAGCAACAGATCAGCATAAGTAATGGTCGTTCCGAGTCCTACACCGACTGGAAGCTGACGCTGGCGCCAAAGCGCATCGGCCGATTATTAGTGCCATCGATTAAATACAAAAAGGATATTAGCGACGCTATCGAAATCAGTGTTCGCAAAGCCAGCCCCTCAAATACCACAGGGCAGCCGGTATACACAGAAACCCTGATCGACAAACCGGCAGTTTATGTGCAGGAACAGCTATTGCTAACTCACCGGCTCTACACATCGATTCAGCTGACCGATCTGTCCATGGAAGAGTTGGTACTTCCTGGCGCAATTATTCAAAAAGTCGCTCAAAACCAATTTCAGAAACGTGTTGGCAACAAAGATTATATGGTTGTAGAAATGAAATACGCACTCTTTCCTCAGACTAGCGGCAAACTGAATATTCCCCCGGTGGCGATCAGTGTTTATCAGCCTGGCAATAATCAGAGCAGCTTTTTCAGAAGCAGAGGCAACCAGATTATTCGCAATACCGAAGCCAAAACCATTGATGTGATGGCCAAGCCAGCCCATATAGATGCCGACCAGTGGATGCCCAGCAGCCAGCTGACAATATCTCAAAAGTGGAGTAATAATCTCGAGCAGCTGCAGGTTGGCGAACCTGTAACCCGAACCATTACCATTAGCGCCAAAGGTTTAACCGGTGCACAGATTTTGCCGCTTAGCCTAGAGTCAAGCAGCGACTTCAAAGTCTATCCAGATCAGGCGCAACTCAATGAGTCTGTGGATGCCAGTGGTGTCACAGGGGTTCGTCAGGAATCTTTTGCCCTGGTACCCAACCGCCAAGGAGAAATCGTTTTGCCGGAGATTTCGCTGCGCTGGTGGGATACGGTTAATCAACGGATGCAAACCGCAACCCTGGATGCGATGCGTTTAGAGGTTGGAGCCGCCCCTACAAGCGCCGCAACAAACTCAGCCCCTTACCTTGAACCCATAGAGTTGGCGGATAGTCAGCAGAGTGCTGCAGCCATATCACAGAACAATGATTTACAGACGGGTGATGGCAGCTTTTCTACGTTAATGCGCCTATCACTGGCAGCAAATGCCCTGCTATTAACCCTGTTAGCCGCCCTGCTACTCAAACGAAAAAGCAAGCAATCTGCTCGCCAACGCCCAAGTGAAATCAACAGTCCAAGACTCAAGTTAAAACAGCTGATTAAAGCCATAGAAATAGCCGCCAAAAAAGATGACTTGGCCGCGCTGCGCGAAGCAGTTATCGCCTGGGGTCGCAGTGCTTTCCCCGACAATAAGATTAAAACTCTGCAAGAAATAGCCGAACTCTGTGCAGACCCGCAACTTAAACAGCAGTTCGACCGACTCGACCAGAGCCTCTACAACAGCCCCAATAATGAGGATCAGTCGCCATCGGCGGATATAAAATTGCTGATTGCTCTACTAAAAGGTCTGGATATACCCTCAGCAGAGGCTAAAACATCAGCGAATGGACTAAAGCCCCTATATCCCACCAACAACATTGGGTAGAATCGACTTTTACTAGAAGACACCTGTAATAAAAGGCACCTGTAATCAACTGGAGTTAGATCGATGCGAAGAGTGATATTTAACGAGAAAGGCGGCGTTGGTAAATCAAGTATTACCTGTAACCTGGCGGCTATTAGCGCCTCGCGAGGCAAGCGCACTCTAGTTGTAGATCTCGACTCGCAGTGTAATTCTACTCACTACCTGCTCGGTGAAACGCCAGAGGAAAATACCGTTGCCGACTATTTTGATGGCACATTGGAATTTTCATCCAAGCTCAATGAGCCAATGGATTACGTGCACCAAACACCCTTCGAAAATCTCTCTGTTCTACCCTCCAGCGCCAATCTGCTAACACTTGAACATAAGCTTGAGTCGCGACAAAAAATCTATAAATTGCGCGATCTGCTCAACAAGCTAAATAAAGAGTTCGATGAGATTTATATAGACACAGCTCCGTCGCTAAACTTCTACACCAGATCCGCACTGATCTGTGCCGACAGCTGTTTAATTCCCTTTGACTGCGACGCCTTTTCAAGACAGGCGCTCTACTCGATCCTCGATGTGATTTACGAGATTCGCGAAGACCACAATGACGATCTTGAGATTGGCGGTATTGTGGTCAATCAGTTCCAGCCAATGGCCTCACTGCCGACCCGTTTGATTGCCGAGATGAAAAAGGAAAAGCTACCGATTATTCCAACCTATCTCAATCAGTCGGTAAAAATGAAAGAGTCACACAATGAATGCGTGCCGCTTATTTACCTGGCCCCTTCGCACAAACTGACTGGGCAATATATTGATCTGTTTAACCACTTGAGTAGAAAACGCCGCAAGAAAAAGTGACCACGCAAAGCGTGGTCATCCTGAGCGAAGCCGAAGGATCTAATAAAAAGCGTGGTCATCCTGAGCGAAGCCGAAGGATCTAATAAAAAGCGTGGTCATCCTGAGCGAAGCCGAAGGACCTAAAAACAAAAGCCTGGTCATCCTGAGCGAAGCCGAAGGACCTAAAAACAACAATAATAAAGAGGCAGCCTATGAGTCTAAAAACCATTGCCTTCACCAGTGGCGATCCCGGGGAGTGCCACTACCACCTATGGCCGGCTAAACAGTCTGATCAGCAATCTAATCATCAACAGGCCCCAGCAAAAGCCTGGATACATATCATGCACGGCATGGCCGAGCACAGCGCACGTTACCAGCCTCTCGCTGAGTTTCTCAATCAACAGGGGTTTATGGTCAGTGCCGACGATCACCGTGGCCACGGTAAAACCGGCGCGGCCAATGGCAATCTCTATCACTTTGCGGATAACAATGGCTGGAATCAGATGATTGATGACCAGTGGCAGCTTATCGAGCATATTGGCCAGCAGACCGATTTACCGCTAATTATTCTTGGCCACAGTATGGGCTCTTTTATGGCCACGCGGTTCTGTCAGATTTACGCTGAGAGGCTCAGTAATAAACTACAAAATAGACTGGGTAATAAACTGGGTGAAAGTCTAAAAGGCCTGATACTGTCCGGCTCAAACTATGCACCACCCTGGATCTGTCGAGCCGCCGCCGGAATCGCCAGAATTGAACGCCTGCGACTGGGTAGAGATGCGTCGAGCAACCTGATGGAAAGCCTCTCTTTTGGTGCATTTAACAATGCCTTTAAACCCAACCGCACGAGTAAAGACTGGATTTCCAGCGATCAAGCTGTGGTCGATGCCTATCTAGCCGACCCCCACTGTGGCGGCGCCATTTCCACCCAATCCTGGTATGACTTTCTCAATGGTCTGGCCGAGCTTGCTGCTCCAAAAGCTATGGCTAAAATCAATCCCGAACTGCCGATCTATCTGTTCTCTGGCGCGCTGGATCCGGTGGGTGGTCAGGGTAAAGGGGTAGAAAAATTGGCGGATGTTCTAGAGTCTGCCGGCGTTGTAAATATTGACTGCAAACTCTATAAAAACGGCCGGCATGAGATGCTAAATGAGACGAATAAGCTTGAGGTTTACAGGGATCTGCTAGGTTGGTTGAATAGTCGGGTTGGATAGTCGGGTTGAATGGGCTGTCATTTCGACCGGAGGGAGAAATCTGAGGGAGATCCCTCTTCGCTGCGCTCTGTCGGGATGACAGGCTCGTAAAAACTCGGCTTGTAAAAACTCGGCTTGTAAAAACTCGGCTTGTAAAAAAAGGGGGCTGATTAGGCCCCCCTTAAATGGAGTTACATCTGTCCTTAACGACCCTGAATGGGGATTAGACATTCACTACTGAACGTAGAACGGTCGCCAGTGCCAGACCAGTAAAAAGGACAATACTGACCTGACACTTAAAGCATAGACAACAATACGAGCTTTACCAGCCTCTGTTATATTTTAGTGACAGGCTTTTGATTCAAAGCTTTTAAAGCGACTTAATCGCAATTTCGTAGATATCTTTAACCAGATTCGGCTCATCGGCAATCACCTGTAGTGCATCACGCATCTGCTGACGATTTGGCTCGGGGAATTTCTCCCAGCGGGTTAAGGGTGTTACCAGACGCGCAGCCACCTGTGGATTCTGGCTGTTTAGAGTAAGAATATGCTCCTTGAGGAACTGGTAACCCGAACCATCCGGATTATGGAAATTAACCAAATTGCCAGAGCAGAAACCGCCGATAAGGCTGCGGATTTTATTTGGATTACTCATGGTAAACGCAGAGTGCTCAAGCAATGCTTTGACGCGCGCTAAACCCTCCGGCTGAGAGTTGGTCGCCTGAATCTGCAACCATAGATTCATCACCAAGCCCTCGTCGCGATACTCTTCTTCAAACTCGCCCAACGCACTAGCCGCCTGCTCCTGTGCCGCTGGCGAATTGACCAGACAGGCCAGTGCAGAGGCTTTATCGGTCATATTGTCGGCATGTTGAAATTGCTTCCAAGCCAGATCAACACCTACGTTGTCGATCAACATTAAATAGCCCAGAGCGACATTCTTGAGTGCGCGACGACCAATCTGTGCTGCATCTGGTTGGTAATCCTGCTCAACATTATGGCGCTGATAAACCGCCAGCAATTTTTCCGACAGCGCTTCGGCAAGTGATTTTCGAACAAAATCCCGCGCAGCATGAATCGCCTCTACATGGATAACATCTGCCTCTTCGTGAAGCTGCGCTTCGCTGGGCAGTCGTAACATTAAATCAACCATTGCCGGGTCGAGATGCTTATCACTGAGTAGAGAGTCATAGGCATTGATCAACTGCTGGTCCATCACCAACGGCCGCTGATGCACGCTATCTTCAGTGAGCTTCTGTAATAGCACAAAGCTCAGTTTCTGCCCCGCATCCCAGCGATTAAAGCCATCGCTGTCGTTGGCCATCAGATGGGCAAGCTGTTCTGAGCTGTAGGGGTAGTCGAGTTTCACCGGTGCCGATAAGCCACGCAACAATGAGGGCACGGCGGCTTCATGAATATTCTCAATCACCAGCTGCTGAGTAGTCTCGGTGACTTCATAGACAATCTCAGTATCGCCACTGACATTTAGCGGCAGATCACCGGAAGCGCCGACCAAGCCGAGTTTTACCGGAATAACAAAGGCCTGCTTTTGCGGCTGGCCGGGCGTTGCCGGACAGCTCTGGGCAAAATCCAAGGTCATGGTTTTAGCCGCTGCATCGTAACTGGAGCTAACTTTTAAATTCGGCGTACCGGACTGTTTGTACCAGCGACGGAACTGGGTGAAATCGCGACCGCTAGCATCTTCCATGGCCTTTACAAATTCTTCGATAGTCACCGCCTGACCATCATGGCGATCAAAGTAGAGATCGGTGGCCTTTTTAAATAGTTCGTCACCCAACAGGCTGTGATACATGCCAACCACTTCTGCGCCCTTTTCATACACGGTCAGGGTGTAGAAGTTATTGATCTCCATATAGGAGTCTGGCTGCACCGGATGGGACATTGGACCACCGTCTTCGGCAAACTGGTGGGTGCGCAGGTAGGTGGCGTCTTCGATACGTTTAACCGTAGCGGAATTCATATCGGCGGAAAATTGCGAGTCGCGATAGACGGTAAAACCCTCTTTAAGACTCAACTGAAACCAGTCGCGACAGGTAACCCGATTGCCGGACCAGTTATGGAAATACTCGTGGGCAACAATCCCTTCGACCCGCTGAAAAGCGGCATCGGTAGTGGTTTTTGGGTTGGCCAGTACTGCCGAGGTATTAAAGATATTAAGCCCTTTGTTTTCCATGGCACCCATATTGAAATCATCCACGGCGACAATCATAAAGATATCTAGATCGTACTCGCGGCCATAGGTCTGCTCATCCCAGCGCATCGAATTTTTCAATGAGAGCATGGCGTGAGCACATTTATCCAGATCTTTCTCTTCGACAAATATCTGCAACTTGATATCGCGGCCGGACATCGTGGTAAAGCTATCTTCGACCACACTCAGGGTGCCGGCCACCAGTGCAAATAGATAGGCGGGTTTTTTAAAGGGATCGTGCCAGATAACAAAATGTCTGCCACCATCGAGATCACCGCTGGCAATGGGGTTGCCATTGGAGAGCAGCACCGGATATGTGGCCTTATCGGCAATCACCTTGGAGGTGAATTCAGACATTACATCCGGACGATCGAGATAGTAGGTTATATCCCGAAAACCCTCGGCCTCGCACTGGGTACAGTACATGGTTCGGGATCTGTAGAGCCCCATCATGGTGGTATTCAGCTGCGGCTGGATAAGCACTTCGGAGGTGATGATAGCGCTGCCACCAAGGCCGCTGATGGTTAGAGATTCACTATCGCGGGTATAGGCGCCCTCTTCAAGATTCACGCCATCAACTTGCACAGACTGCAGATCGAGACCTTCACTGCCATGCAATACCAGGTCTGCGGTTGGCTCGTCGCTATCGGGATTGCGTCTAACAGAAAGAGTTGCTGTCACCCTGCTGTGATCTTCACCGAGATCAAAAACCAGATCGGTTTTATCAATTAAGAATGGCGAGACTTTGTAGTCTTGCAGGTGGATAGTTTGCGGTAGCGCGTCTCTCATTGGGAACTTCCTTATAGGCTTTGGGTTACAGGCTTTGGACTTTTAGTTACAAGCTAAGGGCTTTTGATTACTGACTATAGACCGAAAACTGCACATTGTAGGCAGTATATTTGCGGATATTGATTACCCCGCTATCAAAGATCAGGTACTGGCCTTTAATACCCTGCAGCAGGCCATCAATCTCAGGTTGTTTATCGAGGTTAAAGCTCTTTACTTTTTCCGGCCAGATACTCACCGGAAATTCGATTTCAGTGGTGCTCTCGTTATAAAGGCGCTGCAGTGCCTGCAGCCCAAACTCCTGCTCGAGAAGCTCCAATTCAGATTCTGATTTAACCATTAACTCATCGCGTAAAATACCCAGATCAACCCCGTCCGCATTGCCTTTAAGCATTCTCTGCCAATGGGTTTTATCGGCGATATGCTCACGCAGGCGATCTTCAATCAGTCCAGCTTGGTAGCGAGTCTCTACTCTGAATATAGGCAGACCCTGAGTAGCACCCTGGTCGATCCAGCGAGTCGGCAGTTGGTTGCCGCGAGTAATACCCACTTTGACCCCGGAACTATTAGCCAGGTAGACAAAGTGATCGGTAAAACAATATTTTTCGCCCCACTCTTCATCGCGGCAGGTGCCGTGATGAAAATGGCATTTCTCCGGACTCATAATGCAGGTATCGCACTGCGGCAACTTGGTAAAACAGGGATAGCAATAACCCTGGCTAAAACTCTTTTTCGAGCGGCGACCACAGTGGATACAGTGGATATCCCCAAGGTGCTCAAGGCGGATACGCTTGCCAATATACTGATTTAAGGGAATCAACTGCTTATCCAGTGGCAGTTGATAATCAACCGCGCCACTATCGCTGAGACTGGTATGCATCTTTTCCAGATGTCCGGAGGCCTGGATTAATAATTCACTCATGGGGTTAATCCCGCCACTTTAGAGGTTGCTGCTTATCGAGATGATCGTCCGGCAGATCAGTACTGCAGGCAGTCGTTTTTGGCGGCACATAACCAGTGCGTTGCTCTTCGGGCACTCTCTGCTCATAAGCAATAATAGCCTGCATACAGAGTGCCTTTTGCTCTGGGCTTAGCGGTCGTGTATCCGGCCACTTGCCCAGCTCTACAGCTTTCTTAAAGCTCTCGTAAATTTCCGGAGTAATACTCTCGAGTAACTGCTGAAAATCCATTCTCTAACCTAACCTCTTGCCAATTAACGCCACAATGCCAAACACCAAACCCAGCAACATACCGATCACCAGACCAGAGGCATGGGCGGCATTGGCTATACCCACACCGAGTAAAATATCCAGGATGCCGGTCATACAGACAAACAGCCAGGCGATCATAAAAACAATTAACTCTTTGGGGAGCGCGATCAGTGGATCAGGCGCCAACAGATTGCGAATCCAGATATAACCCAACAGCCCGTAGATAACCCCGGACATACCGCCAAAGTAGACCGAACTGCTCCAGACAAACTGCGCCATATTGGAGACCAGCGCACAGAGTAACACCACAAGAATCAGATGCAGAGAACCTGATAAGCGCTCGATACGCGCGCCCAGCAGGCACAACCAAAGGCCGTTAAAGACAAAATGCATCAAACCGAAGTGAACAAAGATTGGCGAGATCAGGCGCCATTTATCAGGGCCGGTAATACCGCCAAATACAAAGGGCTGGGGAACGGGATAGAGAAAGCTGCCAATAAACCAGCCAAAAAGACTGCCGAAAAACAGCAGCGCTGTGGCCGGATGATATCTGGCGGCGATTATCCAGCGTGCAATCAATGTCAGGCTATTTGTCATTGGTTCTAGTCATTGGTTCTAGTCATTGTTATTTTTATTGCCATCCAGACGACTGCCCCACCCGAGTTTCGAGCGGCAGATACTGTAGAAGTTATGATCCTGCGGATGAATCAAAACAATGCCATGGGGATGCTTGCGGATAGTAATAATATCACCGGGCTCTGTCTGGTAGTCATCGTGACCATCGCAAGTAATCAACGGATGCAGCTCATTTCTTGTGCTGACACGAATTTCAATCTGGGCATTGCCATGCAGGGCAATAGGCCGGCTGTTAAGGGTATGAGGATTTAGCGGCACTACCACCATGGCATCCAGTTCAGGACAGAGCAGCGGCCCACCGGCCGACAGCGCGTAAGCGGTTGAGCCAGTCGGCGTGGCGACAATCAAACCATCAGAGCGCTGACTGTAGACAAACTCGCCATCCACATAGAGCTCAAAGGCCATCATCCGCACCGACTTACCCGGGTGCAGCACAATATCATTGACCGCCAGACCTTCACCGATCAGCTTGCCATTGCGGCTAATCGAGGTCTCGAGGATAAAGCGATCGGTTTTTTTAAAGTCCCCAGACAGGACTGGCAGCACTCGCTCGGCAATCTCATCTGGCGAAATATCGGTTAAGAAGCCAAGACGACCGCGGTTAATACCCAGCAGTGGAATATTGCTTTCCGCCATCTTGCGACTGGCACTGAGCATACTGCCATCACCACCAACCACGATAGCCAGATCCACAGCGCCGCAGAACGATTCAATAGGCAGCACCTTATCCACTGGCCAATCGACCAGATTGGCCGCCTGCTCTTCGTAGATAACCTCTCTACCCTGGGCGAGCAGAAATGCTTCCAGCTTGTTAAAGGAATCGCGAACTTCAGGAACCGCGAGGCTTCCAAGTAATCCGATACGTTGAAAATGTGGCATATTTTTGAGCGTCCAAAAACCTGATCGCTGATTATACAGGCTGGCGCGGCAATGCACCCTTTTTAAGGCATAATATCTGTCATCCAGTGGTCAACAGATAACTCTAGGGAAGATTATGAATAGCAAAGCAAACAGTATCGTTTTAATCGGTATGCCCGGTGCAGGTAAAAGCACTCTGGGCATTCTCTTGGCCAAAGAGTTGGGCACGGGATTTGTCGATACAGATGTGGCCATTCAGGTGCGTGAGGGAAAAACATTGCAGGAAATACTCGATGCCAGCGACTATATGAACTTGCGCAAGATCGAAGAGCAGGTATTGCTCAGTGAAGATATCGCCAATAAAGTCGTCGCCACTGGTGGCAGTGCCGCCTATTCCACTGTTGGAATGGCCCGCCTTAAGGAAAATGCAACGCTGGTGTTTTTAGATGTGCCGCTGGAAGAATTGGAAAAACGCATCTCAAATTTCGATAGCCGCGGTATTGCCAGAAAGCCCGATCAAAGTCTCGAATCACTCTACGAAGAACGCTGTAAACTCTATCGAAAGTATGCAGATATTACTGTTGACTGTCACCAGCAGTCATTGGAGCAGACCTTGCAATCCACCCTCCAACAACTGCTGTAGAAGCCACAAAATACTATTTAAGTACTTCCTTAATAGATTCTGATAAGTAATTGATATTACTTGAGTTAATACCCGCCAAGTTAATACGAGTAGAAGAGACAATATAGATACCAAACTCTTCTCTCAGGCGCACCAGATGCTCCGGCTTAACACCCAAAAATGAGAACATACCGTTCTGGCGTTTGATATGACTAAAGTCCATACCCTGGGCATTGTCCTGAATACTATCCGCCAGCAATGTGCGCATAGATTTGATACGCAAGCGCACCTCTTCAAGCTCAGCCTTCCAATCACCACAGAGTTGCTCATCACCGAGAATCAAAGACACTAACAGCGCGCCGTGAGCGGGAGGCATGGAGTAGAGCTGACGGGCAACCGTCATCGCCTGGGCAGCAACAATACCTGCCTGCTCGGCAGTCTGGGTAATAAAGGTAATTGAACCAGTACGCTCACGATAGAGACCGAAGTTCTTTGAGCAGCTAGAGGCGATCACAATCTCTGGCAGTTTCTCCGCCATAGTGCGCATACCGTAGGCATCTTCCTCAAGGCCATCACCGAGACCCTGATAAGCGGTGTCGATAAACGGAATAAAGCCTCTCTCAAGAGCTATCTCGGTAATCTCATCCCACTGAGCATTGGTCAGGTCGGCACCAGTTGGGTTGTGGCAGCAGCCGTGCAACAGCACTACATCGCCCGCCGGCACCTTACGCAGAGTCTCCATCATCAACTCTGAGTTGATCTGACGGCTCTGCATATCGTAATAGGGGTATTCTTCTATCTCAAAGCCAGCACCGCCGAGCAGAGGAATATGGTTGGGCCAGGTGGGAACACCGACCCACAGCTTGGCTTCGGGTCGAGCGCGCTTGATAACTTCAGCGCCAACTCGAAGTGCACCAGAACCACCGGGTGCCTGTAGGGTTTTAATGCGACCAGATGAAAGAATGCTGTGCCCGTCACCGAACATCAACGCCAGCATACGGCTGTTGTACTCAGCGTCGCCAGCAATACCCTGATAGGATTTGGTCTTCTCGAGTTCCATCAACTTGGACTCGGCGCGCTTTACCGCTTCCATAACCGGCGTGCGGCCACGGTCGTCTTGGTAGACGCCAACACCTAAATCAATTTTATTATCGCGAGGATCTTCTCTAAAAGCGGCCATCAATCCAAGAATGGGATCAATTGCTGCGGGCTTTAAACTCTCAAACATTGTTATTTCCTGAGGTGTATTTCTGATGGCTAAATTTTTGCAGGCGCAAGTTTACTATGTTCGGCGTTATTTGTTTAACCCTTTATAATAAGATTTTTTTCTCGAGAAACTCAGCAACCAGATCATTAAATACCTGAGGCTGCTCGGCATGAAGCCAGTGGCCGGCATTGGCAACAACCTGCAACTGCACCTGGGGGAACATCTTTTCAATAATCGGTCGATGCTTATCCTGAATATAAGCTGATTGCTCCCCTTTAAGAAACAGCGTAGGTCCGCTGTAGCAATCACCGATAGGCCCAGCAACCAGCGTCGTTGCATAGTTTTCCTCAATCGCCGAGATATTTAGCTTTAAACCCAATACACCCTGCGCGTCGCGGGCAAGATTCTTCAGCAGGAATGCTCGGGTAGGTGCCTCGGCAATAAACTGACTGAGAATCTGATCAGCAGCACTGCGACTTGCCACTGTCAATTTACCGAGCGCAACCAGTGCAGCCAGCGCCAAATCTTGGCCGCCGCTGTAGGTGACCGGCGCTATATCGACAACCACCAGCCGAGCCACCCTGGCTGGAGAATCAAGGGCGATCTGCATGGCTACTTTACCACCCAGCGAGTGACCAATAAGTATGGCACTATCGATAGACAGATCATCCATCAACTCAACAATATCCGCCGCCATCGACGCCAGATCCATTTTTTGCGCATGGGGTGAATCCCCATGATTGCGAAGATCGACACTGATCACTCTGTAACGATCGACCAATGTTCGGCCCAGCATCCCCAGATTGCTCAGCGAACCAAACATACCGTGGATTAAAATAATGGGTGGGATCTGTTCAGAATGAGCGCCCTGCTCAATGTAATTTAGCTTCATAAATGGTTGCGTGACTCCTATTTTTCGACGTTTCGATTGCGGTACTTCTATTTGTTTTACGAGCCTTGGCGTACAGTCGCGGAGGCAGTTACCGCCGGATGCGCGGAAACAGATAAATCAACTGGATGCGCCAGTGATAACCAGGGTTTTGTGCTCAAAGAGATTTGTCATTTTTTTGGTTTCTGGCTGATACTTTGAACGGGCGATAAAGGCGACTGAATCTATACCGCTTTAGCTTACGCCAATCCCCCCCATACAGATATATTTAATATCAATATAATCATCCATACCGTATTTAGAACCCTCTCGACCAGTACCAGATTCTTTGAGACCACCAAAGGGTGCCATTTCGTTGGAGATAACTCCCTCGTTAACCCCGACGATGCCGTACTCAAGCTGCTCAGCAACTCGCCATACTCGGCCAATATCCCGCGAATAAAAATAAGCCGCCAGCCCAAACTCGGTATCATTGGCCATCAGCACCACTTCGGCTTCAGTCTCAAATTTTAATAAGGGTGCTACCGGGCCAAAGATCTCCTCAGAGAAAACCCGCATATGCCGTGTTACATTGGTCAGAATGGTTGGCTCGACAAATGAACCGCCGAGATCACTGCGACCACCACCTGCAATCACTGCGGCACCTTTAGCCACGGCATCATCAATAAACTCACAGACGGTGTTTGCCGCTTTGGCATCAATCAACGGACCAACCGTTACACCCTCTTCCACCCCATTGCCAACCTTTAGTGCCTGAACCGCTGCGGTTAGTTTGGCGGCAAACTCGTCATAAATTCCCGCCTGAATAATCAAGCGATTTGAGCAAACACAGGTCTGACCGGCATTGCGATATTTAGATGTCATGGCACCCTGAACAGCAGCATCGACATCTGCATCATCAAAGACAATAAACGGTGCATTGCCACCTAGCTCCATGGAGGTGCGCTTGACGGTCTGTGCGCACTCAGCCATCAGCTGTTTGCCCACCGGCGTTGAACCGGTAAAGGTTACTTTTCGCACCAGTGGATTGCCAGTCAACTCAGCACCAATTTCAGCAGTGCGACCAGTGACGATATTGATCAAACCCTCTGGCATCCCTGCTCTAACCGCCAATTCAATCAACGCCAATGCCGACAGCGGCGTGGCATTGGCCGGCTTACAAACTACCGCACAGCCTGCAGCTATAGCCGGAGCAATCTTACGGGTAAGCATGGCACTGGGGAAATTCCAGGGGGTAATGCAGGCGACCACACCTACTGGCTGCTTAATAACGACCAACCGCTTGTCACTAGAGGGTGGCGCGATGGTGTCACCGTAGACGCGCTTTGACTCTTCTGCGAACCACTCAATATAGTTAGCGCCATAGGCAATTTCACCGCGGGCTTCGGCAAGCGGTTTACCTTGTTCGGCAGTGAGTATCTGAGCTAAATCTTCTTGATTCTCCATCACCAGATTAAACCAGCGACGCAAGACCGCGGCCCGCTCTTTAACCGTAGATTTGGCCCAGAGTTTTTGCGCGGCGTCCGCCGCTTCGATCATCCGACGAGTTTCAGCGCTACCACATTTGGCAACCTCGGCTATCACTTCATTAGTGGCTGGATTGGTTACTGCCAGCGTTTCAGCGCAATCTGCGTCGACCCATTGACCGTTGATATGGGCCTGGGTCTTTAAGAGACTGTTATCTGATAATTTAATGCTCACTAAATAAAATCCTCTTTTGGTCTATCACTGTGCGCTTAATCGCTCTAGTGTAGACCAAAAAGTAGCAAAAACAATCAGCGGCCAGTGCCGGGCGGAAGTTGTGCATTACTGACAGAAAAGCTGTAATCTTGAGATATCCGGCAGATAATTATAAAAGCCTATGCCCAATGCTCAAATACACTTTTTTCGCGATGGCATTCACACACATTTAGTGTTGCCGACAACTGTTGTATTGAAAAACATCCCGGCGCTTAAAGAGCACCTGCAAGACTGCCCCTGGGTACGATTCGGTTGGGGCGACTTTAAATATTACGGCGCATCACAGCAGACCTTCATCAGCGCTATGCGCGCCCTATTCCTTCCTTCTACTGCGGTAATTGCAGTTCTGGGTATTAACAGCATTCGCGATCAAATAAGCGCCACTAACCGTATCTATAGCATCGATAGTAATCAGACTATTGAGGAGGCACTGGCCGGATTTGTCGCCAGTTACTTTAAACAGCGATCTCAGGGTCAGCTTACTCAGGTTAGAGAAAAACCCAACGGAGAAGTGTTTTTTAAGGCCCGCGGTATCTATATGCTGACCAACACCTGCAACAACTGGACATCACGCGGGCTGCGTATTGCCGGGCTGCGCTGTCTGCCGCTACTAAACTTCTTCCCGGGGCAGGTCGAGAAATCTGTGCGCCGCAATGGTTATCTGCCACTGCTATAACAGTTTAATAGTTTTTATTTCAGCCATTGATATTCCTCAAGCTGACCCCATTTCTAGAGATAACCAAACTAAGGAGTAAATCGTGGAACAGTATCGCGGAACAACCATTCTTTCAGTACGCCGCAATGGCAAAGTCGTGATTGGTGGTGATGGACAGGTAAGCCTTGGCAATACCATTATGAAAGGCAATGCACGTAAAGTTCGACGACTCTACCAGAACAAGGTTATCGCTGGATTTGCCGGCGGGACTGCCGATGCATTTACTCTATTTGAACGCTTTGAAGCCAAGCTTGAGCAACATCAGGGCAACCTCACCAAAGCGGCTGTCGAACTGGCCAAAGACTGGCGCACCGACCGTATCCTGCGCAAGCTCGAGGCACTGCTGGCGGTTGCCGATAGCGAAGCCTCGCTGATTATTACCGGCAATGGCGACGTTATTCAGCCGGAAGATGATTTGATCGCCATCGGCTCTGGCGGCCCCTTCGCTCAATCAGCGGCCCGCGCTCTGCTGGATAACACTGAGATGAGCGCCCGGGATATAGTCGAGCAGGGTCTGAAAATCGCTGGCGATATCTGTATCTACACCAATCACAATCGAACTATTGAAGAGTTGGACTCCAACGCTTAAATAGACAGGAAATCAGGAATAACTATGTCACAAATGACACCCAGAGAAATTGTTCACCAACTAAACCGCCATATAATTGGTCAGGATGATGCCAAGCGCTCAGTCGCTATCGCACTGCGCAACCGCTGGCGTCGTTCGCAACTCGACGATGAGATGCGCAATGAGGTGACACCGAAAAATATTCTTATGATCGGCCCCACCGGTGTCGGTAAAACCGAGATTGCGCGACGTTTAGCGCGACTTGCCAACGCCCCCTTTGTCAAAGTGGAAGCCACCAAATTTACCGAAGTCGGCTATGTCGGCAAAGATGTAGAGTCGATTATTCGCGATCTTGTGGAAACCTCAGTCAAGCAGGTTCGTGAGCAGGAGATTAAGAAGGTCGAACAGCGCGCCATGGACTCTGCCGAAGAGCGGGTTCTCGATGTGCTGCTACCACCAGCTCGCGGTGCTGATGGACAGACCGAGCAGACCTCATCGACGCGACAGGTGTTTCGCAAGAAACTCCGTGAAGGTGCCTTAAATGACAAAGAGATTGAGATGGAACTCAGCCAATCCGCTGCCGGCGTGGAAATTATGGCACCTCCGGGCATGGAAGAGATGACCTCGCAGCTACAGAATATGTTTAGCAGTATGGGTCAGGGCAAAACGACCACTCGCAAGCTCACTGTCGCCGAAGCCATGAAGCATCTTAAGGAAGAGGAAGCGGCCAAACTAATCAATGAAGAAGAGATTAAAGCTATAGCCGTCAGTGCCGCCGAACAAAATGGCATTGTCTTTCTCGATGAGATCGACAAGGTCTGTCGCCGCGGCGAAGCCAGTGGTGCCGATGTTTCTCGTGAAGGCGTTCAGCGCGATCTACTGCCATTAATTGAGGGCAGTACAGTCTCGACCAAATACGGCATGATCAAAACCGACCATATTCTGTTTATCGCCTCGGGCGCATTCCACCTCGCCAAACCCTCGGATCTAATCCCTGAGTTACAGGGCCGTCTGCCTATCCGTGTCGAGCTTCACTCGCTAAAGATTAATGATTTCGAGCGTATTCTCACCGAGCCCAGAGCTTCATTGACCAAGCAGTATCATGAACTGATGGGCACCGAGGGTGTGGATATATCGTTTACCGAAGATGGCGTTCGGCGGATTGCCGAGATCGCTTTTGAGGTCAACGAAGGCACCGAAAATATTGGCGCCCGCCGTCTGCATACGATTATGGAGCGACTGCTCGAAGAGATATCCTTCGACGCCTCTGATATGGGTGGCAGTGATAAGAAAATCACTATAGATAAAGCCTTTGTCAACAAACAGCTCGGTGAGCTGGCTGCCGACGAAGATCTGACTCGGTTTATTTTATAGCATGAATAAGCCTTTGGACGCCAAGCTGCTACCTAGCCGAATTGTTCTCAACCCATCAAAAGACGTGCTGACAATTGAGTATGCCGGCGATGTCCGGCATACCCTACCCGCTGAGTACTTGCGCGTGCACTCGCCCAGCGCGGAAGTGCGCGGGCATGGCCGCGGACAAGAAGTGCTGCAATTTGGTAAACGTCTGGTGACCATCACATCGATCAGTAAATCTGGTAACTATGCGATCCAAATCAGCTTTAGTGATGGCCATGATTCCGGCATATACAGCTGGGACTATCTCTATGATCTGGGCAATAACCATGAAGCCCGCTGGGCAAGCTATCTGCAAACCCTGCAGCAGGCCGGCCAGTCCCGAGACCCGGATACGCAGATAGTCAAACTGGTATAAGCGCCTATTAACGCTTATCAGCCTGAGGTTTTGCCAGTATCAATACCTAAATGGTTTAACTCCGGCTACAATAGGCGCCCAATATTTACCATAGCTGTGACTTTTACTTATGTCTGAAAAGCCTGACAAAACCACCCACTTTGGTTACAAAACCGTCAACACCGAAGAAAAGGCCGAAAAGGTTGCTGAAGTTTTTCATTCGGTAGCCTCCAGTTACGACCTGATGAACGACCTGATGTCAGCCGGTATCCACCGTTTGTGGAAACGTATGACCATTCAGATGTCTGGCGTGCGCCGCGGTCACAAGGTTTTAGATATCGCCGGTGGCACTGGCGATCTGGCAGCCAAGTTTTCACGGATTGTCGGCAGCGAAGGTCAGGTAGTACTGGCAGATATCAATGATTCAATGCTAAAAGTCGGTCGCGACCGCCTAATGGATCGCGGCGTGGTCAACAATATTCAGTTTGCTCAGGCCAATGCTCAGTACCTGCCCTTTCCGGACAATACCTTCGATGTGATTACCATTGCCTTTGGTCTGCGCAATGTCACCGACAAGGACATGGCGCTGCGCTCAATGAACCGCGTACTAAAGCCCGGCGGCAAGCTGCTAGTACTGGAATTTTCCAAGCCACCGAGCACATTGCTATCAAAAATATATGACAGCTATTCCTTTAGCCTGCTGCCCAAGCTCGGCCAGCTGTTTGCCAAAGACAGTGACAGCTACCAATATCTCGCCGAATCGATTCGTATGCACCCGGATCAGGAAACCCTTAAGTCGATGGTTGAGAACGCCGGCTTTAGCAACTGCGACTACCACAATATGACCGGCGGCATTGTCGCCCTGCACCGTGGAGTTAAGCCCTAGTGATCTTTAATGCACTACAGGCCAGTGCCTTTGAAGCAGCGGAAAAAATAATCAATTCCGCCCTCGAATACGACCCGGCAACCCAGCGTCAAATCGCCGCGCTCGAGGGTAAATTACTCTTAGTTGAAAGCACTCTGCCGCCACTCTCAGTGGCTATAGAAGCCACCACCAACGGCATAATGTTGCACAGCAACTGGCAGGACAGCGCCGACACAACCGTTAGCGGTTCGCTTATTGCCATGCTCAGCCTAGCCGCTAGCTCCGACCAGCATATCTCTTTTGCCGGAACCGGTATTAGCGTGACTGGCGACCTAGGCTTTCTTATTGAAATCAATAAGTTAATGCGTAATCTTGATGTAGACTGGGAAGGTGCGCTAGCGGCTATTATTGGCGATATTCCCGCTCACCTGCTGGCTAAACAGCTGCGCAGTAGCTCAAAAACAGCCGCAGATATGGGCCGTAGAGCTAAGTCTGCCGCCGCAGAAATCGCCCAGGAAGAGCTTCGTGTAACACCCTCTGCTAGCGAGTACAAAGATTTTACCCAGCGGGTTCGTCACCTCTCCACCGAGGTCGAGCGCACCGCCGCCAAACTCAATAAAAGCCGTCAGCTAATCGAACAGTTACTGGCAGCAAAGTCGTCCACTGACACGGGCAAGCCAGACAATAGCGCGCCGGAGACAAACCTTTGATTCGACTTCGCCGGCTGTTAAAAATTATTCATGTGGTTTACCGCTATAGACTCGATAGCCTTATCGACAAAGATAAGCTGCCATTTTTTGCTCGACTGCTGCTCTCCCCTGCAGTTCTCTATGGCCGCCCCTCCAATAACCGCGGCGAGCGCTTGCGCAAAGCGCTGGAAAGCTTAGGGCCGATCTTTGTAAAGTTTGGTCAACTGTTATCCACTCGGCCCGATCTAGTGCCTGCGGATATCTGCACTGAGTTAGCCCAGCTTCAGGATAATGTCCCGCCCTTTAAATCTGCCAAGTTTCGTCAGATTGTTGAAGAAGCCCTGAATAGCAGTGTCGATGAGCTATTCCTCAGCTTTGAATCCGAGCCCCTCGCCTCCGCCTCGGTGGCTCAGGTTCATGCCGCCGTGCTTAAGGATGGCAGCGATGTGGTGATCAAAGCGGTACGCCCAAATATTGCCAAAGTGATCGGCAAAGATATTGCCCTGATGTACACACTTGCCCGCCTGCTGGCCAAATACAGCCAAGATGGCCGCCGTCTGCGTCCGGTCGAGGTTATTGCCGACTATGAGCAGGTTATCTACGACGAGCTAAATCTGCAGTCCGAAGGCGCCAACGCCTCTCTGCTGCGACACAATTTTGAAGGCTCACCGCTGCTCTATGTGCCCAAGATAGACTGGGATTACTCTAATGAGAAAGTGTTAGTGATGGAGCGTATCTATGGCACGCCAGTCACCAATATCGAAGAGCTGCAAAGCGCCGGCGTTAACTTTAAAACACTGGCCGAGCGCGGTGTAGAAATCTTTTTCACCCAGGTATTTGAGCACAATTTCTTTCATGCGGATATGCACCCGGGCAATATCTTTGTCAATTCCAGCAACCCTGAGAAGCCCTCGTATATCGCCATCGACTGCGCGATTATGGGCTCATTGAGCAAAGATGATCAGTACTATATGGCGCGCAACCTAATCGCTATATTCAAGCGTGATTACCGTCAGGTAGCCGAGCTGCATATTCGTTCAGGCTGGGTGCCCGAGAGCACGCCGGTCAATGAGTTTACCAGTGCCATACGCTCGGTCTGCGAACCAATCTTTCAGCGCCCGCTGAATGAAATATCCCTCGGCCATATGCTGATCAGCCTGTTTACCACAGCGCGACGCTTTAATATGGAAGTGCAGCCTTCGCTGGTGCTGTTGCAAAAAACCCTGTTGAATATTGAAGGGCTCGGCCGACAGCTCTACCCGCAATTGGACCTCTGGACTACGGCGCAACCGTTTCTCGATAAATGGTTAAAAGATCGCTACTCGCCAAAAAGTCTGTTTAAACAGTTTAAGCGCTATGCACCGGACTGGATGGAACAGCTGCCGGAAATACCGCCGCTGATTTATCAGGCTCTCCAGTCGATGCAATCAAATGAAAAATCAGGGAAAGCTGTTATACCAAAAGCCCCCGAGACCCCAGCTAAATCGAAACTCAACTTTACTCGCAAAGGATTCCCATTAATTGGTGGTGCAGCAATCGGCTCTGGACTCTGTTTAGCCTTTCCAGAGAGTGCCAATGCACTTTCACAGCTGCCTGAGACCGGCATTATTCTGGTCGCTATCGGTCTGGTCATATTGCTAGTGCGCTAGTTTTGATCTAGAACTACTGCCATAATTCATTTATTAATCAACAGAGTAATTTACCAATGAGTTTTCTCGATGAAATAGCATGGAACAGCGACGGGCTGATTCCAGCCATTGCCCAGGATGCGGCTACTGGTCGCGTACTAATGGTTGCCTGGATGAATGCCGAAGCCCTGCAGCTTAGCGTCGATGAAAAGCGCGCGGTGTACTGGTCCAGATCACGCAACAAGATATGGCGTAAAGGCGAAGAGTCAGGCCATACGCAACCGATTAAAGAGCTGCGCCTCGACTGTGACAATGATGTTATCGTTATGCAGATTGAGCAACTTGGCGGTATCGCCTGCCACACCGGCAGAGAGTCCTGTTTCTATCGCGTACTTGAAGATGGACAGTGGAAAACTGTCGATAAGGTTTTAAAGAACCCCAAGGATATATACTCATGAGTAACAGCACTGATGTGTTAAAACAGCTGTGTGAAGTATTAGCTACGCGCAAGCAGGCATCTGCGGATAAGTCCTATGTTGCCAGCCTGCATCAAGCCGGGCTGAATAAGATTCTCGAAAAAGTCGGTGAAGAAAGTGTCGAAACTATTTTGGCCGCCCGCGATGCTGAAGTTAGCGGTAACAACGAAAAGCTTATCTATGAAACCGCTGATCTGTGGTTTCACAGTCTGGTGATGCTCTCGCACCTCGGTGAAGATGCTCAGGCAGTTATCAGTGAACTAGAAAGACGCTTTGATCTATCTGGCCTGGATGAAAAGGCCTCGCGTTAAACCGCGAATACATAAACCACCAATAGAATATTTATACGGAGAATTAAGATGGGTTTTGGATGGCAGGAACTACTTATTATTTTGGTTATAGTTGCGTTGATTTTTGGTACTAAAAAATTGCGCGGCATTGGCACTGATCTCGGCGGCGCGGTTAAGGGCTTTAAAGACTCTGTCTCTTCGGATGAGGACACTTCATCCGAGAAGTCGGAAGAGAATTCAGCAGAAAAGACCGCTGACAGCTCTGATGAGAAAGCTGCGGAAGAGAAAAAAGAATCAGCTGAATAATTGATGTTTGATATCGGCTTTTCAGAACTGCTGCTAATCGCCCTTGTCACCCTGCTGGTGATGGGCCCCGAACGCCTCCCGCAGACGGTGCGAAGCATTTCCCTATGGATTGGCCGCCTAAAGCAGATGGTAAGTAAAGCCCGTAAAGATCTGGAGCAGGAAGTCGGCATGGATGATATCCGCCAGCAACTGCACAATGAGCGGATAATGCGCGAGCTCAACGAGAGCAAAGAGCACCTTGAAGATAGCTACAACCATGCCTTTGAAAAAGGCCTCGGCGAAGATTTTGATCGGGCAATGGAAAACCCTTTTGCAGAGCCCTTAGCTGATAAAGAGTCTTTAGCCAGTGAAGAGCCTTCAGCTTCTTCTAATAAAGGGCTAGAGCCTTCAGCGTCTCCTAACAAAGAGCCCTCAGCGTCTCGTAATATAGAGCCTTCAGCTAATGAGGAGCCCTCAGCGTCTCGTAATAAAGAGCAATCCACAGATGACTGAAGAAAACCTCGACAGCCAACCCTTTATGGCGCACCTGATCGAATTCAGAGACCGCGTACTCCGCGCAGTCGCCTCCGTTGTGGTTATCTTTATCGGCCTATTCTCATTCAGCAATGAGCTCTACCTTTACGTCTCCGAGCCACTGCGTCAGTACCTTCCAGAATCCTCGACGATGATCGCCACCGATGTGGCCTCGCCATTTTTAACACCGTTTAAACTCACCCTGGTGTTATCGATGTTCGCCGCCATGCCCTATATTTTGTATCAGGTCTGGGCCTTTGTTGCGCCGGGACTCTACAAGCGCGAAAAGAAAATTGTTATCCCTCTATTTATGTCCAGCGTATTTCTATTTTACGCCGGCATGGCCTTCGCCTATTACGTGGTATTCCCTCTGGTATTTATGTTTTTCACCAGTGTTGGTCCGGACGGCATTGCCATCATGACTGATATCCGCAGCTATCTGGATTTTGTTCTAAAGCTGTTTTTTGCCTTTGGTATCAGCTTTGAAATTCCCATCGCCGTGGTTATTCTGTCGTGGATGGGCGCAGTTGATCCAGATAAGCTAGCCAAAAAACGTCCCTATGTTTTTGTCTGCTGCTTTATATTTGGCATGCTGCTAACACCACCGGATATCCTTTCGCAAACGCTGTTGGCGATTCCAATGTGGATGCTATTTGAAGTGGGTATTTTATTTGGCCGCCTGATTGCGCCAAAAGAAGAAGCGGCCTAAGTTAAGACGAAGCCTCAGCCAAAACCTTATAGGCATCAATCACCGACTGGGGTGCCTGCACCAATTCCACCAGTACACCCTCGGCAGAGAGCGGAAACTCGTCGTTTCCCTTAGGGTGAATAAAACACACATCGTGACCCGCGGCCCCTTGGCGAATGCCTCCGGGGGTAAAACGCAATCCCTGTTCTGACAGCCATGCCACCGCAGCAGCCAAATCATCCACCCACAAACCGACATGATTAAGTGCTGGGCTATCTACCCTCGGTCGCTTCTGTGGATCCAACGGCTGCATCAAATCCACTTCAACAGCCGTAGCACCGACTCCCAGCTGACAAATATCTTCATCGACATTCTCAGCCTCACTAACAAAGCTATCCCTATAGGTTAAACCGAGAAGGTCGACCCAAAAACGCCGCAGGCTGTGCTTATCGGCACCGCCCACGGCAATCTGTTGAAGCCCTAAAATAGAAAACGGACGTGAACTGGACAAAACTAACTCCTTTAGTATTGATTCAGGTACTGCTTATAAAAACGCTATTAATTAGCTGGTGTACGACTGCTCAAACTTATCAATAAATTCGCCCAACATATCCGCCGGCAGATCATTGATGCCCGCCGCCGCCTCACGGCCACCCCCTGTGGGGAACTGCATACAGAGTGCCGCTGCACCCTTTTTATTATTCAGGGGAGCACGCACACTGACCAGATAGTTACCATTGGCCTTTTCGGTCAATACCGCATGGGCGCGACCCGGGTTCTGGTTAGTCAGGTCATTGCTGTAGACACCGCTAACACGACGCGCCCAGCTGGCATTGGGCAATACAAAGACTGCTACTGACTCAGTCGCCTTCAACGGCTCGGTAGACTGAGCAGAGTTGAGGTCCTCATGGTAGCCGGTTTCAAGCTTGTTGTACTGCTCAGCATTATCAGAGATAAAATCAAACGGGCTCTGATAATTGCTTAACAGGCGATAGAGATCGTCCGGCTTAAAGTGCAGTTCATTAAGGTCTGAACCATAGCCATTGTAATTAATATAAATACCCAGATTCTCCAACAGCGTTGCCTGCTGCTCGGAGAAATTTAAATTCTTCATTAGGCCCTGAGCAGACTTTTTCAGATTGTCGCCAAAAGTACCCACCACCGCCCACTCCCGAAAAGCACCGCGCATATAGTGGTCGACCAAAAGGCTAGTACAGACATCGGGCGATTCATTAATCATCGATTTAAGCGCTGAGGACTCGGGAACCTTGCCGGGAAAATGGTGATCGACATAAAACACTTCAGCGCCAGCATCCAACACACGAATCAGATCATCGTGGTTTTTATCCATAGATACATCCAACACAGTAATACGATCACCGGCCTTGGCATCAACTCGCTTAAGCAGATTGATATCGCGCTTAACACCGGTAATCAACTCAGCATTATCTCGCGGTTCAGCAAATCGCAGCTGTAAAAGTGCGCAGATGCCGTCGGCATCACCATTAAAAAGATCGTAATCGGCCATAGGTTCCTCAAAAATTTTAAACGTACACTGGACTCAGAAATTCAACTTATTTAAGTGCCTGAACCCGAAAAAATAAGCGCAGATGATGACTGTACACCCTATAGACGTCAAGGCATTAGAGACTCTATTTGCAGATGTTAGTCTATTTTGGGCTAGAAAAATGGCTGTGATCCAATCTGCCGATCAGGGCTTCAAATAACATCCGAAAATCAGCCATCAAACTATACAGCGGATAGGTAAAAGTCGCCGGCCGGTTTTTCTCAAAGAAAAAGTGCCCAACCCAGGCAAATAAATAACCTAGCACCGGAAGTACTACAAGCCCCTGCCACTGCCCCATTATCACAACGGCAATCAATAATGCGATAACCAGACTGGTGCCCAGATAATGTAATTTTCGCGAGATAGGATTGGAATGCTGACTCAGGTAGAACGGATAAAAGCTTTTAAATGTGGTGTATTCTTTACTCATAATTTCCCCCGCTATTCAGTTCAATATGACGCTGGATCTCTCTGGCAATCAACCATAACCGATCCTGTCCCCAGAGCGCTAAAATCTCCTCGCCACCTTTATCGGTAAGACGGAAACTGGGAACACCCCAAAGTCCTGCAGCGTACATTGTCTGTCGATTCTCTTCGAGTATAGTCTGCCAACCGGACTGATCCAAAATACCCACCGCCTGCTGCCAATCCAGACCGGCCTGTTCGACCACTGTTCTCAGTCCCTTATCTGTATTGGTGTTAATTCCCTCGGCAAAAGCACAGCGCAGGAAACTGGAAAGTAACTCTGCGCCCTTGCCCTGCGAAGAGGCCCAGGAATAGAGTGCGTAACAGCGCCTAACCGGTTCACCGACAGGATCATAGAATTTGCCAAAAGAAACAGCGGCCTCGTTGGCCTCACGGGCCGCATCGGAAAAAATATACAGCCCCTTTTCCTTAGTTACGGGCACACCACGCATAACCATTGGCAGAACCGGACAGAGCACCAGTTCAACACCAGTATCTCTGGCCAGTTTGACCGCCCGATCAAAACAGATCGCGGTATAGGGACTGCGCAGAGATAGATAGACTTCAAGCCGCAGACTTCCGTTGTCCTTTAAAGGGCTAACCTCAATATCCGGGCGCGGCGCCAGCAGGGTTTTCTCGGGACTGTACTCAGCACCCAAGGTTTGAAGACGGGTTTCCAGATAATGGAGACGATCAACGCCCCAATACCATTCTCCGGCATAGTAAAACATCGCCCCAGAATAGTGACCCAGCTGCTTGCGACGGGCATTACCTGCCTTAAGCTGAGCGGCAATCTCATCAGCAGAGGCAATACCATACTGCACCGCCAGAGACTCCAGTGCGGCCTTATCAGCAGCCCATAGCGCCTTGCCTACCTCAGCAGCGCAATTGATAAACCCAGAGCTATTCTGAGCAGCGAGAATCGCCAAAGCCAGATCAGCCAAATTTCTATCGAGTCTATATGCAGAAGACGACTTTAGTCTGGGAAAAGACAGACCATAATAGGGAGCAATACAGGATGCGTCATAACTGGATAGGCTTGAAAGCAGTTCCGGCTCCGGGGCATTTTTACCCTCGGGAGCACTAACCAGATAACAGGCCAGCTCAATATCGTAGCGCTCCAGCAGAGGCTTTAGCAGCTGAGCGGCAAGATAACTATAGCTATCATCAATCTGATAAAAGAACTCCACTCGGTGCCGAGCATTAGCTCTACAGCGTTGCCGTTCAAATTTCACACGCCGTTTTTGCAACCGCTCTGGCCTGAGCATACGCTTAATAAAGGCCGAGAAAAACCAGCGGCGCAATGGACTGGGATCCATGGTCGCAGCACCGCCCTGCTCTTGAAACTGATCAGACATTTATTCAACCCCGCTTAAAAGCAGCTCAAGTTGTGACTCTATTGACACCATGCCTGCCAACATGTAACTCTGCAAGCTCTGTGATAAAGCCAAAGAGACACAACCCCAAATGCCACAAACCGACAACATTGCCAGCAAACCCGATGGTCGCCGATTGCGCAGCAATCGCAGCCGCCAGCTGATTATCGAGTCGATGCTGGAGCTAATTAAACAGGGCAACCTGGTACCCACCGCCCAGCAGGTGGCAGACCATGCCAATGTCGGTATTCGATCTGTATTTAGGCACTTTGAAGATATGGAGAGTATTTTCGAAACCGCCAGCGAACTCTGCCATACAGAGTACCGTGGTCTATTTATCGGTGGTGACCGCAGCGGCAGTCTGCAAGAGCGCATACTGCACGCCACAGAATGTCATGCCAATGCCTATGAGACCATGAGCAATATGATTCTGTCCGGATCGGCACGACAGTGGAATTCCGAAGTTTTACAAAAAAGCTATATTGCCTACCAACATCAATTGCGCAGAGATCTCGATGAATGGCTACCGGAACTGGAGAGCCTTACAGAGAGCAAAAGACAGGCCGTTGATGGTATTGCCTCCTTTGAAATGTGGCACCGTTTAAGGAATATTCAGTCTTTGGACAAAACTGACAGTATTAAAATTATTGTCGAGATGCTTAAAGCATTGATCTGCTAATAAAACTCGGACAAAACCGACAATCTGAATAGAGTAAAAACTATGATAATAACTTTTCTCAGATACAGCCTTCTAATGACTCTTGCCTGCAGCTTGTTGCCGGCACAGGCGACCGTAAACCAGCAAACTATCGCCAATCCCCAGAGCCAGTGGCTCAGCTATGGACGGGATTATCAGGAGCAGCGCTTTAGCCCTCTGGCACAGATTAATCGCGACAATATCAACCAGCTCGATCTGGCCTGGTCATTTAAATTCTCCACCGCCCGCGGAATGGAAGCCACGCCGTTGGTTCACAATGGGGTTATCTATATCAGTACCGGCTGGAGTCATGTTCACGCACTGGACGCGCGAACTGGCGAGCAGCTCTGGCACTACGATGCCAACGTCGCCAAATCCCATCTGGCCAAAACCTGCTGCGGCCCAGTTAATCGCGGAGTTGCCCTCTGGCAAGGTGACAGCGGCGCAGAATTACAGGTATTTTTTGGTGCGCTGGATGGCCGTTTAATTGCCCTAAATGCCACAACAGGTACAGAGAACTGGTCGGTTCAAACCACCCCCACCGATGGTAACTACAGTATTACTGGCGCCCCTAGAGTGGTGCCACGGGTTGTTAATGGCATCGAAAAAGGCATGGTAATTATCGGCAATGGTGGTGCCGAATTGGGTGTGCGAGGTTTTGTTAGCGCCTACGATATTAAAAGCGGTGAACAGATCTGGCGCTTCTACACCGTTCCCGGCGACCCAAATAAACCTCAAGAGAGTCCGGCACTGGAAGCGGCTGTCGAAACCTGGAGCGGCGACTACTGGTATCAAAATGGCGGCGGCGGTGGCACCGCTTGGGACTCGATGGTCTATGACCCAGAGTTGGATTTAATCTATATAGGCACAGGCAACGGCTCGCCGTGGAATCGCGAATTGCGCAGCCCCGGCGGCGGTGACAATCTCTACCTAAGTTCCATTGTCGCCCTGCAAGCAGGCAGTGGAGACTATGTCTGGCACTATCAGGTTACCCCGCAGGACAACTGGGATTCCACAGCCACTCAGCAGTTGGTTCTGGCGGAGCTGGAGATTGAGGGCAAGCCGCGCTCGGTGATTATGCAGGCACCAAAAAACGGTTTCTTCTATGTGCTCGACCGGATCAGCGGTGAATTATTATCGGCCGATGCCTTTACCCATATTACCTGGGCCAGCCATGTAGATATGCAAACCGGACGGCCGGTGGAAACCAAGTATGCCGACTATCAGAGTTTCGGCTCCACCTATATCTGGCCCTCCCCCTACGGCGCACACAACTGGCAGCCGATGTCGTTCAGCAGTAAAACCGGTCTGATGTATATTCCGGTGCAGAATATTCCCGGTTATTTTAGTGCTCAGGACTCAGTGGTCTACCGAGTCGATCGCTGGAACACCGGTTTAGATCTCAATGAATCCCGCGATCCCAAAGAGTTGGGTTGCCGCCAAAGCCTCCATGGACGCACTGGTCTACGGTGAACTTGTCGCCTGGGACCCAGTTAAAAAACAGCGCGCCTGGCAGGTTCGTCACGACAAACCCTCCAACGGAGGTATCTTGAGTACCGCTGGCGATCTGGTTTTTCAGGGCACCTGGGACGGCACCTTTGCCGCCTATGATGCGAACAATGGCACACCCCTGTGGCAGTACCAGTCAGACAGCGCCATTCTTGCCGGCCCGATCAGTTATGAACTGGATGGCGAACAGTATATTGCCGTGGCTCAGGGCAGTGGCGGCACGGTGATGTTGACGGTTGGCGATGAGCTAAAACGCAATAAGGTTAATCAGAATAAACTACTGGTGTTTAAGCGCGGCGAGTTTAATCAAACCCGCTCCAACGCCCTTACCCAAACAGCCCAGGATTCGACTCTGGCCACTATTCTGGCACTTGGGCATAAAGCGGAAACCAACCCCGAGATTATTAAAAAAGGTCAGACGCTCTATGGACAGAACTGCGCCTCCTGCCATGGCATCAGCGCAAAAAGTAACCATATAATCCCCGATCTGCGCTATATGAGTGAGCAGACCCACATTGACTTTAGCGGCATTGTGCTCGGTGGTGCCTATGCTCACAAAGGTATGATTGGCTACTTTGAAACACTGAGTCTTGAGGATTCAGAAGCGATCCATGCATTTTTAGACGATAAGCAACAGCGCTTACCAGAGATGCTTGAGATGAGCTTTCTGCAGAAAATCGAATACTGGTTTGTCTACTGGACTGCCAGGCTTGGAGAGAAGTATCCCGACCTGCTAAATGCCACCCGCGATCTGATGATGTGATCGCGGAAGAGCGCCTTTAGAGAAATTCTAAAGCCGATAAAACTTTATCGCCCGATCACGCACCGAACCGACCCGCAGCTTTAAAATATCCAAGAGATAGTTCTGATAGAGCCGCCATGGCGCCTTGGCCCCCTGCTTAGGGAATTGATCTATAGCGCGATCTATATAGCCCGAGGCCAAATCCAAAAATGGAATACGCTGCATCAACGGATCATCAATTCTCGGCACACAGTATTGATAGTTATGTTTATCCATATAGCTCAGCAGACGGCAGACATACTCGCTAGTCAGGTCACACTTTAAAGTCCACGAGGCATTGGTGTATCCAGCGGCGAGCGCAAAGTTCGGCACATCGCTAAACATCATCCCCTTGTAACCCACAGCATCGGGAATCTTGACCGGCTCCCCATCGACCCTCAGCTGCATTCCACCCAACACCAATAACTCAAGACCGGTGGCGCTGACAATAATATCCGCTTCAAGAAGATCACCCGACTTTAGCTGAATACCCTTTTCGGTAAAACGCTCTATATGATCGGTGACTATGCTGGAACTGCCTTCGCGCAATGAGCAAAACAGATCGCCATTGGGCACCAGACAGAGACGCTGATCCCAGGGCTTGTAGCTGGGATTAAAGTGAGTATCTATATCAAAGTCATCACCGAGCCAGTGGCGCGCCGATTTACGCAATAGCTTTTTAACCAGTGCCGGATAGCGCCGACTCATCTGATACATTAGTGCCTGCAGGCTGACATTTTTCCAGCGGGTTAAACCGTAGGCGACCTTTTCAGGAAATATTTTGCCCAGTGCTCGACTCACCACATCACTATCCGGACGCGAGATCACATAGGTCGGCGAACGCTGCAGCATGGTCACATGACCGGCGGTTTTGGCCATTGAGGGCAGCAGCGTAATGGCGGTAGCGCCGCTGCCAATAATCACCACCCGCTTGCCGCTGTAATCGAGATCTTTAGGCCATTGCTGGGGATGGATTAACTGGCCTTTAAACTGCTCGGCACCGGGAAAGTCTGGCGTATAGCCTTGGTCATAGCGGTAATAACCGGTACAGCTATAGATAAAGCTGCAGGTGACTATTTCAATCCCAGCTTCAATCTCTTTATCATTTTCGGCCCCCACCCTTTCAATACTTAACGTCCACTTGGCAGTGCTGCTATCCCAGTCCGCCGAGATTACCCGACGCTGGTATTGAATATGTTTTTCAACCGATATTCAGCCGCAGTCTCGCGGATATAATTACGAATAGCCGTACCATCGGCAATGGCTTTTTTATCTCGCCACGGCTTAAAGGCGTAGCCAAGCGTGTGCATATCCGAATCGGAGCGAATGCCGGGATAACGAAATAGATCCCAGGTGCCGCCCATAGCTTCGCGGCTCTCGATAATACTGAAGGTTTTATTTGGCTGATTGCGGGTTAGATGGCAGGCTGCCCCGATACCAGATAATCCAGCGCCGATAATAACGAGATCAAAGTGATTCATAGATAGCCTTCTATTCCAGTTTAAACTGGTATTTTTATGGCTAGATAAACCGCTTAAAACATCTCCGCAGAGACATCATTAAAATGGCCACCAGCCTTTTATAGATCGGTCGAGACTTTTAGAGCATTTTTGCAACTGGGCATTGTAGGTTTCAGTCTGTCTTTTTACCTTGGCGGCAACGCCAGTTAAAAAGCTTTTCTTTTTATAGGTGCCCCGTTTATAACCACCCCAACCCTCATGGTATGCCAGATATTGTTTATAGGCATCCCATTTCGAAATACCGAGGTTTTTGTGGGTCTTGTCCGTGTACCAGCCAACAAAGTTTATCGCATCGGCAAACTTATCGCGGTCGTGACTCCAGTTGCCGGTGTCGCGGCGATAGTCATTCCAGGCGGGGTTCTGCGCCTGAGCATAGCCGTAGGCAGAGGATTTTCGCGGTAGAGGAATAAACAAGAACTTTGGTCGGTCGGGACGAACATTGGCCCTGAAAGTCGACTCCTGCTTAATAATCGCCATCATCAAGCCTATAGGGGTACCCCAGCGCTTATTGGCTTTGCGTGCGGCTTTATACCAATCGGTTTCACCCTTAAATATTTTGCACACATCTTCAACCTGACTGGGCTTGTAGGTGGCACAGCCAGATAGGGTCAAAACCAGGGCGATAATAAGGAGTCGATTGTTAGGCATAAGATTGGGAACTGATGAATTTTGCCCAGTTTACAACATTCTAATGATTATTTAAGGCTAATTGGCCAAGCTAAAACTACCCCTGCCTGTTTTATCTTTGCTCGCCCACCCCTATAATCGGTGGCTTAATATTATTGATCAGGCGATAACCATGAGCACAGTGCCAGAACAGGCAAACAACTATATCTTCACTGGAACCTGCCGTGCCGGCAGTGGTGTTGTTGCGGCAGTCACCGGCTTTCTCGCCGAGAGAGACTGCTATATCTGTGCCCTTGAGCAATTTGATGATGAATCGACCGACAAGTTTTTTATGCGCGCGGTATTTCGTCCGCAGGACAATTCACCCTCTATTGAAGAGATTAAAAGCGGCTTTAGTGAAGTCTCCTCAGCCTTTGCTATGGAATGGAAAATTCACGACCCGAAAGTTCCAGTGAAAACCCTGATTATGGTCTCCAAATACGACCACTGTTTAGACGATATTCTCTACCGTCGCCGCAAAGGTGAGTTCAATATGGAGATCACCGCAGTCGTCTCCAATCATCTGGATTTACGCGCCATGGTCGAACGGGAAGGTGTGCGCTTTATTCATCTGCCAGTCACACCGGATACCAAAGCCCAGCAGGAACAGCGGTTGATTGAAATTGTCGACGAAACTGGTACTGAACTGGTGGTGCTCGCGCGCTATATGCAGATACTCTCTGACGATCTGACCCAACAGCTGTCGGGACGTTGCATTAATATTCACCACTCATTCCTGCCCGGCTTTAAAGGCGCCAAGCCTTATCATCAGGCTTACGATCGAGGGGTAAAACTTATCGGTGCCACCGCTCACTATGTCACTTCAGATCTGGATGAGGGGCCGATTATTGAACAGGTGTTAACTCGCGTTGACCATAACTACAGGCCTGAACAGCTAGTGCGTGTGGGTCGCGACAATGAGTGTATGGCGTTGGCAAAAGCAATTACCTACCATATTGAACGACGAGTTTTGCTCGACGGCAATAAGACTGTGGTTTTCTTAGCAGGTTAAAAGAGCCGGATAAAAGAGCAGGTTAAAAGAGTCAGTTAAAAAGAGGCGGTTAGAAAGAGCTGGTTAAACCAGCTCTACTACGCCAGGCTTCAACAGAACACGTTTACTCTTATACAGAGTTCCCAACGCCTGCTTGTACTTTTTCTTAGAGACTTTAAATGCAGCGTAAATCTCTTCCGGCGCACTTTTATCGGTAAGCGTTGACTGGCCACCAGAGGCCTGAAGATGCTGAATAATCTGCTCGCCCAAATCGTGATCGCCCTGCAGTGTCGCCTGACTTATAACCAGATCAATTTTTCCATCACTGCGAATACTCTTTATAAACCCGGGTAGCCGCTCACCAATCTTCAACGGCCTAAAAGCATCACCGCGAAAGATCAAACCGAGAAACTTATCATTGATAACTGCTTTGTAACCGAGGTCGGTACGACCGGCAATCAGCAGATCCACCGCCTGTCGCGGCTTTAACCAAACCGATTCCTCTTCAAGGTGATTCTGCAATCTTGTCGATGCCGCGATTCTGTCGCTATCCTTATCGTGGAACACGTAGACCACATAGGAATAGCCCTCTTCCATCGGCTTGTCCTGCTCGCTGTAGGGAACCAGCAGATCTTTCGGCAGCCCCCAATCCATAAAGGCACCGGCATTGTTGATGTCTATAACTTTAAGCATTTCGCAACGACCCACTTCAACCTTAGGGGTTTCCGTGGTGGCGATTAATAGATCTTCGGAATCGAAATAGAGAAACACATTGAGCCAGTCGCCAATTTCGCAATCTTCGGGAACATAGCGCGCAGGCAATAAAATTGTGCCCAAATCGTCGCCATCCAGATAGACACCAAAGTCTACTTCTTTAACGACCTCTAACTTATTGAACCTGCCAACTTCTACCATGCTGTAAACCGCTTAAAATTATTGAATACCCAAATCACCCAGAGTCATCGAAGGTTTTCAGGCTTAAATTCGCCGCGGCAGTATACAGCAGTTAGCCCTCAGATACAGATTCAGCCTGCGGCTCGCCAAGCTGTTCATGTGTCGGTGCTACAGAAGCATTTTCAGACTCAGCTACAGCCTTTTCGAGATAGGCAATATAATCGCCAACGGTGATAAAACTCTCAATATCTTCATCGCTAATATCAATTGAAAACTGATCCTCAAAATCCATAGCCAAAGCCAACTTTTCCAGTGAGTCTATTTTCAAGTCATCTAGCAGCATTGAAGGATTGAGCTCTGTAACCTTGCCAGCCTTTCTTACTGCATGATTATCGAGGACAGCTTCGTAGACAGTTTCGGTGATAGTGCTGGTAACAGCTGGCTGATCATTATTATCCATAATTATTTTGCCTTTTTTCCATAAGTAAGCGCTTATCTGAAGCGTCGAGCAGAGAGCTTTTCAAATAAAATTATATTTACAATCGCATCCAATTCGTCAGCATCTAATCCGCTGGAATCCAGTTAAAGGTAGTCTACAAAAACCTGCGGTACCAATTGAATTAAAGTATTTCATCGATTGAAAATTAAACGTTCATATATAGACTATAGTTGTAGCGGTTAGTTACTGCAGATATAAAACAGTACCTCCAATACGGGGTAACGCACGATAGGCCAAACACCCCATCATTCAACGAGCAATCAAATGAAAATATTTTCGACCCCTGGCTTCGCCAATGTCTGGGTACTGACCCTGAGCAATGCCATGGCCGCCTCGATCATGACACTGATGATACTAGTTGGCAGCCTGGTTGGCGCCGAACTGGCCCCCTCCGCAGAATGGGCCACCCTACCCATAGCCCTCACCGTGATTGGCACTGCAGCGAGCATCCTGCCAGCCACCGGCTGTATGCAACTGCTGGGTCGCAAGTATGCTTTTCTGGCATTTATGGCACTCGGCACTTTTGCCTGCTGGCTGGCCAGCAGCGCCCTCGAACAACAGAGTTTTACGTTATTTTGTATTGCCGCAGTCCTACTCGGCTCAACCAATGCCGCACTGCAGCAGACCCGTTTTGCCGCGATGGAATCTGTAGCCCCTGAACATGGCCCAACTGCCGCATCACTAATGATGTGCGGCGGCATTCTCGCCGCTATTATCGGCCCTGAACTGGCGGTTGTTGGCGCCCACCTAACCGCCGTCGATTATCAAGGCTCCTACTGGCTAGCCGCAGTAATGGTAATACTCGCCGCGGGTTTATTAACCTTCTATAAGCCCACCGTCACAGTCGCCAAACAACAGGCTGCCACCGCTCGCTCAACTGCAGATATAATCCGCAACCCAACATTTATACTAGCCCTGACCAGTGGCGCAGTCGCCTTTGTCGTAATGTCATTTGTGATGACCGGCACCCCAATCAGCATGCACCATGTGTATGGGCACTCACTGGTGGAGACCAAATGGGTGATTCAGAGCCATATAGCGGCAATGTTCCTGCCCTCGCTGATTGCCCCCCTACTGTTCAAGAAACTCGGCATTAGGGGCATGATGGCCGCAGGACTGGCCTGTTACTGCGCAACCATTGCCATCGGCTATTTTGATATCAGTGTTAAGGGTTTCTGGATGCAGCTAGTGCTACTGGGAGTCGGCTGGAATTTTCTGTTTGTCTCGGGAACCGCACTTCTACCGAGAACCTATGAAGAGCGAGATAAGTTTAAGGGACAGGCTATCAACGACCTAACCGTGTTTACCTTTCAGGCTTTAGCCTCACTGTCCGCAGGATGGGCGCTCGGCTTGATCAACTGGCAACAGATGCTACTTATCTGCCTGCTGCCAATTGCGATAATGCTGGTACTGTTACTGGTTGAAGGCAAAGTTAGTCGAAACCAGAGTCAGTCGCCGCGATAGACACAGCCACTAGTGCAGGTCTCTTTGATAGTAATACAGCTAAGCAGAGGCAACTGAGGTTTTAGCTTGCCCCAGATCCAAATCGCCAGATTCTCACTGGTCGGATTTTCCAAACCTTCGATATCATTGAGGTAATGATGATCCAGCTGCTCATAGATAGGCGCAAAAGCCTTCTTGATATCACCAAAGTCGATAACCCAACCACTGGTATCGCCAATCGGCCCTTCGACATGGATAGACACCATAAAAGAATGGCCGTGCAAACGCGCACATTTATGCCCCTCAGGAACATTGGGAAGACGATGAGCCGCCTCGATATTAAATTCTTTGTAAATCTGCATTTTTACTACTTTAGAGGACTAATTAGGGGGCATATCTTAGGGCCGCACAAACTATATGTATATAGTGTTAGAAAATGTTTGACAGCTAACCTCAATTCAGTAGAATGCACTCCTTCTTTCAGGGGGTGGTTAGCTCAGCTGGTAGAGCATCGCCCTTACAAGGCGAGGGTCACAGGTTCAATCCCTGTACCACCCACCAAAGTTTAGAAAGTTTATGCGGACCGGTAGTTCAGCTGGTTAGAATGCCGGCCTGTCACGCCGGAGGTCGCGGGTTCGAGTCCCGTCCGGTCCGCCACTAAAATAGAAAAGGCTGCCTCGAAAGAGGTGGCCTTTTTTATTTTCAGTTCGGACTGTCCGTATGGACGAGAACCCCGTTCGACTAATCGTCCTCCAGGACGATTTGGACAGCCTTCAGGCTGCCCCAAAGGGTTTTTGAATCACTAATTTGCAAGGCAAGCTTTGGACGCGCAGCAACGCTGGGCGCCCCAAAGGGGTGAAAAAAGCCCTAAGGCTTTTTGAATCACTAATCTTCTTCCAAGAAGATTTGGACAGACTTTAGGCTGCCCCAAAGGGGTGAAAAAAGCCCTAAGGCTTTTTGAATCAATCCCGCTCTTCCTGCAACAAAACAAAAATAGAAAAAGCTGCATAAGCAAACCTTCTCACTGCACCAATTTGATCCAACCACCCCACCCCATCAGTATCTAGAATATGACCATCAGCAAACGCCTACTAAAATACTTCAACCGGAAGAAATCAGACTCTACCGACAAAAACCATACCCGCTACAGAAACGATATCTGTAACCATTGGGATCTCGATTATATGTCCATAGAAGAAATCGACCGGCTCCTTGAAGAGGGTGATGTTAAGACCACAATTCCGCGTAAAAAGAAGGACAACTAAGCAACCACATATACCAAAAAAAAATCCGCAAATAAACAACCTGTACAAATTCAACCGAACATTGCAAGTTGTGCGATGCGCAAACATCACAGCTGGACATCAACACCAGAGCTATTTACATAGCAATTAATACCAACGGGCTAAAGATTACCCTAAAAATTGAAACCAAGGATTAACCGGCCAACATCTGCTCGCGCAGCTTGCCAATCTGATCTCTGGTCTGGGCAGCTTCCTCAAACTCAAGATCGCGGGCATGTTGATACATCTTTTCTTCCAGACGCTTAAGTTCTTTGCCTATATTGGCAATCGGTGCAGCATCACTGGAAATGTCATAACTGCCCAAACCCTCCGCAACCTTCTTGCCACGCTTAGGTTTACCCTGCCCGGCGTAGGCACCTTCCATAATATCCGCAACCGACTTTTTAATCCCCACAGGTTTTAATCCATGCAGTGTATTGTGCTCAATCTGCTTAGCGCGACGCCGTTCAGTCTCATCCATAGCCCGCTGCATAGAGCCAGTGACCTTATCCGCATAGAGGATTGCCTTACCCTTCACATGTCGGGCGGCGCGGCCAATGGTTTGAATCAATGACTGTTCGGAGCGCAAAAAGCCCTCTTTATCCGCATCAAAAATAGTCACCAGCGAGACTTCCGGTATATCCAGACCCTCACGTAACAGATTGATACCGACCAACACATCGAATTCCCCGAGCCGCAGATCGCGAATTATCTCGATGCGCTCCACCGTGTCTATATCCGAATGCAGATAGCGCACCCGCACATCGTGCTCGGCCAGATAATCGGTTAAATCTTCGGCCATGCGCTTGGTTAAAACGGTAATCAAAACCCGTTCGTTATCGGCAACCCGCAGACGAATTTCAGATAGCGCATCATCGACCTGTGTCTGAGCCGGGCGCACTTCAAGAATAGGATCGAGCAAGCCGGTTGGACGTACTACCTGCTCGACAATTTGACCGGCATTTTCCGCCTCGTATCTACTCGGCGTAGCCGAAACAAAAATCATCTGTGGCGCCAGATCTTCCCATTCATCAAAACGCATTGGCCGATTATCCAGCGCCGAAGGCAGTCTAAAGCCATACTCCACCAAGGTTTCCTTGCGCGAGCGATCGCCTTTGTACATACCACCAATTTGCGGCACGGTAACATGGGACTCATCAATAATTAGCAGCGCATCGTCGGGCAGATAATCAAACAGGGTTGGCGGTGGCTCGCCTGGGGGGCGCCCGGACAGATAGCGAGAATAGTTTTCAATGCCGTTGCAATAACCCAGCTCACGCATCATCTCGGTATCGTAGCGAACTCGCTCACCCAAACGTTGCGCCTCAACCAACTTATCCACCGAGCGCAACTGCTCAAGGCGTTCGTCGAGTTCTATTTTGATCTTGTCAGCCGCTTCCAGAACCATATTGCGCGGGGTGACATAGTGGGATTTGGGATAGATAGTAAAGCGCGGTACCTTGCGCAGCACTTCGCCGGTCAGCGGGTCAAACAGCGTCAGGTTTTCAATCTCTTCATCAAACAGCTCAATACGCAGCGCCTCATAGTCGGAGTCCGCTGGGTAGACATCGATAACATCACCGCGAACTCTATAAGACGAGCGGTCAAAATCAATATCGTTGCGTTTGTACTGAAGTTCCGCAAGGCGCCGCAGAACATCCCGCTGGTCAATTTTTTCACCGCGGGACAGATGCAGCACCATCTTTAGGTAGGACTCGGGATCGCCAAGACCGTAGATAGCAGATACCGTCGCCACCACAATCACATCGCGGCGCTCCATCAGCGCCTTGGTGGCACTTAGGCGCATCTGTTCAATATGCGAGTTTACCGCGGCATCTTTCTCGATAAAGGTATCGGAAGAAGGCACATAGGCTTCCGGCTGGTAGTAATCGTAATAGGAGACAAAGTACTCGACCGCATTATTCGGAAAGAAGCTTTTAAACTCGCCATATAACTGAGCGGCCAATGTTTTGTTGTGCGCCATGACAATGGTTGGTCGCTGCACGGCCTCCATCACCTTGGCCACGGTAAAGGTCTTGCCCGACCCAGTCACCCCCAACAGGGTCTGACCGGCGAGGCCATTTTCCAAACCCTGGACCAACCCCTTAATCGCGGTGGGCTGATCTCCGGCCGGCGAATAGTCGCTGACTACGGTGAGTGGCGGCATTGGCGCTATATTAGAAGAGCTGTTATTTGAAGAGCTATTAGTAGCCTTATTCGGCATATCTATTTCACCTGCACTGGACAGGGAGGAATGCCAACAATCTCGGCTTTCGCGCAAATATCGCTAAAATATTCCCGGTTCTTGATCTGTAGTTCAGTAATCAACGTCTGTACGCCCTTCTCATCGATTGTCTTGCGGAATTTATGCTTCTTCACGGCTACGTAAGTAATGCCCTTAAAACGCACATCAACGGCCTTCCAACGGCCCGCCTCTGCTTGCTTAATCAACACATCAAAATGAATATCCGGTATCAGGGAAGATTCCATCAGCACCTGAACCCAACCCATACCGGCGCGTTGATTAACCACCACATCGACAACCCGAAATCGTTGCCCGGAATAACGCTCCAACCCCTCAAAGGCATAACGCCGCAAAGTATTGTCAACCGCATCCACAAGAGCGGCTCTATCGGCCTGGTTCAGCAGGTCAAAACGTTGGCGACCAATCAGTGCGCTAGTGGTAGATCTGGAATCCCACAATGGCTTTACTAAACGATTAACAAACCGCTGATAAGCCACTGGATCATCCAAGTAGCGCTGCTGGTTTTCGCCAAGCTCCAGAGTCACCTGACTAAACAGTGGTTCAAAGCTATTGAGAACGGTCTTTTTTGTCGATAAAAGTGGTTTATTCTGAGAATAATCCCCGGACTGTTCAGGGGGAATAGATGCGCTAGCCAATTTAGGCTCAGCGGCAAAACCTAACTGCGCGGCTGAAAGAATCAGCAACAGAGCCAAAATAGACTTTATATGCAGTTTAAATAGATTTGCCATCGCTTGTGTATTAATCCTGTTATTGGCCCTTAAAGGTTCTAAGGCAATTTTAAAAGTTACGGATTATACAGACTGTCAGACTTTAATTGAGTTGCAGCAGAGAAAAAATAAGCCCGGCAGCCTCTATAAAGCTGCTATCAAGTCGGTAATCAGCCGCCTGCCAACGACCAAAAGGTTGAAACAGTTCCGACATTTTTAAGGCTTGAAACCTAGACTTAGCCGCCTGATTAACAGCCGTTTATCAATCAAGCTTAAATAGGCGCAATTTCAGTCCATAAATTGTTGACTACACCCCTTAGGCCACCTAGAATGCGCGCTTGTCAGGAAAGACACGATTCCGCCTTAGCTCAGTTGGTAGAGCAAATGACTGTTAATCATTGGGTCGCTGGTTCGAGCCCAGCAGGCGGAGCCACTTTTTTTGGGTATCTATTGGATTTCTATCACAGATAGAGCTAATAGATACTATTAAAAGTGCTTTAAAAGGAATTAGGTACAAATGGAGTACAGCATATGATGCAGTATCTGCCATCGCTCGCAGGCGTTGCGATTATCAGTTTTCTGTTCACCAGAATGCTGATCCCCCTCTCTCATAGCATGGGTCTTCTAGACCGCCCCGACACACGCAAACTACATTTAGGTGCAGTTCCCCTTATCGGCGGCATCTCGATCTATTTATCAGTACTTTTTTGTGCAGTCTTATTTCTCAATCTACCCGAACACTTTATAGGCATCGCCCTTATCTGCGGGTTGGTAACCTTTATTGGCGCTCTCGATGACCGCTATCCGGTTCATCCTAACTACCGACTCTCTATGCAGTTAATCGCCGGTATCACCATCGCCACCATCGGTGACGCCTGTCTTCGCGATCTCGGCAATCTGGTCGGCTTCGGCACCATTACTCTCGGCTTTCTGGCCATACCCTTTACCGCCATCACCATTGCCGGTCTGTGCAATGCCTACAATATGGTCGACGGCATCGACGGCCTGGCCGGTTCTCTAACCCTAGTATCCATTCTCGGACTGCTGTTCCTGACCAATGGTCGAGCCGCTGACAATGAAGTCGCCCTGCTCGCCTATATGGCCACCTCAATCGGTGTGTTTTCTATTCTTTAATTTAAAAATAGGCCCCTTCGCCAAAGTGCAAAATATTTATGGGCGATGCCGGCAGTACCTTTTTGGGCTGCAGCGTGGCGATTGCAATGATCTATTTCTCCCAGAGCGGAGGACAATGTTTTAAGACCAGCTACCGCCCTCTGGCTGGTGGCCATTCCACTGATGGATATGACCAGCACCATGGTGCGGCGTATGAGCTAAAGGTAAGTCGCCCTTCCATGCCGATCGAACCCATCTGCACCATATTCTGATGCGCGGTGGACTCAGTCAGCAACAGGCTCTGATAACCATTATTTTAGCTTCTGCTGGTATCGCCGGAATCGGCATTTTACTGGAGAGAGTATGGCCTCAGAACGACGCCATCTCGTTTGGATTGTTTGTTCTAACTTTCGCCCTGTACTTTAAGTTTATCTTCAAACACGCGTTTAAATTTGCCAGAGCTATTCGGCGCTTAAATAGCTAGCCCAAACAAAAAAGGCATATTGATTAATACCAATATGCCTTTTTTATTACCGTGGTTATTGCCTTGAACGAGCTAGTAACCACCGCCCTTCAAAATAACAATCACACCCTTCCAGACAATCCACAGGTCGAGTTTTAAAAGTCCAAAGGATGAACGGTTTAAGTATTCATCAACATACTCATACTCGTAAACCGAGTTACCCATCTCAGATGTACCTTTGTTGATATGACCCAGCCCCAGCAAGCCACCCTTGAGTAATGAGCGAGTTACATTACCCTGCGCCTTATCACGCTCATAATGCAACACAGAGAGCGGACGGGGTCCGACAATACTCATATCACCAATTAAAACGCTCCAGAACTGTGGCAATTCATCCAGATACCATTTTTTGGCAAACGCACCAACAACGGTACGACTATCCGGTGTCCACTCCGCAGAAAATGCAATCCAGTCATGACGGGCTGCACCTTCAGGTTCTATATATTTGGTCTTGATAAGACGAATCTTCCACTTCTTCATCTTCTTGCCGCCACTGATACCCCAGTAGTAGAAGAGCATCGGGCCTTTATTCTCAGGGATTAGAATACCTTCAATCACATAAGCTATTTTTAGCAACAATAGAATCGGCAAGCTAGCCGCTAAAAGAACACTGGCCACCAACTTATCAAACAGCGTTTTGAAAAAACGCGCAGGCAGTGGCTCGGTTATTTCAAAAATATGCCCGTAGGTAGTTTTAATATGTTCGGTCGGCGGAGAATAGGGAAACGCTTCCGTAGGCTCTACCGCTGCTTCAATCTTGTCACTCATAAAAAAGATTCTCGAATTCTGGAAAAATATTTTAAATAAAACAACCTTCCAAACTGGCAAGGTCAATTTATAGTTATTGGTTAATAAAATTTAAGGTGTTAAAGCCAAGTCGTTTCTTGACCATATAAACCGCAAGAAGATTTTGACTACCAATGGCTATGGCTGTTGATAGAGCAGCCCCTGTAGCGCCATACAGCGGAGTCAAAATAAAACCAAGGACCAGAGCTAGAGGTCCGGTAAAGAAAACCAGATTGCGCATATCCTTCTCATGGCCGGTCATATTCAGGAGGTAACCCACCGAGCCAGTCACAACATTCACAAACTGACCAACCACAAAGATTCGCAACAAATCTGCGCCCTGACGATATTCTTCGCCAAAAAGGCCCATTAAAAATTCAGCAAACAAAAGAACAAAAATTAAAATCGGTGTGGCGACAGAGACCATAATGCGGGTACAAAACAACGAAGCAGCTCTAAGGTCATCATTGTTATTAAGCTTGGCACTAGCCGCAAAACGAGGGGCTGCGACCATATTCACCGCAACCAGCACAAAACTTGTCAATGCACCCAGGCGCATGGCGACAGATAAAAATGCGATCTCCTCTGCAGGCAAAAAACCACCGGCAATCAACTGTCCAGACCATTGCACCAGCAGCATCATAACCATCACCGTACACAGCGGCTTGGCACTTTCTACCAGTGCACCCTGTTGAGAGTAATCCGCTTTAATGTGCCAGTGACCCTGCTTGATCCAGTACCAGAGACCTATAACCAGTGTGATAAAAGCGCCGATAGAAAATACTGCAGCAACATTGGCCGCCGATAAAACAACGCCAAAGGCTATAGCCACAACAAGCGTCAAGATCACCAACAACTGCGTGGATATATTGAGAACAAAGGCCGATATTAGAGGTTTATGAACCCCCTGAAAGGCGTAGCCAAGTAATTGGTAAAGCGCAAAGCAAGGTATACCCAGAGCGAATGCAGCAAGAACTGAATGCAGCCCGGCACTCTCAAACAGCATATCCCCAAATTGACTGCTGACAACATACAGTAAAACCGCACATAGGCAGGCAATTAAGAGTGTCGCTTTAAAACCCGCTCTAAAGACACCGTTGATAACGCCCCAATTATTCTCCGCTAAAAACCCACCAATAAAACGGATAAAAGCCGTTGTAAGCCCCAGAGTTGATAATGTTCCCAATACCGTAAATATCGCAAAAGCGAAAAAGAACAGACCAGCTTGATCAACCGCCAAATTGGTAGAGATCACAAAAGTCATACATATCCCGGAAGCTGCACCAATAACGCGGGCAGCGAAGGCTAAACCGGAACTCTTTAAGAAAGACTTTTTACCCTGCACAACAATAAGCTCTATATGTTCTAAATTGATTTTAGTTTTGAAATAACCACTTTAATCGCAGACATCCAATCGCTAGATTGAACGGCCCAATCATTCATAATCTTGCCTGAGTCCAATGCCGAGAACGCAGGTCTTTTAGCCGGCGTGGGGAACTCAGCAGTACTAATTGGCGTTAGTGCTGGACCACTGGAAATTAGATCGGCTGCCACCGCCTGTTCAAAAATAGCATCGGCAAAACCAAACCAGGTCGTCGATTGATCACCACAGTAATGATACAAACCCCAGTTCTGATTATTAGACTCAATACCTGACAGAATCTTCACAATAGCCTTAGCAATATCCTGCGCATAGGTCGGGCAACCAATTTGATCAGACACAATACTCAGGGAATCACGACCCTCAGCCAGGCGCAGCATGGTCTTTAAAAAGTTATTGCCATACTCACTAAATACCCAGGCGGTTCGTATAATCAGGTGATTACAGCCAGATTCCTGAACTGCTAGCTCACCCAACAGCTTAGTTTGCCCATAGACACCCTGAGGATTGGTTACTGCCGCTTCACCATATGAGATTGTCGCCTCGCCATCAAACACATAGTCAGTGGAAACATGGACCAGCACAGCGCCAATTTCAGCGCATACATTGGCAACATTACCCACCGCGAGATTATTGATCAGATTTGCCTGCTCAGTCTCATCCTCAGCCTTATCCACTGCCGTGTAAGCGCTGGCATTAATAACCACATCCGCCTCGAGAGACACCAGTGCCGCTCTTGTCGTCTCAAAATCCGCAAGATTGATTTCGGCCCTTGAAGCCAGGGTAACCGCATGATTCGTACCGGCTAACTGATCCGCTAAACAGCGGCCAAGTTGACCATTGGCACCGAGAACTAAAACTTTCATCATCGAATATCCGCCAAAAATGGCGCTGACTGGTCCTTCTGAGACAGCAGAGGATTGGACTCTGGCCATGTAATGCCCAGATCAGGATCACTCCACAGAATGCTGCCTTCGTCCGTGGGATCGAAGTAGTCCGTACACTTGTAGACAAAGTCCGCAATATCCGAGAGAACGACAAAACCATGGGCAAAGCCTGGCGGCACCCAAAATTGTTTTTTGTTTTCTTCCGATAAGATAACGCCTTCCCACTGACCGAAGGTACTCGAGCCCTCGCGGATATCAACAGCAACGTCAAATACCTCACCTTTAACTACGCTAACCAGCTTGCCCTGTGGCTTGGTCTTTTGAAAATGCAAACCACGCAAAACAGATTTCGCCGAGCGCGAGTGATTATCCTGCACAAATGGCAGACTGATACCCGCCTCGTCTCTGTATCTGGACAACTGAAAAGTCTCGAGAAAAAAACCACGCTCATCACCAAATATTTTTGGCTCAATAATCACACAATCTTTTAATTTAGTTTGTATTACCTTCACTTATAACCACCTGCTACCTTTCTTAAATACTGTCCATATGACGTTTTCTTAAGTGCATCCGCCTGACTGAGAATCCCTTCATGGGATAGCCAACCCTGATGGAATGCAATTTCCTCCAGACAGGCAACTTTCAAGCCCTGCCGGTGTTCAACTGTTTGAACAAACTGTCCCGCCTCAAGCAGGGAATCATGTGTGCCTGTATCCAGCCAGGCAAAACCACGACCCAATAGCTGAACACCCAGATCACCTCTGGCCTGATAGGCATTGTTAACATCAGTGATTTCAAGCTCACCACGAGCAGAGGGAATAACTGCCTTGGCAATTTCTACTACATCATTGTCGTAAAAATAAAGCCCGGTTACCGCATAGCTTGACTTGGGGGTTTCCGGTTTCTCTGCAATAGATAAAACCTTCCCCTCATTATCAAACTCAACAACACCAAAGCGCTCAGGATCAGGGACATGATAACCAAAGATGGTTGCACCCTTATCCTTACTAACAGCGGCTTTTAAATTTTCAGAAAAATGTTGGCCGTAAAAAATATTATCACCAAGAACCAGAGCAACATTGCTATCGCCGATAAACTCCTCACCGAGAAGAAATGCCTGCGCCAATCCATCCGGGCTTGGCTGGATTGCGTATTCGATCTCAATGCCGAACTTTGATCCATCGCCCAACAGTTTCTGATAACTGGCAATATCATCGGGCGTAGAAATCACAAGAATCTCTTTTATGCCCGCCAACATTAAAATCGAGATAGGGTAATAAATCATCGGCTTGTCATAGATAGCCAATAACTGCTTGGAGACACCAATAGTAATGGGGTGCAACCTGGTACCTGAACCTCCGGCTAATACAATTCCTTTATATTTAACTGTCAAAATAACCTACCTGTCTCAAGTAATAATTAATCTATTTCGCTATTCTGCGAAGCAACATTTCTTTCAGGTTTTTAGTCCGCTTAAAATTCATAAGCAGCGCTAAAAAGCCCTTAACAAAAAGAGAACAACCACTGCCTAGCAAGCTCAACCAAGACCCTTTTATATCCTCAACCACATAGCCATATTCGTGCATCTCAGCTTTAGCGACACGCTGGCATATATCAATCTCAGCGTTTGACAGCCCGCCCTTTAGCCATGCTTGAGCGCGGTTTTTATCAATGCCAATCTCTTCGGGCTTATCAGTACCAGCCGATGAACCCACCTGTGGCACATCCAGCATAGAGCTTTCAAAATCCATATTCGCAAAAGCACAGATACCCCGAACAGTTTCTTCAGGGCTGGATAACAGATCCTCAAAACGGATAGACATAAACCGCTCTCGGCCTTTAAATTTAGAAGCTATTCGAACCGCTGAAACCCAGAGCTTGGTGGTAATTAATGGATGATAATTTGTCCAGGAACGAAACGCCTCATTGCGTGGAATAGTTGAGCCACCCAGAAACATTCGGCGCCATTTGTTTTTCTGGGAAACTAAAACATCACGGGGATCACGAACTAAATTAACAATCACCGCATTGGGAAACTCATCCAGTATCTCATTCAGGAAATAGAGATAACCGGGAGTCTGCTCGCAGGGAATTTCTCTATCCTGGAGATTGGACTCGTAGTGCAAAAAATTGCGGTAAACATCAATGGGGTTGCGCTCGGCACTCTGCCCCAAAAAAGCCACTGCCTCTTCTTCATAGGCAGCAGTGTTGGCCTTGGAAAATAAGCTTTCACGAGACGAAGTAAACAGGCGAACCAATAAGGTAACCAGCTTATCCTGACTCCACTGAGAGCCGTCAGTAACCGCCCCGGCATCTACCTGATGATCAAAAAAGTGCAGCTCTCCAAAGGTATAGACCTTTGAATTTTGGCCGATAATACGACCCAGCATAGTCGTACCGCTGCGGCTATTGCCAACAACGAAAACCTGCTTTCTTTGATCAGTGCTGTCTATATTTTGCATACAGCTGATATCCACACTGTTGCGCATTCAACACTAGAAGCGCTCAAAAAGGCGAGATTCACGAATCTTCACCTATTCTTTCCAACCTGTAGGCACCGGATAATACGCGCTTCCACCAGTCCTCATTATTGATGTACCAGACTACGGTTTTACGTAATCCAGTCTCGAAAGTTTCTTCAGGAACCCAGCCCAAATCCTCACCTATCTTCGATGCATCGATAGCATAGCGAGTGTCATGACCAGGGCGATCCTTCACAAAAGTGATCAGATCGCGGTAATTAGCGACACCCTCAGGTTTAGCGGGAACCAGTTCTTCCAAAAGTTCACATATAGTCTCAACCACTTCTATATTAGTCTTTTCATTGTGGCCACCAATATTATAGGTCTCGCCGAGCTTACCTTCCTGAGCAACCTTAAATAGCGCTCTTGCATGATCTTCCACATACAGCCAGTCTCGAATCTGCAACCCGTCACCATAAATAGGCAGAGGCATTCCGTGGAGCGCATTCAATATAACGTGAGGTATCAGCTTTTCTGGAAAGTGATAAGGACCATAGTTGTTTGAACAGTTAGTAATAATAACCGGCAGTTTATAGGTTCGACCCCAGGCTCTTACAAGATGGTCTGAACTGGCTTTACTCGCAGAATAAGGTGAAGACGGCGCATAGGGCGTAGTCTCTAAAAATAGATCATCAGTGCCTTCTAAATCGCCATAGACCTCATCGGTAGAGATATGGTGAAAACGAAACGCTGCCTTTTCACTATCCGACAACCCTTCATAATAGGCACGGGACTGATTGAGCAGGTTAAATGTGCCCATAATATTTGTGCGCATAAAATCGCCCGGACTATCGATAGAACGATCCACATGACTCTCAGCAGCCAGATGCATAACTATTGACGGACGATATTTGGTAAACAGTCCAGCAACGGCAACCTCATCACAAATATCCACTGTCTCAAGACTATAGCGCTCACTGGAATCAAAACCGCCCAGAGATTCCAAATTACCGGCGTATGTAAGCTTATCAACATTGACCACATTGAAATCAGACGTATTTAAAATGTTTCTTACAACAGCGCTGCCAATAAAACCGGCGCCACCGGTTACTAAAATATGCAAGAGATAACCCTCAGATAAAAATTAAAATTGTTAAACCAGGTCTGCTTTTTCCACATCAATGGATTCAGAACCTGAATGCTTTAAAAGTATGTTTTCATACTGTGAAAGAATACCGTCCCACTGAAATTCCTCGACAAACTTTCCTTTTGAGCAAGTTCGTTTATCCAGCACAAAATCATCGTCCATATAGCCATTTTCAAAGAAATCACTCAGATCATCGATTCCTGAAAAATAGTGCGCCGCATCACCGGCAACCCAGCGATTAAACTTATTGTCATGGGCAATAATGGCACAGCCGGCACCCATAGCCTCAACCAGCGAGGGATTAGTGCCGCCAACCTGATGACCATGAATATAGAAACGCGAGAAAAAACGCAGCGCGCTCACTACTGCAAAGTCATAAATAGCACCGGGGAAAACCACATCATCACTTGCAGCATCAATGACTGCCTTATGGTAAGGATTAGAATCCGGCAAAAATTTCCCTAAAACTAAAAGTTTGTGATCACGCTTTGTTTTTGAAAATGCGCTGACAATTTCTAAAAAAGAATTTTCCGGCTCAGGACGAGCAATGATGATTGAATATTTATTTTTCACCACGCCATATTTCTCAATCAGAGATTCATCCGCTTCGGTTACCTCAGCGGCCCCATAGGGAATCATGGTGATCTTTTTACGCCCAACACGAGTAGCAAGATGATCTTCAATACAAGGATGATCAGCAATAAGGTGATTGCCGAACCAGCATCCAAAACGCTCGTTCATCCAAAACCATAGTTTGGCAACATAACCCCACTTCTGCCGCTTCCACTCAATACCGTCCATATTGATGACATTAACTTTTCTAAACAGACGTAAAAATAAACAAAATATAGCGGTGTTATAACCTAGAGTTAAATAAGTGGCCGAATGACGTAACGAATGAAGGGTAGCCTTCAAGTCAAAAATAACGGTCCCCAGTGCACCGGACGTAGAAACAGGGATATTAATACGCTTAACCCCACGCCATTCGTCCTCATAAATCTTTCCTGAGCCGTCTACCTGACAATAGACTGTCACCTTCCAATCACGCTTCAAGAGATACTCAGATAAGTACTGTGCAAATGTCTCAAAACCACCATGATTTGCCGGGATACCACGAATACCCAACACAACAAGATCTTTACTCATAACCGAGTTCTCCCATCAATCTCATAAATTCATCTTTAATTTCAATGGGCAGGTCAACAGGTTGACTGGCCCTCGGTGAGATCAACTCCTGTCGACAATATGTTGAAAAATCAGCGTCTTCAGACAATTCGCAAAACTTTAAAACGTCCTCCCTGTAAGACTCATCACGAACATAACTCTCGTAACGAACCGGAATCATATTTACACTTTCGTCCTGCTGCAGAGCCAGGCCCTGCTTCATGGTTAAAATCCATTCGACGGCAGCCATATGCACATGATCGGTATACTTTTTGATTGCTTCAGTACTTTTAGATAAAACCGGATCGCGACTTAATACCTGTTCACAGAGCAACTCCCACTTTCTATTGTTAACGCCCCACCAGTCATGGACATCTCCAGCCACATCAAAACCGATACGCTCCGACCATCGCTGAATAGAATTGCAGGTATCCCAGCCATTTCGGTACAAGAAAAGGAATTTGGCATCAGGAAAAATCTTCTCGACAAAAGAAGTTCTAAATATCAACTCCGGATATTTATCGACCAAACGAGTTCTCGAGGTCAATTTCAGGTAGCAACCAATAATTGAAGAGAGCTTTTGTTTAATACTGGTACTGGCATCGTCGGCAGTAAGGTAGTAATTGCCAGGTTTATCCTGATAACTACCAATAACGTCCTCACCCTTATGGGCATAACTCCAAAGTGCTTTTGGTTCATTTAAAAACCCGACGTCATCATGCATTCCCAATGTTATACCCAGCATTGTTGAGCCACTGCGGCCAGTGCCAAGAATAAAAATCGGGCGATCAACTCGGGTCTTAAGTTTTAAGGATGCCTGAACCCTATAAAGAAAAAAGACAACTTGATTGAACCAACGCCCCTTTGTTGTTAAGGGTCGACCTTCATAGAGCAAATAACTTATAAACCTTACAAGAGTCTTCTTTTTGGACAATTTAACAAAGGTATTATCTAATTGTGCAACCACTGATCATTTCTCTTAGTTGTAAATAGTTAGAGTTAACAGAAGCTTTACTACCCCAATAGCGAGACAGCGCATACAGGTAGGAGATCACCTACAAGTTGAGCCAGAACTTACTATTGGTCGTTAAAAAAAGGCTTTAGCTAACATAGAACGCGGGTAAATTCACTGAGCTATAGTTTTTTAATATTGGCAGAAACTTTAAAGTGCCAGCAGGGAAAACCTATAGAAAATGACTTACAAATCGAACTAGAACGTTCTTTTTTTATAATTATAATTTTATTATCTAGCAGAGGAGCCTGTGAGGACTTCTCTTAACTGTACATATTGTGCATTAACAGAAGCTTTAAAATCCCTATAGGGGGACCAATCAAAGTCTTCTGTAACCTTAGAGATATCCAAGACAACTTCCTTCACGTCAAAGCTTCTCTTTGGCGTGTAGTTGACTCGAACCTCTGCAGGAGAAATATCTTTAACAACATCTATAATTTGATTGACCGACATACCCACGCCACAGCCAGCGTTGTAGGTAGAAGACTTCTTAAAATCCACACAGACTGCAATTAAATCAGCCAAATCTTTTACATAAAGGTAATCCCGAATAGATTCCCCATCACCAAAGATTGATGTGGTTCTCTCCTGAATCGAATTTTTAAGCAGAGTTGAAATAATTCCCTGCGCACCGGAGTGGGACTGCCCTTCCCCGAAGACATTGGAAGGTCTAAGAATCAGCGAAGAAACACCCCAAATAGAATCACTGATATTGAGGAACTTCTCAATAGCAACCTTGACCACGCCGTAACAGGAAATAGGGCTCAAAGGATGCTCTTCGTCGACTGGGCTAGATTGAGGATTGCCATAGACCGTGCCGCCAGAAGACAGATAAATCAACTTGGGTACCTTCATCTTTTGCATCAGGCTTAATAATTCAAGGGTATTAACCAGATTTGACTGGATATCGGCAACCGGATCCAGCTCGCTAGAAGATGGAACCGTGCTGCTAATACAGTGCACAACCAAATCTACATCAACAAGCGCCTCAGCTAATTTTGCATGATCTGAGAAGTCACCTTTAATCACAGTACAATTTTTGTTGCTAATATCACCGGAGCGAAAAAAAGCTTTAACAAAATGTTCTGTATTGGTTAATCGATCGACAACATGAGAGCCGATAAAACCTTTTGCTCCCAGAACCAGGATATTCATTTAATAATACTCTTGTAGTTGTCCATAATGTTTTTGTAGAAAATATCGTCAGTAAAATTGTTTTCAACATAGGTCCGAGCCAACTCGCCCATCTCAGCGCACTTGCTGTCATTCGACCAAAGTTCGTTCATTGCATGAACCAAACTTGCAGCATTATTCGGGTCAAAGACAATTCCTTTATCATCCCCTATCAACTCGGGTATGCCACCGCGATCAGAGCCAATAACCGGCTTACCACAGGCAAAAGACTGGAAAATCACATAAGGAAAGTTTTCATGCCAAAGGGATGGAATAATAACGAACTTGGCATTGAGCAAAATCGCCTTGAGCTCTTCACCCCATTTAGCGCCAACAAACTCAATATTGTTTATACCTTCATTGCTGCAGCGACTGCGCAGCAGCTCTAGATCTGGCCCATCACCAACAATCTTGATAACAACATCAGACTGTTTTGCAGCATCTAATATTCGATCAACACCCTTTTCCGAGATAATTCGACCGAAATATAACGCGTAATCACCAGAGTATTTGGGCTGATAGTCTCCAGAGTCAAAGGGGTTCTGCAAAACGCCATAATTAACATCTTTATCCGCCCAAAACTCCTTGGTCTTATTCAACATAAACTGGCTTGCGAAAAGATATTTGTCGACACAGGTCTCGTAAATACCCTTATATTTGTGCACATATGACTCGACCATAGAAGCCGTTGAGAAAATAAGAGAGTCCTTGCAGCACTTTTTTAAAGCCGCATTATAGAAGCGCTCACCTTTACAGGCCTCACACAGCTTATCGCCATCGAATAATTTGTAATTTGGACAGATATGCTTGTAATCATTACATGACATTATGACTGGAACATTTCGCTCTTTAGCCGCCTCAAGCACGGAAGGCGTTAAATGAACATGAACAGCAAATGCATGAACCACATCTGGCTTAAACTCATCTATAGCTTCAAGCATTTTTCGCTTTTTACTTCCTGAAAAGAAGATATCTATAGAACCGATCAGCTTTTTAAACAAACCATCACTTGCATAGTCCGGGGCAGGAACAGAATAAACTGGATCCCCTGTCGAAGCATTATCATCATCGTAAGTAGTAAAGAAGGCGACCATATGGCCATTCTCCTTTAAGACTCTAGCAACCTCGAAATAAAACAGTTCTGCGCCACCAGTTAACCTGTGGAACTTATGAACCAATAAAATTTTTAACATTCACCTCAATCCTAAACAATTATTTATGTGCAGTAATTTAACGTAACATCATTCTTTTTTTCTTCGGATTTAGCCTGTTACCTTCCCTGACACTCAAAATAATTAAGAATAGAATCATCACAATCAGTGAATAAAAAACATCCGTAAAGACATTTCTGAAAAAGCTGATATATAAAATCACTAGCAATAAAATCAGGATATCTGGACCCTTCAATGATCTTCTACCTATAAAATAAAAGCCTATCCCGGCCATCAAAAATGCTAAGAACCCTCCTAAAAAGCCATACTCTCCCATAAGCCCGCCTAACCCACTGTCGTAAATCCCAGTGCCATCAATCACCGTAGCCCAGTGGGCAATACCTACAACATTGTAAACAGGCGAACCTAGCGACATAGAAGAACCAAAGGTTCCACCACCTGCGCCAAAAGGAAAATTATCTAATGCGAGCTGAACACCCGAGCTAAACATCGCAATCCTGATATATCTGGACTGCCCATCTAAGGTAGATTCTGCAGCACCAAAAGTAGTGCCGATATCACCAAATAAAACAATAAATATGATTAATGGCACTGCCACTAGAGGTAGCACAAGGAGGCTTCTGGCAAAGCTATACCTCATAGAACTTAGATAAAAGAAAAGGATAGGGGCAAGTAAAATAAACGATCTGGAATTTGTTAAAAGCAGCGCTGTTAGACAGATTAGAACATAAAAAAATCTGCGCTCAACAAACCAGAAATACAATGCGAACGCAACTGCCCAGGCACCACAGCGATTAGCATTAAGACTGAATCCGACCAAGCGGTCTGTTTTTACGCCAAAATTAGTATCTCTTAGCAAGCTGATAAAAAAATCAGTAAATATGATATTGAGAATTATGCCAAGAACGTAAATAAAGAAGCCTAGCTTTATAAACGGGCTAACAATCTCTGGATCCAGGTTTCTTGCCAAATACATAACCAAAAAGAGCTTGGAGAAAAGTATCGTACTGACCAGCGAAACCCATATCCCCCTAGAATAAGCGCCTAATTCGGAGAGTGTAAAGAAAACCAAAACGACTAGACCAAACAAAACAAGGACGGTTTTAGCTTTTATCGCCAGAATGTCTTTTAGTATAAATATGCCTGTCAAAACTGCGAAATAAGCATTACTTAACAGGATTATTTGATTGAAGTTTGTTGCACGTGCGACAAATATTGCGACCATATTCACCGCTAAAAACACCAGAATTAAGACGCCCAATCTTTGATCAGAGCGAAATAAAACAGATTTTAAAATCACGCCTGAGCCTCAGACCAGGATTTTATAATCTCAGCTGTTTTAGCATCTATCTCAGAAGCAGAACCCACTAACTCTTTATATATAAAGCTCCGAAGGAAAACAGAAAAGGGCTTAAGCTTCTTTTTGATCGCTGGGAACATGATCATTTTTTGCGAAAGCTTACGGCGAACTACATTATAAGTTCGGGACAGCGACTGTGAGCGAGCAACCTTAGTCCTATTCTCAACACCCAAAGACTGGCGATCAATAGCAACATCTTTCAGCCCCAAAAAGCGAGTAACAGTATCAACACAGCGATGCGGATCTTTTTTAAGGACTTCAAAATCAAGAACTAAAAGACGATCCCCATAAGCGGCCTTCCAGCGCTCCAAATATACATCCGTTCGACAATGATCCAGAGCACGGAATTGAACCGGAGTCTGAGAAGTAACCTTATTCTGATCCTGAAATAAAACATAATCACTCAAAGTCATATCCGATGGAATACGGCCACTCTGCTTAAAAAACCTAAAAGCGGAAACAACACGCTCAATTGGATCACGTAATATCACCACCGCTCTGGCATTAGGGAGCTTTTCTGAGGCTTCTAATGCGTTTTGGTTGTACAGATAATCAGGTGTGGCATCCATTAAGACCGAATTATCCGGCTTCTCAAAAAAACGCATATATTCATCTAAATTTGAGCCGTCATATACAAACGGACGCTCCAATGGATACGAGTGATCTAAAAAGAAACGCGCTTCCTTAAGGCTTGAACCACAGATGTCCGGATGCTTAAGCAACCACTTAAAAAGCGATGACGTACCCGCTTTAGGTTGCCCAACTATGAATAGATAATTTTTATTTGAAAGGTTCATTTAACATCAAGGCAACCGAATTAAACTCTCGAGTAGACTCAGTCATTTTTTGCCTTTCAGATAATTTTAAATTTAGAGATATATTGAAAGACAACAGTCAAAACAGTCGGGAAAGCCCCATATGTTCAGCGGTCAAACAATGAATCAATTAACCTCAACAGCAAGGTTAACCTAAAATAAGCAATCTCTATGCCAACAAAGACAGCGCTTAAGACAGGCAATTCAACGGGAAAATAATAAGATTTAGAAATGACAAATTTATTGCAGGCAGGCCTAAATAGCAGCGGAATGCTGAATCGATCGACGACCAAGACCTGTTAGATAAAACACAAAACCGTACATAAGACATTCTAGAGCAAAGAAATAACCCCACTCATTGCTGGAACAGCTCCACCACTGGTTAAGGTAGCCAATCAGAACAAGACCTGAAGTCGAGCCTGAAATCAATAGTCCGGTGAGGGAATTAGAAGCAACCTGAGAACGGACTCTGGAACGCAAGAAGAAATGAATTCTATTGTGAAGGTGTTCATTATCTGGTGAAAATGGCGAACGGCCCACCAGCATTCTTCTTAATATGCTAACAAGGAAATCAACACAGGGGTAAGCAAATAATGCAGCCAGGAAGCCCAAAGAGAACACCCCAGCATTAAAGAACACCAGACCATAGATAGCCAAAGCTGCACCTAACCCATAGGTACCCGCATCACCCAGGAACAGACGACCAGTAACAACATTGAAAAACAGGAATACCCCGCAGGCCGCCATAAAGCCCTCATCAACCACACTACCCGTCTGTATAGAGAACAGAAGGATAGAGAAGAATGCGATCCCAGAAATAAGACCATTAGCCCCATCAGCCATATTTACGGCATTGATAAAGCCAACCAGAAATATAATTACAACAACCGCGCCGACAATGGGCAATGAGAGAACATAGTCAAGCCCGGCAAACCCTATGGATTCCGGAACCAGATCAGGCCAGACAAAGATAATGCCAGCGAAAAGGGCAAATTTTAGAGCGAGACGAATAGTCGGAGAGAGAAAATCAGCCTTTAAATCCTCTGCAAGCCCCATAGCCGCACAGCACATAATAGCGAAGATACCAAACCTGTGATTGCCATAAGTTTCAAGGTCATTGAGAAAAGAGGTACTGTTTTCAAAGTAGTTAGCCGCAAAAAACACCAGCACAGACACCATCACCGCCAAACCACCCAGCCGAGAAGATGTGCGAGCGCTAATCCCGTGCTTACTGGCCGAGTCTGTTCCCGACTGCTGAAGCGAAAACCATTGAAGAAGAAGGGCAACAATCGAACCCAACACACCAAAGCAAATGCCAGCAATAACCACTACTATTGAAAGATGTACAAAGTCCTTTTTGGATAGAAGTAAATTAGAGATAAAAACCACCCAAATACATTTTAAGAAACAGAACCGCAGACCGCTCAAAGCTTTTCGCTAAGAAATAGGTTGAGCGCAATAAGCCGCGCACAATACTTGAGCCACAAGCTCAAATCAACCAGTTTCATAGCTTGAACGAAAATAGCTCGATCGCAAAATATACTGTTATATCAGTTAGATAGCAAACAAGAGCAAAATTCAGGGGCCACTCAAGTGAATAGATTTAAAGCTCAAACTCTTATAATTCAGGGGGTTAAAACAGGTCTGCAATCAATGATAATTCACAGGTGAATAGAGCGAAATAAAGACAAATAAAAAAGCCCGGCTGTTTAGCCGAGCTTTTGGGTAAAAACTGGTGGGGTAATAACTGAAATGACCTGAAATACAGAATCGACACTAACAAACCACTGACAAATACTATTTTTTACACCTCTTGTACCTTTTTTAAACAGCAAGTATCCACCCTGCCGCTATTCCATTAACTATTATTCCGTTAAAAACTCAGGTTGATCAGAATTGTCTTCAATAAACTCATAGCGCAACGTTTGCTCAATGGCATCTTCAAGCTTTACAGGTGCCACAAATCCAGTTCGATGGACTGAAGAGCCAAACTGTGTAGTACCTAAAAACTTCTTCACTCGAATACTGCTTACAGGTAATGACTTACCTGTTATTTTTGCGATTCCGTCTGCAAGATAACCAATACCAACCCCTACAAACTTAGGTAATCTAACACCTACATTGGCTTTACCAAACAAAGCCTTACGGGCTGTTGAAACCAATGTGTTCATATCCAAATCAGGCTTATCCACATAATTATAGATATGTAAGCCTGGCGGAAAATCAAGACTGTATTCCAGAAATGCAGCTACATTCTCAACATAGGCCATGGATTTACGGTTCTTGCCATCACCAAACATTAAAAACTGCTTCCTGGCAATTTGTGTAAATAGGTTACAGGCATTACCTCGATTGCCCTCACCAAAGATAACTGTAGGCCTTACGATCACTAAAGAACGATTATCTGGGTCTTCAGCCTGCCACTTTTTATACACTTGTTCTGCCAAATACTTTGTTCGGCCATAATCATTGAAGTAATTTGGCTCGCCCTCTTCGCCTGTGTCTGCAGGTGCAAAGCCATAGATGGCCACTGAGCTAGTAAAAACAATTTTGTTGATGCCGGCTTGCCGGGCGTATAGATCACCATAGTGTAAAATTAGCTTCTGATTTTCTTTATGCGGATCTTCGAATATCCCATCAATACGTTGGGTATTAAACATTGAAGCTCGTCGCTTTATACCATGAACTTCATAACCTCGCTCCAATAGGAATTCGGCTAGATAGGAGCCATCTTGTCCTGTAATGCCAGTTATCAAAGCAACTTTCTGCCCGTTTCTCATAAATTAATCCGTTTTCAAACTTCCATTTTTAACTACAGTTTTATTGCTTTTGCACTTCACCCTTCAAAGACCGAATCTCCTTCTGCAGCCGCTTATACTCATCCTGCTTATACTTCAAAAACCGCTTGGCCAGTCTCGCCTTCTCGCGCAGGCCTTTACCGGTCAAGACGTACATAGAGCCGATCTTGTTATCTGATTTTTGGAAGTGTTCGATTTTTAGACAGCCAACATCGACCAGGGCTTTAACCACATAATGGCCTTTGCCGAGGCTGACACCGAGGTTTTCGGCGATCTGGCGCTGGGTTAGTTCGGGTTGTTTTTGAAGAAGCTTGAGGGTGCGGTAATAGTATTCCTGGGTGTCCATAAGCATAACTTTTCCTCCTGACAGGCTACCGCAGGAGCCGGTCATGAGCTCCTGCTTTTATATGACTTGGGTCTGTGTTTTGACCCGATCGTACAGTCCGTGAACGATGTTTTAAAAGTAGACCAAACTGGTGCAGTTGCCAGTTTATTTGCCGATTTAATTAACTGTTGTTATGCCGTTGTTATAGATCAGTATTCATTGGGGGTTTTATTGCTTTTTGGCTGCCGGCCATAGTGCATCACTAATACTGCAAGTATTGATAGCATGGCGCCCAAGAGTACGGCTAATACACAGATAAGTGCTCTTTTCGGGGTCGACTTTTCCTCTGGCACCATGGCTGGGTTTACGGTAACAAAGGCATATTCTGGGCTGGCTTCGGCGAGCATTTTGTTTTTTATCTGTTCTTCAATCACTTGATAAAACACTTCTTTCATGCCGGCGATGGCGGTTTTCTCTATCTGCGCTTCTAAATATTCAATATTGCTGTTGGTCTGTCCCAGTTTTCTGGTGCGCATATAGTCGTTAATGGTAGTGATATAGAGGTCTACCCATTGTTTGGCGAGTATTGGGGAATAATGTTCGATGGATATAGAGATCATGCCTGATGTTTTGTCGGTGGTGACGACTAGGCGCTCGGAAAACTCTTTATACAGTTCCCAGCTGGTGGGGTCGATGGTTTTACCTGCTGGTGGATTTCTTACCCAGTGTTTTTGCTGGCTGTCGTAGAGGCTGCTGTCATAGCTGAGTTGGTTGATTTCTCTGTCCCACCCGTCGGCGGCAAAGATTTCTGCAGCGAGGTTGTTGGTTTTTATAAATTGCTCAATAAAGCTCCAAGATTGCATTATTTCCATGGCTGCTTGGGCTTCTCCTCCCTCGTCTGAAGGGGCTTTGATTCCGGCTAGGGAGGCGAGCCCACCAAGCTGTGAGCTCATGGCGCCTAGCATGGAGGTGCTGCCACTTTGGGCTGGGGAGACTACGGCTGTGGCTTGGTATTGATTGGGGATTAGCAGTACGACAATCACTGCTATTACGGCGAATAGGCTGGTGACGGTGAGGATGTTTTTTTTGCCTGACCAGAGTACGGATGCGAGTTCTCGTAGGTCTATTTCATCGTCGGCTGGTTGGTTTAGGTGCATTTCATTTTGCATGGTTGTATTCCTTTGTTCTTGATCCTTGGTATAGACCCCAGCCTTCGCTGGGGTGACGTTCCGTTGTTGGGGTGACAACTCTCATGTTATTTCGACTAGCGGGAGAAATCTTATGGAGGTCCCTCGTCGCTTCGCTCTGTCGGGATGACAGTGTTAATAGAGTGCTCTGTCGGGATGACAGTATTGACAGGGTGCTCTGCTGGGATGACAGTGGGTTGTAAGCATTGTGCTTCCAGTGTTTTGGCTATGCCTGTCTCGAAGGTTTCCTGTGGTTTCCAGCCTATCTCTCTGGCTATTTTTTCTGCGTTTATGGCGTATCTCCAGTCGTGGCCGGGTCGGTCGGCGACGAAGCTAATCAGTTTTCGGTGGGGGGCGGCAGCTGGGTTTTGTTGGTCCATCAGGTCGCAGATGGTGCGGCAGATATCGATATTGGCCCATTCGTTGATACCGCCAATATTGTAGGTTTCACCGAGTGTGCCCTTGCGCACTACGGCATCAATGCCGGAGCAGTGATCTTCGACATACAGCCAGTCGCGAATATTGCTGCCGTCGCCATAGATGGGTATCTGCTGTTGCTGTTGGCAGGCTCTTATGACGGTGGGGATAAACTTTTCGGCGTGCTGACAGGGGCCGTAGTTATTCGAGCAGTTGCTGGTGGTGACGGGTAAGCCATAGGTGTGGTGCCAGGCTCTTACCAGATGGTCTGAGCTGGCTTTTGAGGCGGAGTATGGCGAGTTGGGTGCGTAGGCGGTGGTTTCTGTAAATGCCGGGTCTGTGAGCTTTAGGGTGCCAAAGACTTCATCGGTGGAGATATGGTGAAAACGGCATTGCTTGTTATCGAGACCGTTGGTTTGTTGCCAGTAGCTTCTTGCTGCTTCGAGTAGTGCAAAGGTGCCGATTACATTGGTTTGTATAAATTCACTGGGGCCGCTGATGGATCGGTCGACATGGCTTTCAGCGGCGAAGTGCACGAGGGTATCTATTTGATGTTGCTCGAGCAGTTTGGCGATTAATGTTTGGTTGCAGATATCGCCTTGCACAAAATGGTGGCGGGTTTTATCTGCCAGTCCGTCTAAGTTGTCCATTGAGCCGGCGTAAGTAAGCTTGTCGAGATTAACAATGTTTACGTCGGGGTATTTGCCGAGCATATAGCGGACGTAGTTGCTGCCTATAAAGCCTGCGCCGCCGGTGACGAGGATATTGCGTGGTTGATACTCAGTCATGGTCTTGCAGGGCTCCTATGGTTTCATTGAGGCTGTCTTGCCATGGCTTGATAGTTAGGCCAAAGGTGTTTTCCAGTTTGCTGGTGTCAAGCTCTGAGTTGGCGGGCCGTTGGGCATGGGTGGGATATTCGCTGCTGGGTATTGGCTGCAGGTCGCTGACTAGCAGATGATTGCTCCAGTAGTTTTTATCGAGACTGCGGGCCTGCGCAAAGATTGCCTGTGCAAAGCTGTACCAGCTGAGTGCTTGGGGCTGGGCGAGGTTGTAGATGCCCCAGTGGTTTTCGATTTTTGGCAGTATCTGCAGTATCAGGCGGACAATTTCCCTGGCGGAGGTTGGCTTGCCTATCTGGTCGTCGACAACGTTCATTTTTTCGCGCATGGAGCCAACATGCAGCATGGTTTTGACAAAGTTGTGGCCGTACTCAGAGAATACCCAGCTGGTGCGAAAGATCAGGTGTTTGCTGTGTATCTGGGTAATGGCTTTTTCTCCGGCGAGTTTACTGGCGCCGTATATTCCCAGTGGGGCTGTTGGGTCATCTTCGAGCCAGGGGCCCTGTTTACTGCCGTCAAAGACATAGTCGGTGGAGAAGTGGACTAGGGGGATATCCAGTCGTTTGCAGACTTCGGCGAGGTTGGCTGGGCCGGTTTCATTGACCAGATAGGCGTTTTCTTTTTCAGATTCAGCGAGGTCTACCTGTGTGTAGGCGCTGGTGTTGATGACAAAGTCTGGGCGCTCGCGGGCTATCACTGTTTGGGCTTCGTCGACACAGGTGACGTCTAGGTCGCCGCGGCTATAGGCTGAGAATTGAATGTCTCTGTTGGCTTTTAGTTCGCTGACAAAGGCTTTGCCGAGTTGGCCGGCGGCTCCGGTGATCAGTAGCTTCATAACTTTGACCCCGGATATAAGTCTTTAACTTGCTCTTTAAACAGTTCTGCAAAGCTCTGCCCTGCTCTATCTTTATCGGAAAGTATCGGGTTGGTTATCGGCCAGTCGATATTTAATTGCGGGTCATTCCACAGCAAGCAGCCTTCGTCGCTGGGGTCGTAGTATTCGGTGCATTTGTATTCAAAGTCGGCGCTGTCGGAGGTGACCACAAAGCCATGGGCGGTGCCCGGGGGCAACCAGAATTGACGGTGATTTTCTTCGGATAGCCAGACGCCGTGCCATTTCCCAAAGCTGGGTGAGTCTTTGCGCAGGTCGACGACTACATCAAATACTTCGCCGCGCACAACTCTGACTAATTTGCCCTGGGGTTTGGTTTTCTGAAAGTGCAGCCCACGCAGTACGCCTCTGGATGAGCGCGAGTGGTTGTCTTGAACAAATGGTAGGTCGTTATGAATTTGTTTCTGGTAGCGCTGGGCTTGATAGGTTTCAAGAAAGAAGCCTCTCGCGTCGCCATAGACTTTGGGTTCAATTACTACGGCGCCTTGTACGGCGGTTTCAATTATATTCATTGGTAGCCCTCGACAACTTTTTGCAGGTATTGGCCGTAGCCGGTTTTGTGCAGTGCGGCAGCTTGTTTCTGCAGACGTTGCTCACAGATCCAGCCCCGCTGATAGGCTATTTCTTCGAGACAGGCGACTTTTAGTCCCTGGCGGTGCTCGACGGTTTGGACAAATTGACTGGCTTCAAGCAGTGAGTCATGGGTGCCGGTGTCGAGCCAGGCAAAGCCGCGCCCGAGTTGACTGACATGCAGGTCACCACGCTCTAGGTAGACGTTGTTGATATCGGTTATTTCGAGTTCGCCGCGGGCTGAGGGTTTGATACTTTTGGCGATTTCAATAACGTCATTGTCGTAAAAGTAGAGGCCGGTGATGGCGTATCGGGATTTTGGATTTTGCGGTTTTTCTTCAATGCTGATGGCTTTGCCTTGTGCATCAAATTCAACCACACCAAAACGTTCGGGGTCGTTGACATGGTAGGCGTAGATGGTTGCGCCCTGATCTCGTTGTGTGGCATTTTCGAGCTTGTCGGTGAAGTGTTGGCCGTAAAAGATATTGTCGCCAAGTACTAGGGCTACGTTATCGTCGCCAATAAACTCTTCGCCGATAATAAAGGCTTGGGCTAGTCCGTCTGGGGATGGCTGTTCGGCATAGCTGATGCTGACGCCAAATTGACTGCCGTCGCCAAGCATACGCTTGAAGCCGGGCAGGTCGACGGGGGTTGAGATGATTAATACTTCGCGGATCCCGGCCAGCATTAATACTGACAGGGGGTAGTAGATCATCGGCTTGTCGTAGACTGGCAACAGCTGCTTTGAGGCTGCCAGTGTGATCGGATGCAGACGTGTGCCTGAACCGCCGGCGAGGATAATCCCTTTGTAGTTCTTCCTTTCAGTTTCTTCCATAAACTGTAAACAATTCCTTTGTTTAATTTTCGCTTAACTTGCGTTTTTTACGGCTGTTTTTTAGTCAGCCTTCCTATGCTGCCTGTGGTGGGATGAGATCCCTCGTCGCTTCGCTCTGTCGGGATGACAGGTTAAATCCTCTGCCGCAATGACAGGGTAAATCCTCTGCCGCAATGACAGCTTAAATCCTCTGCCGCAATAACATACTGAACCCTCTGCCGAAACGGCAGCCCAACCGCTCTTAATTCCGAGCGAAGCCGAGGGGTCTTGCAAGACCCCTCATTGTTCTAACTTATAATTAGATACTAGTAAAAATTGTAGTTAACCGACGCGGCTACGCGCAATTTGTCTTCCTGACGACCAAATTGATCAATTATTTTGTCGGTGTATCGCCCTTCTATCTCTATTTCGCCCCAAACAAACGGACGCAGCCATTTTGCTGATACTGTGTTCAGTGCTGTTTTCTTTGAGGTGATTGAGTGACGTGAGCTAGGGTCTTCAGTCAGGCTGTCATAATTAATGTCGCCAAAGCTGTAGCGCGCTTCAATTTTATCGCCATTACTGAGATGGCCTATAGCACCAAGACTGGTCACTTTTGAGTCATTGTCCCAGGTTGCTCCAATCACTCGACCTTCATAGCGGTAGCCAGAACGGTAAATTCTGTGATTGTAGAGACTGTTATAGGGGCTAGGGGCGGACTTTAGGCTGGTGCCATCATGTTCAATAAATACCGCGCCCTCAAACCACTGACTAGTCAAATCGAACTGCATACCCATCTGACTGGCTCGGCGAGAAGGCAGTCCACCCGCTTCATCTTCACCGATGGTCTGGCCGTAAAAGGATGCATCTAGCCAGGGTAAATCCCAGCGGAAATCTATGCCGCCTAACTGATTGCCGGGCTCATCGAGTTTACAACTTTCTTCAACACAGTTATCCGAAAGACCGGTCATCAGTCTTAAAAAATTGCTCAAGCTTTCAGGTCTGCCCTCGCCTCCCCACTGCGCAGTGCGTCGCAGGTTAATTTCCAAGGACTGAGTGGGACGAAATCCAACCGTCATGCCAACCAGCTTGGCATCTTTGATATGTCGCTCGTCATCCAGCTTGGTGACAAACATATTGGTAGTCCAGGGGCCCAGCCACTTTATTACTGGTAGTTCTGAGGCTTCGGAGTAATTGCGCTGCAGGCTTATACCGGTGGTTGGGCGGGCATTATTGGTCATGATTAAGCTGCTGTTCCAAGAGGGTCCCCACCAGCGCTCAACACTGCCAATAAGACCGACCCAGTTGCCCATCACTACACCGAAGTAGCTGTTGTCGTAGTGGGTTTCTTCACCATCCCAGGGGTTGTTGGTTTTAGTGACTTCAAGGTTGTAGGTGAAGTTTTCTGTAATGTCGCTGCGGCGCAGGGTTATCTCGGCTTCTTCACGAGCTTTGTCTCCGAAGTGCCGAAACAGCTGTGATTGATTGGCAACGGTCAATTTGACTGACTGACTGGGCTTGTGGATGCGCGCGGCTTTTCTTCCAGCGGTCAGAACTCGTGCATAACTATTTTTTAGTTTATCTGGAACCGCTTTACTGTCTGTGGCTTCAAGATTGTTAATGATACTCAACCACATTAATGGTCGAGTGTTGATAGGAACTTTAATAATGCCGGCGCTGGAGAGTCTCTCTATATCAACTCGCAGGCCTGAGTCTCTGGTATCAATCCATGGCTCTGCGGCGGCAAGGTAGGAGCCGTTCATCAACAGAACAAGAAACAGAGTGCAACTTCTAAGCCAGCTATTTGTTTTTTTATTATTAGTGATCAACACATTACGTTGTATCTTTAACATTTCTAATACCTTTTAATTTTTTAATCTAAAAGCTGTTGATTGCTGCTGCACCCAGTGCCAGCTGGTAAACAATTGCACTGGCTTCTCCCCAGAGCGTTAGCTTGCGGCGGCGGTCAACATCCAGTGGAACTATAACTGTATCTCCAGGTTCAATATTGTTGATTCTGTGTTTAAACCAGCCAGAGCGACCTGGCAAGGACACTGATCCATCAGCTTTTACTACATAGATACGCTTGTTGTCGGCGCGGCGGGTCACACCGCCACTAAGATCAATATAATCATCAATCTTTAAATTTCTATTAAACAAATGTGATGATGGGTGCTGAATTTCGCCCACCACTGATATCTCTTGGCGGTATTCGGGGACAACCAGCAGATCACCATCTTTTAAAATAATATCGTCTAAACTGGCATCGAGAATACCAGAAAGGTCTATAACCAGTCGCCCTAATGCTTCACTGGCCTCTAGCTCTGAAAGTATTTTGGTTGAATCATCGAGACTGGACGACTTGCCTTCATTGGTTTTTTCCAAGCTACTTGCAGCTATGTCTGCGCGTAAACGCTGGCGCAACTCTTGTAATTGTTTGGCTTCCTGTTCACGGAGTACTTCGCGAGTAAATACGGCTGCATCTTGGTGCGCGTGCTCGGTTAAGCCTCCAGCGCGCTTGATAACTTCGCTTAATTTCTCGCCACGCTTAAATCGATAGTGGCCGGGAAATCTGACTTCTCCCATCAGGCTAATGCTCAGGGATTCTCTAAATTCGGGTATGGTGCGCACCGACACAACATCATAGGGGTGCAGTACTGGGTCTTTGCTCGGATCGCCTATGGCTTCAGCCAGAGTGATGGCGAAATGGTCTGCTTGTGCCTTTTCTATATTGGTAAAATCATGTCGAGATAGCTCGACGACCTGCGTGTACGCTTCTTCATTGAGCCCACCTGCTGTTGCAATTAACTGGGTCAACGTCATGTCTTTTGTCAGTGGGTATTCTCCGGGGGAGCGAACGGTACCGGTGATTGTGACAACCCGTGCCATTTCTCCAGAGCGCGATTGCAGTCTTAATAACTTCACCAGTTCTTCAAGCTTGGCGGCGCGGTTTGCCTCATTGGAGAAGACAATAAGTTTGTCGCGGGGCAGGAAGTTAATATTGGCGCTGCTGTCGGGATCGGCGAGCACTGCACGCAGGTCGACAAATAACGGTTCTATTCTTCCCACTGGCGGCAGTTCGCGGTGGATTAGGGCAAAGTCTAGGTCTGCATTGGGTTTTAGGCTTGCAAGACTTTTAACCAGGTCTGAGATTTGCAGCCCTTCACGCCATAAAAAATCACCGGGGTAGTAAACATGGCCGGACAGTGTGACAACCAATTCCTGCCGCTCTACTGCGCTGTCGACCACTAAAAGATCACCACTTTTGATCGCGGTGTTCTGGCCTTTCGAGGTACTTAAATCTATATCAACTACACCCATAAATCCGGAATTGCCAACGCGGTGAATTCGCGCGCTTTTCGAAAATGCTTTGGGTGTTAAACCTCCGGCCAGCTTTATAAGCTCATGGGCCGTGACGCTGCCTTTAAGCTCATAGATAGCGGGTCTGCGCACCTGGCCATTGACTGAGGCAGTTTTGTTGACGGTGGGAATATAAATAGTGTCGCCGGACTGCAACTGTGCATCATCGCGAGTATCGCCATGTAACAGCAAGTCATAGAGATCTAGGTTGGCGACTACTTTACCGGCACGTTTTAGCTGCAGGTTGCGCAGCGAGGCAATATCACTGAGCCCCCCAGATAGGAACAGGGCGTTGGTAATGGTGGAAAGTGCGGAGATGGTATAGGTGCCGGGCTTGTAGGCTTCACCTAACATAAACACCTGCATGGAGCGCAATTCACCGAGGCTGATACTGGCTTCGATACCAATAATTTCTTCTTTAATACGGCGCTGTAATAGCTGTTTGGCGTCACTAAAGGTCATGCCGGCAAGGCTGACTGGGCCAAGCTGCGGGAAGTCTATGGAACCGTCACGATTAATTTCCAGTTTATGGGATTCATTGACCTTGCCATAAAAAAGCACCTGCACCGTATCTCCGGGCCCAAGAATATAGCTGGGGGACACAGGAATTCGTGATGCGGGTTCAAAACTGGTTGGCTCTCCAGAGAAAAGATCGTAGCCATAGGCTGTTAATGCTTTCGCTTTAGCGATTTCACTGAGTTCTTCTGCTGAGGGCAACGGCGATGGCATAGTTTTATCTGCATCTCTCTTTGCATCTTCGCGAGGCAAGACCAGTGGTTCATCATCGACGGAACTTTCCGAAAGCTCAAATAGATCAAGGCTGCTGCAAAGCGTGTCTATATCATAACCGGCGGATTTGGCGAGGCGCTTGTTCGACTCACTCATCCCACTACACAGCTGACGCGCTTCTTTTATACTTTCCTGAGCTGAGCTGAGAGATAAATCCTGAGCAGACAGCATTGCGCTTAGTAACATTAAGGCTAAGCCAATAGAAAAGGCGTAAAAAGTGGGGGTCTTAAACATAAGTAGTCTCATAATGTATTTTTTTGCATCCATTCAATTGTGAGCATTGCCGATAATATCTTACTTTTACAGGAAACACCCTAATCGGGGTTCTTATCACTTGCCGTCAGGCTTTTAAACGGTAGCGATGCTTTTACCTGTTGGTTGAGTAAATTAACTAAAACAACGGCGCGCTGGTTGCCGTCTATTTCGGTAAAGACTGCGTTGAGGCCTCTAAAGGGGCCGTCGATAATCTGTAGCTGATCACCAATCTTGGGTAGATCAGAAACCACCTCACCACTGGTTGCGTCAGTGCGCTCTTGCAGTTGCTCAATAAGGGTATCCGGCACCATAACCGGTGAGCCGGCACTGGTGACAAAATGGCTGACTCCTCGGGTAGAGCGAACGGTGGTGGCTGACACTTTGCTTTGGTTAAAGTTTACAAAAAGGTAGCTGGGAAAGAGCGCTTCCTCTTTAATCACTCTGGTGCCTCGAGAGACTTTTTCGATACGAACCATTGGGCAAAAAGAGTCTACGCCCTGGCGTCCCAAATTCTCTACAGCCCGGGCTTCCTGCCTTGATTTCGTCTGAAGTAAAAACCAACTCCCTTCTTTCATACCTGCATCCATATCCTTAAACTTTTTGACCTGTTTGCCTATACTTTAATCCAGTAGAGCAAGCAGCTCACTCTGACACTGAGCCAACAACTCACTATCACCGCGAGTTTCCAGATTCAGCCGCACTACCGGCTCGGTATTACTCATACGCAGATTAAAGCGCCACTCGGGGAATTCCATGGATATTCCGTCGGTGTCATCAATAACCAATGCACTTGATTCGTAATGTTCGCGCACGCGCTGAATAGCCGCTGCGGGATCGGCAATTTTGCGATTGAGCTCACCCGGCGACGGATAGGCTAAAACCATATCATTGACCAGCTCAGAGAGTGGCTTGCCTGTGGTTGAAACCAGTTCTACAACCAATAACCATGGAATCATACCGCTGTCGCAGTAAAAGAAGTCACGGAAATAATGGTGGGCGCTCATCTCGCCGCCATAAATGGCGTCTTCTGCTCGCATACGCTCTTTAATAAAGGCGTGTCCAGTTTTTGACTGAATCGCTTGGCCACCGTTCTTTTCGGCGACTTCAATGGTGTTCCAGGTAAGCCGAGGGTCGTGAACAACTTTGGCTCCGGGGTTCTTCAACAAGAAGGCTTCTGCCAATAGGCCGACAATATAGTAGCCTTCAATAAAGTTGCCCTTTTCATCAACCAGGAAACAGCGATCAAAATCACCATCCCAGGCGATACCCATATCTGCTCCGTGCTCGAGAACCGCATCAATGGTTGGTGCACGATTCTCGTGGAGAATAGGATTGGGGATACCATTGGGGAATGTGCCATCTGGCTCATTGTTGATCTTGATTAATTCAATCGGCAGGTTTAACTCTGCAAAGCGCTTTTCAATGGCATCTACCACATGACCAGCTGCGCCGTTACCGGCATTCATAACCAGCTTGAGCGGCTTGACTTTGGAGACATCTAAATACCCAAACAGGTGGTCGAGATAGGCTTCCAGAACTGACATTTTCTTATAGCCGCCACGCTGTTCTTGAATGGCAGGAGAGAATTGATTTTGCTCTGCGAGTCGCTTGATATCCAGCAGGCCTGTATCGGCACTAATGGGTCGCGATCCCTCACGAATTGGTTTCATTCCATTGTGGTCAATCGGGTTGTGACTGGCTGTTACTTCGATACCACCGTCTGCATTGAGGTGCGAGGTGGCGAAATAGACTTCTTCGGTACCTACCATGCCAATATCAATAACGTCTGATCCAGCATCACGGATACCTTCACTCAGGGCTGTTTTAAGAGCTTCGCTGGTTAAGCGAACATCACCGCCGAGAACAATGCTTTTTGGCTGAAGAAATTCAGCATAGGCACGACCAATACGGTAGGCTATTTCTTCGTTTAATTCAGTGCCCAGTTGCCCACGGATATCGTAGGCCTTAAAACAGGTTAACTCAGTCATTCATCTCTCTCTTAGATAGGCCTCTTTTGAGGCTTTTTCAGTCTGGCCAATAGCAACCAGATCCATTGACGTTTAATTTAAAATTACCCTGCTATATAAGCTTGTGTAAACCTTTATGAGAGACTCATGAAGATTTTTTCTACATTAGTATAGCTGAGATAATTCAGTTAGCTAGAAGGGCCAAACTATTGGCACCAGAAATACCACCATTACTCCCACTAGTATGCTGAGTAGTAACCCGACCCGAAAGTAATCAGAAAACTGATAGCCACCAGGTCCCTGAACCATCAGGTTAGTCTGGTAGCCAAAGGGGGTCAAAAAGCTTGCCGATGCGGCAAACATGATGGTCATTACAAATGGCAGCAGACTGACATCAAGCTCGGTACTGAGCGCCTGTGCCAGCGGAAACATTAAAACTGCAGCAGCATTGTTGGTAATCAGTTCTGTGGCAGCGACGGTTACCAGATATAAAAGCAGTAAGTTTATAAAGGGGTTGCCATCGGCAAGGGACATAATTCCCTGGGCCGCTATATCAGCTAATCCGGTTTTTTGTAGGGCAAAGCCGAGAGACAGAGATGCGCCAATCGCGAGTATCACGCGCATATCAATACTGCGTTGAGCAAACTCCAGAGAAATACAGCGCGTGACTGCCAGTCCTGCAACCAGTAACAGTGAGGCTGAGACCAGTGACATTAGCCCCAGCAAAACAACAACGATAAATAGTCCCAACAAGCCCAGCGCCACTGGGGCTCTTGAGACATCGGGAATGGTCGCGTCATCAATTCGACTGAGCAACAGGAAATCACGGTTATAGCGATGGCGACGAACAAAGCCGCGAGCGGCTTCCAGCAACAGGGTGTCACCGGGCTTAATAACAATGCTGCCTACCTTTTCATTGATTCGCTTGCCGTTGCGCGAGATAGATAGGATAACGCCGCCAAACAATGTTCTAAAGGTCGATTCCTTAACGGTCTTGCCAATCATATTGGAGACCGGTGAAACTACAGCTTCTATAAGGGCTCTACTGCTGTAGGGAACATCCAGCTCTAACACTTCACTTTCGGCTGGTGTCAGACCTCGAAATTGACGCAGTTCGCTTACGGCTTCTGGCTGACCAACAAAGACTAAAATATCATTACCACTAAGAATTTCCTCTGGACCCACAGCAGGAATGACATGGCCTTTGGATTGAATCTCAGATAAAAAGCTGTATTGCAGATGGCGTAGGCCAGCATCGGCAATCGACATACCGGCCAATACACCGCCCTCTTCTACTCGCATAGATACTGCATATTGACGGGTATCAATAAGGTCTTCGCCGAGGCTCTTGCGCTCAGGCAGTAAGTGATGACCGATTAAAACGAAGTAGCCGATTCCTACCAGTATAAGGGGAAGACCAACTGCCGCCGGGCTGAACAGGTTAAGGCTCTCTGCCTCTGGAGACCCTTGCAGCATACCTACAATGATAATGTTGGTACTGGTGCCGATCAGTGTGCAAGTGCCACCCAAAATCGATGCGTAACTGAGCGGTATTAATAACTTGGATACTGATACATTATGGCGCCTTGCCCAATCCTGTATCAGCGGAATAAATATAGCCACTACCGGAGTGTTGCTAATCACCGAGCTACTGACTGCGACTGGTGCCATAATCAGTGGAATAGCGCCTTTGACGGATTTGTTCTTGCCCAACCAGCGCATAATCCACCAGTGTAATGCGCCACTCTCTTTGAGGGCGGAGGAGACAATATAAAAGCTGGCAATAATAAAAATCGCCGGGTTAGAAAAGCCCTCAAAAGCTTCACTGGGAGTAAGTACACCAAAAACCAACAAAGCTGTCATGCACAGCGCTAAAGCAATATCTACCGCTATTCGGCCGCTGACTGCGACAACGAGAAAGCTGATCAAAACAACTAATGTAATTACTGCATCGAGGCTCATTTGGGCACCGCTTTTATTCGAATCTACTTAGATGTTACTTTTTGATGAGACACGGAGTGAATGCCTTACCAGAACTACGAGCATTGAAAAAATAACTGCAAAAAAACTGCCAAGAACAACTATAAGAACGCGCCTTGGTCCTATTTTTTCCTCAGCAACCATACTTTGATTAACCACAACGAATGTGTGCTCAGGGGTGGCTTCTGCAAGCATTTTATTTTTAATCTGTTCTTCGATAATAGTGTAAAACACATTTTCCATATGTGAGATTGAGGTTTTCTCCACCTGAGCCCTTAGGTATTCGATATTACTATTTACCTTATTTAATTTTCTCTGCTGCATATGTCTGTTGATTTCCTCGAAAAGCAAATCAACCAGCTGTTTGGCAACGTAGGGAGAATAGTGCTCAATACTCAGTGTAACCAAACCGGCTTCTGAGTCCTGGCTAACCGAAAGCATATCGGAAAATCTTTTATAGAGTTTCCAACTTGAGGGGGCACCTAAATCTCCATTAGCATCTTCAATCAACCATTTTTTATTTTTCTCATCATAGATATCACTATCAATGATCAGGCTATTAGTGCTTTTATCCCATCCAGAGACTGCGTATAAGGGTATTTGAAGATTATTTTTTTCAATGAATTCCTCAATAAAGCCCCAAGATTCCATAATTTCCTGAGCGATTTGAGCTTCACTACCGTCTCCAACCCCAAAACTTAACCCAGCTAAAGAAGCTACACTACCTAAACGACTTAAAGCACCAGGCAAGCCACTGGCTTCAGGGGTTACAGGAGCCAAAACAGACGCAGATGCGTACCTGTCAGGTAGAATTAAAGCTATGACAAGACATAGAACTGCAAAAAATGATGACAAGGCAACAATTAGTTTCCTGCCATTCCAAAGAGCTCGGACGACCTCACGAAGATCAATTTGGTCTTCGTTTACAAGAAGTGGAATGTCATTCTGCAAAATATATGGCCCTTAATTGGTGCATAGCACCATAATTAGCTTAATTAGTGAGTTATTAGTTACTGCGATATTTCAAGACACTTTTTATTGATGAAAAAGCAAATAGCAGTGCGCAAATTTATCACATATTCAAAGTTCTCATGAGGTTTTTTTCGCCCTGAGATCTGATTGCGTTTTCAACGGGCTTTTTGGTTAACAACCCGGCATCTCGACAGTGGTAGCGCAGTAACCTATGCGAAGTTACTCGCGATGCCCTTCCCGGCGGTCTTGTAGGCTCTTTAATAAAATACATATTAAATGCGTCAAGTCGCTCGGAGGCTTCATGCCGGCTGTTCCAATCTCGGCAAACCCATGCGCCATAGTGCGTACGATGCTTTGCATTACGCTTTAGCCAGAGAAAGTTTTTATACTTGCGCCAGCGATAGCTTTTAAACTGCTCACTGCTTTCAGGACGCACTGCCGAGGGCAATTCAAGCTTATCGGCGGTCACATTAACCAGCTTGCCGTTTCTCAGAACGCCGGGGGTTATAAACCAGCCATCGTTCTTTTGCGGATAAGGGGCAAACATACTCCAGTACTGCTCGAGGCGAAGTCCGCGATAAAGCGGATCAAAAAATTTCGGCGCGGGAATTCGATAGCCTTTGGTAACACCGGTGTCTATTCCATGGACTGGATTCCAGACCTTAATTGAGGAGAGGTTCTGCCACAACAGAAGTGCGGTCAAAACAGCGACAAACACTGAGCCGGTTAGGCCGACACGGGGGTAAGTTTTACGCCAAGGCATCCAGCGGGCAGTCAGGGTTCCGAAGCCATAGCGGTGATCGCCGATCCAGTTATAGGCGCGATCTCCTGCAGCACCGGCTTTTTGCATTTGCTTCGCGAGCCAGGCAAATCGTGGATTAGACTGTATAACAAATACCAGTGCTTCCCAGCGCAAACGCTGAACTCCCTGCTCGTCTACCACGACCCAGCTATTCTCACGCTCGAGAATTGGGCCTATATGTTTATCATCCTGAGCCGCTGCAATGGTTGCATTCAATCCCAGCAGGTAGCGAAGCAGATAACAGGTTTTCTCGCAGAAGGTACATTCCTTATCAAAATACATCTGTATTAAAGGCTTATTCTTCTTTTCCGACTTTCCTGAGCGCCACAGAAAATCCATTACTGAGGATGGCAAAATGGCGATAAGAGATAAACTGGAGATAAACGGAAACAGACCAATACGCAGATTAAACATAAAGCCTATTTCCATAGCGATAAGAGCGACCACTACCAGTGTACGGAAACCTGCAAACCACAGTGGACTCAAGGCCAATATTGGCCCTATCAACTCTAGCCACCAGACATATTGAGTTAGTACGCCAGTAAATCCATGCCAGTCGCGCCATAGAGAAGCCAAACCAAAAGCGACCTGATCATTGTGCAAGGCATAGTAAATACCGGTGCCATCACGCACCCATTCAACCCCGGTTTTAAGCAGCGCCGAGAAAAAATAAACCGACATAACCTGCAATACCAGAGCCACACTTACCGTACTAAAGTAGCGGTTCGATGTTCGCGGCTCACGGACCATAGAGGCATCTATAGAGGCACGTTCACCCCAGGGAAGGAAGCAACCCCAAAAGGTTAATAGCAACAATAGGTTATCACCACCCTGCTGCAGGTAAGGGTTGCGTGTATGTAGGGAGGCGAGAAATATAAAGCTGGCGATCGATGCCAGGCGCGTACGTATACCAAGCATCAGCATCATCGCAAAACCTGCGGCGATAACCATTAGCGACATAGCCCATAATGGTTCAGCGTTAACCCAATATAACGACCAGTGCCAGCCAGAATTTACCGACATCGATATCTCGCGGGACATAACACCCCGGTCGGTCATAAATGCCATAAAACTGGGCGCACGCAACAAAAGATCGGTCAAAATCAATGCGCCAACACCAATACGCATTAACGCCAGTGCACGAAGATCGAGAGCGAAAGGATTGGATAATGATTTAAATAACGAACGCATGTTTTTTTGTGTACCAGAATTATAATAATTATGCGCGTATCCTACAGAAGGGCAGGTAAAAAAGGAACCAGAGATAAAACCCAAAAAGCCTATTCTATGGGGGGGGGTAAATGGCCTATTCGAGTACTCAAAAACGTTAATAAAATGCGGCTTATAAAGTTGGCAGACAAAAAAACGGCCGCCTAAGCGACCGTATTATCTAACAGCAGCAGATTGTTACTCGAGAGTTATACGCTGCATATTTTTCTTGATTGTTTTACTTCCCACGCCCTTGACCATCATCAGGGCATCAAGACTCTGGAAGGCACCGTTGGCATCTCGATAGGCGACTATGGCTTGCGCTGTCTTTATTCCTATACCTTTGAGAGAAGCTGCAAGTTCGGATGCGGATGCGCTATTGATATTAACCTGCTGCTGAGTCTGCTCAGAGACAAGCGCCCTACCCTGATCTGCTGGCGCAGAAAAAACAACAGAGGAACCGCAGAGGGCGATAAGAGAGGCACCGATCCAGAGAATTTTCTTACTTTTATTTAATCTGTTTTTTAACCTTTGTTTCAACATGGTCTAACTCCTTGTAGATTGATATGTTTTTGCGTCACAACTATCAATGATCATCCCTGTTTCATTCCCTTGAAGCTAAGCTTCACAGAGTCTTCACCACAAAACAGCCTGCGACAGAGCAATACTGGCAAAAAGTCAGCGATAAACGGCAAGATCAGATCACAAAAACATTAATTTCGCCTCTTCTAATTGACAAAAACTTCAGCGGTTACTATAGTTCGCGCCCGCTGTGAGAGCTGGTGCAATAAGACCACAAAAGCTGATCACAGATATCGAGGAAACAGTCTCGGTGAAGGACAGGACGCCCGAAAGCGACCACGCGCGGGTCGACGTGAAATTAGCGCAGTTTTAGAAGTAAAAAGTCCATCTAGTTATATGCCCAGGTGGTGAAATTGGTAGACACGCCAGCTTCAGGTGCTGGTCCTCGCAAGGGGGTGGAGGTTCAAGTCCTCTCCTGGGCACCATTAAATATCTAAAGTCGATTCGGCTGAAAATTCTATCTATCGCACATTATCCCAACCGGGACTTGAACCGGAACGAGGTTCACAAACTATGCCCACGGCAGAGTTTGGACGAGGCGCAAAGCGACGATGCCCCGAAGGGGTCAAAACAGCCCATAGGCTGTTTTTATCAACCCTCTCCTGGGCACCATAGATATCCAAAGCCTATTCGGCTGCAAAAGCAAACTATCTCTCTAAGTTCCAACCGGGACTTGAACCGATAAGAGGTTCACAAACTATGCCCACGGCAGAGTTTGGACGAGGCGCAACGCGCCGATGCCCCGCAGGGGTCAAAACAGCCCACAGGCTGTTTTTATCAACCCTCTCCTGGGCACCATATATAGAAAGGCCGTCACTTTTGAGACGGCCTTTTTCGTTTCTGAGCAATAAGCGATTGAATTTACGAGGCGTATTCGCCCTCTTGCCTCACAATCAACTCAACCAATGGCTCGTTAATGTAAAAATTATTACGCCCCACCTTATGCTTGCTGACAAAGCCTTTCTCAGTCAGCGCCTCAAGGTATTTAGTCGCAGTTATACGAGTGACACCCAATTGATCAACCACAAACTGCACTTTGGTATAGGGATGAAAAAAAAGGTTATTCAGTAACTCCTGACTATACATTTTAGGCAATTCTGTACGCATGCGTTGCTTGGTGAGCATTATCAGGTCACGCATCTGATGCACAAAGTCAATCGTCTCCTTAAACTCTCATCTGACCCCAATTTACTCATCTGACCCCAATTTACTCAATTTACTAAACTCTCATCTGACCCCAATTTACTCTCAATTTACTTCTGACCCCAATTTACTCATCTGACCCCAATTTACTCAATTTACTTCAGCCGTGGTTAAAACATCATCTATGGTAGCCGCCATGCCTTGCCACCCCAGTATCAAAAGCATTATCGAAATCACTGCGGCAAATAGTCTCGCTAAAACTCTACCCAAAGTGAACTTTTAGGCTGGCCCCTGTGTACAAAAACTATCCGATCGCTTTTCCTGACGGCTAAAAAACTTGGTGTTTTTATAGGGTAACTTCATAAAGCCCGACACCCCCAGACCATCAATCTGATCAAGATTGGTCAGTATCTCACTGAGACAGCGGCGAAACTCATGCTCCCTAGATTTATCCAGCAGGGTGAAATAGTTATGAATTTTTAAATCCTTTTCCACCGCCTCAAAAATAATGCAACCGGTGTGATGTATCTGATTCATAACGGCCAGTATCTGCATAATTGATTCTGGCAACTGTAGCCTCTCATCTGGATCACTGCCATCTTCAAAGTAGGAGTGCAGGCGGGTTTTGTTATCGTCATTATCTGAAGGGCTAATCTCTGAAGGACTTATCTCTGAAGGCAAGAGCTCGCCTATATCAAAGGAAATCTGCAAATCCGAGTCGACCAAAAATTTTTGCTGGGCATTTTCACGCTCTATATGCAGGGTTTTTCGCGCATCAAACATACAGCTTTTAAACACCCCTTTTTTATTGATCGCACGACCCAGAGATACCACATTGTTAATTGCATTGATCAACGCTGGAGCATATTCAGCATCGTAGAGATTGAGATTGGAGTCTATATAGACACCACCATCATCCCATCTAACCGCCAGACCGCCCGCGACGGGATAACGGCCTAGATGGGTAACCGCAATCACAAAGGCCTTTTCTGTATCACCCATACCGCTGAGATAATTTTTATACTCACCATAGCCCCCCAGACTTCCCACCAGTGGATGCTTGGCATAGCGGGGCTGAGCTTCAAACACGTCGGAACCAATCTCCTGACGGAGAAAACCCTTGCGCGAGCTGTACACCACTGTCTCTACCGTCACTTCACTGGAGGTAATCTGCAGTGGAATAAGTGACTCTTCCTGAGCCCTTATGGCGGGCTCTGAGCGACTGACAATATGCTTCATATAGCGCATATTCTCGAAAAAGTAGTCCCCTGCTCTGCAGCGAGTATCGGCATCGTCATCGAGCATGCCGGCCAGGGTTCTGGCAAATTCTATCGGCAGCCCCAGAGACTCCAGAGTGATAACCTTTTTACCAAAACGACTGCCCTGCCCTGAGGCCAATGCGTAGAGAGTTCCGGCCAGACCCTGTTCATCAAAGCGCGGTGTGGAGCAGGCTCCCTGCAGCTGCTCTTCGCCGATAAAATATATATCGCCGAGTTTTGCATTGCTCTTTTGGTATTCCATATTGATGGCGTCTATACCGAGGCTATCAATGCGATCACCGAGATGATTCTCCTGGGCAACCACCGCTGCACCCCAATCAATCAACGAGACTGTTTCAGAGTCGGGATCAAACATTATATTTGATGGCTTTATATCGCCATGAACTATAGTTGAACGGCCGGAATTATTGCGCAGACGCAACAGAATATCTGACATCTGTGCGGCAATTTTCAGTACCAGCCGTGGTTCGAGTTTGCCCACCTGACGGGCATAATCTTGCAGGTTAATCCCCGGTGCGCGGGACATCATCAATATGGATTGGCCGCGCACATGTTGAAAGGCGATATATTCAGGAATGCCCTGATGGGCAACCTGACTGAGCATAAAGCCCTCTTCTTCGAGGCGATCTTTAATATGCTGTGGCAGTGTGATACGCGAGAATTTAAAGACATATTGCTGTGTCTGCGAATCATCTTCACCGCCACTGGTACCGGCAAAAACAAAGCCGTAGGCGCCGTTGCCTATTAGCTCAATATTGCTGTATCCGAGACGCTCTAGCTGCGACTCACAGAGCTCTAACCAACTCTTTAGCTTGCGTGCATCTTTTTGACTGAGCAGATAAAACGATTGCTCTTCATTGATATAGAAATGCTGTAGGTTTTTGCTCTCATGTAAACTCACGTTTTAGTACCTCACTTCTGGTAACTGACAGCTAAACTCTAATTATCAAGAGCTAACATTAAGAGCTAAAAATTAAGAGCATCAGATCATGGCAGCCAGCATGGTCGATGGAACTTCTAAATAACCCATCCATAAATTATTAAACCGGGCCATGGTGCCGCCATCGATTACCCGATGGTCACCAGACCAACTTACAGTCATGATCTTTCGCGCCACTAAATCTCCCTGCTCGTTGTAACGGGGCAGGGTCTGAATCTTGCCTAGGGCGACAATCGCCACACCGGGCTTATTGATAATCGGTGTCGCGGCCGTGCCGCCAATAGCACCTATATTGGAGATAGTGATGGTGCCCCCGGAGAGATCCTGAGGGTCAATTTTTCCACTGCGAGCCGCCGCAGTTAGACGCATCACTTCCCGTGCTATATCCAATATGCCCAACTGCTGGACATTCTTGATATTTGGCACCAACAGGCCGGTTTTTCCATCCACTGCCATACCTATGTTATGGCTGCCTACATAGGTCAGCTCGCTAAAATCATCGTTGGTGCGGCTATTGAGAATCGGAAATTCTTTTATCGCCAACGACAGCGCTTTAATAAATAACGGCATCAGGGTTATTTTTATATCATCTTTTCCATAGCTCTCTTTCAGTTTTTGGCGCAGCTCCATCAACTCAGTGACATCGACTTCATCCACATAGGTAAAGTGGGGAATGGTTGAGACCGCATCTCTCATGCGCTCAGCCATAATTTTTCGCACGCCTCTTATGAGCTCAACACGCTCCTCCATTACAGGCGATATTCCAGCCGTAGTGGATGACGGCGAAGATTGATTAGCCCCGACCAAAAAACCAAGTATGTCTTCTTTTAATACGCGGCCCTGTCTTCCTGTCCCCACTATGGTTGCCAAATCTAATTGATGTTCGCGGGCCATTTTGCGAACTGCGGGGGTACTTAATACCTTCTGGTTCACAGTATTGTCTGAGGTCACAGCATCTGAGGCTATAACCGATGACGGAACAGCTACCGCCTGTTCAGCAGGCGCGGCTGCCTTCTCAGGCAAGCTTTCGGTGACTGCTGCCTCTTCGCCATCCAATTCAATAGCAAACAGCGGCTCATGGACTTTAGCGGTATCGCCCTCCGCATAATGCAGCCGAGTAATACGACCGTTGTACATTGAGGGAATTTCCACAATGGCTTTGTCAGTGCTGACATCGACAACAATCTGATCTTCTTCAATTCTGTCGCCCTCTTTGATCTTCCATTCGATCACTTCACACTCGACAATACCTTCGCCAATATCCGGCAATATAAAATCTTTTTGCATAACTGCTTCCTCTCTCCTCTTTCCTCGTTCCCTGGAATTCTATCGGCCGCTCTAAAAGGCCAGACTCGACTTAATCGCTTGGTAAATTTTTAGATAATCCGGTAGATACTGTTTTTCCTGGATCAGCGGGAATGGTGTATCTAACCCTGTAACCCTAGTGATAGGTGCTTCCAGATTTAAAAAGCAGCGCTCTTGAATAGTCGCGGCGATTTCACCGGCAAAGCCACCGGTTCGTGGTGCCTCATGGCTGATTAGCAGACGACCGGTTTTACTCACCGAATTAGCCACACAGTCCCTGTCCCAGGGCAGTAAGGTACAGAGATCGATCACTTCACAGGCGATACCATCAGCGGCGGCAAGTTCGGCGGCTTTATTAATCTGAATCATCTGTGCCCCCCAACCCAGCAGGGTTATATCGGTGCCCTCACAAACCACTTCAGCAACGCCCAGCGCTAACTCATAATCCTGCTCTGGAACCTCGCCTACCGAGGCACGATAGATCGCCTTGGGTTCAAAAAAGATCACTGGATTCGGGTCGCGGATGGCGGCTAATAACAGCCCCTTAGCCTGATAGGGATTGCTTGGAATAACTACCTTGAGGCCTGGGGTATGGCAGAAATAAGCTTCCGGGGATTGGGAGTGATAGAGCCCGCCGTCGATACCGCCACCATAGGGTGCGCGAATAGTCAGGCCGCCGCAGTTAAATTCATCGCCACTGCGATAGCGAAATTTGGCTGCTTCATTAACAATCTGATCAAAGGCGGGAAAGATATAGTCGGCAAACTGAATTTCTGCCACCGCCACTGAGCCCTGGGCCGCCAGACCAATGGCAAAGCCGGCGATACCCTGTTCGGTAAGCGGGGTATTAAAGCAGCGCGGCTTGCCGTACTTTTCCTGCAGGTTGCTGGTAGCGCGGAAGACACCGCCAAACTTGCCTATATCTTCACCCAGACAGATAACCTGTTCATTTTCCGCCATGGCTATATCCAGCCCGCTATTGACCGCCTGAAGTAAGTTCATCTTTGTTGTTGTCATCTCGTCCATCAGCTAGCCCTCCCCGTGCATGCGGTTGCTGTCTGGATAGTTGTTGGGATACTTGGCTATATGCTTTTCAAGACTTTCAAACTGCTCGAGAAGATGCGCCGGAGGGGTTTTATAGACATCGGTAATCAAGTCTTTGAGGGACGGCTTGGGGCGCTTCTCTGCCAGTTTGAGCTCGGCGAGAATCTCAGCGTGGTAGGTTTTATGCAGCTCTTCGTCACGACCTTCATCCCACCACTGCTGGTTGATCAGCCAGTTTTTCATGCGGCTGATAGGATCTTTCTGTCGCCATTTTTCCTCTTCCTGCGGACTGCGATAGCCACTCGGATCATCGGAGGTTGAATGAGCGCCAAGACGGTAGCTCATGGTTTCAATCAATACTGGTTGCTGCTGTTCTACGGCTATTTTTCGCGCCTCAACGGCCGCGGCATACACCGCCAGAATATCGTTGCCATCAACGCGGATAGTTTTAATGCCATAGGCCACGCCGCGCGGAGCAATACCATCCCCTGCATACTGTTCCGAAGAGGGCGTGGAAATGGCATAGCCATTGTTGCGCACCACAAAAACCACTGGACTCTTTAGCACTGCCGCCATATTTAGGCCGGCATGGAAGTCTCCTTCCGAAGCCGCTCCATCACCAAAATAGCACAGCGTACAGGCATCATTTCCCGCCAGCTTTTGCCCGTAGGCATAACCCGCAGCCTGAGGTATCTGGGTTGCCAGTGGCGAGCGAATAGTCATAAAGTGAAGATCCCGGCAGCCGTAATGAACCGGCATCTGACGGCCTTTGCCCAAATCTTTACCATTGCTGAATAGCTGGTTCATAAACTGTTCGGTGGTGAAACCGCGAAAACGCAGGGCGACCTGTTCTCGATACTGGCCCATCACCATATCGTCTGGATTAAAGGCTGCGATAGTGCCTGCAACCGAGGCTTCTTCCCCGGTACAGGTGAGATAAAAACTCAAGCGCCCCTGCCGCTGTGCGCTGACCATGCGCTCGTCAAGAGTACGGGTATAAACCATATCGCTGTAGATTTTCTTCGCCAGCTGTTCACCAATCTGTGGTGTTTGCGCGCCTTTGGTTAAGCGTCCATCCGCCTTTAAAACACTCAGCGTGGGAATAGTTAATGCGGACCCATCGATAAACATTACGCTGGCTGCTTGCTTACTCTTAGCTGAATTTTTTTGTGCATTTTTAACTGCCATGTGACACCCCTGCAATTCCGTTTATAACTTATATTTCAGGGCATAAAATTAGCATGATGATTGCTAGGGAATCCTGCCAAAGTGCTTAAGCCGCACAGACTGTTAAGATAGGTTGTAGCGCAAAGATTGGATTTAATAACGAAATATTGCGCAATCTTTCCTATACTCAAATAAATCACTAATTACTCTGTTAGCTATGGCAGATCACTGTATTTGCTCGCATTTGCCCGTATCAGATTTTCCAATGCCGTCGTTGAGACTGGCCAACCGCAAAATTAATCACTATAAAAAGTATAGAAGCCCTATGAATGAATACAAATTGGATAGTATTGATTGGAAGATTCTCAATACCCTGCAAGCCGATGCAGGGATTTCCAATCTGGAACTGGCGGATCAGGTCTGCCTATCTCCCTCACCCTGCTCCAGACGGGTGAAAAACCTTGAGGTCCTCGGTTATATCAGTCGCCGTGTCACACTGATCGACCCGCTGAAAGCCGGGTTGCCAGTGACTGTCTTTGTTCAGGTCACCATGCACCATCAGGTCAAAAAAGATCTCGATCACTTCGCCCATCAGGTGCTTAACTGGCCGGAGGTGATGGAGTGTTATTTAATGACTGGCGATTTTGATTACTTGATTCGCGTAGTCGCACCCGACCTGCTTGCCTATCAGGCTTTTCTCGACAAACTGACCCAGGTCGAAGGCCTGGATCATGTCAAGAGCAGCTTTTCCCTTAAACCGATTTGCTATAAGACTGAGTTGCCGTTGGGGCATTTGACCGAGTCGGTTGCCAACAGTTAGTGGCGCTATTAAAGCGCTCTTCGGCAACCCGGTCGGCGATCACAAAAGTCGGCAGATTCTCTGCTTCACTGCGCGCAAATATTTCTTTTAGAGTGGTACCAATCCCCTCAACTTTAGTCGATAGATCACTGGCATAGTTTTCCGCGCTGTAGTCAGCACTGAGCATTTTTCGTTGGTAGTAGACATCGATAATACCGCCGGCATTGACCACATAATCAGGCGCATATAAAACACCGCGATTATGAAGTAGCTGTCCATGGTCAGTGGTGGCCAATTGATTATTGGCGGCGCCGGCGACAATCGTGGCCCTGAGTTGATCAATGGTTTGGTCATTAATTGCAGCGCCCAGCGCACAGGGGGCAAAGACATCGACATCTAGCGCAAATATCTTATCGCCAGCCACTGCAGTGGCATTTAATTCGCCAACTGCACGGTCGACATTGGCCTGAACTATATCGGTAACAAACAGTTCTGCTCCGGCTTCATGCAGATACTCCGCCAGACGATAACCAACATTACCCAGCCCCTGAATAGCCACCCTAAGCCCCTGCAAATTAGCCCGCCCCAACTTATAGGTCACTGCTTCACGGAGGCTGACAAACACTCCGTAAGCGGTACTCGGCGATGGATCTCCACCGTGATCAGAGGCTTTATCGACACCACTGATGTAACTGGTACGCTGGCTCATTTTAAGAATATCGGGTACCGAGGTTCCAGAGTCTTCCGCAGTGATATAGCGACCGCCCAAACCTTCGATAAAGTCACCCATGGCATAAAGAAGTTCATCGCTCTTTTGGCTGCGTGGGTCGCCAATAATCACCGCCTTGCCGCCGCCTAACTTCAGGTTGGCCAATGCAGACTTGTAAGTCATGCCTCTGGAGAGCCGCAGCACATCAGTTAAAGCCTCTTCATCAGTGGCGTAGGGCCACATTCGACAGCCGCCGAGGGCTTGACCCAGATTGGTGTTGTGAACGGCAATAATGGCTTTTAAACCGGTTTTTTTATCTTTGAAGAAAGCGACCTGCTGATGATTATCAAATTCGCGGTGAGAGAAAACCGACATATTCCAGGCTCCAGTTCCATTGGTATGTTTATCAATAATTATCTGGAATTCTAGCACTGGCACTGCGAAGAGAAATTGCGTATCCGTACTTTTAGCAAAGGCTTTTAGCAGTACTCGCTGTATTTTTCTGAGCGGCGAAATTATTCACCAAATGGAAGGCTTGCGATTGATATAAGGCTTGGTAATTCAACATCTGCTAGTTGATGACCATCAATTTTCTCAGGCGACTGTTACTTATAATTTTAGCTACAGCTTTGCAGGCAGCTTAAAAATTAATTTTCATCTAAACATATATAAAAGGAGATTTAAGATGAGTCTAATGTTGAGAGAACCCACCCAGATAATGAATCGATTTCAGGACGAATTTAATCATTTATTCCGCAACTTCGGCGAGAGATCTTCAATATTTCCCGACGAGGACAGCAATGTGATTACCAGTGAGTGGATACCGACGGTTGATATAGTCGAAGACGAAAATGAGTTTGTTATCAGCGCGGATATTCCGGGAGTCAAGACCAAAGATATTGAGATCAGTATGAACGATGGCATTTTATCCATTAAGGGCGAACGACAAACGGAAAAAAGTGAAGAGCACAACGGTTACTATCGCAGCGAGTGTTCCCATGGCACTTTTCATCGACGCTTTAGTCTTCCCGACTCTGCGGATCCCGAAAAAATAGTCGCCAAGGGTAAAGATGGGGTTTTGACAATCACCTTGGGCAAGCGTGAAATATCCAAGCCAAAACTCATTCGTATTCAGTCCTGATCTATTCTCTGGATAGGTTTAAAACCTCCGCTATACAAGGTAAAAAGTCCTCTGGCGGAGGTTTCCCCTTTTCTCAAAAACTGCTCTAACGCTGGGCAACCAGCAGTGACTTATACAGCTGAGCGTATTCTTTGGCGCTGCTCTCCCAGGAAAAATCCTCGCACATACCCGCGCGCTGCAAATCACGCCACAACAATCTGTTGCTGTAGACAAACTCCAGCCGTTGCAGGGCTTCAACTAAGGCGCTGCTACTGTACTGCCAAAACAACACTCCCGTGGCATCGGCAATATCCTCTGAAAATGGCGGTATATCAATAATCGTATCCGCCAGCCCGCCTACACCCTGGGCGACCGGTATGGTGCCGTAACGCTGGGCGTACATCTGGGTTAGACCGCAGGGTTCATAGCGCGAGGGTATTAACAGCGCATCGGCACCAGCAATAACAAGGTGGGCGATTTTTTCGTCGTAACCCAGTTTGACCTCAATACGCGATGGATACTTTAATGCTGCCTGCTTAAAAGCTTTCTCCAGCTTCTGGTCACCGCTACCCAACAGCAGAATATCCACTGGCATCTGCATAATCAGTGGCAGAGCTTCGAGCAGCAGGTCGAACCCTTTCTGTGGGGTCAGGCGCGAGACTACACCGAGCACCAGACGCTCACTGTTGCGCGCATGAAAAAACGCTTCCTGCAGGGCTAATTTATTAAAAACTTTGCGATGCAGGCTGCTGGTTCCATAGACCGTATCAATTAATTGATCGTTACCGGGATCCCACAATCGGTTATCAATGCCGTTGGCAATACCTGAAAAACGCGGCCCAATACTCTGCAAAAGCCCCTCGAGACCGCAGCCAAACTGTTCGGTTAACACCTCTCTTGCATAACCTGCACTTACCGTATTGACTGCATCAGAGAAAACAATAGCGGCTTTCATAAACGACATCTGGCCATAAAACTCCACTGCCCGGTAATCCCAAAGGCGCTTGCCATCGACCATCTCAGGCAGCTTAAGGGCTTTAAACTCCTCTTCATCAAACAGCCCCTGGTAGGCCAGGTTGTGAATCGTAAACAGGGTTCGCGGACGCGGTTTAGCGGTCGCCAGCAACAGCGGTACCAGCCCGGTATGCCAGTCATTGCAGTGGACTATATCCGGCTGCCAGGATTGGTCTGCCTGGTCCATGGCAATCAAGGTTACCATTCGGCAAAACAACGCGAAGCGTTTGGCGTTATCCGGCCAGCCATGCTCCCGGTCTTCACCATAGGGGCCTCCGGAGCGATCAAAAAGCTCAGGGCAATCGATTAAATAGACTGGAATAGCCGTGTTTTCCAGATTGATTTTTAACAGGCTAAGCCGATAGCCATCAATGCGCGTGCTGAACGCAACAACCGCTCTCAGATGACCTAGCTCGTTTAATAGGCTGCGATAGGCGGGTAGAACAATGCGCACCTGATGTCCGAGACGACTCAGGGCAAGAGGCAGGTTATAGGCAACATCGGCAAGCCCGCCGGTTTTGATCAGTGGGTAGAGTTCGCTGCAGGCAAAGAGAATCTTCACTGTACTCAGTCACCCACCCTGGTCAGCACAATTGCTGCCAGCGGCGGCAAGAGCATTATCAGGGAGTGCGGCTGCCCCATACAGGCGACCGGCCGGGTTTTAAGCAGACCACTGTTGCCCATATTAGTGCCCGCGTAGAATTGAGAATCAGAATTAATCAGTTCCCGGTAAGTTCCGTTTTCGGGGACGCCGATGCAGTACTGATGGCGAGGCACAGGGGTAAAGTTAAGAACAACCAGAATCGATTCGCCGTCGGCTCTGCGCCTGTAAGAAAGGACCGATTGCTGGCTGTCGTGACAGTCCAGCCAATGAAACCCCTGGGCATCGAAGTCGTACCCATAGAGCGCGGAATGGTGCTGGTAGAGATCATTGAGATCCTTGATCAAGTGACTGATACCGCGATGCCTGTGCGAGCTTGGTTCAGAGAGCAGCTGCCAATCCAGTGCCTGATCACAGCGCCACTCCTGCCGCTGGGCAAATTCGCAGCCCATAAAAAGGCATTTTTTCCCCGGCCAGGTGTATAAAAAGACGTACAGCAATCTGAGGTTGGCAAATTTTTGCCAGTCGTCACCCGCCATCTTTTCAAGCAGGGATTTCTTGCCGTGGACAACTTCATCGTGAGAGAGCGCCAGCATAAAATTTTCATGGTGGGCATAGAGGGCACTAAAGGTTAAAAGCTGGTGATGGTAGCGGCGATGGATCGGGTCTTTGCCAAGATATTCAAGACTGTCATGCATCCAGCCCATATTCCATTTCATGGAAAATCCAAGACCGCCAATCCAGGTTGGCCGACTGACCTGGGGCCACTGGGTGGACTCTTCAGCAATCATCATAGCGCCGGGAAATTGTTCGTGGACAATTTCATTCAGCTGTCGAAGAAAGGCTATGGCATCGAGGTTTTCATTGCCACCAAATTGGTTTGGCAGCCATTCATTTTCACCGCGCGAGTAATCCAGGTAGATCATCGAGGCCACTGCATCCACGCGCAGGCCGTCGATATGAAATTCCCTAAACCAATAGAGGGCATTGGCCAGTAAAAAATTCTTCACTTCGTTGCGGGCAAAATTAAATGTCAGCGTGCCCCAGTCGGGATGTTCTGCCAGGCGCGCATCGAAGTGTTCATAGAGGGGCGAACCATCAAACTGTGCAAGTCCATGTTCATCCTTTGGGAAATGCCCTGCTACCCAGTCGACCAGAACACCGATCTTGTAACCATGGGCGCAATCGATAAAGTAGCGAAAATCATCCGCCGAACCAAATCTACTTGAAGGAGAATAGTAGCCTGTGCACTGGTAACCCCAGGATTCATCCAGCGGGTGTTCGGCAACAGGCATAAGCTCAATATGGGTAAAGCCGAGATCCTTTACGTAAGGCAGCAGTTGATGAGCGAGCGCTCTCCAGCTGAGGAAGCTTCCGTTCTCATCGCGCCGCCAGGAGCCCACATGAAGTTCGTACACAGAGACTGGCTGGTGCTGCCAATCCCACTGGCGGCGCCTCTCCATCCACAGATGATCAGACCAGCTAAAAGTACTTTCAGCGCAGACAACAGAGGCATTTTCCGGTCGCAGTTGGGCGCTCTGGGCATAGGGATCGGCTTTTAGGGAGAGTTTGCTGGTGCCGCGCTGGGATATTTCGTATTTATACAGCACTTGCACACCGAGCCCGGGAATAAACAATTCCCATACCCCGCTTCTGCCCCGGGAACGCATGGGATGACTACGACCATTCCAGTTATTGTGATCGCCAACCACACTGACACGCTCGGCCTCTGGCGCCCAGACGGCAAATAAAACACCGTTTATGTGATCGACTTTATGCAGATGGGCGCCGAGCTTTTGGTAGATATGCTGATGGCAGCCCTCCGCAAACAGATGTAAATCAAGGTCGCTCAGCTGTGGTGCAAAGCTGTAGGGATCACAGGAGTAATGACAGTTCCCCTCATAGTCCACCCAGCGGATCATATAATGTTTAGGCAACGCCTCGCTTCCGACCCATTCAAACAGATCAGTATTGCCAAGCCGCTGCATTGGCAGCGATGGATCTTCGATTGATGCGCTGCCCGCATTGGGCAACAGCACACAAACTCGCCACTGATCATCAGCGATCCAGTGACGCCCCAAAACACTAAATGGATCGTGATGGCGCATCTCCAATAACCGCTGCAGCGGCTCGGTAATCTGCCCGCAAACTGCTGAACTGAGGTCGGGATTAATTTCTGGCTCCATATCAGAAGGATCACTAATAGCAGAACCTCAAACCGTCAATGGCATGGGTGCATGATGGCCAGTGACCGCCTTTAACATTCCCTCGGTGCGATAAAACGGCAGCTCTGCATCATCGGCGCTATTCGAGCGGGCGATAATATCACCAGAGGTGACAATACCCGCCAGCTTGCCTTGACTGTTGACCACCGGAAGTCTGCGTACGCTGTGTTCACGCATTAAATCCAGCGCCTGCTCAATATCCGTCTCAGTTTCACATTTATACAGCTGCTGGCTATCGGTAATATCCCGAGCGTTTAACTCCCACAGCGGTTTCTTTTGCAGGGCTGCACCCATGGCTATATCGCGATCAGTAATCATCGCAATGGGATTCTGTTGATCATCGACAACGGGCACTGCACCGCAGTCATTATTCCACATTGTCATGGCCACAGAATTTAATGGGGTGGTTGGTGAGCAGGTGTATACCTGACTCGTCATCATCTCTTTTACGTTCATATGCTTTCTACTCCTGGTCAGTGAAATCGCGGCAGCGAACTGTTGAGAATAGTCATAGAAATTAGCCCGTTAAGTGTTGATCGGGGTCAAGATTACCAAGCCTGGTCGGTGGTCAAATTTTCCCTGTTGCCTGTGGTTAATTTCTAACCAGGAATAACTGAAAGGATTGCTAACACAATGAATCAAATTGTGGTGGATAAGAACTGGTTGCCCGAAACAGTCCGCCAGGCGAGCAATAGTCGTTTTGTCAGTCGACTGACAAAGAACAGCCTGGCATTAATTCTTGCCGGCGGCTGCGGTTCGCGCCTCAATCAATTGACCCACTGGCGCGCCAAGCCTGCAGTGCCGTTTGGCGGTCAATTTAGAATTATTGATTTCACCCTGTCCAACTGCGTCAATTCAGGCATTCGCCGTATTGGTGTACTGACCCAGTACAAGGCACATTCGCTGATCAGGCATATTCAGCGTGGCTGGGGATTTTTACATGGGGATTTCGGTGAGTTTATCGAACTGCTGCCCGCCCAGCAGCGCCTTGAGAGCAGTTGGTATCTGGGCACGGCAGATGCGGTGTACCAAAATATTGATATTTTGCGCAATCACAATCCCCGCTATGTGCTGATTTTGGCCGGGGACCATATTTATAAAATGGACTATGGGCCAATGCTGGCTAAGCATGTGGAACAGGGCGCGAAACTGACCATTGGCTGTATTGAAATGCCCATGGACCAGGCCAGTGCTTTCGGGGTGATGGCGATTGATAAGGATGGGCGGGTCAGGGATTTCGTCGAAAAACCCGAACAGCCTAGCCCTATACCCGGCAGGCCAGACCGCGCATTGATCTCCATGGGTATTTATATCTTCGACAGCCAGTTCCTGATCGATCAACTGATTGCGGATGCCGAGTGCCCGCAGTCGGGCCATGATTTTGGTGTCGATATTATTCCCTCCCTAATTCACAAACACCCTGTTTATGCCTACGCCTTTCGCGATGCAGCGCAACAGCGGCAAGCCTATTGGCGGGATGTGGGCACGGTGGATGCCTACTGGCGCAGCAATCTTGAGTTGATCGGTGTGACCCCCGAACTCAACCTCTATGACCGCGAGTGGCCGATCTGGACCTGTCGCGAACAGACACCACCGGCAAAATTTGTCTTTGATGAACCGGATCGTCGCGGTTTAGCCATAGATTCGATGGTCTCCGGCGGCTGCATTATCTCAGGCGCTAAAGTCAGGCATGCTCTGCTCTTTAACAATGTCACTGTAGATGAAGGCAGCAGCGTCGAAAACTCGGTGGTACTCCCAGAGGTGAGCATTGGCAAACAGTGCACAATCAACAACGCCGTTATCGACAAGGGCGCAATAATTCCGGACCATATGGTTATCGGCGAAAATGCCCAAGAGGACGCCCGGCGCTTTTATGTCAGCCCCGGCGGTGTTGTTTTAGTAACCGCAGAAATGCTCGGTCAGGTGCTGCACCATGCCCCGAGATAACCCGCTTAATGTGGTGCTCTGCTGGCATATGCATCAGCCGCAGTATCGCGACAACCTTAAAGGAAGCTGCAGCGAACCCTGGACTTATCTGCGAGCGATTAAAGACTACAGTGATATGGCGGCCCATTTAGAGCAGGTGCCCAACAGCCGTGCGGTGATTAATTTTAGTCCGCTGTTACTGCAGCAGATCGATGATTATAACCGTCAATTTAACGCCTATTTTGTCGATAACAAACCACCCCAGGAACCCATTTTAGCGGCACTGGTAGAGCCGGTTGTCAATATCGATCCCCAACACCGCTACCAACTGGTCAAGGAATGTCTCAGTCACCACAATTACAACAGCGGCCAACATTTTGAACAGTATGTGGCACTGACTAATATTGGCCAGCATATTCTCGACAACCCCGGTCATCTCGATTATGTCAGCGACGAGTTCTTTACTGATCTACTGGTGTGGTTTCACCTGACATGGCTGGGGGAAACCGTGCGCCGCGACGATCCCCGGGCCCAGACACTGATCAAAAAAGCGCGACGCTATACGATGTTTGAACGCATCCAGTTAGTGAGAATTATCAGTGAGCAGGTCAGTCAGATTGTGCCTCGCTACCAGGCCCTGGCCAGTGCTAAATCAATAGAGCTCTCCATGACACCCTATGGCCATCCGATTGCACCACTTATCCTCGATCTTCACAGCGCCACTGAAGCCACACCAGAACTGCCAATGCCTCGGGAAAAACAATACCCCGGAGGCGAGCAGCGTCTGCAGTGGCATATTGATCATGGCAAGAAAATCTTCGCCGAGCATTTTGCTGAGCCGCCCTGTGGCTGCTGGCCTGCCGAGGGTGCGATTAGTCAAGGAACCCTGGTTGTTCTCAATAACAGCGGATTTAGCTGGGCCGCCAGTGGCGGTGCAGTTCTTCACAACAGTCTCAACTATGATCGGGATATTCACCGGATAAAATCAGACACCGAAACCTATTGCGCCTACCATTTACCCGACCAGGAACTGTGCTGCTTTTTTCGCGACGACCAGCTTTCGGATCTTATAGGTTTTACCTACTCCTCCTGGCATGGCGATGATGCAGTGGCAAATTTTATTCAGCGTCTGGAAGATATCGCCGGGCGCTGCGCCGACCAGCAGGATCCAGTGGTGTCAATTATTATGGATGGCGAAAATGCCTGGGAGCACTACCACCAGAACGGCTTTTTCTTTTTACGCGAACTCTACCGGCGCCTGGCCAGTCACCCAGATCTATGCCTGACCACTTTTTCTGACTGCCTGCAGAACCAGCGCAGACAGCTCAATTATTTGCGCAGCGGCAGCTGGGTGCATGGCAACCTGACCACCTGGATCGGCAGTGCCGATAAGAACCGTGCCTGGGATATGTTAATCCAGGCCAAGCACTGCTTTGATCGCGTGATACAAAGTGGCCGATTAACCGACAGCGAACAGTCTGTGGCAGAGCAACAGCTGGCAATCTGCGAGGGATCTGACTGGTTCTGGTGGCCCGGGGGCGACAATCCACCAGAGACTATCGCCGCTTTCGACAAGCTCTATCGAATGCACCTGAGTGGACTTTATCAGCGGCTAAAAACCCCATGTCCAGACTATTTACAATGGCCCTTCACCCACACCGCACCCACAGAGCTTACCGACCAGGCGGCACTGGGTGGTGTTATGCGCAAGGCCCAGTAAGTGACCAGCGCCGCTATAGAGAAAGAGCCGGAGAAAGAGCTGGAGAATGAGTTGGATAGCCGCGTCGATATCTTTCAACAGCGCCGCTGTGGCGCTCTGCTTCCGATTACTTCACTGCCTGCTGTTGGATTAAATAAACAGGCTGGATTTGATTCGGCGCAGCGCTTTATTGACTGGATTGCCTCTGCGGGCATCAGTGTCTGGCAGCTGCTGCCGATGGGTCCACCCCATGCTGATCTATCACCCTATCTATGTCTCTCCTCCATGGCCGGCAACAGCGCATTAATCGGTCTGGACTGGCTGGCTGAAACCGGCTTTCTGCAACCCGAGGCACTTTCACTGCACAAAGACAAACAGCACAGTGACAATTATCACAGCGCCGCTATTCGATCCGCCTGTGACCATTTCAGCCGCATACCAGACGAGGATTATTGGCGCTTTGAATTTGATAGTTTCTGTCGCCAGTCCCAGGCCTGGCTGGATGATTTTGCGCTGTTTATGGCACTGCGTGAGGAGCAGAAAAACCAACCCTGGAACTGTTGGCCCAGAGCCTTGCGCGACCGCGATACCGCGGCCATTATTGATGCGCAACAGCGTCTCGGCGAAGAAATTTTAGCGATTAAATTTGCCCAGTTTTTATTTTTCCGCCAGTGGCAAAAAATTCGTCGCTATGCCCAGGGCAAAGGGGTTTTTCTGTTTGGGGATATGCCGCTTTTTGTCGCCTATGACAGTGCCGATGTCTGGGCCAATCGAGACTACTTTAAACTGACAGAAGACGGCCAACCCAGGGTTGTTGCTGGCGTACCCCCAGATTATTTTTCCTCGACCGGACAGCGCTGGGGTAATCCCCACTACAACTGGGAGGCGCTGCAGCGAGATAATTTTGCATGGTGGATTGAGCGCTTGCGTGTTCATTTAAGTCTCTACGATCTGCTGAGGATAGATCATTTTAGGGGGCTGGAGAGCGCCTGGGAAATTCCCACCACAAGCACAACAGCTATAGAGGGACAGTGGCAAAAGGCACTGGGGGCGGAGTTGCTCAAGGCTCTTCAGAAGGCATTTAAAAACACACCCCTGGTCGCCGAGGATCTCGGACTGATCACCGCCGATGTTATGGCACTTCGCGATCAGTTTGGTTTGCCAGGTATGGCGGTATTACAGTTCGCTTTCGATGGGGACTCTGACAACCCTTCCCTGCCGCACAATCACAAACCCCAATCGGTTGTGTATACCGGCACCCATGATAACGACACCAGCCTCAGCTGGTTTCAATCCCTGCCTGAGCCCCAGCGCAGAAAAATCACCCAATACCTGCGGTGTCGCGACGAAGATCTGCCCGGTGCCCTGGTTGAATGCGCCCTGGCCTCGGTGGCTAAACTTGCCGTTATTCCACTGCAGGATATGCTCGAGCTTGGCTCTGGCAACCGTATTAACACCCCCGGTACTGTCGGCAATAACTGGCGCTGGTATTTTCAATGGCAGCAGTTTTCTCCAGCGATAGCCGAGCACTTTTTAATCCTGAACAGACAGTATGGACGCTGTGATTAGGAACCGGTAAAAGCCCTACAAGTTGACCCCTATCAAGCTAAAAAACCTGATTCACTGATTTTATAAACCCGATTCCAGCAGGACATTACTATGAAGAAAATTGCTATTAATGGGCTTGGTCGTATAGGGCGACTTATATTGCGTCGCTACCTGGATGGCAGCTATAAAAACCTGCATATAGTCGCGGTAAACGACCCCATGCCGAGGAAAAATCTACTCTATCTACTGAAATACGACTCAGTTTATGGGCCACTAAACTATAGTGTTGCAATTAACGATGGTGAGTTGTGCATCGACGAAAAATTATTTAGTCACTACAATGAAACAGATGCCCATCATTTACCCTGGGATCGCCATGAAATCGATTTTGTTATCGATTGCAGCGGCAAATTCTGCCGCAATAACAAGGCTATGCGTCATATAGACGCCGGTGCCGGCCAAGTGATTCTCTCCGCACCTTCGAACGACGCAGATATCACCCTGGTTATGGGTGTTAACCAGCATCTCTTTGATAGCAAACGCCATCTTATTATTTCAAATGCCTCATGCACGACCAACTGTCTGGCGCCTGTACTAAAGGTACTCAGTGATGAGTTTGGTATCCTCAGGGCGTTTGCAACTACTGTGCATGCCTATACTGCCAGCCAATATCTGGTCGATGCCGCGGCCAGCAAATATCATCGCGGCCGGGCCGCGGCAGTGAATATTGTCCCGACCTCCAGCGGCGCGGATGCCTGCACCCTGCAAGTATTGCCCGATCTGAAAGGCCGGCTCTCAGCCTCGGCGCTGCGAGTGCCAGTGGCCAGTGGCTCCCTTATTGATATCAATACTGAACTCGCGGATGGCGCCACCAGAGAAGATATTAATAGGGCATTTGAGCAGGCCGCCGACGGAGAGATGAACAATATTATTCAATACAGCACCGAGCAACTGGTCTCCAGCGATATTGTCGGCAATCCTCACTCGGCGATTATTCACGGCCTCGCTACCACTGTACTGCAGGACAATATGCTCAAGCTCTACGCCTGGTATGACAATGAGTATGCCTATGCCTGTCGCTGCCTGGATCTGGTTGAAACGCTCTCTTGCCAACCGTTAAAAGTGACACCTGAGGTTGCTTAAAAGAGCTCACAGCAAGGGAAGATTATGGGAAAAATTAATGGAGAAAAATTATGTTAAAGGTATTTAGATTATCAATTATCGTTGGCCTTACTGCGCTTTTGCTGGGCAGCTGTGCATCGCGCCTGCAGAGTGATGTTGTCACTTTTCACGAGGGTCGGTTGCCGAAGGGCGAAACCATTCATATAGAATCGATAAATGCATTCGAAGAAGAGAGCCTTGAATTTAGTCATTACAAAAATTTAATCAGTGCCGAGCTTCGTCGTATTGGCTATGTCCCGGTCAAGGATGATCAGGCCGCCGAGTTAGTTGCGCAAATTGGTTACTCGGTAAGCGATGGTCAGACACAGATTCGCAGTAGTCAGCGCAACTACGTGCGCTATCATTTTTATCACGGCCACTACCACAATCCTTTCTACTACGGCTTTTATAATGATTGGCCCCCTGAGTCATACAGTTATATTGTTTACAATCGACAGCTGCATATTAATATTTCCCGGAAGTCACCAGAGCCAGAACTGCTATTTGAAGGGAGAGTGCAAAGTATCGGACGGGAAAAAGAGATCGCCTCGGTTATGCCCTATATGATTACCGCAATGTTTAATAACTTTCCCGGTGAAAATGGGGTTACCAAGGTGGTGACTATTGAGAAGAAGTAGTCGAGAAAGTAGTCGGTGTTTAAGCGCCGGCTACAGCCACAGCATACAGCCGAGCTCAAAGGGGTGGCTGAGCAGTTCGTGATAGGGATACAGGCGCAGGCGATACTCTTTTAAGCCGCACTCGGTTGGTGTCCAGTCCACCGAAAAAGTCGCGTCGCCAAAGCTTTGGTCTCCACTCTGGTCTCCACGGTTCTGATCAGCAGCCTGAAATGCCAATCTAATACAGCTGTCGGCGCAGAATTGATGTTGGGCTATTTTTCCCACCAGGCATTCGACCAATATATCTGCGGTATCCAGTCCATTCAGATTGACCTTAACCCTCAGGGATACTGATTGGCGAAGATTTATCTCGGTCACAGGCTGGTCAATACGCCTAGCACTGACCCCCGACCAACAGTCTAGTACACGCTGTTTCCAGTCAGCCAAAAGTTCTGCCTGTCCCGATTGTGCAAGCCTGCTGCCCTGCTTTGCTGCTGGCAGGTAGGCCTGTTCGATATAGTCGTGAACCATACGGCGAGCGCTGTATTTGGCAATAATCGATGCCATGGAGGCCTTGGAAAACTCAATCCATTGCTGGGGATATTGGTCCGTATCGCGCTGCTGCCATACGGGGATAATCTGGTGTTGAATAATATCCAGAATATCAATCGCCTCCTGTCGATCGCGGTATTCCGGATCGCAATCCGGATCATGGGGCGCTACAGCCCAACCATTTTTACCGTTGTAGCCCTCGGCCCACCAACCATCGCGAATACTCAGGTTGACCACCCCGTTCACCCCGGCTTTTTGGCCTGAGGTGCCACAGGCCTCCATTGGATACTGCGGGGTGTTTAACCAGATATCACAGCCGGAAACCAACATTCTGGCCAGGGAAATATCATAGCCTTCGAGCAGGATTATCCTGCCGATAAATTCCGACTCCAGGGATTTTTCATAGAGCATTTTAATAAGCTCCTTACCGCCATCATCACTGGGATGTGCCTTTCCGGCGAAAACAAAGATAACCGGCCACTGGGGGTCACCCACCAGTTCAGCAAGGCGCTGCATTTCCAAAAACAACAGCCCGGCGCGTTTGTAAGAGGTAAACCGACGCGCAAAACCGATCACTAAAGCCTTCTCATCGGTCTGGCACAGGTAACGGATGCTGCGCTCTATCAGTGCCTCACTCAAACCATTGCGATGATACTGTATACGCAGGCGGTCGGTAATTTCAGCTAACAGTGATTGTTTGATTGCCCGGTGCACTGACCACCAGGTTTGGCTGTCGATATCCTCCAGTGCTTTCCAGTAGTCAGGCTTGTAAAAATTCTCGCGCCAACCCGCTAGACGCCGATCAAACAATTCGCTCCACTGCTTGTGTAAAAAGGTCTCTACATGAATACCATTGGTGATATAGGAAATAGGGTTTTCATCAGCGGGAACCTGCGGCCATAAATACTGCTCCATTTGCGAGGCGACGCCGCCATGGATGCGGCTAACGGCATTGTGAAACCGCGACCCACGCAGGGCCAGTGCCGTCATATTGAACTGATGTTGATTATCGATTGACTTGCCCAGGGCCATAAACTGGTCCATATCAATCTCCAGCTCTTGCAGGTAGTGGTTGAAATAATGGATTATCAATTCGGGATCAAAACGATCATGGCCGGCGGCAATCGGGGTATGCATGGTAAAGACCGAGGCCCCGGCGATTTCTTCCAGGGCAGCATTCAGGGGCTTGCCTGTTTTGCGCAACTGGAGAATTCGCTCAAACACAGAAAAAGCCGCATGCCCCTCGTTGATATGCCAAACCGTTGGCTCTATTCCCAGCGCAGCCAGTGCGCGTACACCACCTATACCCAGTATCATCTCTTGCTGTAAGCGCATCTTACTATCACCGCCGTAGAGCTTACGGGTAATCAGGCGATCATCTCGGCTGTTCTCGTCAATATCCGCATCCAGTAATACCAGCTGTATACGCCCTACCGATACTCGCCACAGCTTTACAGCGATATCTTCATCGGCGGAGGGAACGCTGATAATCACGGGATTCCCCTGATCATCGAGCCACTGGGTAATCGGTGAATCGACAAACGACTGAAACTGATAGTGGAATATTTGCTGTCCCCGAGCATCGATAAGTTGGGTAAAGTAACCCTCGTGATAGAGTAATCCGACGGCGACAAAGTTGAGCCCAATATCACTGGCCGCCTTGCAGTGGTCACCGGCAAGAATCCCCAGCCCACCGGCATAAATTGGCAGGCTTTCATGAAAACCGTACTCTGCACAGAAGTATGCGACCAGTGTTTTGTCTGGCAAATTTTGTGCAAGCTTCTGTTGCTCCCCCTCAGCCTGGCAGTAATCACGCGACCAGTGTAAAACCTGGTTATATTTTTCCAGATAGGCATCATCCTGCGCTGCAGCATTCAACAACTGCTCATCAATCCGCCGCAGAAACAATTTCGGATTCTGTTTGCAGGCAAGCCACAGCGGCCGATCCAACAGGGCGAAAAGCTCGCGTATTGAACCCTGCCAGCTGTACAAAAGATTTTCGGACAACGCCTGTAGTCCCGCTATTTTATCGGGAATCTTGGGTTTGACTTCAAGGCTGTATTTGCTGGTATTCATCGGAAAATTAACAGTGCAATCCAAGGGAGTATTTCTAGCATTCCCCAATTTAAACAACGCTGCCGAAGTTAACTTGATCATTGTCAATAGCTTAGTATTTACTGGCTCAACAGGTGAAAACATAAGCTTTAATCTATAGTAGTCTAATCTGTGTTGCGGGCTGCCAGGTTGACGATTGGAAATAAAGTGAACCTCTGGATGACTTACTAAATGAATTATTTGGACTTGCCAAAGCCGGCTACTCTTATACTGGACGCTGGTGGAAATATTGAACATATCAGTAGCTCTACCTGTGAACTATTGGGGTACCAACCGGCCGAACTACAATCTCTCAATTGGATAGATATCTGTGTTCCGCCCCTGTTCCAGATAAAAACCAAACGTATTTTTGATGCAGTTTTATCGGGCAAAAAAGATCTTCCCGACCAGATTATCTTCCCCGTCCTGAGTAAATCCGGCGATCAACATCTATTCTCCTGGCACAGTGAACCGCGCTTCGATGCCAGCGGCAGGGCCATTGGTTCTATTACTACCGGTATAGCAATACCTGAGGACGCCGTTAAGCAAGAAAACTCTTACTTGCAGACCGCCGCTCGTAATCAGGCAGTACTGGATAATGCGATTGAGGCGATTATCAGCACCAATAACCGCGGCATCATTACCCATGCCAACAAAACTACCGAGAGTATTCTCGGTTACAAACCAAATGAGTTGCTGGGCAAAAGGATTACCTGCCTGATTCCTATGAATATTATTAGCGACTGCGCCAGGGAAATAAGATTCCATATGCAATCCACAGATACCAATACGGTTATCAACAGAGAAGTGGAAGCCAGACATAAAGACGGCAGGAAAATCCCTGTCGAACTGACCGTCACCGAAATTACCATTGGTGGCACATTCAGCTTCACCGGCATTATGCGTGATATCAGTGAGCGCAAACTCAGCGAAGCGCGTTTAAAGAAAAGTAAGGAAGAGGTTCAGCAGGCCCGCGACCGCCTGACACAAATGGATCGGCTGCATCTCGCCAGCGAAATGTCTGCCGGACTTGCCCATGAGCTCAACCAGCCGTTAAGTGCAATTTCAATGTATGCCCAGGGCTGCCACAACTTGCTTAACAATAGTGAACTGGATCGACATAAACTGAGTAATACCCTGCTGCGCATTGACACACAGGCACAGCGGGCTGGTGAAATTATTCGCAATATCAGGGCGCTGATGGAAAGACAGGAACTTCATCATCAACTCACCGATATCAATACGCTTATTCGCAGCACAATTGAACTGGCCGAGGAAGATTATGAGTGCAGGGCAATCGATTTCGAATGTATTTTTTCACATTCCCTACCCCAGGTTGAAATTGTCTATGGACAGATACAGCAGGTATTACTGAATTTAATTCGCAACGCCTGTGACGCGATGATTGCTATTCCTGTCGAAGAAAAGTCCATCAGCATTATCAGCGAACAATATTCTGACAGTTTTATCAAAGTATCTGTCAGGGACAGGGGCAGCGGAATTGATATTCAGCATAGGGATAAGATTTTTCAGAATTTTTTCTCAACAAAAAATAGTGGTATGGGTATGGGCCTGGCGATTAGCTATTCGATTATTACCAGTCATGGCGGAGTGATGGATATTAACCCTGAATACTCGGATGGCGCTGAATTTTTCTTTACATTGCCAATCATGACCAACCTTAGGAAACCATCCCATGGAGAGTAAAAATATCGTCTATATTGTCGATGATGATCCCGATGTTTTAGACGCTACCTGTATGCTGCTGGAATCTACCGGGTTGGAAACACAACGCTTCAATTCCGCTATGTCCTTTCTCAACAGTATTAACCAGAACTCTCAGGGTTGCATAGTACTGGACGTGCGTATGCCGAATATGAGCGGGCTAAAACTACAGAGCGAGATAATGCGTCGAGAAATATGTTTACCGATAATATTTATCACCGGTCACGGCGATGTTCCCATGGCCGTTGAAGCCATGAAGAATGGTGCCCTGGAGTTTTTCCAAAAACCCTTTCGCGACCAGGAGTTTATTGACTGCGTTTACGGCGCACTGGATATCAATCAACAGAGCCTCAACAACTTAAACCGTGTGCATTCAATACAGCGCCGAATAGCCACCCTGACCAAACGTGAACAGCAGATTATGCAGTACATGACAGAGGGTCATATCACTAAGGTTATTGCCGATAAACTAGCCATAAGTCCACGCACAGTGGAAACTCACAGGGCGCGGGTAATGGAAAAAATGCAGGCCAAAACCCTCGCCCAGTTAATTCATATGGTAATGGAAACATAGGTACACCAATCAAACATAAATGCTCTGCAACTCTACCCAATGCTACGGCAACTTAGCTGTTCACCGTAGCCCACTTTACTGCCGAGATATGCACCAGTAGCCATACTGTGCAAACCATCAATATCGACAATATGCAACCGGTGACGCTGGGCAACAATAAGCCCCTGCTCTTCCAGACGTTTGAACAAGCGACTTACCGTCTCTACTGCCAGACCGAGATAGTTGGCAATATCATAGCGAGCCATAGGCAATTTAAACTCATAGGGTGACTGGCGACGCTCATACATTGACTGGGATATATCGAGCAAAAAACTCGCCAGCCGCTGTTCAGCTCTAATCTTGGTTAAAGTCATCAACAGATGATTGGCTTTGGACATCATGCCGCTAACATTGCAAATTAATTCATCGTAGAGACCCCTGTTATCGCGCAGGGAAACCTCTTTAAATAATTGAAAGGGCAGAGTACAAACACTGGAAGTTTCCAGCGCCTCTACCTCACGTATATGCCTGCCGGGATCAATGCCATCTATGCCAAGAATATCGTGTGAGAAATGAAATCCTGTAACCTGCCTCTCACCGGTTTCATCGGTAAAACAGGATTTAAATGAACCTGAACGAACTAGGTAAAGTGATTGAAATTTATCACCCTGAAGGAATAAATTCTGTCCTTTACGCATTGGTTTTTCATGCGTGACAAGACCCTCAACATTATTCGCTTCACTGTCGCTAAACACCCGCATAAGACATGACTTGCGAGTCTGGCAATGTCTACAAGATATCTTGTCTATATTACTTACGCTTATACCACTATTTATTAGCTTCATGCTTACTCTCCCTTAACAATCCAATGTTATTTAATGATGGTTATGTAATACGCAAAAAAAAACCGCCCTCCAATTAAGCGGCAAAGACACCAGAAGTATTGAAATAATCCGGCCCATGTCCTTTTTCACCCGTCCACATAAGCCCCGCCCGATCATCTTCCGTCCATATAACCAGCGCACTCATACCAGAGTAATTCTTCATTTCACCCTTGCAGTTGGTCATTGCCTGTAAAAACATATCTTCTCTAAGGCAGCCGTGACAATTGCTGATACCAAAGCCGCTGACACCTATATTACTTATCGGAAAGGCACCTATCCTGACACCTGAAAGATACAGCTCAACAGTTGTGCTGGAATCCTTGCGATCCCCTATACGATGTTCCATATCGCCTCCCATAGCTATCCAGGATAGCTGTATAAATTTTCCACTTTACTCTGCATGATCAGTAGCAAAATATACAGCTCTGCAAGTTACTGATCTGAAGCCGGATTACAGAGAATAACAAAGCAAGGTAATACAACAATGGGGGAGTCTGCGTAATTTTTTGCGGGAACTACGTATAAAATGATTACAATTTTTTTCGTTTAATCTGGATAACAGAATTTTGTTATTAAGTTCACACAAAATAAGTAGTTATCCTTATTTTTATTCCTCGAGCATCGTGTCAAAATTTACTCCAAATTATGAATGAAAACCAGAGGAAAAAATTGACCAGAAAACCTTCTCTCACTGAAAAAAAAATCAACAAACAGACCTCCGTGGACATAGTGGCCAGCGACGAAGTAATCCAGAAAAAAGTTGTTGATTTATTATCTTTGATCAATATAAAAACTAACATTCATGTTAATGGCAGCAGCTTGCTAAAGAAAAAAAGACGCCTTAAAAGCGATTGCTTGATCATTGAAACCAGGCTTGATGATATGCGTGGAATTATGCTTTTTAAAAAGTTACTGGTGATGTGCAAGAACACGCCGCCGACGATTTTTATCGGTGCGCGACCTGGCAGTATCAACGAGGCTATAGAAACCATAAAACTTGGCGCCATTGACTATATTGAAAAGCCCTTCTCATCAAGACGACTGATCACCTCGGTTAATCTTGCCCTTGGTACTTAACCTGCCACTCCCGGGAGGGAACCATTAGAAGTTGACCAATATCAACATCCAGCTGATTTGGATTATCTAGCCTGTAAGATCACCAATAATTACAAGCCCGGCTGATTAAAAGCCAGCTAAGTAAACAACAGCTGAGTAAAAAATTTGATTGATCAAAATATCCGTATTGCCTACTTTAGTATGGAGATAGCCCTGCACTCGAGTATGCCAACCTATGCCGGGGGTCTGGGAATACTCGCTGGCGATACACTGCACTCGGCAGCAGATATGCATGTCCCCATGGTGGGAATCTCACTGCTCCCCCGCCGCGGCTATTTTCAACAACAGCTGAGTGACGATGGCTGGCAAACCGAAAACAGCGTCAGCTGGACGGTAGAGGACTATCTGCAGGAAGTGGGCCCGCGCACCGCAATTAGTATTGAGGGCCGCGAGGTGCATATCCGCGCCTGGAAATATCAACTCAACAGCCGCAATCAAAACAGCGTCGATATTTACTTTCTCGATACAGACCTGGAAGAAAACAGCGACTACGACCGTTCACTCGCCTATTTCCTCTATGGCGGTAACAGCCACTACCGGCTCTGCCAGGAAACTGTTCTGGGTATTGGCGGCGTGCGTATGCTCGCCGCACTGGGTTACAGCGGATTACAGCGCTACCACCTCAATGAGGGACATGCGAGCTTGTTGATTCTCGAATTACTCGAACAGAAGCGTCGCCAGAATCAGGGCAGTGATGATCCTGAAACTGTGCGCGATCTCTGTGTATTCACTACCCATACACCAGTGCCCTCAGGGCATGACCAGTTCCCCCTGAGTATGGTCTCCGACGTTCTTGGTGCGGAATATTCCCTGGCCGGCTGTGAGGATAATTTCTGTTTTGACCACAAACTGAATATGACCTACCTCGCCCTCGCCAACAGTCGCTATATCAACGGGGTGGCAAAAAAACACAGTCAGTTATCGCGGCAAATGTATGCCGGCTACTGTGTCGATTCTATTACCAATGGCGTGCATGCAGAGACATGGACATGTCAGCCCATGCAGCAATTGTTTGACCAGTATATTCCCGGCTGGCAACTCGACAACCTGAGCTTGCGGGGAGCACTGAATATTCCCGTTGAGCCAATTCAAAAGGCACACCAGCTGGCAAAGAAAAACCTGTTAAATCATATTAACCAACTGCCCGGCACAACGCCTGAAAAACAGATGGAGGAGGATATTTTCACCATTGGTTTTGCCCGCCGGTCAACCCTCTACAAACGCCCGGATCTGTTTTTTACCGACCTCAAGCGCCTGCAAGCTATTGGAGAGAAATTTGTTCGCCTGCAGATTATCTATGGGGGAAAGGCACATCCAAATGACAACCAGGGCAAGCTGCTTATCCAAAAAATTATCTCTGTAGCCAACAGCCTCAATAAACATATCAATATTGTCTACCTAAATAACTACGATATCGCTCTGGCCAAACTGATGACCAGTGGCTGCGATCTCTGGCTGAACACCCCGCAGCCACCGATGGAGGCCTCTGGCACCAGTGGCATGAAGGCCGCCCTGAATGGCGTTCCCTCTCTAAGCACGATGGATGGCTGGTGGCTGGAAGGCTGTATTGAGGGGTTAACCGGTTGGGGAATAGGCAACACAGCAGTTTCAACCACTTCGCCCCCACAGATAACTCAGGAGGCCTGCTCGCTGTACGACAAGCTGGAGCAGGTTATCCTGCCTCTCTACTACCAGAACCAGCCCGGCTACCTGGAGGTTATGCGTCACACCATTGCCCTGAATGGCTCCTATTTCAACACTGAGCGAATGCTTAACCAGTATGTAACCAAGGCCTATTACTAAATAAATTGCGGCATCTGATATGGATAATCAATGCAACTGGCACTGTCTGGAAAAGTCTGCGGTTATCAGCCAGCTGGACAGCGGATCCACTGGCCTAACCACCGCAGAAGCCCGACGCAGGCTTGAACTCCACGGCCCCAACCTGTTGCCAGCAGCCAGGCCCAGTCCATTCTATCGGTTTTTCTTGCGCCAGTTTATCAGCCCATTTATCTATGTTTTGATCGTTGCCATGCTTATCTCACTGCTGGTGGGCAATCTGGCCGACGCCGCTTTTATCGGGGTTATCCTGGTTGCCAACGCCACCATTGGAGCCCTGCAGGAATATCATGCGCAACGCAGTGCCGAGGCACTGCACAAACTTCTGGTAACCCAGGCCAGAGTGGTTCGGGACAACCACCTGCAAAACATACCGGCCGATCAACTGGTTCCCGGAGACAGCGTTATTCTCAGCTCAGGAACAAGGGTGCCCGCAGATATCCGCTTGCTGGATGCAGATGATTTACAAATAGACGAATCCCTGCTGACAGGCGAATCACTATCGGTGGACAAAGATGCAGAGGCAATCCTCAATCCCCTAACTGTAGTCGCAGAGCGAAAAAACCAGGCTTTTGCTAGCACCCTGGTGACCAGTGGTCGCGGCCGCGGACTGGTTGTCAGCACAGGTATCAACAGCGAAGTTGGCAAACTGGCCAGTCAACTATCCAGGGGGAAAATGGCACCTCCACCCCTGCTGCAACGCATTAAAATATTTAGCCAGCGCTTAACTCTTATCCTTTTACTGGTAATTATCCTGCTCGCCACGGTTGAATTATTGCGCGGCACTGAATTGATTCTGGTGTTTATGACGGTCACCGCCCTTGCCGTAGCGGCCATCCCCGAAGGCCTGCATGTAGGCCTGACTATTGTGCTGTCTATCGCTATGCGGCGCATGGCCAAACAGCATGTAGTGGTGCGCAAACTGGTGGCAACTGAAAGCCTTGGCTCCTGTACCCTTATAGCGACAGATAAAACCGGCACCCTGACCCTTAATCAACTCACCGCCACCCAGGTGCGCTTTTTTGATGGGCCGGGATTTCAAATTAACACTTCTGGCTTCAGCCCGATCCCCAAACAGCCTCTCTCAATAGCCGAGTCTGAGGCAAACCAGCAAAGACTGCGGCGTTTATGCCTGATTGCTGGTCTCTGCAATGAAGCCAACATTCATTCCAACAGCAGCACTGAGTGGCGTGATAGCGGCGACAGCGTCGACCGGGCCCTGTTAACCATGGCCTTTAATAGTATCGGCAAGCAGAGCCTGGCCACCTATACCCCTCTCGAGCATATTCACTATGAGCCGCACCTTGGATTTGCAGCGACTCTTCATGTGGAAAAAACCACAGAGGCAAATATTGACAGTGGAAAAACAGCCCATATAAAAAAAGTTTTTGTGAAAGGCGCTGTGGAGAAACTCTTACCCATGTGCAATTCCATGGCCGGGCTGGGTCAGGACAGACCTCTACAGCAAACAACCGTCAATCGGGTTCTACAAAAACTCGCCCGCCAGGGCGTGCGTATATTGGCTTTTGCCGATGGTAACTGGGTCGGCGATAAACCCTTTAAAACTGAACATCTCCGCGAACTCTGTCTGGTCGGACTGGTGGGAATGGCCGATCCCTTAAGGCCAGAGGCCGCTGGGGCAATCGCCGAATGCAAGGCTGCAGGTATCAAAATATGTATGCTCACCGGGGATCACCCGCTAACGGCAATCAGTATTGCCAGGCAACTAAAGCTGATTAGCGACAAGGATAATCAAGAGAGTCAATTAATCACCGGCAGCAGACTTGCCGAGGCCACAGCAGTGAGTATAGATACTGTCGATAAGCTCACCGCAAATGGCCTGATCTATGCCCGGGTAACACCGGAGCAAAAACTGGGGATTGTAGAATCACTTATCCGCCAGGGTGAGTTTGTCGCCGTTACCGGTGATGGCGTCAATGATGCCCCCGCGCTCAATGCCAGCCATGTGGGGGTTGCCATGGGACTGCGCGGAACCGATATTGCCAGGGAAGCCTCAGATCTGCTGCTGACCGACGATAACTTCGCCTCTGTGGTAGCAGGTGTCAGAGAGGGGCGCATCGCCTACCAGAATATTCGCAAAGTTGTATTCTTCCTGATTTCGACCGGTGCCGCCGAGATTGTTTTGTTTTTACTGGCATCCATATTCGCTACCCCCATGCCACTGACTGCAGTGCAACTACTCTGGTTAAACCTAGTCACCAGCGGCGTGCAGCATATTGGCCTAGCCATAGAGCCCGGCGAGGGTGACGAGATGCAAAAACCGCCCCGGCCACCGGATGAAACCCTGTTTAACCCATTGATGATTAGACGGGTGCTGATCTCTGCACTGGTGGTTGGCGGCCTTAGCTTTACCTGTTTTTCCTACCTACTCGACGCTGGCTGGACCGAGACTAGCGCCCGTAACAGTGTGCTATTGCTAATGGTATTATTTGAAAATGTCCAGGTCCTTAATAGCAGATCAGAGAGCACCTCGGCGCTTCTCCAGCCATGGCGGCACAACCCCTCTCTAATCCTAGCTATTCTGGCTGCCCAGGCTATTCATATTGCCGCTATGTACTGGCCTTTTATGCAACAGGTATTGGGCGCCGAAAGAGTTCAGCTATCCCACTGGGCCAGCTTATTGCTGATCGCTCTGTCCCTGTTGATGGTTATCGAACTGGATAAAGTTCTGTGGAGACGGAATAGACAAAAGATGCCTTAGAAAATAAAAAGCGCTCTAGATAATCGCCATGGACAGCTGCCCTGTAGCAACCGTTAACTGAGAGAACTGCTGGCGCGCCAAACTGATTTTTTCAATCTGGTTATCGGTTAAATCGGCGATCTTTGCCGCAGCGGCAAGCCGATGCCTAAGCCCCACTTGATTGGCCACCTGTATTGCCAAGCCCGGTCGCGCATTGAGCTCTAACAACATCGGTCCCGACTGCCTGTCGAGAACAATATCCGCCCCCAAATAGTCAAGCCCGGTCATACTTGCACAGCTAGCAGCCAGCTCAAGAACCTGCTGCCAATGAGGTATCTGTAACTGGTTAAAGGCTATTTTGGTATCTGGGTGCTGGGTGACTATGCGGTTGTGCTGTACTGCGCAAATACTCTGCCCAGAACCTATATCTATACCCACACCCACCGCCCCCTGGTGCAGGTTGGCCTTGCCATCGGAACTGTGGGTGGCACAGCGCATCATAGCCATCACCGGCACGCCGCGAAAAACAATCACGCGGATATCCGGGACACCCTCAAAACTGTAGTCTTTAAGTACCGGATCAAAATCGATTAGGGCTTCAATCATTGCACTGTCGTTGCGTCCGCCAAGGCTGTGCAGCCCGGCAAGGATATTGGAGCTGTGGCGGCGCACCTCGCGTTCATCGATCAATGCACCACTGGACTTTATAAACTGCTCTCCATCGCGCCCGACCACCACCAGAATACCTTTACCACCGCTGCCCTGAGCCGGCTTGATGACAAAGCTATCGCGACCCTTAATAAGCGTATTGAGCATATCTTTAATCTGAAACTGGTACTCGATGGTGCCATAGAGTTGTGGCACCGGAATTCCGCGAGACAGTGCCGCACTTTTGGTCTCAAGCTTATTATCGACAAGGCGATAGTTTTTACGCTGATTATAGCGGCCGATAAAACTGATATTGCGCGCATTCATCCCCAGAATACCGAGATCGCGAAGTTCAAAAGGCGAGATCAGTTTGGCCATAGGGCTATTCAGTACCCATATCTCTAAAACGGTATAACTCGGAGAGACGATAACCGGTATATTTGCCAAGCAGGAGAATCACGCCGAGCAGACTCAGGGTTAATTCAGGGAAGTTAAAGGTCAGGTGTTCAACCAGAGGATTAGACATCACCAGATAGGCCAAAACCGCCACTAGCAGACTGCCGCCGCCCTGAATCAATACCTCATGACCGCCCTCTTCCTCCCACAGAATCGACATCCGCTCAATCGTCCAGGCAACAATAATGGTCGGAAAAAAGGTCACGGTTAAGACTTGATCCATGCCCAGTTTGTAACTGATAACCGCCAGCGCCGCCATCAGCAAGATAACCATAATAATCACCGTCGCCACCCGCGCGACTAGAAGTAGATTAAGGTGACTGAGATAGGAGCGAATCCACAGGCCTATGCCTATTAGGCCGAGAAAAATGGCTAAGCCAATAAATAATGTGGTTTGAATAAATGCCAGTGCAATCAGTATCGGCATAAAGGTGCCAGAGGTTTTCACTCCCACCAATAAGCGCATAAATACCACCACCAGTGCGGCGACAGGTATTAAAAGAAGTCCTTTAAAAATACCCTGCTGTTCTACCGGCAGGGTATAAATAGAGAAATCTAAAATAGCGAATTTATCTGATCGCTGTTCCATTCCGACCACGGCTTTTGCGGGTAAGCTGTTGCTGACTAGCGCAAATTCCAGGCTTGAATCGCGACCGCCAATGACACTGAGTACCGAGCCATTGCCGCGCTGCCAGACAAAGAAGTTATTCGGTAGTCCCGGACTGGCGTTACTCGGGTCAAAAACACTCCAACGCTGACCGTTGTAGACTTCAATAAGCGCGCTTAGAGTCTGCCTGCGACGGCCATCTTCCAAGACAATGCCACGAATCTGATGGGCGCTGATATCGGCCATCGCCAATACATCCATCAGCACCGCAAAGGAATCATCTTCGTAGGCATCAATCAGAAAAAGCGTATCCTGATCTGGGGAATCACGGAGAAATTCCTGTAGCAATAGTTGCACAAAGCTGTCGATATCCGAGGACTGGGTATGCAGTCGGTCTAGCAGGCGATCCATCGCCGCCTGTTGGTCTGGCTCTAACAGCGGCTTTTCCGCCACAGAGACTGGTAGTGCAGGCAGAACAGCATTTTCACTGGCGCGGTAGACCTGCATTTTATAATAGAGGGTGGTGGGTCGATCTAGCTCTTGGCGAGTCCAGCGTGCGGCACTGGTATTAGGGCTAGCATTAACACTATTGCTGCCAGCACTCTGTTCAACAATCGAAAAACCAAACCCTGAAGAGGCAAAATGTTCATCGAGAATTACCCAACCGGCCTGAGCCGTGGGTAGTTTTAATTCAATATTAACCGGCGACTTGGCCCCTGCACGAGTTGGCGTAAAACTGGTTTTCGATTCAACCGTCCATACCTCGCGATACTGATCAGGCAATAGTGGCAGATCTAGGCTAATCGCCTTGTAGAGGGTCAAACCTATACCCAGCGCGATAAATACCCCAGCAATCAAGCCAATCTGAACCTTTGAATTAATCATCTGTAGAGGGCTTCTTTGCGGTCGGGTTCGAAGTCATAGTGTGGTGACGGCTAACATCCACAATCATGGTATCGGTAAGGAAGTTGCGGCCAATCAATAAAGGGTATTCAAAATTAGCTCGGTCGGTAAGATTGACATCAATTCTCGAGCGCGTCTCACCCACCGTCACCCACATTCGAACCACATAACGGCGCTGATCCGGGCCATCGCTCTGCTTGATCAGCACCCGGCGGCGCAGTCTCAGTTCTTGGGAATACCGGCTGCCGGTAAGGGCATCAGTCAGCACAAAGCTGACATAGCGTTTGCCATCTTTTTCAATCAGTTGGATTTCTTCGGCATGGATTGAGGTGGTGTCCGCGCCCGTATCAATTCGTGATTCCACCCACAGATCAGCGGGCTCTATCCTTGCCCACTCCACCGCACCAATGATCGGCAGGTGCAACTTGCCTGCGGTACTGGCCATAGGTGGCAGTGGCGCAGTCACTGTTTTGGTGACAATACGTTCAACAACCTTCGGTTCTGGACAGGCTGGCACCGTTAATGGCAGTTCTACAACTTCTACGGTGGGGCAAGTGTTAGCGCTTTGCTGAGGTATTAATGAGCAACTGGAGAGGATTCCGGCGATGATTAAAACCCCGAAAAAGCGCGGTTTTATCCATAAAAAACTCGGTGAATCAGTGTAAATCAACGTTGTCCCCTTACGATTGTAGTCCTGCGAAAATCCATGGATTTAGAAATATCCTGCGACTAACATAGCACATCAAATGGCGTTTTTTGAACTAGGGGTATTTATTAAAGAATATTGCGGGGGAGATGAATCTAGCAAGCTTGCAGATCACTGCCGTGGGCAGACGTAAAATCCCTACTATTGAGTTTTCACGCCAGCGCCCACCACAGGCAAATTACTATTTAAGGCAGGTCGTCGACCAACTCACCTTCAACCGGCTCAAGCAGATCTTCACGATCGACATTCATCGCCAGCATCACCGTAGCGGCAACATAGATCGAAGAGTAAGTACCAATAGCCACACCGATCATCAGCGCGATAGCGAAGTTATGAATCAGCTCGCCACCGATAAAGAACAGCGCCAACAACACCAACATGGTCGTCACCGAGGTGTTAATGGTTCGCCACAATGTTTGCGAAAGAGATTCATTAATCACTTCAACCGGCGTCGCCTTGCGAATTTTGCGGAAGTTTTCTCGGATACGGTCAGACACAACAATAGTATCGTTAAGCGAGTAACCAACCACCGCCAGCACCGCTGCCAGTACCGTCAGGTCAAATTCCAGACGGGCCAGTGAGAATACGCCAAGGGTGATAATCACATCGTGGACAAGTGCCAGTACGGCACCCACAGAGAATTTAAACTGAAAGCGCACCGCGACATAGAGCATCACCACCATCAGTGCCGCCAACATGCCCAAGCCACCATCTTCACGCAATTCGTCACCGATCTGCGGACCAACAAAGTCAACACGGCGCAGATCTACCTGCTCACCACTGCTCTGCAGCACCGCAACAACTTTTTCTGCCAGACCCTGATCAGGCTTGCCCTGGAGGCGAATCAATACATCGGTTTCAGAACCGTAGTGAACCACCACCGGACCTTCAAACCCAGCAGACTCAAGCTGTTGGCGCAGCGCAGCCACATCGGCAGGCTTTTCATAACCCACTTCAACCTGGGTACCACCGGAAAAGTCGAGCCCCAAAACCAGTCCATTAATAGAGAGGGAAGCAATGGATACCAGTAACATAATCGCAGAGAAGACCACCGCGATTTTGCGCAGCCCCATAAAGTTATAAATTCTTAATTCACTCATTATCTTCTCCCTATATCCAAAGCTTTTCGATTTTGCGGCCGCCGACGGTTAGATTAACCAGTGAGCGAGTCAGCAGGATGGCAGTAAACATCGAAGTCACAATACCAATCGACAGAGTTACCGCAAAGCCCTGTACCGGCCCGGAGCCAATCAGGAACAGAATCAGCGCGACAATCAGCGTTGTCACATTGGCATCGAGAATAGAGACAAAGGCGCGATCGTAACCGGCACTAATAGCCCCCTGAATCGAAGAACCTGCAGCCAGCTCTTCGCGAATACGCGAGAAGATAAGCACATTGGCATCCACCGCCATACCCACCGTCAACACGATACCGGCAATACCAGGTAAGGTCAGAGTTGCGCCCATTAGCGACATAAAGGCAATCAGCAACACTAGGTTCATTGCCAAAGCAATATTGGCGAACACCCCGAAGGCGCGATAGATGACCAGCATAAACAACAGCACCATAACCATGCCAATGGTTACCGACTTAACGCCCAGTTCAATATTATCGGCACCCAGAGATGGCCCGATAGTGCGCTCTTCAACAATATACATTGGTGCGGCCAGAGCACCGGCGCGCAACAGTAGCGCAAGCTCAGATGACTCGCGCTGCTCGAGACCAGTAATACGGAACGACTTGCCCAGCTGCGCCTGAACCGTTGCCAGACTAATAATATGTTTCTCAACAAAAGGCACGGGGGTTAAAACTAGCTCACCGCTTTCATCGAAAGATTTTACCAATTTGGTTTTGTACTCAATAAACAGCACACCGAGACGACGGCCAATATTGTCTCTAGTGGCGTAACCCATCTGCCAGCCGCCTTTGGCGTCGAGGGTGATATTTACCTGTGGACGACCATTCTCATCAAAGCTGGCACGTGCATCGGTAACATTTTCACCGGTGATCACAGCCTTGTTCTCAAGTCGTGCATCCGGACCCTGCCCCGATGGCGTGCGGAAAGGAAATACCTCACCCACTCGATCAATAGCGGCTAAACGGAATTCCAGGTTGGCGGTTTTACCAATAATACGCTTGGCTTCTGCAGTATCCTGAACACCGGGCAGCTCAACCACAATACGGTTTTTGCCCTGACGAGAAACCAATGGCTCAGAGACACCCAACTCATTGACGCGATTACGCAGCGATGTGAGGTTTTGTTTGATTGCATTATCTTCAATTTCGCCGCTGGCAATATCACTGAGTTTTAAGCTTAACAACAGCGGGCTTTGACCAGGCTCAGACTGGGGCTGAAGATCGCGATAGGTAGTACGAATTAAGGCTTTGGCTTTTTCGACCTGCTCCTCATCACGGAACTGACCAACAATGCGGCCATCTTTTATGGCTAGGCTGCGATAGCGAATACGCTCTTCACGAAGGACTTTCTTAACATCTTCCAGATCGCTCTCAATACGTGTGGCAAGCGCAGAGTCGAGATCAACTTCAAGCAGGAAATGTACACCACCACTAAGGTCGAGACCGAGTTTCATGGGTTTACCACCCAGATCACTCAGCCACTGAGGTGTGGTAGGCGCCAGATTGAGTGCAACAATATAGTCACCCCCCATCTCCGCCTGAATAACTTCTTTGGCGCGCAACTGCAGGTCTATATCGCGAAGGCGAATTAGCAGACTCTCATCATCTGTTTCACCGGCGAAGTATTCTATGCCCGCTTCGTCTAGCGAACGCTCAACCTTTTGCAGAACAGCGGCATCAATTTGCATAGCACCACTCTGCCCTGACAACTGAATCGCCGGATCGGGCGGAAAGAGGTTAGCCGAGGCATAGATAAAACCAAAGACGACAACCAGAAGGACCATCAGGTTCTTCCAAAGGGGAAACTTGTTAGGCATAGCAAGAGATTCCAATAATTTCAGCGGCGCATTATAGCGGCATTAGCATATAAATTGGGGGCGTATTTGCTGATTTAAACCCCCAGTAAAAAACACCCAATTTGAACTATCGATCAGGGCTTATGCGATTAGGAGTCGCCTGCTGGGCATAAAATTCCTCAGCGAAGGCATCCAACCGGCCCTCGGCCACCGCCTCACGCAGATCTGCCATCAAGGTTTGGTAGTAGCGTAAATTGTGAATCGTATTTAACTGAGCACTGAGCATCTCGCCGCACTTTTCCAGATGATGCAGATAGCCGCGACTAAAGTTAGTACAGGTATAGCAGTCACACTGTGCATCCAGAGTATTGGTGTCATGACGGTGTCGCGCATTGCGAATTTTGATCACCCCGCGTGCTGGTAAACAGATGACCATTGCGCGCATTGCGGGTCGGCATCACACAGTCAAACATATCAATACCGCGGCGCACCCCCTCAACCAAATCTTCAGGCTTACCCACACCCATTAAATAGCGCGGCCGATCCTCAGGCATCTGGTGAGCCAGGTGCTCGAGAATGCGCATCATATCTTCCTTGGGTTCACCCACCGAAAGACCACCGATCGCATAGCCATCAAAACCAATATCCACCAAACCCTGCAGTGACTCATCGCGCAGCGATTCATACATACCGCCCTGAACAATACCAAACAGTGCCGAAGGGCTATCGCCATGAGCCGCCTTACTGCGCTCCGCCCAACGCAGCGAAAGCTGCATAGAATCACTAGCCTGCTTTTCAGTGGCCGGATGCGGCGTGCACTCATCAAAGATCATCACCACATCACTGCCTAGATCCCGCTGCACCTCCATAGACTTTTCCGGATCAATAAACACCGGACTGCCATCAATCGGCGACTGAAACTTCACGCCCTCTTCAGTGATCTTGCGCATATCGCCAAGACTAAACACCTGAAAACCGCCGGAGTCAGTGAGGATTGGCCCCTGCCACTGAGTAAAATCATGCAGATCGCCATGGGCTTTAACCACCTCAGTACCGGGTCGCAACATCAGATGAAAGGTATTGCCGAGAATAATCTCAGCACCGATCTCAATAATATCCTTCGGCAACATACCCTTAACCGTGCCATAGGTTCCCACCGGCATAAACGCAGGTGTCTGCACCGTGCCGCGCGGAAAACTCAACTCACCACGACGGGCCTTGCCGTCAGTCGCGGAAACCGCAAATTCATAAAGCATTCGCGTGGCTTATTGTTATCGGGCAGATCAGCTCATTGAGGAATATCCTTGGCAGCATTGGGGTTGTTAATTAAAAACATGGCATCGCCATAACTAAAGAAGCGATAGCGCTCGGCAACCGCTTCTTTATAGGCGTGCATTATAGATTGATAACCGGAAAAGGCACTGACCAACATAAGCAGCGTCGATTCCGAAAGATGGAAGTTGGTCAGCAGTGCATCGACCACATTAAACTGGTAACCGGGATAGATAAAAATATCTGTATCGCCCTCAAAGGGCACATTTCACCCTCGCGAGCCGCAGTCTCAAGACAGCGAACACTGGTAGTGCCAACCGCAACAACCCGGCCACCAGAAGCTTTAGTCTCCGCACCTGCGACAGACCTCATCGCTGACCTGCAGCCACTCAGAATGCATCTTGTGCTCAAGAATATTATCCACCCGCACCGGCTGAAAAGTACCAGCTCCAACATGCAAGAGTTACAAAAGCAATCTGCGCACCCTTGGCTTTAATCGCGGCCAACATCTGATCATCAAAGTGAAGACCCGCCGTCGGCGCAGCCACAGCCCCTAACTGTTGCGCATAAACCGTCTGATAGCGAGACTTATCTTCATCTGTATCACTGCGATCTATATAAGGAGGCAGAGGCATATGACCAATCTGGTCAAGAACATCCAACACCGGCTCGCTGAACTTCAGCTCAAAAAGATCATCCACCCTGCCCAGCATCTCAGCACGATAATCATTATCAAAGATCAACTGAGTACCGGGCTTTGGCGACTTACTCGCCCGCACATGGGCCAGTACCGAATACTTATCAACCACCCGCTCTACCAACACCTCAAGCTTGCCACCACTCTCTTTCTGACCAAACAAGCGCGCCGGAATGACCTTGGTATTATTAAACACCATTAAATCCCCGGGCTGAATATGGGAGAGCAGATCAGTAAACTGCTGATGCTGAAGATCATCGTTTAGAGAGTCGAGATAAAGCAGACGACTGCCCTGACGCTGCTCAGTTGGCTGTCGAGCGATTAGCTCATCGGGAAGCTCAAATTGGAAAAGGTCACGGCGCATAAATATAGGCTAAATCGAAGGTTTTTTTGGGTTATTCCGTATCAGCCCGCAAGGGTATAGAAATAAAAGCCAAAGGCCAAACCATTTAGGTGCCAGGCATTTAATTTCTAAACCACAACAACATCAGTTGACCCGCCTCTGATCACTGCTATAATCGCCGCCCTTCTGCCTTATACGGGTGGTTGTGAAAGAGAAGGTAAGCGTGATGGCAATGTTTTGCTCCTGCAAACATTGCATTTCCGCCGTCCATGGCGGTCGAATTGGTAGACGATGAGCAGGATGCTCGAGTGCAGCGGTGTCAGGACGACAAAGAGCTGCCGATGAACAGGATGTTCGAGTGTCGTGAAGGACAGGACGTCCGAGAACGACCATAGGACCAGTGCGAAGCGCTGGCGAACCTGCAGGTTACTCTTAAATTAGAAGTACAGATTAAAATGCCAGTGTGATGGAATTGGTAGACGATGAGCAGGATGCTCGAGTGTCGTGAAGGACAGGACGTCCGGGAGCGACCATAGGACCAGCGCGAAGCGCTGGCGGGTTGCAGTAACTCGGAACTTAGAAGTACAGATTAAAATGCCAGTGTGATGGAATTGGTAGACATAGGGGATTCAAAATCCCCCGCCCTTAAAAGCGTGCCGGTTCGAGTCCGGCCACTGGTACCAAACACAAAACCCTGCCTCGAAAGAGGCGGGGTTTTTTGTTTGGCATCTGCGGTCGGCGAGATCGGCACCCCCGGTTCTGATTGAGTCAGCAATCAGGAAGCGAAACCCCATACGCAGAAAGCACTAACAACCCCCCTAAATTTTTCTCCCACACACTGGATAACAATAAAATTTTTATCTATAGCTAATAGAGCAAGATAAAAATAGAAACACCAATTCTTCAGGGGGAAGATCATGAATAGCAAATCTTATTGCCTTTCTATCAATAATGGGCAGAATCACCAATCCTTACAAAAACTATTTTTTCAATTAATTTTCGTCGCCGCAGTCTGCGCCGTACTACCGCAAAACCAAGTGTTTGCAGCCGATGGAATTGTCGATGAAGTGGTTACAGTTGGCAGCCGAACAGTGGGCCGAACGGCAGTTGATATCGCGGTGCCTGTCGATGTTTTAAGCTCAGAAACCTTAAAGCAAACCGGGCAAACTGAAGTGGGGCGTATGCTGCAGACCGTTGCGCCATCGTTTAACTTCTCCAGCTCATCGATCAGCGATGGCACCGACGCACTGCGCCCAGCCACATTGCGAGGCCTTGGACCAGACCAGACATTGGTATTGATCAATGGCAAGCGTCGTCACAACACCTCTTTAGTTCACGTCAACACATCCGTTGGCAGAGGTTCTGCCGGGGTCGACTTAAATGCGATTCCCGCCGCCTCGATTAAGCGTATCGAAGTACTGCGTGATGGCGCCGCAGCACAGTATGGTTCTGACGCTCTGGCTGGTGTTATCAATATCGTCCTCAATGACGATCCTGATATCGGCAGCTTTAATGTCTCTTACGGCCAATACTCAAGTGATGGCGAAACAACCAATATCGACATAACCAATGGCTTTAACTTTGGTGACGGCGGCTATGTCAGCGGATCTCTCAACTACCGTGATCGCGCCGCAACCAACCGCGCTGGTTTAAGCGGCCAATGCCAGTATCTGGCCGGCTGCGATGCCAATAACGATGGCACAGGCAGTTCCGATCCCGACGGCATCGACGAAGCAGCCGACCCACGGGAAGCTGAGTTCAATCGACAAAACTTTAGAATTGGCGATGCCGACTCTGAACAGCTAGCGGTGAGTTTAAATGCCGCCTATGAACTCTCTGAGGGTGAGCTCTATGGCTTTGTCACCTACTCCGATCGCGACAACCAATCCGGCGGCTTTTATCGCCGAGCCAACGCACCCTCGGACAATCCAACATTATCCGATGGTGAAGCCTTTGCCCCAGATGGCTTTTTACCCTTAATCAATACCGCCATCGAAGATATGTCAGCCAGCATTGGTTACCGCACAGAGCTCAACAATCAGGTCAGCATGGATATCTCTTACACCAACGGGCAAAACGACTTTGACTTTAATATCAGCAATTCAGTCAATGCCTCCTATGTAAATCTGCAACTGCTTGGCAATATGTTGAGTGACGATGAGATTCGCGCCACAACCTCACGCAGCGCAGATGCTGGCAAGTTGAGCACCGGGCTGCAAACCCTCAACTTGGATTTCACCAAGCCGATGGGATCGCTCAATCTAGCCTGGGGTGCTGAATTGCGTCGCGATGATTATGAAATCAACGCCGGTGAGGAATACTCTTATCTTGATTACGATACAGACGCCGCAGGCACCAATACCTTTGGTTCCATAAATGGCGACGCCGGTATCGAGGTATTCCGTGGTTTCCAACCCTCCAATGAAGTCAATGAGGATCGTGATGTCTGGTCTGTTTATGGCGATGCGGAGGCAGAGATCAGCGATGAATTTATGCTCAGTGCAGCAATTCGCTATGACGACTACAGCGACTTTGGCGATACCACCAACTTCAAATTAGCCGGAAGCTTTAAGTTTAGCGACAAACTAAAACTGCGCGGCGCGGTAAGCTCTGGCTTTAGGGCGCCCTCCATGCAGCAACAGTTTTTCAACAATATCAGCACCCAGTTTGTCACTGTTGGAGAGGGTGAAAGCGAGATGGTTATTGCCCAAGAGCGCGGTACATTCAGAAATGATAGCGAACTGGCACGCGCCATTGGCATACCCGAGCTGCAAGAGGAGGAATCGATCAACTACAGCCTCGGGCTGATTATCGAACCCACTGATAATCTGAGTATTGCTATCGACGGCTATAAGATTGATATAGATGACCGTATCGTTATCAGTGGCAGCCTCACGTCGGCACTTGGCGATCCCAACCTAACTGCAGCTCTCGCAGCCTCAGGCGCTAGCGGCGCACAGTTTTTCCTCAATGGGGCCGACACCGAGACGCAAGGTGTGGATATAGTCGCAGTCTACGATATAGACATGGAAGAAGGCGCGCTTAACCTGTCTCTAGCAGCTAACTTTACTGAGACTGAAGTGGTAAAAACCTTCACTAGCGGAGGACTGCAAAACATCAGTGCCGAAGATGTTTTCACCCCGCAGGATATTTCTATTATTGAAGACTGGCAGCCAGAAGATCGAATCAACTTGACCGCCAACTACAGCAACGAAGCGTTTAGAGCTGTGCTCTCATTCAATCGTTATGGCGAATACACCGTCTGTGAAGGCAGCTGTGACAGTGTATCCAACACCCAAACCTTTGGTGCCAAAGTGCTTACTGATCTCAACCTGATATATGACCTTGGCAATGGATTGGTCGTCAATCTCGGCGGCATCAATATCTTTGATGAGACGCCAGATACCAACACCATCGGACAGACTCGTGCCGGCACCATTGCCGATTCATCGGGCAATGTATTTGTAGACTCCAACGGCGTATTTGATTTCTCTCGCCGCTCAGCGCCCTTTGGATTTAACGGCTCGTACTTTTTTGGAGGCGTTAGTTACAGCTTCTAAATCATTGACGAATTTTGATTTGCTAGTTGTCCAAAATTCTTAACAGGTAGGACAGCAAACAAAAAAGCCGGGCATTTTTGCCCGGCTTACTTTTATCTGTCGCATAAACCGGGGTCAGATGAAGGTTTTTAAATCGGGGTCAGATGAACATTTTCATTAACCTGCCCGCCTCGGCCTACCACTTTTACCCTGAGTTAATCTTCTGCCATACAAAATCTCAATTTCGCCCTTAAAGCGATCATTGCCAAATGCCAGCTCTTTGTTAACCGAATCACTTATACTTTTTATTATCGAGCGATCTTGTGGTTTTTGAAAAAACCCACGGTATATTTTTCTTCTTTTGCTCGCGCTTTTGGCTAAACGCATATACACCTCATGCGGCTGGCAAAGGGCACTCTCAACACCAAGCGCATTAAAATGATGGCTAGACCAATGAAAATCAACGGCCTCCTCTACTATTTTTGCCCGCACGGGGTTTAGCTCAATATAACGATAAAGCTCTAACAGGTATCGCTCTGTCTGTACGATGCAAGATTTGAATCTACCCTCCCAAAGGGTCCCCGTTCGCTGGTAACTTCGATTAAAGTATCGGACATATCGCCTCCCCAAAGCTTGCATCATCAATGAAATAGCTTCATCGCACTGCGGAGTGGCAAGCAAATGAACATGGTTCGACATAAATACCCATGCATGGATATCAACACCGAACTCGGACGCATATTCTTTTAACCAAGATGCATAGCTTGCATAGTCATCATCTAGTGCAAAACATGGTTGGCGGTTATTACCGCGTTGGATAATGTGTTGTGGGTGCCCTTTTGGACAGAATCGAGGAAATCTTGCCATAGCGTCATCCTTGTCGCTTTTATAAAGTTCATTCTAGGGTCAATGCTAGCATAAGTTTCACGTGACGATGAGTTGCACAAAAACCTTCATCTAAAAACCTTCATCTGACCCCGATTTATTCAGAGATTACGCGGCCTGGATTGAGGATACCTTTGGGATCCATGGCATGTTTGAGGGTTCTCATCAGGGCGATTTCCTCCGGGCTTCGCGACTGATCGAGGAAGTCTCGCTTATTAACACCCACACCATGTTCAGCGGTAATCGCACCAGCGTATTCACCAATCATCCGCATAATATCTGTATTGATTAGCGGCTTATCTTCTGCGCGGCCGGTGTAGGCCACCACATGCAAATTATTGTCGCCAATATGGCCAAACATCAGCACATCCATATCAGTATATTTAGTTTTTAGGCGGGTTTCCAAATCGGTAGCAAACAGACCCAACTTGGTTAGTGACAGACTCACATCCTGATTGGATACTGGGCCCAACACCTGAAGTAATTCGCCGATACCATCGCGTATTTGCCAGAAATTCTCTGCGTCTTTATGAGATTGAGCAATGACCGCATCGGTAATTAAGCCTGCTTCAAGATGAGCAAATAATGCGTTCTCAAAGCGCTCGGCACCGGCCGCTTCGTGACTGTCTTTATACTCTACCAGCAGATAGAAAGGGTGCGGCTCGGCAAAGGGGTTTTGCAGATCGGGGACTACCTCTAATACCTTATCCAGGTAGTTGTCCCACATTAATTCGAAACCCGTAAGCCCTGCCCCGAGACTGCGCTTAAGCTCACCCAGCAACTGGGTGACAGAATCATAATCCTCTAGCGTACAGAGTGCGGTGTGGCAGCTGCGCAACTTTGGCTGCAACTGCACCACCACTCTGGTAACAATACCCAGAGTGCCTTCCGAACCAATAAATAGATGCTTGAGATCATAGCCGGAGTTATTTTTTACCATTTTATTCATGGCGCTAATCACTGTGCCATCGGCCATTACAGCTTCAAGGCCCAACACTAGGGAGCGGGTCATGCCATAGCGGATAACTTCAGTGCCGCCGGCATTGGTGGCCACATTGCCACCAATATTGCAGCTGCCGCGAGCGCCGAGATCCAAAGGCATAAATAGATCATGCTCTGCAGCGGCGTCTTGCAGTACCTGAAGTGGCGTACCCGCCTTAGCGGTAATGGTCATGGCGGTGGTATCGATTTCTTCAATACCCTGCATGCGCTCTAAAGAAATGGCGAATTCGCCTTGTTGCGGCGTGGCTCCTCCCGACAGACCGGTCAGCCCACCCTGAATAACCACAGGCTGGGTATGCTCATGGCAAAGGGCCATGATTTCAGATAGCTGTTGAGTCGTTTTTGGTTTCAGCAGTGCCGCTGGTTGGCAGGGATCTACCCCACTCCAGTCGGCATGATATTTTTCGCTGATAGCGTCGCCAAGAAGTAGCGACGATGAGTCTAGCAAGGCTGAAAGCCGAGTGATTAAGTTATCCATGGCAGTTGATTTGTCAGTTACAAGAATTGCAGTGTAACTGACAAAACCTCTTTTCTACCATTTGTCTTCATGAGCTTGGAGCCTATCGAAAGACTCACCGATCAGAACACCCAGCTCGCGCTGTTCACCTTCTTTCAGGTGCACAGCGGGACGACCATGGGCAAATCTATAGTTACAGATCAGTGCCACATCACCGACTTCCCAGTTGATAGGAATACCGTAGTCATCGTAAATTTTTAGAAACAGTCGCTTCTCTTCCATTGTCATCTCTGTGCCATCACCAAAGGTTAGCTTTAATGGACGCTCATCTGCAGACAGATGCTGAACCAGCGGCCAGGTATCAAACCACATGCCATCATCAGCCAGGCTGGCATAGAGAAGGTTGCGATCGAGATGCGGGAAGTACTCAAACGCTGAAATATAGTAGCGAGTCTTAAGCAGTCTATCCTCACCCCATTCAGCTTCCAGACCGCGACTGCGCGCCTCGGCGATAGCCTGGTCAGGATCTTCCGTGAGCATAGATTGCTGCCAATGGTTGTAAACACCTATATCCAGACGACCCTTAAATGCATCTCGATCTGAGAGATTGCGGTGGTAACAGAGACCCAGTCTTTTTAATTTTTGACCAAATTCAGTCGCCATCAGCGCGTCGGTTGCAGCGCAGTTATCGGAAACAAACGTCGCACCGCCTTCGCTGGGCATCTTATGAGCCATAAAGCTGACCATTTTGGTGCTGGAGCCGATATAGGCCATCTCATGATGGTAATGCAGCCAGGCATTCAGGGGTGCGCCAACTTCGTAGACGTTCTTTTCGATAGTCTTGCGAGGGTTTGCTCCACCTTCATACTTGCGCTCGTTCTTGAGCACCTGTGTGGCAATTAAACGCATAGACTGCAGATCATCCAAGCCGGTGTTGATCACGTGCACCAGGCCAATAGCGTCATAGACACGCTGCATATGCTGTGCCAACGCATCACTGGCAACCAGTGGTTCACCGTTCATACGGTAGTCATTGCCATCGATAACAAATAGTTCCGGGGAGATTGCAGGTGTGCCAGTCCACCATTGTGGTTCAATGATATTGGGCAGTGGCGCAAAAGCTTCAGCAGTATTAGCGGACATCAATATTTCTCTTGGGTCTGGATTCAAAAAAGCTCGCAATTCTAACTGCCTTATATGCTCTGGACAATAAAATTCTCATCGTGCTTAGATGTTTTAATCATAAGTTTAAGCATACGGATAAAGGATCAATTAGGCTCTTTAGAAGTCTAATTTAATTACATAAACCTTCATCTGACCCCAGTTTATATTCATCTGACCCCAGTTTATTCCAGTTTATATTCATCTGACCCCAGTTTATTGAATCATTTAGGCTCAAAAAATACCCTTATTGAAATTTAATAATTCAATACTGGATATCCTGAGGCTTTGTATCTACCCTTTATTTAAAGATTAAATAGTTTTCAGAGAACTTCTTTTAAATTTCTTGCGATCTTTTCGATTCATCCAAAGACCATCTTAAAGTTTTGTTGTAGCACGAAGATTCTTAACAGGTCGGGTATACAATAAAAAGGCCGGGCAGAAATGCCCGGCCAATTTTTTAACGGACTTTCTTTTTAGTTGCGCTTTCTTTTATGTGCGCTTTCTCGCTAGCCGCTACGCCTAAGTAAATAGAGCCCAACCACAACACAGAACAGTACCGGTGCCAGCACCGCCATCAGTGGCGGAAACTCAAATACTATACTCAGCGGGCCAAGCATATCTTGCAGAATTCTAAAGCTAACCCCCACCACCACACCGATAAAGATGCGAAAACCCATGGTCGAGTCGCGTAGAGGGCCAAACACAAAAGAGATGCCGATTAGAACCAGACCTAAAATAATTAGCGGCTGTAAAACTTTGCGCCAGAAGGCTACTTCATAACCGGCCGTATCGGTATTTTGCAATCTCAGATAGCGAATATAGTTATAGAGAGCCTCCATCGACAATGAATCTGCCGGCAGAATATTGAGCGACAGCACCCCCGGCGTTAACTCGGAGTCCCAGCGTCTGGTGACCAGCTTTTCAGTCTCGGTGCTATTGTCTAAAAATCGCGTTACCGAAACATTTTCTTCCATCCAGTAATTCTCGTTGGCATTAAATGTCGCACGCGAAGAGAAGCTCGCCTCTTCAATTTGCCGATCGTCGTTAAAGCGATAGCGCGTCACCCCGTAGACAACACCCCCAGGGAACACCGCATTAAAGTGCATAAACTCATTGCCTTCGCGATTCCAGGGGCCAGAGGTGGAATCCTGCGCTGACTCGCCTTTCAGTAAATAACCGCGGCGGCCTTCGGCGAGCTGATCCAGATAGGGAGAAAAATACTCGCCAATCACCATCGAAAACATAATAAATAGCATCACAGGCTGCAGCACAAAGCCAACAATACGCAGTGGCGAGACACCCGCCGCACGCATCACGATGACTTCACTATTAGTTGCCAGCAGTCCAAGACCAATCAGGCAGCCGATCAGTGAGGCAAAGGGCATATATTCATAGATTCGCGACGGCACCAGGGTACCCACATAGATCAGCACATCGGAAAAATGATAGTTGCGCGATATATCCGCAGTCTGGTCAATAATCGCCCCTACAGAATCAAGCCCGACCAAGACCAATAGCGCTACAGCAATGGCAGCAAAAATTGTCGAACCAACATGTCGTGACAGTCGTCGCATTAGACCTGTACTCCGTCAGCTGCCTTACTCGTTGGAAGACGGGATTTCTTTGGCCGACCCGATCTAAGCAGCACAAGAGCCAGACTCAAATAGACAAAATGTACCGGCAACATGGTCACCGAGACCGGCACTGAACCGGACTCAATAGCGCCGCGCATCGCATTTAGGGAAACCAGATAGGTGAAATATAAAACAATCGCCGGCAGCAATTTACCAAAGCGGCCCTGACGGTTATTCGTTCGACTTAAGGGGACTGCAAGTAATGTCACTACGATTACCAGCAATGGAATAGAGAGGCGCCACTGCAGTGTTGCCTGCAATTCGAGATCATCCGAGTCGAGCAAGGCTTGAGTAGTAATAGCATCGGTCTTAAGTGTTCTATCAAGCGGCTTACTGTCCTTCAGTCGAGAACCGTACTCTTCAAAATAGGTAATCTGGTAATCGTTTTGACCGGGAATGCCCTCAATACGGTAACCCTTATCCAACACTAGGTAACGCTCCGGGCCATCTTCTGAATCGCCCTCAGCCTGTTTCTGTCGACCCTTTTCCGCCAACACCAACACCAGACTGCGGTCTGAGTTTTCTTCACTGCCGACAGTCATGGCCAGGAACACTTCATCCAGCTCACGATCTTCGGTCACCCCTTCAGCATAGGTGACACCTTTGCCGCCAGACAGCGAGTAAAACTTTTTCGGCATTAACTTATCCAGTTCGCTGCGCTGCTTTTCCGCCTGCTGAAGGGCCTCAGCCTTGGCCATACCAGAAGGTGCCACAGACAGACTTAGCCAAGCGGTAATCGCGGCAAACAAAAGTGCCAGTACCAGGGTGTAACCCATCAGACGTTTTTCCGAGATACCGCAGGCTTTTAAAACACTCATTTCGTTTTGGATATGCAGGCGACCAAAGGAGAGCAACACCGCTAAAAAGAAAGCCAGAGGTAAGGTCAGTTCAAGAAAACCGGGGATTCGATAGCCGATCATGGCGAAAATAACGCTCGATTCCATATCCCCAGTAACCGCTTTGGCGAGATACTTTACAAAGCGACCGCTCATCAATACCAGCAGCAGAATCACACAGACAGCGGTGGTGGCGGAGAGAATTTCACGGCATAGATAACGAAAAATAATCACAGTTAAAGGTTTCAGCCCTTGGGTGTTGTGGTGCAAATTATGCTATCGTCTGTTTCTTGTTTAAAAGAACAATTCGCATAAAAAACTTACTAAAAAAACGACGATAACGGAGCAAACATGGATTTTACTGCATCTTCCGCACAGCTGTTAAATATAAAAGCTGATTCTCTCATTCTACCGACCGGGCCACAACTAAAAGACAGCGCTCAGGCACTGGATAAATCTTTAGATGGTGCGATCTCTTCGCTTATTAAGGCTGGCGACTTCAGCGGTAGAAAATCCGAGACGCTGGTTATGCATATACCTGGGGCCAATGGTAAACGTATTATCTTGCTCGGCACCGAGGGCGCTACAACCAATCAACAGCTTATCAAAGTTATCAGAGCCGGAGCCTCTGCGCTTAAAAAGACACCAAGTGCCAAAGCTGTCTGGGTTGGCGAAGGTCTCTCGGAAGATGCTGAATGGGAAGCCGGCATTATCGCCCGCAGCATTCAGACTGCCAGCTACAAATATAGCAGCGGCAAAAAAGCCAAGGCGCAAAAGTTAAAGACTCTGACTTACTGGACCGGCAAAAAAGGCAGTTTAGCAGCCGCCAAAAAAGGTCTGGGCTATGGTTCAGCAGTGGGCAACGGTATGAATACCGCTCGCCAACTGGGTAATCTGCCGGCCAATATCTGTACACCCAGCTATCTAGCCACTCAGGCCAAGGCACTTGCCAAAGGCCAGGCTAAAGTTACCACCAGCGTACTTAACGAAGCTGAGATGAAGAAACTCAAGATGGGCTCCCTGCTTTCGGTTAGTGCGGGTTCAGATGAACCGGGCAAATTAATTGTTATTAAGTACCAGGGTGCCAAAGCTTCAGTTAAGCCAGTGGTACTGGTCGGCAAAGCGGTTACCTTTGATTCCGGTGGTATCAGCCTGAAACCCGGCCGCGGCATGGATGAAATGAAATACGATATGTGCGGTGGCGCGTCGGTAATCGGCGTAATCAATGCACTGATTGAAAACCAACTGCCAATCAATGTGGTCGGTATTATTCCGGCAGTCGAAAATATGCCCAATGGCCATGCCACCAAGCCCGGTGATGTGGTGACCAGCATGTCTGGCCAGACCATTGAAGTCTTAAATACTGATGCTGAAGGTCGCTTGATTCTCTGTGATGCCCTGACCTATGTCGGACGCTTTAAGCCAGATACAGTGATTGATATTGCTACCCTAACCGGTGCGGTGATTGGCGCGCTGGGCAAGGAGACGGCCGGCCTGCTCTCCAATGATGACCAGCTGGCGGAAGATCTTCTCAGCAGTGGCCTGCGCAGTGGTGACCGCGCCTGGCGTCTGCCAATGTACGAAGAGTACGACAGTCTGCTGAAAAGTAACTTTGCCGATATCGCTAATATTGGTGGCCCACAGGCAGGCACTATTACCGCAGCCTGTTTCCTGGGACGCTTCACCAAGAAATATAAATGGGCGCATCTGGATGTTGCCGGCACCGCCTGGGTATCTGGTGCACAGAAAGGCTCCACTGGACGTCCGGTACCCATCCTGATGGATTACCTGCGTAGCAAAGCGGTAAAGAGTAAAGCGGGGTAATTGATGACCGATGTCTCTTTTTACAAGTTGTCAGGCGACCTTCAGGTTGCCCTGGCACTTGTCTGTCAGCTCGCCCAAAAAGCCCTGAAAATGAATCAGCAGGTACTCTGCCTGGTGGCCGATAATAAAACTGCAGAAACGCTCAACAAAATGCTCTGGGACTTTCAGGCCAGTGCCTTTGTGCCCCACGGTATTGGCGCTGAACAGATGCCGGTAGCGATCACTGTCGACAGCGAACCCGCCGATCACCACAGCATATTAATCAACCTGCAGGCCGAGATTCCCACCTGGTTTAGCCGCTTTGAACGGGTGATGGAAATTATTTACCAGCAGCCTGAATACGAGCAGGCCAAGCGCGACAACTTCAAGTTTTACAAGGAACGCGGCTATCCGTTAAGCTTTCACGATCTTAGCGAAAAGTTTAAACCTTAAAGAACAGCCCTAAATGAATAGCAAAACATGAACAACAAAAGCGGCGACGATCGCTATCCCAACTATGAAAACCTTCTCGACGACCTCTACTCCCTGCAGAAAAACCTGCTGCCCGAGGCAGATATAGCGTCGCAGAACAACAGCCCGCTGCCTCCCAGCGTTGCCGATGAAGATGCTTATAATCTCGAGATCCCCATTCTTACCGAAGTGGTCGACAGCGAGATCCATGACGAGCGGCAGCTAAAAGAAAAATTTAACAGCGCCCAGCAGCATCTTTTCGACCAACCCTCTTCACCACAGCCAGTCACCGATGAGCAGATCAATGCGGTGGTGGCAAAGTTAATGGCGCGCATGCGACCCAAGATTGACCAGATATTGCGCGACAAGATCCGCAGTATGGTTGAAGAGCGTTTTAACCGCGAAAACTAATCGCAACCATCAGCGCCAACATCTATAATCCCCTGCTTGATATTTACACCGATAAAACCACCAGAATTAAAGACTGAGCTCAATAATGGAAAAAACATTTGCCCCCCAGGAAATAGAAACCAAATGGTACAAAACCTGGGAAGAACGCGGCTATTTTGCGCCCGACGACAGCCGTAAAGAGCGCGATGACGCCTACAGCATTGTTATTCCACCACCCAATGTCACCGGCAGCCTGCACATAGGCCACGCCCTGCAGCACGGCATTATGGATGCCCTGACCCGCTACAACCGCATGAAAGGCAAAAATCGCTCTGTGGCAAGTGGGTACCGACCATGCCGGTATCGCCACCCAGATGGTGGTTGAACGCAAACTGGCCGCCGAGGGCCAGCCCGGTCGCGAAGAGCTTGGCCGAGAAAAATTTATTGAAAAAATCTGGGATTGGAAAGAAGAGTCCGGCGGCACCATCACCAAACAGATGCGCCGACTCGGCAACTCTGTGGACTGGGAAACCGAACGTTTCACCATGGACGACGGCTTCTATAAAGGCGTTCAGGAAGCCTTTGTACGCCTGCATGCCGATGGCCTAATCTATCGCGGCAAGCGCTTGGTCAACTGGGATCCCAAGCTACACACCGCAATCTCCGATCTCGAAGTTGAAAACCGCGAAGTCAAAGGCAAGATGTGGCATCTGCGCTACCCGCTGGCTAACGGTGAAACTACCGACGATGGCAAAGACTACATTATCGTCGCCACCACCCGCCCGGAAACTATGCTCGGTGATACCGGCGTAGCAGTTAACCCGGAAGACCCACGCTATCAAAACCTGATCGGCAAGTTTGTTGAATTACCCTTAGTAGGCAGACTGATTCCCATCGTAGCCGACGAATACGCCGACATGGAAAAAGGCACAGGCTGTGTAAAAATCACCCCAGCCCATGACTTTAATGACTATGAAGTAGGCCAGCGTCAAAAGCTGCCGATGATCAATATTCTCACCACCAATGCCGATATTCGCCAGACCGCCGAATGCGTGAATAGCGACGGCAGTGATAACAACGAACTCGACCCTACCCTTCCAGAAAAGTACCGCGGTATGGAACGCTTTGCCGCGCGCCGTGAAATTGTCGCCGACTTTGAAGCCCTGGGTCTGCTGGACAGTATTGAAGAAAACGATATGACCGTACCCTATGGCGATCGCGGTGGCGTGGTTATCGAACCGCTGCTGACTAACCAATGGTATGTGGACGCCAAGAAACTGGCTGGCCCAGCCATTGAAGCCGTAGAAGATGGCCGCATTAAATTTGTTCCCCAGCAGTACGAAAATATGTACTTCTCGTGGATGCGCAACATTAACGACTGGTGTATCTCACGCCAGCTGTGGTGGGGCCATCAAATCCCCGCCTGGTACGACGAAGCCGGCAAAGCCTATGTTGGCCGCAGTGAAGAAGAGGTTCGAGAGAAATATAACCTCGGTGATATTCCTCTGAAACAGGACGAAGATGTACTGGATACCTGGTTCTCCTCTGCCCTCTGGACCTTTGGCACTCAGGGCTGGCCCGAGCAGACCGATCGCTTAAAAATGTTCCACCCCACCGATGTGCTAGTCACTGGTTTTGATATTATTTTCTTCTGGGTTGCGCGTATGGTGATGATGTCCATGCACCTGATCAAAGATGAAAATGGCGAATCCGAAGTGCCGTTTAAAACTGTCTATGTGACCGGCCTGATCCGCGATGAGCAGGGTCAGAAAATGTCCAAGTCGAAAGGCAATGTGCTCGACCCTCTGGATATGATCGACGGCATTGATATTGAAAGCCTGTTGGAAAAGCGCACCGGCAATATGATGCAGCCCCAGTTGGCTGAAAAGATCGCCGCGCGCACCCGCAAACAGTTCCCCGATGGCATAGAACCCCATGGTTCAGATGCCCTGCGTTTTACCCTCTGTGCACTGGCCTCAACCGGCCGTGATATCAACTGGGATATGAAACGACTCGAAGGCTACAGAAACTTCTGTAACAAAATCTGGAATGCCTCGCGTTATGTATTGATGAACGCCCAAAGTGAAGAAGGCGCTCTCGACTGCGGCCAAGACGGCAGCGACAACTACAAACTCAGCCTCGCCGACCGCTGGATTATCTCGCGCCTGCAGCAAGCCGAAATCGACGTCACCGCCGCCATCGACAGCTACAGATTTGATCTAGCCGCACAGGCTCTTTACGACTTCGTGTGGAATGAATACTGTGACTGGTACCTAGAACTATCCAAGCCGGTTCTCTGGGATGAGAATGGCGATCCGGAGCTACAGAAAGGCACCCGCCGCACATTGGTAAGAGTATTAGAAGCAACCTTGCGACTGGCTCACCCAATGCTACCGTTTATCACCGAAGAGATCTGGCAGACCATCGCCCCCTTCGCCGGCATTGAACTTAAAGCCGAGGGCGACACTATTATGTTGCAGCCCTTTCCAATGGCTGACCAAAACAAAATCGACCAAGATTCACTAGCCGATATCGAATGGCTAAAAACCGTGATTGTCGGCGTGCGTAATATCCGCGGTGAGATGAATATCTCCCCGGCCAAAGCACTGCCTATCTACATGACCAAAGGCGACGCCAACGATCAGCGTCGACTTGAAGAAAACCGCCAGTTCCTCAGCAAGCTAGCCAGCCTAGAATCAATTACCTGGCTGGATAATCCTGAAGATGCCCCTCTATGCGCCACAGCACTAGCCGGTGATCTGGAAATCCTAGTGCCTATGGCAGGCCTGATTGATGTGGACGCAGAACTTGCCCGCCTAGATCGTGAAATTGATAAGAATGCTCTGGAAGCGAAAAAGCTTACCGGCAAACTCAGCAATGCCAAGTTTGTCGATAATGCGCCCGCAGAAGTGGTCGCCAAAGAGCGTCAAAAGCTTAGCGACTTCGAAAGTACCCTGACCCAGTTACAAGAGAAACGCACTGCAATCGCTGAAATGGCTTAACCCGGGAATGTCGCAAAACTTAAACCCCCAACAGCATGCAGCGCTGAAGTACATCGATGGCCCACTACTGGTACTCGCCGGAGCCGGTAGTGGTAAAACCAGCGTAATCACCCGCAAAATCGCCTACCTAGTCGAAGAGTGCGGAATACCCGCACGCAATATCGCCGCCGTGACCTTTACCAACAAAGCCGCCCGAGAAATGAAGGCGCGAGTCTCTGCCCTGCTCGGTAAAACCGAAGGCCGAGGCCTAACCGTCTCCACCTTCCACAACCTCGGACTAAATATTATTCGTACCGAGAGCAAAGCACTGGGCTTTAAACCCGGCTTCTCGATACTCGATCAGGAAGACTGTAAAAACCTGCTCAAAGAATTATTAGCGCGCCATACAGAGCTCGATGACAAGCTTATCGACACCGCACAAAACACCATCTCCAACTGGAAAAATGGCCTCTTAGAACCCCATCAGACAGCGAATGCATCCAACAGCACCGGCGAACAAGCCATTGCCATGCTCTACGAACGCTATCAGCGCGCCCTAAAAGCCTACAACGCCGTCGACTTCGATGACCTGATTATGATCCCCGTGCTGCTATTTAAAAGCCAGCCCGAGATACTGGCCAAATGGAAGCGACGAATACGCTATCTGCTAGTCGATGAGTACCAAGACACCAACCTCGCCCAGTACGAACTGGTGAAAACCCTCGTCAACGAAAAACAGGCACTCACCGTCGTAGGCGACGACGACCAATCAATTTACGCATGGCGTGGCGCAAGACCAGAAAACCTAATGCAACTGCAGGAAGACTTCCCGGCACTCAATATTGTTAAGCTCGAGCAGAACTACCGCTCCACCGGTCGCATTCTAAAAGCCGCCAACACATTGATCGACAACAACCCTCACCTGATCAGCAAAGCGCTGTGGAGTGAACTGGGTCCCGGCGATCCGCTGCGTTTTATTAGCAGTGATAATGAAGAAGCCGAATGCGAACGGGTGGTCAATGAAATTATTGATATGCGCCTAAAACGCCGCTGTAAATACAGCGACTTTGCAGTCCTCTATCGCGGCAATTACCAAGCCAAGATGGTCGAGATTAAACTGCAATCCCAGAGTATTCCCTACGAGATTACCGGCGGCCAATCGTTTTATGCCAAGACCGAAATCAAAGATATTATGGCCTACCTGCGGTTAATTATTAACCCAGATGACGACAACGCCATGCTGCGCATTATCAACACGCCAAGACGCCAGATCGGCCCCACCACTTTGGAAAAACTCGGCGCGTATTCCAATAAACGCAATATCTCGCTCTACGATGCCATCGATGAAGTCGGACTAACCGCCACCATGCCGGCGAATAATTTAGAGCGCCTAAAACGCTTTAAACACTGGGTGCAAAATATCAATCGCAATGTCTACAACGGCAAACCGATCGAAGCGATTAATGAAATGCTCGACGATATCGATTACCTCGACTGGCTAAGACAAAATGCCAGCAGCGATCATGTCGCCCAAAAGCGCTGGGAGAATGTGCAGTTTTTGCTCAATCAATTAGCCCAGGTACTCAAGAATGATGAGACCGCCACCGATGAAGAAAATGGCGATAGCAAAATTGAAAATGCCATCTCAAAACTAATCCTCAGAGATCTGCTCGACCGCGAAAAAGAAGAATCCGCCGATGACAAAGTACAGCTAATGACTCTGCATGCTGCTAAAGGACTAGAGTTCCTGCACGTATTTATGATCGGCATGGAAGAAGATATCCTGCCCCATAAAAACAGCGTAGAAGGCGGCCAGATAGAAGAAGAACGCCGCCTTGCCTATGTGGGCATCACCCGCGCCCAGCGGACCCTGACGATGACCTGTGCCCGACAGCGAACCCAGTTTGGTGAGACATCAGCGACCACGCCGAGCCGGTTTATTGATGAACTACCGGAAGATGATTTGATTCGTATTGGTGGTGGTGAAGAATTAAGCCCTGAAGAGAATCAGGCAAAGGGAGAGGAATCATTGGCAGCGTTGAAGTCGTTGTTTGGGTAGGTTATTCGTCACTCCAGCGAAGGCTGGAGTCAATCAATCCACATAATTGTCATCCTGAATTTAGCTGTCATCCTGAATTTAGCTGTCATCCTGAACGAAGTGAAGGATCTCTCTCGACCTGAATTTAGCTGTCATCCCGAATTTAGCTGTCATCCTGAATTTAGCTGTCATCCTGAACGAAGTGAAGGATCTCTCTCGACCGTCATCCTGAATTTAGCTGTCATCCTGAATTTAGCTGTCATCCTGAACGAAGTGAAGGATCTCTCTCGACCGTCATCCGAATTTAGCTGTCATCCTGAATTTAGCTGTCATCCTGAATTTAGCTGTCATCCTGAACGAAGTGAAGGATCTCTCTCGACGTCATCCGAATTTAGCTGTCATCCTGAATTTAGCTGTCATCCTGAACGAAGTGAAGGATCTCTCTCGACTGTCATCCCGACAGAGCGCCGTCAATATTTGCAATTTTGATAAACTTTCATCTGACCCCGGTTTCAAAAGTCCTTTTTGGCTACTCCTCCGTTCAAGCTGTATCCTCATTAAGTGGCGAATGGATCTCGCAAGGTGGCTTGAGGTGGGGCGCTCAAATTGAGACGACTGCCGGCAAACAAAATAAGATCTTTGTTGATGGGTGCCTGGTTAAGCAGGTCAAGCAAACTCTGATCATCCAGCACTGGCTGAGTCAATTGGCCTTTCGGGTTTGGGAAACCAGCATTTTTCCAGGCTTTTGCGACCAACAGCAGATCATAGATGCGGCTCATACTTGATGAATGCGGAGTGGATTTACCAACCATCCAGTTATAGTAGGTTTTTCTGCTCTGTAAATGACAAATACTCACCAGCGCCGTTACACTCAAACCAAAGGTGTCACGAATACTGTCAGTAATTTCTTGGATATTGTTTTTGGGGGCTGGCTGAATAAATAGGTTGGCACCACTAGCGGCGCGCGAAGAGATGCGAACGAGACTGCCACCGGAACCCTGAAAGACACCGAATTGTTGCTCAAGGTACTCCTGTGGCACCGGGCAACTTTGAACAGCTGCATCGACAGGGCTGCATGCGCCGCTTGAGGTTCCAAAATAGCCATCGTTTAGTGCTAATTCCATTTTTCGTTTCTCGCCTTATCCGTGGTTACTTTCCAGAAGGCTTCTCTGGAGATTTCATGCAATGAATCAAGCTTGGAAATTATATCTTGGCAGTTAAAAACTGTTGATGCCTGCCCTGCTTCCCAAAAATGATCAAAATCCAGTACAACTCGCTCGCTGGCTTTTTCGTCTGCGGCAATAGCCAATGGTAGGTTTTGCACATCAGGCATATAGGTCAGATTGTGAATACCATACAACGACCTAATGGCAAGCCGCCCGTGTTCTGTCGCAATATAGGTTTCACTCTTTTTATGAAGAGGTTCACCCAATGCGCTTGCACTGCCCGGGTAAATAAAGTCTGGGTCAACCAGATCTGCCGCTGTTTCGCCGTCATCAATTCTCACCAAATCGCCGTACCTTAAGCCAATTCTTAAAATCAGGCCGGGCTTAACCAATTCCACCAATACCTCTAGCGCCTTTTGGCAATTAGACGAAAAGCCGGGAAACCTTGAGTATTCAGAGGTGCAGTGAATCAATCGATCTTGGTTAATGATCACGGCGCTTTTTCTGTTGGCAGACAGAAACATCCACTGTTCAACCCGAGATACTGCAACGCCTCCAGGCTGAAGCTGCACGGATTGCTCAGCACTTGTCTCAAGTACTGGGTACTCTTCACGCAACGCATCTTGGATCTTGGGGATATAAGACTGGATATCCATCACGGAAGAAAAACGGAACTCAGCCAGCGCAAAACAAAGGGGCTGATTGCTTAACTTGCGGTAGTTTGTCACGGCAATGTCTCCTAAACGGTGCCTATGTCATAAAATAATTATACACAAAATTACACAGTGTGTATTGACAATTCATAAGACAAAGCTTTTGAAGACTAGTTCGGCATACAGTCCCTGATCACACCACCTCAGCATACGCCGGATCATCATGCAGATCCCAATAGGCCTGCCGCAAGGCCTGTGTCACCGCCCCAGGCTCACCAGCACCCACTGGCTCACCATTTAACGCTCGTCACTGGCATAGGCCCACCAGCGGTGCTGGTCACAAAGATCTCATCGGCCTCTGCGGCCATAACTCCGGTGATATCCATCTCACAGACATCTAGCCCCTGCGCAACACCCAGCTCCAAAATGGTTTTGCGGGTAATCCCATGGAGCACGCCAGATTTGGGGGTCATTAACCGATCACCAGACAACACAAACAGATTAAACCCAGGCCCCTCACAGAGGTTGCCCGCGCTATCCACCAACAGCACTGATTCGGCATTCTGCTCATAGGCTTCATACAGCCCCAGCACCAGATCCAGCCAGTGGTAGTTCTTTATCGTCGGGTCAACCGATGCCGCGGGTATGCGCTGGCGCTGGCTGATAATCACCGACAGCCCTTGCTTGGCCGGATCCAAAATATGCACAAAGGGTATGGCAAAGGCCCAGAACTGATTCTCGCAGGTGCGCGGGTCCCGCGACCCAGGCGCAGGTTGGCCCCGGGTGCAGATAATCTCTACATAGGCATCTTGAAGACCAGTAGCCACAACGCAGTCCACCATCACCTGTTTGACCTCGGCTTTGGATAGACCACAGTCCATATGCAAGCGATCCATACCGGCAAAGAAACGGTCGATATGGTCGTCGATGCGAAAGAACTTGCCCTGCCACACATGGGCCACATCGTAGGTGGCGTCGGAATGTAAAAATCCCCAATCGAGGATGGGGATTTTGGCGTCTTGGATGGGGACGAGTTGGTGGTTGATATAGGCGACGCCAGCAGGCCAAAAAGATTGGGAGGTTTTATCGCTTATTACTGATGATAATTGTACCGATTTCAATAGGTAGTGCTCCTAATAATCAAGGTAAATAAATAGTAAAACTTATCGAAAAGTCAGTGCTTAGCCCACCTCACTAACAATTCAGATTCCTGACTAACGGTCAAACCAGCCATCCAATAATTCCCAGCCTCTTTATTATCCCAATCAAGCGCCGTTCTCAATGCCAGCTGCTCACTACTCTCTTCCTGATGCAATTGACGAGTTTTGTGCCAAGCCAGAATATCCCTCGCTGTCGCAGCTGGATCAGAATACTTCAAGCCCGCTGAAACAGCCTTGTCACAGCGCCAATCAATATCCTCTAAAGCGCCTTCAAACATCATTGGCAAAGTACCAAAAGGCCGCTGTTGTAAATCAATATGTTCGGCCAGGAAGTTGGTGTCGTTGACCCACCGGTAAGTGACATCACTGCCACTCTCCGATTGGCAAGCATCAAGCCAGTCTTGCCATGACAACGGCTTACCCAAGGTATGGAAAATGCCATCCAAACGGTTTTCAATCACCTTCAATGTAAAATCCGCCAGATCCCGAACATCGATAAACCGGATTGGATCCTCTGGCAGTGCGGGGACTAATATTTCACCGCCACGGGCTACTCTATCCACCCAATAGGTCACTCTATCGGTTGGGTCATGGGGCCCTGCGACAACGCCAAGACGTAAGATAGATGAGCAGTCGGGAAAATGTTTTTCAACCTCCAGTTCACATAAAGCTTTAAGACCACCATAATCCGCGCCCCAGTATTCTTCACTGGCGGGGTTTGTCATTGTGACTCTTGGCGTCTCTTCATCGGCATGGTCATTGTTTTTGGCAATTTCCCAGTCGCAGGCATTGGCCGCTGAGATAAATAGATAACGACCTACACTGCCCTTAAGCAGCGTTAACGAATCTCGCACCAGTCGGGGCAAATAGCCATTAACATCAACGACGGCATCCCAGTTATGGCCTTTTAGCGCATCCAAATTTCCATCACGATTACCCTCTAAACGCTCTGCTTCTGGAAATAAATCAGTATTGGTGTTGTTACGATTGAATAACGTTACCTGATGCCCCTTAGCTAATGCAGCCGCTACCATATGCCGGCCGACAAAACCGGTTCCACCCAGAAATAGTATTTTCATCTGATATCTCCGATCAAAACTTTAATCGCTATTCTTACTCTCGCAATCAACAGGTTTAAGTATTTCCTGATCCACAATGGAAAAATCAATGATGGGGTTATTATTGATATCGCAATAGACCGTGTTATCGCTACTTTCTTTTGCAAATAGTTCAGTGATATCTTTTGAGGTGATATGAGTACTAGACATTCTGATACCTTTATCCCCTTCCCTGTCTAACAGTAATGTTTTGCTTTGGCTGCCCGAGGCATTTGACCACGGCGTCCATTCAGGTAGCTGACCACTTCGTCCTTTGCCTGGCTTACCGCTATAAGCAAACTCTGCCCAGTAGTTCATGATGGCTGCCGAGAGTTTCTTGTCTTCAGCGGTAAGCGGTTTATCTGAAAAAGGCGTAGCCTGTTCACCAAATATAAAGCCCTGATCAATACCATGGCTGGCGCCATACAGGGCTTTTAGGTTTTCTCCCGCTTGATCGCCGGGCAAATCATCCCAATCGAAACGGAAGACAAAAACATCGACAAGATCTGCTAATGCAGTTGCCGGTTTATCGGCACCAACCCGTTTCCATAGTTGCGAGATTGAATGGTTGGCTAATTGATAGCGTACGGGGCCGTTTATTAGGCGTTTGCCGTTTTTAATGCTGACAAATTCAGGATCAAGCACCTGAAAGTTTTTTGACTCATCTCTGGTAGTCCCCAAAATCATTGGGACAAGATTAAAGACCCCCTGATTTATTGATGTCATAAAGTCTTCACGGGAAAGTACCGTCCCATCGGTAAAAAGCATGGGGGCTTGATAGTTTAAATAAGGTGCTTCAGGGCTATGCCGACGAAAGATACGCTTTATCCGTTGGCTATTATTGTTTTTGTTATCCCCCAAACGCTGATTGTATTGTTGCGCCAACTGGTTAAGGGCCAGCTCTAATTGTTGATGGCTTTTGCTGCGCAGGTACTCGACGATGTTTGTATCGCCCATTTCCATGACAGTGACTTTTGCTGTTGGTCGGTCGGCAGCCAACCCCTCATTGATAAGCAACTGCAATAATAACTCGCCCGAACTTTGCGGATGCCCTGAGGTGGCATTATCAATCAAGTGCTCAGCGCTTGCCTTGCTAGTGGTTCGCGGTTGTCCGCTATGGATGATAGATTTATGAAACAAGCCTTTGGCTATAGGAGATTGTAATAAGGAAAAGACGTTCCACCCTCCTGCCGACAGGCCCATCAGGGTAATGTTGTTGGGGTCGCCGCCAAACTGGCTGATATTGTGGCGAACCCATTTTAATGACTCGATGATATCCAGCGTACCAAAGTTGCCAGAGGCCTCTTCGGGTGAGGCCGCTGTATTACGCAAGGAAGAATGGGATAACCAACCTAAAATACCCAAGCGGTAATTGATAGAGACAACAATAACGCGCTGGCTGGATGCCAGTTTGCCGCCGTTGATATTGCCATTGCCAACAACATTGGCGCCGCCATGGACCCAGACAATAACCGGTATTGGCGTAGCGTCAGCATGCCGTTGCTGCGGCGCCCAAATATTCAGGAACAGGCAGTTTTCGCTACCGGTATAGCGCATCTCTGTCAGCGTATGGTTTGCGATAACCATGGCAGGCTGGGCGCAGGGTTCACCGTATTGATGCGCTTTAAGCAGTCTATCGGCGATATAAGGCTGTGGCGCTTTCCAACGATAAGGACCTGCTGTGCTTTTTGCGTAGGGAATACCTAACCATGAGGTATGGGTTTGGTGGTCAAGCCCCAATAAGACACCCGAGCTGGTGGTGCGTACTAAAGCGTCTTCTGTTTTTAAATCGGTGCCGTTAAACCAAAACCACCAAGCGGTTAATAGTGCGCCTATTAGCATCAGGAGTTTCATTTACTCCACCGCCTTTGCCGTTATCACTGGCAAGGTGATTGATGAACTCAATGATTGATGTCTTTGCACTTCAAAAATCCTATGCTCAGCTTGCGCATTCACCGCAAAGGTCTCGCAATCAGCACCCGCTATTGCCAGACGAATCCTCTGCCCTTTTTTAAGCCGGACTGATATAGGCAGTAGATCAAAACTGATTTCGGTAATCGCACAAGGCACCATGGGTTCGGCATCCTGCTCTCTCAGACTGTGGTAAGGGCCAAACATTTTATAGGGCGGTGTTTGTGTGGATATTTTGCGGTGAATACCCCGCAACTGGCCATCAGTCAGTAACCTGACTCGTCCATCGGGATCCACGGTTTCAAGGTAGACAAAAAACTGGGCATCTTCTGTATTGGCGCGAAGGTAGAGTTGCACCACGGGATGGCCGGTTATTTCAACATCTTCATTGAGTGGTGGCGTATCGTAGATCAGCAGCTTTTTATCTTCGTCCTGTCGGTCGGGAAAGCAAATCGGCTGGTTGGATGCCTGGGCATACCAGCGGTTAAATTGTCCCGTTGAGGTGGTGGGGTCTACTTGATAGTGATCAAAGCCTGTGTCTGTCGTGGGTCGTTTCAGTGTGAGTTGATGGTTGTTACCACAATACCAGCGTTGCATTTGGGTGTTGGGTAGTGGCCATGTTGTGGTGGTCTTCCAGCGGTTTTCACCCAGTGTATAGTAGTCCACTTGCCGTTTGGGGTGCGTGTTCGGCGCTAAGAAATAATCATTTAATGACTGAACGGTTAAGGCATGCGCTTCAGCCGTATCGGTAGCTAATGGTGCTGCAGGATCATCTGTAAATGGATCCACATGGTAGGAACCATCATGGTTCCATGGCCCGATAATCGCCTGTACCGGACTGCTAAAGGTGGCAAACATTGAAAGCGCCCCCAACTGTGTTGCCGCATCATGCCAGCCACAGCGAATCACTATAGGGGTGCCTGCTTTTTCTATGTTTGATCGATAGTCAGGATCAAACACCGGCGGGTTATGTTGGGTCCAGAAGTTGTCAATGTAGTCGATAGCGTCGCGCTGGGCTGCGATATTAAAGTTGGTTTTGTGCTCGGCGACGGCGTGGGCCAGTAGTGATCCATCGGTATCTTGATCAACCGGACGGACGCCCAACACATGGTCTGCCGCGCTTTTCGGTTTGGGGAAATAGCCATCGGCATACAGGGCTTTGATATGGTTGCGATCCAGTTCTGCGGTGCAGCCACCCCAGGTATCGACAAACCAGTAATTCACAATGCCCCCTGGGGCAAACAGATGGCGGTACATATCGAAGTCCGGCGCGCGGCAAACACCCACTTTAAGTGCCGGTGGTGAGGTCACAAGACTATAGAGTGTGGTGATACCTGAGTAGGAGGTACCCGTAGTGGCAACCCGACCATCACACCAGCTTTGCTCGCTGGCCCATTGAATCAGCTCACCAATATCCGCCACTTCTTCACGGTCTACTTCAGCCTTTCGTTGCCCAAATGAAGCCCCTGTGCCCCGCACATCGGCAATCACTACGCGGTAACCGCTTTGGCTATAGTCTTCGATCAGCGGGTAAAAGATTTTTTGCACAGCGGGTGGCTGCCCTGCCTCGGTGGCAAGGTCGCGCCAGTAACGGGTTGTTATTAATAGCGCGGGATAGGTTGTTGACTGTTGTCGATCTTGTTCGGTTAACCATACGCTGACGGCCATACGCACGCCATCACGCATGGGGACGTATTCACTATAGCTGCAGAGTTCGCGTTTCATTCTGGCTATGGGCTCCTAGGGTGTGTACCAAATAGGGCTGCTATAAGCACGCTCCTGAGTGATCATGGGAATGGTTTTGGGTAAATCTTTTAGCTGAAAGTATTTGGCGTCATAGGCGGTCCAGCGAGGTGTGGGGATTTCCAATACGCGAAGATAGTAGAAGGCCAACTGGTCGGATTTAAAATCGGGGTCTTGCCAGACGGTGGCGAGTTCGGCATCGCCGATGGTATTGGTATAGCTGGCATCCGTGATATTGACGGTATTACCAACGGGTTTTATCTTTCCGCGCCAATTGGGTTGGCGGTTATCGGAGAGAGCGACGTGGTAAATTTTTTCGTGCAGTTGACCTTCGGCATCGCGCCAGCCTTTGATCACTTGCACGCGATCAAGATGGGCGCCATCGGGGTCTTTGACGGCATGGATTAAGAATACAGGCGCTTGGCCTTCTGGTGCCTGTGATAAATCACCGCCCATGGGCACACCTTTTTGATAGCCCGTTTTGGCGAGGTTTGGTGTAAAGGCATCGTCTTTTTGGTAGTCCCAACCACCAAAGAATCGCAGTGTAATTCTGGGGCCGGTTGAGGCGTAGACTTCTTTGCGTTTCATGGCGGCGAAGAGTGCTTCGCGGGTGTTTTCTTTGGCCCAGATGGCGGTGTAACCGGCGGCACCCATGCGCCAACCTTGTGACAGGTAACCCATCGACGGGCCAGCAATAATATCAGGCCCAAACCATGAGCCTGTCACACGCTCGGCATTGGGTTCTACCCATGCCAACTTGCCAAAAAAGTTATTGTTGTCGGCCGTTGCTAATGATGTATGGGAGTCGGTGCCGCCAGCCATACCAAATTTAAAGGGGTTTACGCCTAGACTGGCCTGCTGTTGTAGCCCCTGCTTTAGGGCTGGGCGTGCATAACCATATTGATAAGGCCAGCGCTTATCATTTTTTTTGCGCGACTTTAACCAGCGATCATAATGGGTTTTGCCACGCTGTTTTTTTTCATCACTGGACCAGTCTTTAATCATGCCAATGCGCTCAAAATCAGCGAAGCTATCTGCAGGCGAAATGACGGGATGAGTTTCGCTATCACCTTTTATTTGTGTCACTTCGACTAATGGCTCCCACCGTGCTCTGGCTATTGCATAGTCCGGTGAAAGCTCGTTGCCATTGGAATCCTGTAAGCCAAACATAACACCCTGACTCAGGTTGCCATTATGGGGAATGGCCAGCACTTCTCCGCCGGTGGTTTTTTCATAGTCCGCCATATAGGCCCATAGTTTTTCGGGCCTATCACTATCGAACTGGGAAAAAGGTAAGACCTGCTGGGTAATATCGGCATTGTCTTTAAAGATCACAACGCGGTGAAGGTTGAATAACGTTTCTGTCCACTCGTAGGCGATAAAGGCTGTGAATAGGCCTGGCTGATTATAAGCATCGGCTTTTTGGCTAACGTTAGCCCATACAGCGCGCTGTGCAGCGGGATTGAGTACAGGGCCTTTTTTAAAGGCATCCATGGCTTGAGAAAACACTAATTGGGTATAGGCCTCTGGATCGATAGCTTTGTTCTTTTCAATCAGACCTAAACGCTTTAACCATGGCGCACGGTCGTCGTTTTTAATAGTGCTGCCCTTTAGCAAAGACTGCATTAAGCCCATATTGCTGGCATGGTCTGCAATGACTAAAAAATCCAGTGGCCGCTGTAACTGTGCCACCAAACCTGAACTACTGGTAACAGCCTCCCCTTTGGCAAAACGATAAGCCTGATCTGGGCCCAGTTTGGTATTGCCATAGGTGTAACCATCAAGGGAAAGGCTGGTATGCAGATGCGTATCTCCCCAATACACATTGTCGGGATAGTTTGTTGTGCCCACTGGGCCGTATGACTCAGCGACACTGGTCATACTTAAAAGACTGAGTATGCAGACGAATAATACGTTCATAGACAACCCCTAACCCCACACGCTGGACGAAGGAATAGCGATTTCGCCACGGTTAAATTCAAGCCGCTGCGGTCGATCCTCTGCCAACAGTAATGGACCATCTAAATCAGCCAGCTCACAATACTGGGCAACAACAAAAGCAGGCGCCATGCCCAGAGACGTGCCCAGCATATTACCCACCATTAAACCCAGCCCTTGTTGTTTAGCCGCTTTTGCCAATAACAGTGCCTCGGTTAGTCCGCCGGTTTTATCCAACTTGATATTGATCATTTGATAACGCTTTGCAGCCTCGTTTAATTCGCTGGTATCAAGACAAGATTCATCGGCACATAAAGGGAGTGGCGGCTCGTACCCTTCCAGTGGACCGTCTTTACCACGGGGCAAGGGCTGTTCAATCATGGTGATACCCAACTTTTTAAATTCAGGGGCCAGTGCCACTAGTTGTTCAAAGCTCCACCCCTGATTGACATCAACCACTATCTCAGCGCTGGGGCGCGCGGCACGCACCGCCTGTATACAGGCCAGTGGTTGTTCTCCATTGAGTTTGACTTTTAGTTTGGGGCTAGTGAGTTGACGGGCTTCGGCTGCCATGGATTCTGGTGTGCCTATGCCAACGGTATTCACCGTAACAATAGTGCGAGGGGTTATTTGGGTTAGTTGCCAAATCGTTTTGCCACTGAGCTTGGCCTCCAAATCCCACAGCGCGCAATCAATCGCACTGCGCGCACCGCCTGCAGGTAAAGCGTGTTGCAGGCCATCTCTATCCAAGCCTTGCTCTAATGCTGTACGAACCGTTTCTGCCTGCGCCAGCAGGGTATCGCCGGTTTCATTTAAGTAGTAAACACCCGTTGCTTCACCGCGGCCCTGCTTACCCTCTTGCTCCAGGGTGACGACCAGTACCCGCGCTTCATGGAAGGTATGGCCGGTTATGGAAAACGGCGCTTTGGTGGGCCATGACTCCAACGCCATTGTCACCTTACGCATGGTCCTGACTCCCCACGGGGTACTGCTTCAGTAACTGTTTCGCAATCAGATCGCATCCGTCAATGACAGAATCAATACATGGCAGTCCGACTTCCTTGGATAATTGCTGTTTATAGGGCTCACGTTCTGCAATGGGCAAACCTGAGGTATTTACGCTGATGCCTACACAGGCCGCCAAAGGATTGGTTTGTTTGGCGGCTTGAATATGCCAGTCAATACAACTGCGGATATCTGGTACAGGTATATGGGGGCAACTATCGATAACTTTGCGGGTGGCATCGTGGCAGACCACTAAAGCATCCGGTTGGGAACCGTGTAACAGGCCGAGACTAACGCCTGCAAATGAAGGGTTAAATAAGGAGCCCTGCCCTTCTATGACGTCCCAGTGCTGCGGATGATTGTCTGGCGAGATAATTTCTGCAGCACCGGACACAAAGTCAGAGACCACGCTATCGATAGGGATGCCGGAGCCGGCAATCATAATGCCGGTTTGTCCTGTAGCCCGAAAATCTGCATCGATATTCAGGGCGCGCAAACTTTGGGTCAGGGCCAAGGCGGTATATTTTTTCCCTACCGCGCAATCGGTACCTACCATTAATACCCGTCTACCGGTTCTTTTAACACCATTGCCGATAGGCAGTTGCTTGGGCGGCACACGCACATTTACCAGTTGGGCGCCAGTCTCCTGAGCGGCGTTTGCCAGCTCGGGGATTTCTTCTAAACGTAAATGCAGGCCGCTTATAATATCCAACCCTTGCTTGGCCGCGGCGATCATCGTTTCGGTCCAGCGACTATCGACAGTACCACCCACAGGTGCCACACCGATCACCAGACTTTTAATACCGGCTTCTATCGCCTGCGCGATATTCATATCAGGCACACCCAGATCCAATGCGTTATCTGGAAACCGCAGCTGACCCGCAACCCTCTCGGGACACCACTGCATAATACCGAGAGCGGTTTTGGCATAGACTTGCGTATCTATATCACCAATAAATAATAAATAAGGGGGTTGAAGTTTTAATGCTAGTTCGTGCATCACATAGCATCCTTGGACGTTAACGGGTTGATTGCAAAGGGCTTGTCTACCCAAGGGTATTTATCGGCAGTAGACATGCGCTTATACGGAATTTGTTTTATAAGGGGAGGCACCGCGCCTGGACCCGCCATATAAATCACCTGCTTGGCGATAGGCGCAAAGGCTGCATAAAAATGTTGCGCAGACTTTACGACCAGCAGGGATTTTTTTTGTGGAGCGATGGCAAAGTCTTCAAAAATACAGGGTGAAAAACACTGGCAGCGAATGCTGCTCACGATAATATCGATACCCTGTGTATGCAGTGCCACCGTGTCACCCAAAGGCATCGGCTGGTCGGGTCCTTCGGTTTGAGGAAAGCGATAGCTGTAATGCTCGATGACCTTGCCGACTTCTACGGTTAAGTCCAGAGGATCACCTGAGGCGGGCCCCATCTTGCCACCTAAACGAACTGCCAATGTGGCGCCCTGTCCCACGGCCATGGCTAGCTGAACTATCTGTGGATCGTAAAAAATGGCCAGCGCCACATCGGATACTTGATGTTGCAACAACCAACGCAATGCAAAGGTGGCATCCCCTGGTGCACCGCCCCCTGGGTTGTCGGATTGATCAGCAACCACTACTGGGGCGTCGCGGTCATCGCCTTTAATGGCTGCCATTGCAGCGGTTAGCGCGGCTTCAAGTGGCAGACTGTTAAAGCCAATCTGGTGGCGTAGCGAGAGGATATGCCGACCCAATTGTTCAGCCACTCGGGCGGCTTGTTGCTGATCAGCATCCGCCACCACAAGAATTTTACCGCCGGCATCAGGTACATCGCCAAAGGGAAAGCCATGAATAAACGAGACAGACAGAATATTTTTCTCTTGCTCCGCCGCCATCAAGGTATCAACAAATTCCTGCATCACGGGTGAGGACGTCGGATACATGCCAATCAGTTGGCAATCATACTGCACCATCACTGGCTGACATTGTTTGCAGGCTGTTGCATAGGCCAACTGATAAAGCTCCACCCCGCGGGCAGCCACATCAGTGTGGGGATACTCTTTATAGCTAATCAAAATATCCGCATTAGCCAGCATCTGTTCGGTGAGGTGGCAGTGCAAATCCAGCTCAGCGGCTATTACCACATCGGGGCCAAGCTGCTGTCGCAATCTCAACAAGAGATCGCCTTCACAATCATCAATTTGTTGGGTAACCATGGCGCCATGGAGCAATAGCAGCACAATATCAATATCACCCGCTGCTTTGACTGCCGCTAATAATTCATCCAGCAATTGCTGGTAGGCAGACTCCGCCGTAAATCCGGCTGGCTGAGCCCAGCCATACAAGCCAAATGTCATCTTATGGTTATCGGCACTCGCCATATCCAACCATTGGGCAAAAGGCGCAATCTGCTTGATGGGGTCCATCGCAGAGCTTAAATCACTCTGGCGAGTGATATGAAAATCCTTTAAGCCCGTGGGAATGGGTGAAAAGGTATTGGTCTCAGTTTCAAGGCCTGCGCAAAACAGCTTCATGGCAGACGCCTGTTAAGACGATGAAAGGAAAACAAGTACTCCGGCAGTTTGGATTCTGGTGAAAATAAGAAATGAATATTAAAGCGCCGCTCACCACTGGGTAGATAGGCCGCAAAGCACTGCTGATTAATGGGCTTTAATATCCAGGGTTCAAATTCCTCGCCGGAGGTTTTTATCACCGTGTCACAATAGAGCGTATCGCCTTTGCTAAAGACGGTATATTCCTGCCCCAAGCTTTGGTACTGGCCACAGTATTTATCGAGGTCAATATCACTCGCCTCGGGCTCAGGGTTGGGATAGTCAATAGCACAAAGCCCCTGCATAAAATCCCTTAACACTTCACCCAGCACATCAAAAAAACTATCGCTGTTTAGCAGCACCGCAAAGACCGTGTTGTGTTCGGGAATGACCCTCAGCAACGCACACTGACCAATAGTGCCGCCATCATGGCCAATCACCAACGGCCCTCTGTCCTTAACCAAACCCCAGCCAAGCCCCCAGTCAGTAAAAAAATGCTGACCGTACTCGGGCAGGCCAACTTGCGGTTGCTGCATAGCGTTTACCGAGCTTGCAGACAACCAGCCTTCATCACCACTTTGCCGTCCCTGCTGCAAAAAAGGTAAGCCAAAGCGAACCAGATCACTGGCTGACATCGCCAGTGTCGTGCCGATCGGTGCCATACCCACGGGGAAAACACGCCGCGACACCTCCCAGTTCGGTTTATCTGCTGCCGCTTGTATATGCCCTCTGGCTACGCGAAACAAACTGGCATCGGAGGGATTCACTAGCGCATGGCTTAATCCCAATGGCTCAACAATACGCTCCTGAATTAAATCCGCCCATCGCACTCCGGTAACAACTTCAAGCAAACGACCTAAAATACAAAACGCTGAATTCGCATAAGAAAAATAGTCACCGCTTGAGGCTATTTGCGGCAGTAATTCACAGCGATCGATATAACGCGCCAGCGCATTGCCGCCGCTGGGTTTATCCGCTGCAAAAAAGTCACCTTCCATACCGCTGGTATGGCTCAGTAAATGACGTGGGGTAATCTGCTGACTAGCAAGCGGGCAAGCCACACTAAAATCCCGCAGATAAAACTGCACCGGCTTATCCAGATCAAGCCGTCCCTGATCAACCAACTGCATCACCAAGACACTGGTAAACACCTTGGTGATGGAACCAATTTGGAAAACCGAATCAACCGTTGCCTCCACACCGGTTTCAACATTGAGCACACCGGTGGCCGCCTGATACTGCTCGCCGTTTTGCCAGACTGCGACAGACATCGCAGGCAATTGATGCTTTGCCACTATGTCACTGACATAGCTTGATAATGTATTTAAAAACTGATTCATAACTCGGATACCCCTACCTGTTTAATATCATCCTCGATAGTCTCGCCGGCGCGCCAAAAATGAAACGCGATCCACACAACCCCTGGCGTAGAAAAAGCCAGTGCATAACGCAATGATTCATCGCCATAGGTGGGAGCAAGAAAATCACTTAGCAATCCAATAGCCAGAGGCCCCAGACCAAAGCCAATTAAATTGGCAAACAACAACAGCAAGGCCAGCGTAACCGAGCGCAACCGCTCCTCCACCAAACACTGCACGGCTGAAAAAATCGGCCCATTGGGCATGGTGAGTAAAATCGCTGATATGGCAAGAAACAACAAAGCCATAGATTGAGAAGGTGCGAGATAGGTGGCTGCATTGGACAGACCGCTAAGGATCACCACAATCGATAAACCGCGCATATGCAGTTTTTCTTTTTTTGCCGCAAAACGCGTGGCCAGAACACCCCCGAGATAATTTCCCAGCAGACCAAACACGCCCCAAATACCGGCCAGCCATACACCCAATTCGGCGGAGCCCATGTTATGGCTGCGAATAAAGAAAGTAGCTAACCACTGGCTGGTGCCCATGGCAAAAAAATACAATACACAAAATGCCAACAGCATTTGGCGAAAGGTGGTTTTATGCCAGAGAATATTTAATACCGATACAAAGTCAGGTGGCTGTGCTGTAGCTAACTGTTTGTCTGATCCCCGTGGTTCTTTTAAGGTTTTCTTAATTAACAGGGCCACCAATAAACCTGGTAACCCCAGCAAAACAAACGTCATGCGCCAGCCGTAATCTTCAATTAACCAGCCGCCCAACAAATACCCCAGCACCATGCCGATGGGGTAAAACATAGCAAAAATCGCCATCACTTTGGGCCGTTCAGCCCGACCAAAATAATCGGCCAGCATTGACTGGGCTGTTGGCATGGCACCAGCTTCGCCTATAGCCACACCGGCACGCGCCAATAACAATTGAAAAAAGTTGCTGACTACGCCGCATAACATAACGGTTAGACCCAGCAAGGTAGTGGTCACCGTCGCCAGAGTGACTCGGTTACCTCTATCCGCCCAGCGTGCAATAGGGATGCCTGCGACGGCATAGAAAGCGGCAAAGGCAATGCCTGTCATCAAACCAAGCTGGCTATCGCTTAACCCCAAATCCTGCTTGATGGGTTCCAGAGCCAAAGCGAAGACAAAGCGGTCGAGAACACTGACGGCACCCATAATGACAAGAACGGATAACAGGTAGTTTTTATACTGCATGGTATATGACCCAATTAGCGGGATTTAGTGTTAACTCACCAGAAAAGACGAAAGGAGCCAGCGCTAGTTTTTTAAGGAAAGGTAGGTTTACTTTCATAAATAAGGCCTGACTTCAATGAGTGAAGTCAGGCCTATAGTGATGGACGATTCAGTTAGAACTGGTATCCCACGTTGACCCCAATAGTACGAGGACGGAGTCTATTGACGCTGGTGTCGTTAATAAAAACGCCTGCCCAAACAAGATCGTCTTCATTTGTGATATTGCGTCCGAAGGCCTCAATATAAAACTGCTCGATTTGAACACCGGCTTTTAAATCTAGCGTCCCATAATCGCCCGCCTCAGGGCTTAGCCCAGCGAGATCATTTTGAAAGCCGCTGATATACGCATAATCAGCACGAATAAAGGCGGGATACCCAGTTAATTCGAAGTCATATTGCACACCTGCGTTTGCGGAATAATCCGGAGAACCCGGCAACCGATCGCCCGACTTACCACCCAAGTTATCGGCATCTGATGTTAATTCAGCATCTACGTAGGAACTACCAAAGCTAAGCAAGAGACTGTCTGTAACACTAAATACAGTTTCAATTTCAAAGCCTTGAGTTTGAGCGGTTGCGGCATTACCGACTAACGAGAATCCGCATGTCGGTGATTGGACTGAGATTGGAATATCGTTCCAATTGTTCCTATAAACCGTGGCGTTCACAGTTAGACGCTTATCAAGTAACGTACTTTTCAAACCAAACTCATAACTTTCCAATGTGTCAGCATCAAACGAGTTAGAAAAAGGAACATCTGTACCATCAAGGATCAGATTGTTATCAACATCACAAATATCCGCGGGCGGCAATACATTAGTATTTCCCGGACGGAAACCCTCTGCCCATTGGGCATATACAATACTGTCATCGCTAATTTCATATTTTAGATTAACCTTATGATTGCTTCCGGTTTCATCTGCATCGTTATCATCACCACCGTCATCAAGATTAGTTCCAAATAAGCCCTGAGATAGGAATAGGCTTGTTCTCTTGTAGTCATACCGTCGCGACCCAACAGTAAGTTCCATTGCGTCGGTAATGTCATAAGACAGTTCAAGAAAGAAAGCAGTTTGATCAAGGCTAGCAGTCAGATTAGCGTCATTTAAAATTGCATCACCTGTGCCTACAGGATCACCAAAATTATTAGAAGCCGGGTCACCCGCAAAGAAAGCCCTGCGAGGACTACTATTGTCTAACTGCTCGTAATAGACCCCAGCAATATACTGGAATTTACCATCCAGATCTGAAACCAAGCGAAGTTCCTGAACTAGATAATCCACTTCCCACGTGATTTCCTGAGTGACAGCTCTATTAAAAAATAGCGAAATGTCTCGAGCCATAAAACTCTCCTGATCAATCCAGGAGGTAGAAGAAATTAGTGTTGCATTGCCAAGATCGTAGTCGATCACTAAATTAGTAATATCTATATCAACTTCCAATGCCTCTTCATCAGCAGTAGTCAAAGTTTTTCCAGTGAGCGGACTCTGGAAAGTGAAACTACCAAAAGGAGAGCGCGTTTGCGTGTAGCCTCCAGTATTAAGCTGTGCTTCTGGAAAGCCATCTTGCTCTGCTTCTTGAGTAACATATTGTAGATTGATGTTAAGGTCATCATTAGGCTGCCACAGCAAGGAGACACGCCCACCAGTATATTCAGTAGCGCCTACATCTCCTCTATCGGTGGTAGCTACGCCATCTCCTGTGAGAATTGCGCCAAAGGTAGGATCCGATGCTCGAACATTATTTATGTATCCGCTGTTATCATGTTGATAGACAACGGCTCGAATAGCTAACTTATCTTGGATCAAAGGAATATTGATAACACCTTCTAAATTGTGGTTATCTCCACCCTGCTTGGCAGTGCTTGAGTATCCGAATCCAATACTACCCTCCACCTCTTCAAGATTTGGCAAATTGGGAATATTGCGAACTGCACCACTAAGCGAGCCAGCGCCGAATAAAGTACCTTGCGGCCCTCTCAATACCTCGACCCTCTCCATATCGACTAAACGTAGATTAGCACCACCACCTAAAACGGCTAAACCAGCTAGAGGTACCTCACCGAAATACAAACCGACCGAGGGGCCTGTTCTCAGCGCCTCTCCTTCAGGATCAGATGCTATACCACGGATGATAAAGTTATTTTGGCCAACTCCTTGGTCTAAAAAGCTCACACCCGGAATTTTCGCCAGATAATCCTCCATACCAGAGATACCACGCCGAGAAAGCTCTTCCCCACCAATTGCCGCAATACTTGAAGCAGTATCCTGCAATGTAGTCTCGCGCTTAGTCGCAGTAATAATAATCTCATCCAAAACACCCTGCGCCCGAGCACTCTCCGTCTCCTGCGCCGCAGCCGTGCTTAAACCACCAGCCGCAAATAACCCCACCATTGAGGCCAATAATGTTTTCCTTGTATTTTTATTCATGCTCTTCCCCTTATCATCAATCGCTATGTTTAAAACGAGTTGATTACTAAACGTTGGCATTAACCCGGTGTCTTGCAGCAGAATATTTATCGCTGTGTCGATGGGGTAGTTGCCGACCAATCGGTTGGCGGTTATGTCTTTGACTTGGTCAAAGGGAAACACCAGGGTTAGATTGGCTTGTTCAGCAAACAATGTGAGCGCGGTGTCTGCGCGCTGCTGAGGAATTTTGAAAGGAATGTTGTCGTCCGTGACTGCGGCACTGTTGTTTGAATGAAGGCAAAATACTATTGCCAACACAGCTACCGCATTGCGAAAGGATAACCTGCCCTCTTCCCCAACTGCGCACTTTACCTGCGCGTTTGAAATAGACGACTGGTTCAAATTTTTCCCCCATAAAACATTAAACATTCAGGGTTTTCTCTTGGTGGGATAAGGCGGTGACTAATTTTAGTCAATGCTTAACAGTACTTTTCCGTTATCGTCTCTGTGGGTGACGATGTCAAAGTTCTCGCGCAGGGTGGCTAACAGGCCCTCTACGTCGCCGGCTTTAAACAGGCCGGCTACGCGCATCTTTTTTAGGTCTTCGTTCATAAATACAAATTCTACTGAGGTGTAGCGGCCCACTTCTTTGACCGCCTCTTCTAAAGACTCACCACGGAAGATTAGGTTGCCGCTACGCCAGGAGAGTTTGACGGCTATGTCATCGGCGGATACTTCGGTGATTGCTTCATTGCTGTCGCCGAGCATAAGTTTTTCACCTGCGGAGACGGTTCGAGCATCAACGGAGAGGAATTGGGGCTCGGGATTTGAGGTTGGTTTTTCGGAGGGGTTCTGGACGCCTACTTTTACTTTACCTTCGGTGACAACTAGCTCGATCTTTTGCTGGTCGGTAATTTCAATATTAAATTCGGTGCCCACTGCCTGAATAATCTGCTCGCCGGCCATCACGCTGAGGGGCCTGCTGGGGTCTTTGGCGACACGCACATGCAGTTCGCCGCTGATCAGTTCAGCAGCCGGGCCTGGTCTGTGTAGCGCACCTGTACTTTGGTGTTGGTGTTGAGGGTGATCTGGCTGCCGTCTTGCAGCATAACGGTGGATTGCTCGCCGATGGCGGTTTGGTAATAATTGCCGTTGTCGACTGCGCCAAAGAGTGCCCATAGACCTGCCACTGCGGCGATAACGGTCGAGGCAGCTATGGCGAAATAGGGCCTGTAGCGTTGACTGTTTGCTTTGTTGGCTTCAGTTGGCTTGCCGGGCTTTTCGAATAGGTCTGAGAGGCGAGTCATGGCGTCCATCTTGTCCCACAGCTGGGTCATTTCCATGAGGATGTCATGGTTTTCTGTATCGCTTTGCAGCCATTCGCGCAGGGCTATTTTCTCGTCTGCGCTGAGTCCTCTGTCCATCTTGACGATCCAGTTACTGGCCTGGTCATAGAGGTGCTGGTTGGATGGCATGCTGTGTATATTACTCATGGTTGGGTCCTTTGGGTGCGCGCTCGCTTAGGCTTATTACCGCGCTGTTGTGTTGCTGCTGCCCCCTGCCGGTGTCTCCTTTTTTATTGTGCTGTTGCATAAAGTAAGTGCAGCGCTTTATGCCCTGACCGATATGTTTTTCGACTGTGCCGATGCTTATATCGAGTTTTCTGGCGATCTCTATCTGGGTGTAGCCATAGACTTTTTTGAGTACAAACACGCGTCGGCATTTGACCGGCAGGTGGCGTACGGCTTCGCAGAACAGTGCAAATTCTTCATTGCTGGCAACCTGCTCAAAGGTGCTGTCGTCGCCGCTTCGCACGTCTATTAATGTGTCGATATCCTGTTCATCCATGCCTTCGGTGTATTTGGTTTCCGAGCGCTTTAGATAGTCGAGGGCGAGGTTGCGTGCGGTGCGGAACAGGTAGGAGCGCGGTTGGCGGATATCTTCTGGATGTTTGACTTGGCAGACTCTGACATAGGTTTCTTGCACTATGTCTTCAACTTCGCGGGGCGGCACTATGCCCATCACTGCACGGGCCAGGCTGGTGCGCAGGCCTATGTAGATGCTTTGGATGGTCTCTTTGCTGTCTTTCTCCTTCAATCCTTGCCCCTCTTGCGTGCTTCTTCCTTGTTGCTTGCCCTGCTACTTTTCGGGCTCCTTGATATTGGGGGACGACTTGGCGGCGTTTTTCCCCCAGTTTTTTTGGTTGGGCTTTTTTGTTTTGTGTTGTTTATTTATAGCAGACAAGTTGGGAGCATGAGATCCTTCGGCTTCGCTCAGGATGACGAACTGGGGGGATGTGGGTGGATAGCGTTATGTTAAATACACCCCTACTTTCCGACATTAAAAATTTCTTATATCGGAAACACTGGTTGCTTTGTAGCAGATTGGAGTGGGTGGCGTGAGATCCTTCGGCTTCGCTCAGAATGACTAGCTGGAGTGAAGGTGGTTTCTTTCGTCATACTGGCGTAGGCCAGTATCTAGCGATCTGTAGAGAGGTCCCAGCCTTCGCTGGGATGACGATGTGAAGACTTCGACTAATCGAAATCTACTTTTCTTTACTCGTGGGTAAAGTCTCCAGGCGTTCCGCTAGCCAAACCTTAATAATAGACTGACGCGTAACCCCTAAGCGGGCGGCTTCATTATCAAGGGATTCAATCATCCAGGTTGGAAAATCAACGTTTACACGCTTTTGTTCACGGTTAGGCCGCTTGATGCTGGCTAAGTTCAGATCGTCAATAATATCGGTCTTATTGGCATCAAATTTTTTATCAAATGCTTTAGCTTTCATAAATTGCTACCTCTGTACTACGTGATCGCCTGACAGAAATTATTCGAATATTTTCATTACGTTGGGTAACAACTGCGGACCAGATTTTTCCTGCAATTATTCCAACAACTAATACGCGCTTCTCGTCATCTGATTTGGCTTGAATCTCAATAAGGTCGGGATCATCCCATAGAGATTGAGCATCGATAAAATCAATGCCGTGCTTATCGCGATTTACCTGACTTTTATGGTCATCGAATTCGAAACAACGCATAGTATAGAAAATATACCTTTTTTATATTAATCGCAAGTTATCAATAATGACTGGCAACATTTAGCTTAAGTGCGACTGATTTTAATGGGTGCAGTTTATTTCAACTGAGATGGATGTCACTGATGGTGAGTTTTTAATGGTTTTTTTGGGTGGGTGGTATGAGATCCTTCGGCTTCGCTCAGGATGACAGGCTGGGGGTGAGTGGGGTGAGGTCCTTCGGCTTCGCTCAGGATGACAGGGGTAAGGCGTCAGGATGACAGGCTGGGGTGACAGGTTAGAAGGCTCTGTTGAGATGACAGAGGATTCGTCATTCTCGCGAAAGCGGGAATCCATTTATGGGTAGATGGGCCCCAGCCTTCGCTGGGGCGACGTTGTTTCGCTGGGGCGGCGTTGTTTCGCTGGGATGACGGTTACTTCGTTAGAGAGACGGAGTTCGCTATTGACTGTCATCTCGAATGAATGTGAGAGATCTGATGGAGATTCTTCGTCGCTACGCTCTGTCGGGATGACAGGGTGGAGGTATTACAGGCTATCGTTAACCCGAGTACGCAGATCCTTACCAGGCTTAAAGTAAGGCACATACTTACCAGTCAACTGCACCGCATCACCAGTCTTGGGATTGCGACCCACGCGAGGCGCACGGTAGTGCAGAGAAAAGCTGCCAAAACCACGAATCTCAATACGCTGATTATTAACCAACGCCTGGGTCATACGCTCTAAAACCATTCTTACGGCTAGCTCAACATCCCTTGGGGGAAGCTGGTCTTGGCTGGCGGCGATCTTTTCGATTAACTCAGATTTTGTCATGCTTGATTCGGCTGTGTTTTCTTTTATGGTTCTGTGAATAATTTTAAGCTTAAAATCACTCACGAATATTTATTACTCGTTGATTTTATTGAAGTTTTAGATTTATACAAGTAAAAACTGCACCCTTGGTGTTTTTTAGGCGAAAAAAAAGGGTGGCAGAGCCACCCTTTTTTATTCTCAGTTTAAAACAAGTGGTTAATTACTTGTCCATCTGAGCTTTGATCAGATCACCGATCGTTGTTGCTGAGGATGACGTTGAATCAGCTTCGGTCTTGCGATGAGCTTTAACAACGGCTTTCTCTTCAGCGACGTCTTTAGCCTTAATAGACAGGCTAATGGCGCGGGTCTTACGATCTACATTGATAATCTTGGCTTCAACTTCCTGGCCTTCCTGCAGTTCTTGACGAGCATCTTCTACTTTCTCGCGAGATAGCTCAGAACCTTTCAGGTAAGCTTCGATATCGTTGCCTAGATCAATGGTTGCGCCTTTGGCATCAACTTCTTTAACGGTACCAGTTACGATAGCGCCTTTGTCATTGACTGTGACGTACTCGTTGAATGGATCGTCAGAAAGTTGCTTGATACCCAGTGAGATGCGCTCACGCTCTGCATCGATACTAAGTACAACTGTCTCAACTTCTTCACCTTTCTTGAAGTTGCGAACGGCGTCTTCGCCAGTTTCGTTCCAAGAGATATCAGACAGGTGAACCAGTCCGTCAATTCCACCGTCCAGACCGATAAAGATACCGAAGTCAGTGATTGACTTGATCTTACCTGAGATCTTGTCGCCTTTGCCCATAGTGGTAGCAAAGTCGTCCCATGGGTTGGTGTGACACTGCTTGATACCCAGTGAGATACGACGACGTTCTTCGTCGATATCCAGAACCATAACTTCAACTTCGTCGCCCAGCTGGACAATCTTAGATGGGTGTACGTTCTTGTTAGTCCAATCCATTTCAGAGACGTGTACCAGACCTTCAACACCGTCTTCCAACTCGGCAAAACAACCGTAGTCAGTAAGGTTGGTGATCTTGGCTTTAGCACGTGCGCCTTCTGGGTAACGACCTTTGATGTCGCCCCAAGGATCTTCGCCCATCTGCTTCATGCCCAGAGATACGCGGTTACGCTCGCGGTCAAACTTAAGTACTTTAACGTCGATCTCGTCGCCAACATTGATCATCTCTGATGGATGCTTGATACGCTTCCAAGACATGTCAGTGATGTGCAACAGACCATCGATTCCACCCAGATCAACGAACGCGCCGTAATCAGTAAGGTTCTTAATAACACCTTTGAGTGATGCGCCCTCTTCGAGGTTGGCCAGCAGTTCTTCACGTTCTACAGAGTTTGCACTCTCCATAACGGCACGACGGCTTACAACAACGTTGTTGCGCTTAGGATCTAATTTGATAACTTTGAATTCGAGTTCAATGTTTTCGAGGTGGGTGATTTCGCGCAGTGGGCGAACGTCTACCAGTGAACCTGGTAGGAACGCGCGTAAGCCGCGAACATCAACTGTGAAGCCACCTTTAACCTTACCGCTGATAACACCGATAACGACTTCGTCAGCTTTGTGAGCTGCTTCAAGTTCGATCCAGGATTCTGCGCGGCGGGCTTTTTCACGAGAAAGCTTGGTTGCACCGAATCCGTCTTCAACAGCTTCGAGGGCTACCTGAACTTCGTCGCCTACAGCAACTTCTAGTTCGCCTTTATCGTTAAAAAATTGTTCTGCTGGAATGACGCCTTCTGACTTCAGTCCTGCGTGTACGGTTACCCAGTCTTTATCGATATCGATAATTACGCCTGTGATGATGGCGCCGGGATTCATCTCAACTGTCTTGAGACTTTCTTCAAATAGATCTGCGAAATTTTCGCTCATGGAAAAATACCTGATATATGACAGAGAGTCGACAGAGGAACTGCTCGCGTCGGTCTCTTTTTTCCGCGTGGCCAGTTTACGCGGGTCAGTTAAAATAAAGGCCTACAGCAATATAAGCTGGCGATTGCTGCGTTGCCCATTGAGTTTAAAACTCCCTTAGGGGTGTGGCACAAAACCTTTTAGAGATAGCAGGTTTAGCACTTCATCCGTCACTTCTTGAATCGACATTGCCGAGGTATCTATCTGTATGGCGTCCTCTGCAGCTCGCAGTGGAGAGGCCTCTCGGTTTATATCGCGTTCATCTCTAGAGCGTACCTGCTCTACGAGGGCGGGCAGACTAACATTTTCGCCCTTTGCTAGCAACTCTTTGTAGCGCCGCGCACCACGTTCTTCGGCGCTGGCGGTGAGGTAGAGTTTAACTGGGGCATCGGGGAATATTGCGGTGCCCATATCGCGGCCATCGGCAACCAGGCCGGGGGGCTGAGCGAAAGATCTCTGACGTTTGAGCAGTGCGGCGCGAACTTGCGGAAATCCAGCGACCTGAGAGGCCAAAGCGCCGGTCTCTTCGGTGCGCAATTCGCGGGTGACGTTCTCCCCTTCGAGGTGAATAGTAAGGTCTCCCTGACCGGAGGTTTTAAAGCTAACATCCATATGCTCTGCCAGCGTAGCCAGACAGCTGACACTGGTGAGTTTGACATTGTGACGTTTACTGGCAAGACCCAGCAGGCGATAAAGAGCGCCACTATCGAGATAGTGATAGCCGAGCTTTTTCGCGACGATACGACTGATAGTGCCCTTTCCAGCACCGCTTGGGCCGTCAATGGTGATTACGGCTACGTTATTTTGCGCAGACATTCTTTACTCCGCTGTATCCATGTTGATTGTCAGCCCTACTGCAGCGGCTAACCCGACAAAGTCAGGGAATGATGTCGCAACATTGTTACAGTCGTGTATCAGTATTTCACTTTCTGCACGCAAGCCGGCAATCGCGAAGGCCATGGCAATTCGGTGGTCGTCGTGGCTGTGAACTTCACCGCCGCCGATCTTACCGCCTTGAATACGGATGCCATCAGGCGTTGACTGAGCATCGACACCCAGAGTTACTAGGCCATCGGCCATACTTTGAATGCGGTCGCTCTCTTTAACTCGCAGCTCTTCGGCGCCAGTTAGTACAGTTTCGCCCTTGGCGCAGGCTGCGGCTATAAAGAGTACTGGGAATTCATCAATCGCCAGCGGTACTTGATCTTCAGGGATTACTATGCCGTTTAATTCAGCGTGACGGACGCGGATATCGGCTACTGGCTCACCGCCGACTTCGCGCTGGTTAGACAGCTCTATGCTGGTGCCCATTTGGCGAAGAATATTAATCACACCAACGCGCGTTGGATTAACGCCCACATGGCGCAAGGTGATATCGGATCCTGGGGTAATTGCTGCGGCAACCATAAAGAATGCAGAGGAAGATATATCTGCGGGCACATCGATTCGTGTCGCGCTCAAGGAACCGCCGCCACTCAGTGAGGCTTTGCTGCCTTCGCTGGTGACATCGTAGCCAAAGCCACGCAGCATACGTTCACTGTGATCGCGTGTCGGTGCTGGCTCGACGGTGGAGGTTACGCCTTCGGCGTAGAGTCCGGCTAGAAGTACGCAGGATTTAACCTGGGCACTGGCCATGGGCAGAACATAATCAATGGCTTTAAGTTTGTTGCCACCTTTTATAAGCATTGGCGGTCTGCCGCCCGGTGCAGTTTCGATCACTGCGCCCATCTCGGCGAGTGGATTGGCAACGCGGGCCATAGGGCGACCTGAAAGGGATTCGTCACCAGTCAGCTCGACATCAAAGCTTTGACCAGCCAGCAGGCCAGCTAGCAGACGCATCGAAGTGCCTGAATTACCCAGATAGAGGGGTTTTTCTGGCGCTTTAAGGCCGTGCAGACCAACACCATGAATGACCACGCGGCCATCATTGGGGCCTTCAATCACCACACCCATATCGCGGAATGCTTGCAGTGTGGCAAGGCTGTCTTCCCCTTCGAGGAAGCCGGTGACTTCGGTCATACCCTCGGCGATCGAGCCGAGCATAATTGAACGGTGAGACATGGATTTGTCGCCTGGTACGCGGATTTCACCGCGTGCTTCTCCCCCGGGAGAGACTGTGTAATTAATTATTTTTTCTGACATGGGTTGTTCTAGTGCCTTACTTTCTATTAATTGTCCAAAATGATTTCGCGCATCGCGTGCACGGGTAAATACGTCCATCAGGTAGTTCTGATCGCCGCTGTCGATGGCGCTGCGCATCGCAGTAAAGTCGCCCATAATCTTATCGAGTACGCTGAGAATAGCTTCGCGGTTGGCCAGGGCTATATCGCGCCACATTATCGGGTCGCTGGCGGCGATACGGGTAAAGTCACGGAAACCGCCGGCGGCATAGCGAAAGATTTCGCGGTTATCGCGCATACCGGCCAATGTATCGACCAGTGAGTAGGCGAGAAAATGCGGTAGATGGCTGGTGGCGGCCAATACTTCGTCGTGATCTTTGATATCCATTGAGGATACCATGGCGCCGACTGACTGCCAGAGTTTCTCGACTCGCTGAATATGATCTTCAGTGCTGTTGGCATGGGGGGTTAAGATAACCCGGTGATCTTTAAATAGGTCGGCTTTGGCGGCGGTAACACCACTCTTTTCTGAACCGGCAATGGGATGTCCGGGTACTAGCTGTGCTGGCAATGTTCCATAAATAGTCTGGGCCGCATCGACCACACTGCCCTTTACGCTAGCCACATCAGTGATCGTTACTTCAGGTGAGAGCAGTCTGTGGCAGTCTTTTAGAATGGATGGCACGGTAAGGGTTGGTACGCCGATTACCACGACATCGCCAGCACCAAGCTGTGGGGCAATGGCTTCAAGACTCTGTTCGGCGCGATCAATTACGCCCATTTCCAGCGCTAGGTCCAGGGTTGATGTACGTCGGGAAATCCCCACTACTTCTGATACCAATCCGGCATTTCGAGTAGCTACAGCAAGGCTTGAGCCAATTAGGCCCAGTCCGATAACAACTAGTCGATTGATCGAGTTGTCAGCTGTGTGTGAATTTTTATCCATTAAACCATCACTTTGAGTAAAGCAGAAAGTAGTTACAGCACCGCCTGAGGATAGGAGCCGAGAATCTTGAGTTCGGCGACATCTTCAGTGAGTTCTTTGAGTACCTTGGCGGCAACCGGATCGTCCTGATGGCCAGCAAAATCGATAAAGAAGACATAGGACCATTTGCTGCTGCGCGAGGGTCGCGACTCGAGTCGGGTCATATCCAAATCGTGTTTGCGGAATGGCTCGATCAGATCGTGCAGTGCGCCGGGTTTGTTATTAACCGATACCACGATTGAGGTTTTGTCGTTGCCGCTGGGACCTACTGCTTCACGACCAATAATCAGGAAGCGTGTAGAGTTATCCGGACGGTCTTCAATATTTTCCCAGAGCTTATCCAGTTCGTAGAGATCGCAGGACATATCGCCGGCAATCGCCGCGGAGTTCCACTCGCCTTTTACCCGTCGTGCGGCTTCGGCATTGCTGCTTACGGCTACGCGCTCGATATTTGGGTAGTTGGAATCCAGCCACTTGCGACATTGCGCTAGAGACTGAGCGTGGGAGTAGACGCGGGTTATATTGTCTTTATTGGTGTTGGGCCCGATCATAAAGTGCTGATGAATACGCAATTCAACTTCACCACAGATCTTGACTGATGAATCCATAAAGCTGTCCAGGGTATGGCTGACCACACCCTCAGTTGAGTTTTCAACTGGGACTACACCGTAGTTGCAAGAACCGGCGAGAACATCGCGAAATACTTCGTCGATTGCCGCTTTGGGGACAGTCTCTGCAGCGTCGCCAAAGTGCTTGAGCGCGGCTTCCTGAGTAAAGGTTCCCTCGGGGCCGAGAAAGGCAACTTTAATTTGCTGTTCAAGGGCTAAACAAGCGGACATGATCTGTCGAAACAGACGCGCCATATCTTCGTTGCCGAGCGGCCCGGTGTTTTTTTCCATCACTGAACGCAGCACCTGAGCTTCGCGCTCAGGCTTGTAGTATGCAGTGTCACCGAGCTTTTCTTTTATCTCTGCGACAGTCTGTGCACAGCGCGCACGGGCACTAATGTTTTCCATGATCTGCTGATCAAGGGCATCAATTTCGTTTCTCAGATCGAGAAGTGGATTCTTTTCAGCCATTGTTTTTAACCTTCAGAGCCCTCAGCGGATGAAGAGCCCTCAGCGGGAGATGAATCTTCAGCGGACTCTTCATTAGGAGCAGAGCCCTCAGCGGATGAAGAGCCCTCAGCGGGAGACGAATCTTCAGCGGCTTCTTCACTAGGAGCAGCCTCAACTTCAGAGCCTTCAGCGGCTTCTAGATTAAGAGCAACGCCGTCTTCATCAAAAACATCCTCTTCCTCAGGCTCGGCAATACGTGCCAACCGAACCAGATTCTCAGTATCCTTCAGACGAATAATTCTCACGCCCTGAGTGTTACGACCGACCACAGAAACTTCATCACCGCGAGTTCTCACCATGGTGCCCTGATCGGAGATCAACATAATCTCATCACCGGCAAACAGCTGGGTCGAACCAACCAATGGACCATTTCGCTCACTGGCCTGAATTGCAATCATACCCTTACCACCGCGACCCTTAGTGGGGAACTCGGTGACTTTGGTGCGCTTGCCATAACCGTTTTGACAAACGGTTAACAGGAAGCCGTCTTCTTCAGGAACAACCATCGAGATAACCTTATGCTCTTCCGGCAGACGCATACCGCGCACACCTTTAGAGACACGACCCATGGCGCGGGCGTCGGTGCTGGCAAAGCGCACGGCCTTACCTTCCGAACTCAACAGCATAATATCGCTGTCGTCATCAATAATAGCGGTGCCGACCAGATGATCGCCTTCCACCAGATCGACTGCACGCAGACCCACACTTCGTGGTCGCGAGTACTGCTCCAGTGAGGTCTTCTTCACGGTGCCATTGGCGGTTGCCATAATGACAAATTTGTCGGCGCTGTACTCTTCTACGGGCAGAATTGAGCTAATGCGCTCGCCTTCGTCGAGGGGCAGCAGATTAACCACTGGACGGCCGCGGGAATTGCGACCTGCCACCGGAATCTGATAAACCTTGAGCCAGTAAACCTTGCCGAGGTTGGTAAAGCAGAGAATCGTTGCATGAGTGCTGGCCACTAACAGGTGTTCAACAAAATCTTCGTCTTTAACGGCAGTTGCCGACTTGCCCATACCACCGCGGCGCTGCGCCTGGTAATCACTCAGGGGCTGAGTCTTGGCATAGCCACCGTTGGAGATGGTTACCACTCGATCTTCTTCGGTGATCAGATCTTCTACGGTGAGGTCGTGCATGGATTCAATAATTTCAGTGCGACGCTCATCGCCAAACTCTTCAACAACCGCTTCCAGCTCTTCGCGGATAACCGTCATTAGACGAGTCAGGTCACCGAGAATGTCCTGATATTCAGCAATCTCTTCAAGCTTGACGGCAAATTCAGCGATAATCTTATCCTGCTCCATACCGGTCAGACGGTGCAGACGCAGTTCGAGAATATCTTTGGCCTGTTCTGGTGACAGATGGTATTTGCCATCACGCATTCCGAACTGCTCTTCCAACCAGTCGGGTCGAGTCGCCTGGGGACCTGCACGCTCTAGCATGGCGGTCACTGTACCTGGGTTCCAGCCGCGCGCAACCAGTGCTTCACGGGCTTCTGCCGCAGTCGGTGACTGCTTGATCAGGGTGATAATTTCATCAATATTGGACAGTGCAACCGCAAAACCTTCAAGCGTATGGGCGCGTTCACGGGCCTTGCGCAGCAGATAGATAGTTCTGCGCGTGACTACTTCTCGGCGGTGACGCAGGAAGGCCTGAATCAGCTGCTGAAGATTGAGAATCTTCGGCTGACCATCGACCAGGGCCACCACGTTGATACCGAACACACTCTGCAATTGAGTCTGTGCGAACAGGTTATTGAGGACCACTTCGCCAACATCGGCACGCTTAATTTCAATAACGATGCGCATACCGTCTTTATCAGACTCATCACGCAACTCGGAGATACCTTCGAGTTTCTTCTCTTTAACCAGTTCGGCAATACGCTCGATCAGACGCGCCTTGTTTAGCTGGTAGGGAATCTCGGTGATAATAATGGTTTCGCGCTTGGTCTTTTCATTGACTTCAATATCCGCTTTGGCGCGAATACGAATGCGGCCACGACCAGTGCGGTAGGCTTCAATAATGCCGGCTCGGCCATTGATAATAGCGCCGGTGGGGAAATCTGGGCCGGGGATATATTCCATCAGTTCGTCGACGGTGATATCCGGGTTATCAATCATTGCCAGACAACCTTTGACTACTTCGGTCAGGTTGTGGGGCGGAATATTGGTCGCCATGCCCACTGCGATACCGGACGAGCCGTTAACCAGCAAGTTGGGGATACGGGTTGGCATAACCACTGGAATCTGTTCGGTTTCATCATAGTTGGGGACAAAATCGACTGTGTCTTTTTCCAAGTCTTCGATCAGCGCGTGGGCGATCTTGGTCATACGGATTTCGGTGTATCGCATTGCCGCAGCGGAGTCGCCGTCAACAGAACCAAAGTTACCCTGGCCGTCAACAAGCATATAACGCAGTGAGAATGGCTGAGCCATTCGAACAATGGTCTCGTAAACGGCCGAATCACCGTGGGGGTGATACTTACCAATCACATCACCAACAACACGGGCTGACTTTTTGTAGGCTTTATTCCAGTCATTACCCAACTCGTGCATAGCGAAGAGTGCGCGACGGTGAACCGGCTTGAGGCCGTCTCTAACATCGGGCAGTGCACGGCCGACAATAACGCTCATCGCGTAGGCCAGATATGACTGCTTGAGCTCGTCTTCGATATTTATTGGAACAATTTCTTTTGCTATTTCACCCATAAGATTCCGTTGCGTCCTGGTTTTTTATTGCTATTGTTTTGCCGCCGCATTTGGCTGTAAACCGGCTGATCTTTACCGCGCACCATGGGGTGCTAAAACCGACCTTTTCAAAGCCCGAAATATTACCACATATATACCCCCAATGGGTCGCTTTTATTGCCCTGAAAGTCACTACAGAGCTTAAACCCAATTGAAAAGTCGGTATACTCCCAGCACTTGCTCAGGAGCCCACATGCAGCCAACAAAAATCGATTTACTTATAAATAGCCGCTGGATTATCCCCATCGTTCCAGAGAACCGCGTTTTTGAGAATTGCGCGCTGGCCATTGACCAGCAAAAGATTGTCGGCATCTACCCGCAGGCCGAGGCTTTAAGCAAATTTAACCCGGACTCGGTGGTGGATTTAGACGACCATGTACTTATGCCTGGGCTGGTTAATGCCCACGGCCATGCCGCCATGAGTCTGTTGCGCGGCTATGCCGATGATCAGCCACTGGAGCCTTGGTTGGAAGAGCATATCTGGCCAGTTGAAAATCGTTTTCTGGGTGAACAGTTTGTTGCCGACGGCACCAAACTGGCAATGGCCGAGATGATTCAAACCGGCACTACCTGTTTTGCCGATATGTACTTCTTTGCCGACAGCGCTGCCGAGCAGGTTCGCGCCTGCGGTATGCGCAGCCAGATTGGCTTTACCGTCTTTGATTTCCCGACAGCCGGCGGCAAGGATCCGGATGACTATATTCACCAGGGTCTCAAACTCCGCGACACCTATAAAGACAATGATTTAATTAAGATCGCCTGCGCACCCCATGCGCCCTACACGGTGGGCGATGAAACCCTACGCAGAATTGCCACCTATGCCAATGAGCTGGATATGGCGGTGCATATTCACTGCCATGAGACCGCTAAAGAAATTACTGATTCAGTTCATCTGTACAGCTGTCGACCGATGCAGCGACTGGATGATTTAGGCATTCTGCTGCCGCAGACTCAGCTGGTGCATATGACCCAGATTGACAAGGATGATATTCGTCTGATTCAAGACAATAACTGCCATGTGGTGCACTGCCCCGAGTCCAACCTTAAGCTGGCCAGCGGCTTTTGCCCGGTTGCCGAACTGATGGATGCAGGTATCAATGTGGCTCTGGGTACCGACGGTGCGGCGAGCAATAATGATCTGGATTTATTTGGCGAATTAAAAACCGCCGCCCTGTTGGCCAAGGGCGTCTCTGGTGATGCCTCCGCACTGGATGCCCACGCCGCTCTGCGTATGGCAACTCTTAATGGTGCTAAGGCACTGGGCTGGCAGGATCAGATCGGCAGCCTGGAAGCGGGTAAGAGCGCCGATATAATCGCCGTTGAAATCAATTCTCTCAGCCAGAAACCGCTGTATAATCCAGCATCACAGATGGTCTATACCAATGCCGGCAGTCAGGTCAGCCACAGCTGGGTGGCTGGCAAGGCGCTGATGAAAGAGCGCACATTGCTGACCCTCAACGAGGCCGAGCTGATCCAGACCGCCGATCAATGGCGTACCCAGATTAAACCTGACTAACACAAACATTTACTGGTACTTACTGCTTATGTCTAACAGCGAAAAAAATGCGAATTTAAATGTCGATCCCGACGAAGTTGCTAAGTTTGAAAAACTGGCCAGCCGCTGGTGGGATCGCAATAGTGAATTCAAACCGCTGCACGATATCAACCCCCTGCGCGCCAACTGGATAGACAAACTGGCGCCGGTTGCCGAGCAAAAAGTATTGGATGTTGGCTGTGGTGGCGGAATTCTCTGTGAAGCCTTGGCTCAGCGTGGCGCTGAAGTCACTGGTATTGATATGGGCGAAGCACCGCTGGCGGTGGGTAATCTGCACAAGCTGGAATCCGGGGTTGAGGTGGATTACCAAAAATCTACCGCGGAAGATTTTGCCCAGAAGCACGGCGAGACTTTTGATACGGTGACCTGCCTGGAGATGCTTGAGCATGTACCCGATCCCGGCTCGGTTGTCGCCGCCTGTGCCGCCTTGACCAAGCCCGGTGGTACGCTGTTTTTCTCGACCATTAACCGCAATCCCAAGTCCTATCTGTTTGCGGTGATTGGCGTTGAATATGTACTGCGTATGCTGCCCAAGGGCACCCATGAATACGGCAAGTTTATTCGCCCAGCGGAGCTTGGCCAGTGGATTAGAGAGGCGGGGCTGGAGATCGATGAGATGACTGGTCTGACCTATAACCCGCTGACCAAAACCTATCGTTTGAATGATTCCGATGTCAGCGTGAATTATATGATTTGCGCGCGCAAACCCGCCTAAGGGATTTTTACTATGCTTGATTTTAAGGGGTTGCTGTTTGATCTGGATGGAACACTTCTGGATACAGCGCCGGATTTTATTACGGCGTTAAACAAGCAGTTGAGTCTGCATGGTCGTGAACCGCTGCCGGATAATGCTATTCGCACTAGTGTCACTAATGGCTCGGTGGGTTTGATTCAGAGTGGTTTTAAAATTGATCCCGGCCACCGTGAGTTTGAGGCTCTGCGCGAAGAATTCCTGGAACTTTATTTTGCCAATCTGGCGGATAAAACAGCGCTATTTGAGGGCCTGCAAGAGGTTTTGGATGAATGTCGTTCGCGAAGTATTCCCTGGGGCGTGGTGACTAATAAACCATGGCGCTATACGGAATCGGCGATGGTGCAGTTGGGTTTGATGGAGGCTGCGGCTACGGTGATCTGTCCGGATCATGTGACTCAGACTAAGCCCCATCCGGAACCGATTTTGCTGGCTTGCTCGGAGATTTCTATGGCGCCCGGTGACTGCTTGTATGTGGGTGACCATGTGCGAGATATTGAATCTGGGCGTGCTGCGGGCACCCGTAATATAGCGGCGGCTTGGGGATATATTGAGCAGGGTGTGGATATTGCAGACTGGCGAGCTGACTGGGTTGTTGAGCGATCTGAGGAATTGCATTCGATGCTGTTTGGGGGGTGACCTGCGTCATACTGGCGAAAGCCAGTATCTTTTCGGTTCGCAGCGTAATTCGATAGACCCCAGCCTACGCTGGGGTGACGTTCTTTAGTTGGGGTGACGTTCTTTAGTTGGGATGACGGTGGTTTTTCTGTCATCTTGACCGAACGAAGTGAGTGGAAAGATCTCCCGAGGTTATACAGAGATCCTTCGGTTCGTTTCACTCTCTCAGGATGACATAGGAATGATCGGCCGGGATGAAAAAATGACTTTTACGTTTAAATAAAAAGAGTACAAAAAAATATGCTATCAGCAACACAGATTGCCGAATACCAAGCAGAAACCAATCTACTAACAGGCCGTAATATTCTTATTACCGGTGCTGGCGACGGTATTGGCAAAACTGCAGCACTGAGCTGTGCAGCCCTTGGCGCAACGGTGATTCTTGCCGGCAGAACAGTCGCCAAACTGGAGCAGGTTTACGACCAGGTTGTCGAGGCCGGTGGGCCGGAGCCGATTATCTACCCTATAGATTTGGAAGGCGCCACCAGCGACAATTTCAATGAGTTATGCGGTCATATTGACGAGCAGCTCGGCCATCTCGACGGCCTGTTGCATAACGCTGGGATTCTCGGCCAGCGCACGCCGCTGAGCAATTATCGTTCGGATGTCTGGGATAAGGTAATGCAGGTTAATGTTACTGCGCAGTTTCAGATGACCCAGGCGCTGATGCCGGTTCTGGAAAAGTCTGCGGATGCTTCGGTGATCTTTACCACCTCCGGTGTGGGTCGCGTTGGACGCTCTTTCTGGGGTGCTTACGCGGTATCGAAATTTGCTGTTGAGGGCATGGTGCAGGTCTGGGCTTCAGAGCTTGAGGGGCTGGGTTCGGTGCGGATTAATGCGATTAATCCCGGCGCAACTGCGACTGGTATGCGCGCTCAGGCATTTCCTGCGGAAAATCCCGGCAGCCTAAAATCAGCGGCTGAGATTATGCCGGCTTATCTTTACTTGCTAGGTGGGGATAGCAAAGAGGTCAACGGTCAGTCTATCGACGCGCAACCTCAGCGCAAAAGCTCTTAAATAAGAACGCTTAAGAAACAGCTTTTATTTATAAGTATTGCCGCGAGCGCGTAACTTCTTCTCTTTGCGCTCACGCATATCGCGGAAAACACTCTTCTCACTAAACTTCGGTGGTCTAAGGCTAACCGCATTAAACAGTGACACCACTTGCTTCGGATCGAGCTCAATAAAGTCTGAGCTGCGTACAATCGACGGCAGGTCGATAGGGCCGTAACTGATACGCTTCAGGCGATTAACTTCAACATCCTGAGACTCCCACAAACGTCTAACTTCGCGGGTTCGCCCTTCGGCGAGAATCACTCTAAACCAGCGATTTCGTCCACCCTCATCTGCGGAGCTGCGAGCGTGCTGAGCTTTTACAGTCTGGAAGCGGGCGATGCCATCTTCCAGGATCACACCGTCAGTCAGGCGCTTGATCATTGCTTCATCAACGTCGCCGTGAATACGCACCATATACTCGCGCTTCACTTCGTAGGACGGATGCATCAGACGATTGGCTAATTCACCGTGGTTGGTAAACAGCAGCAGTCCACTGGTGTTGATATCGAGACGTCCAATGGCGATCCAGCGACCGCGGCTTAGGCGCGGTAAGCGATCAAATACTGTGGGTCGGCCATCGGGGTCTGAGGTGGTGCACACCTCACCTTCAGGCTTGCTGTACATCAGCACTCTTGGGACATCGTCGGTAACAATTTTAATCGGCCGGCCATCGACCAGAATTCGATCATCGTTCTCGGCACGATCGCCTAACTTGGCCACCGCACCATTGACGGAAACACGTCCGGCAGAAATCCATTTTTCAAGTTCACGGCGCGAACCCAGACCTGCGGTTGCCAATATTTTTTGTAGTTTTTCACTCATGAGTTGGAGCCGCTTATTAAATCGTCTGAATCAATATCTGCATCAACATCATCAACGCTATATTCGCCGTCGGCCTGCTGCTGCAAATCGAAGTCTTCGACAATGGTGTCGGATACTTCATCGTTGGCTGCCTCTGGGGCAGATGTCTCTACTGAATTTTTACCGGAGTTCCCTGAAAGAGCCAGTTCAAGCTCTGGATCGAGCTCGGCGAAATCTTTGATCTCACTGAGTGCTGGCAACTGCTCAAGGTTTTTAATATTAAAGTAATCGAGAAAGTTCTTGGTGGTTGCATAGAGTGCAGGTTTACCCGGCACATCACGGTAGCCCACTACTCTCACCCAGTCGCGCTCCTGGAGTGTGCGGATAATATCTGAACTTACCGCTACACCTCGCACCTGTTCAATATCACCGCGAGTTAGCGGCTGACGATAGGCGATGAGCGCCAGTGTTTCGAGCATTGCCCGGGAGTAACGCTTGGGCTTTTCAGTCCACAGTCTGTTGACCCAGCTGGAAAGATCCTGGCGCACCTGAAAGCGGTAACCGCTGGCAGTTTGCATCAACTCAAATCCACGTCCGCGGCAGTCTGACTCGATCTCTTCGAGAGCGGCGCGAAGTTGATCACGGGGTGGGCGCTCGTCCTCTTCAAAGAGGTTTTCAATTCTGGCGATATCCAATGGCTTACCTGCAGCTAACAGGGCACCTTCGATAATTCTTTTTATTAAGTCTGCATTCATGATGTTCTAGCTTTTACATGTATTGGGCCAAAGGATTCGCTCTGCACGATTTCTACCAATGACTCTTTGATCAATTCCATAATGGCCAAAAAGGTAACCACTACGCCAAGTTTTCCCTCGGAGAGCTTAAATAAGCTGACGAAAGGGATAAATTGCTCACCCTGAAGCGTATCTAGCACCATGGTCATACGCTCTCTGGTGGAGAGCTTTTCCATCTCCACCTGATGACTTTCAAACATTTCTGCGCGCTGCAGTACATCTGCAAGCGCTGCCAGCACTTCACGCATATCAACGGCGGGGTGCTGTACTTCCTGATCTCGCTCAGGGGCATGGGCCGAAGCCTGATGAATATCGCGGCCAAGTCGCGGCATCTCATCAATATCATCTGCGGCTTTCTTAAAGCGTTCATACTCTTGCAGACGACGGATTAACTCTGCCCGCGGATCTTCTTCGTCCTCTTCCTCTGATACCTGACGGGGCAGCAGCATACGCGATTTAATTTCGGCGAGCATGGCTGCCATCACCAGATACTCTGCTGCTAATTCTAGGTGTATAGATTCCATCAGGCCGATATAGCCCATATATTGCTTGGTAATTTCGGCAACATTGATCTCGAGGATATCGAGATTTTGACGGCGGATTAAATACAGCAGTAAATCGAGCGGCCCCTCAAAGGCTTCGAGAAAAACTTCCAGAGCGTCCGGCGGGATATACAGGTCTTTGGGAACTACTGTCAGTTCTTTGCCCTGCACCATGGCAAAAGGCATCTCTTCCTGCTCCGGGCGCAACTTATTGCCCGCGACGTCACCGGGTTGTTCGAGGGGAGTATTTTCTTCCAGCGGAGTAGCTTGGGTAGTCACGGTCGACTCAATTTATCATATGGGCGAGATTATAACCGCAATGCAGCACTTAACCATCATGTTAACCACCACGATTATCAATTTGTCGAAAAATCACCCATACCCTGACGGGTAATTTCCGGCAGAGATCCGGTCATATCCACGACTGTAGTAGGCTCAAGTCCGCAGTAACCACCGTCGACAATCACATCCACATGGGCTTCCATGGCAGCGCGAATATCGTAGGGATCGGAGAGCGGATAATCATCGTCGGGCAAGATTAGGGTGACACTCATCATTGGCTCGGCCAGCTCTTCGAGCAGTGCTTGGGCAATGGGACTGTCGGGGACTCGCAGACCAATGGTTTTACGCTTGGGGTGCATCAGTCGGCGCGGCACTTCAGAGGTGGCCGGCAGAATAAAGGTAAAAGGCCCCGGGGTGCTAGCTTTAAGGCTACGAAAGGCGCTGTTATCTACCTTGGCATAGCTGGCCAGTTCAGAGAGGTCTCGACACATCAGGGTAAAGTTATGATTTTTGTCGATATGGCGAATAGCGCGAATACGGTCGAGGGCCTGCTTGTCACCAATATGGCAGCCGATGGCGTACACCGAGTCGGTGGGATAGACAATAACGCCGCCTTTGCGAACAATTTCTGCCGCTTTGGCTATCAGACGCTGCTGGGGATTTTCAGGATGGATAGAAAGATATTCGCTCAAGGACTGGCACTCATTAGTAGTGAAAATAGCAGTTAAAAAACTTCGCCGCCATTATCCCATACTGCACCTTATACAGCACCCCAAATCAATGAGCCAAAAAGTTGATTTAGGTGACTTTTTCACTGGAGAGAAACTTCTTGGCAAATAACTTTGCCGTCAGCGGCTTGCTGAACAGATAGCCCTGATAATTATCACAGCCCAAGGTTTCCAATATCTGCCGCTGCTCTTCAGTTTCCACACCCTCGGCAACGGTTCCCATCTTAAGACTTTTGGCGAGCCCGATAATACCCGCAACAATGGCACTGTCACTGGGGTCTGATTCAATATCAGAGATAAACGAGCGATCTATTTTCAGCACATCCACCGGCAGCCGTTTTAAATAATTGAGCGATGAATAACCACTGCCAAAGTCGTCCACGGCAATGGTGATACCCATTCTTTTAATTTTATTAATTTCAGTGATCATTAACTCCGGATGATCCATCAATGTGCTCTCGGTAATTTCCAGCTCAAGCACATTTTTCGGCAAGCTATTGCGCTGAATAAGGTCATGTAATTTAGTATGCAGCTCCTCTGCCATCAGGTCTTTGACCGATAGATTCACCGCCAGGGTTAATTTATGGCCCTTTTGAATCCAGTGCTTTAACTGCACGGCGGCATTTTCCAGAACCCAGTCGCTAAGTTGATTGATCAGACCACTCTCTTCAGCCAGAGGAATAAAGACATCTGGTGATACCAGCCCTTTAGCCGGATGCTGCCAGCGCACTAGCGCCTCGGCACCAATCAGTTCGCCGGTTTTTAATCTGACCTGTGGTTGATAGTGCAAAACCAGTTCATCTTCGTCGATAGCTTTGCGCAATTCCTGCTCTAGCTTAAGGCGCTTGGCAATCTCTGCTTCCATGCCCTGTTCATAGAAACAGAAATTATTACGCTTTTCTTTGGCGCGGAACATTGCCGAGTCCGCGTGCTTGATCAGCGCGCTGACATCCTCTCCATCATCGGGGAAAATCGAGATACCAATACTAGTAGTCACAAACATCTTCTGCTGCATAAACACAAAGGGTTGGCCTACTGATCTGCAGATCTTTTCGGCGACATTAGCGGCGCTTTCCGGGCTCTCTATATCTTCTAAAACAATGGTAAATTCATCACCCCCAAGGCGGGCAATAAAATCACTTTCGCGCACGCAGTGGCGAATCCGATCGGCAACCGCTTTAAGCAACAGATCGCCGGCGTCGTGACCCATGGTGTCGTTGATCATTTTAAAGCGGTCCAGATCGAGAAACATAATCGCGAAGCGCTGCTTTTCTATGGCTGCGCGGTTAACAATAATGCGAATCTGCTGTTTTAACTGAGCGCGATTGGGAAGACCAGTCAGCGGGTCGTGGTAGGCGAGTTTCTTGACATCTTTCTCTGCCTTGTTGGCTTTAATCAGCCGCGCCACTCGCTGTTTCATTACCGAGAAATTGATTGGCTTGGCAATATAATCTGTAGCGCCGCTTGAAAAGGCTTTGACTATCGACTCTTCATCCTCGAGGGCGGTAACCATCAATACAGGTATATCGCCGCCCTGAGCTGTATCACGAATCATCTGACAGGCATCAAAACCATCCAACTCGGGCATCACCGCATCCATCAGTACCAGATCGGGCATGCGCCGCTTGCAGATATTCAGCGCGTGCATACCATTGCTGGCTTCTTCAACTTCATAGTTCTCTTTAAGAAAGGCATCGACCAGAGCCAGACGCATAGTGCGGTCATCATCGACAACCAGAATGCGACTGTGGTGATCATTTTTAAACGGCACTTTGGCGGCCTGATTAACCGGTGATATCTCCTGCTTTAAATCATCTTTTAAAAGATCAAAAGCGTCAGAGATTTTAGTCACATGATCGAGCACACGACTGAGATCTTCCTGCGCGGCACGATCTTCGAGAACCTTGCTCAGTCGCACTAGGTCATGAGCACCAAAATTAGCCGCGCTGCCCTTGATAGTATGCGCCATCTCGCGAACATGACGGGCATTACCCTCTATCGCAGCGGCCCTTAATTTTTCCAGATAGACCGGAGTATCTTCGACAAAGGCAGCAGCCATTGAGGAGACAACTTCGCCCACCGCCTCGCGCAGTGCTTCAACCACTTTGGCGTCATAACTCAGGGATCTGTAGGTAGCTTCAGGTTGTCGTACCTCGCTGCTACTGGCCGGTGGTAACTGCGACTGTTGAAATTCATTGCCGGCCCACTGATCCAACTTTTCACTCAAACCATTGAGACTTAATGGTTTCGGTAGAAAATCATTCATGCCGACATCTTTGCAATGTTCCTCTTCAGCTTTGCTGTTATTGGCGGTCATGGCAATTATCGGCAGAGTTCCGGCTTTATCACCCTCAAGTTCACGTATTTTAGTGGTCGCATCATAGCCATTCATCACTGGCATATTGCAATCCATCAACACCAGATCAAAGTGCTCTCGAGCCACCCGCTCCAGTGCTTTCTGGCCATTTTCCGCAACACCAGCCTGACAGCCGAGTTTTTCCAACATGGCCATAGCGACCTGTTGATTGGCGCGATTATCATCGACAATTAACACCCGGCATCCTTTGGGCTCTGGCTCTTTTAAGATTTGATATTCGTCGGAATCGCTAAGATGTTCGGTGACAAAATATTTAACCAGCAATTCGGCAAAGGAATTGGAACGCAGAGGTTTATTTAAGCGCGGCAGTGCGAGATCGCGAATCTGTGGATCGACGGCCCAAGGGTTACTCAACATCACTGCTAGGCGCTTGCCGAAATTTTCCTCTTTCTTGAGGAAGCCGATAAAATCATTGACTTTAATATCACCGATATCCTGATCGATAAATAGAATATCGAAGCGGTCTTGAGCGGTGCTGGCGCGAATAAGATTTAATGCCTCAGATCCGGAGTTGGCGAACTGAACCCTGACACCCAATTCCGGGAGTTTTTGGCTAGCCACTGTATTTAGTATTTCACTGCCACTGATAAACAGCGCATGGATACCATCCAGCTCTTCATGCAGCGGTGCTGGATCGGGTTCCTGTCGGGTCTGCACCGGCAGGGTAAAACCGAACTCACTGCCCACACCCACCTCACTGGAGACAAATATATCGCCGCCCATCATCTCAATAATCTGCGTGCTGATTGCGAGTCCCAAACCTGTGCCCTGATACTCTTTGGTGGTTGATGAATCGACCTGCGTAAAGGCTTCAAAAACCCGTGACTGATCTTCCAGTGAGACCCCTATTCCGGTGTCTTTAACAACAAATTTAAGCTGGGTAGTAGCTTCGATAGCCGTAGCGCCTTCGATGGCAGTAGCATCTTCAACAGTATCTGTAACTAAGCTTTCTGAAACTGGACTGTCGCGGTCGACACTGACATGAATCGAGACCTCGCCACTATCAGTAAACTTAACGCCATTACCGGCCAGATTGATCAGTACCTGACGGATTCTTACACTATCCGAATGCAACGCCTGAGGTACATCCGGATCTACTATATAGCCAATATTTATCTGCTTTTTCAGTGCCGTGCTAGACAGCAAGCCGACAATATCATCGAGACTTTCATTGAGCAGGTAGTCGTGATTATTGATACTGATTTTACCGGCATCGCCCTCAGAGAAATCCAGTATCTCGTCGATAAGGCTGAGTAAACTTTCACCAGATGACTTGGCGGTCTCTACATACTCCTTCTGTTTGTAACTTAGCCCCATGGTCAACAATAGGTCGAGCATACCCAGCACCGCATTCATCGGTGTGCGCAACTCATGGGTAACATTGGCGGCAAATTCACCTTTTACCCGCGCAGACTCGAGAGCCGAATTCATCGCCCGTTCCAAATCACCCTGACGGTCTTCGAGCACCTGCATCATGCTATTAAACGAGTCCTGCATCTCGGTGATATCAACCGGGCCATTGACTCTGGCTCGGATGGTTTTCCTTTTACCGTCTCGTGCTCTCTCCATCACTGCCGACAAGCGCTCAATTGGTCGCGTCAGACGGCGGGAAAAATACAGCAGTATCAAGAGTAAAATCATCGCCCCAGCAAAGGAGACCAACAGGTTATTTCGCAGGGTACTCTGCTGCATCAGCCTCAGGGTATCTTTACCGACGATAACGGTAATATAACCGAGCAAAATATTCTCTTTGCCAAGACTCTCGATCTCCTCCAAATCCTGTATATCAAGCTCATTGCCATCACTACTGACAAATACCGGAGAGGTGAACTTCCAAAGGTTTTCGTCTTCTTCCGCCAGGCTTAGCTCTGCGGATCTATCTTCATTAACCATTGAAGTGGAGGAAGTCAGTGAAGTAACACCAATGCTAAAGAGCAGGTCAGATTTCTCTGTCTCAATAACAATCCCCTTTACCCCGGGAAAATTAATGGCATTTCTACCTATATCCTCAGCGCTCTCGGGGCTTTGATAGAGCAATGCAACTTCACTTTGACGCGCCAGAGATTCGGTGACCTGCTTTCCCTGAAGAACCTGATGATCTTCAATAATGCCACTGGATATCTTGCTCACCACCACCGAGGTCACAGTGGCTAGCAGTAAAATTCCGATGACAAACACCAGTGAAAACTGAGTTCTAAATCTCAGCTTATCGAACCAACCTTTTTTAGCTTGTCTTTTCATGATTATCTTTTGATGGTTAGCGAGCAGGCAGAATCAAATCAATATGACTGCGTATATCGTCACTAAGGTTAATACCTAGGTGATTACTAGTACGCTCATTGACCGTAATGAATACGTCCTCCAACGCCTGCATCTGGCGCTGAGGGGAATTACCCTGAGCTATATCCCAAGCCATACGACCGAGACTTAAGCCCATTTTGTAATTATTCGGATAGATTGAAAAAAGCGCACCGCGCTTAACATGGATAGGATTTGAGGAAAAAACCACAAAGTATTTTTCCCATGATTCATGAAGCAGAATTGCCAACACAGCGTTGTTAACAAATGAACCCTTGGGAAGAATCCACACAGCATCCTGTTCACTCAGAGTTGGCATAAGATCCCGATAGACCCCAGCGGCAACCCTAACATCCTCAGCCCGATGAATAGAGAGCTCTATACCCTGCTGCTGCAGCACCGTTGTTACATGATCAAAATCGAGCAGATTATTATCAGGGTTGGTAACAATATGGACCGTCCTTACATCAGGAACCAACAGCGGCAGCTTTGCGGCAACAACCGCGGCGTCAGGAACAAGCGTAATACCAAATACATTGTTGTATTCACTGTTGACCGCGCCAACAATTAAACGCCGGTCGGCATTGTGTTCAGTGACCTGCCGTGCCAGTCGGTTGCCAAGAACCAACACCGGAGAGCTCTGATCCAGCACATGTACAAAGTCGACCGGTGATTGATTATCAGCCATAGAAACTCGCCTAACTTCCTGCTGATAGCCCTCTTCTGCCCCCCGAACAACCTCTTCAAAAATCCTGGCAAAGGGTTCGCGCACCTCTGGATAAATAATCACCAGATCAATAGCTTCTTCAGCAACAGTTGCAGCGCCAGCCAGAGATACAACTCCTGTGGAGGAGAGGCCGGCCAGAGCCAGCCAAAATACAGACACCATCTGTTTGATTTTTATAGCACTACTCCCTGTACTGCTGTAAAAAAGTCAGCCAGTCATCTAGACCAAAGCTGACATTGAACCCCTCACTTTCACCCTGAGTCTAACCGGCGTTTAAAAGCTATAGCGGATTTCACCCAATACTGTTCTACCTGATAAGGGTAGATCATTGGGTATAAAAGGCACTGGGGCAGAGTTGGGGCTCGGCTCTCGAGCGTCCTCATCAAAAGCATTATTAATCGTAAACCCTAGCTCAAACGACTTAGTTAATACCTTTCGAACTGATAGATCGACAATAAGATAATCATCAACCTGTGGACGCAGATCACCAATCATGCGATTCCGATCCATCACCCAGTTAGCCTGCATATTCACTCGCCAATCACTGGGCAATGTCCAGTCGCCACGCAGATAAAACTGCTTTTCCGGTGATTTGGAAGCTGCTACATCAAGGGTTTCATCAGTAGATTTCTGAATGGAAAAGTTACTGCTGATAGTTAAATCATCTGTCGCTGACCAATTGACCTCAAACTCCATACCGTAACCAGTCTGCTCGCCGGCATTTTGCGCCGTTCGAGTACTGCCACTCATATCCGGTATAAACTGAATAATATCTGTCCAGTCATAGTAGAAAAAATTGGTATTCAAGGTTAATTCATAGTTCGGACGATAATCGAATGCAATCTCATAACTCTTAATCTCTTCCGGCTTAAGATCGATATTACCCAGAATCAATGGATTGTTAATTGCTCTTGTCTGGGCAAAAGATGGCGCACGAAATGCCTCGCCGTAGAGGAACTTGGTGGTTAACTTATAGCTGGTCGACCAGACCAGCGCGATACGCGGGTTGGTGGTAGAACCAAAATCGGAATATTTATCGAAACGAAGACCTGCGGTCAGCTCCCAGTCATTGTCAATCAACCAGACATCCTGAACGTACAGATAGTGATTGTCCCGCTCGTCTTCAGTCAAAAATACCAGCGGTGTATCAGAGACATCCACTAGCGGATCACCGGGCAAAATCGGCAACAATGTGTCCGGGTGGATACCAAAGTTTTTCTCTTCGGTAACCTTGTCGATCTGGCCGTGGTAATAGCCGCTGCCCATACTCAGATTGTGGTGCTCTATACCTTTGTAGTTGAGACGCAGGCTAGCGCGAAAATGGTTTTCAAAAATTTCCGGATTGCCTATTACGCCGTCAGGGAAAGGCGGAAATATCGGCGCGCCAAGTGAATCGAAAAATGGACCTCTGGAACCCGGGGGATAGAGAATAAAGTTGCCTTCAACTTCCTGGGAGGTATCCAGATAACTGGCCTGAAACTCAAGGGAGGTGTTTTTAGAAAGTTCGGCTTCAGTATAAGTAAAATCAAAATTTAAACGCTGACTGGCAAACTTATTGGTTGGATTTAAGGTCTCCGCTGCACCGGCACCATCGCCAATATCTTTGCGAATTTGACTGCCCAGTCTAAAGCGCATCTTTTTGTAGAGAGCCTCTAGTCTGATATCAATATTTTGCTGGGAACGATTAACCGATCCAGGTGCATTTGATACCGAGGTTCCCGAGAGCAAATCAAACAGACTCTGGGCATCGCTCTGAATCTGCTCATCCGTGCCATCGGTTTCGCCCAATTCAATAACCGCTGAATAGGCCATCTCGCCAGTTTCTCCCTCTGCGGCCAACCATACCTCTCTTGTGCCAAAGTCACCTATAACTGCACCAGCAGAGTTTTTCTCTATCTCTTCCGGCCCCTTGGTGACTATATTGATAACACCAGCAAAGGCATCGGCACCATAGAGTGCAGAACCCGGTCCACGAATTACCTCTATTCTGGCAATCGCTTCTATGGGCATCCACCGTCCAGACTAGATTTCGGTCTCCCTGAAATAGATTAGTCATTGGGATGCCATTTATTAGCATTAATACTTGAGGATTAAAGTCAGCATTAACACCCCGAAAGATATACATAGGAGTTATAAAGGGGACTGCGAGTGACATGCAAGGCCGGGAACAGTCTCTAAAACCTGATCAATATCTCTAGCGCCCATAGCCTGAATCTGCTGGGCCGTAATTACCGAGGCGACTGCCGGAGCTTTGGCAATTGGCTGAACACTACCTGTAGCAATAGAGACAAAGTCTTCATCACCATAGAATCCGGCAAAATCAACATCCGAATTTAAACTATCCTGACCCAAGCTATTGATTGAAATTAGCCCTGCTACTAAAAATACTCCATACAGTTTACACATGCTCTACACCTCCCAGTGTCTGACCTCTTCGACGCCTGTATAACTGAGTCGAGAGGTTCGCAAGGGAAAAAATCCTCCCTCCTGCTGATTACTTGCATCGATAAAACAGGGCATAGCGCCAGCGGTAAAAGCCAATGTCGCCATATGATAAAAATCCATTGGCTCAATACCTTCGTCAGCCAACAATGCCGCACAAACTGCCGCTATATTGATCTTGTATTTAAGTCTGGTACTACTTAAATACTCATCAATATCAAAGGCCAGTTTGACATACTTGCCATTGCCACAGCCAATTGAACGAGCAAATTCCATCATTGGTTTTACGCGTTCATCCGCATCTGACAATAGGCCGTCCATACCCGTAAACACTGCGGAACTGCTTTAACTCTGCCTTTACTATCTGCTCTAAACTCTCACCCTCGGATCAAGCCGTGCCTCGGCGCGATAAAGAAAATCCGTGGCTCCTTTAATTGGCTTTAACCCGTATATCGTCGCCTCGGTTACTGCCAGCGATCCAGCTGCGGCCAAAACTCCAGTTGAGCGAGCAGTTCCTGCCAATGCAGAGATCCGGTTATTCCAGATTCGCGGATCGGGAAAGCTGGTACAGATCACCCACATAGCCTCCATTAAGCGCGCTATCTTTGGCGATTCTTTCCCGGTTGCCGCATATAACAGATATTCCATCCATGGCTTTTCATTCAACTCGGTAAAAACATCCTTGCCGCGCAAAACAACTTTCCCCTCAAGAGACCAACCGCCAATTGAGGTTTGCCAATTATCCTCAAACTTCTCTAACTTACTGTGAACCGGCATACAGTTTTTCCAAATTTGTAGTTGTGTTTACGGATTTAATTTGAAGCCATTGGCAAAAAAAGGGTACTTCCGCCAGCCAAGTTTTTCCTGCTCCAAAGCGTGAACGGCAGCACCGGGCAGGCGCAATAATAGATAGAGCATCTCTGCCTGCTCAGGCAAAAAATCCAGATCAAAAAGTGCCGCTGCGGCAACACCGGAAAATGCCAGCGGGCAATCGGCAAACTCCTCCAGCTGCTGCCGGTTATCTTGCAGCCAACTAAGATGTGGGGTTTGACCGACCTCGACCAGATGCGCCAGAGTTTTTATTACTGGTGTCGGGCAGCTAATACCATTGGGATCAAATCCAGGTGGGTGTTCCATTGGCGACCAGACATCCGCACGCCCTTCCTGAGGTGGATTTTTAATTATCTGTTGCCAGTCTTGCAGATTGGTAGCGCAGAGTTGCCAGTATTCCATGGCATGAAAGACTTCTCTGGCACCACCCAGATTACCGGCACCCACCGAGAGAGCTGCGATTAATGCGGAAGCATGAGTTGAACCACCAACACCGGCACTCATCGCTGCTCTAACACTGTGATCGCGAGGGCCAGGATTAGCCAGTGCAATGGCAAGTCCCTCTAACAAGGCAGACTGCTGAGAAGTGGGCCGTTCTAATTTAAACAGTAAATAGAGGTAATCGATCAAACTGGCGTTTTTTAATAGATCGCCATAGACATCATAGCCAGAACAAAAACAGTCTGCCGCTGCAAAGGGATTATCTGATTCGGGGGTCTCACGCCAAATTTTAGTGGTGATGGTTTCAACCGACTTATCTGTCATCCGCTTTGCAACACATTAGTCCGTAATCCTATGGGTGGCGCTTCATTTTGATCAATTCTAACGTCCAGAATTGTCGGGCCCTTACGAGCGCAGATAGTCTTTATATCCAGACAATTAAGATCTTCTGGCGAGCGAATAATATGGCCGGGGGCACCCATGGCATTGGCCAGTGCAGCGAAATCTACGTTGGCTAATGTATTGGCAGTCGGCTCTGCTCCAGTCAGGGTTTGACCGTGACGAACCATGCCGTAGGCACTGTCATTTAAAATAACAAAAATAATCGTTAGCTTTTCTTCGACGGCGACCATAATCTCCTGACCGCTCATCAACCAGCTACCATCACCGGTAATACAGACAACGGGAGTATCTGCGATTGCCAAGCTGGTCCCTACCGCATTGCCAATCGCCCAGCCCATCGATGCAAAATCAACTGAGGCACTAAATAAGCCGCCACGATCTTCTCGTTTACCCGAAAAACGTCGATCAAAGGGGTGAAGATAATGTGTACCCCAAGCCAAACTGTTGCCCGTATCCACTAGATAGCGAGTGTGGGGAGGGAATAGTCGAGGTAGATCGCGCATTAAACGCTGGGGTTTAATCGGTGTCGCGTCGGAGCAATAACCCTGCTCATCATCAAATTCAAAATGTCTGGTCATGGTTGCTTCAGACTTTGCACTGCTTGATTTAACCAGTCTCATATACCTTTTTGTATCTATGCCAAAGCGGCTGGCTATACGATCAAAGATGGTTTCCAAACAACCTCTTACGTGCAGCTTTGCCATGGGCGTTCTGGTTAAGTTGGCTTCAGTGGACTCCACATGAACTAACTTGCCATTGAGCAGACTTTTGGTGTCCCAGGCATTACTGGAGAATTCGCCAAATCGCGCGCCTATGGCAATAACTAAATCCACTTCTGGGTTAGCCAACACCTCTCGCGCGGCACTGTGGCCAGCAAAACCAAAAACCCCTTTAAATTGAGGGTGATAAGGACTGACTAGCCCTTTCCCCTGTGGGGTCACTATCAGGTCAGCGCCGGTTTTAACCACTAATGTGAGAATACTACCAATCGCATCACAGGCTTCATCGCCAATAATAAACACTGGCTTTTTCGCTTTTTTTAATTCGGCAAAAAGCTGATCTACGGCGTGGTCATCAATCAATTCAGGCTTATCTAAGAGAGTATTTAACTGATAATTGGCTTTAGTAACAGAGATAGGCATGGCCATGACATCGCGGGGAATACTTATATGCGCAGGCCCGGCGGGTGAGCCCAACGCTGACATAATTGCCGCAGCTAACTTATGTTCAAATTGATCTATATGGGAAATTAGCGTGTTGTATCTGCTGCAGTGTTGGTAGAGCCCAACAGTGTTCACACCAGTACAGGAGGAATCTTGAATAGCACCTTTACCAAAGGTTGAAATGGCCGTTTGCGCGGTAATCACTAGCATTGGCACATTGTTTTCGTAGGCGGATGCAACGCCGGTAATCATATTGGTTGCGCCCGGGCCGGTGGTTGAACAGCAGACACCTAACTTACCGCTGTTTCTAGCGTAGCCATCGGCCATAAATGCTGCGCCGGTTTCATGGCGGGCGACTACGGCTCTTACGCCACCTTTTCGTTCACTGCGTGCTAGTGCATCATAGAGAGGTTCGATTGCACCCCCAGGTACACCAAAAACATATTCCACACCTAGTTGATTTAAGTAGGCGACTAATAAATCAGCCATTTTTGGACCAATTGCTGGAACAGCTTGAGTAGCTGCTCCCTTCTTCAGCTCTTTATCTAGTTCGCGATCTAACTCTTGATCTAGTTCTGTCATCTTTTTGCCTTATAAAATAACAACATACAAAGAGGTCTTAACCCTTTTTTTTATTAACCTCAGTAATAGATCAAGAATTCTGTATTGGCAATAAAATATTCTTACCTGAAAGGCTTTTTGACTTTATTAATTGCTGCCATATAGACAGCTGTCGCCCAGTGGTTACAATGCCTACCTTATTAACCAAATGATCATTATTGATTACTATGGACGAAATCAAAGATACCTATCCAAAGCCTGAACAAGAAAAGCTGACTAGGGAAGAAAAGCCTAAAAAAGAAGAGCCCAAGAAGGCGGAGACTAAGAAAGAAAGCCTGCTTTTAAATCTGGCCTTTAATATCGCCATACCAACGCTGGTGCTGACCAAACTTAGCGGTGACGAGTATCTGGGTATTAAACTGGCGATTGTGGTGGCGCTGTCTTTCCCGATTATTTACGGTGTTAGAGATTTCTTTAGCCGTGGCAAAATCAATTTCTTCTCCGCGCTGGGTGTTGTCAGTGTTTCGATGACCGGCGGTATCAGTCTGATGGAGCTGGATGCGGTTTATATCGCAATTAAAGAAGCGAGCATTCCCGGGCTGTTTGGTGTGGCTACACTGGTTTCGCTAAAAACCTCCCAGCCTTTAATCCATACGTTTTTACTCAATGATTCAATTCTTGAGACCGATAAAATAACCGCTGCCCTCAAGGCCAATAAGCGTGAGGCTGAATTTGATCAGCTGCTGACCAATGCCTCGTGGATACTCGCCGGTTCGTTTTTACTCTCTTCAGTGCTCAATTATTTTCTTGCGGTTTATCTGCTTACCGCAGATCCCGGCACCATCGAATTTAACGAGCAGCTCGGCAAGATGACGGCGCTGAGTTTCCCAGTTATCGCAGTGCCGGCAATGCTGGTGATGATTGGCGATATGTTCTATCTATTTAGCGGCATTAAGCGCCTGACCGGTATTCCTCTCGAAGATATCGTGAAACAGAAATAGCTAGGCTCGTAAATAGCTGTGCTCATAGCCAGAACAGCTCCTCAATAAAAATCTCAAACAGGGTAAAAATATGTGGTACGCAATTATCAGTGAAGATGTAGACAATAGTCTGGATAAACGCCTGCAGGCGCGACCTGCCCATCTGGAGCGATTACAGGATCTAAAGAATGATGGTCGCCTATTTGTCGCTGGCCCGCATCCAGCCATAGATTCACTGGACCCGGGTGAAGCCGGTTTTACAGGCAGTCTGGTGATCGCTGAATTTGATAGTCTGGCGGATGCCCAGCAGTGGGCCGATGCCGACCCCTATATGGATGCCGGTGTTTACAAGCAGGTTACCGTGAAACCTTTCAAGAAAGTTCTTCCCTGAACCCTGCTTTAGGCGGCAAATGGTTATCATTTGTCGCCGATCAGAGTATTATCCACGCTTCTCCAACTGAACATCTTAAAATCATGAACTATCTATTTTTGGCAATCTCTGTTTTCGCCCTCTCCCTAAGCAATAATGCGATTGCAGAAGAATCCGTAGAAGCTGCGGTTTCAGAACAAAAGGTCTACCCGCAGGAAAAAACCGTTTATGTTACCGATGAGTTTCTTGTGCCATTGCGCGAAACACCCTGCTCACGCTGCACCATTGTCCATCGTGGCATTAAGACCGGCAGCAAGCTGCGTCTGTTGGAAGTGGTTGATGGCTGGGCGCACCTGATCACAGCCAGAGGTACCGAGGGTTGGATGGAATCTCAGTATCTGGTTGACGAGCCGATTGCGCGTATAAAACTGAACCAGCAGCAAAAAGAACTGGCGGCGGTTAAAAAGCGTAATACTGAGCTGGATAGAAACTACAATGAGTTGCGTGAAGAGTCGAAAGCACTGCGCGACCAGTTGGATAACTCACTGGGTGACAATGAGACTGTGGCTCGTGAGCTGGCGGAAATTAGAACTATTTCCTCGGACGCTATTGCCCTTAATCAGCAGAATGAACAGCTGGTTAAGAATAATCATATGCTGCAGCGCGAAAACGATGCGCTGAAAGCTAATGTTGATGACCTGCAGAAAGATAAGCGCAATGAGTCTTTTTTATATGGCGGTCTAACAGTATTTTTGGGCGCTATTCTGGTTATCCTGATTCCCAAACTGCGTGGTAGAAAGCGTTTTTCAGAGTGGCAGTAGAGTGCGGCACTAGAGAGCCATAATAGAGTCTAGCTGTAGATAGAAACTAAAGAGGTAGTAATGAAAAGAGCTGTTGTTTTACTTTTTGTATTAGTAGCCGGATCGCTACTACTTACCTCTCCGGCATTTGCCGACCAAGTTAAAACTGATAAAGCGGCTCTTGATAAGAAAAGTATAGAAAAGACCAGTACAGGAAATCCAAGAGTAAAACTATCCACCGAGATGGGCGATATTGTTGTCGAACTCTTCGCAGATAAGGCGCCGATCAGCGTCGATAACTTTATTAAAAATACCAACAACTATCATTATGACGGTCTGATCTTTCACCGGGTGATCAAGGGTTTTATGATCCAGTCCGGCGGCCATACTTTTGATATGAGCTTCCGCGAACCCGGCCGCGCCCCAATTGTTAATGAATCCCATAATGGCTTAAGCAATATCCGTGGCAGCATTGCTATGGCACGTGTTGCTGATCCAGATAGCGCCAAGGCACAGTTTTTTATCAACCATAAAACCAATAAGCGCCTCGACGCCACGGCTAAAAGGCCGGGCTATACGGTTTTCGGCGCGGTTATCTCGGGCATTGAAGTTGTCGATGCTATAGCTGCTGTCGAGGTACGTTCGATGGGAATGTATCAGGATGTTCCGGTTTCCCCAATTCGTATTCTTAAGGCGCGGCTGATAAATCCAAAAGCATGGACAGCTCTGCCAGAACCGAAACTAGAAACTATCGAACCGGCCTATGAAATGCCGGTTCCTCTAAATAGATAATGACTATGACCGCACTCAGTATTAATCTCAATAAGGTAGCCTTAATTCGCAATTCCCGCGAGGGCAATTATCCGGATGTTGTCGAACACGCCAAGGTCTGCATTGCCAACGGTGCCGATGGTATAACCGTTCACCCGCGCCCCGACCAGCGCCATATCCGCCCGGATGATGTGCGTCGATTGGCGGCCTTGGTTAAGCCAATTGATACAGTTGAATTTAATATTGAAGGCAATCCCTTTGCCCCAGCGGTTGGCAGTTACCCGGGCTTTATTGAACTGGTTAAAGAGACCCATCCCGATCAGTGCACCTTAGTGCCAGATGGCGATGACCAGTTGACCTCTGACCACGGTTTTGACCTGCACAGTTCCGCAGAACAGCTACGCCCTATTATCCAGCAGCTACATGATCTGGGAATGCGCGTAAGCCTGTTTATGGATCCTGATCTTGAGCAGATTAAACTGGCTAAGCAGGTCGGCGCAGATCGTATCGAACTCTACACTGGCCCCTATGCTGCGGCCTGGGGCAGTGATCAGTTAGAGAGCAATTTCCAAGAGCATTTTGCCGCCGCTGAACTGGCGACCAGTTTGGGGATGGGGGTCAATGCCGGCCACGATCTGAATCTGGATAACCTAGCCAAGTTTGCCAGTATTCCAAGTCTGCTCGAGGTCTCTATCGGCCATGCCTTTACCGTCGATTCTCTGGCCATGGGTATGCCAAAAGCGCTGCAAGCCTACAAAGCACTGCTCGGTTAACCCAGCCTTGGACAGGGGCAAAACTTCACTCACTCTCTCCTGTATAGGTGCCGGGCGTGCCGGTAAAACTCTGTGCAGGCTATTTGCCGAGCAGCAATCCGAGCTTGAAATTTCAATTGGGCAGATTATTAATCGCTCTAGGGTTTCGGCTGCAGAGGCGGTTGCCTTTATTGGTCAGGGTCGAGCTGAAGAGGATTTTGAAAACCTGTCGCCAGCCAATATCTGGTTGATAGCCACACCGGATAATACTATTTCAGCGGTCAGTGAAAGTCTCGCGGCATCTGGGGTGCTGCGCAAAGGAGATAGTGTTTTTCACTGCAGTGGTTCTCTCAGTTCAGAAATTTTATCAACAGCTTCAGACACTGCCTATCGCGCCTCGGTGCATCCAATACACAGCTTTGCCAATCCAGAAAACTCTGTGCATCATTTTTCTGGAAGTGCCTGTGCTATTGAAGGGGATCAGCAGGCGAGCGCTATTCTAACTGAGTTGTTTACTGGGATTGGTGGCAATTGTTTTGCGCTGAATCCGGACAAAAAAGCCCTCTATCATGCCGCCACGGTGATGGCCTCTAATAATCTGGTGAGTCTTCTCAGCCTTAGTCAGCAGCTACTAGAGGCTACTGGAGTGCAGACTGAAGGTGGCGATAATATTCTCCAATCGCTAGCGGAAAATAGCCTTAATAACTATTTCAATAGCGATGGGGTTGCGGCGCTAACCGGGCCTATTTCCCGTGGTGACAACAAAACTATAGAGGCTCATCTAGAGAGCTTAAAAGCGCATCCCGACTGGCAGAGGGTCTATGCCAGTCTTGGAGAGATTGCCGTTGGCCTCGCCGCACAACAGGGCTATACCAGTAACGAACAGCTAGACACTATATCCAACCTTCTAAATCCGGTTAATAAAAGCACAAACTGAGTAAATATTGATGAATCAAACTGACAGCCCTGAGTATCTGGCGAAAAAATCATTCTTTAATCGTCTGATTACCGTCTATGGCCGCAAGCCAGTACTGGAAATACTCTCTGACAGCAGCCTGCAAATTTTCCGCCTGCATCTCGCCGAGTCCAATCGTGGCGGTGGGATTGTCGAACAGATCAAAACCTTGGCAGCTCAGCGCAATATTGAAATCTGCTATCACAGCCGTGAGCAGCTGGCGCGTATCTCGCGCAATAGCAAGCAGGACCAGGGCGTGGCCTGTGATATTCACTGTCAGGGCTATGAACCCTACGAGCAGGCCTTAGAACAGCTGCCTGTGGCAGGTCAGCAACCCTTGATCGCTGTGGATGGTATTACCAACCCACAGAATCTGGGTATGATTATTCGCAGTGTCACCGCCAGCCCCGCCCATGGGTTGTTGCTGCCAGCTAAAGGCTGCGCAGATATTGGCCCACTGGTGATCAAGGCCAGTGCCGGAACTCTATTTAAGGGTAATATCCTGCGCTGTGATTCTCTCGCCCGTGCGCTTAAAGCGTTTAAAGATAAAGGCTTCGAAATCTGCACCCTCTCTTCCCATCAGGCGATACCGCTTGCGGAATTTAAACCGACAGCACCGGTTATCTATGTATTGGGCAATGAAACTGAGGGGGTTAGTAAAGAGATTGCGGCGCTGAGTGACCACCGCGTAGGTATTCCCATGGCCAATGGTGTTGAGTCGCTAAATGTGGCGATTACTGCGGCTTTAATTGCTTTTAAAAGCCTTTAGCCGCTCTAATTATTAGTCGCCTTTAAAGCCCATAGTGGCGACATTGTCGCAATCACTGAGACGACCAGCGTCAGCCCGGCAATAACCGTAAAGGTCTGCGCCAATCCCACTTGTTCTATGGCAAAACCACAGGCCCATGCACCCAGAGGCGCACCGGCAAATAGACACAGCTGATAGACCGATGCGGCTCGTGAACGATGAGAGTGAGGTACCTGATTGTGCAAAATAGTGCGCCCCAGGGTCATCGACATTCCGGAGAAAGCGCCCCAGACAAAGATAACTGGAAAGAGTATCCAGAAATTTGGCATCAGCGCGATGACCGCAACCAGTCCACCACGCCCAAGAAAGCTGATAATCATCAACCGGCCCGGCCGTTCAAAGGTGTTTTTCTGACGGCTGACGACAAAGTTGGCCACTACTATACCCATAGTAAAAGTCACCTGCAGAGTCGCGTAGAGCCCCGCCCCACCCTGATAGGCCTCTCTGGCCAACAGCGGCATACCCACCAGATAAACACCGAAGGCGAGAAAGCCTGTGGCGGTAACCAGTAACAGTAAATGCAGCAGTGCTTTATCGGTTAGAAACAGTGCAAAGCCCGCGCGCAATTGTTGCAGGCTCTCGCGCTTTTCTTCACTAGTGTTTTGACTGCTGCTTTGAATAGTATCCTGAGTATCAATATCGGCAATAGCGGCAAGCTCAGTAGCTACCGCCAACTGTGGGTGGCTGCGCTTAATTAACACTGAGCTAAACATAAACATCAGCATCTGCACAATCAGCAGAGCGATCAGCCCAAGGGTATCCAACTGGCCGGCAAGAATAAAACCAATGCCCTGAGCGATAAATTGCACCATCACTACCTTGGCCACTGCCTGATGCATAATATCTTGCGAGGCGTAACCGAGCAGGCTTTCACGGGCCGGCTGAACAAATGCCGAGACCGTTCCAAAGACCATGCCAAACATTAATAATAGTGAGAAGGTCAGCTCTCCGGACAGGGCGGCGCCGGCTAGAATGGCAATTGGGAAGCAGTAGAGCAGATAGAGCCGCGACAGCCATGAACCGCGGTGACGGCGATCGGAGATAACCCCACCGGGTAGAATAAATAACAGATTGGGCAGCAGTACGGCGAGCTGTGCGAGGCCGAGGCGGCTCGGGGATTGCTCAAGTACACCGACCACTAACCAGGGGTATAGAACCGTGTGTAGTCCCATGGCCAGATTACTGGTGCCAATGGTTGCCAAAAAATGACGAAAATGAAATTCCTGTGCTGCCACCTATTTACGCCATTTTCGCAATCTGGATTTTAACCAGACCAGACTAGCAGCAGAGGCAATAATAATGCCCAGTACTAAGAGTGCAATCAGCAGGTTGTTGAGCAAGCTGCTGACAGAGACGTTATAGAGTTTAACCGCCATCAGTAAAAAGGCCGCGCAACCAAACATTGACGCTAACCATGCGGAGCGCTGTCTGATGGCTTTTTTTCCCACTGCCTTTTTCACTATCTGGTTCCTCTATATTTTTTAATTAGGGCTGTTAGTTAGCGTCTTTTACCCATTCACAGCGGATTTGAATATCCGACTGGTCGGGCTCATGAGCTATGCCGTCGGTGGCAAAAACAAATGAGTGGAGTCCAGACATCTCGGTCTCCAGATGCACCGTTGCGCTTACCCAGTACATTTTACGCAGCAGTGACTCAAACTGTTCAAGCCAATAATTCCACTCGTGCTCTACACCCTGATAGGATGCGCCAAAGTGCATAACTTCGGTCATCAGGCTGGCATCGGTTGCCTGCTGTTCAGGCACTGAAAACATTTCCCGGTTGACCAGACTCCAAGACTCTGCGGAGGGCAACTGCTGCATGGCATCGCGGTTATGGCGCCGGTGGTAGGCGACCTCATCGGCGGCAATATTTTTTATGCAGCCATAGACGACGGATTCACTTCGAATATCAGTATTCATTCACTTCTCCCTGTTGATCTAAAATCCCTTGCATAGGCCTGAGCCTATCTTATAAATAGCATAGGCCTGAGCCTGTATTATAAATCCGCTAAAAACCTCACAAACTGCTGTTCATCCAATACTGGAATGTCCAGTGTCTGCGCTTTATTTAATTTCGATCCGGCACCGGGCCCGGCGACTACCTGAGTGGTTTTGGCTGAGACACTGCCGGCCACCTTGGCACCGAGGTCCTGCAATTTATCTTTGGCCTCTGCGCGGCTCATAATTTCCATGGCGCCGGTCAGCACCCAAGTCTGGCCTTTTAGCGGCTGCGAGTCCTGAGCGGTGATATCTATATCGTCCCAGCAAACGCCAAATTCACGCAATGCGCTAATAATAGACAAGTTGTCGGGGTTGCGGAAAAAATCACGAATATAATAGGCGACCACTGGGCCCACATCGTCCACTTCGAGAAGCGCGTCTTGATCGGCACCGGTAATAGACTCAAGTGAGCCAAAGTTTTTCGCCAACGTCTGGGCTGTGGCTTCACCCACTTCGCGAATACCCAGCGAGAAAAGGAATTTGGCGAGACTGGTCTGCTTGCTGTTCTCAATCGATTCAATCAGATTTTTCGCAGACTTGTCGCCCATTCGCTCGAGGCCGGCAATCTTATCGACACCCAATTCATAGAGATCGGCGACCGAATAAATCAGCCCCTCGTCTACGAGTAAGTCGACCAGTTTGTCGCCGAGACCGTCGATATCCATAGCTTTGCGCGAGGCGAAATGTTTGATCGCCTGCTTGCTCTGGGCGGCGCAAAACAGGCCGCCGGAACAGCGCGCTACGGCTTCACCTTCGACCCGTCTTACCGGTGACTGGCAGACTGGGCAGCTCTCTGGGAAGACAATCGGTCGGGCATCGGCTGGACGCTTTTCCAGAACCACTTTGGCAACCTGAGGAATCACATCACCAGCGCGACGAATAATCACTGTGTCGCCTATACGAACGCCCAGACGTTGAATTTCATCACCATTGTGCAGGGTGGCATTGCTGACTGTGACACCGCCAACAAAGACTGGCTTAAGTTTTGCCACCGGGGTGATAGCACCGGTTCTACCGACCTGAAATTCGACATCCTGAAGTACTGTCATCTCTTCCTGAGCGGGAAATTTTCGCGCTATGGCCCAGCGTGGGGCTTTGGCGACAAAGCCGAGACGCTGCTGCAGCTTAAGATCATTGACCTTGTAGACTATGCCATCAATATCGTAGGGCAGTTGGTCGCGGCGCTCCTGCATTCGGTCGTAGTAACTTTCACAGGCTTTTACGCCCTCTACAGGCTCTACGTAGCGGTTGATTTTAAAGCCCCATTCACCCAGTGCTGCGAGCATATTCAGATGGCTGTCTGGTGTTGTGCCGCCCTTAAATTGTCCGACGCTGTAGGCGCACATTTCCAGAGGTCGGCTGGCGGTTATTTTGGAATCTAGCTGGCGCAGGCTTCCGGCGGCGGCATTGCGCGGATTAACAAAGGCTTTGTCACCAGCGGCGATAGCACTGGCATTGATCTTGTCAAAGCCGGCGCGGGGCAGATAAATTTCACCGCGAACTTCGAGTAATTTTGGGATGCCCTGACCGCTTAACTTCAGGGGAATACTGTTGATGGTGCGAACATTGGCGGTGATATCTTCGCCGACTTTGCCATCGCCACGGGTGGCACCGCGCACCAACAGCCCATCTTTATAAAGTAGGCTGACCGCGACACCGTCGAGCTTGGGCTCACAGGCATATTCGATCTGCTGATCATCTTTAAGGTTAAGACGATCTTTAATGCGTTTATCAAAGGCCTCTAACTCTTCTTCGTTAAAAGCATTTTCGAGGGATAACATGGCCACGGCGTGAGTGACCTGGGTAAAGGATTGCAGGGCTTCGCCGCCGACCCGCTGACTGGGCGAATCATCGCTGACTAATTCGGGAAACTGCTGCTCGATTTCCTGAAGTCGACGCATAAGTCGATCGTATTCACTGTCGGGAACACTGGGATCATCTTGAACATAGTAGCGGTGGTTGTGCTGATTTAACTCGTCCTTGAGCTGTTCATATTCGCTGAGAACTTGCTCGGGATTTTCTGCCATTTACGAGACCCTTAAAAAGACCTTTTAATACATTTAGTCAGAGACCTTTAATCAGTGGCCTGTTAAATCAATGACCTTGGGTGCGTCGAATAGAAATATCCTTGGCACGCTGTCGGTAATGATCAATTGTCTGACGAGTCATGGAGCTGCGGGTTTCGTCGAGAACGCTTAAGCCCAGCGCGGCAACCAGGGTATCCACTGATTCAACCATCACGTTAAAAGCGGCTACCGGATCTTCAAGATCGTCGAGTGCCATAAACAGGGTAACACCGGGGGTCGTCATTGCGTCGATGGTATTTAAATCGAAGGTGCCCGGGTTGACCAGATTAGCCATGCTGAACAGTACTTCTCCGGAGCCATCTTCATTGAGATGACGCTGGAATATTTTTAACTCACCAAAGCGAAAGCCGACCTTTAAAGCGGCTTCCTGTAATAGCTGGCCGCTGAGCATTTCACCTTTGGGGGCCATTAGATGCATAACCAATATCTGCTGTTGCATGGTCTGATTATTGGGGCGCTCTTGTTGTTGGGGCTGAGCCTCAACCTCTTGTTCCGCAGCGGATGAATCACCTAAATCAAACTTTTCCTGACGCGGCTGTTTAAGACCAAAATCAGGCTTATTATCGAGGGCGCGGCGAAGATTTTCTTCGACCTGCTGAATATCGTCTTCATCTCTGATGCCGACCACGCGGGAACCGCCGGAGGGAAATTGGCTGTTATTGAAAACATCTTCGTCTTCATCATCACCAATGGACGATTTTTGCAGTTTGCGTGAGGACATATGTAGGCTGTCATAACGGTGATGCTTAATACGTCGCGCGCCATCGAGTACGATCGCTAGAAAAACTAGCAGACCTACAGCGATCAATACTTCTCTTGGGCCAATTAAATCCATAAAGGCTAACTACTCAGCTATTTATCACTTTTATTATTATCGAGAGTGGCTCCTGCCAAACTCACCTTACCTTTTCTTCCCTGCAACTACTTTTTTAATCTTGATGCAAAATCCTTATCAGGCGTCCGCCAGTTCTGCGGCCTGATTGACATCTACAGTTACCAGACGGGAAACGCCCGGCTCATGCATGGTCACACCCAACAATTGATTGGCGACTTCCATGGAAATCTTGTTGTGGGTAATAAAGATAAACTGAACATGTTCAGACATCTCTTTAACCATTCTCGCATAACGACCCACATTGGCATCATCCAGAGGCGCATCCACTTCGTCAAGCATACAGAACGGTGCCGGATTTAGTCTAAATATAGCAAAAACCATTGCAATCGCGGTCAGCGCTTTTTCACCACCAGAGAGCAGCTGAATCGAGGCGTTCTTTTTGCCCGGCGGTCTGGCCATCAGGGTGACACCGGTGTCGAGTAAATCGTCGCCGGTCATTTCCAGATAGGCGTGGCCGCCACCAAATAGCTTCGGGAACAGTTCCTGAATATGGTTGTTGACCAGTTCAAAGGTCTCTTTAAAGCGCGTGCGAGTCTCGCGATCAATCTTTTGGATCGCGGTCTTCAATGTGTTCAGTGCTTCTTCAAGCTCTGCATTCTGGGCGTCGAGATAATCTTTGCGCTCAGATTCAATTTTGTATTCGTCGATTGCGGCCAAGTTAATCGGCCCGAGGCGCTGGATACGGTTGGCAATTAGCTGCAACTGCTCTTCCCAGTCGACCATCTCAGCATCTTCAGCAAGATTTTCCAGCAGGCTTTCGAGATCGCCCTGCTTTTCAGTGATCTGCTCTTCGATGGTACGGCTAAGGGTGCTGATTTCCTGAGCGGAAATTCGCTGTTTCTCCAATTTGCCGCGCACCACCTGAACTTGATCCTCGAGTTCGCCACGGAGTTTTTCCTGCTCGCGCATCTGGTGATCCACTGACTCAAGCGCGGTTCTGGCTTCACCGAGTTCGGTGTCTATTGCCAGTCTTAGCTCGAGCTTTTCTTTCAGCTCAAGTTTGTACTTGTCGGTGGGATCGTCTTTGATATTAAAGGCTTCGCGCAACTGGGCACGGCGTTCCTGAAGTCTTGCCACCTGTACTTTAAGCCGTTCAATGCCTTCCAGAATAGAGCTTAACTGGGTGGTTAATGAGCCTTCACGCACGGCTAAATCATGGCGTGTATCACGGTCCTGACGGGCGGCCTGACGGCTGCTGTCGAGTTGCTCACGGAATTGATCGCGCTGGGACACCAGATCTTCACGCTGCTGGGTATCGGCATCCATTTTCTCAATGGCCTGCTGTAATACCTGTCGAGCGGTGGCGAGATTTTCCTGTTCGCTAACCTGTTGCTGCTGAACTTCGGCAAGTTCTTTTTCAGCGCGTTCTTTACGGGCTTTTAGCTGTTCGATCTGAACCTGAAAGCCACTTAATTTGGAGCGCAGATCTGCATAGGTGCTCTGCTGCTGTGCAACACTGGCAGCAATTTCCTGGCGTCTGGTCTCGAGTGCCTGAAGCTGGTTTTCATTGCTCTGGCGCTGAGTTTCCAGCTCGCATACCCGCTGCTCAACTTCCTGTTTGTCATCGGCGATAGTGGCCAATTCCTGCTTGCGCTTAAGCACACCGGCACTGGCATCTTTATCTCGTGCGACACGCAACCAGTTGTTACCCAACCAGATACCATCGCGGGTCACTACTGACTCGATAGCGGAGAGGGATGGCTGCAGAGCCAGTGCCTCTGAGAGAGTCTCTGCGGCATAAATATTATTGATCAGGCCACGGGCTGCATCACCGGAAATCAGATCGCTGAGCAGTTTAGCCTTGCCAGCAGAACTTGAAGCCGCACCATTACCTTTACCTATTAAAAGCAGCTCGCCTTTTTTGAAGTCATCCAACAGGCCAATATTTGCCGCGACATCATCTACGGCTACGGCTTGCAGGTAGCTACCTAGCACCGTTTCAGCGGCCACTTCCCAACCTTCGACCGGCTTGACTGAATCGGCCAGACGGGCGTTACCACCAAGGCCTTTTGATTCCAGCCACTGTTTCTCAGCATCATCACCCATTGCTGCTTGCTGCAGGGCTTCCAGAGAGGCTCTGCGACCCTCAAGGGTCTGCTGGCGGCTGCGCGCCTGATCAAGGGCTGCACTGAGTTCTTTTTCGCCACTGCGCGCCGCTTCGATTTCCTGACTGTTGTCCTGTCGCTGGCTCTCAATCGATTTACGCGCTAACTCTGCATCATTGAGCTGATCCTGAATCGCGGCCATCTCTTCTTCGGCTGGGCTGGCCTGAAAGCTGCTGGCTTCAGTCGAAAGACTTTCATGGCGCTCGGTGAGCCGACGAATTAACTGTTCGAGATGTTGAATGCGCGATTGCTGAACTTCAGCCTGCTGGCGAGGTGCCGCAGACTGCTGATTAAATTCATCCCAGGTCTGCTGCCACTGATTCATCGCCTCTTCTGCAGACTGCAGTGCCTGAGTTGAAACGGCTTCAGCTTCGCGGGCTTTTTCCAGTGCCGGTGCCAGTTCATTAAATTCGGCTTGCCAACCAGCGGCTTTTTCAATATCGGTGTTTAGATGCTGCTCAGATTCTGTAAAGTTGCGTTCGGTCTGTTCGAGATCTTTATGCAGTTCCGAGGCGCGCTGCTGAGCGTGCTCAATGGCCTGTTCAATTCGCGCTACATCACCACCAACTTTATAGAAACGCGCCTGCACTTCATTAAAGGCATCGCCGAGGTCGGTTGACTGGCTGCGGAGTTTCTCAATGGCGGTGTCGCAGGTGCTGCGCTGAGTCAGGATTTTCTCCTGCTCAATTTCCAGCTCGCCAATCAGCTGCTTTTGCTGGCTGGCTGACTGGTCGTAACCGCGCCATTTTAGGGCCAACAGTTCAGCGGAGAACTGACGCTCTTCTTTTTTGTATTCGGAATATTTTTCTGCGGATTTTGCCTGACGTTCAAGGCGGCCGAGCTGGCGACCCAGTTCATCACGAATATCGGTTAAACGCTCGAGGTTTTCCATGGTGCGGCGCATACGATTTTCGGTTTCGCGGCGGCGCTCTTTGTATTTGGAAATACCGGCAGCTTCTTCAATATAGATACGCAGTTCATCGGGACGCGCTTCAATCAGCCGCGAGATCATGCCCTGCTCGATAATCGCATAGCTGCGCGGTCCTAGGCCGGTGCCGAGGAAAATATCGGTAATATCGCGACGGCGACACTTGCTGCCATTCAGATAGTAGTTGGACTGCCCATCTCGAGTAACCTTGCGCTTGATACCAATTTCGGAATAGGAGGCGTATTCGCCGACAATTCTGCCTTCGGAGTTATCAAAGATCAGTTCAATCGATGCCTGGCCTACTGGCTTGCGACCACCAGAGCCGTTAAAAATAACGTCCGACATGGACTCGCCACGGAGATTTTTAGCGGAGGTTTCACCCATAACCCAGCGCACAGCGTCGATAATATTCGACTTGCCGCAGCCATTGGGGCCGACAACTGCTGCGAGGTTGCTTGGGAAGTTGACTGTTGTTGGATCAACGAAGGATTTAAATCCAGCCAGTTTTATCGATTTAAGCCGCATAGGTAGTCTTTCTATTTATAGTTGGTCCACCCCATTGGACTAATGGTTTTGGACTCATTGCTACGGGCCAGTGTCGACCGCGATTCCTAACCGCTTATTCTACACATTCCGGCGCTGACACAAAATAGAAATAATTATTGATTCGAAGATCGTCGAATGTTTCGGCAAGGCTAGCTATTGATAACCATATTATCGCGATGAATAAGCTCATCATCTTCAAGGTAACCGAGAATATCGGCAATGGCTTCGGTGCTCTGCCCCTTGATTCGTCTGGCTTCGTCAGAGTTATAGTTAACCAGTCCGCGGGCAATCTCCTGCCCATCAGAATCAACACAGCTAACCAGCTCACCACGGGTGAAATGACCCACCACGTCGGTGACACCTACGGCTAAAAGGCTGCGCCCCTGCCCGGTTAACACTTTTACTGCACCTGCATCTAATAATAGCTGACCTTTGGCCTGCAGATGTCCGGCCAACCACTGCTTGCGAGCGGCAATCGGTTGCTGACTGGCGGTTAACAGGGTGCCGACATTCTCGCCATCGGCAACGGCGCTAATAATATTGTTATTGCTACCACCGACAATCACCGTGCTGCAGCCGGAGCGCTCAGCCAACCGTGCGGCCTGAAGTTTTGTGACCATGCCACCACGACCCAAGCCACTGGCGCTGCCACCGGCTAAGGCATCGAGACTGGTATCGCTGGCCATGGCTTCAGAGATCAGTGTGGCGTCGGAATTTACATCGGGATTAGCGCTGTAGAGGCCGTCTTTGTCAGTGAGGATAACTAGCAGATCGGCATCGATCAGATTGGCAACCAGTGCCGCCAGACTGTCATTGTCACCAAAACGAATTTCGTCTGTGACCACCGTGTCGTTCTCATTGACGATGGGGATTACGTTGAGGCTGATTAATGTCTGCAGGGCGCTGCGGGCATTTAGGTAGCGTTGACGGCTGGCGAGATCATCGTGATCTAAAAGAATCTGCGCGGTCAAACGATCAAAGCGTTGAAAGCTACTCTCGTAGGTTTGGATAAGACCCATCTGACCGACGGCGGCTGCGGCTTGCAGCTCATGGATAGTCTCTGGGCGCTGTTTCCAACCGAGACGCACTATACCTTCGGCAACGGAACCTGAGGAGACCAGTACAATTTCTTTGCCGGCGACGAGCAATTGGTTGATCTGCTCAACCCAGCCGTCGATGGCCGCACGATCAAGACCGGAGCCGTTATTGGTCAGCAGTGCGCTGCCAATCTTTATGACCAGACGTTTGGCGTCTTTTGTAATGGTTCTTGTCATGCCTCTTTACTCTATTCTTCGTACTCTATTGTTCGTACTCTATTCTTCTTACTCTTTATTCTGCGTAAACAACTTCAACATCGTCATCGTCGTCTTCATCATCAAAATCTTCGTCGAACTCTTCGCCTTCAACTTGCTTGCCGCCAAGACGCGCCAAACGTCGAGCTTCGGCGAGTCCGTCAATGCGCTCTCGGGCCTCGGCCTGAATCTGCTGACGGCGCTCTTCGAATTCTACAGTCAGGCTTGGATCTATGCTTTCACGATCGCGATGGCCATCAATATAATCCATTATCGCAGCACAGAGTGCTTTGGTGCCCTGCCCTGAGATCGCTGAAATCATAAATACCGGGCCCTGCCAGTCGAGCTCTTCGACAACCGCTTTGCAGGCATCCTCAGCTTCGTCATCTGGCAGCAAGTCGGTTTTATTCAGTACCAACCAGCGATCACCCTCAGCTAATGTTGGGCTGAATTTAGCCAGTTCCTGCTCAATAACAACGGCGTTCTGCGCCGGGGTTGTAGCATCGTAAGGCATCATATCCACGAGATGTAATAACAATCTTGTGCGGGTCAGATGCTTAAGGAAGCGGATACCCAGACCTGCGCCTTCCGAGGCCCCTTCAATAAGACCTGGAATATCTGCAATCACAAAACTTTTGTCGCCACTCATACCCACGACACCCAGATTTGGCACCAGAGTGGTAAAGGGGTAGTTGGCGACTTTGGGTCGCGCTGCCGAGACCGAGCGAATAAACGTCGATTTACCGGCATTGGGCAGGCCTAGCAAGCCGACATCGGCAAGTACTTTTAGCTCGAGCTTAATCTCGCGAAGTTCACCTTCACTGCCTGGTGACGTCTGACGCGGGGCACGATTGACACTGGATTTAAAGCGCGCATTGCCAAGACCATGAAAGCCGCCCTGAGCAATTTTCAGAGTCTGACCCAATTCAGTGAGGTCGCCGAGCACATCGCCGGTCTCTTCATCGAGAACGGTGGTACCCACAGGGACATTTAATATCAGGTCTTCACCACCGGCACCGGTACAGTCGGAGCCACGCCCCTGCTCGCCATTTTCGGCTCTAAAGTTGCGTGTAAAACGAAAGTCTATAAGCGTGTTCAAGCCTTCTGTGCCAATCAGAAATACACTGCCGCCATCACCGCCATCACCGCCGTCTGGGCCGCCTTTGGGGATATATTTCTCACGGCGAAAGCTCATGCAGCCATTGCCGCCTTTGCCTGCCTGAACTTTAATTGTTGCTTCGTCGACGAATTTCATAGGATCAGTTTACAGTTGCCAGTGGGTTGTGTCATTTTCGGTGTGAAATGCTCTTTTGAAAAAGTGCCCGGCCAATAAAAGCCGCCCATAAAAAAAGCCCCGCGTAGGGGCTTTTTAAACTGAAGGGGTATATGTTACGCGGATACCACTTCTGCATACTTGCGGTTCTTCGGGCCTTTAACCACAAACTGAACAACACCTTCCGAGGTGGCGAACAATGTGTGATCTTTACCCATGCCAACATTGTTGCCGGGGTGGAATTTGGTTCCACGCTGACGAACGATAATGCTGCCTGAATTGATTTGCTGGCCGCCGTACACCTTGACACCAAGGCGTTTACTTTCCGAATCGCGACCGTTTTTAGTACTACCACCAGCTTTCTTGTGAGCCATTGCTATATCCTCTTAGAATTATCCAGCGTTGATGCTAGTAATCTTAACTTCTGTATACCACTGTCTGTGGCCCTGTTGGGTGCGCGAGTGCTTACGACGACGGAATTTAATGATATTCACTTTGTCGCCACGACCGTGAGAAATAATCTCAGCAGTCACTTTACTGCCCTCTACATGAGGTGCACCAATCTTGACTTCAGCACCTTCGCCAACCATCAAGACTTGTTCAAAATCGATATTATCACCAGTCGCTATATCAAGCTTCTCCAGTAGTAAGGTCTCACCCTCAACAACTCGATGCTGCTTTCCGCCACTTTTGATTACTGCGTACATGTTCTGCTCCAATTTATGGTGGCCACACGGTACGTAGAGGCCAAATTCCGTCGCTTCTTATTCTGGAGCCAATAGCCCCTGCGAGAGGGCGGCAATTCTAATGGAACACCCCCCTGTTATCAAGTGTTTAAACAGGGAAAATACAAGGAATGTTAAAGCGCCAGTTAAGCTTGCCCCGAAAGCCAAATCAGCGAGGCGTTGCGACCGGTTTTTGATTCGCGCCGGTAAGAGTAAAAGCGCTGCTGATCTGTGTATGTGCAGTAGTTTCCGCCGTAGATATGGGTCACTCCACAGGCAATTAATTCAGCCCGTGCCAGAGCGTATAAATCTGCACGGTATTTACCGGCAATGCCAGTAACTGGGGTAAAGGCTTTGTCCACCGCCTGCTTATGGTCTTTATTTTGCGCGGTTTGCAAAAACGCCTGCAGCACTTCAGCCCCCACTTCAAAAACCTGCGGACCAATAGCTGGGCCGAGATAGGCCATTACCTGATCCGGAGAATGCTTAAAGGTGGCGACGGTTTTTCTTAGTATGCCGGCGCAGAGTCCGCGCCAACCGGCATGGGCGGCGGCAACCTGGGTTGCAGATTGATTGCAGAAAAGTACTGGCAGGCAATCGGCGGTTAGAATGGCGCAGACCGTATCCGCTTGATCGCTGTAACTGCCATCGGCTGTGGCGGGCTGCTGTGGCTCTTGCAAATAATCAGGCACATAGACCAAATCAGTGCCATGGCATTGATCTAGCCACAGCGGCTGAGTTGGCAGCGCGAGTGTTTCAACTAAGTTATTGCGGTTGCTCTGCACATCGGCTTGGCAGTCTTCAACGTGCATAGCGAGATTATTCGAATCAAATGGCGCGCTACTGCAGCCACCGCTGCGCAGGGTGATGGCAGATTTAACCCCTGCTGGCACGGGCCAATCGGGGATAAGAAAATGATCTGCCATTTGCACTGCCATCTTTAGTGTCCCCCTACTCTTCCCTAAGAGCCATCAATAAATTCTGCATATCGTCGGGCAGCTCGGTGCTCCAACTGACAAACTCCCCGGTATGCGGGTGCAACAACCCCAACTCCCGAGCGTGGAGTGCCTGACGGCCAAAGCTGTGAAGGGTCTCGCGAAGCTGATCGGAGACACCCTTATGGATACGGAAGCGACCGCCATAGACGTCGTCGCCAACAATCGGGTATTTGATACTGGCCATATGCACACGGATTTGATGAGTGCGGCCGGTTTCCAACTTGAGCCTAATATAAGTATGCCCTTCAAAGCGTTCGAGAACCTTATAGTGGGTGCGCGCTTCTTTGCCATCTCTGACAACCGCCATCTTTACCCGCTGTTTTGGGTGTCGGCCAATGGGTTGGTCGACACAGCCGCCGCCGGTCATCACACCGCTAACAACAGCTTCATACTCGCGGCTAACGGTTCGCGCCTGCAGCTGGCTAACAAGATCTGTATGGGCGACTAGGGTTTTAGCCACAACCATTAGGCCAGTGGTGTCTTTATCCAGTCGGTGAACTATGCCGGCTCGCGGTACCGATGCAAGCTGCGGAAAGTGAAACAGCAGCGCATTGAGCAATGTACCATCGCGATTGCCGGCCGCCGGGTGGACAACAAAGTTGGTCGGTTTATTGATAACAATAATATGCTCATCTTCGAAGACTATATCGAGGGGGATATCTTCAGGCTGCCAATCACCCTCGGCTTTTAATTGCGCTGAAATGGATAGGGCTTCACCGCCGAGCAATTTCTGCTTGGGCGGCAGCTGCTGACCATTAACCCGCAACTCACCGGACTTGATCCACTGCTGGAGCCTTGAGCGAGAGAATTCCGGGAACTGTTCGGCGGCGATTTGATCGAGTCTGCGCCCACAGTCTTCAGCCGCGACGGTGGCGGTTTTTTCAATAAGGTCAATAAAATCAGTCAAACTTGCTGTTCCTAAACTAGAATATTTTTAATCTGAATGCCGTTATCGGCAAAAAAATGCTGTCATAAATGCGGCTACTAAAATATCGACTTTAAAAGTCGAGAAAACTGGCCTTTTTATACAGCCTGTGAAATTAACCGCACAGATTGGTTTAACGCAGGCTGTGTGGTTAAATGCACGATTACATCGACTATTAAGTCGACCGCATCTCAAGCTGGGAATATTACATGAAAAACGCGTCAATTATTTTGCTGTTATTGAGTTTATCTCTTACCACTGGTTGCTCATGGTTGGGATCCGGTGATGAGGAGCCAACTGAAGAAGCCACAGAAGATTTTACCGAGCGAGATTTCTACGAGAAGATTCAGGGTAGCCTTAACTCCGGCAACTGGACACTGGCAATCAGCAACCTGCAACTGCTCGAGTCACAGTTTCCGTTTGGCAAATATGCCGAGCAGGCTCAGCTAGAACTGATTTATGCCCATTTCAGATCGGCTGATTACGAATCCAGTATCGCCTCTGCAGACCGCTTTATCCGCCTGCACCCCCAGCACCCTAATGTTGACTACGCCTTTTACATGAAAGGCCTGTCTGAAATATCTCAGGCTTCAGGCTTTTTCGATAGCTTTTTACCGACGGATAATTCAAAGCGCGATATTGGCTCGGCACGCAATGCCTTTGCCACACTCTCTGAATTTTTGACCCGCTTCCCCAAAAGCCCCTACGCAGCAGATTCGCGAAAGCGCCTGATCAATCTGCGCAACCAACTGTCGCGCGCTGAAATTCATGTGGCCAATTACTATTTCTCGCGCAAAGCTTATTTGGCGGCAGCCAACCGCGGTCGTTTTGTCGTAGAGAATTTCCAGCAAACTCCGGCTGTGCCAGATGGTCTGGCGGTGATGGCCCAGGGTTACAAAATGCTCGGTATGCAGGAACTCTCTGACAATGCGGTACAGGTACTGGCAGCCAACTATCCCGAGCACCCTTCTCTGGATAAGGACGGCGTGTTTGATTTTGATAAGCGCCTGATCGGCAATGAAAACTCGTTTATGGGTAAGATTACCCTCGGCTTGATTGATCGAGTTCAGCCACCGGCATTTGATACCCGAACGATTTTTAATAAATCTGTTCGCGATGCAGAACTGATTGCCGATGATGGCGAAAAAACCAAGGAATCTCGCTCTATCTGGAGCTGGCTTACATTTGGGCTAACGGACTAGTGTTAACGCAATAGAGACTGGTTACAACCTCCATGAATAAAGCAGAAATTATTAAAGAGATGCGCGTGCTCAGCGAAATAGACGCGCATTTTGAGATCGACCGCCGCACGACCTTTATCAAAAACCAACTGCTCGCCTCCGGCTGTAAAACCCTGGTGCTGGGCATCAGCGGTGGCGTTGACTCTTCAACCTGTGGCCGCCTTGCACAGCTTTCCGTAGAGCAACTCAATGCCGAAGAGGGTGGCAGCAACTATCAGTTTGTTGCCGTGCGTCTTCCCTATGGTGTGCAGATGGATGAGGATGATGCGCAGGTTGCCCTGGCATTTATTCAGCCGAGCCAGAGCCTGACCGTCAATATCAAACCCGGCGCCGATGCCATTCACGAAAATGTCTGCGCAACCCTGGCGGAAAATAAACTGCATGCACTACACGACGAAGCGACAGATTTCGCCAAGGGCAATGTTAAGGCCCGCGCGCGTATGGTCTCTCAATATGAGATTGCCGGCATTTTGGGTGGTTTGGTTCTGGGTACAGATCATTCGGCAGAAAACATTACCGGCTTCTATACTAAGTTTGGTGATGGTGCCTGTGATCTGGCACCGCTGTTTGGTTTAAGTAAACGTCAGGTTCGCCTGTTGGCTAAAACCATGGGTGCCCCAGAAACTCTAGTAGAGAAGACACCCACTGCGGATCTTGAGTGCCTGATGCCGCAAAAGACTGATGAGTCTGTACTCGGCCTCAGTTACGACGATATTGATGATTTTCTTGAGAATAAACCGGTGAGCAAGACAGCTGAGGAACGGCTGATTGCCATCTATACAAAGACTCAACACAAGCGTTTGCCGATAGCGACTATTTACGACTAAGGCCTGACTCGCCGCTAACGCCCTGTGAAGAGCTAAACTCCAATTTGGATGGAGAAGACTTTGAATGGAGATTTTAGCATGCAGCTGGCCAACCTCGACGACCACTTCTCATCGCCATCATCCCCAAGACTGCTGCGACTCTACGCCAGCTATCGGCTATTTTTATCCGGCCTGCTGTTGTGGTTGGTGCAGTTTGATTTTGCCCCCACCTACCTTGGCAGTGACAATCCCCAACTCTTCGCCCTGACCGCCTCTGCTTATATTGGGGTTAACCTGATCAGTCTGCCGCTGTTTTACCTAAAGCGCTGGCAGCCGAGCGAGACAGCACTGTTTGCCATGCTGCTGATCGATATTATCGCTATCAATCTAATGATGATTGCCTCCGGTGGCTTGGCCGGCTCTGTGGGTTATCTGCTGATGGTAACTGTGGCTGCATCTGCGACGTTTTTGCGTACCCTACTGGCCCTGTCTATGGTGGCTATCGCCAGCTTTATACCCGTCTCGGTCAGTCTCTCGGAATTTTTACTCAGCAGTGGCGATGAGACCGGGGTTGTTCGCAGTGGTATTTTCGGCATTTTACTGTTTGCCACCGCACTTATTTTTATCTTTCTCAACAAGCGCCTGACCACTGCCCAAGAACTGGCGAAAACCGAGGCTCAGGCTGCCACAAGACTTCAGCAACTGAATGATCTGGTGATCAATAAGATGCTTACCGGGATTGTTGTTTTTGATCACGCATTTCGAATCGAACAGCTCAATGAACGCGCTTCTCTGCTTCTTGGATCAGTCGATGGCCAGAAGCTACTCGCCCGCGATGACTCGCTGACCCAACTGCCGACTGTGATCAATTACTACCGCAACTGGGTGGCCAATCCCCATAGACAGCTACCCACCTACCAGGCACCCAGCTCCGATATTCCACTGCAGATCAGCTTTAGTGAAATCATCGGCGACAACATTCGCGACAACATTCGGGATACCATTATGTTTATCGAGGATGCCCGCACCCTGTCGCAACATGCCCAACAGCTAAAGAACAGTTCCCTGGGGCAGCTGACCTCGAGTATTGCCCACGAGGTGCGCAATCCCCTCGGCGCTATCAGTCATGCTGCGCAACTGCTCAATGAATCGCGCCTAGCAGAGCAGGATCAAAAGCTGGTTGATGTGGTGCTAAGACATAGCACCAGAGTCGACAAACTGGTGCGGGATATATTGCAGCTGTCGCGCCAGAAGACCCCGCAAATTGAGATCGCCAATATCCATGAAAACTGCCTGCTGAGTAAAACTCATCTCGAGGAGAGTAAACAGTTCGATAATCCCTGTATTGAGATCGACCATTCTGCACAGTCTGTCTCTGCGCCCTTTGATAGCAGTCAGCTGCAACAGGTACTGACCAACTTGCTTGAAAATGCCCTGCGCCATTCGGAGTTGCAGACCGCCGCGCCATGGGCGGCGATTAAATTTGATTACCAGCAGGATATGGATCTGGCGATGCTGAAAATTTACGACCGCGGATCGGGGGTTAGCAGTGAGAATAGAAATAAAATTTTCGAGCCTTTTTTTACCACTGAAAATCAGGGCACCGGTCTCGGCCTATACATCGCCCGGGAACTTTGTGAAATCAACTTCGCTACACTAAGCTATGTATACAGAGGCCCGTCAGAACACTATTTTCAAATAGTATTTTCCGACCCGGCCAAGCAACTGCCAAGGAATGCAGCTAATGAAAAAAACCGTTCTGATCATTGATGACGAACTGGATTTACGCGAGTTACTAAAGCTGACACTTGCGAAGATGGGTATAGATTCGAAGGCTGTAGAAACCGTAAAAGAAGCTAAAACAGCATTGCAAGAACAGCACTTTGATCTCTGCTTAACCGATATGCGGCTGCCCGATGGCAATGGCCTCGAGCTGGTAGACTACACACAGAAAAACTACCCAGAGTTACCTATCGCCGTACTGACCGCCTACGGCAATGTGGATCTGGCAGTGGATGCACTAAAGCTTGGGGCCTTTGACTTTCTTTCTAAACCGGTCGAACTCTCTCGACTACGTGCGCTGATTACCAATGCCTTAAGCCTCTCACCACAGTCTCAAACAATAGCTACAGTTGATAACCCTCTTCTGCTTGGCGACTCCTCTCTGATGCGTGATATTCGCCAACAGATCAGCAAGGTGGCGCGCAGTCAGGCGCCGATGTTTATCAGCGGGGAATCGGGAACAGGTAAAGAGTTAGCAGCGCGATCTATTCACCGGCAGAGCTCAAGAGCAGCGGCGCCCTTTGTGCCAGTTAACTGCGGTGCTATCCCCGGCAACCTGATGGAATCGGAATTTTTTGGTCATCGCAAAGGCAGCTTTACCGGTGCTTTTGAAGACAAGAAAGGACTGTTTCAGGCGGCCAATGGCGGAACGCTATTTCTCGATGAAGTGGCCGATCTACCACTGGATATGCAGGTTAAATTACTGCGCGCCATTCAGGAAAAACGTATTCGGCCGGTGGGTTCAGAGAGTGAAATTGATGTCGATGTGCGGCTGATAAGTGCCACACACAAGAATCTCCAAGAAGAAGTGAATCGCGGCGCCTTTCGTAGCGATCTGTTTTACCGACTCAATGTGATTGATATCCATATGCCCAGTCTTCGCCAGCGGCCGGAAGATATTCAGCCATTGGCAGAGCATATACTCAGCCAGTTCAACGCAAAAAATACACCGATCAGTCTCAAGCCTGGCGCTTTGAATGCGCTGCTCAATTACCGCTTTCCTGGAAATGTCAGGGAACTGGAAAATATTCTTGAGCGGGCCTGCACACTCTGTGAAAAAAACCGCATTGAGCTGGAGGATTTAAAGTTATATCCAGATGGCTCTACCCCCCAAACCCTGCACGCCAAAAAAGCCCATCGATCAAACCAACCGGAGCGATCAGATACTCGCATTCCGATCAGCTCGTTGGATGATCATCTTGAGGAAATTGAAAAAGAAATTCTTATTGAGACTCTTGAACAGGCGCGCTGGAATAAAACCGAAGCAGCAAAAAAACTCGGCATTAGCTTTCGTTCGATTCGCTACCGTCTGGAAAAGCTCGGACTCAATGACGAGTAATCGCTAGCGCCGGTTTAAAGGGCTATTTATTACGAGCTAGTCACGTTCGTTATACCACCAGACTTTGCGTCGCACACCCAAAGGATCACCCTGAGTATCTTCGGCGTGGAAGCCAAACATTATTCCACTGATTGCCTTGTCCTCTGTGATGCAATTTCCATCACCATCACAGTTTTCAACGCCTATGATTACCGTAAAACCTACCGGAGGTGGAAGAAAGCCGCCGCCCTCAACCTCTACATAATTTTTATCACCCTCTGCAGTGCCAGCAACCGTAAACGGATTAATTTTGTAGATTCGCGCCTCGCCAAGATCACTACAGGCGCTATTAATGCCCGGGACATTGGTGGCAAATGTTGTGGTTTCATTGGCAGTTAACGCCGATGTCACTACTTTCTCTCCGCTCTCAAAAGTCAGATACCAGCCTTTTAAAAATTTACTGTTAGCCACTATATCCTGGTCAGGATCAAACTCTTGGGTGCCTCCAGACAGAGTGTCGGCTTTAGCCAGATCGCTGAGCTGTAAAGCCCCTGTGGATGTTGATACGCCCGCTTGATCGTAGTCGCGATAAAACACCATATAATTCTGCACTGAAATATCTACAGGTTTTTCACGGTCACCGGAACCAATAATAACCATGTCATAGCTACCATCAGGGCTTTCAACCACATCTGGTGCATTAAGGAATCTCTGAGTTGCACCAGAAGAGAATTTAAATAGCCGAGTCGCTTTCCAGTCACCAAGAGTCGAGCTACCAATATCGAGCCGCCATAGTTGCCCGCCCGTATCACCAAAATAAACCCGATCTGAATAGCCATTGCCATCTCGGTCTACTACCGCCAAATCCGATGGCACACTGAAGCTCATTGCCGATTCTGTCAGCACTGTGCCCGAGGGGCTGGAAACTGTTGCGGAGGTCACCTGCCAGATATCTGCTCCGGTCTCAGCGTCAATAACGATAACCCCGCGACCCTGTGTTCGCGATGCAACACCACCATCATCAACATCCGGGTCATAACCCAAACCCATCATAAGAACGATCCTGTCTGATACACCCACTTTTACTTTGGTAATCGTCGGTTTCGACCAGGTCTGGCCCATCTCGCTAAAGCCATTGTCTGTGGAGCTTTTCCTCCACTTAATAGTCGGTACTAACGGATTGCTAACATCCAGCGCATAGATCAAGTCACCGCCGCGGCGCGCGGTTAGATAGATAATCGCCTTGCTTACCTCGTTATTACTGTCGTAGACAACATAGCTACCCACAGCACCATCAAAGAAGTAGGGCTTGTTATCAAAACTGCCAGTCAGGGTTGTGTTGTCATAGAGCACTTTAAGCTGTTTAAACTGTTCTGGTGCAGTAAAGGCCCAAACCTCTTCACCGTCTTTTGAGCCACTGTTTTCAGTTTTCTCGATCACGCCACCTTTCACTGCATGAAACATACCGTCATTGGAACCATAAAAAACATAGGGTCCTGTATTGCCACCATAGTTGATTACTACTGGCTGTGAATGGATAACGTCGCCATGCACATTGGGGCGAATATCCGTGGTATCTGTAGGGTCGTCATTATCTGCATCTTCCAGATCGATACCCTTTGACCAGTTGATAATTTTATTCATCTCAGTGCTATCGGCGGCATCAAAGTCGCCGAAGCTGAGATTACTGTTGCTGGTCGCAAAGTTTTCCAAGGTACTGCAGGCTCCGGTACAGGTATAAACAGTCCGCCCAGTGCCAACATATTCTCGCAATCCCTGGGCTACTCCGCCGCGTTCTACTTCCTTACCGTCGGGGTTATCACTGGGACTGGCTGCCACCGATCCTCGCTTAACCGACAGGGTGGGAATATTTTCCCAGTAGGTACTAGTGGCCGTCCAAAAACTGCGCGCATCGGTCTCAATAAAACCAGTGCCTGTATCCTCGGCAGGAGCGCCATCGCCATCGACCAATATTGGTTTACCGGTAATCGAATCCAGACCAATTTGGTAGAGCTTAAGATTGCCGGCCCAGCGAGGTTTCTGTGAGGGTCTAAAAATCCCCATATAAATCTGGTTTTCATTGGTGCCTTTTATATTGACTGATACCGGCAAACTCACCGCGGCAAAAACACTGTTCTTTTCTAAAATATCGTCAATAACATCACTTAGAGCGGCGGCCAATGCATCGGCATCGGAGGCAATTAGATAGTCTCCACCACCCACTCCTGCGGATGCGTTGTACATCAGTGCATGCTTTGAAGCATCTGGTTTGGTTAACCCAAATTCTTTTTTGTAGTCTTCTGCATCGGTCAGCGGGTCGTATTGCTCGCCGGCACTATTAAGTGCTTCAAATACATCAATGGCATAGACCGAGACATTCTGCTTGCCGTCTTCCTGATCATTTATATCGTTAGTATTCAGGTAACGGGCGTATTCATCCAGCCAACTGGCCTCTTCACCGGTGTGAAAGCCTGTGGATAGTGGATCGCCAGCAAAGACCCCACCAAGGGCATTGAGTTTGGATTCTGCAACATTATTTTCGCCGCTATCCGGGCCGCCGTTGGAGATAAATAAAATGTAATTGTTGGCACAGGCCAACTCATCAATTGGGCTTATATAGTTATCACCATTAAAGGCTGCCGGGTCGTAGCCATCAACAACATCATCCTGAGAACCATCTTGTTGACCGGCCTGGTATGGCTTGCCGGCAAACCACAGATAGGCTTCATTAAAGGCCAATGCCATTGGCGCGTTATTGGTCTTAGGCAGATTCTCTGAACCATAAAAAAGCGATTCGTCAAAGCCGACGGAACCCCATTCAGAGCTTAGCTGTGCATTACAGGCTGCCTCTCTGGTTGCGGCACCGCTCCCCTTAAAAGCATCTTCATTACAGTAGAGTCGCGCCTTGATGGTATCTATAGCGCTGGAACTTGCCGATTCAATTTTAAGGAATGTCTGAATGGCTTTACCGCCCTTTGGAGAGTTGCCGCTGGAGTAAACCAATATGCCAATATTAATGCCGACAAAATCGGGGTTATCAACAAATCGTTGCTTCATACTATCGAGAAATTTAAACAGTGCCTCATGCATAATCTGCTGTTTGGTAACCCCGCTGGAGTTGCTGTTCCAGTTGGCGGAATTATCCAGCACAAAAAGCACATTGGGCGCCTCAACATTTTCAGAATTGGTGCGAAAAATATCGATATCCGCCGAGTTTAAACTGGGTGATAAGACTGCCAGCACGGCCGCGAATAGTGCCGTTAATGTGTGTAATCCTGATAATTTCATAGCTAGTCTCCTGGCAGGTTAGATGGGGCAGTAACCCGCTAAATATCTAAACTTAAATCCTTCTACAAAGGTCGATGATGCGCCGGAGGTACTATCAGTAACACTGACATTTGCCTCCCAGTAATAATCCGGATGACAGGGTGCAGAGCTGCCCTCGACCAGCGAACAACCGCTCGGTGTCGCCTGCAGCAAACATTGCAGGCTGTTGACGGCAACCGTCATGCCATTGCTAACATCGGTTGGAAATGAAAGCGTAAAATCACCATTGCCATCCAGATAGGCGCTGTTATTCGCAAAGTAATCAATATCACTGAGCAGATAGTTAATCGCATTTTCTGCCACCTGCTCAGTTTCCTGCTGGCGCTGCTGACTTTGCACCAGCTGTAAATTGATATTGGTGGAACTGATCGTGGCAACACCGAGCGTGGTAAGCACCAACAGCATCAATAGCGCTACAACTAATACTGCGCCCCTCTGCGATCTCGGTTGTCTATAGGCTCTATTCATAAGCTTCTTATTCATAACCCTGCCCTCTTGATACTGACATTGGTCAACCTTGCCACCGAGCTAAATAAACGGCGCTTTTTACTGTCGGCAAAGGTGACTCCGGCTTTGTCTGCATAGCTGTAGGTTTTCGCATCGTTTGAGCCCGGGGCTGGATTGGTGCTGCTCAATACCAGGAATATTTTTACTGAAACCACGTCCTCCCATTCATCAGCGCTGGCAGGCAGCTCAACAAAGGCCGCATTGCCACCATCTGCATTGGGGATGCCATCGCCTGAACGGTCAATCCCATAGACCAGCTGAAAGTCATCGACACCCTCGACCATAGGCTCGGAGGTATAGGCACCGTTAACCAGCCTTAGGCGTTTAAACACATTGGCGTCGTCAACATAATAAATATCCTGGTGGTACTCGCGAATTGGCGCCAGTGTGACGCTGTCTTTTTCCAGCAGGCTAAAGTTTGCACTGTTAGTTCCGGTATCCAGCACCATGGCGTTTATGGTTGCCTGCAAATAGTGCTGATTAGCATCCAGAGCGGCAGTGCTGGTGACAAAGTCTGTATTTACGCGACGAATTAACAATGCATCGGAGCCGGTTAGTAAAGTATCGCCATTACAGGTTGTGAAACCGGCTGCAACACCATCCAGACCAGACAGTGGGAAGCTCATACCATTGATCAAATCTGCGGATGCAAGTTCAGTGCAGGCATCAGGCTGGGCCACGGCACCACTGCTATAGTTTTCCAGACGACCATAAAATCCTGCGAGGCGAATTTCGTTCTTTAATAGCTGGCTAAGATAACGTCCGTTCTCAACCGTTTCACTGGTCAACTCAACTTCTCGAGCCGTGCGCGATGAGGTCAATGTGACATCGAGGATTGCCCAGGAGAGCAGAATGCCGAGGGCTACGGCGATTAAAAGTTCGACCATAGAAAAGCCCGACTGGTATTTTTTGTGCTGAGGATAAGTCTGCATAGTTAGCTCCCCAGTGTTGGGGTTTGCAATTGATAGGTCACGGCACGACGCAATTTACTCGTAGAACCGCCATAACTTGTACTGCCACAGCTTGTGCTGGTCGGCGCGATCGTCTCTACCAGGCCCTGCCAGACCACAGAAACTGTATAGGTTTCATTAACATTGTCGTAAACAATGCAGCCACGGGCGTTTAACAGCCCACCGACATTGTTGCCCGCGATGACTTCGCCACTGCCTTTAAGTAAATCACTCCATTCATTGACCGCTGCAACCACCTGCGCCTGGGTGCCTGCTGTTCCGTAACTTGAACAGCTATAGGAGCCGGAATAGCCGCTGCCAACTTCAACTCCAGCGAGACCATAACAACCCTGAGCAGCTGGATTAGCCCTGATCTGGTCAGTCATATAGTCGATAAGATTGAGAGCATAGACACGCTGGTAAACTTCTAACTGGGCTTTTTGCGCGCGGTTTTGCAATGAGGCATAACCGAGCAGGCCGACCGAAAAAACCAACAGGGTGATCAGCACTTCAATAATGCTAAAGCCTCTAGCTTTAGTTCTGAGATTAGTCATACCAGGTCGCATTTTTTTGCCCCAGATGATTGACCGTGAGTGTGTCGCTACCCTGCTGTATGGTTCCCGCTCTGGGTGCCGCCTGAAGGGTGAATGTCGGTGGTGAGGCGGTGTTATCAACGCCGGTAATAGTGACTGTGTAGTTATCGCTAATCGCCGTTTCGGGGCTAGTGCCCAATGCTGCGAGGGTTGTTGAGTAACTGCGATTATCGAGAATAAATTGATGCTGCAGGCTGGTGACTTCGAGCAGGTATTGTTGCGCGGCGGCGCGGTTGGTACGCACTACATGTTGCTGGTAACTGGGATAGGCAACCGCGGCCAGAATGGCGACAATTACAATCACTATCATTAGTTCCAGCAGTGAAAATCCTGCGGTTTGCCTACGGCTCATCATGGCCTCGCTCTTTGAAATCCATTTTTGGTTTTTAAACCATTGGTGAAACTACTGTAATGAACTGATCTGCAAAAGAAACGATAAGCCGACTAACGTAGTAAAAATTCAGACTAGCGTTATTTTTAGATGGAATGGCTAGGAAGTATGACTAGGAAGTATGGCATTCAATTTTTACGCCGCCATTGTCATCATAACCATCGGCATCAGAGTCACTGGATAGACGAACACGACCGCTGCGAAAGATAATTGCCCTGCGTCCATAATCAAAGTTTTGGTTAGAGGAACAAACTTCATAGCTACCAGATTCCATTGCCTCGCCAGTCGCTGAAAATCTAATATAGTTGACCCCAAAAGAAGCCGCCAGCTCCATTTGAATGGCATTAATATCAATCTCCTGCTGCAGAGATTCCCCGACACTAAAGCTGTTATCCAGATTATCATCGCGAAACACCAACAGGCGCACACCATCCTCTTTGACGCAGGCATTGAGAGCGTTAACTGTGCACACCTTCCAAACTTGTTTCTGCGAGATAGCCAGGCCGCGAGCTAATTCAAGGGCACTGCGAACCTGCACAGTTTTTTGACTGACAGCACGTTTTTGCGTGAAGTTTGTAAATGAGGGCGTGGCAATCACTAACAGGATCGCCGCTATAGCAAGGGTAATAATTAATTCTAAAAGCGTAAACGCACGCGTGTTGGCATACCGGTTCATCCCTGGACTCCTGTCGTTTTTATTCAAGTGCTTCTGTAAGCATAGCACTTGAAAAGCAGGATCTATTTTTTTGGGTAAAGGAGGTGTTTGATAAAACTGTAACTTGAGAACTATCCCCGCAGCGCTGAGGAATTCAACGCTGCGAAGAGAGCTATTCTTTGGAGATTATTTTCTATAGGAGATATTTCTAACTTCAATTGTTTTGCCATCGAAAGAAGAGACGCCCATAAAATAGATCAGCGATGTAACATCAGCGAGATCCGCACCTTTATTTAACTCAGAGACCGGTATTTCATAGGTTACCCAGGAAGATGTGATCGAGCGAGTTTGGCTTGGCCCAAAGCGCACAAAATTATTAACCTGTGGCCTTGAACTGTTGCCCCATAGACCTGACTGAAATCCTAAAGCGAAAGTTGATGCAGTAGCACCTTTAATATCAAAGACCAGCTTACCATTGGCAAAACCCGAGAGATTCTCGCCAGAAGATGATTCGATTTCCAACGCAGCGCCCCACCATTCACCAGTTCCTGTAGTCACGGTTACAACACCGTCGGAAAGGCTTAATTCGGAAGTGCCTTCCCAGGGATTTACCAGCAATGTGCTGCTGGGGTAGGTAATGCTATTGGAACCGCTGGGGACCAGAGAGCTGTCGTCAACTACATAGGTTGATTCAGTGACCAACTCACCGGCTGTGCGGTTGTCATTAACATTTGAAGTAGAACCGTTGCCACCGGAAGTGTCCATTGGCGGAGCATAGACAGCATTGAGAAGCGCCTGCTCATTACCATCATAGGTTTTGGTGATTGCAGAACCGCCACGAGTCAAACCATCAAATACGCCGTTATCAACCATATCCCAGAGAGCGTATTTCGCTTCGCCTTCAACAGTGAAAAGGCCAAAGTGGTTTTCTGAGCCCTGACTATTAGATGAGTCCTTCCAGGGTTCATTAAAGGCTTCAAAATAGAACATGGAGATACCATTCTGATCGGTCCACTCACGCATATGGTCAAAATAGAGCTTCTCTTTGTATTCGTCCGCAGCATTTGATCCCGGATTGCCGTACTGCCAGTTGGCTATAGTAGACCAGCCAGTTTCGCCAATATGAATTGGTTTGCTGCTTAAGGATTTGCTGTCGATATAGCTCTTCGTGGCCTGATACTGGGAAATCGCATAGTTCTTAGCGCGCAGCATTGCAGCTTCAGTTTTAGCCTCATCACTGAGGTTCTCTTCATCGGCAGGTACATGCCAGAAAACCGGATTGTAATGAGTGTCGTGGAATGGGTAAGTATGAAGTGAGACAAAGTCCACAGCATTGATCAGCGCATTCAGGTCAGCATTGTGGTATTCGCCACCGCCGCCGCCCCAAGAGGCGAAGTTATCTGAACTGGTGATCCAGGTATCAGCCGGGATACCACCATTGGCCTTAAGGTCCTGCAGAGAGTTCACATGGTTAAGAATAATTTCAGGCACTACATAATAACTGGTCGCCCATTGCACCATTGCCTCATTACCTACCGCAAGAAACTTAACAATATCCGGATAGTCATTGACCAGATCAATCGCGGTATCTATTTCTCTGGTGTTATTGACCAGATCTTCCTGGGTATGATCAGGGGCATTTGTCCATGCGTTCTTACAGCTAATCCAGATACCCAACATCACATACATTTCAAAGCTTGGGTCGGCCTGCTTGATTTCGCTGATAGCTTGCAGAGTGTTAGCTGCGAAAGGATAGCCGGAGGTGTTGTAAGTTCGCAGAACCCTAATACCCATGGCCGACATAATTTGCAGGTCTTCCTTGATATCAGTAATGCTCGGGCCATTTGAGCGGCTGGTTGATCTGTAACCACCGTAGGAGATGGCCTGGAATTGGGGGTTGCCGAGAATTTCTGCTGGGCTTCGATCCACAGCTACACCACCGCCGGTTGAACCATCGCTGGAACCACCATCTGAGCTACCATCTGTAGTCCCACCATCTGTAGTCCCACCATCTGTAGTCCCACCATCTGTAGTCCCACCATCTGTAGTCCCGCCATCTGTATTGCCAACTGGTGGGTTGGAAGGATTTGAAGTATCGCTACCACCCCCGCCGCCACAGCCCTGTAGACCCAAAAAACTTGCGAATAAGATTATTGGTAGAAGCTTAATATTAGCTAACATTTTTCCCCCTAAATACTGTCTGTTATGGTCTTGTAAGTCTGACCTTAAAATTTTTCTGAAAAATAGCAAAATTTCAAAGTTTTAGATGTATAAAAACGGTAGCAAGCTGAAAAAGTGCGATAAATGGAGGTATAGAGGGGGTTACCGGTAATGCTGAAGCACTCGGCAAATAAATCAGAAATAAACAAGAGTCAGGTGAAGGCTTTTTGTATAAACCACAACCGGCCGAAACAAAAACATAGAAAAAACAATCGTTCAGGCTTGGCTTTGATCTTCCTCGATATTTAAATCAGGGCCACTGGCCTTTGCCCTGAGCCGCCAGAGTTCCCGGGCGCGTTCCTGCATATCAATATGGTTGTCTGACTCATCGACAATTTCCATACCAAGCATGGTTTCTACCAGGTCTTCCATTGTGACAATGCCCAGTGGATCACCGTATTCATTGATTACCAGACTGATTGATATGCGCTCACTGACCATTTTTTGCATTAAATCTGGCAGCGCCTTATTCTCTAATGCACTTAAAAAGTCATGCTTTAGCTCGCCGAGTTTGGTCTGCCCGCGACCTACTGCAGCTTCCACATGCATCTTATCTTTATGCACAAAACCAATAATGTCATCGCTACCATTTTGAAAGATGGGAATACGGGAAAATCTAAGTGCCGGGTCGGTTGGCGACACATCAGCAACCGTCATATCAGCAGACAATGTCGCCATCACCGTTCGTGGTGTCATAACATCTCTGACAACCAGGCCGCGGAATGCCAGCAGCGCTTTAATAGCCCGCGCTTCGTCAGCATCAATAATACCCTCTTGATGACCCATGCTGGCTAAAACATGGAAATCATCTCTCGATAAGGTAGGGCCCTCATTGGGCGGCGCTAGCCAACCGGTTAAGCTCTTGGCGGCTATCACCAGCGGGTACATTGACCACTGAACCCAGCGCAACATATGGCCGCAAAAAGGGGCTAGCTGTTGCCAGTATCGTGCACCTAGGGTTTTCGGAATAATCTCGGAGAAGATAAGTATCATTAAAGTGAGAACAGCGGAGATGACCCCAAAGTAAAGCTCGCCAAATAGCTGAATTGCCTGAGCGCCAGCACCGGCAGCTCCGAGGGTGTGGGCGATAGTGTTCAGGGAGAGGATAGCGGCTAGGGGCTTGTCTATATCGGCTTTAAAGTCGCGCCATATAGCACCCAGTTTTGGTTGCTTGGCCTCAAGGCTTGCCAGATAGGTGGGTGTCATCGATAACAGGGTTGCTTCCAGCAGGGAGCATAAAAAAGAAAAACCCAGAGCCAGAGCAATATATGTCGCCAATAAAACCATTTTTGAGCCTCCAGAGACCATTGTTTGGTAATGGATTAAAACTGACCATCGATATGAGTATCGACCAATCATCTCGCTCATTCAACGACAAGTGATTTGCGGCCGGTAGACTTGGAGAGTGAAACTATCAGGGGGACTAAATAGAGGCTAAGAAAAATTGGTAACCGAGTAGACTAATCAAATACCCTAAGGGGTATTTAACCCCTTTCGGGGCTTTGCCCTCGGCTCGTTGTTAACTGCTTCGCAGTTGATCGAACTACCGACTACCAACATCGACTCCCACCATGTCAACGAATTATCCAGTTTATAGCTGCTTGAAAATAAACAGTTATTTTATCCAAAAACTCTAATTACCTGAATTTTACCTAAAATCTCTTCTTTAAATGAAGAATTTCTTGGCTTCTTTGTAGCGAAAAACGTGGATGAAAGAAGAGGGGGTTTTTGGATGTTCTTTGGAGAGAGAAAGCCTTGAAAAGTGGTGCTCACTGTTGGGCTTGAACCAACGACATCCGCCATGTCATGACGGCGCTCTACCAACTGAGCTAAGCGAGCACATATTCTCTCTTCAAGGGAGCGCATCTTACACAGCAAGCTCTTTCTTCTCAACCAGAATTATCCTTTTACAGTGACTTGAGTACGAACAGCCTTGAAAGTATTTTGAAGAGCCTTCGTGTCGCTCTTTCCATGCTTTCGCTTCAAATCCCAAAGCGTCCCGATCAGCCCTTCAAAGTCTTTAAAACCTTCTTGGCTCCAATAACTCTTGTTCGGCCAATCTTACCAAGCGCTCACGAAAGTGCGAAAGGGAATTAACTTAATGAGCTCTTACAAAGAAAATACAACCCGCTTCGGCCGGTTATATAGCGGTGGAGCGGAGGAAATTCACGGCAATTCAGACTACAGTAATAGGCATGTAATGAATAACCTCAAAATACTGCATGTGAATGGATTAGCAGTTAACCGAAAAGGATTTTTTAATGCTCCAACCCGTCATTCTTGCCGGTGGTTCCGGTACTCGGCTCTGGCCTCTTTCGAGGCAACTCTACCCGAAACAGTTTTTACCTCTTACTGGCGACAAAACCATGCTGGAGCTTACCGTCGGCAGGCTTGCAGGTCTCGATTGCGCGCCACCAATCATTGTCTGTAACGAAGATCACAGGTTTATCGCGGCTGAACAGTTGCGGCTTGCCAATATGGCTCATAACGGCATTATTCTCGAGCCCTGCGGACGCAATACCGGACCGGCCATCTGTCTGGCCGCCCTTCTTGCCAGAGAGATCAACCCTGACTCGACACTTTTAATTCTCCCGGCGGACCATCATATGGGCCGCCCTGAAGCCTTCACAGCGGCTATTGGAAACGCCTCTCAGGCGGCTCTTGATGGTGCACTGCTGACCTTTGGCATTACTCCAGATCATGCTGCCAGTGGCTATGGCTATATCAAAGCGCAGCTTAAGCAGAACAACGCAACACCGCAAAAGATCAGTCAGTTTGTAGAGAAGCCCTCTAAAGAAGTTGCCCAGCAGTATCTGGATAGCGGAGAGTACGTCTGGAACAGCGGTATCTTTATGTTTGGTTCGAATACCTTTCTGCAAGAACTGCAATCGCTGCGGCCGGATATTCACAGCTGTTGCGAAAAAGCATGGAACGGGAAAACCAATGATATAGATTTTCTTCGCCCCGACCCGCAGGCGTTTGAAGCTTGTCCTGCAGAGTCAATTGACTATGCGGTAATGGAGAAAACTGACAATGCCATGGTTATGCCGATGGATCCCCAGTGGAATGATCTTGGCAGCTGGTCTGCCCTGCTCGATCTGCTGCCTAAAAATGGTGATGGCAATGTTCAGGTGGGTGATGTGATTGGCTTAAATAGCACCAATAATTATATCCATGCCGAGCACAAGCTGGTCGGTACATTGGGGGTTAAGGATCTGGTGATTGTCGATACCAAGGACGCGCTATTAGTTGCCCATAAGGATGATGTGGAAGACGTAAAACAGCTAGTCGAGATACTGAAAAAACAACAGCGTTCGGAGTATATTCACCATCGAGAGGTCTACCGCCCCTGGGGTAAATACGACTCTATGGATCAGGGCCAACGCTTTCAGGTTAAACGGATTACGGTTAAGCCCAAGGCCAAGCTTTCTGTGCAGATGCATCACCACCGCGCCGAGCACTGGGTAGTGGTCAGCGGTACGGCAAAGGTAACTATTGATAATGTGGAAAAACTGATTTCTGAAAATGAGTCTGCGTATATTCCGATTGGCGCAGTTCATGCGTTGGAGAACCCCGGCAAGATACCTATTGAGCTGATTGAGATACAGTCTGGTAGCTATTTGGGTGAGGACGATATTGTGCGCTTTGAGGATTTATATGGGCGTGCTAAAGGGTTTTTGGCAGAGGTTTGTTCCGATAATGCGTAGTGATGAGTGGGCTGATGGAAGTTCCAGCCTTCGCTGGGATGACGTTCCTTCGCTGGGATGACGATAGCTTCTTTCGTCATACTGGCGTCGGCCAGTATCTCGGAGTTTTAGCTGTTTGTTGTGAGTACTTCCTAGGAGATTTCTCCCTTCGGTCGAAATGACAATGGAGTTGCCATCCCGACAGACCACTTTAGCCGTCATCCTGAGCGAAGTCGAAGGATCTCAGCGGGCATCAAGAGATTCTTCACATACGTTCAGAATGACTGGGGGAGGGTAATTCGAGATAACAGGGTGGCGTTCTCATAGCACCTAAGCGTTTTCCAAAACATTATTGACTGATGGCGCGGCACTGGGCTGCTCAGCGTCAACAAAATTTCTCCGCCCGATAGCAAAATACTGAATACCCTGCTCTTGCAGGCGCTTTGGATCATAGAGATTGCGCCCATCAAAAATAACCGAATACCTCAGTGTCTGTTTGATATGAGAAAAGTCTGGCGACCAGAAAGGTTTCCACTCAGTGCACACCACTAGAATATCAGCACCCACTAACGCGGCTTCTTTGGTGCCACAGAGCATCAGGTCGTTGCGCACGCCATAGATATCTTGCGTGGCATCCATCGCGTGAGGGTCATAGGCTCGAACCATCGCGCCCTGCTTCCAAAGTGCTTCCATTAGAGAAACGGCTTGGGGCTTCGCGCATATCATCAGTGCCGGGTTTAAAGGCCAGCCCCCAAAGAGCGATGGTTTTACCCTTTAAATCGGTCTTTAGGTCGTTGTTAAAATAGGCCGAATATCTTTTTAAATAATCGATCTTTTTGCTGATCGTTAACATTGGTCACTGCACTCAATAATTTCGGCTGATAACCGGCATTGATGGCAGTCGCTTCCATGGCGCGCAGGTCTTTGGGGAAACAGGAGCCACCAAAACCACAGCCGGGATAGATAAAGCTATAACCTATGCGCGGATCTGAACCCATACCAATCCGCACCTGCTCTATGTCCGCACCTACACATTCGGCGATATTGGCGATTTCATTGATAAAACTGATTTTGGTTGCCAGCATGGAATTGGCGGCGTACTTGGTCAGCTCTGCTGAGCGCACATCCATAAAGATCAATTTGTCACGCTGACGGTTATAGGGCGCGTATAATTCCTGCATCATCTCTTCGACGCGGGTGCTTTCGGTGCCGACAATAATCCGATCGGGGCGGGTAAAGTCACTGATTGCGGCGCCCTCTTTAAGAAATTCAGGGTTTGAGGCTACGCTGTATTCAAAATCGACATTGCGTTTATCCAGAGCCGCTTTAATAGTCTGGCTTACTTTATCGGCAGTGCCCACTGGAACAGTGGATTTATTGACGACGACTTTAAAGCCCTGCATATGTTCACCAATGGTATTGGCTACATTGAGGACATACTGTAAATCGGCGGAGCCATCTTCATGGGCCGGCGTGCCGACTCCGATAAAGATCATATCTGCGTGCTTTACCGCGATGCTGCATCGCAGGTAAATTTAAGATTGCCGTCAGCCAGAGATTCACTGATATAGTTTTCCAGACCGGGCTCATAAATAGGTACATGGCCTGCATTGAGAGAGTCTATTTTGTTCTGGTCGATATCGACGCAAACCACTTGATTGCCAACATTGGCAAAACAGGCCCCGGTGACAAGGCCAACATAACCGCTTCCAAAGATTGTTATCTGCAAAACACTTCCCTATTTATCAATATTTCCTGTATTTGGAAATTTAAATATAGACCACACAGCAAGTGTGAATAAGAAATTTTGCAGAAATATAATTCAGTGATGAGTCAAAAAGATGTCAGGCAGATGTCAGAAATATGTCACCTGCCCTACTTTCAGAATCTCAATGTTATTGGAGTAGATTTCTTCAGGGCTGTACTTGAGGTTGGCGTATTTAAATTCAAAGCCTGAAGCGAGGATTTTTGCAGGAATCACTTTTTGCCCCTGCAACAGCAGCTCTTCTCCCATTTCGCCAAAAAGGATTTTCACCATAAATGCCGGCATGGTTAAAAAATCCGGGCGCTGTAAGGCTGCCGCCAGCGCTGAGCCGAAGTCAGCGATTGATAACCGGATGGGGTGCAGTGGCATTGACCGCGCCCTGAATTGCGGGATTGTTGATACAGTGGAGAATAATCGCCACCATATCGTCGATATGAATCCACGACATCCACTGTTTACCGCTGCCGATTGGGACCGCCCAGACCCAGCTTAAAGGCTGGCAGCATTCGCGCCAGAGCACCCTCTTCCCCGAGCACTATGCCGGTGCGCAGATAACAGATACGGCAGCCGAGGGACTCAAAGCGTTTGGCGCTGTTCTCCCAAGTGCGGCAGAGCTGATGAGAAAACCCATCAATGGCCTCAGCAGTTTCATCGACCGCCTGTTCGCCGGGACCGTAATAGCCAATAGCTGAGCCGCTGATAATTAGCTTCGGCGCTGACTCTCGATTGGCGAAAAAATCAAACAGGCTGTCAGTGAGTATTGATGCGACTATCATAGAATTTCTGCTTTCTGCGGTGTGTCCAGCGGCCATTCGCCAGTGGTTCACCGGCCAGATTAAGCATAACGTCCGGTGTGTAGTCTGCACTGAGTTCGCTGAGGCGGCTGATAAGCTCTACAGAATCGGGCAGTCTGCGCGCCGCGGCCTTGGGGTTGCGGGTCAGAACACAGAGCTGCATCCCTAGCTGGGCTGCAGTCTCGCAAAAATGGCGGCCGATAAATCCACTGCCGCCGGTGACTAAAATTGAGGTCATGATTTTCCCATGTAATTAGATGAGTACCTGTCTATAAATGACTACACTACAAAATAGCTTGTGCAGCTGCAATCTTTCCTTTGATCAGAGCAGCTTGTGTTGCTAGAATCCACCACCTTACTGATACTGTCGGTTCAGTTAACGGCTTTTTTCGATCAATCATTCTCAACCATTTTTCAAGGCATTCCTATGAGTCTTGCTAGCAAAGTTTTAGCATCTAATAACGATCTTCCAATTCGCACTGATCAACCTGTTCACAGCGGTAAAGTGCGCTCTGTCTACTGGCTGACTGAGGCTGACAGTCGTCGCCTGATCGCCGACAAAGGCTATGATGTTGCCGCTGATGCACCGCTGGCAATTATGGTTATCAGCGACCGAATCTCTGCCTTTGAGTGCATCTGGCAGGGTGAGGGTGGCATGAATGGTGTTCCTGGCAAAGGTGCAGCACTGAATGCGATCTCCAACCACTGGTTTAAGCTGTTTCGTGAGCAGGGCCTTGCGGACAGTCATATTCTGGATGTTCCACACCCGTTGGTATGGATTGTTCAGAAAGCTCGACCGGTGATGATTGAGGCGATCTGTCGTCAATATATCACTGGATCTATGTGGCGTGCCTATGCGAAAGGCGAGCGCAATTTCTGCGGTATTGAGCTTCCCGATGGCCTGGAAAAAGACCAGCGCCTACCCGAACTGTTAATCACACCATCTACTAAGGGTATTCTCGAGGGCATTCCCGGCGTTCCGGAAGTTGATGATGTCAATGTGTCGCGCGCCGACATTGAAAATAACTACGCTGACTTCAAGTTCCGCAGCCCTGAAGATATTGATGTCTACGAGAAACTCCTCGGTGAAGGCTTTGAGGTAATCAGCAATGAACTGGCAAAAATTGGTCAGGTGTTTATTGATACCAAGTTTGAGTTTGGCTATGTCAATGATAAGCAGGGTGTCGAAAAGCTGATCTATATGGATGAGGTGGGAACACCGGATTCCTCACGTATCTGGGATGAAGAACAGTATAAGCAGGGCAACATTGTCGAGAATTCCAAAGAGGGTTTCCGCCAGCTGTTACTCAATCATTTCCCGGATCCGGATATCCTTTTAAATAAAAACCGTATGGCTGAGCGCAACGATCTGGCTCGTGACAATGCGTTGCCGGAATCTGTAATGATGGCAGTGTCAGATACCTATCTGGGTATTGCGGAAAAGATTACCGGTGAGAAACTCAGTCTCTCCGATGATCCTAAGGCTGAAATTATTGCCACGCTTGCCGAGCAATATGACCTTATCGATCAGTAATTTTACCGGCTGAAGATCAGGGCTGCGTGGTTAGCGGCTCTGCAGAGCGGTAGTAACGGGTTGGAACCAGGGGCATTTCAGTAACTACTATGCCTCTGGGTTTTCCGCGAATGATGGCATTCAGGCCGCTGCCGGGCACTGAGTATTCACGCTGTACATAGCCCATGGCAATAGGCAAACCCAGAGTCGGTGAAAAACCGCCGCTGGTGACAACGCCGATCACATCACCCAGGTTATCAATAATCTTTGCCCCGCGCCGAACTGGGGCGCGATGCTCAACAACAAAGGCGACACGGCACCTTTTTGGGGTTCTCGCCATCTCGGCAAAAATAGCCTCGTCCCCTAAAAATCCCCCTTCTTTTATGCCGCCAGGACGGCGGGATTTGCTAATCGTCCTTAAAAGCCCCGCCTGAATTGGCGATATGGTTTCATTCAGCTCATTGCCATAGAGACATAATCCAGCCTCAAGGCGCAGTGAGTCACGGGCGCCCAATCCCGCCCATTTCACAACACCACTGGCTAAAAACTGCTCAGATAACGACTGGGCATGGGCCTGGTCAACGGAAATTTGAAAACCGTCTTCTCCGGTATAGCCGGAGCGGGAGACAAAGCAATCGACACCGCCAATAGAGAGATGGCAGCTATCCATAAAGGTTAGGTTAGACGCTGTTGGAGAGATTTCTTCCATCACCTGCACTGCCTTTGGACCCTGAAGAGCTATAAGCGCCTGATCGCTCATATACTCAACGGTAAAGCCCGACAAATGATTGCGCAAATGGTTTAAATCTTCTTCCTTGCGCAGCGCATTGACGACCAGGAAATAGGTGTCTTCAGCCCAACGGGTTACTACAAGATCATCGATAATCCCCCCTTCGACATTGGTCATCACACCGTATAGTTGTTGGTAGATGGGCATCGACTGAAGATCAATCGGCATCAGCTTTTCCAGGGCAGCACCAATACCGGAACCACTGAGAATAATCTGCCCCATATGGGAGACATCAAATAAACTTGCAGAACCTCGGGTGTGGTTGTGCTCGCGCATTATCCCGGTGCTGAAGTGCAGAGGCATATTGTAGCCAGCAAAGGTAACCATTTTTGCCTTTGCTGCAATGTGCATATCATAGAGAGCTGTTTTTCTTAGCTGTTGTCCATCCGTGCTGTACATTAGCTTTTCGCCTTTACGTTCCGTGTAAAATTTATTGTTCGTCTATCCGTGGATTATTATCAGCTATTCCTTAACATTCAATAATATTAACAGGTACTTCTAGCACGTTGGTGGCCAATCCACCGCGGGAGGTTTCCTTGTAGCGCTCGTGCATATCTTCGCCGGTTTTACGCATGGTTTGTATCACCTTATCCAGAGATACAAAGTGCGAACCATCGCCGCGCAAAGCCATGCGTGCTGCATGAATCGCCTTTACTGATCCCATTGCATTGCGTTCAATACAGGGAACTTGAACCAGCCCACCCACTGGATCGCAGGTTAGACCAAGATTGTGCTCCATACCAATTTCGGCGGCGTTTTCAACCTGAGATGCGGTGCCGCCAAGTACTTCGGTCAGCGCACCGGCAGCCATCGAACAGGCGGATCCCACCTCACCCTGACAGCCAACTTCGGCACCACTTATCGAGGCATTTTTTTTGTATAAAATACCAATTGCTGCTGCGGTCAGCAGAAATTTGATGACTCCTTCGTTGTTTGCGTTGGGAACAAAGCGCATATAATAGAGTAATACTGCGGGAATGATGCCTGCCGCACCATTGGTTGGTGCTGTTACTATACGACCACCGGCAGCATTCTCTTCATTGACTGCCAGCGCATACAGAGTGACCCAATCAAGTACCGATAACGGATCGGCCATTGCCGCTTCAGGGCGGCTCAATAATTGCTGATGTAACTCTTTGGCGCGTCTTCGAACATTTAGGCCACCGGGCAGCGTTCCACCGTTGGCCATGCCATTGGCTACACAGGCTTGCATCACTGACCAGAGATTTAGCAGTCCCTCGCGAACCTGCTCTTCACTGCGCCAAGCTTTTTCATTCTCAAGCATTAACTCGGAAATACTCAGATTTTTCTCTTTGCAGAGTTCCAGTAGTTGATAAGCTGATTCGAAGGGATAGGCTACAGTGCGGGGATCTTCAACTAGCTGGTCACTGCCCTCAACGGTCTCATCAATAACAAAGCCACCGCCAACTGAGTAGTAGGTCTGGCTGCTGAGAATCTGGCTTTCTTTATCAAAGGCGGTAAAGAGCATACCGTTGGAGTGGAACGGCAAAACTTTTTTCCGGTCGAGGACGATATCGGTTTTATGGTTATATTCAATGCTGTGGATACCGGCGAGATTGAGCGATTGCCCATCACAGATTCGCGAAACCCGCTCTTCAATCGAGGTCACATCTACAGTCTCAGGCTGCTCACCCTCAAGGCCCAATAGAACAGCTTTTGGCGTGCCATGGCCCTTTCCGGTAGCCCCCAGAGAGCCATACATCTCGGCTTTAATACGGAATACATCGGTCAGCAGTCCGGCCTCACCAAGAACCTCGACAAACTGCCGTGCTGCGCGCATCGGCCCTACCGTGTGAGAGCTTGAAGGGCCTATACCCACGGAAAACAAATCGAACGTGCTGATTGCCATAAGTAACCAAAACCTTAGATTTAAAAGTAGCTAAATCATAACTATAGACCGGTTTTTAAGCTGTCGCGTCAGCCGTATTAAAAATACCTTTTTGAGCAGTTAGTTCGTGCAGTTAGATAGCAGCCGTTGACTTGGAAACTGGTCGGATTAACTGGCTATTCATGGTTTTTATGGTTGGGAAGACATAGTCGAGCTGAGCGGCATTGAGCTTCCAGTGCTGGCTTAGAATCGCCCTGATCCACTGACGTGTATCGCTGGTCGGCATCAAATCGCGACCCTGATATAAATTGGCCATAGAAAGCCCCGGCCAGCGACCCTCAATCTTACCTCCAGCAACTGCACCCCCGGTAATAAACATGGCGCTGGCAGTACCATGATCTGTGCCTCTGGTGCCATTCTCAGCAACGGTTCGACCAAATTCAGTGGTTACCACGACTACGGTATTATCCCACTGCTCGGCAAGGTTTTCTCGAATGATGGCAATGCCCTCGTCGAGCTGTGAAAACTTGCGATCCAGACGGCCCAACTGATTTTGATGGGTATCCCAGCCGGTCATTTCTAACATCGCACAGTCGGGACCATCCTTATCTGCAAGCATCACTGCACAGGAAGCTGCCAAAGAAGAAAAGTTGTACTTATACTTATTTTCAACTTGCTCCATACCCGATAATAGCTGACGATTTTCCAGCCCCTCATCTAATCGCTCTGAGAGTAACTCGTCGTCTTTATATAAAACCTTTAATCGTTGAAAAAGGTCATCACTGGCAGGTCGAAGTAAATCCGGATACCAGGTCTTTGCCAGATGCTTGCCTCGCAAGCCAATCGGTACTGTATGTGCCACCGCTACCGAAGCACCCCTATAAACCTCTACGGCACGATTTAACCAACCGCTCTCGGTATCCACCTCAGGTAAGCCTGACTCGAGCATATCTTGAGCCTGAAAGTGCGAACGTGAATTTGCGCCTGACTCTGTTGCTACCACAGGAATTAACTGCTTCTTTTTATAGAGGCGATTCAACTCTTTAAATGCTGGGTGCAGGGCAAACCCGCCACCCAAGTCAAAAGCCCTGTCTTTAACCGGAGTCACAAGGCGTTTGCGGTGCTCCATCAAGCCTGAATCGGAGAGTGGCAAAATTGCGTGCAATGAATCCATAGCGCCGCGCAATATCACCCAGACCAACTTGGGTTTTAAATTATTAGCCGGTATATCAGTAAGCGACAGCGCCGCAGGGCTATGCCATGCGATAAAACTGCCGGCAGCTGCTTTGAGTAAGTCGCGGCGATCTATTTTCTTATTGTTCATTATCAATCCTAGCGGCGCTGAAATTCGGGGCTTAATAAAAGCATTGCTAATCCCTGTGCGCGACTCTCTGCACCAGCTAATAATTTCACTGTTAATGGGGAAAGCTGTGAATCAAATATGCGCGCTGCAACATTCTTGGGTGTTTCGCTGGTTTTCTGGCTCAGTAAGCTCACCCAATCAATGCGTTTCATTAATGCATCGGAACCCGACCAAGCTATATTCAGCTGACTATAGCCAGCAGGAGAGCCGGAAGCAAAAGGCTTGTGACCCATAAAATTAAGGCCGCGCATCAGTATATTTAATAAACCCTGATCAACAGCTTCAGGATGATTAACTGCTCGATAGGCGGACACTACAAATTCTCTGGGGGTTTTAAATTTATTCGACTGACTATCCCAGCTCTGCGGATGCTTAATCATTGTGGTGACTACCGCCTTAATATCACCCTCAGTTTTAACCCATGTATCTACCATGGCTGAGACCAACTGTTTAGGCGGTTGATCAGCAATCAAATGCTGAACAAGCTTATAAGAAATAAATTCTGCAGTCTTTCTGTGGCGGGCTAAATCGTGGAGTACCGCCCGCCCCTGAGCCTCGCCATTATCCCCATAGGATTTACCGAGAATAATTCTGGCTCCCGGCTGATGATAGTTATCGCGAAATTTAAAGCCACCGTGCCCAGTATCACCTTCATCGGTAATACTCCAACCACTGATGGCCATGGCCAACTGTCTAATATCATCGAGTGAATAGCCCCCATCTACACCTAGGGTGTGGAGCTCCAGAATTTCTCTGGCAAGATTCTCATTTAAACCTCGCGCTCTTTTACCGGCCTTTGAATTTGGGCCTACTGATTTTTCATTATTGAGATAAACAAGCATGGCTGGATGCTGTTCAACTGCTATTAATAGATCGGCAAAACTCCCGAATAGATTTGGCGCGATTGCTTCGCGCTCTAAAATGGGCGCTAAAAGAGTCATTGTCTGAGTGGAAACAGAGACACTAAAATGATTTGAAAAGAAGTCTAGTAAACGCACTGCAAATGGAATATTTGTCTGCACAGACTGTTCCAGACTATCCATTATCAGACGCTGCCTATAAGGCCTAATAAGCGTCCGGCCAATATCGGGCAGTTTCATGTTTTTCTGTCGTGATTGTTGTTTCAGCACTTTTATATCCGCAATCATATTAAAAGCCGACTCAGTATCACCCAGTGTTTTATCAAACACCGGACTGACCAATTGCTGCAATAGCCACTGCTCAGGATCATGCTTTGCAGCAGAAAACTCTGCGCCCGTAGCCCCAAGACCGAAACGGTTTACAGCAATGATTGCTCGATTATTTTTTACCGCTGCCATTAACGTCAACAAGCCTCTGTTTATCAGTATTTAACTTAAAGCCACTTTTAAAGTAAGCAGATATTACAGCTCAAATCGTTCTCTTTATACTGTTGAATTTCTACCGTTCGTCGAATAGGGAAAATTTATTTGAGTAAAACCGCCAAATCGCTGTCCAATCTGATTACCAATATCCGGTAAATAGCAGTTGATATAAGCGTAAAGGCCTTTTAAGCTAGGAGAGTCAGAGTTATATCCACTTGTGCTTTACGGAAACTGATGTGATTTCAAACTAGAATAAAAGCAAGATACTAATTAAGTACTAAACTAGAAACGAAACACAATATAAAGAATCACAAAAAATGTGATCAAACTATAAAAATTTGAGGGGCTATCATGAATCATTTTCATACCAAAAAGCTTTGCCTGTCTGTTGCTATAGCCGGAGTAATGTCTTCTGGTTTAGCATACGCAGCCATTGACGAAATTATTGTTACAGCAAACAAACGCGAGCAGTCACTGCAGGATATTCCACTGACTGTCAGTGTTACCAGTGGCGAAACTATTCAGCAATCAAGCATTGTCGATCTAATTGATCTGCAGTCAGCTGTTCCGTCACTACGAGTTAACCAGCTACAGAGTTCTGCCCAGACCAACTTCACTATTCGTGGTTTTGGTAACGGTGCAAACAACCCAGGTATTGAACCTGCGGTATCCGTAGTTATTGACGGTGTTTCACGATCACGTTCCGCATCATCACTTTCTGATTTACCAACGATTGAGCGTGTAGAGGTTCTCAGTGGGCCTCAATCAACTCTCTTTGGCAAGAACGCATCCGCTGGTGTTATCAGCGTTACAACTATGCTACCTGAGCAAGAGTTCGGCGGCATGATTGAAGCAACTGCGGGCAACTACGGCACTCAAATCGTTAAGGGCACAGTAACGGGTGGAATCTCCGATACGCTCTCTTATCGTTTATCTGGCAGCACCAACCAATCTGACGGCACCGCAACAAACCTGGGAACATCTCCTGGCCCCGAAGACGATTCTGGTGTTAACAACAGAGACCGAAATGCACTGCGTGGCCAGCTGCTTTGGGAACCCTCTGAAGACTTAAGCGTTCGCTTTATTATCGACCAGGACAGCATTGATGAAGAGTGCTGTGTAGCTGGTGCCCTGCTTAAAGGTCCAGCATCTGGCGTTAGCGACGGTATCGCAGCAATGCAAGGTTTCGGCACTACCGACGGTGATCCTTGGTCACGTGCAATTTATATGAACCACCCTGCCAGCAATGTGGTTGATAATGACGGTGTCTCTATCCAGATTGATTACGAGATGGATTTTGCTGACCTGACCTCTATCACTTCGCAAAGAAAGACTGAACTGGACTCAAACTTTGATGCCGACTTCTCTGCTGCCAAGCTGATCAATGAAAATCTGGTTCAATATGAGTTTGAAACCTTCACTCAGGAAATCCGCCTAGCCTCTAATGGTGATTCCTCAACTCAGTGGATGATTGGTGCTTTTTATGCCGAAGAAGATACTACAACTAACCGCACGGTTCGTTACGGCGACGATATCAAGCCCTATGTAAACTTCTTGCTGCAAGGTGCAGGCACTACTCTACTGGGTATTTCTGAACTAGTAGCTGCAGGCGCTCTGGCTCAGGTTATTGGTGCCCAGGGTGGAGACCCATCAGTAGTAGCAGGAATGACACCAGCAATGGTTGATGCTCAACTGTCTGCGGCTCAGGCTGCTGGTGCTCCAGTATTGACTAGCACACAGATGGAAGCTCAGTTCTTTGTTCCAAACAGCGGTTCAGTGGGCGAAGGTTTCGAGATGAATGCAAAGACTCTATCTCTGTTTGCCAATGTTGATTACCAGCTAACTGAAGACCTAACTGCAACTGTTGGCTTTAACTACACAGAAGACGAAAAGACTGTAGTTAGCGATGTTACTGTTGTTGACTTCTTCTCTTCTCTGCCACTCCCAGCTTCACTGGCGAGCGTGCAGTTCTTCCCTCCTTTCGTCAACTATCCAAATGCTGATGAAGATGGAATCTTTAACTCAGATGATCTGACCCATACACTGCGTCTTGCCTATGACTTCGCGGAAGACACTAAAGTGTATATGGCCCACTCAACAGGATTTAAGCCTACGTCGGTAAACCTGTCAGTGAATGCCAACAATGCACAGATCGGACGAGCAGCAGATCCAGAAGAGTCTGAAAACTTTGAACTGGGTGTTAAGCATGTATTTGGTAATGGCTACCTAAACATTGCCTACTTCGATCAGTCTATCGACGGCTTCCAGTCAAATACCTTTGTCGGTAACGGTTTTGCTCTGGTTAATGCCGGTGAACAGAACCACAAAGGCTTTGAATTTGACGCCATGGTAGCTCTGTCTGAAGCATTGGTTGTCAATGTATCTGGTATCAAAGTTGATGCTGAATATGTTTCATTCATGAACGGTTCATGTGGTGATTTTGAAGGTCTGGAATGTGATGAAGGAAAATCAACTAGAGACCTCAGCGGAACTATCCCTGCTGGTGTTCACGACTGGAGCATAAACGCTAATGCGGTTTACTCCTTCGATCTCAATGATTCTATCTCTGGTTTCTTGCGTGCTGAATATATCTACGAAACTGAAGTTCCATTAGTAGATAACGTACCTGTATCACTGGCCAGCCGTGGCACCAAGAATGTTAATCTGAGCCTTGGTCTGAATCACGATGCCAGCGGTGTAGAAGCGATGTTCTGGGCACGTAATATCACTGATCACGAGACGCTGATTTCTGCATTCCCAACCACAGCAGCACCGGGCAGCTTTAGTGCTTACCCGAATGCGCCTCGTACCTATGGTCTAACACTGCGCAAGAGTTTCTAAGCAGTTAAAACCTAGCGTATAAAGTAGCATGTAAAAAGAAGTACTAAAAAGGGCAACTCATTGAGTTGCCCTTTTTTTTGGTCTTTTTTTGCCTATCAAATTAGTTAAATGGCCAACTCTCGTTTAACTCTTGCAAACGCTGCAAGAGCAAATTCCAAATCGTCCCTGCTGTGAGCTGCCGACATCTGGGTGCGAATACGCGCCTTGCCTTTAGCCACCACCGGAAATGAAAAAGCGACCACATAGACCCCCTGCTCAAGCATTTTCGCGGCAAATTGCGCAGCCAGCACAGCATCATCCAACATCACCGGCACAATCGGGTGCTCGCCGGGCAATAATTTAAACCCCTGCTGCTGTAAACCGTCTCGAAAGAAGGCGGTATTTTCCATCAATTGCTGCTGTAATTGATTCGATTCACTGACCAGTTCAAGGGCCTTAATGGCGCCGGCGACTACCACTGGCGCAACCGTATTGGAAAACAGATAGGGTCGCGAGCGCTGGCGCAATAGATCAACTACTTCTCGGCGGGCACTGGTATAACCACCACTGGCACCTCCCAGCGCCTTACCCAGGGTTCCGGTGATAATATCCACCCGATCCATACAGTTGCGATACTCATGGGTACCGCGCCCCTTAGCACCGACAAAACCGCTGGCATGACAGTCATCGAAATGAACCAGCGCATTGTATCTATCTGCCAGATCGCAGATTTCATCCAATCGCGCAATGGTGCCGTCCATGGAGAACACACCATCGGTAGTAATCAGTTTAAAGCGTGCACCTGCTGCATCAGCCGCCTGTAACTGGGCTTCCAGGTCAGCCATATCACAGTTGCGATAACGGTAGCGCTGAGCTTTGCAGAGACGCACACCATCGATAATACTGGCGTGATTTAGCTCATCCGAGATCACTGCATCCTCAGCGCTTAAAAGGGTTTCAAAAAGTCCTGCATTGGCATCAAAACAGGAGGGGTAGAGAATCGTCTCTTCACAGCCTAAAAATTCACTGAGCTTTCTCTCAAGCTGCTTGTGAATACTCTGGGTACCACAGATAAAACGCACCGACGCCAGACCATAGCCCCAGTCCTGCAAACCTTGCTGAGCAGCCGCCTGTATCTGGGGATGTTGCGCCAGACCCAGATAGTTATTGGCACAGAGATTGAGTACGTCTGCACCCCCGCTAACGGCTACGTGAGCACCCTGGGGTGTGGTAATTTCGCGCTCTGATTTATACAGACCAGCGTCCTGAATGGTTTTAAGTTCAGTGTTTAGGTGGTCCTGAAATTTTCCGTACATATCAATATCCCTGTGCTTACAGCTTGTTTTTACAACCTTTATTTAAAACCTGTATTTACAAGATTAGTCCCAATTTAAAATAACCTTGCTCGCCTCACCCGAATTCATCGCATCAAAGCCCTGCTGAAAATCCCTGTAGTGAAGTCGATGAGTAATCACCGGTGAGATATCCAGACCGCTCTCAATCATCACCGACATTTTGTACCAGGTTTCATACATCTCACGACCGTAAATACCTTTAAGGGTCAGCATATTGAAAATCACCAGACTCCAGTCGATAGCCATCTCCTCGGCAGGAATACCGAGGATGGCAACCTTGCCGCCGTGGCACATGCTTTTTAACAGATCGCGGAATGCATCTGGGTTGCCAGACATCTCTAAACCCACATCAAAGCCTTCAGACATACCGAGCACATGCTGTACGTCCTCAAGTTTCTCTGTGCGAACATCGACAGTACAGGTGGCACCTAGGCGCTTTGCCAGTTCAAGTCTCTGAGGGTTGATATCAGTGATCACTACATGGCGGGCACCTGCATGTTTACACACCGCCGCCGCCATTGCGCCAATCGGCCCAGCGCCGGTAATCAGCACATCTTCACCAAGTAGGTCATATTGCAGTGCGGTGTGCACCGCATTGCCAAGTGGGTCAAATAGCGCCGCTACATCAAGATCAATTTCTGGACGGTGCTCCCAGACGTTTGACATTGGCAGAGCCAGATACTCAGCAAAGGCACCGGGACGATCAACGCCGATTCCACTAGTCTGTGCGCAGAGATGACGACGCCCTGCAAGACAATTGCGGCAACGTCCACAGACCACATGACCCTCTCCAGAAACCAATTGACCGGCAGTAAAGTCATTAACATTAGAGCCAACCTCAACGATCTCGCCGACAAACTCGTGGCCTACAATCATCGGCACGGGAATTGTCTCCTGGGCCCATTTATCCCAGTTATAAATATGCATATCCGTACCGCAGATAGCCGTGCGCTTAACTTTTATCAGCACATCGTTGATACCAGTTTGAGGCTCTGGAACATCTTCTAACCATAGCCCGACAGTGGAATTCCTTTTTACCAATGCTTTCATGATGCTATTTTCCTAGAGATTGTTTACTATAAGGGAAATTATTCTCTTATCGTAGAAGCGAATATTCCCTTATGCAAGATTTTATTCTTATATATTGAACGTAAAGTAGGCTAACAATGAGCATCACCGACAATGATCCAGCCAGCCATGTACTCTGCAATCGAGTTACCGAACTGCGCAAAAAACATAAGCTCACCCTCGATCAACTAGCCTCGGCATCAGGGGTCAGTCGCTCTATGCTGAGTCAGATTGAGCGTGGTCAGGCCAATCCGACACTGACGGTTACCTTTAGAATAGCTCAGGCATTTGGGATGAGTATTGGCGAACTGGTTGACCAGCCCTGGCAGACGTCGACTATTGAGGTAGTTCACGGCGAAGATAAGAGCAATCTTTTTCGCGCCGATAAAGAGTGCCAGATACGCACGCTTTCGCCGCTGCATATGGAGAAGAATATTGAGTTTTATGAATTGCGCATCGCCCCTGGGGCAAGCTTATCCAGTGCCCCCCATTTCGAGGGCACCAAGGAATTACTGACTATTACCAGTGGCAGGGCTAAGGTGGTTTCTGGGGATAATAGCTGCGAATTAGATAGCGGGGACTCCGCTCACTATCGCGGAGACCTTATCCACTGTATTGAAAACTGCGGTGATCAGGAGCTGGTCTGCTATCTGGTGGTGACTAGCCAGTAATAGCGAACTATTAAGCCAAGACTGCTAAGCCAGAACTCTTAAGCCAAGCTATCTTCCGCAACAAAGTATTTCGGGTCTTCGATCACATTGACTTCAACCAGGCTGCCAGCCTTGGTTAAAAGCTTACGACACTCATCACTGAGGTGCACAAGGTGCAGGGTTTTACCGGCATTTAGGTAGCGCTCCGCTAGGGTATCAATCGCCTCCAGACCAGAGTGATCCGCCACTCTTGAGCGAGCAAAATCAATCACCACATCGTCGTTATCAGCCTGCGGGTCAAAACGCTCCAAAAACGAGGTTACCGAGCCAAAAAACAGCGGCCCTGTAACTGCATAAACCGTTGAACCCTTGTGATCTTCACGGGCTTCAATACGGATAAATTTAGCGTGTTCCCAGGCAAACACCAGCGCAGAGACAATCACACCAACTACTACGGCAACCGCCAGATCAGTCAATACAGTCACGCCGGAAACCATTACTAGAATCAATGCATCACTGCGCGGAACCTTGCCCATAATGCGGAAGCTACTCCACTCAAAGGTGCCAATAACAACAATAAACATCACGCCGATTAGCGCCGCTAGAGGAATCTTCTCAATTAATGAGGAACCGACCAGAATAAATAGCAATAGACAGAGTGCTGCGGCAATACCAGACATACGTCCACGGCCACCGGAATTTACATTGATCATGCTCTGGCCAATCATTGCGCAACCGCCCATACCACCAAAGAAGCCAGTCACGGTGTTAGCCACACCCTGACCAATACATTCGCGATTGCCGCGGCCGCGAGTTTCAGTAATCTCATCAATCAGACGCAGTGTTAGCAGTGATTCAATCAGGCCAATTGCCGCGAGAATAACTGCGTAGGGGAAAATAATAACCAGCGTCTCAAAGTTAAAGGGCACCTTTGGAATATGGAAACTCGGTAAGCCACCAGCAATCGAGGCGACATCACCCACCACACGGGTATCCAAGTTAAAGCCCATCACAATCAGCGTCACACAGACAATCGCTGCCAGTGAAGACGGTATAACTCTAGTGAAGCGCGGTAAGTAATGAATAATTGCCATGGTGAGTAAAACCAGACCGAGCAGCATATATAGCTGTTCGCCCTGCAGCCAGGCAACGTCGATAATTGAACCCTGCATTGATGTTCCTGCCAACCAACCCGGCTCGCCAGCGACGCCAAACTGACTTAACTGGGCGAGGAAAATTACAATTGCCAGACCATTTACAAAGCCGAGCATGACCGGATGGGGAACCATACGAATAAACTTACCGAGTTTTAAAACACCAGCCGTAATCTGCAAGATACCCATCAACACTACGGTGATAAACAGATACTCAACACCATGCTGGGCAACTAGCGACACCATAACAACTGCCAGCGCACCAGTGGCACCTGAGATCATTCCCGGACGTCCGCCGATACAGGCAGTGATCAAACCGACCATAAAGGCCGCGTAGAGACCGACCAGCGGCTCCACACCTGCGACAAAGGCAAAGGCGACGGCCTCTGGCACCAGTGCCAGAGCTACGGTTAAACCGGACAATAAATCATTTTTGTAAGATATAACTCGACTGGCGCGAAGTTCAAACATTTAAAAACTCTCAAATTACTAAAATTAATAGATCCACAACCAAACTCTTTATGGCGACTCAATAAGTGCCAAATGACTGTGCTGCTAATTTAAAAACTGGGATCGTCCATAAAGGAACAGCGGTGAAAACTCACCGCTGTTCGGAATTTACTAGCCTCGGGAATTTCTTTGCTGAGGTCTGGAATTGCTATTAGGGTTTCTGCGACCCTGACCACCGGGCTTGGCATTGCCGTTGGCACTTCTGCCATAGGGGCTATTGGAGCGGCTCCCATCTGAACGGGCATCTGAACTGCCCGCTCTATTGCCGTCTCGATTGCCTTGACGGTTGCCGTCTCGAGAACCTTCAGAAGAGCCATCACGACCACCATTCTTTTTCTTAGCACCCGCCTTGGGCCCATGAGAATAGGTGTTGGTGCGCTTGGCTTTAGGATTATGTCTGCTGTTACCTCTGCTATCGACCTCACTCTTCAGGGGCTTTCTAGGCTTTTTCGAACGTACCGGACGATTTAAGGTAGTTTCAGGCACATCGTGCACTGGCTCAAAACCATCCATCACCTCACGGGGCAACAGTTTCTGAGTTAAACGCTCAATATCCGAGAGCAGGTCCACTTCATCGGCACTGACCAAAGAGATTGCTGTACCAGTAGAACCCGCGCGGCCAGTACGGCCGATACGGTGAACATAGTCTTCCGCGACATTTGGCAGATCGAAATTAACTACCTGCGGCAACTGCTCAATATCCAGACCGCGAGCGGCGATATCGGTGGCAACCAGAATACGGACTTCACCGGCCTTAAAGCCAGCCAACGCTTTGGTTCGAGCTCCCTGACTCTTATTACCGTGAATCGCCGCGGCGACTATGCCCTCGGCTTCAAGATACTTAGTCAGCTTGTTGGCACCGTGTTTGGTTTTGGTAAAGACCAGTGCTTGACTCCAACTGTTGTCGTGAATCAAACGTGTCAGTACCGCGGCCTTTTGTTTTTTATCAACGGTGTAAATCGACTGACTCACTGTGGGTGCGGTTGCATTGCGCGGTGTTACAGAGATTTCAATAGGGTTTTTAACCAGTCCTTTGGCCAGTGTGCGAATATCATCAGAGAAGGTTGCCGAGAACATTAGGTTCTGACGACGTCTCGGTAGCAACTGAATAATACGCTTGATATCGTGAATAAAACCCATATCCAGCATACGGTCAGCTTCATCGAGAACCAACACTTCGAGATCGCTAAACTTAACCGCATTCTGACTGTGAAGATCCATCAAACGACCGGGAGTCGCCACTAGAATATCGACGCCTCTGCGCAGCTTCATCATCTGCGGGTTAATTTTTACACCCCCAAATACCACCGCAGATGTGAGTGACATATGCTTGCTGTAGAGCGCAACATTTTCACCCACCTGAGCGGCTAGCTCGCGGGTTGGGGTCAAGATTAGGGTGCGAACATGGTTGGCCTGGGCACGGCGACCGGTACTTAATTTTTCAAGTATCGGCAGGGTAAAACCAGCGGTCTTACCAGTACCGGTTTGCGCGGCGGCCATAACATCGTGGCCGTCCAAAACGGCCGGAATGGCTTTCGCCTGAATCGGTGATGGTGTCTCGTAGCCCTGCGTAGCAATGGCTTTGAGTATCGGGGCTGACAGGCCCAGTTCTTTAAAGGTCATAAGGTGTCTTTTTGTGCTTGGTGCCACTCGAAATTGAGTGGACCTGGAGAATGGCGCGCAGCCTACAGGAAATAGGCTATAAAAGCCATTTTCAGGGATTTTCGGCGCACAGGCAGAAACCTGAAGATTCGCCTATCCGCTTATTTCAACGGGCTAATTTAGTTACTTGGCAACAAATTTCATTGAAATCGAATTGACGCAGTGGCGAATATTCTTGGCGGTTAAACCCTCACCTTCAAAAACATGGCCCAGATGGCCATCGCAGTTAGCGCAGAGAATCTCTACACGCCGGCCATCAGCATCCGGTTCACGCCTGACTGCTCCGGCTATTTCATCGTCAAAACTCGGCCAGCCGCAATGGGAGAGAAACTTATGCTCTGAGTTGTAAAGAGGACTGTCGCACTGTTTGCAAAGGTACAGTCCCGCATCAGCTTTATCGGTATATTCACCGGTAAATGGCTGTTCGGTACCCTTGCCTTGGATAACGTACTTCTCTTGCGGTGTTAATTGATTCAACTGCTTGCTCATAGGCTTTCCCTTAAAATCATTGTTGTGGCACCTGTACCACTTCTTGGACCAGAGACCAGAGATCATCCATACCGTCCTGCACCGTTGCCAACTGCTCGATGATATTCCTGTCATACGCCAAGTTAGTTGATCTTAGATCGCTTTTGTAGAGACGGATATAGTCCAGTGTCGGATGCCCCATGGCGGCATATTCCCAGTCCAGTAACTTTAACCCTTCCGCTGTGATAAGAATATTTTCCGGCACCAGATCATGGTGACAGACCACCGCAGTCCAATCACTCTTATCTACAGCTGAGGCGGCAGACAATATTTTCTCAACCAAGGGTTGATCGACCAGGTGCTGATCTAGCTGATTGATATAGGCCGTGCAGTAATCTACATAGTTGCGCTTTGCCAGATCAGGTACAGCAATTGCCTGAATCTTCGCCAGTGCAGTATTTAGGTTGCTGCGATTTTCCGCACTGTCCACCCAGTGCTGCCCCTGGCAATAGCTGCTTACCATTACCTGCTCATCACTAAAAAAAAGCATAGGAACAGTGCCGGTGGGCTGCAGCAATTGAAGAATTTTCAGCTCTCGGTTGCGATCTATACCAAGGCTTTGGCTATTGGCGGCATTGATTCTAACCACCGCCTTAAAAGAGCCGCTAGCGACCAAAAAAGAGCGGTTAGTTTTACCGCCCAGCAGCTCGTGGAGAACTTCAGGCTGGCGCTTGAGAACTAGCTCGCCAGTCTGCCAGTCCCGCCAACTAGATAGCGCTTTTTGAAGTATCTGTTGGATATTTTGTTGAGAGTTGCTCACGATATTTTTTTGTCCAGATAATATAACCAGCTACGGCAAGCACTATATACAGCACAAACAGTGCGGCAGTTTGATAGAGACCCCGATCCAGATAAAGGAAGATCGAGACAAAATCGATCACCACCCAATACAGCCAGTTCTCAATAATCTTGCGCGCCACCATCAGCGTTGTAAGCACGCTGGCCCAGGTGGTGAAAGAGTCCAGATACGGCAGTCGTGCATTGGTGTTATCAGCCAATAAATAGCCTGAAATCAAAGTGGCTATCAGAATAACCACAATAGCCGTCGCGTGATTGGAGAGCGACCAGCGGGAGATTTGCAGCCCGCTATGATCCTGGCCACCCCGCTGCCACTGATACCAGCCATAGACCGCCATCACCATATAGTAAATATTTAGCGCAGACTCCATATACAGGCTGACATCACCAAAAATCCACACATAGATAGCCGTGCTAAAAAATGCACAGTACCAGCACAGACTATTCTCTTTCATCGCCAAAAGCAGGTAGGCGATAGATAGGACTACCGCCACCGTCTCAAGGTTAACCCAATCAAACATTTTTTATAGTGCCTCGTAACCGGGAATAATCTTAGCCACATAGACGGCCATATTAAACTCTCTGTAACAGGCGGCTATAGTGCTTTGCACCGCCTGCATGGCATAGTCAAACTCACCCTGCACTACAGTGCTGGTGGGGAATGTGGTGATTTTAAGATTCTCGAATTGATTAATCTTTTCAATAAATCCGTTAATCGGAGGAATAAAATTCTCGCGGTTGGGGTACATACTGATATCGATAGTCACCTGCATAGTCAAACTCCTTTTTAATCTGCTGTTTTAAAAATCGTATTTGCCGCTGAGACCAAATACACGGGGCTCACCGAGCTGTGTATAAGACTCAGTTATCCAACCATTATTGGGGTTATTGCCAAAATAAAAGCCACGAACGTCATAATCCTGATCGGTTAAATTCCTACCCCAAAGCGACAGTGTCAAAGGCCCCTGCTGATAGGCTAATTTTGCATGAAGTAGTTCATAGGCACTGGATTGCTGGTTATGACTGTTAGAGAAGTAGAAACTGTCTTTACCGTCCATCTGCACTGTCAATGAATAGTGATCCATAAATTTATAGGCTGCACCAAGGTTGAACTGATAAGCGGGGGCATGAGCCTGGTCACGGCCTGCCTGATCTAAAGGCTCATCGTTTAAATCCAGAACCACTAAACCACCCAACTGGGTTTCAAGTATCCCCAACGCTGTAAAAACTCGGAATTGATCGGTAACCTGCCACGCCGCTTCCAACTCAACGCCGTAATTATCGCTACCTTCAACATTGTCTCGATAAGAGGTCCAATTGCCGGAAGAAATTTCTAAGGCCAATTTGGCCTGCATATTTTGGCGATCAATATAAAAGGCTGTTAGATTGAGCGTCACAGCATCTTCAAGATAGCTGCCTTTTAAACCCAGCTCATAATTTAATGCCGCTTCACCTTCATAGGTTAATTGCTGACTGAGAAGAGCGATGGTATCAGCATCACCGCTAACCAGTGCCTTGCCATAAGCGTCAGTGTTAAGGCCGCCAGTTTTGTAGCCTCGGCTTAAAGCACCGTAAACCATCACATTGTCATCAACTCGATATTGCAGGCTGAGTTTACCGCCGATCAAATCGTCCGCTATATCACCGACAACACCAAAACTGTCGAAATAGTTATTTTCAAAGTGTTCAAAACGAGTCCCCAATGACAGTAGCCATTGATCATCCAGAGCCCAATCTAGCTGGCCATAAGCGGCGTAGCGACTGCTATCAAAGCTACTCGTCAGACCATCAGTCCAAGCACCGTAATAGTCTGCATCCTCGCTATAACTTAAATCAACTTCGCGGTCATAGCCATACAAGCCTGCTACCCAGCTGGCTCCCCCAAGAATCTCGCTACCCAGTTTGGAGAGGAATCTTAGGTCAACACTTTTCGCCTGGCGGTCACGAGCATTGTTTTCAAAACCTCTCACACCAACAGTGTCAAAATCCGACCAATCCCAGTCAAAACCATATTCAAGATTTGACTCTTCAGCAGTGACTTGAGTTTCCAATGTATAGCTATCGGAGCCATCCCAAATCGCTAGCACTGACAGAGCGCTTGACTCCTGACGGTCGTGGCCTGGCTCATCAGAGCGAGTATTTCTGCTATTCTCTAGAGAAAAAGCGTTGTAACCATTATCAGCATCAATATAAATAGCCGTAATATCAAAGCTCAGCTCATCCGACACTACCCAGTTCAATTTAACTCGCGCAAACAGCTCATCGATATTATTAGTGTCATCACGATTTAGAAAATCATTCTCAATATATCCATCGCCAGTGTTTTTACTGATCGAAACACGGCCTAAAAGATCGTCACTAATGGCTCCGCTAGCAACTACACCAACGGTTTTAGAACCGTAATTTCCTGCACCCAAATCTACTCGACCCTCAAACTCTTCAGTTGGCGCAGATGATTGAATATTAATAAGACCCGCCATTGCATTAGATCCGAAGCTTGTTCCCTGAGGGCCACGTAATATTTCAACCTGTTCGACATCATAAATACCACCGGCCAAACCTAGATTACTGAAGTCAATTCCATCAACCACGAGACCTACGGAGGAATCCAAAGGCTCTTTAAACTGGCTGCGTTCGCCAATACCTCTTACCTGAAAAAAGCGGCCGCGCGAAGCTCCTGCTGCGATATTCACATTGGGGGCCAGATTTAATACATCTTCCAAGTGCTGAGCCGCACGATTTTGAAGATCTGCATTAGAGACAACAGTTAAGCTCGAAGGAGATAACTGTGCTGATCCGCCACGGAAATCTGCGTTGATGATAACTTCGTTGAGCGAACGTTCTATCGCCTCTTCAGCGAACAGGGAAGAACCAAGAAAAAAAGTCGCAGCAATAGCTACAAAGAAAGCCCCGCGGGCGGTATTAAGGATGGTGAGATAAAAATTCATATTGAGCCTCAGTAACATTAATGAAAGTTAAGGAGACCCGGAGTCAAAAGACGTGGTGAAAGGCAAACTTGCTAAAAGTCCTATTCCTACGCCGGTATAATCCGGATCAGGTTCAAAGGGTACATCTCAGGCCACTCAATAGTAGTTGGCCGCCCCTTAGGAAACGCAGGCATAATAACATTACGCTGCATAGAAGGTATAAAAAATATTGACTCTTCAGGGTTAAAACGTAAGCCCCTGTTGAGATAAGTCATAGGCCAACTAAAAACCCTTTTGCAGTTAAACCGTACAGGCAAGAATCCGGCTGATTTCACAGAGAGAGCGACCGGACTGCTCACGCAGATCGGCAAAAACCTCCGCCACCAACCGTAAATCCCGCTGCGCTGTCGGGCTGAACTTCTTCATCAATCCCTGATTTATCAACGCATCACAGACATCTTTGCTGAGTAGAAAGGTATCTTTGCCCATACTGCGCAACATCATCGGGCCAGAGTTGCCCCCAAGCCTTGAGCCATGCTTTTTAAGCTCGAGCCACAGACCAATCAAATCATCCTCCGGCCAGTCGGCAATAAACTTAGCAAAGCTGCCATGGCTGCGCTGCCTGTCTAGCACATAGGTCGCGTTATGCCTGACCGAGACTATCTTGGTGAAGTTGCGAACAATCCTTGTGTCCTTGGCCAGCTCTTCGAGCTTTTCATCGCTAAAGTGGGCAATAGCCAAAGGATTAAATTCAGAAAAGGCCGCCTCAAAGCCGGGCCATTTATTATCTATCACCCGCCAGACAAAACCAGCCCGAAAAACGCAGCGGGTCATCATCGACAGATAGCGACTATCGTCTTGGGAAGTGAGTTGTTTAGCTGTCTTTGGCCGCGGCAGTATTGCTTCAAGCTCATCGGCACCGCCGCGATTTTTTGCCGCCAGTGTATAAAGTTTTTTATAGGAGGTCGCCACAGATTAGTCTCATCGAAATTATCAGTTAAGCAATAGTATATAGCCTGTTCAGCCAATAATTTGGATAATAAAGCCTATGGCAATAACTAATAATACAACCGCAAACAGCTTATCCAGCCATTGACCATACTTCTTGTATGCGTTTAGGCCAGTTTCATTAGAACTTGAGTTAGAAATAACCACCGCCATCAACATATACCAGAGCATATCAACAGTACCGGCAATCAGCGCCAACAGCGTTTTTTCCCAGAGCTGACTGCTGGCATCGACAAACTGGCTAAATAGGGCACTAAAGAAAATAATAATCTTCGGGTTAACCAGAGCGATTAACAGACCATCCCGGGCGGCCAACCATTTGGAGGACTGGGCAGTGACTACTGAAACGATCTCGCGATTGGCTGTTGTGAACAGCAATTTAACTGCCATCCAGATTAAAAACACACAGCCGGCTATTTGCACGGTATTAAAAATCAATGGATTGCGCTCGACAATAACCACTAATCCAAAAGCTGTAGCAAAGGCAAATAAACCGATCATCAAGCCGTGGCTGACTGCGGCTATTAGGCCCACAATCCGGCCCTGAGATAACGATAAATTAACAATCACCGCAAGACTAGGGCCAGGTGACATAGCCCCCAGCAAACAGGCTAGAGTGACAGATAACCAAAATCCACTATCCAATTTAGCATCCTCAAATCCACTAGTTTTCTAAAATAAAACTACTTACAATACTCTTTTATACAGGCATATACAGATAAAGCAATAGCCTAACCCTTCGTCAGCGACTATCGATTTAGTAAAATAATCAGTCGTTGTATACCGTTTGAACAGCCAAAATCTCCCGGCCAAAAAAGTCAACCAATCTAATACTAAAGTATTAGTACGCAAAGGCTATTCCCTACCATTCATAAATCAATAAGAATAAGCCCCGGACATTAGGACTAATAGACAAACGGAATTGTTATTAAACACTACTTATAAAGGCTAAAAAGACACAACAGTAGCCCTAAACGAGACCCTTTATGTTAAATCTTGATGTAAGCGCGAAAAGCGAGAACCTTATTAATCACAAGGTATTGGAAGAGAAGTTTTCTGCGGGCCTCATGGAATTTGAAGCCCTGATTCATAGCGTTAGCGATGATAGAAAATTGCAGCTGATTGATCTGCTAGAGCAGTTTAGTCAGGAGTAAATCACACTCGAGACTAAGCTTTATTTGAGTAGCTTGTTTGAAGAGCTTATCTGAAAAGCTCATTTAAAAAGCTTACTGATTAAACTTGTCGGAAACTTTGGAAAAAAGTTTTGAACGCTCGGTTTTCGATAGACCTAAAATACGGCTATAGATCTCTTCGACAGAATTAATCTTTTTGTTGGAACCTTTTTTGGGTAACGCGCTAGAGTAGAGAGAATCTATGGGCACACCAAAATAGTTGGCAAGTGCCGCCATTGAATCACGACGCGGATCCTGGGTAACCTGACTTAGTATTCGGTTAATGGTTGGCTGCGGAACACCAGTAGCTCTGGACAGACCACTCTGCGAAATACCTTCTTTTGCCATTAAACGTGCTAGTTCTTTACTCATGTCTATCACTCATCTCTGATACTGTAATTTTCTATCCAATGATGTAACATTTTTAGGCAATTTTTCATTGGATTGCCAGTTTTATTCTTATTCAACAATTAAAAAATTGCTTTGCTATTCTCTACAACCCCATCAAGTAAATCCGGTCGATCAGTAATAATTCCATCAACGCCCAACTTGATAAGACCTGCCATTTCATCGACATTATTAACCGTCCACACATCAAGCTTTAAATTAAGCTGGTGAATTGTTTCAACCAATGATCCTGAAACGATTCTTATGCCATCCTCCTCAAGAGGTAACTGCACCGAATAACCGGGCGGGTTATAGAGGTGTCCCAATCCGATCCAGCTCAGCATAATCATCCAGCGCGCCTCTTCTTCACCCAGCGAGGTCGGAACCTCAGGGCAGTGTTGCCGAAAAGACTTCAAAACGGACGAATAAAAAGAACCAATTATTACCTGATCTATCAACTCGTAATCTTTGACCAATTGACAGAGTTTCTCACCAGCTTTAGAAACTTCCGGCTTTATCTCTATTAAAAATCGATTGGTCGGAAAAGCAACAAATAGCGATTCGAGGGTCGGTATACGAATGCCTTTTTCAGCAACTTTTCCTGGGTAGTCGTACTCATTAAAGCCCACATTAAACCACAATAACTCAGCCAGTGTCATATCGGCAATCCTGCCGCTGCCATTAGTTGTTGAATCTATCGTTTCATCGTGGCGAACCACCAATATATTATCCGCCGTTAAATGGACATCCAGCTCAAGTATATCTGTTCCAACAGACAGCGCATTGGCCGCAGCCTCTAAGGTATTCCCCGGTTGCAGCGCGCGTCCATTACCATGGGCAATAATATTAAAAGAGTTATCCGCATAAAAAGGGATATCCGCAACTCGGTTGTTGGTCGGCCAAATCAATAAAGTGGCATAAACTAGCGCAACAACCAGCAGAGAAGAGATTAATTTTCTCATTAAAAAAAACCTAACAGTTTTGGATATCTATTTATTGTGACGATTGGCAATCAACTCATCCACAACCGAAGGGTCTGCCAGTGTCGAGGTATCACCCAAACTATCTAACTCATTAGCCGCCACCTTGCGTAGTATTCGTCGCATAATTTTCCCGGAGCGGGTTTTTGGTAAACCTGGCGCCCACTGAATAATATCCGGCTTGGCGATCGGGCCGATCTCTGAAGCACAGAGTGCAATCAGCTCATCGCGCAGGGTTTTATCAGGCTCAACCCCAGTCATTGGTGTGACATAACAGTAGATGCCCTGACCCTTTATATCATGGGGATAACCGACAACAGCGGCCTCGGCAATATCCTTGTGTAACACTAGGGCACTCTCAACTTCTGCGGTACCCATACGGTGCCCAGAAATATTCAGCACATCATCGACACGACCGGTTATCCAGTAATAACCATCTTCATCGCGACGGGCGCCATCGCCAGTAAAGTAATAACCCGGATAGGCATTAAAATAGGTATCAATAAATCGCTGGTGGTCACCATAAATAGAACGAATCTGGCTTGGCCATGAAGCCTTAATCATCAGCAGACCCTCACCGGCGCCCTCGATCTCAGCCCCTTCGGGATCAAGCAGTACTGGCTGCACACCAAAAAACGGTCGGGTTGCAGAGCCGGGTTTCAGGGCAGTTGCCCCGGGCAGAGGTGTCAGCATATGAGCGCCGGTTTCGGTCTGCCACCAGGTATCAACAATTGGACAGCGAGAGTCGCCAACCACGCGGTAATACCACTCCCAGGCCTCTGGGTTGATCGGCTCGCCCACTGTGCCCAAAAGTTTTAGAGAACTTCGCGATGTGCTGTTCACCCAATCGTCACCACTGCCCATCAGCGCTCTGATGGCGGTGGGTGCGGTATAAAACTGACTGACCTGATGCTTATCGATCACCTGCCAGAATCTTGAGGCATCTGGATAGGTCGGCACGCCCTCAAACATAAGCGTAATTGCGCCATTACAAAGCGGGCCGTACAAGCTATAGCTGTGGCCAGTCACCCAACCAACATCGGCGGTACACCAGAAGACATCGCCGTCTTTGTAATCAAAAGTATATTTATGGGTCATAGCGGCCATCAGTAAATAGCCACCGGTGCTGTGCACTACACCTTTAGGTTTACCGGTTGAGCCGGAGGTATAGAGAATAAACAGTGGGTCTTCAGCATCCATTATTTCTGGTGGGCAATCCGCGGATACAGCTTCAATGGCGTCTTGATACCAAATATCTCGACTCTCAGCCCAATCGATGGCGCCACCGGTGCGTCGCACAACCAGGCAGGTATGAACATTGGGACAGTTTGCCAGCGCTTTATCTGTATTGGCTTTTAGGGGAATAGGCTTGCCGGCGCGAACCCCTTCGTCGGCAGTAATCACGACCTGACAGTCAGAGTCGAGAATACGATCTTTTAGCGCCTCTGGAGAAAAGCCGCCAAAAACCACTGAGTGGATTGCACCAATCCGCGCACAGGCAAGCATTGCATAGGCGGCTTCAGGAATCATCGGCATATAGATACAGACGCGATCGCCCTTCTTTACACCGCGCTCACGGAGAACATTGCCGAGGCGAGAAACTTTCTCATGCAATTCGGCGTAACTGATATGCATAGAATCTGAGGGCTCATCTCCCTCCCAGATAATCGCCGTCTGCCCTGATCGCGCAGTGAGATGCCGATCGATACAATTGACCGCGACATTTAGCTGACCGCCGGCAAACCAGTTGGCCCTGCCCTGGGAAATATCAGTATCACAAACTGTCTCCCAGGGGGTTTCCCAGGTTAAAAACTGGCTGGCCTGGTCGGCCCAAAATTGCTCGGGATTCTCTACTGACTGCTGATACATCGTCTGATATGTCTGATCATCAATCCATGCGGAATTAGACCATTGCTGCGAAACAGGATGAATAGAGAAATCGGACATAGCGGGAAACCTCAGCAGGGAAAAATTTTTGTTACCACTAGTCTAGTTTAAAACTCTAAAATTGCCTAAGTCTCCAGCTGTGTTTAGCTCTCTTTTATATAACGAGTCGGCTTAAGGCTGTTTTTGATTTTCTCAAGATGGGGCAGGAAGTCTGGGCCGCGACGCAGGGTCACACCGGTTGCCAGCACATCGAGAATAACCAGATGCACAATGCGCGAGGTCATTGGCATATATTCATCGGTATTCTCGGGAACCTCCACTTCCAGGGTAACACTGCTGATAGCCGCCAGAGGTGAGTCCGGAGCGGTTAAACCTATGACTGTTGAGCCGTTGGCCTTGGCAATTTCGGCAACTTCAACAACTTCTTTGGTACGGCCTGTATGAGAGATAAAAAAGAACACATCGCCAGTGCCACCGGTTGATGCCAGCATCCGCTGCATTAATACATCATCGTGAAACGAGACCGGCAGGTTAAAGCGGAAAAATTTGTTTTCGGCATCGCGAGCCACCGAGCCTGAGGCACCGAGCCCAAAGAAGTAAATACGCTTGGCTTGAATCAGCTTATCAACCACCTGATTGACAATACTGTGACTTATTCTGTCGCGCACCATGGCTAAATTATTGATCGTGCTATCGAAAATCTTTGGCGTATAGCTGGTGACATCATCCCCGGGATCGACATTGCGGTTAACAAAGCGCACACCACTGACCAGAGCCTTGGCCAATTTGAGTTTAAAGTCGGGAAATCCGGCGGCATTAAAGCGCTTACAAAAACGGTTTACACTGGGTTCGCTAACCCCGGCGGCTTTAGCCAATGCGGCGATACTGGAACTGGTCGCGCGATCAGGGTCAGCCAGAATAACCCGAGCCACTTTGCTCTCGGACTTATTCAGTTCGGGTAACTGATCGGCAATGATGTTAATCAAATTCTGAGAGTGCATCCTATAAACCTTTTTTATTATCTAATTTGTCTTCCCATTTCCTACAAACCTTTTTCACAGTAGATTTATAGTCGACAAAAGTTGGTTCTACACGTCAATCTCGTAAGAAAATTTCACAAAGATGTCATTAAGTTACATCAAAAGGGTCTAAATAGGTAATTTTAACGCCCAAAAGCGGCTTTAGATTGCCTCAAAAGCAGTTTAAGCCTATAATTTTCGTAAGTTTACTACATAAATTAAGGCTCTATCATGTACAGAATCGCCATTAACGGTTTTGGCCGTATCGGTCGCAATATTGTCCGCGCACTCTACGAGCGCCCAGAACTGCAAGACAAAATTAAATTAGTCGCTATCAATGATCTTGGTAGCCTTGAGATCAATGCTCACCTGCTTCAGTTTGATACGGTTCATGGCCGCTTCAATCAGGATGTTCAGGTGACTGATAACTCAATTATCATCAATGGCGATGTTGTCAATTGGTCGAGCGAACGCAACCCTGCGGATCTGCCCTGGTCTGATCTGGATGTTGATCTGGTTTGCGAATGTACTGGTGTCTTCACTACTCGCGAAAAAGCCGCTCTGCATATCGAAGCTGGCGCCAAGAAGGTAATTATCTCGGCTCCAGGTAAAGAAGTTGATGCTACCGTTGTATACGGTGTTAATGACAATGTTATCGATGGCACTCAGGACATTATTTCCAATGCATCCTGTACCACCAACTGCCTGGCACCTATGGTTGCGCCGCTACAAGACGCTATGGGCATTGAGAGTGGTTATATGACTACCATTCACGCCTACACCAACGATCAGCAGCTCAGCGATGTCTGTCACTCCGATGTCTACCGCGCTCGCTCGGCAACCATGTCGATGATCCCAACGAAAACTGGTGCTGCCGCTGCAATCGCTCTGGTAATTCCAGAGCTGGCTGGCAAGCTCGACGGCATGGCTGTTCGTGTACCAACCATCAATGTGTCACTGGTTGATCTGACCTTTAATGCCGGTCGTGAGACTTCGGTTGAAGAGGTTAATGAGCTACTGCGCAAGGCTGCTGAAGGCAACCTGAAAGAAGTTCTTGCCTACAATGACAAGCCTTTGGTCTCTGTCGACTTTAACCATATCGCTTATTCCTGTAACTTTGACGCTACTCAAACACGCGTCAATGGAAATCTGGTGAAAATTATGGCCTGGTACGACAACGAATGGGGTTTCTCAAACCGTATGCTCGACAACACGCTGGTACTTTTAGGCGCAGCTGCGGAGCAACAAGATGCCGCGTAGAACCAAAATTGTCGCGACACTTGGCCCCGCCAGTAATGATGAAAAGACTATTCGCCAGCTGATTGAAGCCGGCGTTAATGTCTTTCGTCTCAACTTCTCTCACGGCAGTGCTGAAGAGCATACATTGCGTGCTGAAACTATTCGCGCAGTAGCCGATGAACTGAAAACACCCGTCGGCATTCTCTGCGATATGCAGGGCCCGAAGATTCGTATCGGCTGCTTTGCCAATGATATGAAGATCAGCCTAGCCAACGGTGATATGTTCCGCCTGGATAGTAAGATCGGCCTTCACGAAGGCAATCAGGACGGCGTATTTATCGATAGCGAGCTACTTAACGATATTGGCGTAGATGATATCTTGTTGCTGGATGATGGCCGTCTGACTTTCACGGTTGAGTCGCGCAACGATCACTCAGTAACCTGTCGTGTTACTCAGGGTGGCCCTCTATCAAGTAAGAAAGGCGTCAACAAGTTCGGTGGCGGCCTGTCTGCACCGGCACTGACCGAAAAAGATAAAGCGGATATCAAAACCGCCGCTGCTCTAAACACCGATTATCTGGCAATCTCTTTTGTTCGTTCCTTTGAAGATATCGAAGAGACTCGCGGACTGTTAGCCGCAGAAAACAGCGGTGCACATATTATCGCTAAAGTTGAACGCGCCGAAGCAATTACCGAAGAGTTCCTGCCCGGTATTATCGAAAGCGCCGATGGTGTGATGGTTGCCCGTGGTGACCTAGGTGTAGAGATTGGCGATGCCAACTTGGTAGCCGTACAGAAGCAGCTAATTGAAGCCGCTAACAATGCTAACAAAGTGGTTATTACTGCGACTCAGATGATGGAGTCGATGATTACCGCACCGACGCCAACCAGAGCGGAAGTCTTTGACGTTGCCAACGCCGTTCTCGACGGTACTGATGCTGTGATGCTCTCGGCGGAAACTGCCGCTGGTGACTATCCCGTAGAGACCGTACAAGCAATGGCTCGCGTTATCGAAGGTGCTGAACGCCATCCATTGGTTCAGCGTTCAAAGCATAGAATCGATCAGTCATTTGCACGTATTGATGAATCTCTTGCGCTGGCAGCCATGTATGTTGCCAACCACCTAGAGGGTGTTAAAGCGGTTATCTGTATGACTGAAACCGGTTTTGCGCCACTAATTATGTCGAGAATTACTTCGTCACTGCCTATTTACGCAATGGCTGAAAAGCATGGCACCTGTGAGATCACAGCACTTTATAAAGGTGTGATTCCGGTTCCCTTCCCGGCCTCAACAATGGATCCAAAGCAGGTAAATCACTCGGCTGTGGAAACATTACGCGAGCATAAGGTTGTCGAAGATGGCGATCTGGTACTGATTACTAAAGGCGATTTCGTCAATGTACAGGGCGGCACAAATACCCTGAAAGTTGTTCGTGTTGGTGATGCTATTCAGTAATCGCAGTACTCAACAGATATAAAAAAACCGGCTAACGCCGGTTTTTTTATATTCTGAATAAATCAGCTCAACTTACTTTGCCCAATAGATTGCTAGCGGTGTCTGCTGTTGCTGCAGTATTGAGCGAATTGGCAATTCCATAACATCGCCACCAGCCTCAGCCTGGCTCAACACCTGCTGCTTACTGGCACCACTGATATGAATCACAATCTGCTGGCTGTTTAACAGCCTTGGCAGGGTCAGGCTCATACGCTGATGGGGCGCATGATGTGGCGTGACGGCAATACAGTCGCGACCAGAATTCATATCCAGACCAGCAGCCAGTGCATCGGAGCCGGGGAACAGGGATGCGGTGTGACCATCATCACCCATACCGAGGATAACCACGGTAAAAGTACCCAGCTCAGCCAGCGCCTCTGCGCATTCGGCTTCACCGTCTACGGCCTGATCGGCAGTGTTTTTCAGTGCCAGATAGCGGGCTTGACTGGCTTCATTGATCAGCAGATTTTCACGCACCAGCTTTTCGTTGCTAGCGGCGTGATCTGCATCTACCCAGCGTTCATCAGCCAGCAATACAGTTACTTTCGACCAGTCCAGAGCCTGCTGTGACAGCAGATGAAAAAACCCCATTGGCGTGCGACCACCGGAAACCACCAGCGAGGCGCTGCCCTGAGTCTCGATGGAGGCTGCTAGTAAGCCAGAAACCTTTTCACTTAAGGTAATATCAAGTGCCGAGGCATTTTCAAATTCAAGCATTTCACTCATAACAAATTCTCTCTTAAACTCTGATTATCAGAGCCTGTAAATTAAGCTTCGTGCCAGCTGCGGCCATCTTGCTCGATAAGCATTTCTGATTTGGACGGTCCCCAGGTACCAGCACCGTAGGGCTTGGTGCTAATGCCGTTATCATGCCAGGCTTCGAGCAATGTATCGCACCAATTCCAGGAGGCTTCGACTTCATCACGGCTGACAAACAACCACTGATCGCCTTTAATCACTTCGAGCAGTAATGTCTCGTAGGCATCGGCAATTCGCGATTCGCCGGAGGAATCAAAAAAGTCCAGATTCAGGGTGCGCTTCTCAAGATTGGAGCGACCTTTCAGGCCCTGCTTTTTCGAGAACATCTCCAGCTCGATTCCCTCATTGGGCTGCAGGCGAATAATTAAACGGTTATTGGCCTGATCATCAGTATCCGGGAAAATAGCGTGAGGATGTTCCTTGTAGGTAATCACCACCTCAGTTCCCTTGGCCTTCATACGCTTACCGGTACGCAGGTAGAACGGAACACCGGCCCAGCGCCAGTTGTCGACATAGGTTTTTAACGCAACAAAGGTTTCAGTGTCGCTGGTATTGCGCTCACTGCCCTCTTCTTCCATATAGCCAACTACCGGCTCACCGGAAATCCAGCCAGCCGCATACTGTCCGCGTACAGATTGCTCTTTGACATTCTCATTAGTAATCGGGCTTAGGGCGCGAAGAATTTTCACTTTCTCGGCACGAATCTCATCGGCCTGCAGGGAATTTGGCGGCTCCATAGCTACCATGCACAGCAGTTGCAGCAGATGGTTCTGCACCATATCGCGCAGCTGGCCAACCTTATCGTAGTATGACCAGCGTCCCTCAATACCCACAGTTTCTGCGGCAGTGATCTGGATATGATCGATACAGGTGTTGTCCCACTGGGAGTTAATCATGCGATTGGCAAAACGCAGTGCCAGCAGGTTCTGTACTGTCTCTTTACCCAGATAGTGGTCGATGCGGTAGATATTGCGCTCGGGGAAGAATTCACCCACAGTGCCATTCACTTCCTTCGAACTTTTCAGGTCGTGACCAATAGGCTTTTCCAGAACAATACGTGAGCTTTCAGTTACACAGCCGGCAGCATCAAGATTTTCACAGATAGAGCCAAAGATACTTGGCGGCGTAGCCATATAGTAGATCTGGGTGCGCTCTTCATTTAGCCACTGCTTAAGGTTTTGGTATTCTTCCGGCTTCGAGAAATCAACTCTGACGTAGGTCAGCCGGCTACTGAATCTCGCCCAGCACTCTTCATCCCAATCCGACTCTGGCACATACTTGTTAAGATTTTCATGGGTGTTGCCGACAAACTCTTCAGTGGTGACTTTCTGGCGAGCCAGACCGGCAATTCGCATCTCATCTTCAAGCAGACCGGCACGATCCAGCTGATAGAGCGCGGGAAGCAGTTTGCGCTCGGCAAGATCGCCGCGAGCACCAAAAATTACCAAATCGTTATTACTGTTCATCATAAACCTCGTCGATGGGCTAACCATCTACTTTATAAATTTTTTATTATTGTCCCAAGGCGCTGGCTTCACGTGCCAACTGCTCAATCTCATCCCAGCGCTGCTCTTTTACTAGGTTGGCTGGACAGATCCACGAACCGCCGACGCACATCACATTCGACAGCGACAGGTAATCCATCACATTGCCCAAGCCAATACCACCAGTCGGGCAGAATTTAACATCGGCAAAAGGTCCTGAGAGGGCTTTAATTTTAGCCGCGCCACCAGAGGCTTCAGCGGGGAAAAATTTAAAATCCTGATAGCCGTATTCCATACAACGCATCATCTCACTTACTGAGGATACGCCGGGCAATAGGCCAACGGATGATTTTTGAGCCGCTTCGAGAAGCTGATCAGTGGCACCGGGGGAAACCATAAACTGGCAACCCAGATCTTCAGACAGCTGAACTTGCTCAGGTGTGTATACGGTTCCAGTGCCAACAATAGCCTCGGGAACCTGTTCAATAATCTGCTTAATACCGCCAACAGCTGCAGGGGTGCGCAGGGTAATCTCGAGAACTTTTAGGCCACCGGCAACTAAAGCCTTGGCCAGTGGAACTGCATCTTCTTCTCGATCTAAAACAATTACCGGGATAACCGTATTACCGGCTAGTAAATTTCGCACATTGATCTCCTTAAATTTCTTGTAATTTTTTTGCAGCACCCAGCAGCCCAAGGTTGCTGCGCGTAACTAGGTAAACTGGTATAGGTTGAAGGTACGCAGCAAAGCGACCCTTCTCTTCAAATTTATCGCGGAATCCGCTGTTGGCAAAAAACTCTTTAAAGCGCGGCACAACACCACCGGCGATATAGATTCCGCCTTTGGCGCCTAAGGTGAGCGCCAGATTGCCAGCGGCTGCACCCATGGATTCACAGAATGTATTTAATGCTGTCAGAGCCTGTGGATTGCTGCCATCCAGTGCGGCGGTTACCACTTCGGGAGGGGTAGCCAACAGATCTTCGGCATCCTCTATGGAACAGATTGCCTTATAAATATTAACGATGCCCTTGCCGGACAGTACACGCTCCAGAGAGACTCGTTTGTAGGTCTCGCGCAGACAGCCAAGTACATCTACCTGACGCTGGCCGACTGGCGCAAAATCCGCATGGCCACCTTCAGTATCCAGAACATGGTAACCATCGCTGTGAGAAACCAGAGCAGCCATACCCAGACCAGTTCCGGCACCGAGAATACCTACTGGTTTGTGAGTCTGGGGAGACCCACCACCAATCTGCAAACAATCATCTTCACCCAACTCGGTAATACCGTGGGCAACCGCTTCAAAATCATTGATAACCACAAGTCGCTGGCAGCCAAACCACTCCAGCAACTGCGTCTTGGTAAACTCCCAGTGACTATTAGTAAAGGCGATATGCTCAACATCTGCCGGGCAGGCCACGGCCAGACACACGGCATTTGGCGCACTGCTAAGACCAGTTACCGCAGCTATTTCATCTCTGAGCTTAACTATCAAGTCGCTGAACAGCGGATACTCTTCCACCGAGTGATGAAACTCAAACTCACTCTCGAGCTGGCCGTCTAACAGCGCCGAAAAGCGCGCGTTAGTTCCACCTATATCGGCGACCAGATTCCAGGATGGTTGTTCTGACACTATTACTCTCCACCAAACAGGTACGAAGCGCCCTGCTCTGCGTTGCTGATATTGTCACGGTTTACACCAAAGTACTCGCGACCACAGCCGCGCTGACCAGCATCCGGCTGAGGCGCCGCTTCACGGGCTTCAAGTTCTTGCATATCACCCATAAACAACAGATCACCAGTCACCGCATCAATACGAATAATATCGCCATCAACTATCTTGGCTAAGATTCCGCCTTTCGCGGCTTCTGGCACCAGATGGATAGCGGCGGGAACCTTACCCGATGCGCCAGACATACGTCCGTCAGTGACCAGAGCTACCTTGTAACCCTTATCCTGAAGAATGCCCAGCATAGGCGTTAGCTTGTGCAGTTCAGGCATACCCAGAGCCATCGGGCCCTGATAGCGAACCACAACAACACAGTCTTTATTTAACTGACCAGACTCAAACAGTCCAGCTAGCTGGTCTTGACCATCAATCACTACCGCAGGTGCTTCAACAATGCGGTGCTCAGAGGCTACCGCAGAAACTTTAATCACACCGCGACCGAGATTACCCGCCAACAGGCGCAGACCACCCTCAGGTGAAAACGGCTTGTCCAACGTGGTCAGAACTTCTAAATCTAAAGGCACTTGCGGAGACTCGCGCCAAACCACTTTGTCGCCATCCAAGAATGACTCCTGAGTAAAGTCGGCAAAATTTTCGCCCCAGGAGGTTTTTGCATCGCCGTGCATAAAGCCGCCCTTAAGCAGCTGTCGGAACATGGCACTGGTGCCGCCCGCAGCATGGAAATGGTTTACATCGGCATGGCCGTTTGGATAGACCTTAGCCAGCAGTGGCACGACTGAAGAGAGCTCGGAAATATCATCCCAGTTCATCACAATGCCAGCCGCACGGGCAATCGCTACTAGGTGCATAGTGTGGTTAGTCGATCCACCTGAAGCCAATAGGGCCACAGTGCCATTAACCATGGCGCGAGCATCGACAATTTCACCGACGGGACGGTAGTCATTACCCAGCGCGGTAATACGGGCCAACTGATGAGATGCCTCAGTGGTCAGCTTGTCGCGCAGTGGGTTTTCAGGATTGACAAATGAGCTGCCTGGCAACTGTAGACCCAGGGCTTCAAGAACCACCTGATTGCTGTTCGCAGTACCGTAGAAGGTACAGGTGCCAGCACTGTGATAGGAATCAGACTCTGCCTGCAGCAACTCTTCACGGCCAATTTTGCCTTCGGCAAATAGCTGGCGAATGCGTTGCTTTTCTTTGTTAGGTAATCCCGACTCCATAGGGCCGGCGGGGATAAACAGCGCTGGCAGATAGCCGAAGCTGAGCACGCCCATCAACAGACCTGGAACGATCTTGTCGCAGATACCCAGCGCCAAAACACCGTCAAACATCTGGTGAGACAGAGACATTGCCGTACACTGGGCGATCAGATCACGACTGAGAAGACTCAGTTCCATGCCATCTTGACCCTGAGTAACACCGTCACACATAGCAGGTACACCACCGGCAACCTGTGCCGTGGAGCCAATTTCGCGCATTGCCTGCTTAATTTTGTCCGGGTAGACCGCGTAGGGCTGGTGGGCAGAGAGCATATCGTTGTAGGCAGTGACGATGGCGATATTGCTCGCCTCCATCAACCGCAGACTTTCTTTATCCTCTTTGCCACAGGCCGCAAAACCGTGGGCAAGGTTGCCGCAACTGAGTTTTCCGCGCTCTGGACGATTGCCGTAATCTTCTTTTAACTGACGCAGGTAATCAGCTCGCAGGCTGCTGCTTCGCTCGATAATGCGCTGAGTAACTTCAGCGACTGTAGTGTTTAACTGGCCCATAATGGCTCCGCTTTGACGAAGTTGAAATTGTAACAAAATTACGAAATTTAGCTATAAATAATGTATTATTCCGGATATTAATGTAATTTTATTACAATAATTGTTTGCTACAGTAACTGACCGAAAAATACGTTATTGTTGGCAACAATTTGGCTTTGCAGCCCTTTAATTACAGCAGTTTACGCGCTCTAAGCAGCGAATCAAATGATCTACTGACCCACAGGAACAACCACATAATGACCTATTCACCCACGGCGACCAGCGCATGGAACAGCCTGCAACAACAGGCTGAGTCAGCAAGCGCCGAACGAATTACGGATTTTTTCACTGAAAACCCTAATCGAACTAATGAAATGTCAGTGGAATGCGGCCAGCTTCATCTCGACTTCTCGAAGAACCTGGTCAGCGATCAAACCTGGCAGGCGCTGTTAGCGCTAGCCAATCAATCCCCTCTTGAGACACTTCGAGCCGCGATGTTCTCCGGTGAGACTATCAACACCACGGAAAACCGTGCGGTACTTCACGCGGCCCTTCGAGCAGAGATTGGCGATCAAAAAGTCGCCGCCGCTGTAGAGGAATCCGACCAGCGTGTCAGTCTGGTAAAACAGCAGCTGAGTCGGGTAAAACTGGTCAGTGAAAAAATACGCAGTGGCGACTGGGTTGGCAGCACCGGCAAAGCGATTACCGATGTGATCAATATTGGTATTGGCGGCTCTGATCTAGGCCCGAAACTGGCCTGCAGCGCACTGCAGGAATTCGCCCACCCGAATATCAATCTGCACTTTATCTCCAATGTAGACGGCGCAGAAATACTTAGCACATTGAAAAAGCTCGACCCTGAGACAACCTTGGTGGCAGTGGCTAGCAAGACCTTTACCACTCAGGAAACTCTGCTCAATGCCAAGACCGCACTCAACTGGTTTGAACAACAGCTCGACCTTAAAGATGCCCAGACCACCAGCCACTTTGTCGGCCTGACTGCTAGCCGCGAAAACGCCTTGGCCTATGGTATTCCAAACGAGCAGATTCTCGAATTTGCCGAATGGGTCGGCGGTCGCTATTCACTGTGGTCAAGCATAGGGTTGTCTATTGCCATATCGATTGGCTACGACCGATTTGAAGAGATGCTCGACGGTGCCAGAGAGATGGACATTCATTTCCAGTCGGCACCAGCAGAAAAGAATATGCCGGTGATCATGGCGCTGTTGGGTATCTGGTACAACAATTTCCTAAACGCCCAATCTATCGCCGTGATCCCCTATTGCGAGCGACTGTTGCTACTGCCCTCCTACCTGCAACAGCTGGATATGGAGAGTAATGGCAAATCAACAACCGCGGATGGCCAACCGGTAGATTATGATACCGGTGCAATCCTCTGGGGCCAGACCGGCACCAACGGACAGCACGCATTTTTCCAGCTACTGCATCAGGGCACACGTCTGGCGCCGGTTGATTTTATCGCTCTGGCGAAAGACAACATGAGCAACGAAGAACACCATCGGGTACTGCTCGGCAATATGCTCGCCCAGTCCTCTGCACTGATGTGTGGACAGAAAGCACCAGCCGGTGAACCTCACCGCTACTACCCGGGCAACAAACCTTCCAATGTTCTGCTGTTAAAAGAGCTGTCGCCGAAGAACTTTGGCAGCCTGATTGCGCTCTATGAACACAAGGTATTTGTTCAGGGCTGTATCTGGAATATCAACTCGTTTGATCAGTGGGGTGTTGAGCTGGGCAAGAAAATGGCCAATCAGCTACTTGCCGATAACAGTGACTCAAGCGCACCGCTAGATGCTTCGACTCAGGCACTGTTCGCCTATATCGAATCCTGCCAGTAAAAAGCAGAGAAGACAGACTGGCTTGACTCAATCAGGGCAAGCCAGTGATGTTGAACTAGGATTTAAGCGCGCAGCTCTTTGGGCAGAGAAAATCTGACATTCTCAACCACGCCATCCAGTTCTTGGGGGGCATTGGCACCCATATCAACTAGCTTTCTAATCACATCCAGTACCAGAATATCCGGCGCCGAGGCACCAGCGGTAATACCAATGGATGAACTCTGCTCAAGCCACTGGGGCTGAATATCGTCCGGGCCATCAATCAGGTAAGCATCACAGCCACAATGCTCAGCCAACTCGCGCAATCGATTTGAATTAGAGCTGGCAACCGAACCAACCACTAGCACCAGATCGGACTCCATAGCCAACTGCTTGACTGCATCCTGACGATTCTGAGTGGCGTAGCAAATATCATCTTTGCGCGGCCCTTCGATCGCTGGAAATCTCTCGCGCAGCGCATCAATAACCCGCGCCGTGTCGTCCATCGACAAGGTTGTCTGGGTCACAAAGGCCAGCTTTTGAGGGTTCTTAACCGACAGATTGGCAACATCCAGCTCATTTTCAACCAGATACATATCGCCACCGCGGGACTGATCGTACTGCCCCATAGTGCCTTCGACTTCCGGGTGACCAGCATGGCCGATCAACACACATTCCATGCCATCATCGCTGTATTTGGCAACTTCCAGATGAACCTTGGTCACCAGCGGGCAGGTTGCATCAAAGACTTTTAAACTGCGTCGCTGGGCTTCACTTTGCACTGCCTGGGAAACACCATGAGCACTGAAAATAACAATCACATCATCGGGAATTTCATCCAGCTCATCGACAAACACCGCCCCTCTTGCGCGCAGATCATCGACAACAAATTTATTGTGCACCACCTCGTGACGGACATAGATTGGTGCACCATGCACCTCGAGCGCGCGATTGACTATATCGATAGCGCGGTCGACACCGGCACAAAAACCCCGTGGGTTGGCTAATTTAATATCCATTAACGACAGCTCTTCATCAGTGCAGATTCTCTGGTATCACATCCATAATCTTAACCTGGAAAATAATATTCTTACCCGCCAGTGGGTGGTTAAAATCAACCATCACTTCACCATCGAGAATTTCAGTGATAACACCGGGCAGTTCACCATCGCCATTTTGAAACGAGAACATTGCACCGGGCTCAATCTCAAGATCATCAAAATTATCCATCGCCACAGACTGCAGGTTTTGCTCATTGTGCTGGCCAAAGGCTTTTTCCGGTGGCACAACAAACTCCCGCTGATCGTCTTTATGCAGGCCCATCAAGGTCTCTTCAAATCCTGGCAACAGGTTGCCATCACCAATCGAAAAGGTCGCCGGTTTTCCTTCGAAATTGGAATCCACCACCGCGCCATCTTCAAGAATCAGCGCAAAATGCAGAGTGACGGTGGTGCCTTTATCTATCGGGATAGTCATATATAAACTCGTTTCTAAATGCTTTTGAATGCCAGTCTTAGCTGGACAATTTTACTTTTACTGTGACTTTTAATTTTACTCTGACTTGTCAGCTTGAGTATTATCGGCAAAAAACAATGCTTCGATAATAATTAAAGCGGCACCGATTGAGATGCCCATATCGGCAACATTAAATGCCGCAAAGTGCCAACCGGCCCAGTGAAAGTCCAAAAAGTCGACCACATAACCGAGCGTGACTCGATCGTACAGGTTGCCCAGTGCGCCACCGAGAATTAGCGAAAGCGCGATGGCCTCATTAATCTTTTGTCTGGGCAGGCGCGCCAGCCAGACCACAATCACCAGACTGATAACCGAGGATAGGGCTGTAAAAAACCAGCGCTGCCATCCACCAGCATCACTGAGAAAACTAAACGCCGCGCCCTCATTGTGGGCTCTAACCAGATTGAAAAACCCGGTGATATAGCGACTGTCGCCAAGGGTAAACTCGGTCATAACCCACAGCTTAGTGAGCTGATCGAGCAACAGAACCGTCGCCGCAAGCGCAAACCAGCGCAATGTGTGGGTATTGATAAATTTAAGCATAATGGCGGACTTCTCCTCCAGCATCTAGATTGCTGACACAGCGACCACAGATTTCCGGGTGCTCGGGACTGCTGCCGACATCGGCAATAAAGTGCCAACAGCGCACACATTTCTCAGCAGTGGACCGCTGCACCGAAACTTTTAAGCCTTCCAGCATAGAGTCGCTGGCATCTGCTGCCTCAGTCAGAGGTAACAGACTGGCCTTTGAGGTAATGGTGACAAAGCGCAATTCATCACCCAGCTTGGCCAGTGACTGCTGTAACTCTGGAGAGACGAACAGCTGTATATCTGCACCCAGTGATCCTTTGATAACACCCTGGTTGCGCTGGTCTTCAATCACCTTATTGATCGCTTCCTTGGCCTGCAGTATCGCTGCCCAATCCTGCTGATCGATTTTTTCATCGGCCATCAGGCGCGGCAGCGGGTACCACTCCGCAAGAAACACTGAAGACTCTCGCTTGCCGGGCATAAAGCCCCAGATCTCATGAGCGGTAAAGCTCAGGATAGGAGAGATCCAGCGGGTGAACGCCTCGGCAATATGAAACAGAGCGGTCTGTGCCGAACGGCGCGGCAGACTGTCTTCAGGACAGGTATAGATTCGGTCTTTGATAATATCCAGATAGAAGCCACCCATATCGCGAACACAGAAGTTATGTAATTTCTGGTAGATCAGGTGAAACTGAAACTGGTCATAGGCGCTGATAATTTCTTCCTGCAGCTGCGCCGCGCAATCGATCGCCCAGCGATCCAGAGCCAGCAAATCACTGTGTTCAACTGCGTGCTCGGCAGGATCAAAACCATCCAGATTAGAGAGGAAATAACGCGCCGTATTGCGGATTCGACGATAGGAATCTCCCGCGCGATTTAAAATCTCATCGGATACAGTCATCTCACCACTAAAATCTGCCGAAGCAATCCACAGACGCAGAACATCTGCACCCATATCATTGATCACCTTTTTCGGCGATATCACATTGCCCACCGACTTGGACATCTTGCGACCGTGTTCATCCACGGTAAAGCCGTGAGTGAGAACCGCTTTGTAGGGTGCAGTGCCATTGATCGCAATTGCTGTTTTCAGCGATGACTGGAACCAACCGCGATGCTGATCCGAACCCTCCAGATAGAGATCTGCCGGATAGCGTAATTCTTCACGGGCGTTGACCACTGATTCGTGGGTAACACCGGAATCAAACCAGACATCGAGCGTGTCGGTAACCTTCTGATAATCAGCCGTATCTGCACCGATTAAATCCGCCGCATCCAACTCAAACCAGGCATCAATACCGTCCTTCTCGACCAGCTGAGCAACCTGCTCAACCAGTACTGGAGTGTTGGGGTGAAGCTCACCAGTCTGCTTATGAACAAATAGCGCAATAGGTACACCCCAGGTGCGCTGACGGGAAATACACCAATCCGGGCTGTTGTCGAGCATACCTTCGATTCGTGCCTGACCCCAATCCGGGTGCCAGCTAACATCTTTAATCGCCGCCTTGGCTTTTTCCAACAAGCCATTTTTATCCATAGAGATAAACCACTGGGGTGTGGCGCGATAGATCAGTGGAGTTTTGGTGCGCCAGCAATGAGCGTAGCTATGAACAAATTTTCCACAGCTAAGTAGACGATGATGTTCGCGCAGTACTTCGAGAACAGAGTCATCGACCTTGTAGACATGCTGACCGGCAAATAGCTCAACATCGTCGTGGAAGACACCGTTATCCAGAATGTAGTTAAGGGTCTCGATGCCATACTGTTTAGCTACCACGAAATCTTCCATACCGTGATCAGGGGCTGTATGCACACAGCCGGTACCGGCATCAGTAGTCACGTGCTCACCGAGTAAGACCGGAATATCGCGATCGTAAAATGGGTGTCTTGCGACAATATTTTCCAACTGCTGACCCTGACAGGTCGCCAGTGTCTTGATAGTCTTCAATCTCCAGACGCTGCATCACTGACTCGAGCAAAAGCTCAGAGCAGACCAGTCGCATTGGGCCATTCTCGGTATTAATCTGTACCAACACATAACTCAGCTCGGCACCCACCGAAATAGCCTGACTGCTGGGGATAGTCCAGGGCGTGGTGGTCCAGATCAACATATTGATCTCACCTTCGCCGGGCGCACCAGCAAAGGCCGCGGTTATTTTTTCCAGCTGCTCGCCAACTACCGGGTAGGCAACATCAATGCTGTAAGAGGTTTTATCCTGATACTCAACCTCAGCTTCGGCTAGCGCGGAACCACCGACAACACTCCAGTAGACCGGCTTGTAACCTTTGACCAGATGACCGTTGGCAGCAATTTTTCCAAGCGCGCGAATAGTATCCGCCTCGACATGGTAATTCATGGTCAGATAGGGTCGCTCCCAATCGCCAAATACACCGATGCGCACAAAGCCTTCACGCTGACCATCAACCTGCTTCATCGCGTAGTCGCGACATTTCTTGCGGAAAGCGGAGTACTCGACTTTGACGCCAGCTTTGCCAATCTTTTTCTCTACATTGTGCTCAATCGGCAGACCGTGACAGTCCCAGCCAGGGATATAAGGTGCATCAAAACCACTTAGAGTCCGCGACTTAACCACTATATCTTTAAGGGTTTTATTCACCGCATGGCCAAGGTGGATTTCACCGTTGGCGTAGGGAGGGCCGTCGTGGAGAATATATTTCTCACAACCGGCACGAGCCTCACGGATTTGCTGATAAAGATTGGTGTCCTGCCATTCTTTTAATATACCCGGCTCGCGCTGCGCCAGATTTGCGCGCATTGGAAAAGCCGTTTTTGGCAGATTCAGTGTTGCTTTGTAGTCGGTCATTAGTCTCTTTTATGGGCCTTACAGGCCTGCCTTATCTTAAGTGTTGTTGGTAAACCACAGTCTGATAGTTTCTACGTCGCGCTGAATAGTGGCGATCAGTTTTTCCAGACTGGTAAATTTTTCTTCGTCGCGAATCTTGTGGACAAACTCCACAGCAATTCGCTGACCGTACAAATCCCTATCAAAATCGAGCAGATGAACCTCTAAAATAGGTTTTATCAAATCGCCTACGGTTGGCCGCACACCCACATTGGCGGCGCCACGATAAACCTTTCCATCCACCTTAACCTTGACCGCGAAAACCCCTGCCAGCGGAGCACTAAAACGGTTTAGCTGCACATTGGCGGTGGGAAATCCCAACTCGCGTCCCAGTTGTTGGCCATAGCCGACAACGCCGCTGATTGAAAAAGGTCGCCCCAATAGCTCGGCGGCTCTCGGGAAATCTCCCTGCTCAACGATTTCGCGTACCAGAGTACTGCTGACCCGCTGCCCTTCAACCTCGACAGTGGCGGTATCCATAACCTCAAATCCGCTCTGTTTACCGCGCTCGGTCAACATCGCAAAGTCACCGCTGCGATCACAGCCAAAACGAAAATCATCGCCGACAATCAAATGCTCTACCGCCAGACCATCAACCAGTACCCGGTCGATAAAGTCCAGCGCAGAGAGGGTTCGCAACTGACGGTTAAATTTCAGGCAAACCACATGATCAATACCAAAACCCAATAGCGCGTCGATCTTCTCCCGCAGCCGCATGAGTCTGGCCGGGGCACGCTCAGAGGAAAAATACTCTCTCGGCTGCGGCTCAAAAGTCATCACCACCGATGGCAGTTGCAAGCGTTCAGCGGCCTCTTTGACCTGCTGCAGAATTGCCTGATGACCTATATGCACCCCATCGAAAGAGCCGATGGTGACCACGGATTTTTGTTTCCCCGGCTGCAGGTTATGCAATCCGCGAATAAAGGTCATTTTACCCTGCTGCACAACCGTATTTTTCACTCTTTAAACTGATCGGCGAGTATACCTAGCCACGGCCAGAAAGGTAACCTAGAGAGCAAATTAAGACGGCAATTTAGGACGGCTGATATTCGCGATAGCAAGACCGCAATCAATGATCGCGGCTGGTTGCTTTGGCCGGACCACGTAAATCCGAGAGACGCATACCGCTAAGCCATAAAATGGCTAAATAGGCGCCAAAACCGGCACCACAGATAACGCCAATAGCCATACTGCGCTGCCACCAACTCTGCTGCTGCCAGACACTGACATTTAGGGCATCAAACTGAGCCGCGGTCAGCATCAGCACCACCAGCATCGCCACCACCGCCAGCAACAAACCGACCATAAAGCGCAGCCAGGAACCGCTTGGCGCATAAATGGCCTTTTTACGCAGGGCATAAAATAATAGTCCGGCATTTAAAAATGCCGAAACCGAGGTTGCCAGAGCCAGCCCCACATGACCGACCTGCCAGTAGTAATGTAGTGGCAGCACAAACAGCAGGTTTAGAAACATATTGGCGACCATGGCAATCACACCAATTCGCACTGGCGTGCGCATATCCTGACGAGCAAAGAAGCCCGGCGCCAACACCTTAATCAGCATAAACGCGATTAGACCTAGCGAGTAGGCGCGCAGACTATAGGTCGCCATAGAAATATCCCGCGCAGTCATTACATCACCGTATAAAAACAGCGTCGCCAAAATCGGTTCAGCTAGCAGCATAAGCGCGGCGGCGGCAGGCACCGCAATCAATAGCACCATGCGCAGTGCCCAGTCCAATGTCTGGGAATAAGCCTCAGTTGAGCTGGCCGAGTGATGACGGGAGAGATTAGGCAGGATAACGGTGGCAATCGCCACGGCGAAAACCCCCAGCGGCAATTCCGAGAGGCGATCTGAGTAATAGAGCCAGGAGACACTGCCGGTGGGCAAAAAAGTCGCCAACATCGTATCCAACAAGAGATTAATCTGGCTGACCGAGACACCAAAGATCGCCGGGCCCATTAGGGCGAGTATCTTTCTAACCCCGGGATGACGCCAATCGACCACTGGTACCGGCAGCATATGGATGCGCGCCAGAAATGGCAGCTGAAAAACAAACTGGATAATGCCCGCGGCAAAAACTCCCCAGGCCAGTGCATAGGTTGGCTGATCAAACCAGGGCGCGGCAATTAGGGCGGCAAAAATCATCGATATATTGAGCAGTAACGGGGTAAATGCCGGCACGGCAAAACGGTCATAGCTATTTAATATCCCTCCGGCAACACCGGTCATGGAGATAAATAGCAGGTAGGGAAAGGTAATCCGCAGCATTTCTGCGGTGGCATTAAATTTAAACGGGTCGTTTAAATACCACTTGGGTGCAAATAGCGCGGCGAATGCCGGCGCGGCAAGCACAACCACCATCGTTAACAGTAATAGAGATAAACCCAGAGTACCGAAAACCCGATTGGTCAGTTCCTTTAAGGCCGCCTGACTGCTCTTCTCGCGATATTCCCCAAGCACCGGCACAAATGCCTGAGCAAAGGCCCCCTCGGCAAACAGCCGACGAAAGAAGTTGGGTATCTTAAAGGCGACAAAGAAAACATCGGCAAGGGCTTCAGCGCCAATCACCCGAGCAAAAATAATATCCCGTGCCAGCCCCATAAAGCGCGACAGCATAGTAAAGAAACTGACCACGCCGCTGGAGCGCAGTAATCCGCCATCCGCTTTTTTAGTCGGTTGCTGCTGCTTCTGCGACGGCTCTTGGGTCAATTCGCTACTCTACTTTGACAGGTTTAATCAGCGCAGTTTAACGACCTCCATGAACATCTCCAAGTGAATATGTAAAAGCGGCTTTGTGTGGCTAATTAATTTCCTTATCAGAACTACTTTTAAGCACTTTGCCCGTATCCGGAATTACCATGAAAATTGAGTTGAATGTGATTGTTAAACCCTGTATATTTCCGCGCCTTCAGTGAGACCCTTTGAGAGGAGTACAAACAAGTGGCAAATACAGCCCAAGCTAAGAAACGCGCACGCCAGAACGAGAAACGCCGCCAGCATAATGCCAGCCTGCGCTCAATGGTTCGCACCTATTTGAAAAAAGTTGATGCAGCTATAGAGACTGGTGTTCAAGCCGATGCTCAAGCAGCATACACATCAGCAGTTCCAGTATTAGATCGTATGGCGGACAAAGGTATTCTTCATAAGAATAAAGCTGCCCGTCATAAGAGCCGCTTGAATGCTCAGGTTAAAGCCCTTAGCAAGTAAGAAGCTCTTGGCAAGTAAAAAGCCTTTTGCAGTTTAAAGGCTCTCGGCGAAAAGTAATTTTTCGCAGTGAATAAAAAAACCGGCTAACGCCGGTTTTTTTGTGTCTGTCTTTTTATGAGCTTTGTTTTTACGAGTTTTTTTACAAGCTCAACTCATACAAACTAAGCCTGATTGAGAGCCGTGGTCATTTCAACAACCGCTTTCTTGCCATCGCCGTAAACCATCAGCGTGTGATCCATAGCAAACAATGGATTGGGTAGTCCAGCAAAACCCGGACTCAGCGATCGCTTAATCACAACCACGTTTTTCGCTTTGTCGACATTGAGAATTGGCATCCCGTAAATTGGACTGCCCTCTGCCTCTCTCGCCATAGGGTTAGTGACATCATTGGCACCAATCACAATCACCACATCGGTATCTTCAAAGGTCGGATTGATTCTGTCCATCTCAACCAGATTGTCGTAGGGAACCTCGGCTTCAGCCAATAGAACATTCATATGCCCGGGCATACGCCCCGCCACTGGATGAATACCATACTCAACCTCTATCCCACGCGCTTCCATAGCATCGGCCAACTCGCGTACCGCGTGCTGAGCCTGCGCCATTGCCATGCCATAACCCGGAACAATAACCACCCGCTTTGCCACTTCGAGCATCATCGCCACTTCTTCTGGCTGTGCGCTGGTCACTTTGCCGGCGTAGATTTCATCGGCATCAATTTTCTCACCACCGGCGGCCATCTTGCCAAACAGTACATTGGCCAGCGAACGGTTCATCGCCACACACATAATCTGGGTAAGGATTAACCCCGAGGTTCCGACCAGAGAACCGGCGATAATCAATACCGTATTGCCAAGCACAAAGCCGGCCAGTGCTGCGGCTATACCTGAATAGGAATTGAGCAAGGCAATAACCACCGGCATATCTGCTCCGCCAATTGGCATAACCAGAAACAGACCAAGCAGTAAGGCCAGAGCGACAATAGTCACCATGGCGACCAGATTACCCGGATTGATCACCATACAGACTACCGCTGCCAGAGCGGCGACCAAAAATAGCCCATTACCAATCGGGCCACCGGGCAGTCCGTAACTCTTTTTCATTAATTCCTGCAGCTTGCTAAAGGCAACCAGACTACCGGTTAAGGTCACCGCGCCAATAAGAACGGTCAGGCCAATAGCCACAAGAGCGATAGTACCTTCCACACCCACACCAAATGCACTGCTATCCACAGCTAGCGAGGTAACCAGATCTGCAAAAGATTGTGGAGCAACACCGAGCACGGTGAAGTACTCAGCCAGCGCAATAGTCAGCGACGCACCGCCGCCAAAGCCATTTAACAGAGCAACCATCTGCGGCATAGAGGTCATTTGAATTCGCAGCGCCATAATTGAGCCAACGATTCCACCCACCACCACACCGGCAACTATATAGCTGTAGTCGACAGTATTAATATTCAGCAGCGTGACAACCACGGCCAATAACATACCCAGTGCTGAGAGCATATTGCCGCGCACCGCTGTCTTGGGTTTGGTCAGGCCTTTAATACCGAGAATAAATAAAATACCGGCAATCAGATAAACAAAATTTACAATATTTGGATTCATCGCTTACTTCCTTTTAAACATCGCAAGCATGCGATTGGTCACAAGATAACCACCGACAACATTAATCGTCGCCAGAGTTACCGCAATAAAGCCGAGTACATTAACCAACATTGGCGATCCATCACTACCGGCGGCCAGCAGTGCACCCACTAGAGTAATTCCGGATACTGCGTTGGTACCGGACATCAGTGGTGTGTGCAGGGTCGGTGGCACTTTGGTAATCAGCTCGACACCGAGAAATAGCGACAATACAAACAGCGCCAGTAGTAAAATTAAAATTTCCATTTTTATTTTTCCTCTTGGTTGTTTTCAGCGGTGACAGCTGGCTGTTCTGGCTGTTCTTACCAGCTCGGCTAGACCCAGTAATTTGCGCATATGTGGATGAGGGATATTTCCCTGATGGGCGACCACAGTGCCGGCGACAATTTCATCATTGAAGTCAAGATTGAGGTTGCCCTGCTCGTCGAGAATTAATTCCAACAGAGTTTGCATATTTTTGCCGTACATCTGACTGGCGTGATAGGCGAGATCCGAAGGGACGTTTTCCGGCCCTAAAATAGTCACATCGTGAGCGACCACGGTTTTACCCTGCTCGGTAAGATCGCAATTACCGCCACGCTCGGCAGCCAGATCGACAATTACCGAACCGGGCTTCATGGCCACAACCATATCTTCGGTGACCAAAATTGGTGACTTGGCACCGGGAATTGCGGCGGTGGTAATAATAATATCCTGCTCGGCGACTACCGCTGTCATCAGCTCGCGCTGACGGCGGAGAAAATCTTCGCCCTGCTCTTTGGCATAGCCACCAGCGCCTTCAGACTCGCCGGTATCCAAATCCAACTCTACCGGCTTGGCACCGACCGAGATAATTTGTTCACGAGCGGCGGGACGTACATCGTAAGCTTCAACCACAGCACCCAGACGTTTTGCGGTTGCACAGGCCTGCAGGCCGGCAACACCAACACCCATAATCAATACTCGGGCGGGCTGCAATGTACCTGCAGCGGTCATCAACAGTGGGGAAAATTCGCGGCGCCGCAGAGGCGCCCATAAGCACTGCTTTATAGCCAGCCAGAGTGGCCATGGATGAAAGTACATCCATACTCTGAGCGCGGCTGATACGCGGTACTAATTCAAGGGCGATTGCCGTGGCACCCATATCAGCCACTGCCTGAGCGGCGCTGGGTGAGGCCAGTGGATCCATCATGCCAATAACCAGCTGGCCGTTGCGCAGGCGAGCTAAATCATCGTCACTGTTTTCATTGTTAGAACCGAAAGACTGAACCTGCAAAATAATATCTGCCTTGGTAAATATTTCGGCGCGGTCTGAGATAAGAGTAGCCCCGGCAGCGGTATATGCTGCATCAGGGTAGCCAGCGGCAGAGCCGGCATCGGTTTGCAAGAGTACCTGCAACCCTTTATTGATTAAAAACTCGATATTGGCGGGGGTCATAGCAACCCGCTGCTCACCGGTTTTGATTTCCTTGGGAATCCCGATTATCACTTAATTCTCCTTTTACTAGTGAATATAATTATTTTTATGGGTGGTTAAGAATGGTACGAAAGTTAGGTAGTTGTCAATTAATCGAACCTGTAAATCACAAAAATTAACTTGCTAGTGCAATTAGGACAGACGCGAAACCGAGAAGTCAGCAAGATCAGCCATAACCGTTTTAAACTGGCTGTCGGGCAGTTCGGCAAGAGCTTTTTTCGCCTGCTCTGCCTGCAGTTTCGCCTGCTCAATCGAGTACTCCAAACTTCCGCAAGATTTTACCGCGCTGAGAATAGCGGCAAAGTTCTCGGCACTCTTATTCTCAATCGCCTGACAAATTATCTCTCGCTCAGGGCCAGTAAGATGATCGCGGGCATGAACAAGAGGCAGGGTCATCTTGCCCTCGGCGAGATCATCGCCAACATTTTTACCGATCGAACTCACATCGCCCTGATAATCCAGTACATCATCAATTATCTGAAAAGCCATACCCAGATGCCGGCCATAATCGGCCATAGGCTGGGAATCAGCCGAGGCCAAAATAGCGCCAATCTGCGCCGCAGATTCAAATAGCTTAGCAGTTTTACGGTAGATAACTTCGAAGTAGATCTTTTCATCAATATCCGAATTGCCGGCATTGGCCATCTGCTGAACTTCACCCTCAGAGATCACATTGGTAGCGTCGGCGATAACACCCATAATATCCATATCACCGAGTTCGACGAGCATTTGAAAGGCTCTTGAATAGAGAAAATCGCCTACTAGTACACTGGGTGCATTGCCCCACTGCTGGTTGGCCGTCTCGCGCCCGCGACGCAGTGCAGAGACATCGACAACATCATCGTGAAGTAGAGTTGCGGTGTGAATAAACTCAATCACTGCAGCTACTGACAGATGCTCTGTCCCTTTATAACCATTGGCCAGAGCACTAAGCAACACAACCACCGGGCGCAAGCGTTTACCGCCAGAATCGACTATATAGTGGCCAATATTTTCGACTAGACCCACTTTCGAGTGAAGGTTGTCGATAATCAGGTCGTTGACCGCTGAAAAGTCTTGCTCAACAGCTTTGTGGAATGAAAGCATGGACGTGTCATTATCTACAGTAGTTAATAACGGCGAATGCTAGGGAGCCGCTGCTTTGCTGTCAACCGATATTAGTTTAAGCGCCCTAAACTCTTGTAATTTAAACGGCTTTTCGAGGGTATTTAGAGTTATTTTAACGCTTAAAAGTTGCCGCTTTGGCCATAACTGGGTACGATGCACGCCTTTAAAACAGCATTAATTAAGGACCCCATGACACACCAACCACAGTCATCTTATAACCGTGAAGAAATTCTCGCCTGTTCGCGCGGCGAACTATTCGGCCCAGGCAATGCCAGACTGCCGGCTCCCAACATGCTTATGGCAGACCGTATTGTTGAAATCAACAATACTGGTGGTGTCGCCGGTAAAGGACAGATCATTGCAGAGCTGGATATTACCCCGGACCTGTGGTTTTTCGGCTGTCACTTTGAAGGCGATCCGGTTATGCCCGGCTGTCTTGGTCTCGATGCCCTGTGGCAATTAGTGGGTTTCTTCCTAGTTTGGAATGGCAACCCGGGTCGCGGACGTGCGCTGGGTGCCGGCAATGTTAAATTCTTTGGTCAGGTATTGCCTACCGCCAAAAAAGTGACTTACAAACTCGAACTGACCCGCCTTATTCAGCGCAAGCTGGTTATGGGTATCGCCAATGGTTCAGTAGAAGTTGATGGAAGAGAGATTTATACCGCAGAAGACCTCAAAGTGGGTCTCTTCGAGAGCACTGATAACTTCTAAAGCTCAGTATAACTAACTCTACATATATCTAATTTAAGAGGATTACCGATGAAACGTGCAGTAATTACGGGCCTTGGTGTTGTATCCTGTCTCGGCAACGACAGACAGTCTGTGACCCGCTCTCTACGAGAGGGTATCTCTGGCATTCGCCGCCGTGAAGATTTTGCTGAAATGGGACTGCGCTGTAATGTTGGTGCGGTTCTCGACCTGGACCCCAAAGAGCATATCGATCGCAAGATCCTTCGCTTTATGGGCCCTTCAGCCTCCTACGCCTATATTGCCACTGAGCGCGCTATCGCCGATGCCGGCCTTAGCGAAGAGATGGTTTCCAACCACCGCACTGGTCTGGTGATGGGTTCTGGTGGTGTCTCCGGTGAGATGTTTACCGAATCTATCGATGTTATGCGTGCCCGCGGTATCAAACGCGCTGGCCCTTACCGTGTAACCCAGATTATGGCGAGCACGGTTTCTGCCTGTGTCGCAACACCCTTCAAAATTAAGGGTGTTAACTACTCTATTGCCTCTGCCTGTGCAACCAGTGCTCACTGTATTGGTCACGCCGTTGAATTAATTCAACTGGGCAAACAGGATATTCTTCTCGCCGGTGGTTCTGAAGATATGCACTGGTCTATGGCCGGTATGTTTGACGCTATGGGCGCACTGACCAGCAAATACAACGACACCCCTGAGATCGCTTCCCGTGCCTATGACGCACACCGCGATGGTTTTGCACCAGGTCTGGGTGCCGGGACGGTAGTTGTTGAAGAGCTTGAGCACGCACTGGCACGTGGTGCCAATATTATCTGTGAGGTTACCGGTTACGGTGCAACTTCCGATGGTGCCGATATGGTTTCACCCTCAGGTGAAGGCGCTGAGCGCTGTATGAAGATGGCCATGGCAACTGCCTCAGGTCCAGTCGACTACATCAACACTCACGGTACCAGTACGCCAGTGGGCGATCTCGCTGAACTCGGCGCGATTCGCAATACCTTTGGTGACAGCTGCCCCGATATCAGCTCGACTAAATCTCTCTCCGGCCACAGCCTCGGTGCTGCTGGCGTACACGAGGCGATTTACTGCATGCTGATGATGGAGAATAACTTTGTCGCCGGTTCTGCCAATATCGATACTATCGATGAGGCCGCTGCGGGATTGCCTATTTTGCTTGAGACCAAAGAGAAGCAACTCGACCGTATTATGTCGAACAGCTTTGGCTTTGGTGGCACCAATGCAACATTGATTATGGAGCGTTATAAAGGCTGATAAGTGGTCTTGTAACAAACCAGTAAAAAAGGCGACTTCGGTCGCCTTTTTTGTACCTGCTCAATTACTACCGGCAATAAAAAAGGGAGCTGAAATCAGCTCCCTTTAGAACAGGACGAACCTGAAACTACTGCTTACAGTGCCGCTAAGATAGCTTCCGCACTGGAGGCTTCAAGCGCACCTGCATCGACATTCAGCAAAGTGACAACGCCATCATCAACAATCATCGCAAAACGCTGACTGCGAGTACCCATACCAAAACCAGAGCCATCCAGTTCAAGACCCAGAGCCTGTGTAAAAGTAGCATTGCCATCGGCGAGCATCACAATATGTTCAGCGTTGGAACCCTTGCCCCATGCATCCATCACAAACACATCATTGACTGACATACAGGCAACAGTGTCGACGCCCTTGGCTTTAATATCGTCAACATGAACCACAAAACCCGGCAGATGCGCCGCCGAGCAGGTTGGTGTAAACGCACCGGGAACAGCAAACAAAACCACTTTTTTGCCATCGAAAATTTCTCCAGTGCTGATGCCCGTAGGACCCTCTGCACCCATCACCGTAAACATCCCTTCGGGAATTTTATCGCCAACCTGAATTGTCATAACTGCCTCAAATTTTTATTGTTTAAATTATTTTCTATCGACTTCCGGCAATTCCTAGAAAGGAATATCGTCGTCAAAACCACCCATATCCTGAGGCGCTTGCTGCTGTTGCGAAGCGGCCTGCTGTGGTGCTTGATTCTGCTGAGCCTGAGGTGCCTGATTCTGCTGCTGTGGCGCTTGGTTTTGACGTGGCGCCTGCTGCTGATACCCACCGCCTTCCTGACCACGGCTGTCGAGCATCTGCATTTCACTGGCAACAATTTCCGTTGTATAGCGATCTGAACCATCCTGGCCCTGCCACTTGCGCGTGCGCAGTGAGCCTTCAACATAAACTTTTGAACCCTTCTTCAGGTATTCACCGGCAATCTCACCCAGACGGTTGAAGAACACCACACGGTGCCATTCCGTTCGCTCTTGCTGCTCGCCAGTATTCTTATCTTTCCATGCTTCCGAGGTAGCTAGGCTGATATTGGTGACAGCACCACCTGAAGGCAGGTAGCGGGTCTCCGGATCCTGACCACAGTTACCAACGATGATGACTTTGTTAATTCCGCGCGCCATTTTATTCCCCTGTTATTTAACGATTAAAGTAAGGTTTTAGACTAGACATATCCACGGTCTTTTTATCGACTTTGGCATAGGCCAACTGCTCCCCTTTGACGATGAGTATATCTTCTACGCCGGGAACATTTAAGATTAATTTCGCAAATTTCTCATGAGCCATATCACCAACATTTAAAACTACTGTCTGCAACCCTCTCGGGGTCTTTAAACCCAGTGCCACTAGACACCAAATAGCCAGAATCGCAGCCAGTAAAATAAATAGTCCATCAATACCGAACTGCTGCAAACTCCATCCGCCAAGAATACCGCCAGCGAAGGCGCCGAGAAATTGGCTGGTGGAGTAGATACCCATGGCGGTGCCCTTGCGGCCGGCCGGACAGACCTTGCTCAACCAGGATGGCAACATAGCTTCAAGCAGGTTAAATGCAGCAAAAAACAGCCACAACATAAAACCGGTTAGTAGACTACCGCGAAATAAGCCGAGCAGTAACATCAGTATCGCCATAGATCCCACTGCTGCCACAAAACTGCTCTTCTGGCGGCGGTATTTTTCACTCAAAATCATCACTGGCAACATGGCAAAGAAACCACCGCCAATCAGTAACAGATAAACCCACCAGAGATTGTCACCGGAAATCCCCATCTCTTGGGTAAGGATGGTTGGGATCACCACAAAGCCAGCCATCAGTACCAAATGGAGGGTAAAAATACCAACGTTAAGCCGCCACAAATTTGGCTCATAAAAAAGTCTTCCAATCTGCCTGACATCGGTCAGGGTCTCGCGATTGCGCTTGACTGATATAGCCCGAGGCACTGCAACCAAAAAAACAAATATGCCAATTAACCCGAGCAATGCGGTTACCCAAAATATTCCCGAGAGCCCCATAGCTGCTGAAATAATCGGCCCGATAATCATTGCCAACATAAACGACAGGCCGATGCTTGCGCCTATGGCAGCCATGGATTTTGTGCGATTCTCTTCACTGGTCAAATCACTGACCAGCGCCATCAATGTGCTGGCAATAGCACCGGCACCCTGCACTGCGCGACCGATAATCAGCCCGCTGATGCTCTCCGCGTTGGCGGCGATAATACTGCCGATAATAAAGATCACCAGCCCGCCGACAATCACCGGAGCACGGCCAATTTTGTCCGACAGCAATCCCAGCGGTATTTGCAGCACGGCCTGAGTCAGGCCATAGATTCCCAGGGTCACTCCCAGCAAGAATGGCGAGGCGCCACTGTAGTCATCTATATACAGCGCGAGTACCGGAAGCACCATAAACAGGCCGAGCATTCTAAAGCCGTAAAGTGTGGCTAGAGAGGCTGTGGCGCGCTTTTCGATGGCGGAAAATGTGAAGGAATTATTCAAGGTTATATCAGGTTATTTTTTAAGGGCAATATAGTAACAGCGATAAGCATCAGTGCAATTAGTTATCGTCGGGTTTAGCTTTAATTAATCTATTTTCAGCAGATTTCAGTCTGTAGAACTTCTGCATGCGTATCAGAGGTTAATATTTAAAAATTCACTTTGGCGATTGGGTTAACTGCAGCCTATAATCGGTCGTTTAACTCAAGAATAAGATTTTCCAATGGATACCATTCAGGTACGTGGCGCACGAACCCACAATCTCAAAAATATTGATCTCGATCTTCCCCGGGACAAGTTAATTGTTATCACCGGCCTGTCTGGTTCCGGCAAGTCATCCCTGGCTTTCGACACCCTCTATGCCGAGGGCCAGCGCCGCTATGTAGAGTCGCTGTCGACCTATGCTCGACAGTTCCTGTCAATGATGGAAAAGCCCGATGTGGATCATATTGAGGGCCTCTCTCCCGCTATCTCGATTGAACAAAAATCCACCTCCCACAACCCGCGCTCTACCGTGGGTACGATTACCGAAATCTACGATTACCTGCGCCTGCTGTTTGCCCGTGCCGGCGAACCGCGCTGCCCCGAACACAATCAGGCTCTAAAGGCGCAGACTGTTAGCCAGATGGTCGATCAGGTGCTGGCGATGCCAGAGAATACCAAGCTGATGCTACTGGCTCCGATTATCAAAGGGCGCAAGGGCGAGCATCTGCACCTCTTTGAAAGCCTCCGTCGTCAGGGTTTTATTCGCGCCAGAATCGATGGTCTGGTCTGCGATCTCGATGAAGCTCCGGCCCTGAATAAAAAACAAAAACACGATATCGAAGTAGTGGTTGACCGCTTTAAAGTAAAAGCCGATATGGGCCTGCGACTGGCCGAGTCGTTTGAAACTGCCCTGACCCTCGCTGAGGGCTTGGCGGCAATCAGCTATATGGATGAAGACAAGCCGGATCAGATGTTTTCCGCCAAGTTTGCCTGCTCGGTGTGTAACTACAGCCTCAATGAATTGGAACCGCGACTGTTTTCGTTTAACAATCCGGTCGGTGCCTGCCCGACCTGTGATGGTTTGGGCATGAAACAGTTTTTTGATGTGGATCGGGTGATTCAGCATCCAGAGGCCTCTATCTCCGAGGGCGCGATTCGCGGCTGGGATCGACGCACGCTGTATTACTACAATATGCTCTCCTCGCTAGCTGCCCATTACGACTTTGATATAGATTCTCCCTGGCAGGAGCTCTCCGAGCTGCATCAGTCAAAAGTGCTCTACGGCAGTGGCGACGAAGAAATCACCTTTAGCTACGTCAATGACCGCGGCACCATGTTCCGCCGCGAGCATACCTTTGAAGGCGTGATCAATAATATGGAGCGCCGCTACCGCGAAACCGAGTCGACATCGGTGCGCGAAGAGCTGGCCAAATATATGACCAGCTCCCACTGCCCCGAATGTGCAGGCACCAGACTGCGTAAATCCGCCCGCCATGTGTTTATCGATGAACGCCGTATTGAAGATATAGTCAGTATGCCGGTCGGTGAATGTTGCGATTATTTCGATCAGATACAACTCGAGGGTCGTCAGGGCGAGATCGCCGAAAAAATTATTAAAGAGATTCGCCAGCGCTTCCGCTTTCTTGTAGATGTAGGCCTTAACTACCTCTCCCTCAACCGCAGTGCAGACACCTTGTCTGGCGGTGAAGCCCAGCGTATTCGTCTGGCCAGCCAAATTGGTGCCGGTTTAGTAGGCGTTATGTATATTCTCGACGAACCCTCTATCGGACTCCATCAGCGCGATAATGAGAGACTCTTAAAAACACTGGTACGCCTCCGCGATCTGGGTAATACAGTGATTGTTGTCGAGCACGATGAAGAGGCGATTGCCGCCGCCGACTATATAGTGGATATAGGGCCCGGTGCCGGTGTTCATGGCGGCAAGGTGGTTGCCGAGGGCACCGCCAAGCAGATTAAAAAAAATCCCAACTCGGTGACCGGTCAATTTCTCTCCGGCAAACGGGGTATTGTTGTTCCCGCTGAGCGCAACAAAGATAAGGGTAAATTTATCAATGTCACTGGCGCCTGTGGCAATAACCTCCAAGATGTAGATTTACAGATTCCCATTGGCCTATTTACCTGTATTACCGGCGTCTCCGGCTCGGGAAAATCCACCCTGATCAACGAGACCCTCTACCCGGCGGCCGCGGTCACCCTAAACAAGGCGACAACATTAAAGTCTGCGCCTCATAAGACTATTACCGGCCTTAATCAGCTGGATAAATGTATCGATATTGACCAGAGCCCCATTGGTCGAACGCCGCGTTCCAACCCAGCCACCTACACCGGCATCTTTACCCCGATTCGAGAAATCTTTGCCGGCACCCAGGAAGCCCGTTCACGGGGTTATAACCCCGGCCGCTTTAGCTTTAATGTTAAAGGCGGACGCTGCGAAGCCTGTCAGGGTGATGGTGTGACCAAAGTTGAGATGCACTTTTTGCCAGATATCTATGTGCCCTGCGATGTCTGCAAGAGCAAACGCTATAACCGCGAAACCCTAGATATTCACTTTAAGGGAAAAAATATTCATCAGGTGTTGGATATGACGGTGGAAGATGCCCGTGAATTTTTCGATGCTATTCCAGCGGTTGCCAGAAAACTCCAGACATTAATGGATGTGGGTCTTTCCTATATTAAACTCGGACAGTCTGCGACCACCCTTTCCGGTGGTGAAGCGCAGCGAATCAAGTTATCGAAGGAACTGTCAAAAAGAGATACGGGTAAAACTCTGTATATTCTCGATGAGCCAACCACCGGCCTGCATTTCCACGATATAGAACAGCTATTGGCGGTACTGCATCGCTTGCGCGATCAGGGCAATACCATGGTGGTGATTGAACATAATCTGGATGTGATTAAAACCGCTGACTGGGTTGTCGATCTCGGTCCTGAGGGCGGCTCTGGTGGCGGGCAGATTATTGCCGAGGGAACCCCGGAGACTGTAGCATCGATTAAAGCCTCACATACCGGTCGTTTCTTAAAGGAGTTGCTCTAACAATCCCAGAAAGGATCGCTGCTTAGACAAACTGTATTATGCAGGTTCTAAATAGCGATCTTTACTGGCCAGATAGCCGCTGACCATGCCATCTACAGCTTCCTGCTGATATTCACGCAGACCACTGAGAATCAGTGTCTTTGCGCCACTGCCAACCTGCACACCCTGATCCATCAGACGCAATTCAAACTGCACATCACCGCGCTTGCCTTCCGCTTTAAAGCTGGTGCCGGCGAGCTCAACAGTCGGCGCCACAAGATCGACGGTATCAAACTGCAATGACATTGAGTCATAGATCACCAGCGGACGCTGGGGATTAATCATAATATTATTTTCAGCCATGATTGGCACCAACAGATGAGGGAAATTCTGACCGGAGAAGTAGACATAATTTTTAATTAGGCTCTCGACAGCAGAGGCATTTTCCAATACCTGTCCGCTGCGTGAGACTTCCAGATAAGACTTTTCACGGCCATCCAAAATCTCAAAATGCTCATCAGGAGCTTGAGGAAATAATAGCTCTGTCTCTGCCGAAACCATACCGGCAAAATTAAAGCTCATTTTCTCACTGATACCATAGCGCCCCAATACCAGTGCAAATAGCAGATCACCGGGAACACAGAAGCGCTTGCTGTCCGGATCGTGGATCGGATTAAAATCATTGCTGATATCTTTTGCAAAACTGCTGCCCTGCTCGGCACTAATTGACACGATGTTGTTGTTTGAACTGTGAAACTGCTCGAGAAACATAAAAATCTGCTTAGTAGGTAGTAGGCTGAATAAGTCGCGCATACTAATGAGTTTTGAGGCAAGGTCAAGGCAGGCAATTGGAAGATGAAAATATAATGTAAGAAATACTTTACATTAAGTAATATATTTCGTACATTTCAATTTCTTATTTTTTTAATAAAGGAAGCTCTGACATGGATATCTCAGCACGGGAAAAAAATATCTGGATTGAACTGGCCATCACTGGGGTGGTATCAGTTTATTATTTCTACAACAATTTTAGACTCTCTGGCTGGACAGAGATAGCCAGCTATGAAATGGGCCTGCTGGTAAGAGATGTCATTATCCTCTCGATAGTGGCCAGCATTGCTCTCTATGCACTGTTTGCCCGTGAGAACCCAGAACAAAAAGATGAGCGAGATAGAGCCATTGAGTCCAGAGGTAACGCCTTTGCCTATTACTCGCTGACAGTACTCTGTTGCCTGTTGATTGGCACTATTATGCTCAGCGAAGGGATTGTTGTGTTGGGTAAAACCAGCGCCATAAACGGCCCAGTAGCCATGCATCTTCTATTAATTGCACTAATGATATCTGCACTAATCAAGCAGGCCACCCAACTGTTCTTCTATCGACGAGGATAGCCCTGTGGCAAACAATCAAATTGAAAATAAGATACGGCAACTGCGCTTTGAACATGGCCAGATGACTCAATCAGCTCTGGCCACTAAGGTCGGTGTCAGCAGACAGACAATCCTCTCTTTGGAAGCCTGTCGCTACTCCCCCTCACTGGAACTGGCGTTTAGGATTGCACAGGTATTTCAGGTGCCACTGGAAGAGGTATTTACCTATTCGCCGGATTAATCCAGCTCAGCTTCAAACTCTTCCAGTAAATCCAGCGGCTCAAATTCCTGGCCTTCAAGATCCGCACTCCAGTTAACACCGACCATCAACACATCGCCGTGCATACCTGGCAGCCAGTCATCGAGAAACTCTTCCATCTCAATGGCCACCGGCTTGTAGATTTCCCAGTCGCCATTACACAGCGCCTCAGCCAACTCGCAGTCAGACCAAAAGGGAATAACATCGATAGAATCATTGTCCGTGGATCCGACCAGTGCCCAGTTTTCATCGGCGTCCTGTAAACCCCAGACACAACCATTTTCCAGGCATTCAACAATCATGCGGTCGAGATTTTCTTGTAGGTCATCAGAGAGTGGCTGCATAGAATTTACTCATTAGTGTTTTAACATTGGTGTTTTAACGTTAGGACTTTAAGGCGCACATAGTAACGTTTTTTAAATGATTAACAACGCTGTGGACAATTTTATAGGCTATTTCTGATACCATTTGCGGATGACAAAAGACGCTTACCAGCAGACCTATTCGGCGGTCAGACAAAATCTTATTCGCCTCAGTTCAATTAGAGCTGTGGCTCTACTCGGGCAAATTGTCGCACTGATCTATTTCACTCAAATCAGTCCCATTGGATTGCCCGCCACCGCCATTGCCGTGGTTCTGGCTGTCTACGCCTCGGTAACCGCCGCCACCTGGCAGCGCAGCCGAATGCAGGTGCCGATTACCGACAATGAGTTTTTTACACACCTGCTCGCCGACATACTGTTCTTTTCTCTGCTGCTGTATTTTAGCGGTGGCGCATCAAATCCATTTATTTCCTATTATCTAATCCCGATAAGTATCGCCGCTATCACTCTGTCACGGCGCTACAGTATTTTTGTCGCACTAACGGCCATGGTCGCCTACAGCCTACTGCTCAAATATTATATGCCGATCGCTGCACTGGCTCCCAGCCATCATCACGGGGCTGGCGATAACAGTTTGCATATATTGGGGATGTGGGCAAATTTCGCGATCAGCGCAGCGATTATTATCTATTTTATTAGCCGCATGGCCTCGGCCTTAAAAATTCAGCAGCAGGAAATTGCCCTGCAGCGTGAAGCGCAGCTGCGCGATGAACAGTTACTCGCTGTAGGCACTCTTGCCGCAGGTACAGCCCACGAGCTGGGAACCCCACTCAACACAATGAAGCTGTTAGTGGATGAGATGCTAGTTGATAAGATGCCAGTCGATAACTCAGATTTGGCGCTGCTTAATCAGCAGATTGATCAGTGTAAAACCACTTTAAAACAACTGCTGACTACTGCGGAAGAATCCCAGTCCAGTCAACTTAAAGCGCAGTCTGTAACAACCTATTTTTCGACAGTGGTTGAGCGCTGGCAGCTGATGCGGCCAACCCTTAAGGCCAATATTAACTTCAAGGATTGCGTTGATAGCTATGCCATCTTTCACCCCACTATTGCCCAGTCGATTCTCAATCTGCTTAACAATGCTGCCGATGCCAGTACCCATGTTGATGTGAATATCAGCTGGAATACTGATACGGCGACTATTGATATTCGCGACTATGGCACCGGGTTTGACCCGGCGAAAATGGATAGTTTGGGGGAGGCTTTTGTTACCGATAAAGCCGATGGCCTGGGTCTTGGCCTGTTCTTATCTCAGGCAACACTGACGCGATTTGGCGGTTCGGTAAGCCTGCAAAATATCGCAGCCAGCGATAGCCAAAGCGGCACCTTGACGAGCATTCTCTTACCTCTTGAGGCCAGCGCAGAATGAATTATTTGCTGGTCGATGACGATGAGGTGTTTAGCTCGGTTTTAGCCAAAGTATTGGTTCGCCGCGGCAATCAGGCGGTCACTGCTAGCAATGGTGAGCAGGCTTTAGCTCAGTGCTCTAATACATCAATTGATCGAGTGGTTCTGGATTTAAAACTTGAGCGCGAGTCCGGCCTATCTATCTTGCAGCAATTGCGTGAACTGCAGCCGGGTCTTGAGGTAGTTATTCTCACTGGCTATTCGAGTATCTCAACTGCGGTAGAAGCGATAAAAATGGGGGCTACTAACTACCTCTGCAAGCCCGCTGGTGCCGATGAGATTATTGCTGCCTTTGAGGAGACCGGTGACAAGGTTGAGGTGCAGGATTCACCACCGTCGGTAAATAGACTGGAATGGGAACATATTCAGCGCGTCCTAAACGAAAATGATGGCAATATTTCAGCCACCGCAAGAAGTTTGGGAATGCATCGCAGGACGCTACAGAGGAAGTTGCAGAAACGGCCGGTTAGAAGTTGACAGAGGCTGGCTTTCGCCATATTGGTGAAAGCCAGCCTCTGTCATCTCGAACGTATGTGAGAGATCTCTGGAATTGGCAGGAGGTCCCTCGTCGCTTCGCTCTGTCGGGATGACGGTGGTTGTGTTTTTATCTTGAGCCACCCCCACCTGTCAGGGAGACGGAGTGGCTAATTGAGTACGTTATACCCACGCCCACTCAAACAACGTCGAACAATCCGCTCCTGCTCATGACGGGCACGCTTATTACCTTTTACACCCCCGAGAACTGCACCAGCGCCGGCACTGCGCTCAGCGGTTTCATGGTTGCCTAAAACAGCACCGATTACACCACCGACGACCGCACCCTCGACAACCCCTTCAGTGGTTTCAGCACCGACATCGATCTGTCGTGCATAGTTTTCACAGTCCGCGAGATCCTGATAATAGGCATTCATATTGACACCCTGGGTATCGATAATAATTTTCTTGGGCGCACCGTAACCGCCATAACCATTGGCACAGCCACTGGAGAACAGGACTATTGAGACGAGTATTAATAACGAAGAAAAGAATTTAGACATGGGGGTTTTCCTTAACCAGTGAAGTTGCTATAAGCAAACGCCAACCGAGTCATTCGGTTGACGCTTTTCTAGAGCTTATTTAGTGTTATTCATAATTCCACGCACCGCTGCAGGTATATCCGCAGGCAGCACCACTAATTTTGCATTATCCGAGTTACCCATTTGACTCAGTGCCTCGACATACTTCTCACCCAGCAGATACATAGCCGGCAGCTCTTTATCCTGAATCGCTTCATTGACCTTGGTCAGTGCAGCTTTGGTTGCCTCAGCCAGAACTACCTGAGCTTCCGCATCGCGACGTGAGGCTTCGAGACGGCCATCTGCGGTAAGAATAGCAGCGGTCTTATCACCATCTGCACGGGTTACCGTGGCGCGGCGCTGACGCTCTGCGGCGGCCTGCTCTTCCATCGCCTGCTGCATGGTGCCAGAGGGGTTAATATCCTGAATCTCTACCGTCTTAAGGGTGATACCCCAGTCGGCGATATCATCGGAGATAGAAGCTTTAAGCTTGGCTTTAATCTGGTCTCTCGAGGAGAGTGCATCATCGAGTTTCATCTCACCGACAATCGAACGCAGTGATGTCTGTACCAATGTACGAATAGCCAGCTCATAATCTTCAACGCCATACACCGCTTTCTCTGGGGCAACAATATTAATATAGGCCACCGCATTGGCAACAATCACCACGTTATCCAGCGTAATCACTTCCTGAGAAGGGATATCCAGCACTATATCTTTGGTAGTCACCTTATAGGAGACGCTGTCGATATAGGGGACAATAATATTCAAACCTGGCTTAAGGGATGTGTGGTACTTCCCCAGTCGCTGAACAACCCATTTCGAACCCTGAGGTACCAGTCTTATCCCCTTTAGCAGAGTGATTAAAACCAGCAGTAAAAAAACTACGACTACAATAGAACCTTCCATCTTATCTTCTCCCTTAACACCTTATTTAGTCTTTCTGTTTAAATATTGCTGTTAAATTAGCTCAATTTAACAACAATTAATGTATTGCCCGATATCTCTTTAATATGCACACGATCGCCAAGTGCAACCTCGCCATCGCAGATAAAATCCCACTCGTCATCACCCAGCACTGGTGTGGTAAAACGCACCTGCCCACGGCTGTGCTCGGTGGGAACTTTAATCACCTGCCCGGATTCGCCAATCGCAGCATCGCGACTGATACCGGCTGTGGTTCTATCGATCATCTTCGGCTTAAAGTATTTAAACCACAAGACAGTGCAGAGAACCGAGGAGACTGTCCAAATTAAGATTTGTGCGGGAAAATTAAGCTCGAGCACCAGCATTAACAGCCCGACAACCAGGGCGCCGAGACCAAACCAGAGAACCGTAAAGCTGGGAATAAATATCTCAGCCGCCACCAACAACATACCAAACACTAACCAGTGCCAATAAAACAGTTCGAAACCCATAATCTTCCCTCGTTAAATCACACTATTCAGTAATAAATTAGAACACAATATTGATGGGTACATAATAGCTTAATAATCTAGCTACCAAACAAAAAGCCCAATTAAGAAGCCGAGGTAAAAAGCCTTAGGCTTTGCCAGCCTCTTGAGACAGTGTCAGATTCATCAAGATAGCATCCTCGCGACCAAACTCTGTGGGGTAATAATCACGCCGCTGGCCGACTTCGCGGAAACCCTGATTGTGATAGAGATGTATGGCGCGAAAATTTGAAACGCGCACTTCCAGATAGACCACCTCGATATCATCAGATAACTGGTTTAGGAGATGGGTCAGCAATTGCGAGCCCAATCCCCGGCCCTGATAATCCGGGCTAATACAGATATTCAGCACCTCGGCTGTATCCAGTATTGTCGAGACTATGGCGTAGCCAAGCACTATATTGGAATTGCCCTTAGCATCGACCTTAGTATCATAGAGCACCAGACAACAGTGCTGCTCAAGACTTTGTTCAAACTGTACACCTCTCCAGGGAGATGGCGTTGCCTCTAACTCAATCGCAACAATCTGCAGCAGATCATCTCTGCACATAGGGCGTATAAGGGTTTTTGAGGTCGGTTCTGTTAGGGAAGTCACTGCAGTACCTGAGGATATCTAGACAGAGGAAGAGTTAGCGGGAAGCAAGACCTGCAGCGCCTGCCAGGCAACGGCTTTCTTCTGTGGTTTATCTATCATGGTCGCCAGTGAGGGTAATAGCAGCGCTGTTGTCTGCTCCGACAGAGCCACAGGGGCTTTATCACTAGCGACCTTATCTGGGCTTATCAGCCAATCAGCCGCACTTTCACCTAACAGTAAAACCGTTTTAACTGGTTTACCGGCCAATTTTGCCTCTAGCAGAGTGGCAAGATACTCCCTTGCCTCAGCCTCATCATTGGGCGCATTGGGATAGGGTGGCCACTCAATTAAATCCATCTGCGGCAACCGACCAATGCCGCAGCCAATGGCATTTAGCATATTGCTTAGCAACTGCATCTCGGCAGTCTCTGCCAGAGCGCCTTCAACGGCACTGCAGACCAGCAGTTCATCAGTGATCTGCCAGAGTGAAAACTTAACCTCTATCACCGCTGTCGGCTGACTATTCTCGGCAACCGGTGGTTTTGTTGCAGCCACTTTGGCTTTAGCCGGTGCAGCGGGATTATCATCCAGACCCAGATTAACCAAAGCGGCTACATCAATGGGCTTTTTAGCGATGCCCTGATTAGGAGCCTGATTAGGAGCCTGGTTACGAGACTGATCTAAGCCAGCATCTAACTTGGCAGCGGTTTCAAATCCCTCAGCTGCCGAGACTGGCACCGCTATCTTGGGAACTGGTTTACTATCAGCCACAACATCTTCATAAACAGTATCTTTGGGCACATATTGCAATACGCCCAAAGTCTGTAAATATTGATGCTGCAGGCTGTGGTCCATTAAACACCGCCCAACTGAGGGTGCAGACGACCAGGATTGCGCATTATAGTCAGCGCATTTAAATAGGCTTTAGCACTGGCCACCAAAATATCTGTATCTGCCCCCTGGCCATTAATAATCCGCCCATCTTTCTCTAGACGGACAGTGACACCACCCTGGGAATCAGTGCCTTCAGTCACTGCATTGACCGAGTAGAGCTGTAAGGTTGTTTCGCTGCTCACCAGCTTTTCAATCGCATTAAAGATTGCATCGACAACACCATCACCCGAGGCTTCGGCACGGTGTTCCTTACCCTGATAGGCGATAGCAATTTTTGCCTGCGGAGCCTGTCCAGACTTGGATAGAACTTCAAGATCAACCAGTGCCAGGGCATCAGCTTCAGTGCCCATCTGCGCTTCAGAAACTAGCGCCTGCAAGTCTTCGTCAAAGATCTCACGCTTCTTATCCGCCAGTGCCTTAAAGCGCACAAACACAGCGTTAAATTCTTCTTTGCTATCAAATTTGATGCCCAGTTCGTCAAGGCGCGAGGAGAGTGCCGCGCGGCCGGATAACTTGCCAAGAGATAACTTATTGGTACTCCAGCCAACATCCTCGGCTTTCATAATTTCGTAGGTCTCACGGAATTTTAAAATTCCGTCCTGATGAATCCCCGACTCATGGGCAAAGGCATTGGCACCGACAATCGCCTTGTTGGGCTGCACAGGGAATCCGGTAATACCGGAGACCAGACGTGAGGTCGGCACTATATGCACTGCGTCTATATTGGTTTCGACTGGGAACACATCCTTGCGCGTGCGCACTGCCATCACCAGCTCTTCAAGAGAGGCGTTACCGGCCCGCTCACCCAAACCGTTAATGGTGCATTCAACCTGTCGCGCACCGTTCTGCACAGCGGCGAGACTGTTAGCCACCGCCAGACCCAAGTCATTGTGGCAGTGCACCGAGAAGATGGCCTGATCGGCATTCGGTACGGTATTTAACAGACGCTTAATCATTGAGCCGTATTCACCGGGGTCGGAATAACCGACGGTATCGGGCAGATTAATGGTGCGCGCACCGGCCTTAATTACCGCTTCGGTAATCCGGCACATAAACTCGAATTCTGTGCGACTGGCATCTTCCAGAGAGAACTCAACATCATCAATCAGGCTGCGGGCAATCTTTACCGCCCCTACTGCCTGTTCAAGAACCTCATTCGGCTGCATTTGCAGCTTGTGCTTCATATGGATCGGTGAGGTCGCAATAAAGGTATGAATACGCCCAGCATTGGCCCCCTTCAGAGCTTCTGCAGCGCGCTCAATATCACCTCTAATCGCACGCGAAAGGCTGCAAATACGACTTCCGGTAATGGTGTTGGCGATCGCTTGAATGGCCTCAAAGTCACCCTGACTGGAAATCGCAAAGCCGGCTTCGATAACATCGACACGCAGTTTTTCCAGCGCTTTGGCGATGCGCACTTTTTCATCTTTGGTCATCGATGCGCCGGGGCTCTGTTCACCGTCGCGCAGTGTGGTATCAAAAATAACTAATTTTTCTTTAGGCTGGGTATTCATGGTCTCTTCTATTCCTGATTGGAGCCGTATTCTTCTTTGTACAGCCCACATTGTAAAACGGATTCACCCGCGATGGGGCTAGAATTTTATTGCCAGAGGCAATAAATGAAAATTTGGATAAGGTATAACGATAGATGCCCCTCAGGGCAGGAGAAGAAGTAATCCAGAGACAGGGAATAAAGAGACAGAAAATAAAGGCGCAGATATATCAGTACCAAGACTGATATTAACGACATTATTTTGAGTTGGATTATTCATAGTCATTATTCAAACAGAGTTTTAGCACTTTTCCAAGCGCTAAAATCAGCTCGGCTTATTGACCATCAACTTTTTCCACAACCAGATTACCGGTGCAGAAAAACTAAAGGTCAGCGCCAGAGCAAAAAGAATTCGCGGTGGATCAATGGTAATCACCACAAAACCCATCACAATCGACAAGATAACGATAAAGGGAACCTTGCCGCGCAAATCAACTTCTTTAAAGCTTGGGTATTTAAAGTTGGACACCATCAAAAGACCGGCAGTCGCAGTCAGTATGGCGCCTGTTACCGACAACCCCAAAGAAGATTCTATCTGGTAGGTAGACCAGATAAAGCCTGCCACCAACGCCGCTGCCACAGGACTGGGCAAGCCGGTAAAGGTTTTCTTGTCGGCCATTTCAGCCTGCACATTAAAACGTGCCAAACGGAGTGCCGCACAGGATGCATAGACAAAAACTGCCGCCAGACCCAACTTGCCGAGATCGCTAACGCCCCAACCGTAGGCAACCACCGCTGGTGCCACACCAAACGAGACCATATCCGAGAGGCTGTCGTACTGAACGCCGAAATCACTTTGGGTATTGGTCATGCGGGCAACACGACCATCCAGACCATCAAAAATCATTGCCGCAAAAATAGCCAGGGCAGCAAATTCAAATTGGCCACTAAAGCCAGAGAGTACCGCGTAGAAACCACCAAACAGAGCGCCGGTGGTGAGTATATTGGGCAGCAAGTAGATACCTTTGCGCGGAGTTGGCGTATCCCCTGCCGCTGCCGGCTTGAGGTCTACAACCTTCTCTGTTTGCTCTACTTTATCAATCATGCTGTTACCCTTTACGATTAGCTAGGAGTGCTTATTCGCGCATTATAAGCCTTTAGCCTTATAAAAAGCATTTAGCTTTATAAAAAGCCTTTAGCCCTATAAAAAGCAGTTTAGCCTTCTAAATAGCAGTGATGCATTTTATCCAGATCTGCCTGAGATAGACCCAGCCCAGTAATCAGGTAATTCTTAACACCACCATAGCGCTCATCAATGCCATCGAGGAAAGCAATAATATTGTCCTGATGAACAGAGCAGTATGGCAGCAGCCATTCGCGGTCCCAGCTCTCGACATTAGCTTTGCGTAGATGTTCTTCGACAATCGCGATCAACTTATCCGAATCGTAGTGCTCAATGGTCAGCATATAGTCTTCAATAATCGTCTCGCGGGGTACATCCAGCGCCGACAGAATTAAAGCCGCGGCCATACCGGTGCGATCTTTACCTGCTGAACAGTGAAATACCGAAGCATTGTCGGCGTTGTCGACAATATGACGCATAAATCGACTAAACGGAGGAATCACCGCATCGATGCAGGTTTTATAGGAGTTAACCACCAGCTGATGGGAGGACTCCGCGGTCAGTTCGCCTTCAAACAGAAATTCCCAAAAGCGCGAGATATCGCCAATTAGAATTTGATAATCATCGATAAACTCAGCGCGAATAGCGCAGCTCGGTGACTGCACCTGCTCTTCACTGCGGCGAAAATCATGCACCCGGTTGATACCAATCTGCTCCAGTGCATCCAGGTCATTATCACTGAGTCCAGCGAGGTGGCCACAGCGCATAATCTTGCGCCACTTAACAGTGCGCCCCTGACTATTGGTATAGCCGCCTATATCGCGAAAGTTAATCCCGCCATCCAGATCGACTACTCTGGTCATGCTGTTTTTCATGGTTATCTGCCGCTTATTATTAATAGGTTTTCAGTATAAATTTTCTACGTGACCCATGCTAAAACGGCTCACTGAAAAGCGAGCCGTTTTAGATGAATCAACTAACAGTAACACTTAGTTTTTATCTTTATCAACCAGTGCATTCTTAGTAATCCAAGGCATCATGCCACGCAACTCGGCACCGACTTTTTCAATCGGGTGTGCCGCGTTGTTGCGACGATAGGCTGTCATTGAAGGATAGTTCATTGCACCTTCAGTGATAAACATTTTCGCGTACTCGCCGTCCTGAATGCGCTTAAGAGCGTTTTTCATGGCCAGACGTGATTCGGCGTTGATAACTTCAGGACCAGTTACATACTCGCCGTACTCAGCATTGTTTGAGATTGAGTAGTTCATGTTGGCGATACCGCCCTGATACATCAGATCTACAATCAGCTTGAGTTCGTGCAGACACTCAAAGTAAGCCATTTCTGGAGCGTAACCCGCTTCAGTCAGAGTTTCAAAACCGGCTTTAACCAGCTCAACTGCACCACCACAAAGTACTGCCTGCTCACCGAACAGATCGGTTTCAGTCTCGTCTTTAAAGGTAGTTTCGATAATACCAGTACGACCACCGCCAACACCTGAGGCGTAAGACATAGCGACTTTCTTGGCGTTGCCAGATGCGTCCTGATAGACCGCAACCAGATCCGGAATACCACCGCCGTTAACAAATTCGTTACGCACTGTGTGACCAGGTGCTTTTGGCGCAATCATGATTACGTCGAGATCAGCACGGGGTACAACCTGGTTGTAGTGGATAGCAAAACCGTGGGCAAATGCCAGAGTAGCGCCCTGCTTGATATTTGGCTGAATTTCATCGCGGTAGAGCTGAGATTGAAACTCATCAGGGGTCAGAATCATAACCAGATCAGCACCGGCAACAGCGGCTGGTACGTTATCTACTTTAAGGCCAGCAGATTCAGCTTTGGCTGCAGAAGCAGATCCAGCGCGCAGACCAACAGTTACGTCAACACCGGAATCTTTCAGGTTGTTGGCATGGGCGTGGCCCTGGGATCCATAACCAATAATGGCAACTTTCATGCCTTTGATGATGGAGAGGTCACAGTCTTTATCGTAATAAACTTGCATTGAATTCACCTAATATTTAGTAGAGCTAGTAATTTAATAGAGCTAGTAATTAAAAAAATTTAAACACGTAAAAATTTGTCGCCGCGGGAGATGCCTGAAACACCGCTTCTCACCACTTCCATAATACCCATATCCCGAACTGCCTCTATAAAGGCATCCAGCTTCTCGCTGTCGCCAGCAAGTTGCACGGTATAGGTCTGTGGAGTCACATCAACAATGTGCCCCCGAAAGATTTCCACACAGCTTTTTAACTCTGCGCGAATATCATTTTCTGTGGCTTTGATTTTAACCAGCATCAGCTCGCGTTCAATATACGAACCGACGGTCAAATCAACTACCTTAATCGTATCAATCAGCTTATGCAGCTGTTTGACGATCTGCTCAGCCATATGATCATCGCCCTGCGTTGTCAGTGTTAAACGCGACAGGGTGTCATCATCCGTAGGGGCAACCGTCAAAGTGTCGATATTATACCCGCGCTGGGCAAATAGACCGACAACTCTCGACAGAGCACCTGACTCATTTTCCAAAAGAATAGAGATTATCCGTTTCATTAGGTTCTCTCCGTCTTGTTTAACCACAGATCGCGCATGGAACCACCAGGCATTTGCATGGGGTATACATGCTCAGAGCGATCAACATCAATATCCATAAATACCACGCGATCTTTCATCGCAAAGCACTCACGCATCTTCTCTTCGAGGTCATCAATATGGGTAATTTTCATGCCCACATGGCCATAGGCCTCGGCCAACTTTACAAAGTCCGGCAGTGAATCCTCGTAGACGCTCTCGGAGTAGCGGCTGCTGTAATTCATATCCTGCCACTGGCGAACCATACCCAGAGCAGCATTATTCAGATTGATAATTTTTACCGGCAGATTGTGCTGACTGCAGGTGGACAGCTCCTGAATATTCATCTGGATACTGCCTTCACCGGTAACACAGGCAACCGCCTTGTCCGGGAACGCCAACTGGCAACCCATAGCTGCAGGCAGGCCAAAGCCCATAGTGCCGAGACCGCCGGAATTGATCCAGGTGCGCGGCTTATCAAAAAGATAATACTGTGCAGCAAACATCTGATGCTGACCAACATCGGTGGTAATAATCGCCTCACCATTGGTGATCTTGTAGAGCATCTTGATAACATCCTGGGGCTTGATGCAGTTACCGGAGCTCTCCTCATAGCGCGATGCGGTATAAATACCTTTGTCAGCGCGCCACTGATCGAGCTGAACCCACCATTCGGCAATCGCTTCTGCATCTGGCTCAATAGCCATCTGCTCACTGAGACTATTCATCTCATCGAGAACCGAAGTACAGGTTCCAACAATAGGAATATGCGCATCGATATTTTTCGATATTGAGGTGGGATCAACATCCACATGAATAATCGTTGCATGGGGGCAGAACTTGTCCAGATCGTTGGTTACCCGATCATCAAAGCGCGCGCCAATGGCGAAAATAACATCCGCATGGTGCATCGCCGTATTGGCTTCAAAAGTACCGTGCATACCCAACATACCCAGATACTGTCGGTCAGTACCCGGATATCCACCGAGACCCATCAATGTATTGGTCACCGGGAAGTTCAGTTTCTGCGCCAGAGCGGTCAACTGCTCTGAGGCATTATCCAAAACAACACCACCGCCGGCATAGATAACCGGACGTTTGGCTTGAATAAGCGTTTTAACCGCACGCTTAATCTGCCCACGGTGACCTTTGTCAGTGGGCTGATAGGAGCGCATCTTCACTTGATCGGGGTAACTGTAAGGAACCTTGTAACTGGGGTCGGTAACATCTTTAGGGATGTCGACAACAACCGGCCCCGGGCGACCCGTGGAGGCAATATAGTAGGCCTTAGCAATAGTCTCGGCTATATCTTCAGCGCGAGTTACCAAAAAGCTGTGCTTAACGATTGGACGGGAAACACCGACCATATCGGTTTCCTGGAAGGCATCCTGACCAATCTTGGTCAGTGGAACCTGTCCAGAGATAACCACCAGGGGAATAGAGTCCATATAGGCAGTGGCAATACCGGTAATCGCGTTGGTTGCACCTGGACCAGAGGTCACCAGGGCTGTACCCACCTCACCGGTAGAGCGAGAGTAGCCATCAGCAGCGTGAACCGCAGCCTGCTCATGACGAACTAGAATATGATGTACGTCTTCCTGTCGATACAGGGCGTCGTAGATATGTAATGCAGCGCCGCCCGGGTAACCCCAGACATTCTTGATACCTGCATCTTTTAGCGCGCGGATTAAAATTTCACCGCCGGAATAGAGTTCCACAATAAATCCTCACAAATAATAATATTTGGGACGTTTCGCAGTGGCAATTGGCTGTTACATCAGAAGTGACGCCGCGATTGCGGCAAGTTCCAGTCACACGGGTAAGTGCTTTTTGACTGTAGCCGGCACATTGGATACTAGCGCCTTCGCTCTTGATGACCAGCGGCATGGATAACGCCTACCTGGTACTTTGTCCAAATTTCTGTAGCAATACGCACAGAACAGGCGCAATTTAACACTTTTTAAGCATTTTTCAAAGCGCGGCGAATTATTTTCTGCTTAACCCCAATTCTAAAATCTATACTTGAAGCGATGGACAATCATTATGGATAGACTTTAAACAGGGATAGAGAATGAAATCAGCTTTAACAATCGCCTGCTTGGTGGCGCTCAGCAGCATTTCAGCAACAGCTTTAGCGGATAAATATTACAAATGGATCGATCAGGATGGGGTTACTCATTACAGCGAAACCAGACCGGCCAATACACCGACAACGCTGATTAGGGTAAAAGCCGGTACTGCCAGCGCTGAAAACTCTGCCATGCTGTCTGCAGCAACCTCAACGGACAGCAGCAAAAACGTCCCAGAATTGGAAAACCCCCAGCCAACAGAGCAGCAGTTAAAGGTGCAACGCAGCAACTGCGCTAAGGCGAGTAGAAAATTAATCGCATTGGAAAATGCTGGGCGAGTTCGTCAGTTGGATGAGCAGACCGGTGAGTACCGCTATCTACCAAATAAGGAAAAACTCGAAGAAATTTCTAAAATGCGTGAATACTTGCGATCCAACTGCCAGGGCAGATAGGTTTCAACCACCGACTAAAAACTTACTTACTCGGCCAGCTGGGTGGGAATAGTATTGGTTGAGCGCTCAACTGTATTGTCGGCATTTAGATAGACCAACTTGGGCTTGTGTTGTTCAGCTTCCTGAGCGGTGAGTTGGCCGTAGGTAGCAATAATAATTCTGTCGCCAACCTGACACTTGCGAGCCGCAGCACCGTTGATGGAAATAATCCCCGAGCCGGGCTCGGCAACAATAATATAGGTGGTAAAGCGCTCGCCATTGGTTACGTTGTAGATATCAATCTGTTCAAATTCCTGCATCCCTGACATTTTCAGTAAGTCCGCATCAATGGCACAGGAACCGTCATACCAGAGCTCTGCCTGAGTCACCGACGCCATATGTAATTTAGCTTTTAAAAATGTAGATAACACTCACAATCTCCGTTTAAATTTCTTTCAGCTTATCAAGCAAATTTAGATCAGTCGCCGGGCTATTATCAGCGAACTATCACCAGTGCATTAAAGATTAATACTTAAATTATCGATCAGACGGGCCGCACTGGTAAAAATGGCACCAAGAATGGTAATTTCAAGATCATCTTCAGCCGCGGGATTTAAAGTTCTGCTGTTGCTAACTGTAATATAGTCGGTTTTAAACCCGGCATCAGCAACCCGTTGAATCGCCGTCGCCTCCAACTCAGTAAAGTTGCGCGCGCCACCCACAATCTGCTCGGCAATCCACTCCAGACTCTGCTTGAGCACAACCACATTGGGGCGCTCTTCATCGGTAATATAGGCATTACGCGAACTCATTGCCAAACCATCGGTTTCTCGGTGAATCGGTGCCGCGGTGATCTGCACCGGCATACACAGATCCTCAGCCATACGGCGAATCACCGCCAACTGCTGATAGTCTTTAATACCAAAGATAGCCTCATCCGGCTGCACAATATTGAATAGCTTGGTAACCACCGTGGTCACCCCTTCAAAATGTCCTGGGCGGCTCGCGCCACAGAGTACATCGGTCATACTCGGGCAGATCACGCGACTCTGAGTATCGAGTCCATTGGGGTACATCTCAGTATCGTCGGGATGGAAAAGGTAGTCACAACCGGCATCGCGAAGTTTGTCGCAGTCGAGCTGATAGGTGCGTGGGTATTTATCCCAATCTTCATTGAGACCAAACTGCAGAGCATTGACAAAGATAGAGCAGACAACAATATCGCAGCTGCTGCGAGCCTGTTCAACCAGTGCCAGATGGCCATCGTGGAGGTTGCCCATGGTCGGCACAAAGCCAATCCGTAAGCCGTCGAGGCGATTGACTCTTAAAGCATCTCGAAGACCACTGACGGTGTGGAAAACTCTCATGATTAACAATCCTGAATATTAAGGGCTTAAGCTAAAAGACTTAATCTTCGACGAAGTAATCGCCAGCCAGATCTTCAAATCTAGTGTATTTACCCAAAAACGCCAGACGACAGGTGCCAATAGGGCCATTTCTCTGCTTGCCGATAATAATTTCAGCGCTGCCCTTGTCGGGACTGTCTTCGTTGTAAACCTCATCGCGATAGAGGAAGACAATAACATCGGCATCCTGCTCAATCGCACCAGATTCACGCAGATCCGAGTTTATCGGACGCTTATTGGGTCGCTGCTCGAGATTACGACTGAGCTGCGATAGTGCAATCATCGGACATTCATATTCTCGCGCCATATTCTTTAATTCACGGGAAATCTGCGAGATCTCCTGAACACGACCTTCACCCGGGTTGCTACCACTCATCAACTGCAGGTAATCGACCATAATCATGCCCGGCTGAGCCTGCTTGTTAAGCGCTTCCATATCCGCCGGGGTGTCCGAACCGTGTTCCTTATGCCAGGCCTGACGCAGCTGCTCCACGCGCTCGCGGGTAAATGTCTTGATTTGGTTGCGCATCTCCAGTGGTGTGATACCGGAGGTGTCATCAATAAATAAGGGGCGGTCTTTCAATCGCTGGGCGGCGCTACTGAGGCGCGGCCAATCATCTTCGGTGAGGTTGCCCGAGCGCATACGAGTTTGGTCTATCTTTCCGATCGACGAAAGAAGTCGAATAATCAACTGGCTGGCGGGCATCTCCAGAGAGAACACCAACACCGGTCGGTCTTGATGCAATGTCGCGTGCTCGACCATATTCATCGCAAATGCGGTCTTACCCATCGAGGGTCGACCGGCGACAATCACCAGGTCTGAATGCTGCCAACCCGAGGTCATGCCGTCGAGATCTTTAAAGCCAGTGCTCAAACCAGTGATATCAGCATCATTTCTAAACAGCTCGTCAAGGCGTTCAACAGCCTCTTTCAGCAGCGAGTTAACTTCTTTAAAACCGCCTTTTTTCGGGCGATTTTCAATAATTTCCTGCAGCCGGCTCTCAGCTTCAGCGAGCAGTTTTGAGCTATCCCAACCCAGTGGGTTATAACCTTTACGAACAATATCGCTGGCCGCACCAATTAGCTGACGAACAATTGAGCGCTCGAGAACGATCTGGGTATAGGCTTGGATATTCGCCGAGCTCGGCGTGCTGCTGGCAAGATCTACCAGATATTCAGCGCCGCCAATACTGGCAAGTTCATTGCTGTTCTGCAGTGACTCACTGAGGGTAATCGGATCGAAGGGCTGACCGGCCTCGGCGAGACTGGTCATGGCGTTAAAAATTAACTGGTGGTCTGTATTGTAAAAATCGCTATCGGCGATGACCGCAGCAATCGAATCGAAGGCATCATTTTTCAGCATCAATCCGCCAAGCACGGCCTGCTCTGCCTCTACCGAATGAGGGAGTGGCTGACTGGCGGCTGGCTCTGCAAACAATGCTTCGTTCATTTCTTAATATACTGACCTAGTTCTGCTGACAAAATAGTGCGGAGATACAAAAACGGCACTGCATCTTATTCAGAAGCAGTGCCGTTTTGCAATAAATTTACCCGGATTAGTCGGGGATTTATTCAGCTTCAACCACGATGCTGATGTTTTGAACAACATCTACGTGCAGTTGACACTCAACAGTAAACTCGCCAACAAAACGGATTGGACCTTCTGGCATATTGATTTCACTCTTGTTGATATCACCACCAGCGGCAGCAATCGCCTCTTCCAGTTCACGGACACCCACTGAACCGAACAGCTTGCCTTCATCACCAGCAATTGCAGTGATAGTGATAGCACCCAGAGCTTCGAGCAACTTAGCTCGGCCTTCGGCGCGAACCAACTTGTCAGCTGCATTGGCTTCGAGCTCTGCACGACGCAGTTCGAATGCCGCAGAATTCGCTTCAGTAGCGAAAACAGCTTTGCCCTGTGGAATCAGGTAGTTGCGACCAAAACCAGCTTTAACATTAGCTCTGTCACCAATACCACCCAACTTACCAATTTTTTCTAAAAGAATGACTTCCATCTTTATATCCTCGTTTCACACTTGGCTCAAGAGTTGCGATTTTTAAAGGCCGCAAGCCTAGAGCGTAAATTCAATATGCTATCAATCAACCCAAGACCGACTAGCACAGTACCTGTGGGGCCAATAAAAAACAGCCCGAAGTACATTAATCCAAGCCAGTGTGCGCCCATCCCCATCAATTTGACACTTGAGTGAACCACAGCCACACCGGCAATTAACAACGGCAGTGACAACAACTCAACCCAGGGTCTGTACTCAATGGGCAAACTCACACCAGCAATAACTAAAGCAATTAAGATAACCGCAACCGGCTTATCTAATCTAAATCCGTGAAATTCCTCTTGGAACCCGCCGGGATTAAATAGTAGCGCCTGCCACCATCTAGCAACAAACAGACCACAGGCTGCAGTGGAGCCAATTAACCAGGCAACTAAGCCCAGTACAAAGGTCCTATCGGGAGTAAAGTTAAGCTCTTCCGATATCTCTGCCTGTGCACTTATCTGTGCAAAAAACTCTGCGATTTTGGCAACCGCCAAATCGACATCAGCACTGGCAATAACGCCAAACAAGATAGCCGCTAAGGCGCTGGCTAATCCTGTGGCAATTAATGCCCACTGCCAGGATGCGGTGCTGCGTAAAACATTGGCAACAGCTGCAATCACCACTAGAGCCGCTAAGGGCACCAGTACGATCAGAGGACTGACATCACTGGCCATATACAGCGCCAGCCAGGGCAATACTGCCCACAGTGTAACAATCAATCCTTCTGAACTATCTTTTCGCAGTGATACCAGACCAATTGTTGCCGGACTTACCAGAGGCAACAACCAACCAAATAAAGCCACACCACATGCCTGAGCACGCCCGCGCATAATAATTTCAGCAAGGGCTCGCAAAGTTCTAACCTCTAATTACTTATGACTATCAGTGTAAGGCAGCAACGCAATATAGCGAGCGCGCTTAATAGCTTCTGATAGTTCACGCTGGTAGCGTGCTTTGGTTCCAGTGATACGGCTAGGAACAATCTTGCCGCTCTCGGAAACATAGCCTTTCAGCGTATCTAAATCTTTATAATCGATTTCAGGGGCGCCTTCGGCACTGAAACGACAAAACTTACGACGACGTACAAACTTAGCCATTATTCTTCTCCCTCTTTCGCTTCAGGCTGCGCTTCTGCAGCAACTTCTTCTGCCGCTGGCTCTTCAGCTGCAGGGGCTTCTGCTTCTGCTTTAGCCTTGGCTGCAGCATCTTCAGCAGCTTTAGCTTCATCAGCTTTCTGCTTGGCAGCAGCGCGACGCTCACGGGCTTCTTTATCCGCTTTGTCAGCATTCTCGACTTTCATAATCGGAGATTCAGCAGTAACAGCTTCATCGCGACGGATAACCAGACTGCGAAGAACCGCGTCGTTGTAACGGAAAGTAGAATTTAGCTCGTCGAGGACTTCCTGACCACATTCGACGTTCATCAGAATGTAGTGAGCTTTGTGAATTTTGTTGATTGGGTAAGCCAGTTGACGGCGGCCCCAGTCTTCTTGACGGTGGATCTTGCCATTACCTGCTTCGATAGAAGCAGTGTAGCGCTCGATCATACCGGAAACTTGTTCGCTCTGGTCCGGGTGGACTAGAAATACGATTTCATAGTGACGCATTGTATCTCCTCAAGGGTTAAAAGCTTCCCACTAACGACATTAGGTCGCTGTAGTGAAGCAAGGAGTGCCCGGATTTATACCCGGACGCTGTAAGGCGCGCTATTGTAGAGAGTTGCCCTGCGCGTTGCAACAGGCAATTTAGGCTGTTTTACAGGGCCTTGTCAGGGGTCTTTTCAAGAGTCTTTTAATAAGAGTTTTAACTTGCAATTTAAAGAATACTTTAACGGAGCTTCTCAGTCTTTTTATGGGCTGTATTGGCGGCTGAATCAGAATAGCGCCCAAGGCTTAGTATCGACAGCACATCGGTGCGCGGCCGATCGAGAACCGAGGTGATCGCCATCTCTTCAAAAGCCACCACAATATGAAAGATAATCACCGCCTGAAAGAACAGATCCCAATCGAGCAGTATCAGGCTATAAAAGGCTGGCGCCATCAGCACCGCCGCAGTCTTGGCTCCTAGCGTGTGATAGCTGGGGTACTCGCCAAATTTATTGAACGCATAGGCGACTGGCACTATAAAGGAGAGGGTTGCCGCAACCACAAACCACAGCTGCTCAGCGAACACCTCAGGCCAGATCCAATAGAGCCCCAAAATCATCGCACCGTAAGTCAGTACATCGCCCCAACTATCCAGCTTTGCGCCGAGATCGGTTATTTGATTTAACTTTCGCGCCAGATAACCATCGAAGACATCACTGAGTAGCGATACCGCGAGAACCACCAAAAAGGCCTGTGCTTTAGCATTAACAGCCAGACCGATCAGAACCGGTACCAGAACCAGCCTAGTCATACTCAGCATATTCGGCACTGAGTAGAGTGTTTCTTTTTTTCGATCCATTGCCATCCCTCTTCCAATAGGCTCTTCAGTAACATCCCAAGCTAATATTACAGGCTATTTATGATTACATACTATTCTTTATTCCCGATAATTAGCATAGTTGAAAAACAGTGGAAATTTGGCCTAAATGAAAAAATCGCCAATATCCTCAGTCAGTTGACCAACATCAACTGCGTCGCTGACGCACAATCTCAAACAGACAAACACCAGTGGCAACCGATACATTCAAACTGCTAACTTCTCCAGCCATCGGCAGCTTGGCGAGAAAATCACACTGCTTGCGGGTCAACTGCCGAATACCTTTACCCTCAGCACCCATCACCAGTACCAGCGGACCTGTCAGATCCAGATCATAGATAAACTGCTCAGCTTCCCCGGCAGCACCCACCACCCAGGCACCCTGCTGCTGAAGCTTATCCAGAGTGCGGGTCAAGTTAGTCACCATGACCAGAGGTACGCTCTCAGCGGCACCACAGGCAACTTTTGTTACCACCGGAGTCAACCCCACCGAGTTATCCTTGGGCACTATAACCGCGTGAACCCCAGCACCATCCGCAGAGCGCAAACAGGCACCGAGATTATGCGGATCAGTGACACCGTCGAGCACCAAGAACAGTCCCTCACCCGCCTTTTCCTCTGCCAGCTTTAAAAGATACTTTTCATCGTAGGTCTGGCCCGACTCACAGAGAGCAATCACCCCCTGATGACGACCCTCGACCTTATCATCGAGATTTTTAACCGTCGCCCACTGCAGCGTTACCCCGTGCTGCTCGGCCAGCTTATGAATCTTTTGCAGACGATCATCTTGTCGTCCGCGCTGCACATGCAGCTCTTTAACTCGCTGAGGTGCTGACTTAAGCATGGTCTGAACAGCATGTATGCCGTAAATCCAATCCACTAAATTCTCCCGATGGGTTTTCTATTGATTGCGCATTGTACTGGCTTTCGGCAAAATTCGAAGATGAATCCCATTGATAAGCAATAATTTATGACTAACAGCCCCGAACAAACTATTAATCAACCGACTCACCAGACCAACTCTAAACTGCCTAGCGCCAATTTAGCCCGACGTCTGGCGGCTCTGGTCTACGATGCTTTTTTACTCTTTGCCATCACCCTCGCCTACGGACTTTTACTCCTGCTGATAAAAGTTATTTTCAATGGCACGCAAGGATTGGAAGAGGTTCAGCCCGGCCCAATTCTGCAATGGATAATTACTGCCGGGTTACTGGTGACACTTGCCGGCTATTATTTTATTTGCTGGCGCAAACAGGGACAGACTCTGGGCATGAAATCATGGCGCTTAAGACTGCAGCAACCAGACGGCTCTTTAGCCACCCCCGAGCAATGTATTAAACGCAGCATTATGGCAACCCTATCGCTGGGATTATTCGGAATCGGCTATCTCTGGTGTCTTATTGCACCGGCCAAAGCCACACTCCATGATATCTATAGCGGCACCGAAGTGGTTTTACTGCCACCGACAAAAAAATAGCGCAGTTTAAATAACCGACGAGGATTGCCATGACTAAGCTAGCCAAGAACAGCAACATAAAAGACAAACTTGTGCTGGCTATGGATCAGGGCACCACCTCATCGCGAGCGATTCTATTTAATAGCGACTATGGAATTGTCGAGCAGGCCCAGTGCGAGTTTAAACAGCACTTCCCCAATTCCGGCTGGGTTGAACATAGCGCCTTGGATATCTGGCAAACCAGCCTCGACACTGCCAGAGAGGCTATAAGCAAAGCTCGAGTCAGCGCCGAACAGATTGCCAGTATCGGCATTACCAATCAGCGTGAAACCACTGTGCTCTGGGATCGTCAAACCGGCGAGCCAATCCATCATGCCATTGTCTGGCAGGATAGACGCACTGCAGATCTCTGCGACAACCTTAAAACCGAGGGTCTCGAACCCATGGTCAGCAGTAAAACCGGCCTGCTACTCGACCCCTACTTTTCAGCGACAAAAATCGCCTGGCTATTGGACAATGTTTCCGGTGCCAGAGATAGAGCCGAGCGCGGCGAACTGGCCTTTGGCACCATGGACAGCTGGCTACTGTGGAATCTAACCGGCGGTAAATCTCATGCAACTGATGCCACCAATGCCTCGCGCACCCTGCTCTACAATATTCACAGTGGCGAATGGGACCCAGAGCTCTTAAAGGTTTTCAATATTCCACCCTCAGTCTTACCCGAGGTTAAAGACTGCGCAGCGGATTTTGGCAGCACGGATTTATTTGGCAGCCCCATTGCCATTATGGGCATCGCCGGCGATCAGCATGCCGCCACTCTGGGACAGGCCTGCTTTGAAAAAGGCATGCTTAAATCCACCTACGGCACCGGTTGTTTTGCGCTGCTAAATACTGGCGAGACTGCGGTAAGCTCAAGCAATAGACTGCTCACCACCATCGCCTATCAGCTAGATGGAAAAGTTACCTACGCCCTCGAAGGCTCGATCTTTATTGCCGGAGCCGCCGTTCAGTGGCTGCGCGATGGACTGGGCATTATCGACTCCGCCAAACAATCCGGTGAGCTGGCGGCAGAGGCCGACGAACATCAGGATGTCTATATGATTCCGGCGTTTACCGGACTTGGCGCGCCCTGGTGGGACCCCAAAGCACGCGGCGCATTAATCGGCTTAACTCGCGGAACAGGCCCGGCGGAAATTTCCCGGGCAGCACTGGAATCTGTCTGTTATCAAACCTTGGATTTACTCAACGCCATGCACGCCGACTGGCAACAGGATGCGCAAACCGTTCTGCGTGTGGATGGTGGAATGGTTGCCAGTGACTGGACCATGCAGCGACTCGCGGATATTCTGCAGGCGCCGATTGACCGCCCGGTGATTGCCGAGACCACGGCACTGGGTGCTGCCTGGCTAGCCGGATCTCGCGCTGGGGTATGGCCAGATCAACAGGGCTTTGCAGAGAACTGGCGGCTCGATAAACACTTTGATCCACAGATGGACAAGCAACAGCGCGATAAAAAAGTTGCCGGCTGGAACGATGCGATCCAGCGTGTACTGGTCGACTAGACAGCCCCATAAAACACACCCAAAATTAACTCTTGCGCCCCATAAAGCGCAAGCACTCAGAGCTTAAATATGCTGTCTTACCGTCACAGTTTTCATGCCGGCAATCATGCCGATGTCCTGAAACATACAGTTCAGTCTTTAATCCTGCAGTCCCTAAAACTAAAGGATAAGGCCTTTGTCTATATCGACACCCATGCCGGTGCCGGCTGCTACGACCTGCACTCCAAAGAGATGGATAAAACCGGTGAGTATCTGGACGGAATCCAGCGCCTATGGCAGCAGGATTGCCCGGCAGCGCTGCAACCTTATCTGGATATTATTAAAGCCCTAAACAATGATAGTGATGGCCAACTGCAAAGCTACCCCGGCAGCCCACTACTGGCAAAAGAGCTGTGCCGCCGCCAGGATCGGCTGCGACTGAGTGAGTTACACCCAGCAGACTTTCCACGCCTGCAATCATTGTTTGAACAAGATCGACGCACACAGATTACTAAAACCGATGGCTTCTCCAACCTTAGAGCGGCGCTGCCGCCGATTGAGCGTCGGGGAATGGTATTGATAGATCCACCCTATGAACTCGACCATGAATACAGCGATGTGGTCAAAGGGGTAATGGATGGTTTAAAGCGCTGGGCCAGCGGTACCTTTGCTATCTGGTATCCGGTGGTTCACAGCAAAGATGTGAGTTTTCTCGAGCGCAAATTCAGCGCCGCGGAATTGCCCGCCACATTGCAGATAGAACTCAATGTATTGCCCGCCAATAATCGCTATGGAATGACCGGTTCGGGAATGATTGTTGTCAATCCGCCATGGAAGTTAAAGCAGCAGATGGAAGATCTTCTGCCCTGGCTGACAACCACCCTCAGTCAATCCCCCGAGGCGCAATACAAACTAAAATGGCTGGTCAGGGAAGCTTAAAAGAGAACTACTGATCAGATTCCTGAGAGCGAGCACGGCTTGCATTCTTAAGCGCTTTCTTTTCAGTTCTACGGCGTTCAGTTGCCTCCTGAGCCGCATTGCCAATATGTTCCTCACCGCGCTTTTTAGCCAGCGCCACCTGCTTCTGACGCTCGGCAAAACGCTGCTTCTGCTCCTCATCCACAGTGCCATAGCAGTGGTGACAGGAAAGCCCCTCCTGATAGTGCAGATGGTCTTTTTCCTGTTCGGTAATCGGCATACGACAGGCGTGACACTGGTCGTAAGACCCTCTTTTCAGATCGTGATCCACAGCCACGCGATTATCAAACACAAAGCACTCGCCAGACCACAGGGTCTGCTCTTTGGGCACCTTTTCTAAATATTTTAAAATGCCGCCCTCGAGATGGTAGACCTGATCAAAGCCCTGCTCTTTCATATAGGCCGTAGACTTTTCACAGCGGATACCGCCAGTACAAAACATCGCCACTTTTTTGTGCTTTTGCGGATCGAGATTATCTTTCGCCCAGGCCGGAAACTCACGGAAGGTTTTGGTCTTTGGGTCCACAGCATTCTCAAAGGTGCCAATCTCCACTTCATAGTCATTGCGGGTATCCACCAACACCACATCCGGATCGGAAATCAGCGCATTCCAATCTTCCGGCTTAACGTAAGTGCCAACAACCTGCTTGGGGTCTATACCCTCAACACCCATGGTAACAATTTCGTTTTTAAGTTTAACCTTGGTGCGGTAAAACGGGATATCAGAATGGTAGGACTCTTTGGTATCTATATTTTCCAGACCCGGCTGCTGATCCAGCCACTCTAGCAGCGCATCGACGCCCTCGCGGGTACTCGAGACCGTGCCATTAATACCCTCCTGGGCTAACAGCAATGTGCCGAACACATTATTCTTCGACATAGCGTCTAACAGAGGCTCACGCAGGGCTGCATAATTTGGCAGTGTGACAAACTTATACAGTGCGCAGGAGACATATTGATCTGACATAAATTACCTTGGAAATATTACCGCGTTAGCAAAATCTATTGGACTGATATTTAGCCGAGGCATTGTAACAAATCAACAATAGCTTCGGCAGATATCGAACAGATCAAGTTGCAGACTAAAAAACTATCCATATAAACGCAATCAAACTGAAACAGTTTTAAGACTACTATTACAGTGTATTTCCAGTGCACTTAAATGGTTCAAAGGATAAATAATAAAGTTTATTTGAAGAGAGAAAAGCGTTTTATTGGTGCGTTTTAGGGCTCGTTAACTGGCAGCCCTGCAGGGAGATCGAGGCATTTAGCTACAGGTGTCGCAGATACTAGGTTTAGGCACAAAACTTGCAGTTAACTTACATACAAACTTACAGGCCAAATAAAACCAATTCACCAATGTATAATCTTCAAATCCAACCAACTTCGCAATCAATTTATCCAGCAAGTCAGGACCCAACAGTAATGGCCAGTTCAGAAAAAAATTCTATCCGGAAAAGCCGCTCAGCGGTATCAATTAAACCCACCAGAAAAAGCCAATCTGAGCGCACCATTCCACTGATCGATCTGTCCAACTTTTCACGGCGCAGAGCAGAGATCAGCGAACAGCTGTGGGATGCGGCCACCAATTACGGTTTCTTCCAGCTGGTTAATCACGGTATCCCAACCAAGGATATTGATTTTGCCTTTATTCAGGCGAGTCGATTTTTTGATTTGACGGAGAGTGAAAAAACCAAATTTTCCCTGCGCAAATTTAAAAATGCCGGCTGGGAATCTCGCAAGCAGGTGCGATCATCAACCGGAGTTGCAGATCAGAAAGAGTCCTACCAGATAATCCAGCCAAGAATGAGAGGCCTGTGGCCAGTTGAGTCACAGCTTCCGGGTTTTAAGCGACAGTTACTGGCCTTTGAAAAATCCTGCTGGTTTTTAAGTATGCAACTGATGGGCTGCTTTGCTGAAAAATTAGGCCTGCAGAAAGATTTCTTTACTCAGGCCCATAATCCAGAGCAGTCCGATTACCAGAGTACCCTGCGTTTGTTGCACTACTATGCCAGTAGTGACGATGCTAGTAGCGACAATGCCAGTAGCGACAAAGCCCCAGAGCCAAAAGACTCAGAGCTATGCGCTTCTCAGCCTAAGCACCAGTGGTGGGCCGGTGCCCACACCGACTATGACTGCTTAACCCTACTGTTCCAGCGCAATCATCAGCGCGGACTGGAAATTTGCTGTGAAGAAAAACAGGAAACCCAGACCTGGGCGCCAGTGACCCCTGATGAAGGCCTAATCACCTGTAATATTGGCGATATGTTAATGCGCTGGAGTGACGATAAATTGCGCTCCACTCCCCACCGAGTAGCCATGCCCGAAGGCAGCGGCTCCTTTGATGACCGCCACTCTATGGCTTTTTTCTGTCAAGCCAATGGCCGACAGACGATTTATGGCCCCGAGGGAAAATACCCCCCTATTAGCGCCAAAGAGTTTCTTAAACAGCGTCTGGCAACCAATAGTCCAATCAGCAGTCCAAATAATAGTCAAAAAACACAATAAATTAGAGCGCGCACGATTTGGTTTTGGCTGTGAACATGCGGGGAAATTCAGCTAAACCCATGGGATATAGAGGCTAAAACACAGACTAAATGCCCCATTTATCGCACAGAGTATGCCTATCGACGTATAAGGATATATTTCTTCTGCAAGGGGTGTAATCTGCCGCCTCCGAAACGATCTATTTCTCCATGCTCTTACTCTGGATATGAACCTATATCTGAATCTGGAGAAAATATTAAATAAAAAAATATTTACCCAGCAGGTAAATACCCAAGGGGAACAATTTTGGCTTACAACAAATCAACCACAGCATTATTACTGGCTTTAACTATTACCCTAACCGCCTGTGGCGGCGGTGGTGGAAGTAGCAGTGATAACACCGGTACTGGTAGCAACAATACTGGCAGTAACAATACAGATAACAACAATACCGGCAGTACTGGCAATACCGACAATAACAGTGGAAATACCAGCACTGACACTGTTAATCCAGTTATTGCCCTTACCGGCGAAGCGACAGTCACTCTTGAAGCGGGACAACCCTTCTTCGATCAGGGTGCAACGGCAAACGATAATGTTGATGGGTTTCTTACACAAAACATAACCACAACAGGTTCAGTTGGCAGCGCAGCTGGTACCTATACCCTGACTTATAGCGTTGAAGATAGTGCCGGTAACAGTGCCAGTGTCACTCGAACAGTTATCATTCAAGAGGCTGATAGCGGCACTGGCAATGGGTCAGGCAATAGCGAGCCTAGCCAGATCGATATGATCGAAGGGTTTGATGGCGCACTATTTGAGGAAGAAACCTCTACCTATACCATCCCAACTAGTGCAGAGAGTTGGGCCGGTTTTGCCAATATGAACTTTGATGTCTACCCATTTTCATTTGCTGATGGCGGCACAATCACCTTTAACGCGGCTATTCCAGCCGGCGGCAGTGATACGCGCATTTACTTTCGCTTTGAGCGTATGCCCTATCCAAATGTTGGTGCGACGTTTAATCTTGATCCGATCCTAATCACCGGTGAAGCTGAGCTTGAATACACCGTAACCATCCCACCACAGAATCCAAACAACACCTACTCATCGTTCCTGATGTATGTAGTAGATCGAGATTCTCCGGTTATCGTTAAAAATATTTTCGTGACCGATGATGCTGGTGACGTAGATACTGGTAACGTAGATACTGGTGGTGGAGATAACACCACAGGTGGCGGCAACGCTACCGCCAAAGCGATTAATTCAAACAATTGGTTCCATCAAACCCGACTACCCAATGGCTGGGGCTGGTTCAATAACGAACAGCAGCACTACACCAACCGTATTGAAAACTCCTACGTCAGCAATGGCAGTTTGAAAATTGTTGCTATTCAAGAGAGTTTTACAGACCAGGGACATACCAAAGAGTTCACGTCGGCACGACTCAATTCCAAGTTCGCGTTTAAATATGGACGTGTAGAGGTTAGAGCAAAGCTTCCTACGGGCCCTGGCACCTGGCCGGCAATCTGGACTCTGGGTAAAAACATTACTGAGAATGGCGGTTACTGGCAGACTCAGGGCTTTGGCACTACTGGCTGGCCGGCCTGTGGCGAGATCGACATTATGGAGCACTGGGGCAATAATCAGAATTATGTGCAGAGCGCTATGCACACCCCTTCCAGCCATGGCGGCACCATTAACCACGGCGGACAGTATATTAGTACTGCCTCTACGCAATTTCATGTCTACGAGATGGATTGGAACAGTGATCGCATCATCTTTAGTGTCAATGGTAATGAGCATTACCGATACGCGCCAACGGTTAAAAATTCCGACACCTGGCCCTATGATGCAGAGCAGTACCTGTTATTAAATGTTGCCATACAGGACAATATTTCGCGGAACTTCAGCCAGAGTGCCATGGAGATTGATTACATTAGAATCTATTCAGAAAATGCCGGCTCTACAGCTCCACCGATCTGGTCTGATGAATTTGAATAGCACTTATTTTAAGAGCGTTTGATTAAAGCGCACTTAATTAAAGAGCGATTTATAAAAGCCCTTTATATCCAGCTGGTTATAAAGGGCTTTTTTTATCTCAGGGTTTCTCGCTGAACTATACCCATCATCTTGTAAGCCAGCAGTGCCGCAGAAAATTGGTAGCCATGAAAACCTGCAATAGGCGCAAACTCAGTGATATCCATACCAACAATATTGCGCTGTTTAACCACCGACTCAAACAGCCCAAGGGTTTGATACCAGCCCAGACCACCGGGAACAGGGGTGCCGGTTGAGGGAAAGATGGTTGGATCCATACCGTCAATGTCCAGAGTGAAAAACACATTGTCGGGAAAATCATCGGGCAGATCGATCGACTGAATATTTTTCGGCACCAGAATATCCGCGTCGAGATGCTCCACACCAAACAGTTTACGAGTATCCCTCTCCTCCTGACAGAATGCCCGAACACCCAGCTGAAATAACGGAATATCCAGATCGACAATACGCTTCATCACCGACGCATGGCTGTAGGGGTTACCTTCGTAAGCCTCGCGCAGATCCGCATGGGCATCAATTTGCACCACACCAAAATCTTCAATACCGGCATCGATGAGCCCCTTGATAATACCGTAGGTCACCGTATGCTCGCCGCCCAGCCCCACCGGAAAACCACCGGCTTTAATCAGTGCCGTGGTCGCCGCAGCAATCCGATCAATCGCCTGCTCTGGCGTGCCGCTAACATCCACTGGGGGATGGGTGTAAATGCCTTTTTCACTGGGATTACTCTTGCCATCCCAGGTTTCCAACTGCCAGGATGCCTCTAGAATAGAGGCCGGGCCATCAGCGGTACCGCCGCCGTAGGACACCGACTCCTCGAGAGGCATAGGCAGAGATATGAAAAAAAGCTTGCTCAGGTTTTGGATGCTTAAATTCCGAGCCCAAAAATATCGGATAGCCCGGCGCCGCTAGTTGATCAAACTCTGACATCTTTACATCCCCCTCAGGTAATTTTTTTAATAAAAAGCCGCTTAGGATAAGCGCTGTTTAAAATCATCGTAGCCAAATTCTTTGACCAGTCTTAGCTCGTCAGTCTGCGAGTTCCAGCTGGCGATAGCGGGCAGCCCAACACCATTAAAGGTCATGGTTTTAACCATGGTGTAATGGGCCATATCGTCAAACATTCAGACGCTGACCTATCTCTAGTGGCGCGTCAAAGCTGTAGTCACCCATCACATCGCCGGCCAGGCAGGTTTGGCCGCCGAGTCGGTAATTAAAGGCTTTGTGATCCTTTTCCCCAGCACCAAAAATATCGGCACGGTAGGGCATTTCCAGAGTATCCGGCATATGACAGGTCGCCGAGCTATCCAGAATCGCCAGCTGCCATTTCGTTGTAGGTGGTATCCAAAACCTCAGTGACCAACACGCCACTATGTAAGACCGCGGCTTCGCCCGGTTCCAGATAAACCTGTACAGCGTACTTTTCCTGAAACTCGACAATCCGTTTAATCAGCGCATCGACTGGATAATCCGCGCGAGTAATATGGTGACCACCGCCAAAATTAACCCATTCCATTTTGTGCAACAGGTCGCCAAACTGCTGTTCAACAACCGCCAGCGTGCGATCCAATGGCGCAAAATCCTGCTCGCAGAGGGTGTGAAAATGCAGCCCGCTAATACCGGTCAAATCCTGATTGGCGAACTCACTTTTAGGGATACCCAGACGGGAACCCGGGGCACAGGGGTCATAGATCGGTGTGGTTCCCTCGGAGTGCATAGGGTTAATGCGCAGACCAAATTTCAATTCCGGACGCTCTGCTCTGGCCTGCTCAATCAATGGCTGAAACCGCTGCCACTGACCCAGAGAATTAAACACCACATGATCGGAAATCTGCATTATCTCCGCCAGTTCATCCTCTTTATAAGCTGCACAGAAGGTATGCACCGCCCCGCTAAATTCACCACGACCCAAGCGCGCTTCGTAGAGGCCGCTCGTACAGGTGCCACTCAGATAGCGATCAAACAGTGGCGCCAGACTAAACATTGAGAAGGCTTTTAAGGCCAACAGTACCTTGGCACCAGACGCCTGCTGCACGCGCTGCAAAATACGCAGATTGTTTTCAACCGCGACTTCGTCGACGACAAAGCAGGGCGATGGCACTCGCTTGGGGTCAAAGGTTTCAAAGGTTTTACACTTGATCATCGGCGGCTGGCTTCCTGTTCACTCAAAGCAAATCAAAATCAGGGTCTTCAATCACCTTCCATGAAAGCCCGTGCTGATTCATATCATCCATAAAGGCATCCGGATCCATCTGCTCAATATTCCACACCCCCGGCTTCAACCACTGACCCTGAACCATTAACTTGGCACTGATCATGGCCGGCACCGCGGTTGTATAGGAGATCGCCTGAGACTGCACTTCGCGATAGCAGTCCTGATGATCTTTAATATTGTACAGATAGACGGTTTTTTCGCGGCCATCAGAAATGCCCGTCACCACACAGCCAATACAGGTTTTACCGGTGGTTCTTGGCCCCAGAGTCGAGGGGTCTGGCAGCAGCGCCTTAAGGAACTGAATAGGGACAATCTTCTGGCCCTGAAACTCCATCGGTTCAATGCCGGTCATACCCACATTGCCCAACACCTCAAGGTGCTTTAAATAGCTGTCGCCAAAGCTCATCCAGAACTGCGCTTTTTTAATCGTCGGAAAATTAAGCGTCAGGGATTCCAACTCTTCGTGATACATACGGTAGATATCAAAACTACCAACCCCTTCAGGGCAGGTAAAAGGCTGGCTGGTGGACATCGCCGGTGTTGTGACAAATTCGCCGTTCTCCCAGTGCCGACACTCGGCCGTCACTTCACGGATATTGATCTCCGGATTAAAGTTGGTGGCAAAGGGGTAACCGTGATCGCCGCCATTAACATCAATAATATCCAGGGTATGGATCTCATCGAAATAATGTTTGGCAATATAGGCGGTAAATACATTGGTCGCACCAGGATCAAAGCCACAACCCAGAAGTGCCATAAGACCGGCATCGGCAAACCGCTGCTGATAAGCCCACTGCCAGCTGTACTCAAACTTCGCAGTATCCAGCGGCTCGTAATTGGCGGTATCCATATAGTGCACGCCAGCTTCGAGACAGGCATCCATAATCGTCAGATCCTGATAGGGCAAGGCGACATTGATCACCATAAAACGGTTTTACCCGCTCAAATAGCGCCACCAGTTCAGGCACCTTATCGGCATCCACAGCGGCGGTTTCGATACTGCGGCCATAGCTCTGCTGAATCTGCGCGGCAATTTTTTTGCACTTGCTCTCGGTGCGACTGGCCAAGCACAATCTCATCGAATACATCGGCCATCTGCGCGCATTTATGAGCCACAACCTGACCCACGCCACCGGCACCAATAATTATAATTTTAGCCATAATTTTCTCTTCTAATGCTCTCTTCTAATTCTCTCGTTCATAGTAGGTATAACCCTGCATACTGGCTCTAAAAGCCTTGATCATCTGCTGGCGTTCGGCCACCGAAATTCGTCCCTGCTGCACCGCCCGCTCTGCGGTATTGCGGTAACTCAGCTCCAGCTGCTTCGGCTCATACTCCACATAGCTCAATACATCCGCGATGGTGTCACCGATCATCTCTTTAACAAAATCAAAACTTCCGTCGCGGTTTAAACGCACACTGACAACATTGGTATCGCCAAATAAATTATGCAGATCACCCAGCGTTTCCTGATAGGCACCGACCAAAAAGACCCCTAAATAGTACTCTTCTCCAACTTTTAACGGATGCAGTGGCAGGGTTTTTTCCGGTTCGGTAAGACCGATAAAATTATCAATCTTGCCATCGCAGTCACAGGTAATATCCGCTATCACTGCCTGTCGGGTCGGCTCTTCGTCGAGGCGATGAATGGGCATAATCGGGAACAGCTGATCGATGGCCCAGATATCCGGCAGGGACTGAAAGAGGCTGAAATTACCGTAGTAAATATCCGCCAATGAGAGTTTTAGCCCGGCCATACTCTCCGGAATCTGATCCATGGTATCCAGCGCATCGGCAATATTGTGCAGAACATCGAGAAAGATATTCTCGGCGCTGGCGCGACAACGCAGATCAACCTGTCCGGCCTTAAAACCATCGCGAATCTGATTGCGATACAGATGAACCTGTTCATAACTCTGCTCAATATTATCTGTCGTCAAATGTGTAGAGATATTGCGCAGCTTTGCCAGCAGCGGATTTTCATCCGCCTGAGCTAAACTTTTGCCACTCGACTCAAAGGTCGTAGTATCGAGAATATTGAACAGCAACACCGAGGCGTAAGCCACCACCGCCCGACCTGACTCGGTGACAATCACCGGATGGGCAACAGACTCATTATCGAGGGTCTGTTTAAGGGTGCCGACAAGGGTTTCGCAGTACTCTTCAAGGCTGTAATTGCGACTGTGGTTATCCTCACTCTGAATACCCGAGTAATCCACCGCCAGCCCACCGCCAAAATCAATATGGGTCAGCGCGGCACCCTCGCGCACCAGATCCACATAGTAGCGACTGGCTTCAATCACCCCGTTGCGAATATCCTCGAGACTGGGGATCTGCGAGCCCAGATGACAGTGCATCAGTTGCAGGCAGTCGAGCATCTCCTCCTGCCTTAGACTATCGACCACATCGATCAGCTGGGTAGCGGTAAGACCAAAGATACTCCGGTCACCACTGGTCGAATTCCAGTGGCCGCTGACCTGAGAGATCATCTTGATGCGAATACCAATCATCGGACGAATATTCAGCGCCCGACTGCGCTCGATAATAATCGGTAATTCTGAAGGGGTTTCAATCACAAAAAAACATTCAAAGCCCAGCTTAATTGCCTGCAAACCGAGCTCGATAAACTCTTCATCTTTATAGCCATTACAGATAATCAGACGGCCGGGCTCCAGCGAAGACAGGGCAATAATCATCTCCGGCTTACTACCCACCTCAAGCCCGTGGTGATAGCGCTTACCAAAGTCGGCGATCTCTTCAACCACCTGCGCCTGCTGATTGACCTTAATTGGGTACACGCCGCGATAGGACTGGGTATAAGAGGCAGTGGCTATGGCGCTAGAGAACGCTTCGCTAAGACGCTGAATCTGTGCATCAAGAATATTTTCGACACGCAACAACACCGGCATCTGCAGATCCCGATCGACCATACCCTTGACTATATCCACCAGTGCAACTTCGGTATTGAGGGTTTTTGCGGTTACATGACCGGCATCGGAAAGACCAAAATAGTCATTTCCCCAGCGCTCAATCCCGTATAGATCAGCGGACTGTTTGGCTTGCCAGGGTTGGTTTGTTTTTTGATCCAAAAGATTCTCCTATACAACAACAGCGTGCTAGCCTATCAACAAATAAGCGCGTTTCAATTTGGCGCAATTCTGCACCAAACAATAAGCTGAAAGCTATATTTATTTACACTGAATAGGTTAATCACGGGTACGCAAAAAGACCCCCAAAGGGGTCAATTTTTAATAGATATTATTTAGCGGAATTACAGCGAGTTATTGATCTGTATAAGGGTCTGCAATGGATCTGTTGACTGGGTGATGGGACGGCCAATCACCAGATAATCACTGCCCAGAGCGATCGCATCCACAGGTGAGACAATACGACGCTGATCGTCAGCGGCACTGTCTGGCAGGCGGATACCTGGCGTAATCAACTGAAAATCTGCGCCCAGTGCGGCTTTTAAAGCGCTGGCTTCACGAGCAGAACAAACCACCCCATCCAGACCACAGTTCTTGGTCAGCCCGGCAAGGTGCAGTACCTGCTCACTGGGACTGCGTTTAACCCCAATCTCCTGCAAATCAGCCTCATCCATACTGGTCAATACAGTGACACCAATAAGCAGCATCGAACTGCCCTTCTGCTCCAGCGCCTGTTTGGCAGCACTCATCATACGACTACCACCGGAGGCATGAACATTGGTCATCCACACGCCGAGATCCGCCGCTGCACTAACTGCCTTGGCAGCAGTATTGGGAATATCGTGAAATTTCAGATCCAGAAACACATCGAAGCCGCGATCAACCAAGCCCTTCACCAGTACCGGGCCGGCAGCGGTAAATAATTCTTTACCAACTTTTACCCGACACTGAGCTGGATCGAGCTTTTCTACCAAGCTCAGCGCAGCCTGCTGATTATCAAAATCGAGGGCGACAATAACTTTTGATTGGGTTTTAGAATCAAATGCGGCCATAAGCCAATTAGTCCTTTTTAAGTGCGCGGGCCAACTGGCGCCGATAGTAAGTAATAAGTACTGAGCTAGCCAACAGCCCGAGCAAGCAGCCGGCGGTTAGAAAAATCATCAACCACAGACCCAGACTCATGGTCAGGCTCTGCAAGACAATAAAGTCCACCTCGACCAGTTGGTTATTTTCCATAGCGAACATGGCACCGACCACAACAATCGCCAGAACCAGTATAAATTTTATCAACATCCACAGCGCGCGCATCGAAAGCTCCTTTTTGTCTTAAGCCTCTTATCTAGAAGAGGTAGTACAAAATAATCTGATCGCCATTGTACTCGCTGGCCACCGACTCGACAAAAAATCCACAGATAAATTGACAAAAAAACAATAAAAAAAATGCGCCACAGGAAAACCCGAAGCGCATTTTTTGTATTCCAGAAACTTGCTGTTGAAAGCAGTATTCCAGAACTTTACTTCTTGGCAGAACCAAAACGCTTATTAAAGCGATCAATTCGACCACCGGTGTCAGCAACTTTCTGCTTACCGGTATAAAACGGGTGACATGCTGAACATACGTCTAGGTAGAGCGCTTGTTCGCGTGTTGAACCAACAGCAATAACATTGCCACAGCTGCAGGTCGCTTTTAATTCGTGATAGGCTGGGTGAATCTCTGTTTTCATCATATACTCCAATTTGCATGCCGCCACCTTATCAATCAGCTGATAGAATGTTCCGGTAAATAAACAACTAAACCAGACAACAAACAATCCAACTCACGTATGGCACGGCAGGCCATTTCTAAAGAGCGCGGATTCTAGCAGAAATAGACCTGGTTACAAAAGGAATTCTCAACTTTATTATGCTGGCCTCAAAACCTTTAATTATTCGCGTTGCGATACCCTCGCCATTGCGCCGCAGCTTTGATTATCTGGTTCCCGATAGTTTCGCAGAATCGCCGCCCCAAAGGGGTTGCCGGGTGCGCGTTCCGTTCGGCAAGCGCGAAGTGGTCGGGCTGGTTATTGAATCTACTGACAGCAGTGATTTTGCCCTGGAAAAGCTCAAACCGATCAGCGCCATTATCGACCGCCAGCCGCTACTGCCCGAGTCGCTGTTTAAGCTGTTTATCTGGGCTGCCAACTACTACCAACACCCGATCGGTGATGCGCTGTTTAGCACCCTGCCAGTACTGCTGCGCAGCGGCAGTGAGCTGCCAGAAATACAGATTGCCAACTGGCGCGCCACCACCCTTGGCAAAGGACTGGGTCCAGACTCCCTCAAGCGCTCACCGCGACAGAGAGCGCTGATGGACGACCTGCTTGCAGAGTCGCTAATCCGCGAGGACTTATTGCTTGAAACCCATAGCCGTGCCGCCCTTAAACAGCTCAGGGAAAAAGACCTGATTGAGCTGGTGATGCAAAAGCCCGAACCTGTAGCACTCAATAATCTGCTCAGGGAACAGCCGCTGAAACTCCATGAATCGCAACAAAAAGCCATGGATGCGATTGAATATCACGGCTTTAAAAGCTTTTTGTTAGACGGGGTTACTGGCAGTGGAAAGACCGAAATCTATCTGCAAGGGATTGAGAAAGTTCTTCGCTATGGCCGTCAGGCACTGATTTTAATTCCCGAGATTAGCCTTACCCCGCAGACTGAAAAACGCTTTCGCGATCGCTTTAATGTGCCGCTGGTAACCCTTAACTCCGGACTGACCGACAAGGCCCGACTCGACGCCTGGGCGCGCGCTAAATCTGGCGAGGCACAGATTATTCTCGGCACGCGCTCGGCGATCTTTACCCCGCTCAAAGATCCCGGGCTGATTATCCTCGATGAAGAGCACGACCAATCCTATAAACAGCAGGAGGGCTTTCGTTACTCGGCACGAGATCTCGCGGTTATTCGCGCGAAACAGGAAAACATTCCGATTATTCTCGGCTCTGCCACCCCCTCACTGGAATCCCTGAATAACTGCAACCAGCAGCGCTATCAGCATCTGGTTTTAGATACCCGGGCAGGCAAGGCAGTGCAGCCGAGTTGGGCACTGGTCGACCTTAAAGCCGAAACTCTCGAATGCGGTATTGGTCGGTCAACACTTGCCGCTATCAGAGAAACTATCAGTAATAAACAGCAGGTACTGGTTTTTCTCAACCGCCGCGGCTTTGCCCCCACCCTGCTCTGCCACCAGTGCGGCTGGGTTGCCGAATGTCGCAGCTGCGATGCGCGACTCACCGTCCACCGCGGCCGTGGGCGCTTGATATGCCACCACTGCAACTATCAGCAGCGCACTGTTCATCAGTGCCCGAGCTGTCAGGGCAGAGAATTAATTGCCGCTGGTGAAGGCACCGAACGCAGTGAAGCCTGGTTGCAGGAGAGTTTTCCAGATACGCCTGTTCTTCGAGTGGATCGCGATAGCACACGCAATAAAGGCGCTATGCAAAAGGTCTTTGATACAGCCAACAGTGGCGAACCCTGCATATTAGTCGGCACCCAGATGCTCGCCAAAGGCCATCACTTTGCCAATATCACCCTGGTTGTAGTTCTCGATGCCGATAGCGGCCTATTTAGCGCCGACTTCCGCAGTCATGAACGTATGGGTCAGTTACTGGTTCAGGTGGCTGGACGCAGTGGCCGTGGTTCAGCTGCCGGCAAAGTGATAGTGCAAACTCACCAGCCCCAGCATCCGCTTTTGCAATTATTAATCAATGAGGGTTACAGCCAGTACGCGAAATTACTTCTCGACCAGCGCCAGTTGACCCAGCTACCCCCCTACAATCAGATGGCGATTATTCGCGCGGAATCCAACAATCCCAACAGTGCCGAAATGTTTTTAAGGGCAGCGCGCAACCTGGCAGAAACGATTTCACCACCTTCACCCGACCTAGGGTATCTGGGACCACTTCCGGCATTGATGGAAAAGCGCGCCGGGCGTTTCCGCTATATATTACAGCTCAGCGGCCAGCGTCGAGGCGACTTGCAGGGGCTTCTATCCGCCCTCTGCCCGCAGCTGGAGAGGCTTCCGGAAGCCCGGCAGGTGCGCTGGTCTATAGATGTTGACCCTCAGGAACTCTAGTGGGAATTTTCTCGTTGCTTTTGTCGCTAATTTTAATAGTAGAAGGTTTGCCTAAGCAGAATAATCCCCTACAATCCCTGCTCTGAATTGGAGCTCTATAAATGCCGCAAGAATACAAAAGATCCTCTAGCCGCTCTGCCAAAAAGCAGCCCGCCAAACCGAATTCGTCATTGCCGACGTTTTTATTTGGTATGGTTTTTGGCGCGCTGTTGATGTATTTCGCGCCGGCATTATTAAAAACCGCACCCACAGCTACCATCGCCGTTGAGGAAGTGACTGAAACTGTCAAAGCCGAGGCCTCTGAGCTAAAGTTCGACTTTTACACTCTGCTGAAAAAGACTGAGATTATTGTTCCCAGCGATGAACCCTCAGAGACACAGGATTTTAGCAGCGATGAAGATTCCTTCTATCTGCTGCAAGCCGGCTCCTTTAAAATTGCCAGTGACGCTGAAGCCCTGCGCGTTAAATTACTGCTATTAAATCTCAGCGCCACTGTCGAAACCGTCGGCATTGGCAGCGGTGAGAAATGGCACCGGGTTCTGGTCGGTCCGTTTACCGATGCCTCCAGCATGGCCTATGCCCGTGCCAAATTGGCTGAAAATGCCATTGATAGCCTGCTGCTAAAACGTAAGCTTTAAGTTTAAAGGCCGATAGATCAGCGCAGCACTAGTGGGTTACACTCTGGCATAGGATTAATTTCAAGAGCTAATTTTTAAAATAATAAAAACAGAGCCGCCCATGACCAGAGCAGTCGTAAAACCAAGCCTTCTAGACGCCCTAATCCCCGTTGTACTTCTAATCTCAATGCTCGCCGGTACCGTTTATGTATTCGGTCTCGACTCATTTGGCCCCAATCTGGTTGCGCTAATTTTCGCCGCCGCAGTGGCGGCACTTATAGGTATTAAGAACGGTCTGAGCTGGAAAGTTATCGAAGCAGGGATGATCGACACCATCACCATGTCACTGCACGCCATACTGATACTGTTAATGGTCGGCGCTCTAATTGGCAGCTGGATACTCGCTGGTACAGTGCCGAGCATGATCTACTACGGTGTCGAATTAATCTCTCCCAACTACTTCTATGTCACCTCCTGCCTAGTCTGTGCTCTGGTGGGTTTTAGTATTGGCAGTTCCTGGACCGTCGCCGGCACCCTCGGCATCGGCTTTATGGGTATAGCCGCGGCACTGGATCTATCCCTGCCGATCAGTGCCGGTGCGATAATATCTGGCGCCTATTTTGGCGATAAATTATCCCCTCTTTCAGATACCACCAACCTTGCAGCAGCGGTTTCAAACAGCGATCTGTTTGACCATATCCAGCATATGCTGTGGACCACCACACCGAGTTTTATTATTGCTCTGGTAGTCTTTTTTGTACTCGGCATTGGCAGTGGCTCGAATGTCGCAGTACAGGATATAGAACTGTTACAGCTGGCCATGCAAGATGCCTTTTTAATCAACCCGTTTATGCTCGTGCCTCTGGCGCTATTGCTGGTAATGGCGGTTAAGAAACAGCCGGCGCTATCGACACTAATTGTCGGCGCTCTGGTTGGCTGTGTATTTGCGATTATTTTTCAATCAGAGGCGATCATCGCCCTCGCAGCAGATAGCAGCCTGAATAGCGTCGCGGCCATTTTTAAGGGACTACTAAGTGCCATGTTCCTCGGTTACAGCTCGGTCAGTGGCAATGAATCGCTGGATTCACTGCTGACCAAAGGTGGTATGAGTAATATGTTGACCACCGTCGGCCTGATTATCAATGCCATGGCCTTCGGCGGTGCAATGGCACGCACCGGCCTATTGGAACGCTTGGTAGAATCGGCGCTGAGCAGAGTTAAATCTGCCGGTGGCCTGATCACCACTACCATAACCGCCTGTATTGGTACCAATATTCTCGCCGCCGATCAGTACCTATCGATTGTGATTCCCGGGCAGATGTTTGCCGACTCCTACCGCAAAAGAAAACTCAAACTGATCAATCTATCGAGAACCCTGGAAGACTCCGGCACACTGACCTCGGCTCTGATCCCATGGAATACCTGTGGTGCCTATATGTCCGCGACGTTGGGGGTCAGCACCTTTCTCTATGCGCCCTACGCGATCTTTAATATCTGCTGCCCGATTATTGCCATTATCTATGGCTTCTATCAGATAAAACTCCCAGTAGAGACAGAAGCAGCAGTCGCGGCCAGCTAAGATGAAAACAGCTGGGCGAATAACAAAAGCGGCGCAATGGATAACAGCAGCCCTCTGCTGCCTGAGTTTTGCCAGCAACGCTAAAGAAGTCATGCAAATGTCTGTTTTTAGCGGCGAGCTCGCCCTGCAACATATTGCCAAACAGGTAGATTTCGGCCCGCGAATTATCGACCACCCCGCCAAACAGCAGACTCTCGACTATATTCGCGAGCTGCTATTGCCTGAGGCTGACAAACTGGTGGTGCAGCCATTTCAGCGCCACGGTCTCACCGGCAATAATATCTGGGCGAGTTTCTACCCTGCTGATAAAAGCCCATCTGCACGCAGAAGAATTATGCTCGGCGCCCACTGGGACACCCGCCCTATCTCCGATAGAGACAGCGATAGAAAACTGGCAGCGGAGCCGGTTATTGGTGCCAATGACGGTGGCTCCGGCGTTGCGGTACTTTTGGAACTTGCCCGATTACTCAGCAAGCAGCGCGCGCCTGTTATTGTAGATCTGGTATTTTTTGATCTTGAAGATATGGGCGACATCAATAACCTGCCATTCTCAATTGGCGCCAGTGAATTTGTTAGAAAAAACCGCTTCTATCGCCCGGCAGCGGGAGTAATAGTTGATATGGTCTGCGACCGAGATCTGCTTATTCCCCGAGAGGGCTATTCTCGCGATAGCGCTCCCGCACTACAAAATAAAATCTGGGATATTGCAGCAAGTCAGCAGGCTGAGGTATTTGTCGATATCGAAGGCACCTACATCAATGATGACCACCTACCGTTTTTAAAGGCCGGTTTAAAAGTGGTCAATCTTATTCACTCACCCTTCCCGCAATCCTGGCACACTAGCGGAGACAGTATTGAGCGCTGCAGTAGCAAAAGTTTGCAGCAGGTTGGCAATGTACTCGTAGAATTGATTTACACTAAAGCTAAATAATTCATTAGAAAATTTTAGGAACGGTGATGAAAATAAAACAGCTTTCCCAGTTGGCCCTGACACTAACATTTTCTCTGGGCAGCTTACTCGCCCATGCCGACCTTAAAGACCGCGATCTGGCCGCCTCTATTAATGCCGATTACAACAACCGTCTCGGCGACCTGTTTATCCACTTTCACCGCAATCCCGAACTCAGCTTTATTGAATTTAAAACCGCCAAAAAACTCGCCAGCGAACTGCGCAGCAGTGGCTTTGAAGTCACTGAAAAAGTTGGCGGCACTGGCATAGTCGCGATCCTGAAAAATGGCGATGGCCCGTTGGTGATGATGCGTGGCGATATGGATGCCCTGCCAGTCAAAGAAAAATCCGGCCTCGATTACGCCTCCATAGCCACCCAGACAGACCCAGTTACCGGCACTGAAGTACCGGTTATGCACGCCTGCGGCCACGATGTGCATATCACCAGTCTTATTGGCACCGCGCGACAGATGTCGGCACGAATGGACCAGTGGTCTGGCACATTAATGCTGATCGGTCAGCCGGCAGAAGAACGCATTCAGGGAGCCAAGGCGATGATGGACGACAATCTATGGCAACGTTTTGGTCAACCTGATTATGCCCTCGCCTTCCATGTTGCCGCAGGCTTGCCTGCAGGTCTGGTCAATGTTCAGGAGGGGTCGCCATTTGCTGGTTCGGATAGTCTGGATATTATTGTCCACGGTGTCGGTGCCCACGGTGCATCACCCCATGCTGGCAAAGACCCTATACTATTGGGCAGTCAGATTGTTGTCGCCCTGCAGACTCTGGTATCTCGAGAACTGCCCCCCCGTGAACCGGGCGTGGTTACAGTGGGTTCTTTTCACAGTGGCACCACACACAATATTATTTCCGACCGCGCCCATCTGCAGCTCACCGTTCGCAACACTAATCTGGAAACCCGCGAGACTCTGTTAAAAGGGATTAAGCGTATTGCGGAGAATTTGGGTCGTGCAGCGGGTCTACCCGAAGACAAGTTGCCAGAAGTGATTTATTCAAAATCATCGACACCCCCCACCGTCAATAACAGCCCGCTAGTTCGACGACTTAAGGCGGCCTGGCAGGCAGAGTTGGGAGATGATCAGGTGGTTTCCCTGAGTTCAGGGGGTATGGGAGCAGAAGACTTCCCCTACTTCACCACCGAACCGGCTATTCCCAGCGTCTATTTTTCCATTGGTGGCACCAGTCTGGCCGACTATCAAGCGGCATCCAATGGCGGCCCAGCTATCCCCTCACACCATAGCCCACTGTTTAAAATAGACCCTCAGCCTGCGGTAACCCGAGGGGTTTATGCCACGGTTATAGCGCTGATGGATTTAATGCCGACGGATCAATAACCGGCTTTATTGGCTAAAGTTAGCGTCTAAAAAAAGCTATTGGCTATCAGCCACAACCCCACTGCTCTTTAGATCAGCTATCTGCTTAGAGTCGAGACCCAGCCCCTGCAGAATTTCATCGGTATGACTGGCAATCTCTGGGCCCGGCCAGTCCGTGGTACCCGGGGTATTGGCTAACTTTGGCATAATCGCCGGTATCTTTAAGGGCTGACCATTGATCTCTACCTGCTCAAACAAACCGCGCTGTTTAAAGTGCTTATCGGCCATCATATCGGCAACGTTGTAGACCGGACCACAGGGTACCCGGTGCTGCTCAAGAATTTCCATCGCCGCAGTCAGAGACTGGCCTGCGCACCAGTCAGTTAAAACCTGATCAATTTCCGCTTCATGGACTACTCGCTGGGCATTGCTAGTATATTGACTGTCCACAGCCATATCCTCCCGACCCACAGCCTTCATCAGCCGGACAAAAATGGAATCGCCATTGCCGCCAATCACCAGATATTTATCATCCGCACATCTATAAGTATTGGTTGGCACAATGCCGGTTACAGTGGTTCCAGAGGGCTGGCGGACAACATCGGCACCATCGTACTCAGGGACCACCGCTTCTAGCAGATTAAACATCGACTCATAGAGCGCCACATCGACAACCTGACCGCCATCACCGCGGTCTCTGGAGCGCAATGCCATCAATATCCCCAGCACGGCGTGCAGACCGGAAATAGTGTCCCCCAAGCTCAGATTAGGTCTTACCGGAGCCTGATTTGGATAGCCATTGACGTAGCGAAAACCACTGATAGCCTCGCAGGCCGATGCAAAACCGGCCTTCTCTGAATAAGGGCCGGTCTGGCCATAGCCGGAGATCCGCGCATAGATAAGATCCGGATTGTCTGCTCGCAGTGACTCTGGATCCAGACCCCAGCCTTCGAGAACACCGGGGCGAAAGTTCTCCACCACTATATCGGCGGTCTTCAACAGCTGTTTAACCAGATCTCGCCCCTCTGGGGTTTTAAGATCCAGAGAAATACATTTTTTATTGCGCCCGAGACTCCGCCACCAAAGCGAAGTGCCATCTTTAACTTCGCGCCAGTTACGAATCGGATCGCCACCCGGCGGCTCAACCTTAATCACCTCAGCACCAAAATAACCGAGCATACAGCCGGCAAAAGGGCCCGCTAAAAGCTGCCCCAACTCAATAACCCTTAACCCCTGCAGTGGTTTACTCACCATCTTCCCCATTATTCTCTCTACATTTTTAACACTATTAACAGCCGCCCTAAAAAACTTGCCATTGGAATGGAATCTTATTCATCAGGGTATAAACTATAGATATAGGCCTGAAGATTAAAGAACATCGGCAGCTAAAATAAAAATAAATTCCGCAGACTGTTTTTAAACGCAGTTTTTGGAAGTAAGTTTTCAAGGCAGTATACAAAAACCCACGGAATCCGCTTTGAAAATTAATCCCAATGGAACCGGCAGGGATATGCCCACTCTAATTTTTAAAGCAAATTTGGGAGCGCACTATGAGACCCAGCAGCAGAGCGATCAACTATAGACCACCACAGAGCATAGATCTGGTTATGCAGATGCTGATCTGTATGTTTATAGCTATGGTTCTAAGCACTGAGGCAGTCGCCCAAACAACCTCCCCAGAGAATCCAGAAAGCGACCCTATCAGCGACTATCTGGAAGCCATAGAAGCAACTGAAGCCGAGCGCAGCGCCTATTCTACAGAACTTTCTGACCTCTACTTTGGCCTTGGGAAATCGCATTTTTCAAAACGTGAATATGAGCGTGCACGTCGCGCCTATCAGCGCGGAATGCAGATTGAACGGGTCAACTATGGCCTTAACAGCCTCTCTCAAACCCCCTATCTACTCTCCATAGCAGATGCCGAGAGCTTTCTTGGCAACTGGGAGGAATCTCAGGATGCTCTGGAAAATATCTACACTATTAACTCCCAAGCCTATGGTGAAACTGATCCGCGGATGCTGCCAGTGCTCGATGAACTTCTCGACTGGTATTTGGATACCTATAAAGAGAGAACCCGCAATGGTGCCTACCAGAATTTAGTCATGTCCGAGCGTCTGGGAAATCGTATTTCTAATATCCTCAAGACCCATAGTCTAGTCAACGACCCGGATGCAGCATTGCGATACCGCAAAATCAGTCATCTGCACTATTTTATCGCCAATCATATAAAACAGTATGGCGAGCCCTCAGATTCTGGCTTCACAATAAACGCTGGTGCCACTAAAAACAGCCAAACAAGCACTTCACACCAGCACTACCAGCGCGGCAAAGCGGCGCTAAAAAAAGTGATTGAGTCCCTTGAGCAACAACCGAACAGCAGTGCTGCCGAGAAAGCCGAAGCTGTGGCAGAACTCGGTGATTGGTACCTGGTATTTGGTCAGCGCATGTCTGCCAGCAAGGCCTATAAGCTCGCCTTCCAGACACTTCTGGCGACTAGCGAATCACAGCAGCAGTCAGAAGCCCTATTTGACCAACCAAGCATTATTGAATTTACCGCCCTGGACGAAGGACAGGGAAGACAGGAATCACCACAACAGGATCTTCAGGTAGCCATGACTGTGACCAAAACTGGCATGCCAATAAAAATGGAGATTCTCAATCCTCCAGAAAGTATCACTAAGGCTGAGATTCGATCAATTCTAAAAGATATTCGCAGCAAACGTTTCAGACCCAAGCTTGTAGAGGGAATCACTACTGAGAGCAGTATTGTATTTCCCTATTCAAGCAACCAAACACAGGGATAACAAAATAACCGCGATGAAAATAATGACTGATAAAAAACTCAGCTCAAACCAAACAACCGGCTCACAGAGGCCAATGGTTATTGGTTTGCTTATCGCTTCAATTTTAGGCCTGTGTGCCTGTTCGATGCCATCACCGACTAGCGGCGGCTCCAGTTCAAGTGGAGGTTTACCAAGCTCTGGCGGCGGCTCACCAGGGCCTTCAAACCCAGGAGGGGGAGTGCCAAATCCGGGAGGGGGAGCACCAAATCCGGGAGGGGATGCGGGCGGCAGCACACCACCACCCAGTGGCGGTGGTGGTAGTGCTGATGGCAGTAATGATGGCGGTGACAGCTCTGATGATGGTGGAGAAAGTGCTGGAGGAGAATCTATAGAAGGCCTAGATGAAGCGCTCGATGAATCCCTTGAAGATTTCGACGAGACAGTTCTCGGTGAGGGCAATCGCAATGGCTCTGATAGCATCGATATTCTCAGTCCCAGCGGCACTAGCGGTGGGATCGACAGCGATGAACCCCTGTTTGAAGAAGCCGGTAGCGGCACTGCTCAGGGCAATGCCTCAATAGAACAGCGAGCGGCTGAGGGAGCGCCACCCGGAACCGAGAGTACTGAAGCGCAGACCGGCCAAGCCAGCTCTGGTCCGGAACAGGTCGACAGCGAAATCATTCCAATTCCTGACGATATAGATGATGGTCAGGGTGACGATATTGTTTTACGACAAATTCGTGACGCAGCTATCAAAGAGCGAGATCCGATACTGAGAGAAAAACTCTGGGATGAATACCGCCGTATAAAGGGTCAAGGATAGAAAAATGACAAGAGTAAAGTTACTAATGAACAGCCGCAATATCTTAAGTTCATCTGCAATGAGCGCACTTATAACAGTGATGCTCAGCCTCGTACTGTTCGCCGCACCTTTAACAACAGCCTATGGCGCTGTAGACAAAGTAACCTCCTCAACCACCTTAACCCTGGCAACTCCGTCGCGCTCATTCCCGATAGAGTCACTATTAGACGTAGGAATCCCAACCCTGAATGACGGGCTCTATCTGACCGACGAAGACGACACTGTATTTCCCGAAGTTCGCTATGCAGAGGCAATTTACTTCTCCAATCAGTTGGGAAAAGTCCTAGAGAAAAGCGGCGCTTGGGGCGCTATTCGAGTGACCCCCAACAGCGATGTAATTATGGATCTATATATCACCGGCACCATCTTTCAGTCCGACGGCGAGACCATGGACCTAGAAATTGCAGTGGTTGATAGCAGTGGCAAGCAATGGTTTAAAAAACGCTATAAACAGACCACCGGCAAGTACGCCTACGACCGGCGTTTAAAAAGCCTCGGCGATCCCTTCCAAAACCTGTTTATTCGTATTGCCAACGACCTACTCAAGTATCGAGAAAAAATCAGCGATCAGCGGGCACAGGAACTGCGAACCATATCGGAACTGCGATTTGCCAAAAAATTCTCACCAGAAGCTTTTGATAACTATGTCGAAGAAGACCGCAAAGGGTTTTTAAGTATCGCGCGACTGCCCGCCGAAAATGACAGCATTCTTATCCGCGTGCGCAAAATCCGCGAGCGCGATTATCTCTATGTCGACACCATGCAGGATTACTACGATGGCTTCTCCCAGCAGATGCACCTCGCCTACCAGGATTTTCGCCGCTCCTCCTACGACTCAGTGGTCAAAGCGCGACAGCTCAACGCCCAGGGCAATAAGCAAATCATCACTGGCATAGGTGCCATTCTGGCAGGCATTTATGGCCGCTCTCAGGCGCGCACCAGTATGGCCGACGACGCCGGCACCGCCACTGCCGCCGTGGGTGGATTTGTGATTAAATCCGGTCTCGACAAAAAACAGAAAGCCTCGGAATACAGCGAGTCGGTAGCCGAAATGGGCTCCTCTTTAGAAGCTGAAATTGCTCCTCAGGTTATCGAACTGGAAGATCGCACCGTCACCCTGACCGGTACGGTTCAGGCTCAGTATCAACAGTGGCAGGAACTGCTCGGCAAAATTTATCAGCAGGAACGCGGGACACCCTAAGCCATGGATACCAGAGACGCCAAACAGACTAGCGCACACCCTGCTTTTAACGGACAAAACAACAGCCAACAAAAACCAGTGAACAGTGGTGCGCGTAAAAGTGGTGTGCATCAGAGCGGCGTACAAAAAATTGTTATCTCTGTGCTTCTGCTGCTTGCCAGCGCGGTCATTTTCATCCTCCCCAAGGGCGTCACCGAACCCTGGGTTAACTATTCGGCACAGACTGAAAATACCCCGGTTAAACCAACGGCTTCAACCGTCAGCCCATCAACCGCGGCAGAAAAAACCAAATATCGACAGGACTCGCAGACGCTATTGGCGCAGATTATTGCCTACCGCGACCGCCTGCAGGAAACACGAGTCGAGCTGTGGGGGGATTTTGAATACAAACAGGCACTATTGCAGATAGAGCGCGGTGACCAGCAATACCAATACGGCGAATACGCTGAATCGGTTGCCAGTTACCAGAGTGCTCTGGACCAACTCAGCGTCCTTGAGAGCAGCGGAAAATCGATTCTCAGCGAGGCTATCGCCAACACCGCCAGCGCTATCGAAGAGACTGTTCTCAGTACTGCCACCACAGCCATAGAGCTGGCCAGCGCCATGGCTCCCGGCAATAAACAGGTGCAACAGCTCAGTCAGCGCGTCGCCAACTTGCCGCAGCTGATAGAAGCTATGCAGCAGGGCGACAAGTTCAGTGCACGCAGCCAACTCAGCGCCGCCAAACAAGCCTTTAACGAAGCAGTTAAACTCGATCCAGAACATAAACAAGCCGCCGCAGCACTAGCTAAAACCAACCAGCAAATCACTGAACAGCGCTTTCGAGGCTTTATGAGTGAAGGCTTTAGCGCACTGGATAAAGATAACTTTGTAGACGCCAAAGCCGCCTTTAATCGAGCCGCCACTGTATATACCGACCACCCTGCCATCGCGCAGGCGCTTGCCCTGTTGGAGACGCGCCGCTCGCAACTCTGGGTAACCAGCAATATGGCCCGTGCAGCGGAATTTGTAGCTCAAGAAAAATGGCAGCGTGCCAACACGGTCTATCAAAAATTATTACTCGCTGACAGCACTCTCACCGATGTCAAAGTAAAACAGATTCCGGTTGCCGTGCGCGCCGACCTGGATCAGCGTATCAAGGCCATTATCGAAGACCCTCTCGCGCTTTCAGCGAGTAGCCAATTTCGGAAAGCCCAACAGGCCCTGCAAGATGCTTCGGGAATTTCCACTCCCGGCCCAATACTCAAACAACAGATTGCCACCCTTAGAGAGACTCTAAAAGCCTCACAAACACCGGTAGAGATCGCACTAACCTCCAACAGTAATACAGAGGTGACATTATTTAGAATCGTCAAACTCGGGACCTTTGAGAAAACCTCGGTGGCACTAAAACCCGGCCGCTATATAGCCGCTGGTACCAGAAGTGGCTATCGGGATGTGCGAATTGAATTTACCGTCACCGGCCAAGGCTTCGATGCACCGATTACGATTAGCTGTAATGAAGCTATTTAAGAGATTTGAACTCAAAAGAAAATTTTAAACATCAAAGGGAATCAGAGGCCATACTGATATCACGCAAGCCTCACTCACCAAAGCGGTTCTAAATATAATTAGAAATTATGGTCGACAATAAAGATGCCCAACCACTAACTGCAACCGACTTTACGCCGCTGAAAAGCAAGGCGAAAAAGCGTGGCACCCGTCCATCTGCGGCACTGCTGTTTACCACAGCATTCACAGTGGTCGCGCTGGTTATTCTAATATTCTTATTTGCCGCACGAGCTATTATTCTACGTCTCGAGCCGGCCACGGCTGTGGTTGATATCAGCGGTCTGAGCTTTCATATTGGCGATAACTATCTACTGCTGCGCGGCGAGCATCAACTCAGTGCCGAAGCCCCGGGCTATTTTCCCCTAAACAAAACCATAGAGGTCGGCGATCAGGCCACTCAGGAGATCGATGTCGAGCTGCAACCCCTGCCGGGCAATCTTCTGATCAATGCCAGCCTCAGCGATATAAAGGTATTTATTGATGATCAGCTGGCGGGTACAGTGCCGGGAACTCTCGAAGGGATTAGTCGCGGCGCCCACAAACTCGAGTTTAAAAAATACCGTTATTTCCCCCTGCGACAGGAAGTACAGATCGAAGGTCTGGGCAAAACTCAGGCCATAGATATTTCCCTGCAACCGGCTTGGGGACATATTGATTTCACCTCCGATCCGACAGCGGCTGAACTGTATATTGATGATCGCCTAATCGGCACAACCCCGATCTCAGCAGAAGTATTGGAAACCGGAAGCAGGCTAACTCTCAAGGCAAGCGGCTATAAAACCCTACAACAGCAAGTCACCGTTAAAGCCGGCAGCAAAGCCCAGCACCCATTAATTGAAATGATTGTCGCCGATGGCCGCCTGTCTATTAACAGCTCCCCTGCGGGCGCCAGTATTACCATTGATCAACAATTTTCCGGTGTCACGCCTTTAACAGTCGATGTAGTGCCATTTAAAAAACATCAGGTTGAGTTATTTCTCGAAGGCTATCTAAAAGCCAGCCGATCCATGCAGGTTGAACCCGAGCAACGGGCACAACTAAGTGTCGATCTAAGACCCAATATAGGCACAGTGCAGTTAACAGTGAGTCCCGCAGATGCAGTGGTTAAAGTCGATGGCAAGCTGTACAGCAGTAGCAGTAAAACCGGCAGTCAGACCCTGTCTCTCAATGCCAAGCCCCACAGTATCAGCGCGGAAAAGCCCGGCTACCAGACCAAGTCGATGAGTGTCACTCCCAGACCCGCCCATCAGCAGGCTCTAACTATTAACCTGCTGACTCTGCAGCAGGCTTACTGGGCATCCCGTCCACCACAGATAAACAGCTCGGTAGGTATCAACTTAAAACTATTCCGCCCCGATCCGCAGCAGCCGTTTATGCTCGGCGCACCACGGCGACAGCCGGGCAGACGAGCCAATGAAGCAGAGCGCTCCGTCGCCCTGCAACGCCCCTTTTACCTAGCCACCCATGAAACCACCAATGCCCAGTACCGACAGTGGAAAGAACAGCACAGCTCAACTGCTATTAAGGGCCAAACTCTGGATATGAACGATCAGCCAGTCGCCAAGGTTAGTTGGGAAGATGCCGCGCTGTTCTGCAACTGGTTGAGCCGCAAAGAGGGTTTAGCGCCTTTCTACAATGTCGAACAGGGTCGTGTTGTCAGCGTTAACTGGGATGCTTCCGGCTACCGGCTTCCCACCGAGGCGGAATGGGCCTGGGCAGCAAAAATCGATCTGCGCTCAAAAAGCCATATCTTCCCCTGGAGCAACGACCTCTTCCCACCACTAAAGATCAACGATAATTACGCGGATAAAAGCGCCAGTGCTTTTCTGACCTTTACACTGCCCAACTACAATGACCAGTATCCAGTGTCTGCGGTGGTTGGCAGCTTTAAAGCCAACAGCAAAGGGCTCTATGAAATGAGCGGCAATGTTGCCGAATGGGTCAACGACTATTTTGATATACGCCCGCGGCGCGGTGAACCGCAACTCGACCCGCGCGGCCCGCAACAGGGTAATAAACATGTTATTCGCGGTGCCAGCTGGGCCCTCGCCTCGCGCACCGAATTGCGCCTTAGCTACCGCGACTCAGGCAATGATGGGCGCATTGATCTGGGCTTTAGAATCGCCAGATATGTAGACAAACCCGGAAGTGACCTATGAATCGCCCACTTAAAACTATTAAGCAAATAATCCGTTTAGGGCCTGCACAGACTCTGGCTACTCTTCTAGTGTTGGCAGCAATTACTTTTTCAGCAGCGCTTTGGTCCGAGGATAAAGTCGAGGCTGCTGAGATGCCAAAGGCTTCAGAGGCAGCACAACAGCCGTCCGAAAGCGATCAAGAACGACCAGATCAGGCCGCAGACGAGCCCAAACCTCCCAGCGACTTCATACCCAGCGAAGAGATTTCCGAAGACTTTCCGATTCCTCTTCCCTCTGATATTTAACAGTTTCTACTTATTAACAGCCCCAGGGATACTCACATGAAAAGTCATACCAATGAGATGTTCTTCCAGTTAATCGCCCTGCTACTCGCCGTGATTGTTGTCCACGCAATCTTTGTCACCGTGGTGCGCCCCAATGCCGAGAGCACCATTCGCCAGCACGCCGAGATGGCTGCTGCCGGTGAAGCCTACGAGGTACCGCGATCATTTTTTATTGTGATCAAAGACTTTGAGCAGGAAGCCTGTTTTATTCTGATGTTCTGGGCTCTAGCGATTATGGGCTACAAAACCCGCAGCGCGATGAACGAACAAAAAATGTTCGCAACCCAGCTGATCTCAATTAGCGAGGGGTCAAGGGTTCTGCCCGAGGATGCCAGTCAGTTGGCACGGCCGCTGCAGTCCCTTCCGGAAGATCAACGGCCACTATTACTGCCCCGTGCGCTGCAAATCGCTCTGACTAGATTTCAGGTTACCGACAGCGTGCAATCCGCAACCGACGCGGTCAATACAGTCTGCAGCAATGAAAATGACCGCCTCGATTCGGAATTGTCGATGGTTCGCTATATCACCTGGGCAATTCCCTCGATCGGATTTATCGGCACAGTGCGCGGTATAGGTGCTGCACTGGGGCAGGCTCACGAAGCAATGGAAGGCAATATTGCCGGTGTTACCAGCAGCCTCGGCGTCGCCTTTAACTCAACCTTTATCGCTCTGATGATCAGTATGGTCGTGATGTTTTTTATGCACCAGTTACAGCTTATTCAGGAGCGGCTGGTGCTCGACTCTCATGCCTACTGTGAAAACAATCTGCTGCGATTTTTAAAAGCGAAATAAACCATGAGCACTGCTGTCCTCGAACTTAACGATCAGGCGCTACTGATTAAAACTCAGACGGGCGAAGCCTATTCCGAGCCAGGATTTGCCCTGCATACAGAACAGGGCATTATCACCGGTCTTCCGGCCCGTCAGCAGGCCTGGTTACAGCCGCAAAATATCTATCGCGAATACTGGCGACAACTCAATCAGGCGCCGCTGTCCGGCGAACAACAGTGGGCTCGCCATCACGCCGATATCGCCTATGCACAACTGCACAGCCTACTCACCAAAGCCGGCACACCCGAGCAGTTAATACTCTGTGTTCCCGGCACATTCGACGATCAGCAGCTATCGCTATTGCTCGGTTTAATAGATGCCTTTAAAACCGAAGCAGTTAAAACAACGGTAGTCTCAGTAATAGACAACAGTCTCGCCAACTGTCTTTACCTGGAAGACTCTATTGAGAGTCCTGAGAATATTAAGTCGTCGGAAAAACAGACCCTGCACGTTGATTTACAGATGCAGCAAATGATCGTCAGCCAAGTTAGCTTTGAACGCAACAGCCTGCGTGTTGAAGCCCATCAGGTAATTCCAGATATAGGTGCCAGCCATATTTACAACGCCCTAGCCAGCTATATCAGAGATCTGGCGATCAAAAATCATCGCTTTGACCCACTGCATACTTCTGAGGGAGAACAGGCTATTTATGATCAGCTACCCAATCTGGTAGCACGCTTTGGCGGTATCTCTGAATGCGAACTTATCCTCAGCTCACCGCGAGGGGATCTGCCGATACTGTTACGCAAGAGCGAACTCGAAGCGTTACTCGAACCTCGCCTGCAGAGCTTGACCCGACTGATCAGTAAAAAAGCCGCCGCCGATATCACCCTGTCTCACAATACAAAATTGATCTCTGCCCTGCACTCAGGTTTTGGTGGCGCCCGACAACTTAATGAGACTCAGGCGGTTGATAACTGCCTGAGAGGTTACGACAGCCTTTTAAAGCACAGCGAAAACCTTCACCGTATCACCGCAATTGAACAGACAGTCAGCTTCACCGGCAGACGCAAAACAGATATAGCGCCACCAGCTCCAGCCACCCATCTGCTCTATCAGGGACGAGCCTGGCCGCTTAATGAGCCGGTCAGTATTGGTATTGATGGCAAGCGCCTGAACATCACTCAGTTGGTCGACAGCAGTGCCACGCTGGTTATCTCCATCAATAACCACAGTCTCAATATTCTTCATCACGACAACCAGATTTCAATAGAACTGCCCGATAGCGCCGCCCCCGGCGGAAAAATATTTATCGGCGACTTTCGGCTGCAATTAATCGAGGTCTGCAATGGCTAAGAAGCGCCGCAATATTGCCTTTAGTCTCTCCTTTCTGGACATTATGGCCTGCGGCTTTGGTGCAGTAACTCTGCTATTTTTAATTCTTCGTCACAATGCCACCGAGATCGAACTACCCGACCCAAGACTGGCCTCAGAAGTGGATCTGCTGCAAGAGGATATTAGTCAGGCCGAGCGGGAAAAAGTCGAATTACTTAACAGCCTTAAGGAACTGCAGCTGCAATTGGTTACTGCGCAAGGTGCCTCTGATCGAGTAATTACCGATCTGCAGGAACAGGAAAAAAGCATTCAGGCCGACCCCAAAGATGATATTGCCAAACTGCGCCGTCAAGTCGAGCAGTTGGAAATAGAGACCGCGCAGATGGAAGAGGTGGAGTTTGGCGACAAGGTGCGCGAATTTCTTGGGGATGGCAATCGCCAGTATCTCACTGGCCTTAAACTCGGTGGCGAACGGGTAATGATTCTAGTGGATGGTTCGGCCAGTATGCTCGCGGACACTGTGGTCAACGCGGTGCGCCGACGCAATATGGATGACAGCCAGAAAAAGCAGTCGCCAAAATGGGTTTGGACTATGCGCACCGTGGAATGGTTGTTAGCCCAATTGCCGCCAAGCAGTCGCTTCCAGGTCTATATCTTTAACACCGAAGCAGCGCCGGCAATTCTAGGCAGCGAAGGCGAATGGCTAGATGCCGCAGACTCTCTGGATCTGGAAAAAGCGGTAGAGGGCCTGCGCAACTATTCACCGGGTAATGGCACCAGTCTTATCAATGCCATTGCCGCAGTGAATGACTTTGAAAATAAACCGGACAATCTGTTTTTACTCACCGACGGACTACCCACTCAGGGCGCCAGCCCTCCAAAAAAATATATGGTCAGCGGCCGCCAGCGCCGCGATTTCTTTGCCGCCGCAGTGAATAGCCTGCCGCGAGGCATTCCAGTCAATACGATTCTATTCCCCATGGAAGGTGACCCAGAAGCCGCCGCACTGTTCTGGCAACTGGCACTAAATACACAGGGCGCCTTTATTGCCCCCTCGCGAGACTGGCCATGAAACGCCAACGCCGAGCCTCTCAGGAAGCCAGCATTTCATTTTTGGATGTTATCAGCTGTGGCTTTGGCGCTATCGTGCTGTTGCTGGTGATAGCCCGAGTCGGCGACCCCGCCGCCCTTGAAGAGGCCGAGAACAAACTGCGCGCAACCGTCAAAGACTATCAGGAGCGCCTATTTGATGTGCGCGGTGAATCCGTCGTTCTCAACGAACAGCTTAAATCCCGTAAGCAACAGCTCTCCGAGCTAACCGAGCGTGTAGCTCGCCTGAAAGCCAAACTCGCCAGTATTGAAAAGCAGTCTGTGCAGATATCCCAATCCGAAGCGCGAGAAAAAAAGCAGTTACAGCTAGTGATGCAGGTTCTTAGCGAAGAGATGGAGCGCCTGCTCGGCCCTGAATTTAAGCAGCAGAATAAATTGATTGGCGGTATTCCGGTCGACAGTGACTATATTATTTTTGTCATCGACACCTCCGGCAGTATGCAGGTCGCCGCCTGGGAAAAAGTCAAAAAAGAGATGATCAATATTCTCGACATCTACCCAGATGTCAAAGGCCTGCAGGTGCTCAATGATATGGGCCAGTATATGTTCTCTGCCTACCGCGGCCGCTGGATACCGGATAGCCCGGAGATGCGCAAAAACATCGTTAAAACCTTAAATACCTGGGCACCATTTAGTAACTCCAGTCCGGTTGAAGGGATTAATGCGGCAATTCAGACCTTTTACAAAGCCGACCGAAAAATCAGTATCTACACCCTTGGGGATGACTTTCAGGGCCGCTCGATTCGCAATATAGTCAAAGCCATCGACCGGTTAAATCAGGCACACCGCGGAGCCGACCGGCTGGTGCGTATTCATGCCATAGGATTTCCTGTGCATTTTCCACCGGGCGGAACCCCCAGCGCCTCGGCAATTAAGTTCGCCGCTCTAATGCGTGAACTAAGCTATAACAATGGGGGAACCTTTATTGGCCTTAACAGCCTTAATTAAAGGGATCATAATTATGCAGATAACTAAAATACATCTTATTGCCAGCCTTCTTGCCCTGTTCGCCATTACCGGCTGCAGCTCATCGGCACAGGTTCAGGTCGAGCGAAACTTCCCAACCGTGGTCTCAAAACCCAAGGCTGTCAGCGCCTCGATTATCTTTAACGACGAATTTAAAAACTATGTGGCAACACCGAGCAAGAACACCACCATTGCTATAGGCTCGGCTCAAACCCTTATGCTTAGCAATGCCTTTGCAGGGCTGTTTAACAAAATCGAATTTGTTCAATCCAGGGATCAGGTAAGCTTTGAAAATGCGCTGGTGATCACCCCATTGGTTCAGGAAGTTCAGGTCTCAACACCCTCCGACACCTATCTAAATGTCTATGAGGTGTGGATCAAATACAGCCTAGATATCCAAAATGCCAAAGGCGATCAAATCGACAACTGGTTTATGCCCGCCTACGGCAAGACACCGGATTCTTTTATGTTGTCAAAAACCAATGCCATCGAAGAAGCTACCGTTATCGCCCTGCGCGATGCAGGTGCCAAATTACTCCTCGATTTTTATCGAATTCCGAGTATCTACAATTGGCTGGTAAGAGAACGAAAGCTAGGAGATGAGCAGTGAAAAAATCAATCCTTCTCATTAGCATGGCAGCACTACTCGGCGGCTGTGGCGCCACCACTAGCATTGACGAATACCGTCCAAACAACAGCGTTATGGAAATCAACAGCGATGAATCAGTCGTTATACTCGGGCGCCGCGATGCCGGCCACTACGACACAGACCGTGAATTTATCAGCTGCGTTTCCGGAAAAATGAAAGGCGCGGACATAGGTGTTGTACCCGAGCAACAGTTTATCGACTCCATCTACCCCTGGTTTGAGCCGCGTACAGCACCCAAGGGGCTGAAACGGCTCACCCGCCTTATGCAGGACCCAGATATTAAAAGCCAAGTCGACATTCAGAGAATTCGCTATTTAGTCTGGCTTGATGGCTCCACCAAAACCGACAACCAAGGCGGCTCGATTAGCTGTGCCATAGGCCCCGGAGGCGGTGGCTGTTTCGGATTTGCGCAGTGGGAGAAAAGTTCTATTTACGAAGCGATTGTCTGGGACCTTAGTGACTTTAGTGAAAAAGGCCGACTGCGTGTAGACTCCGCAGGAACCTCGTATCTGATTGGCGCCGTGGCACCAATTCCGCTTTTAACGCCGGTAAAAAAAGATGCCTGCAGCAGCCTTGGCAAACAGCTAAAAAAATTCTTTAGCGTGCAAAAGTAAATGGTGATCCAGTGAAAAGTTTAAATTTACGGCTGACTTTATCCGGCCTGGTATGGGCATTGGCATTCACAGCCACCTTAATGCCTGTGCAACTTTCGGCAAAAACCACTGGCGAAGATTTTTATAAAGAGGTACTGCAAGCGACCCCGATTTACGATGACCCAGAGCTTGATGCCTATATCAAAAAACTCGGCAATGAAATTGTCGCCCAGTCGGAGATGGCCGGAGAGAAATTTACCTTTACCCTGCTCGACTCACCAGATCTCAATGCTTTCGCCACCCGCGACAACTATGTCTACGTCAATCGCGGCCTGCTCAATTATGTTAGCAACGAAGCACAACTGGTTTCGGTACTCGCCCACGAAGTCGGGCATATAACCAAAAAACATGTCACCGGTCAGGAAGGCAAGGCAACCGGCGCGCAGATTCTCTCGACCATTGCCGCCGTGCTCTCCGGCAGCGGTGAAGTCTATGAAGCGGGCATGGCTTACGCCAACTCAATTATCCGCGGTCATGGCCGCCGCAACGAACTGGAAGCCGATGAAGCCGGTGCCGAATATATGGCCAAACTGGGTTACAAGCCCAGCGAGATGATCAGCATGCTATCGATTATGAAAGACTACGAAATGCTGCAGAAAGACCGTGCCAAAGCCAAGGGTGCCAGCAAGCAGACCTACCACGGTATATTTGCCAGCCACCCGCGCAATGATTCACGACTGCGCACCGTGGTGAGTAAAGCTCAACGTCTACAATCCACCGAGACTCGCGGTGATGGCGCCGCCAGATATCGCGAGCTCACCGAAGGGCTTATCTGGGGCGAAAACTTTCTCGCCAAAGAGAAAAAACCCGAGCGCTACTCGGATATGACATTGCGGGTACGCTTTGATTACCCCAAAGGTTGGACGCAGACCAATGACACCATCAAGCGTAGCTCAGTGGGCAGCCCTGAAAGCAAAGAGGCCAAGCTCAGCCTGACCCCTATTGCGCGCACCGCCCAGAGTCCTGAAGAATATCTCTATAATTTTCTGAAGGTTGCAAAACTCGAACAGGGCAGCGCCATCGCCCCTGCTGGGCTAAAGGGTTTTAGCGGAATTTTACCCGGCGACGAAAATCAACCTAACCAGCGTATTGCAGTTATCTATTACAAACTCAATGCCTTTGTATTTAAGGGGGAAGTGGATAAACCGGCGCAGTTTGCCGACGCGGATAAACTGTTTGTTGAATCGATTAAAACCTTCCGACCCATTTCACGCCGTGAAATTGCCGGTCAAAAGCCAAAAACTATTCACTATGTGAGAGCAACCAATGCCACCAACTTCGACGCGTTGGGCAAAGCACTGAATCTTAACGCCACGGAATTAGATGATCTGCGTATAATCAACGGCCATTACCCAAGCGGTGAGCCAGTGGCCGGCGATTGGATAAAAATCTTTAAACAGTAAAACGCTCTAATAGCGAAACTTAAATAGCGAAACTCACGTGACCCTTAAAACCCCCAGACATTTTTTTCTACTGCTGATTATTCTTATGCTGATTTTTGGCGCACTTTTGGGTCTCGGCTACTGGCTTAAAAGCGCGGATTCGGTCGAAGCAAACTGGGCTATGGATGAGCTGACCAATCCCGATAATGTAGCGCTGCAAAGTCGTATTAACAGCAAACTATTTGCTGAAGATATGGTTGATGTACCTGGTATAGGTGCGGATATAGACAGCACCATGGATCAGTCTGCCATGGAAGCCAAGCTGGCCGGCTTAACTAAGAATGTCACCACGGAAAAAATCCCCACGGCTGAGGAACTCGAAGGTTTTTATCAACTGAACAGAGATAACTATCGTCAGCCATCGAAACTCTGGCTGTGGGTGGATACCTTTAGTACCGCTCGGCATGGGGGTCAGGTTTTCGAAAAAGCACAGCAGGCGCTCGACACTCTAGTCGGCGATCTATCAACCCGAACAGCTGATCGGGAAGCTGATAGCTTTGATCGCTACGGGGCTATATTGTCGACAGAATTAGAAGAGAAATATGATCGGGCATTTACCGCGAAGTTGCTATCGCTTATCGGCGGCAGCGAAGCATTACCCTGCTGGGCAGGACCGATCAGCTCCGCTATCGGCGCACATCTGGTCTGCGTAAAGAAAATAGACTGGGGTGCTTACACACCCCTCGAAGAGATAAAATCCCAGCTAATTAATGACTGGCGTTTCTCGGTAGCAACCGACGGTTAAAAGCCAGATCTACCTAAGCCATCAACTCGGCAAAGAACTTGCGCAAGCCATCGGCACCAGACTGTTCCCAGGTTTTTAATGCCGCAGTACCAACAATCGCCATATCTGCAGATCCACGCAAAAAGTCCATATCTTCCTTACCACTAATACCAAAGCCAACACCAATCTGCGCATCGGTATGTTGGCGACAGCGCTCGATCAGCGCCAGCACATCATCACCCATATTGGTTTTCGAACCGGTAACACCTTTGCGGGCAACCACATAAACCAGACCGCGACTTACAGCACCCAACTGTGCCAGACGCTTATCACTGCTAGTCGGCGTCATCAGAATAATCGGCTCAATACCCGCCTCTTCCGATAGCCGATGCAGGTTGGCAGACTCTTCTACCGGCAGATCCGGCAGAATATAACCAACACCACCCGCTGCTTTAAGGCGCTTAACAAAGGTCTCTTCACCCATCTTAAAGACCGTGTTGTAGTAACCCATCATCAACAGCTGAAAAGGAAAACGTTCGCTGGCCTGCTTCATAAACTCAAAGCAGTCCTCAACCGTAGTGCCGGCTTTTAGAGATTGCTCATTGGCATGAACAAACAACGGGCCATCGGCACTCGGCTCAGAAAATGGGAACTGCAGCTCAACCAGATCAACACCGGCTTCCGCCATAATTTCCAGTTCTTGCATATTGGCTTCGAAGGAAGGGTAACCGCAGACCACATGGGCCATCACCAACAGATCTTTATCTTTTTTACGTTCGGCAAGAAAGCTTTGCAGAGCCATTAGTTTTTCTCCCCACGGTACTGATCCGCTTTGCCTTCAATAAAGGTCTTCCACTTCGCATCATCCAATGCATCGGCAATGGTAAAGATATCTTTATCACCGCGACCGGATTGGTTGATCAATATAATTTCGTCTTTGCCCATAGTCGGCGCTTCTTTAATCGCCGTAACAAAAGCGTGAGTACTCTCCAGCGCAGGAATCAAACCCTCGGTGCGCATGGTCAGTCGCAAGGCTTCCTTCACTTCAATATCGGTGGCCGCTTCAAAGCGTACCTTGCCCTTATCGTGGAGATGAGCAAAGATCGGGTTGACACCTATATAGTCGAGACCGGCAGCAACCGAATGAGTCTCATTCATATTGCCTTCCTCGTTCTGCAGGAAATAGGTTTTAAAACCCTGGGCAACGCCGACAGTAGCGTCGTCATAAGCCAGACGTGCAGCGTGCATATAAGAACCCACACCCTGACCACCGGCTTCACTGCCAATCAGCTCAACATTATCATCGTCAAAGAATGCCTGGAAAATGCCCATGGCATTTGAACCACCACCGACACAGGCGTAGACACGATCCGGCAATCTGCCAGTCTGAGCAAGCATCTGCTCGCGCGCCTCAAAGCCAATAATCGATTGGAACCAGCTAACCATTTCCGGGAACGGATGAGGTCCACAGGCAGTACCGAGAATATAATGCGTATCGGCCATATTGGTTACCCAATCGCGCATCGCTTCATTAATTGCATCCTTAAGTGTCTTCTGACCATCTTGAACAGCGATAACCTCAGCGCCAAGATTTTCCATCCAGAATACATTGGGACGCTGGCGTGCCACATCGACAGCACCCATATAAATCTTACAGTCAAAACCAAAGCGCGCCGCCATGGTCGCCGTGGCAAAACCGTGCTGACCAGCACCAGTCTCAGCAATCACCTTGCGCTTGCCGAGACGCTGACATAACAGGCCCTGGCCCATTACGTTGTTTACCTTGTGCGAACCGGTGTGGTTAAGATCTTCACGCTTAACATAAATCTGCGCACCACCCAGTTTGCGCGACAGGTTTTCCAGATGCGTCACTGGCGTTGGTCGGCCAGAATAACTCTGCATCAATGCAACATAGTCCTGCCAGAATTTCGGGTCCGATTTGCACTCGCGGAAACAGACCAGCAACTCTTCGATTGTTGCATGTAGAATTTCAGGCAGAAAAACACCGCCATATTCCCCGTAGTAGCCTTCACGACCATCGGAGAAATCAAAAATATCCATGGAAAACCTCAATAGAAAGCGGTCAACTTCAATGAAGCAGACCGCTTTTTGGGTGAAAAAAATTAGGCGCCTAGTTTATCCAAGTCACCAGACTGACACAACGCTCAGATTCAATGTTGTTTTGCTTGGCGTCTTTTGTGGAATCTAATCTCTGCGTCTTTAACCATCAAATAACTGCCGTACATCACACCACCGAACAATACTGCCATAATTATAATTAGAGTTATCATAGCTGTCCCCTTAAGTTGCTCGAATCGCAACACCTACTGCCAAAACTTATGCTACAACCCGGCACTTTTAATAGTAGTTTAATAGTAGTTAGAGTTACTGTATTAACTTCTCTTATGGAATTTGTATACGCAAAGATCACGTGACCGGTTTATTGATAACAGTCAGTTTTTAATCAGACCGCCAGCCGTATGGATTTGCGCGACTTATCCACAAGTTTTTCAACGACTTACAAACTGCATTAAATAGGTTTTGATAAAAAAACACAAGATATAGTGGATTAGGACTTGCAAGACACACCATGTAGGATAAACTGCTTCTCCAGTTCCCTAGACAAAAATAATAATAATTTGGGAATTTAGGCAGAACATACAATATATACGACCCTAAAATAACGTCGGCGACGATAGGCATAAGTACCTGCTGTTAGCCGAGAGAAATGATAAAAGGCCATTCAATGAGCACCGCACCAAAATTAAAATCAGTTAAATCCGCCAAAAAGACTCCTGAGATCAAGATGCAAGATGCATCACTGGATATCTGGGACAAAAAATACCGACTAAAAGACAAGCAAGAGCAACCTGTAGATGCAGATATCAATGCAACCTACGAGCGCGTTGCCAAAGCACTCTCTGATGTCGAAGCCAAAGATAAGCGCGATCAGTGGAAAAAGCGTTTTGTCTGGGCACTTCAGCACGGCGCCATTCCCGCCGGCCGCATTATCTCCAATGCCGGTGCTCAGGCCTACAAGCCAGCCACCTCGACTATTAACTGCACCGTATCCGGCATTGTTCCCGATTCCATGCAGGGCATTCTCGAGCGCAACCTCGAAGCCGGTCTAACCTTGAAAGCCGGTTGCGGTATCGGTTATGAATTCTCAACACTGCGTCCCAAAGGTGCCTATGTTTCCGGTGCTGGTGCTTACACCTCAGGGCCGCTGTCGTTTATGGATATCTACGACAAGATGTGTTTTACCGTCTCATCCGCCGGCGGCCGCCGCGGTGCACAGATGGCCACCTTTGATGTCAGCCACCCGGATGTATTTGATTTTGTTCGCGCCAAGCGTGAAGACGGTCGTCTGCGTCAGTTCAACCTGTCGCTGCTGATCACCGAAGAATTTATTGAAGCAGTTCGCAACGACAGCACCTGGGACCTCACCTTCCCAGTCAGCGCTAAAGAAATCGAAGGCGGACTCGACCTCAAAGCTGACAATATCGTCTGGAAGCATTTCCCAACCACAGAAGCTTACACAACCAATAAAGAAGGTCTGGTTGCCTGTCGCATCTATGAAACCATTCGTGCACAGAAGCTGTGGAATGCGATTATGTCGTCCACCTACGACTATGCAGAGCCGGGCTTTATTCTGATCGACCAGGTCAACAAAAATAACAACAACTGGTTCTGTGAAGATATCCGCGCCACCAACCCCTGCGGTGAACAGCCCCTGCCCCCTTACGGCAGCTGCCTGCTCGGCTCGGTTAACCTAACCAAGTTTGTGCGCAATCCGTTTACCCCAGAAGCTTATTTCGACTGGGAAGAGTACGCAGAAGTTGTCGCTGTCTTTACCCGCATGCTGGATAACGTCGTTGAGATCAACGGCCTGCCACTCGATGGTCAGCGCAAAGAGATCGAATACAAGCGTCGTCACGGTATGGGCTTCCTCGGTCTGGGTTCAACCCTGACCATGCTGCGCATGAAGTACGGCGAGCAGGACTCACTGGAATTCACCGAGCGCGTAGCACAGGACATGGCCGTTTCTGGTCTGACTGCCGGTCTCGAACTGGCCCGTGAAAAAGGCCCAGCGCCAATTATGGAAGATGATTTTGATGTTACTGCCGCCCTGCTATTTAAGCGTCCAGAGCTGGCCAAAGACGGCATCAAAGTTGGCAGCACAATTAAAGGTAAAGTACTGCTCGGCAAGTACAGCAACTATATGCAGAATATCGCCACAGTTGCCCCAGAGCTGATCGACTCAATTATTGAAGAAGGCTGTCGCTTTAGCCACCACTCATCAATTGCGCCGACTGGCACCATCTCACTGTCACTGGCCAACAACGTCAGTAACGGAATCGAGCCAAGCTTTGCTCACCACTACTCGCGCAACGTTATTCGTGAAGGCAAGAAGTCGAAAGAGAAAGTAGATGTTTTCTCCTATGAGCTGCTGGCTTACCGCACGCTGATTAATGAGAAAGCCATGCCTTACGGCACCTCAGAAGAAGAAGCACTGCCCGACTACTTTATGAGCTCAGAAAATATTGTGCCCAAGGCCCATGTTGATATTCAGGCCGCCGCACAGAAGTGGGTTGACTCATCAATCTCGAAAACCATCAACGTACCTACAGACTGCGACTACGAGGACTTTAAAGATATCTACCTCTACGCCGCCGAGAAAGGCCTTAAAGGTTGCACCACGTTCCGCTTTAATCCAGAAGCGTTCCAGGGTGTACTGGTGACCGAGAAAGATCTCGAGAACACCACTTACAGCTTTACCTCTGGACGATGGTTCAACGGTTGAGTTTAAAGGTAATGAAGAGGTTGAGTACGACGGTGAAACCCATACTGCCGCCAACCTGTTTGATGCATTGAAAGAAGGTTACTACGGTAAATTCTGATCCCATTAATTAGATGCTGTAGCAACCAGCACGGAATAGCACGAGGAATAAAATGAGCAAGAAAATTGAAAGTAAAATTGTCTCCTACAAGGTAAGCACCGAAGAGCAGACAAAAGAAGCCGCGGCGAAAACAGCGGAGTCAAATATTATCCAGATGCACGAGAAGGTTTCGCGACCTGAAGCTCTGGCTGGCAGCACCTACAAGATCAAGACGCCAATGTCTGATCATGCGCTGTATTTGACGATTAACGATATTATTTTGAACGAGGGCACTGACCATGAGTTGCGCCGCCCGTTTGAAGTCTTTATCAACTCGAAAAACATGGATCACTTCCAGTGGATTGTGGCACTGACTCGCGTTATCTCTGCGGTATTCCGCAAAGGTGGTGACTGCACATTCCTGGTGGAAGAGCTCAAGGCTGTATTTGATCCGCAGGGTGGTTACTTTAAGCCTGGCGGTAAGTTTATGCCCTCACTAGTCGCTGAGATTGGCTGGGCGATCGAAGATCATCTGCAGAAAATTGGCATGCTCAAAAAGCCAGAAATCCCAGAGCACCAGCAGAAAATTATGGACGAAAAGCGCGCTGAGTTTGAAGGCTCCGCTGCTGCGCCTGCTGCTTCAGAGAGCAGTGATTTCCCACCCACTGCAGAGGTCTGCAAGAAGTGTAGCGTGAAAGCGGTTATCCTGATGGATGGCTGTATGACCTGCCTAAACTGCGGCGATTCTAAATGTGGCTAGCGAGTATCGCTTATCCAAATATTAAAAAGGGGTGCTTTTCAGCACCCCTTTTTAATTCTTACCAATACATAACAGCAATAGGATTTTGATCTAATTCAGAAGACTATTAAATTCAGCAATTGGTTCCGGTCGAGCAAAAAAATAACCTTGAAATAATTGGCAGCCTAAGGACTCTAAATAGTCATACTGATCCTGCGACTCCACCCCCTCAGCAACCACCTCTAATCCAAGGCTTTTCGACATTCCAACTATCGTCTTGACAATGATTTCATCACTTTCCTTAGAGCCTATATTATGGATAAACGATTGGTCTATTTTTAGTTGCGATAGTGGCAATTTAGTCAGATAAGACATAGATGAAAATCCAGTACCAAAATCATCTAAGGAAAACCCAACCCCCGCAGCCTTAAGTTCACCCATTTTGGTGACAGCCTCTTCTGTATTCTCTAATAAAATTCTTTCTGTCAGCTCTAGTTTAAGCAATTTAGGATCAACCGTGACTTTCGATAAACTCTTCAGCACCTCCGCTACAAAATCGGCTTGATGGAACTGACGTGGACTAATATTAATTGACAATGTCATAGCTGATGTTTGGCTATTAGCTTGCCATTTTTTTAACTGAGCACAAGCAGATTCTAAAACCCAGTATCCTATAGGAAGAATCAACCCTGATTCCTCAGCAAGAGGAATGAAATCATCGGGTGATATAACGCCAAGCTTCGGATGCTCCCAACGAATTAATGCCTCTGCACCTATTATCTTATTGGAACCATCAACCTGGGCCTGGTAATAGAGTTGGAATTGATGGTTAATAAGTGCATTGTGCAAAGCATTTTCAAGCTTTACTCGCTGTGCGATATTTTCCTGCATCTGAGGATCAAAAAATCTCAGCATATTACGTCCTGACTTTTTCGCCTGATACATGGCCAAATCAGCCTGCTTAAGCAGTTCATCCGCATTAGCACCATGACTATTGAATAGAGTGGCGCCAATACTTGCACTGCAAAAGTACTCATGATCTTTCAAAAAATAGGGCCTACTGAGTGATGCCAAAATCTTTTTGGCCACAACTTCAGTCTGGGCCGGCGCATCCTCGGTGATATTCTGCAAAATAACCACAAATTCATCACCCCCTATACGGGCAACCGAGTCTTCAATCCGCAAGCAGCTCCTTAATCGCTCGGCTACCTGAACCAACATCAGATCGCCATAGCTATGACCCAGTGAATCGTTTAATGATTTAAAATTATCTAGGTCAATAAAAAGCAGCGCGGCCATCTGGCCACTTCGGGCGCCAGTGCCTACAGCTTGATTTAATCTATCCATAAGCAAACGCCTATTGGGTAGACCTGTGAGGGGGTCAAAAAAGGCTAAACTATAAATTTCATCGGCATCCTGTTTACTTTTGGTAATATCTGCAAAGCCAATAACATAGTGACTAACCTCCCCTGAAACCTTATGAATTGCCGTGATACTTAGGTGCAGTGGAATGATTTCACCATTTTTAGATTTGCTGGAAACCTCACCTTCCCAGCCATCACTTCTTTCTAAAGACTTAAATATTTTTTTATAAAAGTTGCGGTCATGTTGATCGGAATTCAATAGATCTGGCATTTTACCAATAACGTCTTCTTCATTGAATCCAGTGATTTTTATGAAAGCACTATTGACCCGCAGCACATTCAAATCACCATCGGTAATAATGGTTCCCTCCTGACTGTTGAACGTGATCGCAGAGACTTTTAATTCTTCAAGCTGTCTATTCCATTCAGTTAAATCTTTGATAAAAAAAGTAAAGATGTACTCTTTAATTCGCGGAAAGGATATTATGTACACGTCTGCAGCAACTTTTTTACCATCTGACCTGACGACATTCATCTTAATACGGTCACGCTTAAAACGACCATTACCCTTACCATATCCATGGCCATTTTCTGCAACAATTCGATCCATTTCAGTTCTAATCGACTCACGCTGCTCGGGTTCCACAATCAATTCAAGTAGCGACTTGTTTAATGTATATTCAGGGGTATACCCAAGAATTTCTTCTGCTTTGGGGTTCCAATTGAGTACCTGTCCGTTTTTATTCGTGGTGATAACCGCATCAAAAGACATATCTAAAATGCGCCGAGAAAACAACTCGGATTCGATCCGCAAGCCAATTTCTTTTTCTAATGACACCGCCACCTGATCAACCTTTGACTTGAGCGAGACAGTTTCATCCGAGAGAAACCCTTCGGACTGGGTAAGAATTCTAAGAGTTTCACGCAATTCAATATGTCTGACAACGAAATCGCTAAGCAGATAAAGGGCATAGCGTTGATTTGCTGATAATTTACGCGGTTTATAATCTAAAACACAGAGTGTTCCCAAGCAAACTCCGTTGCTGGTGACTATAGGTGCACCAGCATAGAAGCGAATTTTTGGGTCCTTTACAACGAGGGGATTATCTTTAAAGCGGGGATCATCTTGAGTATCTACAACCTCCATTATTTTATCGGGGTTGACTATGGCATACGCACTAAATGCGACATCTCTTGGAGTCTCTTTTAGATTAAATCCTATATTCGACTTAAACCACTGACGATCTTTGTTAATCAATGAAATTAACGCAATAGGAACATTACAAATCTGTGCGGTGAGTTTTGTTAACTGATCTAACTCAACCTCGGGTTCAGTATCGAGTAATTTTAGATCTTGAAGCACCTTGAGACGATCAACCTCATTGGCTGGAATAGGTACTTTCAACACCGCCACCCCATAGTGATAAATTCACCTAGTAGGTAGACGCGGACTCTGCATCTATTCGTAATGCTTGAAAAAAGCATCCTAACTCCCCCATTACATAAGCATTCTTATTTTTTACCTCTTCTTATATAAATGTAGACCAATCTTGTGATCTGGCAAAAATTGAGGGCGTATTTTTTATAATGTGAAAATTAGAGGTACTATTTGAGATGCCGACGTCCTTTATTATTTCGACGCCTTTTGTCATCCTATGCTTGAAAAAGCTGCCCAACGATAGGATATTGTCGGGCAGACAGAGGAAAGGAAAAAGGCCGGTTTTGTCATAAGTCGTTAGAGGCTGTTCGGAATGATGGCCCCCTTTCCTTGCTCTCACAAAGTCCGAACAGTTCATTCCGACCGTAGGGAGAAATCTGCTGGAGATCCCTCGTCACTAAGTTCCGTTGGGATGACCAACTGAGGATTTCTACAGGGCTAACCCCTTAGGGAGTAACTGGGCTGAGTTTTCCAGTTTTTACATCAAAAATAAAACCATGCACGCGAATATGGCTGGGCACCAATTCATGGTTTTTAATTTTCTCAACATCCGTTAAAACACTCTGGTGCAAATCGCTAAAGCTGTGCCATTCAATGGATTTTCCAGCCGCAGAACCGGCCTTGGTATTCTCACTGCTCTGGCGTTCAGGGTTTACCCACTGCTCGCCATCATGAACCGCTGTCTCTAAATCTTCTTCCAGCAACTCGGCAATTTTATTATCGGTTACCGTGGCCATACCGCAGCCAGTATGTTGAATAACATACCATTCCAGTGTGCCTAAAAATTTATGGGAGATTATCAGCGAGCGAATAGCATCATCTGTAGCGCGACCACCGGCATTGCGAATCACATGGGCATCACCCTCTTCCAGACCGGCAAATTTGGCCGGATCCATTCGCGCATCCATACAGGTGAGGATAGCGAAGCGTTTGGCTGGAGGTGAAGCTAAGCCTGATTTATCAAAGATCTCGGAGTAGTCTTTATTGGCTTCCATCAAGGCGCTTAAGTTTTCACTGGGAAGATTGCTGTCAGACATATTTTTTACCTGTATGGATAGATATTAGCCAGGCGATTATAAACTTAGTCTGCGGTTTTGTAATGTTCTATTAAGCGTTGAGCGGCAACTGTCGGTGGTAATTTACCCTCGCTAACCGCCCGCTCTAATTCTGGCACCAGAGCCTTTATCTGCGGATGATTTTTAAGTTCGGCGATTAATGCCTCGGCGGTTTCGCTCCACATCCAGCTGCGCGCCTGCCGTTCACGGTTATGCTGTAGTTCACCAGATGCCGTTATAGCACTGTGAAATCTCTCCGCCTGTTGCCAGACCTCGGCTATGCCCTGATTATTAAGCGCCGAGCAAGCCATTACTGATGGCTGCCAGCTGGCAAAGCGTGACTGCATAAAATGCAGGGCCGAGCGATAATCGTTAAGAGTTTGATTGGCGCTTTTGGTCTGTTCGCCATCGGCCTTATTAACCAGAATTAAATCCGCCAGTTCCATAATGCCGCGCTTAATACCCTGCAACTCATCACCACCGGCAGGCAGTAACAGCAGCAGGAACATATCGGTCATATCGGCCACCGCAGTTTCCGATTGGCCGACGCCCACAGTCTCAACCAATATCACATCAAAGCCCGCCGCTTCGCAGAGCAGCAGTGATTCGCGGGTGCGACGGGTAACGCCTCCGAGAGTTTGACCTGCAGGAGAGGGTCGCACAAAGGCCTGTTCAGCAAAGGCCAGAGTTTCCATACGTGTCTTGTCGCCGAGAATAGAGCCGCCACTGACCGCTGAGGTTGGGTCGACAGCCAGCACTGCCACCGAGTGCCCCTGCTCTATCAGATGGTTACCGAATGCTTCGATAAAGGTGGATTTTCCAACGCCGGGGGCACCGGAGATGCCGATACGGATAGAGTTACCGGTATCGGCCATTAGGTTTTCCAGAAGCTCTGCGGCCTGCTGGCGGTGATCAGGACGAGTGGATTCAATCAGCGTAATCGCTTTCGCCAGAGCTCGACGATCTCCGGCCCTGATCTGCTCTGTTAAAGACTCTAAATAATCAACCATAGGCACTCTTTTTTAAATTTTTCTTAAACCCTTAGGAAAATTCCAAAATAATTTCATCCACCCTAAGACTCTCGCCCTCAACTGCGGATATTTTAGTCACAATACCATCTTGAATCGCACGCAAGCTATTCTCCATTTTCATCGCTTCTACTACCGCCAGCTCTTCGCCTTCTTTGACTTCCTGACCCAATTCCACTGCCAGTTTGACCAGCAAGCCGGGCATGGGCGAAAGTAGAAATTTCGACATATCCTCAGGTTCTTTGAAATGCATATGGGTCGATAACTCGGCAGCCTTTGGCGAAAGTAGCTGTGCACTGATTTCGGCACCACGGTAAAAAAGTCGGTAGTAGCCATCTTTGGCCTCGACCTGAACAGAAACCTGTTTGCCATTAATGGTGGCCATAAATATCGGCTCACCGAGACTCCAGTTGGTTTCAACTTGATAGTCGCCTAACTCGTCAAGGCTGACAAAATAACCTTTATCAATAAGCTCAACTATCGCCTTGGTCTGGTGACCTCCTGCAACCACTACCCAGTCAACCGCTGCCATATGTTCAAGACCGGCCAGCTGACCGGAGAGTAAACTGGCGCGCTCTTCATACAATTGATGAACTGCGGCAGCGACCACCAGAGCAATCGCCGGATCTTCCTGCACCACCAGATCGGCGTTAAAGCCGTCGGGGAATTCATCGGCAATAAAGTTGGTACTCAAGCGGCCTTCAATAAATCGTGGATGCAACATCAACGCATTAAGGAAACTAATATTGTGGTTAACTCCGCGAATATAATACTTATCCAGCGCACCAACCATGCGCTCGATAGCCTCAATACGACTATCGCCATAGGTAATCAACTTGGCAATCATCGGGTCATAGAACATTGAGACTTCGCCGCCTTTATAGACGCCGCTATCGACACGAACACCCTCGCCCTGAGGCTCGGCATAGCCGACTAAGCGCCCTGTAGAGGGCATAAAGTTTCGCAGTGGATCTTCGGCATAAACACGCGACTCCATCGCCCAACCGCTCAGAGTTACCTGATCCTGAGTCAGTGACAGCTTCTCTCCAGCAGCGACTCTGATCATCATCTCAACCAAATCCTGTCCGGTGACCAGCTCAGTAACCGGATGTTCAACCTGTAAACGGGTATTCATTTCCAAAAAGTAAAAGTTCATATCAGCATCGGCAATAAACTCTACTGTTCCCGCTGACTGATAATCTACCGCTCGCGCCAACGCGCAACTCTGCTCACCCATTTTCTGACGGGTGGCCTGATTGAGAAATGGTGAAGGTGCCTCTTCAATAACTTTTTGATGACGGCGCTGAATAGAACATTCGCGCTCGCCCAGATAAATGACATTGCCATGGCCATCGGCCATAATCTGAATTTCAATATGGCGTGGCTGCTGAATATATTTCTCAATAAAGATCCTGGTATCGCCAAAGCTGGAACGGGCTTCGTTGGTCGCACGCTCGAAACCGTCTCGGCAATCCGCGTCATTCCAAGCCACACGCATACCCTTGCCGCCGCCACCCGCCGAAGCTTTAAGCATCACCGGGTAGCCAATTCCGGCACTAACCTCTACTGCATGATCGGCATCTCGAACCACATCTGTATAGCCGGGAATACAGTTGACCCCGGCCTTTTCAGCGATCAGCTTAGAGGTGATTTTATCGCCCATTGATTCAATGGCTTTTTTGCCGGGGCCGATAAAGATAATGCCGGCGGCATCTAAGGCATCGCAAAACTGGCTGTTCTCTGACAGAAATCCATAACCGGGGTGCACGGCATCGGCACCGGTATCGCGACAGGCCTGAATTATTTTATCTATCACCAGATAGCTTTCAGTGGACGCCGATGGGCCTATATATACAGCTTCATCTGCTCTCTGCACATGCAAGGCATCGCGATCGGCATCGGAGTAAACAGCTACGGTGGTTATACCCATTTTTTTCGCGGTGGCAAACACACGGCAGGCAATTTCGCCGCGGTTTGCTACTAGTATTTTCTTCAACATAAATCTTTTATCCTTAAAAATTTATCCGCAAACGTTTTTCTATGCAGCATCTCTTGAGGTCTGAGATCCCTCGTCGCTGCGCTCTGTCGGGATGACAGATGGGGGCTCTGTCGGGATGACAGATGGGGGCTCTGTCGGGATGACAGATGGGGGCTCTGCCGGGATGACAGCTGGACGCATGCCTACAACGGAATATTTCCATGCTTGCGCCAGGGGTTTTCAATATTTTTATTGCGCAACATCGCCAATGAACGGGCCACGCGCTTGCGGGTGCTGTGGGGCATAATCACATCATCTATATAACCGCGCTTGCTGGCGATAAACGGATTGGCAAATTTCTTGCGGTATTCTTCTGTTCGCGCAGCAATTTTTTCTGCGTCGCCGCTATCTTTGCGGAAGATAATTTCCACCGCCCCCTTAGGGCCCATCACGGCAATTTCAGCAGTTGGCCAGGCCAGATTGGCATCGCCGCGCAGATGCTTGGAAGCCATCACATCATAGGCACCACCATAGGCTTTGCGGGTAATCACTGTGATTTTGGGCACGGTGCATTCGGCGTAGGCATAGAGCAGCTTGGCGCCGTGCTTGATAATGCCGCCATGCTCTTGGCTGGTGCCGGGCATAAATCCGGGCACATCGACAAAGGTTAATACCGGAATATTAAAAGCGTCGCAGAAGCGTATAAATCGCGCGGCTTTTTTCGAGGCATCTATATCCAGACAGCCTGCCAGCACCAGAGGTTGGTTGGCGATAACGCCAACCGTTGAGCCTTCGATACGAATAAAACCGCTAATAATATTCTTCGCATAACTGACCTGGGTTTCAAAAAAAGCCCCTTCATCGGCGACCTTTAAAATCACCTCTTTCATATCGTAGGGTTTATTTGCATCGTTGGGGATTAGCGTATCCAGCGACATTTCGAGGCGGTCGGCCGGATCTTCAGTCGGCCACTGGGGTGGCTTTTCGCGATTATTGGCCGGCAGATAATTGATAAAATGACGCAATTTTTCCAACGCATCGACATCATTTTCAAAGGCCAGATCGGCGACACCAGACTTGCTTGAATGGGTTGCCGCGCCACCCAACTCTTCCGCCGTTACCGTCTCATGAGTCACGGTTTTCACCACATCTGGACCGGTAACAAACATATAGGAGCTGTCTTGCACCATAAAGATAAAATCAGTGATCGCTGGTGAGTAGACTGCGCCGCCAGCACAGGGCCCCATGACCATACTGATTTGCGGGATTACTCCGCTGGCCATAACATTGCGCTGGAACACCTCAGCGTAACCACCGAGCGAGGCAACCCCTTCCTGAATACGCGCACCCCCGGAATCATTGAGACCTATCACTGGTGCACCGACCTTCATCGCCTGATCCATCAGTTTGCAGATCTTCTCCGCATGAGCTTCGGAAAGGGAGCCGCCAAACACGGTAAAGTCCTGGCTAAAGACAAATACCAGGCGGCCATTGATGGTGCCGTAACCAATAATCACACCATCACCGGGCACATGCTGCTGCTCCATATCAAAGTCCGTGCAGCGGTGCTCGACAAACATATCCCACTCTTCAAAGCTGTCATCATCCAATAGCAGGTCGATGCGTTCACGGGCGGTCAGCTTGCCTTTGGCATGCTGGGCATCAATACGTTTCTGGCCGCCACCCAGTCGGGCGCGGTTGCGTTTATCTTCTAATTGTTCCAGTATTTCTTTCATGGTTATTCCTTTTTAATAAACCCCAATGCCAGCCCGCGCTGGAGTAACAACAAAACCACCGTCATCCCGACAGAGCGCAGCGACGAGGGACCTCCATGCAGATTTCTCCCTCTGGTCGAAATGACAGTAAAAGAGTTCGAGATGACAAAAAAGGGGTTCATCCTGAACACCCTTACTTGTCATTTAATAAGATCTAGCACCTGTTCTGCCGCCTCGGGAATATTTGTACCAGGACCAAAGATAGCTGCCACCCCGTCGGCACGCAGCTGCTCATAATCCTGTGGCGGGATCACACCGCCACAGATAACAATAATATCTCCGGCACCCTGCTGCTTTAGAGACTGAATCAACTGTGGAACCAGGGTTTTATGCCCCGCCGCTTGTGATGAGACTCCAACAATATGCACATCGTTTTCAATCGCCTGGCGCGCAGCCTCTTCCGGCGTCTGGAACATAGGCCCAACATCCACATCAAAGCCGAGATCGGCGAACGCGGTGGCAATCACCTTGGCACCTCGGTCATGACCATCCTGACCCATCTTTACTACCAACAATCTCGGTCGGCGACCCTGGCTGACCTCAAATTCTTCGACTTTTTTACTTATATTCATAAAGTCCTTATCCCCTTTATAGGCAGAAGCATAGACACCACTAATTGATCGGCTCTGGGCGCGATGGCGGCCCCAGTGTTTCTCTAATTCATCACTGATTTCGCCGACAGTGGCTCGAGCTCGAGCCGCCTTAACCGCTAATTCAAGCAAATTGCCCTCACCGCTTTTCGCTGCCTGCGAAAGCGCATCGAGGGTTTGCTGGCAAACTTCCGTATCCCGTTCGGCACGCAATTTATTTAACCGCGCTATCTGCCCTTCTCGCACTGCACTGTTATCAATATCCAATACATCGACATCGGGCTCTTCGGCGAGCTGGTATTTATTCACCCCAACAATCACCTGCTCACCGCGATCGACCCGTGTCTGTTGCAGTACCGCGGCCTCTTCGATGCGCAGCTTGGGCATACCGGACTCAACTGCCTTGGTCATGCCGCCCATCGCTTCGACTTCATTAATCAGTACCATCGCCGCTTCAACCAATTCATTGGTCAGGCTTTCGATGTAATAAGAACCCGCCAGAGGATCAATCACATTGGTCACCCCCGTCTCTTCCTGAATCACCAGTTGAGTATTGCGCGCAATACGCGCAGCAAACTCGGTGGGCAGACCCAGCGCCTCATCAAAGGCATTGGTGTGCAGGGATTGTGTGCCGCCCAATACCGCAGACATGGCCTCAATGGTGGTACGCATAATATTGTTGTAGGGGTCTTTGCTGGTCAGACTCACACCAGAGGTTTGGCAGTGGGTGCGCAACATTAAAGAGCGCTGATCTTTGGGCGCAAATTTCTCTTCCATCAAGGTCGCCCAAAGAATCCGCGCCGCGCGCAGCTTGGCAATCTCCATAAAAAAATTCATACCAATGGCAAAGAAAAATGACAACCGCGGCGCAAACTGATCCACATCCAAACCGCTATCAATCGCTGTGCGCACATACTCAATACCATCGGCAATGGTATAGGCCAGCTCCTGCACATTAGTCGCCCCGGCTTCCTGCATATGGTAGCCACTGATGGAGATGGAATTAAACTTGGGCATATGGCTGGCGGTGTAACCAATAATATCCGCGACTATGCGCATTGAAGGTTGCGGCGGATAGATATAGGTATTGCGCACCATAAATTCTTTGAGGATATCGTTCTGCAAGGTTCCGACTAACTGTTCTGGCGCCACGCCCTGCTCTTCTGCAGCCACTATATAGCTGGCCATCACTGGCAACACGGCACCATTCATGGTCATGGACACCGATACCTGGTCGAGGGGAATACTGTCGAAGAGGATTTTCATATCCTCAACAGAATCAATCGCTACACCGGCCTTGCCCACATCACCCTCGACCCGAGGATGGTCCGAGTCATAACCCCGATGGGTGGCCAGATCAAAGGCCACCGAAAGGCCCTGCTGACCCGCGGCGAGATTTTTTCGATAGAACGTATTGGATTCTTCGGCAGTCGAAAAGCCTGCGTATTGGCGAACCGTCCAGGGGCGACCTGCATACATGGTTGCTTTGGGGCCACGCTTAAACGGCGCAAAACCAGGTAGGCTATCTTGATGCTTTAGGCCATCTGTATCTTCAGCGGTATACAGCGGTTTTACATCAATACCTTCCGGCGTTTGCCAAACCAACTCGTCAGCGGGGCGTCCCTTACGCTCTTTAAAGGCAAGTTGCTGCCAATCCGCCATTGTTGGCTTTTCCTTACCTGCCATGTACTTCTCCGACTTTTTTACTCAATTGGCAAACTATGAACCAGCAACCCATGCAATAGTAGGTCTATTTTTAACAGCAAATATCACATTTATTGCCATATTTACTCCTTATAATCCGGCATATATGCTATAAATCCCCCAATAACTCACAATTTATAAACTTATTTAGAGGCAGTGAAATGGCGACAATTTGCCAGCATCATGTGATTAGCTGTATGCACGGCCTAAGGAAGAGAGACCTCTCACAGCAGCCCGCCTTAGAACGTGCCGGGATCAATCCTGTGGTTTTAAATAAACATAGTCAGCGAGTACATACAGATCAAGTAGCACGCCTTTTTAAGACTGTTCAGGAAACTCTCGACGATGAGTTTATGGGCTTTACGCAAAACAATTGCAAGGTTGGGGTGTTTGCGATCATGGCAGAGCTGGTTAGCCGCTGCGCTAATTTGGGCGAGCTATTAGAAAAGGCTGTGCGTTTTTATAACCTGACCAGCAATGATATTCCCATGCGTTTGGATCATGCCGAGGGCAATGCCGTGCTGAGCTTTGAAATGGCTCATCCGCACCTGGATCCCGAACATTTTATGACCGAGTTCTGGTTGGTGATCTGGCATAGATTTCCCAGCTGGTATATAGGCCAACCCATCCGCCTGCACGAAACTCACTTCACCTTTAGTTCGCCCGCCCATAAAAGCGAACTACAGATTATGTTTCCCGCCTCACTGAAATTTAATAGCAGCGCCAATCGACTAATCTTTGATGCCCAGTATCTGGATAAACCACTGGTTCGATCCGACCAAGAGCTGGCGCAGTTTGTCGAAAATGCCCCAGCAGATATTATGACTATCCCCGGTTTTGACAGTACGTTGGAAGCTCAGATAGAACGGATTATTACTCAGCGCCATCCCGAGCGATTGGTGTTTGCCCCCATTCATCAGCTCGCCGCGGAGCTGGGTATTAGCTCGCAGACTTTACATAGACGACTTAAAGAGAGTGCTACTAGCTATCAGAAGATTAAGGATAATCTGCGCCGGGAGGTGGCTATTCAGAAACTGGTTAATGAAAAGATGAGTGTCGAGCAGGTGGCGGATATTGTTGGTTTTACTGAGTCGCGATCGTTTACGCGGGCGTTTAAGCATTGGACGGGGTTAACGCCTAGGGAATATTGTAAGCACAATGGTTGATGCTGTTTTCTTAGGGTGTGCGGGGAGCTCGGGGATCTTTTGCTTGGTGCGGGAGTAAAGCCAGCAGTAATACCTGTGATCCCAACCATGGAGCCGATCGCAAGCGTCTCGCCATACTGGGGCGGGAACAAAGCAACAAAGCAATGACCTAAGCCACCAAACCAAGTACCCTAGAGCAATAAACATTCAGCCAACAAAATACCCTATGTCCAAAGAATCAATCCGACTCACCCAATACAGCCACGGCGCCGGCTGCGGTTGCAAAATCGCCCCCAGCGTTCTAGAGACTTTCTTGCGCACCGACTTTGTAGCCCCTGACGATCCAAATCTACTCGTGGGCAACAACACCAAAGACGATGCCGCGGTCTATGATCTTGGCGATGGCACTGGGGTGATCAGTACCACCGACTTCTTTATGCCTATTGTCGATGATGCCTTTGAGTTTGGTCGTGTGGCGGCTACCAATGCCATCAGTGATATCTATGCCATGGGCGGCACACCGATGATGGCCATCGCTATTTTAGGCTGGCCGATAAATACATTACCCGCAGAAATAGCCCAGCAGGTTATTGATGGAGGCCGTCATGCTTGCCGTGACGCAGGCATTCATCTGGCTGGCGGACATTCCATTGACTCCCCAGAACCCATATTTGGCCTGGCGGTAACTGGCCGTGTTGATCTTAAAAACCTTAAACAGAACAGTACGGCTAAGGCTGGCAATGTTTTGTTTTTAACCAAGCCCATAGGCGTAGGCATACTCACCACCGCCGAAAAACAGGGCAAATTAAAACCAGAGCATGCCCGCCTTGCGGTAGAAAGCATGATGAAACTCAACACCATCGGTGCTGCGCTCGCTGAAATTGACGCGGTTACCTGCATGACCGACGTCACCGGCTTTGGACTACTCGGCCACCTACTCGAGATATGCCAGGGCAGCGATGTAGCGGCAACCGTTAACCTGAAAGACGTACCGCTTTTAGATAATGCAGTGATTGATTACCTCAATCAGGGCTGCGTTCCCGGCGGCAGCACACGCAACTGGGAAAGTATTCACCAACATATCCACGGCACTGATCAACAGAGCCAAACCCTGCTCTGCGACCCGCAAACTAGCGGCGGTTTATTAATTTCCGTTGAGCCAGCAGAGGCCGATAAAGTCAGTCAATTACTAAAACAAGCCGGCTGTTATCACCTGCCGATTGGCGAGCTTATGAACGCGACCGATGGCCCGCAGATAAAGGTTATGGCATGAGCCTGCCACGGGTTAATAACTACCGTCAGTTGCTGCTCGACGACACACCAATGATAGACGTGCGTGCACCGATTGAGTTTGCCACTGGTGCACTGCCCTTCGCCGCAAACCTCCCACTAATGGCCGATGAAGAGCGCCATGAGGTGGGCATCTGTTACAAAGAACAGGATCAGCAAGCGGCCATCCAACTGGGACATCAATTAGTCACAGGTAAAGTCAAAGACCAACGCATACAAGCATGGCAGGACTTTATAACGGCCAACCCGAATGCTGTTTTGTACTGCGCTCGCGGAGGGCTGCGCTCGCAACTGAGTCAGGAATGGTTGGCTGAAGCGGGGGTTGAATGCCCCAAGGTCGAGGGGGGCTATAAATCCCTGCGTGGCTTTCTATTTAACTATCTAAGCGATTATTGCCAGACTAATACCAGACCGAATAATAAGTTTATTATTTTGTCTGGTATGACCGGCACCGGAAAAACTGACATTATTAAAGACTTACCCACGGGTATTGATCTTGAAGGCGCAGCGAATCATAAGGGTTCGAGTTTTGGTCGGCCTCTGGATTGCCAGCCGGCCCAAATCGATTTTGAAAATAAAATTGCTCTGGATCTGCTAAAAGTACAAAACCAGCACCCCGATAAAACGGTTATTTTGGAAGATGAAAGCCGCAATATCGGTGCCCGCCATCTACCCCATTATTTTTCCGATCTGATGGCACAGAGTTCCTTTGTGGTTATAGATATGGATTTTGAGGAGCGTCTGGAAAGACTGTGGCAGGAGTATGTGATTGATCGCTACAGTAGGACTATGGCGTTTTATGGTGATACTGGTGAACAGGAATTTGCCAACTATCTGACCGAAAGTTTACTGCGGGTGAAAAAGCGTTTGGGTGGTCAACGCACTAAAGAACTTTTGGCCTCCATGGAAAATGCGATTGCCGTGCAACATCAGGATAACTTTGCCAGCCACCGGCATTGGCTGACTGTGCTTACTCAGGAGTACTACGATCCTATGTACAGTTATCAGCTGGATAAGAAGAAGGAGCTGGTGGTGTTTCGGGGTAGTCGTTCTGAGGTTATTGATTACCTAACTTGTTATTCTGAACCTATGTGAAGAATCTCTTGGTGCTGGACGGGGTCCTTCGGCTTCGCTCAGGATGACGGATTACTAAACTAAATTTTGTCAGCGTGGCTGCATCCTCACGCCACCATCCAGACGAATAGTCTCGCCATTTAGATAACTGTTCTCGGCAATCTGCACCACTAGCTGACCAAATTCACTGGGCTCACCCATACGCTTAGGAAAAGGAATATTCGCCACAATTCCATCCTGCACATTTTGCGGCATACCCAACATCAATGGTGTAGCCATTACACCGGGCGCAATCGAATTAACACGAATACCCTGACTGGCCAGATCCCGAGCCATAGGCAATGTCATACTGACAATGCCGCCTTTGGTCGATGCATAAGCACACTGGCCCATCTGTCCATCATAGGCTGCTATAGAAGCAGTATTCACAATCACTCCCCTTTCGGATTTTTCATCGGGGTTGTTGAGCGCCATAGCCGCCGCTGCACAGCGGGAAATATTAAAACTGCCAATCAGGTTAACCTCTATGACCTTGCGATAGAGATCAAGGTCATGGGGCTCGCCCTCGCGATTGATGGTCTTTGCTCCTATGGCTATGCCGGCACAGTTAACACAGATATCCACATGCCCGAGATCATCAACAATCTTGGCGAAAGCAGCCTCCGCATCCGTGCCACTGGAAACATCCAGCTTTATAAAACGCGCCTTATCCGCACCCAGCTCACTGACAGCCAGTGCACTCGCCTCGGCGTTCATATCAAAGATAACGACCATCGCACCAGCACCCACCAATGCCTGTGCCGCTGCACGACCAAGGCCAGATGCACCGCCGGTTATAACTGCAACTTTATTGTGTAAATCCACTTTTCACTCCTAACTGTTCAATGTCTAGCTATACAATTTCTAACAATAGTTCACGGGCAATAATAATTCGCTGAATCTCACTGGTGCCCTCATAGATGCTGGTAATCCGCGCATCTCTCGACCAGCGCTCCAGTGGGTATTCAGCACTGTAGCCATTGCCACCGAGCATTTGCAGTGCGGAGTAACAGGCTGCATTAGCTTTTTCACTGGCAAATACCTTGGCCATCGAGGCCTCTTTGGAAAAGCTTAAACCCTGTTCTTTTCTTGAGGCGGCCTGCATTAATAACAGCCGCGCTGCCTCAAGCTCGGTATAACGGTCTGCAAGTATCCACTGCAGCCCCTGAAAGTTGGAGAGTGCCTGACCAAATTGCTGACGCTCGGTAATATATTGTCGCGCGTAATCCATTGCCGCCAGACCAATTCCCAGAGCAAATGAGCCCACACCAATACGCCCACCGGCAAGCTCACCTACAGCAATTTTAAAGCCCTGACTCTCGGCACCTAGAACTGCATCCAATGGAATCCGACAATCGGTAAAGAGTACTTCGTTAGTCGATGAGCCTTTTTGGCCCATTTTATGCTCGGCTTTGCCGATGGTTAGACCGGGGTTATTAGCCTCCACCAGAAAACAGGTGATGCCTTTGCCCTTGGGTGCCTGAGTATCGGTGACCGCCCAAACCACAAACAGGCCAGCGTATTCGGCGCTGGTGATATACAGCTTGGTGCCATTAAGCACCCAGCTATCGGCCTCTTTAACGGCGCGACATTTCATGCCCGCAGGATCAGAGCCCGCTGTCGATTCTGTCAGGCAAAAGCCCGCGGCGGAATATTCCCCGGCACAGATTTTAGGCAAGTAATGTTGTTTTTGTTGGTCGGAACCACAGGCCTGAATAACCTCGGCAACCATATTGGTGACAGATACTGTTACTGCAGTAGAGGCACAGCCACGGCCCAGCTCGGTAAGGGCAACACTAAAGGCGACAGAGCCCGCCTCTGTACCGCCGTAGTCGGCTGAGATATTGAGCCCCATAAATCCCAGTTCGGCGAGCTTTTTAAGATTGCCCAACAGCGGCTCGCGGCCCGCGCCAAGATCGAGCTGTTCTGCAACGGGCAGCAGTTCGTCTGCGGAAAAACGGCGCGCCGTATCCTGGATAAATTGTTGTTCTTCATTAAGTTGTAAATGCATGCAGCAACTCCTTTGCTAAATATAATTCCCTATACTAGATGTTCTATTGACTGACCGCCTGTACCAAAATAAATGGCGGTATTACCAGCGCCCAAACTGTGGTGTTGGATTCATACCAGGCCAGTGCCTGTTGATCACTGACTTCCAGTACCACTTTTTCGTCAAGCCACTGTTGAATCTGTGCGCTGTTATCCTGATGCAAAGCTATAGCGACCTGAATTAAATCGCCACCCTCGGCAACGGCCAGAACATTACCTAAAGCATAGTGCTTTTGCAGTTCATGCCAATTGATTTTTGCCGTCTCGCTATTTAGACGTGCAATCAGCTCCTGATTATCCGGCGTTTCCGACATACTACTCAGCCGTTCCAGTTACAAAAGTTACGCAGTAACTGCAGGCCGGCATCGGCACTTTTTTCCGGGTGGAATTGCACGGCAAAGAGATTTTTATGGCTGAGTGCAGCGGCAAAGTTAACGCCGTAGTCGCAGCGTCCGGCAACATACGATTCGTCAGAGGGGACTACATAATAGCTGTGCACAAAGTAAAAGCGGCTGTTCTGTTCTATTCCCTGCCAAAGCGGGTGATCAATGGTTTGCTGAACATTATTCCAGCCCATATGGGGAACTTTGAGCTTAGCACCCTGCTGATCGACCAGACTATCACCAAAGAATTTGACCTGGCCGGGCAATAGACCCAGGCAGTTAACACCACCATTTTCTTCGCTGCTTTCCAGCAGTGCCTGCATACCGACACAGATTGCCAGTACTGGCTTGCTCTTCATCGCCTGACTGACCACATCGCCAACATTGAGGCGCTGGATTTCACCCATACAGTCGCGTATTGCACCAACGCCGGGAAATACCACTCGGTCGGCATCCTCAACCACGGCAGGATCGGCAGTTATAGAGACTTTGGCACCGGGGCAGACAGTCTCCAGGGCTTTGGCAACGGAATGGAGATTGCCCATACCGTAATCAATAACGGCAATATGGCTGCGGAAATCACTCATAAGATTTTTTCGTTGTTGGCCTATCTATCAAAAAACTTCTGTAAAAAAAACTTCTTTTAAAAAAAGGCACTCTTAAAGAGTACCTTTTGTAGACGGCATTACACCGGCCATGCGTTCATCAGCAGTTGCGGCTACGCGCAGTGCGCGACCAAAGGCCTTAAAGATAGTCTCGACCTGGTGGTGAGCATTGGCGCCGCGCAGGTTATCGATGTGCAGTGAAACCAACGCGTGGTTTACAAAGCCCTGGAAGAATTCACGAACCAGGTCAACATCAAAACTGCCAACGTGGCTGCGGACAAAATCCGCCTTCATAATCAAACCGGGACGGCCGGAAAAATCCATCACTACACGAGACAGCGCTTCATCCAATGGTACATAGGCGTGGCCATAGCGAGTCAGGCCTTTCTTGTCGCCAATCGCTTTAGTAATCGCCATACCTAGGGTAATACCGATATCTTCAACGGTGTGGTGATCATCGATATGCGTGTCACCGGTGGCCTGAATATCTAGATCAACTAAACCGTGTCGTGCGATTTGATCGAGCATATGCTCCAAAAAAGGCACCGGCGTGGCAAAGTTTGCACGACCTGTTCCATCCAGATTAACCGTCACTGTGATCTGCGATTCTAGGGTATTGCGTGTCACTGTCGCAATGCGATCAGCCATGGTGTTCTCCAACGTCAGACTCATTTCAAAGGCGCATTATAACCAGAATTTTTTATATTTCCGAAACAATTAGGTGATACAATTTCGCGCATGAAAAACTATAGATGGATAGTAGCAGTCGCACTGAGCCTATTTTTAGGGCTTGGGTCTGTTGTTACCTCTGCCCATAGCCATATTGATGGAGATCGCGACCATCAAGAAGGCAGCTGTAGTATTTGCTTTCAAGAATCCACTGTTATCGTCAACCCTGATACCAGTGCCACTATTGTGGTTAGACCCACAGCGTCAAAACCCGTCTTCAGCAGGGTTAAACCCGCCCAAAGATTCTCCCTTTACCTGTCTAGAGCTCCGCCCTCTAACGCTTAGAAATTAACTCTACAACTCTAATTTTTTAAGTAAAAGGTATAAAAATGCACAATTTAAAATACGTTGCAGCACTGGCTGCGGCGGTCCTGCTCGCGCCAATTTCAGCAAGCGCAAACAGCAATATAGAAGAAGTTATTATTACATCATCATTGATTGATGCCGCATCCGATGAAATTTCAAACCCGCTGCATGTTATCAATGGTGAGTCGATTGCTACTGATGCAAGCCAAAGTATTGGTGCCAGCATCGATGGCTTGGTAGGTATATCCTCGAGTGATTACGGTGCCGCGGTAGGTCAACCCATTATCAGAGGTATGTCGGGATCCAGAGTGAAGGTCCTCAATAATGGCGTAGTCGTCAGAGATGTATCAGGTTTGGGCCCAGACCATATGAATGATGTTGATTTAAATAACATCCAGCAAATCGAAATAGTCAGAGGGCCCTCGTCACTCCTTTATTCCAACGGAACCATCGGTGGAATAGTGAACATTGTTGATAACACGATTGCCAGAGAAGACTTTACAGAATCAAAGTTTCAGTTAGGTTTAGAAGCGCAATCGGTCAATAGCGGTGATTCTCATGATTTCTCTTACCAGAATAATATCGGCGGCTTGAATGTCACCGCTAGCTACAAAGACTCCGAGTTTGGTGACTTTGATATTCCAGCTGGCGCGATTGCTCATCATGAGGAAGAGCATGAAGATGAGGAACATACAGGTGAAGAGCATGAAGGCGAAGAACACGAAGGTGAAGAGCATGAGGAAGATCTCGGTTACTTGCCCAATTCTGATATTGCATCTACTTCCAAAAGAGTAGGTATCTCCAAGACCGGAGACTGGGGATATATTGGACTTTCTATCAGCGACACCAAAAATCTCTTCGGTGTTCCGTTTCATGGGGAAGGCCATGAAGAGCATGAAGGCGAAGAAGAGCATGCAGGTGAAGATGAACACGAAGGCGAAGAAGAGCATGAAGGCGAGAGAATCTTCTCCAAGACTGAGTCTAATGTCGTCAATCTAGAGGGTTCCTTTGCTCTAGGTAATAGCTTGCTAGAAAAAATCGAATACCACTTCAGAGATTCCGATTACACACACACTGAGCAACATGCTGAAGAAGAAGGGCATGATGAAGAGGGTGAGGAGCACGATGAAGAGCACGAAGGCGAACATCACGAAGAGGGTCCAACAACCTTCAGCAATGATGCAAGAGAATATGGTGCGATTTTTGATTTAGCCAATGATTTCGCAGCACAAAAAATTGCCATCAATTTTGTCGATGAGAATATTTCTGTTATTGGTGAAGAGGCCTTTATCAACCCAACAGAAAGTCAAGAAATGACTCTGGGTTACTATCTGAGCAAAGATCTCGACTTATTTCATGTCGACTTTGGTATAAGACACGGTCAAATCTCCAGAAAAGGCTCTATCAGCCATGAGGAAGAGCAGATGAAGAGCACGGTGAAGACCATGATGAAGAGCATGAAGATGATCACGCAGACGAACATGGTGATGAGCATGAAGCAGAGCTGGAGTATTTCGACCGGGATCTCAGCACAACTAGTTATGCCCTGACTCTGAGCAAAAATATTAATGATTCACTAAAGATCAACCTTGGACTGTCCTCTGTCGAAAGAGCGCCTACAGCGGTTGAGCTATTAATGAATGGTCCTCACCTGGCAACAGGCAGAGTGGAGGTTGGTAATTTCAACCTGGCTTCAGAGAAATCAAATAATATCGATCTGACCTTTGACTATGAAAATGATGGATTCTTTGCCACCCTAACCTTCTTCCAGAACAATGTAGATAACTACATTTACCTAATGGATGAGACTGAAGAAGAGCACGACGAGCATGACGAGGAAGAGCATCATGAAGGTTTAATTCTTGCCAACTATCTTCAGCAAGACGCTGAGTTTGACGGCTATGAAATTGAACTAGGCAAGACCTTTGACCTTGCTCGTGGCGCACTAACGCTTTCATACGGAAGAGATTCGGTTTCAGGGAAATTTACCAATGGAAACGCTATCCCACGTATAAGCCCGGAAAGAGATTTATACCGAGTTTCCTATGTGGAAGATGGGCTTAAGTTTGCACTATCGCTCAAGGATGTATCAGCTCAAAACGATATAGCTGAAAATGAAACTGCTACCGATGGATTTAAACTATTAAATCTAAATCTATCCAAAACAATTGAGACTAGCCCGGGACACAGCTTGACCCTTTCATTGTTCGGCAAAAACCTATTGGATGAGGTGGCTAGAAATCATAGCTCGTTTGTTAAGAACGAAGTGCCAATGTCCGGTAGAAATCTAGGTGTAAAAGCTAGTTACTCTTTCTAGACACTAAGTCGTTTATCAGTATTTAAGGGTTGTACTCTTTGATGTAATATGAGGTCCAAAGAGCAACCCTTAAATTGTTGGTGATCGTGAAAAAATTTTTAAAATGGGTGACCACTGGCCTAATCGCAGTGGTCACTTTATTTTCTGCAGTAATTATTTATATCTCATTGGCTGTCGATATCAACGACTTCAAGACAGATATTGAGTCTCAGGCACGCCAACAGGGTTTCGATCTCGCCATTGACGGTGATCTCGCCTGGACATTTCTCCCTCAGCCGGGCATCAGCATTGGGCAGGCTCGCTTTTCTGATCAGAACACCGCTGCCGGCAGCGTAGATAAGCTCACTCTTTCAGTATCCTGGATCGATCTTCTCTCAATCATTCTCGACCCAAATCAGCTTAACCTTAGCTCCGTGAAACTCGAAGGTGGTCAACTTCGCTATAGCCCCCCAAACAGCCAGCCGGTGCAATTAGATAACATTAGCCTTAAAGCCAGCAACATCCATTTAGATGGAACAGATTTCCCTCTCACAGCGTCTCTGCAGGCACTTGGTGGCCAGCAGGTTGCCGTAGATAGCTCTATTGCAATTGTCGTTACTAACGGCGCAATACAAAGTCTCAGCCTGGCAGATCTGGCCATCCGCTTAAATGATATTGAGATGAATGGCAGCATTCGAGCTAGCAACAGCTTGAATTTTATCGAGGGCAATCTCCAATCCAACAGCTTTAGTCTGATACAACAACTGCAACGGGTTGCAGAGATACTTCCTAGTATCAGCCTACCTGAAATGTCCGACCCCTCAGCCTTGACCGATGTCAGCATCGAGAGCCGCTTTAGCCTTGATACTCAGGCTATGTCAGATATTAATAATCTCATCAATCTCGACGGCCAAGCTATTGAGGTTGATCTGCAAATAGACTCTCTGCGCAACAATCTCACCACCATTGTTTCGGCAGATATTATCAACGTATCAAACTATCTTCCCAAGTCTGGAAGCAGCGCCGACAACAGCGGTCTGTTTGCACCACTAGCCATTCCCTTTGCACTTTGGCAGGGCCAGACTCAGGTTGAAATAACTATAGCGAGTCTTCAATTTAATGATTTTACTGTGGACAATTTCTACAGCAATGTCTTTGGTAATGATCGGGTATTGCGTATGAGCTCGTTAAATGTCGATCTGTTTGGTGGGCAGGTGGATGCTACCGGACGACTGGATATGCGTTCGGCCACCCCTGAATTTGAACTGCAAAATTCTCTGATCGGTATAGATCTGCAACTGGCTCTGCCCGCCATTGCCGATAGCAGTGACCTCTCCGGCCTTCTCAGCGCAGAGGCTAGCTTACAGGGCTCTGGCAACAGCCTCGAAGAGATTATCAATGTACTGAGCGGTACCGGGCAGCTAACTGTTTTAAACCCAATCTATCTCGCCATTAATGCAGAAGAGACCTTTTGTAATGCCGCCGCCCTATTTGGCGGCAGCCCATCCAATACAACTTGGCCAAAGGGTACCAAGCTGGACACCCTGACCAGTCAATTTAGTGTCGATGGAGGTAAAGTACAGATTCGAGACTTAAAAACCGCTACTGGAAACCTGTCTATCAATGGCCGTGGCACAGTGCAGCTGTTGGATAAACGCTACAGTGTTACTGCCAACACCAGAGTTAATGGCACCACCACAAGCCCCACTGGATGCTCGGTCAATAAGAGTCTGCGCAATCGCAATCTACCGTTTATCTGCAGCGGTAGTTTTGATGCAGACGGCAAAACCAACTGCAAACCAGACGACAGCTTGGTACGAGACTTTCTTAAAGGCAGTATTTTCCAGCAGCTTGGCGGGCAGGTTTTTAATACGCCGATCACCGAAAAAGATAACGGTGATCAGCAAGAACAGGACGCAGACCCATTTAAAAGTTTGCTTAAGGGCGTTTTGGAAAAGAACTTAAAGTAAAGAGCTTAAAATAAAGTGTCTCCTAAAAAATTCCAAAATGCAGTGCTCAGCTGGTTCGACCAATATGGCCGAACCAATTTGCCATGGCAGCAGAGTATCAATCCCTATCGGGTTTGGATCTCGGAGATTATGCTTCAGCAGACCCAGGTCAGCACAGTAATCCCCTACTTCGAACGCTTTATGCAAAGCTACCCTACAGTAGATGCACTGGCCGCAGCACCCTTGGATGAAGTTCTCCACCATTGGACAGGACTTGGCTACTATGCCCGCGCCCGCAACCTGCATAAAACTGCACAGACTGTTAGCAATGAACTGAACGGCCAGTTTCCGGATAATGTACCCGAGCTGATCGAACTGCCCGGTATAGGCCGCTCTACCGCCGGTGCTATCAGCTCCATCGCTTTTAAAAATCAGGCGACTATTCTCGACGGCAATGTAAAGCGTGTTTTAGCCCGTTACAGCGCCACCGAGGGCTGGCCGGGAAAAAGTGCTGTGGTTGAAAAACTCTGGTTGATCGCCGAAACCTATACACCCCACAAACGCATAGCTGACTACACTCAGGCAATGATGGATTTAGGTGCTACCCTATGCACTAGGTCATCGCCAAGCTGTGAGCAATGTCCGCTAGTACAGGATTGCAAAGCCTACCAACAGGGTAACCCTAAGGATTATCCGGGTAAAAAACCTAAGAAGAAGTTACCCGTAAGAACCAGCTGCTTTTTAATGATCAGTAATACTGAGGGCGCGCTGCTGTTAGAGCAAAATCCGCCTGCAGGACTCTGGGGTGGTCTCTGGGTTTTTCCGCAATGTGAATCCGAGGAACAGCTTGAAGAGACCTATCTCAAGCTCGGCGTGCAACCTGACAGCGAGCAGGTTCATGAGGTTAAACGGCATACTTTTAGTCACTTTCATCTTGACTACAAGCCGGTGCAGATAACCCTTGGTAGCGCCACAGCCAATGCCAAGCATGTGGCGGATAAGCAAAATCAAGTCTGGTATAACCCACAAAATCCACTATCATTGGGAATGCCTGCTCCAATCAAAGCACTGCTACTCAATCACCCTAAAGTCACAGGCTAAACAAACACTACACAGAGGTTAGTTATGGCGCGCATGGTTCACTGTCGCAAACTCAAGCAAGAATTACCCGGGCTGGATTTACCGCCCTTTCCCGGCCCCAAAGGTCAGGAAATATTCGACAATGTCTCTAAGCAGGCTTGGGCCGATTGGATGACCCATCAAACCACGCTCATAAATGAAATGCGTCTGAATATGATGGATTTAACTGCTCGAACTTACCTCTCGGAGCAACGAGAAAAGTACTTTTCCGGTGAAGATGTGGATCAAGCTGAAGGATACGTGCCACCTACTGAATAATCCCTTGACGAACGGCATTTCAGACGCTTTAATACGCGCCTCTCGCAGTATGCACATTTGATTGCGACGCCCGGTTAGCTCAGTTGGTAGAGCAGAGGATTGAAAATCCTCGTGTCCTTGGTTCGATTCCGAGACCGGGCACCATAATCTAAAACCCTCAGTGAAAGCTGGGGGTTTTTTGGTTCTATAAGAAAGTCATCGAACGGTTAGATGGATTCGCGCAAGAGCGCTCAGGGCTTTGCCCCGCCTTCGCAAGCGAACGCGCCCAAAATGCTGCGCATTTAGTCCGAGACCGGGCACCATAATTTAAAAACCCTCAGTGAAAGCTGGGGGTTTTTTTGGTTCTATAAGAAAGTCATCGAACGGTTAGATGGATTCGCGCAAGAGCGCTCAGGGCTTTGCCCCGCCTTCGCAAGCGAACGCGCCCAAAATGCTGCGCATTTAGTCCGAGACCGGGCACCATAATCTAAAACCCTCAGTGAAAGCTGGGGGTTTTTTGGTTCTATAAGAAAGTCATCGAACGGTTAGATGGATTCGCGCAAGAGCGCTCAGGGCTTTGCCCCGCCTTCGCAAGCGAACGCGCCCAAAATACTGCGCATTTAGTCCGAGACCGGGCACCATAATTTAAAAAACCTCAGTTTACGCTGGGGCTTTTTTGATTCTATAAGAAAGTCATCCCAGCACAAACACGTCACCCCAGCGAAGGCTGGGGTCCATATACACATAGATACCTACCTTCGCTGGTATGACTATGTCTGGGCTACTGAGACTATTATTAACCAGACTCTCGTTGATAATTTACTAGGCAGGTATTTAATAATTCATAGGAGGCTATTTTCAACCCATCTAAATTGATAAATAAGTCCATTTGACGCTGTTCATAGACTGACATAAGTTCACCAACAAAATGGCTAAGGTTTGAATCACCCGATGAAATTGCACAACCCTCAGTGAATAATTCGTTGGCAATTTGGTTTGACCAATCTTCTGAGTACGTTATATAGCTCGATGATTGATCGTTGCTTTCAACCTGATCGACGATATCTACAAGAACCTGCTGATAAGCAGCACAAGCAAACATTATTCCGCCTCCATAGTCTCCAACTAATCCATGCCAAGCCAACTGATTAACATCAGGTTGCTGCCAATCGAGATTTGTATAGCTGTAAACATGCGCCTGTTCATTGTAAAAGAACTCTCCATCTGGGCCACGAACAGCAAAATGCCTGTCACAGGTGGGCATCTCTAATGGACTGTCGACCTCCCCATCTTCACCGACCATGGATTCAATCAAAACATCAATGGTAATATCCTGCGCGGTAGTTAGCGGCCCTGGCACCATCTTATACTCTGTATCCGACCAACTTTCAGTTGCCTGGTCTGAGGCGGTTACGGTCACTGAGTAAGTCGATTTAACTGCCGGGTCAGGGGCTGAATTAAAGCTTAACTCGCCTGTTTCTGAATCTATAACTAGCCACTCTGCATCAGAGCCACTAAGGGAATAACTAAGGGTATCTATAAATTCCAGCTGAACAGGATTTTCATAAGAACCTTCTGTGTAACTGATGGTTCCATCGCGATCTGTTGCTGTAACTGTGCCAATCTGCACATCATTTGCTGATACTGTATAGCTGGTTGGGGAAGTGAAGACCGGCGCATTGTCGTTATCGTTAATGATAAATAAAGATAATTCATGGCAACTGCTCCAACTCTCTTCTTCTCCATCCTCAAAATAAGCCGGCCCATAGATCTGATTATCCTGACTGATAATCAAAGGGGCGCCAAGCGGGTAATTTTTTATACCCTCTTGAGTTCGCTCCCAGGCACAATACATCTGGCTAAGTCTGCCACCCCAAACTCCATCACCCAATGCTTTACGCTCGTCCCCGACCTGATTGAAAAAAGGTAGTGTGTCGTAATCCATAGGTAGGCTAGATACCATTTGAGGAACGAAACCCAGCTCGGAAGGATGCATATCTCCATAGGTAACAGCAAGGTCCAAAAAATTCCCCACTATTCCAAAGAGTTGTAAGAAAGAATGAAACCCTGAGTAAATCACACCATCAGACCAAAAGCAGTACCCGTCACCACAGTCAACAGCGTTCCTGTACAGAGCACCGGTATAGGTGTTAATTACTCCCCCAACAAAATTAGTGCGACTTTCTGGGTCAGATAGTTGCGGGTTAAAAGCCTCTATAAAATAATATCCTGGACCCGTACTTTCATTAAGAAGTTCATATCTTCTTTTGAGTGTCATAAAAATACGATCTTCTTCAAGTCTAAGATAGCCATCCATTCCATCGCAATTTCTATTTGCACAGGACTCTGGTGCTATAAGCCCGTGGATACCCAGAGCTGCCGGTGTCTGAAGGAACAAAAGCTCGGATTCTCTTATGGTTACTGATGTATTTATACTAAAGATAGGGTCTTCGTTAATATCTGCGATATTGACTGTTAACTCCTGCTGGCTACTCTCAATCCCGTCATAGGCTATAACGGTTAATAAATAAGTAGGCCGGCTTTCATAATCAAGCATTGTGTGGGCCGTTATTACACCTGAAGCCGAATCTATACTGAACTGTGAAGCATCATCACCAGTTAAGCTATAAATAAGATTGGCCGCATAGCCAGGCGAAAATGTGCCGCTAACAGTTGCCACAGCCTGTTGATTTTCATAGACAGTTACTTCGCTACTTAAGGTAATCTGTGGCGCAACATACTCTGCCAAAAGTGATTCAATATAGGCTTTAATCTCGCTAGGGTCTTGTCTTAGACCATCTTCTGCAACCAGATCAGCGATTAATGACTCACCATAAAAACCGAACAGGTAACGCAATATAATCAGGCCGTCTGATAATGCTTCAACATGCCCATCGTTATCAACATCAAGGCTTGCACCAAGACTATTAATACGCTCTTGAACCTCAATGGAAGCGCTGAAAAGGGCATCGCTACCTATAGCACCGTTGATTAACTGCTCACCGGTAAAGCCAAACATATTTCTGAGCAATAGCAGGCCATCAGTCAGGGCGTCATATTCACCGTTGCCATCGACATCGAGTAAGCTAGTTGTACTCGTCAAGCGAGGTACTAAATGTAACGCGGCTTCCTTTTGAATATTGTAATCGCTTAGCGTTCTCACATCCTCAAGCTGCTTGCCTGCAAAAACAAGTCGTTGTTGATCTGGCAGTATGCCCGTATTGTCTTGAATTTTTTGCTTCACATTTTCTATGGTGTCAGAAGGTTCAACGTCAAGGGTAATTGTTGTACCAGTGAGTGTCTTAATAAAAATTTGCATTGAAAGCGCATCGGATGCAACAAGCAAGAGTGCTAAAAACAGCATAGATCTTAGACAGAACATTATGAAAACCTTAAAAATGGGGATGGGGATGGGGGGGGGATAAATTTCTTATTTAGTTATGGATATTATTACGCCCACCATAATTGACTTATGATCAGTGGTCAAATACAACAGCAGGTGAAGGCTATAACGCTAAAAGGCTATATATAGAGATTATTAAGGCTTTATTCAATGGTTCCTTCGCCGGCTTGAGGTTAGTGAAGCTGGCATGACTAATCTTCAAATAGAATTGCCTAGTGCTGACTCCAGGCTCGTTCATTTTAGCGCAGTTTTTCTCAATAATAGATCGTCGACACTGAGGTAACTTAGAAAGTAGCAATTTGTTGTTACTCTGCTTTTTTCTCCTAGCTCTGTTCAGTAGTTTGTTTATTGTCGGTCTCATCATCGACAGGTTCGAGCGCTATACCAGAGCCGAGTAACACACCAATCCAGTGCGTTTCTTCCTGATTTTCCAGTGCGATTTTGATCATAATCGTCAGCGGAATCGACAGCAACATGCCCACTGGGCCCAACACCCAGCCCCAAAGCACCAGAGAGACAAATACTACCAGCGGGGAGAGATTTAAACCCTTGCCCATCCAGCGCGGCTCAAGCATATTACCCATCACCAGATTGACCACAACAAAACCGCCAAGGGTTAAGCCCGCCGGAAAGATCCCCAGCTGAACAGCGGCCAACAATACCGCTGGCACCGCAGCAATAAACGAGCCCACCGTGGGAACAAAGTTAAGTAAAAAGGCAATTAGCCCCCAGAGCACTGCGTAGTCGACACCGAGAATGGTCAACCAGATAAAGATCAGCAGTCCGGTAAGTAGGCTGATTGCCGTTTTAATCGCCAGATAGCTGTGCACGCTCTCGGAAAATTTGGTTAGCCATTCCTGAGAGACATCCGAGCCCCTGGCCAATCTGAGTTTCTCGCCGAAGCCCATATTTTCCGCAAGAATAAATATCACTGTCAGCAGAATCATCACCGCATTGGTCATCACATTGCCAAAGGATGCCAGGGTGCTGCCGGCAAATGACATAACGACACTGGGGTCGAAGCTGTTCTGCCAAAGCTGCTGGTCGATAACAATACCGCGCAGGCTCAACCACTGCTGAACGCCCTCGCTCATCGCCGTCAGCTTGGCGGAGTAAACTGGAATATCCTGGCGGAAATTGTCCACAGAAGAACCAATCACCGCCGTTAATAACAGGCCGACCAATAGAATTAATATAACAATAAGCAGAATAGCCAGACCGCCGGGAATACCGCGATCCTTAAGCCAACCTAATAGTGGCGATACAATCATGGCAATAAACACTGCCAGCAAAAAAGGCACCAACAGAGCGCCGGCCATTTTTAGGCCTGAGACTACAATTACAAAGGCAGCGGCAATAACCAAAAATCTGGCGATCGGTGATGTCTTTTCAATCATGGTGGTGCTCCGTTTTTTTTGCAAAACTTATCTATTGAGAATTTGTTTGTTGAGAATTTTCAGCTGCTCTTCAATCTGCGCCCGACCAGTGTCGGTGAAAACAATCAATCCGCGCCGCACTGTCATCTCAGTGAGCGCTAACATAGCACATTGAACACGAATGTCATCCAGCTCTGGATTATGGTGAATAGGCATACCAGTAAATACATCCCAGTCATCCTCAGTGGCAGTTTCAGCCAGCACAGATTCCAGGAGCCTTTTTATATTGATAGCTTCGATACGATAGACAGGAAGCCCAACATAGCGAAACACTAGGAGCGCCACCAAAATGAGTGCGAATGTGAGTCCAACGAGTAATAATAAAATCCATACTTTTGCCTATGGAAAACCATTATTTAAAACTGATCTGGATGCTTGCCCTTAAACTGACCGTAGTATTCGATAATGGCGGCAATATCAGCCTCATTATCGCCGGTGGGCTCAAATACATCACCGAGTACAATCCGCTTATTGGCAAAATCCAATGCGCCGAGCTGAATTTTGCAGTTATTTTTCTCAGCTATACGCAAAAACCCAGACTTCCATTTCGGTGATTTCTTACGCGTCCCTTCAGGTGCTACCACTAAAACCACACCATTATCTTTTTTAACCGCTTCATCCACATAACCCATCACTGCATCGGGCTTTTCGCGGTTGACCGGAATACCGCCCAGCCAGCGCATAAACCAGGTTATACCGGGCTTAAAAATAGTATGTTTTCCCAGCCAACGTACACGGGCATTAATACCTAAAACAGCGGCGATACCAAAGACAAAATCCCAGTTAGAGGTATGCGGAGCGGCGACAATTAATACGCGCTCAGAGTCGACTATATTGCCTTCTAGATTCCAGCCGATTGAGCGGTAGAAAGTTCTGCCAAACCAGCGGGTAAGGCGACTGCGATTGGTGCGCAAATGCTCAGGACATTGCTCCTGGGAGATTGTATTTACCTTTTTGCTCACACCTCTGTCACTCATAGTTGGACTCTTCAATTCTTATTATTTTAGCTAAAGTTAGCTGTTATTAATGCTCGCGCGTAGAGCGAAATGCAATTTCCGGATAGCGCTCTTCGGTCAGTGATAAGTTTACTCGGGTCGGTGCCAAATAAGTCAGGTGGCCACCCCCATCAACTGCCAGATTATCCTGAGTCTTGTTTTTAAAAGACTCCATCTGCTTGCTGTCCTCAGCTTCAGTCCAACGCGCGGAATGCACATTTACTGATTCATAGATTGCTTCTACACCGTATTCTTCTTTCAGGCGATAGGCGACAACATCAAACTGAAGTTGACCCACAGCACCAACAATCACATCGTTGTTGCGAAACGGGAAAAACACCTGAGTACTGCCCTCTTCCGACAGCTGGCGAATACCATTATGCAACTGCTTGGCTCTGAGCGGATCGGCTAACCGAATACGCTTAAACAGTTCTGGCGCAAAGTGCGGAATACCGCTGAATTTTAAATCTTCACCCTCAGTAAAGGCATCGCCAATCTGAATTGAACCGTGATTGTGCAGCCCGATAATATCGCCGGCCTGAGCCTCTTCAAGAGAGATACGCTCACCCGCCTTAAAACTAAAAGCATCGGCAATACGCACTGTCTTACCGGTGCGCACATGTTTCATCTTCATGCCCTTGGTGTATTTGCCCGAGCAGATACGCAGAAAGGCAATGCGGTCGCGGTGTTTGGGATCCATATTGGCCTGAATCTTAAACACAAACCCGCTGAATTTTTTCTCATCGGCAACCACCTCACGCTCTTTGGTCGCTCGCGGCTGTGGTGGCGGTGCCCAACGAACAAAATCATCCAACATCTCGCGGACACCAAAGTTGCCCATAGCTGTGCCAAAGAACACCGGTGCCAGACGACCAGCCAAAAAATCGTCCATAGCAAACTCGTGAGTTGCGCCTTTGACCAGCTCCAACTCTTCAAGCACATCATCGGCATAGTCACCGAGCGCGGCATAGGCTTCAGGGGAATCCAGACCTTTAATCTGGATATCATCCGCCAGGGTGTGGCCCTTGCCCTGAGTGTAAACATGAATGGTATCTGTATAGAGGTTGTAGACACCGCGGAAGCCACGGCCCATACCAATTGGCCAATTGATCGGCGCCGCTTTAATTTTAAGTACGCTCTCGATCTCATCCAACAGCTCGATAGGATCGCGAATCTCGCGGTCCATCTTGTTTACAAAGGCAAGGATCGGCGTATCGCGCAGACGGCAGACATCCATCAGCTTAATGGTGCGATCTTCCACGCCTTTGGCGCCATCAATCACCATCAGCGATGAATCCACAGCAGTCAAAGTGCGATAAGTATCCTCAGAGAAATCTTCGTGACCGGGAGTATCGAGCAGATTGACCATACAGTCGCGATAGGGAAACTGCATCACCGATGAAGTCACCGAGATACCACGCTCTTTCTCCATCGACATCCAATCCGAGGTCGCATGGCGATCGCTTTTGCGACCCTTTACCGTACCCGCCACCTGAATCAGATTACCGAGTAGCAATAGTTTTTCGGTGATGGTGGTCTTACCCGCATCCGGGTGCGAGATAATAGCGAAGGTGCGGCGATCTGAAGCTGAATCGGTCATTGGGTTTTCTGGTTACCAGTACACTGTATGTGAAAGGCGGGCATTATAGCCTTGAAGGGGTTGGGGGTCAGCTTTTAAAAATCGATCACTAAAAGCAATTTAATCCTCTATACCAAATCCAGCCACAGGCCTGGCACGTACACCAGCGTGAATAATTAGTCGATAATATTTGGCGATCCGCGACTCATGCAGTATGGTTTCCGCATATCGCACTAACAGAACAACAGCCAGAATAACAACAGCGCATTGGGAGCACAGATGAAGTATCAGGGCCAGACCGAGTACGACCACAAAGGGCCTTCGCCAAAACGTGGCGTATTGCTATGCAATCTGGGCACCCCGGATGCACCGAAAACTCCTGAACTGCGTCGCTATCTAAAAGAGTTTCTCAGCGATCCCCGAGTTGTCGAGGTTCCGCGACTGCTGTGGTGGATGATTCTCAATCTAATTATTCTGCGTATTCGTCCGCGACGTTCGGCCAAGCTCTACCAGACTGTCTGGTCTGAGGGCGGCTCTCCGCTGCTGGTTCACAGCAAGGCTCAGGTGGCTGGGGTGAAAAAGATTCTCGATGAAAAATTTAATGCGGATGTGCCGGTGGTACTGGGTATGCGCTATGGCAACCCCTCTATGGAATCGGCGATTGCCGAGCTGACTGCGCAGAATGTTCGCGATATTACTGTGCTGCCTCTCTACCCCCAGTACTCCGGTGCAACCACTGGCTCAACCTTTGATGCTGTGGCGCAAACGTTCACTAAAACCCGCTGGGTTCCAGAGTTGCATTTTATTGGTAGCTATCACCAGACGCCGGCTTATATTCATGCACTCTGCGAAAGCATTCAGGCGCACATTGATGAACATGGGATGCCCGACAAGTTGATGTTCTCCTACCATGGCACGCCTGAGCGCTACTTACATAATGGCGATCCCTACCACTGCCTCTGTCATCAGACGACTCGATTGGTGCGTGAGAAGATGGGTCTGGATGAGGATAAAATCATGACCACTTTCCAGTCGCGCTTTGGCCGCGAGCCCTGGTTGCAGCCCTATACAGACAAGACCCTTGAGGCTATGCCCGATCAGGGTATAAAGCATCTGGCGGTGATCTGCCCGGGCTTTTCCTCTGACTGTCTCGAAACCATCGAAGAGATTGATGGCGAGGGTCGTGAAATTTTCACCGAGCACGGTGGCGAGACTTTTCACTATATCCCCTGCCTGAATTCACAGCCGCTGCATCTTGATGCGCTGGCGGGGATTGTTAGCAAGTACCTATAGAACACCGATAGAACCAATAGTCTTCTAGCTAAAAGAACACCGGCTTTTTTCAGCAAAGGCTTTAATTTAAAATCAGACATTAATGACAAGCAAAACGTATAATGGCGTCTTTGCCTTCTATTGATTCTATCTGATTGAAAATTATGACTATTAAAAGCTATATGCAGTCTGTCGGCACACAGGCGCGGGAAGCGTCGAGAGTAATTGCCGCGGCTAAAACATCCCTTAAAAATCAGGCCCTGCTGGCCATTGCCGACGCGCTGAACCATGACCGCGCCAACCTTCTCGCAGCTAATGCAGTGGATATGCAAAATGGTCGCAGCAATGGTCTGGATGCAGCCCTTCTCGACCGTCTTGAACTCAATGCGGAGCGTATTGATGGCATGATTGAGGGACTACAGCAGGTCTCAGAACTGCCTGACCCGATTGGCGAAGTCACCGACCTGCAAGATCGTCCCAGCGGCATCAAGCTCGGCAAGATGCGTGTGCCTCTGGGTGTGGTTGGCATTATTTATGAATCGCGCCCCAACGTCACTATTGATGCGGCGAGCCTCTGCCTAAAGTCGGGTAATGCGACTATTTTGCGTGGCGGCAGTGAGGCTATTGCCTCTAATCAGGCGATTGCAGCCTGTATCAGCCGCGGCCTGCAAGCGGTGGGTCTGCCTGAGAATGTGGTGCAGGTTATTAATACCACTGACCGCGCTGCGGTAGGTGAGCTGATTACCATGCCTGAGCATGTGGATGTGATTGTGCCCCGCGGCGGCAAAGGCTTGATTGAGCGCATTAGCGCCGATGCCCGAGTACCAGTTATCAAACACTTGGATGGCAACTGTCATGTCTATATTGACGAGGATGCCGATCTGCAGAAAGCGATTGCGATTGCGCTGAATGCCAAGACCCACAGGTACGGTGTTTGCAATGCAATGGAATCCTTATTGGTCGCCGAATCAGTTGCTAACAAAGTACTGCCTGAACTGGCGGTTCTCTACGCTGAAAAAGGCGTGGAACTGCGCGGCTGTGAAAAAACCTGCGGCATTATTACAGAGGCCAAACAAGCCACTGAGCAGGATTGGTACGAAGAGTATCTGGCCCCTATTCTGGCCATCAAAATAGTTGCCGGCCTCGATCAGGCGATTGAACATATTAATCATTACAGTTCACAGCACACTGAATCCATTGTTACTGAAAACAGCGCGTCCGCTGAACGCTTTATGCGCGAAGTAGATTCCAGTTCGGTGATGGTTAATGCTTCGACAAGATTTGCCGATGGTTTTGAATATGGCCTCGGCGCCGAGATCGGTATCTCCACCGACAAGATTCACGCTCGTGGCCCTGTCGGTCTCGAGGGACTCACCAGTCAGAAATGGGTGGTTTATGGCGACGGGCAGATCCGTCAATAATATGTCGGTTGCTATCTTTGGAGGCACATTTAACCCGGTTCACAATGGCCATCTGCGGATTGCCATCGAACTTGCCGAGCTACTTGAAGTCGATAGCCTGCGAATGATTCCCTGCGCGCTCCCTGCTCATCGCGATGTACCCAGTGCTTCGCCGCAGCAGCGTTTGGAGATGCTCAAGCTAGGTATTGGCGAACAGGCTCAACGGTTGTTAGCCGACGATATTGAACTCTGCCGAGAGGGTCCCAGTTACACCATTGATACCCTGCGCGAGATCAGGCAGCAGATTGGCAGCCAGACACCGCTGTTTCTCTGTGTCGGTATGGACGTACTAACCACATTGGACAGTTGGCAAGATTGGCAGCAGCTGACCGATTATTGTCACCTGATAGTCTCTTCCCGACCCGGATACCAAATACCAAAATCCGGGCCACTAGCCGATTGGATAAGACAGCGGCTCTGTGATGATTTACACGAACTAAAACAATCCAGCACTGGTAGACTGCACTTCTGTAATCTGACCATGCTGGCGATTTCATCCACTGCAATACGCAACAAAGTCAGTGCGGGAGAAAAGATCGACTATCTGACCCCGGCAGCAGTGGTTAACTGTATTCAACAACAACATTTATATGAGTAATTTGTTTCTATGACACAAGCATTAAAAGATATTGTTATCTCGGCGCTGGAAGAAGTTAAGGCGCAAAATATTAGTTCACTGGACGTTCGTGAGTTGACCGGCGTGATGGACACCATGATTGTCGCCAGCGGTAATTCAAATCGTCAGGTGAAATCACTGGCGACCAATGTCGCTGTCGAAGGCAAAAAGGCCGGCTTTGAAATTATTGGCGTTGAAGGCGACGACACTTCCGAGTGGATTTTGGTCGATTTTGGCGATGTAATTGTGCATGTCATGTTGCCCGCAACACGCGCATTTTATGACCTCGAAAAACTCTGGTCAGTCCGCCCCGGCGATATGTCCGAGAACGGTGATGACGAGCAAAACCTGCTCGGCGACCTGACTTAGAAATAAGAAATAGTTACATGAAACTTAAGCTTCTCGCCGTAGGTACGCGTATGCCCAGCTGGGTAGAAGCTGGCTGCACTGAATACGGCAAACGTATGCCACCAGAGCTGCGTATCGAAACCATTGAAATAGCACTGGGTGCGCGGGGCAAAAATCAGCCCGCCAGCAAGGCTATTGAGAAGGAGAGTCAGGCTCTACTAAAAGCCATAGGCTCCCAGGACTTTGTGGTTGCTCTGGATGTGATCGGGCGAACCCTAAGCACCGAAAAACTGGCGAGTAAATTGGCCGACTGGCAGATGAATGGCCGCGATGTCTGTCTGATTATCGGCGGTCCCGACGGCCTCTCGGCAGAATGTCTGGCCCGCGCCGATATGCGCTGGTCGCTGTCGGATCTGACCCTGCCTCATCCACTGGTGCGCATAGTGTTGATGGAACAGATGTACAGGGCGTGGACGATCAATGCCAATCACCCCTATCATAGAAGTTAATTAGTAAGGCGCTACCGGCTTTTAATAAGCAGCGGCTTTGAAACAAAGCCCTGAAAATGGTGAAAAGATTATATGAGGGATGGTGCAGCTTTTTCAGATCCAGCGCGCGAACGCTTTATGTTCGCTCGCAGGCTGCTGTTCACCGCAGTTATCACAGTGCTGCTAACTGCCCTGCTTATCGCCCGCTACTTTGATTTACAAATTTCCCGCTACGAAGATTTTGCCACCCAGTCCAATAACAACCGGGTACTGGTTCGGCCTGTCGCGCCCTCCCGCGGACTGATCTACGATCGCAACAGCAAACTAATTGCCGATAATCGACCCAGCTATAACCTCACCATTGTTCCCGAGCGCAGCTCTGATGTGGATAAATTACTTGCCGATCTCGGCGAAGTGATCAGTATTTCCGAGCGTGATATCCAACGCTTTCGCAAACGGTTAAAGCAGCGCCGACCCTTCGAAAAAACCAACCTGAGATTCAATCTCAGCGAAGAAGAGCGCGCCACTCTCGCAGTTAATGGTCACCGATTGGTCGGCGCAGAGACCTCTGCACGTTTAAAGCGCTTCTATCCTGATGGCGAATTATTCTCCCATGTGGTCGGCTATGTTGGACGCATAAATGAACGAGAGACTCAAACCATTGAAGCGGTTAAATACCGCGGCACGGATTCAATTGGCAAAATTGGTCTAGAAAAGTTCTATGAGCAAAAGCTCCTGGGGGACGTTGGCAGCGAGCAGGTTGAGACCAATGCTCTGGGTCGAGTCACCCGAGTTCTAGATAAAACTGGCGCTGTCTCTGGGGATAACCTAACCCTTTATCTCGACAGTCAAATACAGCAGGTCGGCCATGAGGCGTTTAAAGACAAACGTGGCGCACTAGTCGCCATTGAAATAGAGACTGGCGGTGTTCTGGCGATGATCAGCGCGCCCAGTTACGACCCCAATCTATTTGTCTCCGGCATCAGCCAAAAAAATTATGACAGCCTGCTCTACTCGCCAGACCGACCACTATTTGATCGCGCTGTGCGCGGCCAGTATCCGCCCGGCTCGACGATTAAACCGCTGTTTGGACTTACCGCCCTGCAACATAATATTGTCACCCCCAGTTATAAAATCAAAGACAACGGTTACTTCTACTTTAAGGGTATTGAACGGCCATGGCGCGATCACAACTTTGCCCGGGGCGGTCACGGCGATGGCGTTGATATGGCCAAGGCCATTATCGAGTCCTGCAATATCTATTTTTATGGCCTCGGGGTTAAAACCGGCATCGACCTGCTCTCCGACTATGGCACCCAGTTTGGTCTCGGCGCTACCACAGGTATCGACCTGCCCGGTGAAAGACCCGGCATTATGCCGAGCAGAGCTTGGAAGAAAGGCGCCCGAGGACAGAGCTGGTTTAATGGCGACACCATCAATACCAGTATTGGCCAGGGCTTTATGCTTGCCACACCACTGCAACTGGCAGTGATGTCGGCACGTATCGCCAGCCGCGGCGAAGTACTCACTCCGCAGCTGGTCAAGGCGATTAATGGTCAGGAACAGTCCCTGCTAAAAACTCAGAGCGATATTAATATCAGTAAAAAACACTGGGACTATATGCACAGAGCCATGCAAGATGTTGTCCACAGTAATCGCGGCACGGCGCGCAGTATCAGCAAAGGATTGACCTACAGGATTGCGGGCAAAACCGGTACCGCACAGGCAATCAGTATTGATGCCGAAGACAAATATGACAGCAGCAAGATCGCAGAGCGGCAGTGGGATCACGCGCTGTTTATCGCCTTTGCACCCGCCGATGATCCAAAGATAGCGATCGGGTTAATTGTCGAAAATGGCGAACATGGCGGCTCTGCTGCTGCACCTATTGCACGGGCTGTGATTGATGCCTATATGCAATCAACCTCATCGACAACTGAAATCAACCGGTGATGAGCTATGTATAGAAATGATTTTGTCAGACAGCTAAATAGCCCGGGGGGTGATCGCAGGCCATCGCGCATTATGCATATAGATATCCCGCTGCTACTTATCTTAATCGCGCTGTGCGGCATAGGTCTGGCAGTGCTCTACAGTGCCAGTGCTGAAAGTATTTTCTATGTCAAACGTCAGGCGACATTTATGTTGATCGGCCTGTTCGCCATGATCGGCATCGCCCAGTTTCAACCGCGACTCTGGGAGCGCTGGTCAATTTTTATCTATATCTGCGGGCTGTTATCACTGGTCGCCGTACTGTTTTTTGGCGTTGGTGCCAAAGGTGCCCAGCGCTGGCTAGACTTAGGTGTAACAAGATTCCAGCCCTCCGAATTAATGAAAATTGCCGTGCCTATGACTCTTGCCTCCTACCTCGGCAAGCGCCATCTACCACCGCGGTTTAAACATGTTTCCATTGGTGTTATCGCCACTTTGATTCCGGTCTTATTAGTAGCCAGACAGCCTGACCTAGGAACCTCTTTAATTATTTTCTCATCCGGATTTTTTGCTCTGTTTCTGGCTGGGCTCGGCAAACGTTATCTACTATCCACTGCCCTGTTGGCCATGGCAGCGGTACCCACCATGTGGTTCTATGTAATGTACGACTACCAGAAACAGCGAGTCTTAACGCTGCTATCGCCGGAGCAGGATAAGCTTGGTGCGGGCTGGAATATTATGCAGTCAACCACAGCTATTGGTTCTGGAGGCCTTAGCGGTAAAGGCTGGACTCAGGGCACTCAGTCGCAGCTTAACTTTCTGCCCGAGAGCCATACAGACTTTATTATTGCCGTACTGGCAGAGGAGTTTGGACTGATCGGCGTGCTCGGTATGCTGGCGCTGTATCTACTGCTGATCGGACGCTGCATGATTATCGCCCTGAATGCACAGTCGATGTTTGGCCGGATTATGGCCGGCACTATAAGCCTGACATTTTTTGTCTATATTTTTGTCAATATGGGCATGGTTTCAGGTATCTTGCCGGTAGTTGGAGCACCCCTACCATTTATCAGTTATGGCGGCACAGCAATTGTGACTCTGTTTCTCGGATTTGGTATTCTGATGGCCATCAGCACTGAGCCGAAACGAATCTAGGAATAAAACTTTGAACATACTTCTTAAACAAAGCCTTAATAAATTTTTTGCCGCGCCCTTATTGGCGCTGTCAATCTTTGCTATTGGCGTTTCCTCTAGCAGTTATGGGGACTACTCAACACATCCTGAAGCCGCCAGCTTTATCGACACTATGGTGGAAAAACACCAGTTTAAGCGCGAAGAGATTATCGCCTGGCTAAAGGTCGCCGAGCACCAGACATCGATCGTAAAAGCGATGAGTCGCCCCGCCGAAAAAGTTAAGCCCTGGTACGAATACCGCAAACATTTTATCTCTGAAGCGCGAATTAAAGGCGGCGTAAAATTCTGGCAGGAGAATAAAGCAACTCTGGAGAGAGCCCAGCGAGAGCTAGGCGTGGAACCGGCGATTATCGTCAGTATTATTGGTGTCGAAACCAATTATGGCAGCAACACTGGCAGCTATAAGGTGGTTGATGCCTTGGCAACACTGGCCTTTGACTACTACACCTACACCAATAAACGCGCCTCCCGTAAACGCTTTTTCACCGCTGAACTGGAGAATTTGTTTCTGCTCGCTCGCGAGCAAAATCAAAACCCCATTGAACTAAAAGGCTCCTATGCCGGCGCTATGGGGCTAGGTCAGTTTATGCCTAGCAGTTACCGCAACTACGCGGTTGATTTTGACGATGATCAGTTTGCCGATATCTGGACCAATCCCACCGACGCTATTGGCAGCGTCGCCAATTACTTCTCAAGACATGGCTGGAGAGAGGGTGAAGCCGTGGCTATGCGAGCCAATAACAGCACCGACCCCGCTGAAGAGAGCCTCAATAACCTTCATCGCCCCAAGGCGACGCTGGCAGAATTAAACGGTCTGGGCTATAAAATCATTGAGCAACTACCCGCCGACACCAAGGCCTTGCCGATGCGTTTTGAGGCCAAATATGGCAGTGAATACTGGTTGGGGTTGCACAACTTTTATGTGATTAGCCGCTATAACCCACGCACCAAATACGCCATGGCGGTCTATCAACTCAGTGAACTGATTCGGGAACGCAACTGTGCACAATCTTCTACGCAACCTACTGATTGTTAAAACATTAACAGTTGAAAGATTACCAAGATATGCCAGCCGACTCATATTTGCGCTGGCACTATCGGCTCTGGCGGGCTGTAGTTCCTCAGGGTTTATGGTCGAGAAAGATGGCGCGGGCAAACGTATAGATACCAGCGCGATCCCAAATGCAGTACCCAAGCCAGAACCGATCACTAGAGCTGGCAACAAAAGTCCCTACGAAGTCTTCGGTAAAACCTACTGGGTACTGCCCAGCAACAAAGGTTACAAAGAGTCTGGTGTCGCCTCCTGGTACGGCACCAAGTTTCACGGCAGGCTGACCTCCAACGGCGAAATTTACAATATGTATGGGATGACAGCAGCCCACAAAAGCCTGCCGATACCCTCTTATGCCAAAGTCACCAATACTGAAAACGGTCGCTCAATTGTGGTCAGAATTAATGATCGCGGCCCATTTCACGATGAGCGGCTGATTGACCTCTCCTTTGTCGGTGCCATGAAACTGGGCTATGCGGATAAGGGAACCGCCTCAGTTCTTATTGAGGCTATAGATACAGATCCCAAGCCTAAACCAGCTCCAAAGCCCGCACCTCAACAGATAGCCAAAGCAGAAATCACCAAAACTGAAACTGCCGCCTCTGGCCAGTATCTGCAGGTCGGCGCATTCACCGATATGGCCACTGCCCAGCAGCTTAAAGACAAAGTACGCAGCCTCACCAGCCAGCCGATTGTTCTGCGCACCCAGGATAAGCTGCACAAACTATGGATCGGCCCAATTGCCGATAATCTCGAGCTGTTAAGCATTAAAGCCATGCTTAAAAAAACCGCTAACCTGAGTACTTTTTCCGTTACTCCCTAGTCAGATCAGCACAGAGAAACCGCCAGTCTCTAAATCACAAAAATTACCTCTTAGTCGGTTATCTCGGGCGGACATTTGCTCCTTTCAGGTGGTAAACTACCCTCTGTTTAAACTCATAACCAAGTCGTGAACTACTATGCTGATAAATTGGCTGAAAAAATGGATTTTACCCTGCGCTTCCTCTGCCCTGCTTCTACTGTGCCTATCTTCAGCACAGGCTCAGCAACTGATTCCAGCAGCGCCAGAGCTCGCCGCTAAATCCTGGATTCTTATCGACGCGGAAACCGGTCATGTTATTGTCGAAAATAATGCCGATCTGCAACTGCCGCCAGCCAGTCTGGTCAAGATGATGACCACCTATATAGTCTCAAACGAGATTGCTGAGGGACGAGTTAAAAAAAGCGATATGGTTTTAATCAGCGATAACGCCTGGGAAAAAGGCGGCGCCAAAACTGATGGCTCAACCATGTTTCTCAGCCCTCGAACCAGAGTATCTGTCAGCGATTTAATGCGCGGTGTGATTATCCAGTCTGGCAATGACGCCTCTATCGCACTGGCTGAACATATTAGCGGTGACGAAGATGCCTTTACCGACAGCATGAATCAACAGGCTGCGCTAATGGGTATGACTGGCACAGAGTACTTTAATGCGACCGGCCTTCCCTACGAGGGGATGGTCTCCACAGCGCGAGATCTATCGGTTTTGGCGCGGGCGATTATTCAGGAACATCCTGATCACTACAGTATTTACGCGGAAAAATATTTTAAGCACAACAATATTAATCAGCCCAACAGAAACCGTCTGCTGTGGCGCGACAGCAGTGTCGATGGCCTTAAAACCGGTCACACCGAAGAAGCCGGTTACTGCCTAGTAGCCTCAGCCAAGCGCAAAGATATGCGCCTTATTTCGGTGGTTATGGGTGCTAACAGCGATAAAACCCGTGCTAGCCAGTCGCAGAAACTACTCTCCTACGGCTTCCGCTATTTCAACACCAAGACTATCTATGCCGTCGGCGATATTATTAAAGAGAACGCCAAGGTCTGGTATGGCGAAGATGAATTCCTCAACCTAACGATCAGCGATGATGTCACTCTGACCCTGTCGCGCGGTGCCGAGAAGAAACTCGAAGCCAATATTCTTATCGACGAGCAGCTTAAGGCGCCGATTGTCATAGGTCAGGAACTGGGACGTTTGCAGGTCTCTCTGGAGGGCGAAATACTGGTTGATACACCACTGGTTGCCGCTGCAGATGTTGAGCAGTCCGGACTGTTTTCGCGCTTTATCGACTGGATTGTGCTGACGATTACGCAGCTTTTATCCTAATTTCTCCTGATATTAATCTGAGTGGTGCCTGTGAGCGAACAAGAACCCCCACAAATTGAATTCCCCTGCGAATATCCGATAAAGGTATTGGGTGCCGCACATCCCGAACTCCACGAGCACGTCCTCAGAGTGATGGACTTTCATGCGCCGGGCTTTGACCGCAGAAATATTACCATCCGCGACAGCAGCAAGGGCAGCTGGCAATCAATTACCGTGGTTATCACTGCTACAGGAAAGCCTCAGTTGGAGTTAATCTTTGCAGAGCTGAAAACCAGCGCTCGGGTCAAGATGGTGCTCTAACCATGCAGCCCATGGAAAACCGTAAGCCGCTCGTGATTCGCTATCTTGGCACTCAGGATTACAGCCATATTTTCGCTAAAATGAAAGACTTTAACGAGCAGCGTGACGAAACCACCGAAGATGAGATTTGGATGCTCGAACACCATCCGGTGTTTACCCAGGGTCAGGCAGGCAAGGAAGAATATATACTTTTACCCGGCGATATTCCGGTGGTTAAAAGTGATCGCGGCGGCCATGTCACCTATCATGGGCCCGGTCAGATAACCGCCTATGTGCTGGTCGACCTAAAACGTTTAAAGCTCGGCGTGCGCGATCTGGTCACGCTTATTGAGCAGGCTCTGGTAGATACTTTAAAGCATTGGCAGATCAGTGCGGCACCGCGCCGCGATGCCCCGGGTGTGTATACAGACAGCGGCGATAAAATAGCCTCTCTGGGGCTGCGCATCCGCAAAGGTTGCAGTTACCACGGGTTAAATTTTAATGTCGCCATGGATCTCTCACCCTGGCAGCGGATAAATCCCTGCGGTCTTGGGGTGGCAATGACTCAGGTCGCTGATCTAATTGACAGCCCGCCGAGTATTGAACAGGTAATGCACGAATTGGCCGACAATTTAACCGCAGGACTCGGCTATAATGCGCACCAGATCGGCTCTAATAGCGCTATAGTTAGTTAACTCAGCTAGTTAAACATATTTTGAAAGCTTAATTTACAAGCACAAATTAAAGGAATCTCATGTCTTCAGAATCGGTAACACCTCCACAACGCACCCGTCGCCTGCAACAGGGCGAAAAGCTGCGCAGTGCCGACAAGGTGGAGCGGATTCCAGTCAAGGTTATTCCCACCACCGAGATACAGCGCAAACCCGAGTGGATGCGCATTCGCCTGTCTGCTTCACCCAAGGTGCAGCAGATCAAAAGTATCCTTCGCGAGCACAAGATGGCAACCGTCTGCGAAGAAGCGGCCTGTCCTAACCTGCATGAATGTTTTAGCAATGGTACTGCGACATTTATGATTATGGGTGAGATCTGCACCAGACGCTGCCCATTCTGCGATGTTGGACACGGCAAACCCAACCCGCTAGATATTGAAGAGCCAAAGAATCTCGCCAAAGCTATCCATGAGATGGGGCTAAGCTATGTGGTTATCACCTCGGTGGACCGCGATGACCTGCGCGATGGCGGTGCCCAGCATTTTGCCGACTGTATTCGCGAAGCAAAGATTCTCTCCCCAGAACTTAAGGTTGAAGTGTTAGTTCCAGACTTCCGTGGCCGTATGGCACCGGCGCTGGAGATTCTTAGCGCCACGCCGCCGGATGTTTTCAATCACAATATGGAAACGATTCCGCGCCTCTATCGCGAGGCCCGCCCGGGCGCGAACTATGAGTGGTCGCTAAAGTTGCTCAAGGAATATAAAGCATTGAATCCAACTGTACCCACCAAGTCTGGTCTGATGGTAGGTCTCGGTGAAACCAAAGATGAACTATTGAGAACTCTCGATGACCTGCGTGCTCACGATGTAGATATGTTGACCGTCGGTCAGTACCTACAGCCATCGCCCAGCCACCTTGCGGTTGAGCGCTTTGTGCATCCCGACGAGTTTGCCGAGTACACTGAATATGCCGAGAGTATTGGTTTTGTTCAGGCGGCTTGTGGACCACTGGTGCGCTCTAGCTACCACGCTGACAAGCAGGCGCGGGGCGAAGAGATTAGCTAGTCTTTATCTTCCGTCCAGACTTCGCGCAGGGGCTCACCAAAATCATCATAGATAACTTTCTTGCGGCGACGTTTGGCTGCAGAAGTTGAGGCCTTAGAGGCTGTTTTGGCGGGTTTCTTTTTGCGGCTATCTATCGCAGAGACAACATCGTTGATATAAGTTCTGGTCTGGCGCGGTTGGTTACTGACAAATACTGATCTGGCTCGTGGTTTATCGGCGGGCTCACCGGTCTCGCCGCAATCGTGTTTTTTAATCTCTCCTCCACGGGAGAGAAATTCTTCAGTTTTACGCTGAATATCACCACGGATTTTATTCTTACTCGCACGCTCAACCACAGATACAACCAACTCTTAAAATAAAATTAACACCAACAACCAGTCTACCAGTGGGGCTCTAAATTGCACAGTATATTAGGGCCAAATGATGCGGCTAATCAAAAAGATCCAGCTGAATCGCCCGCCCCGGCTCTCCTTCATCAATAAAACGCACACCTATACCCAACAGCCGCACCGGTCGCGAACCCCGCTGCCAGGCCTGCTGGCAGATCGTTTCAAAACTTTCCAGCGGCAGATCTTTTGCCACCGCTCGCTCGAGCGTGGTAATGGTAAAATCATTAAACTTTATTTTTATAAATTGTTTAGTGACCAAATAATCACTGTCGACTCGTCGCAGTCGACTGCGCAGCTCCATCAGCAGTTCCGGTAATTTTTCCAAGCAGGCCTGCTGATCGGAGAGATCCCCAGAATAAGTATGTTCGACACTCAATGACTTTCGCCGGCTATTGGCATTTACCGGACGGTTATCGATACCGCGACAGAGATCGTGGAGACGCTTGCCAAACACGCCAAACTTATTAATCAGTTCTATAAGTTCAAAGCGCTGCAGATCAGCACAGGTTTTAATCCCCATACGCAACAGCTTTTCATTGGTGACCTTGCCGACACCGTTAATTCGCTTGACCGGCAGTTGCTCAATAAAAGCCGCAACATTCTGCGGGGTTATCACAAACTGGCCATTGGGTTTATTGATATCGCTGGCGACCTTGGCAAGAAATTTGTTGGGTGCAATGCCCGCCGAAACCGTCACCCCCACCTCGGCTTCGATAACCCCGCGGATCTCCTCGGCAATCAATGTAGCGCTGCCACTGCACAATTTAGACTCAGTCACATCCAGATAAGCCTCATCCAAAGACAGAGGTTCTACTTTGTCTGTATAGCGATAAAATATCTGGCGGATTTTTAGCGAAGCTTCGCGGTATTTGGCCATAGTGCCGGGAATCACTACCAGGTCGGGACAGAGTTTAAGCGCCTGCCCGGTGGGCATCGCCGATCTCACCCCGTATTCGCGGGCTTTGTAATTGCAGGTAGCAATCACCCCGCGGCGGTCGGATTTTCCGCCAATGGCAATTGGATAGGCGCACAATGAAGGGTCGTCACGCATCTCTACCGCGGCGTAAAAACAGTCGCAGTCGCAATGAATAATCTTTCTCTGCTCACTAGTTTCAGTCATGGACTTTTTAGACTTGAGGGTAAGATTTGGGGGTTAGACTTGAGGGCTTTTGTCTTGCGCCCAATAGGTATTGAGCATAAATCCGCCGATACAGGCAAACCCAAGCCAGAGTGCCAGACCCGGTTGAGGAACAGTTAGTAAAAGCCATGCGCTGCCGAGCATAACCAATAGGGAAACCACCGGCAGCTTGACCTTAGCCGGTGGGGAATCAGAAGTTGCGAACCGATCAAAACCAGTCATCAACTGCAGCAGAGGCGCCGCGGCAATAAGCGCCACGGCTAGCCAGTAGGACTGCATCTGGTAGGCGGCAAAATAACTGCTCACCAATACCACGATAAGATTTAAGCTCTGATAGAAAAAACCAAATAGATATTTCATCGCCTGCCTTTAAATTAACCCGTTAGGATTCTTCAGTTTCAAACTGATGATCGGCAACACGAACGCCCAGACGCTTGGAAATTATCTCTGGCAACAGCAACATCGCCGGTGTCAGCAGCAGCGTCAGCACTGTGGCCAACAGCAAGCCATTAACAATCGCGCTGGCCAGTGGCTGCCACCAGGAAGAAACCATACCACCGGCCTCCCAGTTGCGATTAATAATATCCACACTGTAGCCATTGGCCAGAGGCAAGAGCCCGACAACGGTTGTCACTGTGGTTAACATCACCGGACGGAAACGCGACTTGGCCGCTTTAAAGACCGCTTCTGCAGCAGTCAGAGCTCTATTTTCGCGGCGCAGATAGTTATAGGTATCGATCAGGACAATATTATTATTCACCACAATACCTGCCAGCGCGACTATGCCGACACCGGTCAGAATAGTGCTGAATACCGCCTGCGAGAGTATCAAACCAAGGAGTACACCGGCGGTCGACATCACTACCGAGAACAGAATCAGTAGGGCCTGGTAGAAGCTGTTGAACTGCATCACCAGCATAATCAGCATTAGCGACATCGCCAGAGAGAAAGCGACACTGAGGAATTCTGCCGAGTCGGCCTGCTCCTCATTGGCACCGCGAAATTTAATCTTGATCGAGTCGTCAATATCTTGGCTCTCTAACCAGTCGGCAATCTCTGTTGTCTGGTTATCGGAGAGGTAGCCATCTTCAGTATTGGCCATAATAAACACCGTCTCGACCATATCGAAACGCTGGATAGCATCGACTCGGGGTTGGGCAATTCTCTGGGTAAAGCTGCTTATAGGAACAGGCCCAGCACTGGTATTAACACGCAGCTCATCGAGCGCCGCCAACTGGCGATTTTGCTGGGGATATCTGAGGCGAATCTCCAGCTCATCATCGGCATCATCCGGGCGGTACTCACCGATCATCACCCCATTGGTGACCATCTGCACCATCTGACCTATGCTGCCGACATTGACCCCAAGCATTGCCGCCTGGGATCGATCCACCGCCATCTCCCACTGGATACCAGCGAGTGGCAAGGTATCTTCAATATCGCGCAAACCTTCAACATTGCCTGCAATCCACTGGCGAATCTCAGCGGTCTTTTGATACATTCCCTCACGATCTGTAGAGGAAATCTGAATTTGAATATCCTTGCCCACCGGAGGACCGCCTTCAACTTCCTTACCGGTTACATAAATTCCTGGCATATCCTTAGTGCGCTGACGTATCTCGGCAAATATCTCCAGACTGCCTCGCTCTCTCTCGGCGCGGGGATAGAGTTCGACCAAAAATGAGCTGATCTTGTCACGGCTGGCGCCCCTTTCGAGAACCAGTGAGTTGTTGCCACTAAATCCATAGAGCTGCTGAATACCTTCAATAGAGCTGATTTTCTGCTCTACCTCTGCGGTGATTTTCCGGCGCTCTTCCACCGAGAGATTACCCAGGGCGCGAACATTGACCATGCCATAACGATTTTCAATATCGGCAAAAAATGCCTGCCCAGCACCGAACTTTCCATAGCTGAAAAAGATACCGATCAGGAAAATCACCGCCAGACAGGAGGAGACGACTGGCCTGGCAATAATCGGCGTCAGCAGTCTTAAATAGAAATTCAGCAGCGGTTCAAACAGGGTCTTTGCCGAATCTTCTGACTCATGACTCTCGGGGAGACGCTTGCTGGCGCCGCGGCGGCGGGAAATAACGATTCCCAGTGTCGGCGCAAAAACTAATGCATAGGTAAGCGACCAGGCCAATACCGAGAACACCGTTATCGGCAGGTAGGACATAAATTCACCGGCGACCCCGGGCCAGAACAGCAGCGGCAAAAACGCCGCCAATGTTGTGCCGGTTGAGGCGATAACCGGAACCGCCATACGCCGCACTGCCTCAATATAGGCCTCGCGTGTCGAAAGTCCCTCCGATGCCTTGGTATTGGCAAATTCAACAACCACAATGGCACCATCAATCAGCATACCCAGCGACAGCAACAGGCCAAACATGACCATAAAGTTAAAGCTGAAACCGAGCATATTGACGACAATCATCGAACCCAGCAGGCAGAAGGGAATACCAAAGCCGACCAACAATCCCGAGCGCACACCCAGCGTGGCGACCACCAATACCAGCACCAGGCTCATGGCGGTGAGAATATTTCCCTGCAGCTCGCTGACCATCGACTGGGCCTGCTCGGAGCTATCAAAGATATAATCAATTTTTATCTGTTGCGAAAACTGTCCCTCGGCATTGGCAATGGCACTGCGCACAGCTGTTACAGTTTCAATGGAATTGGCCTTAAGGCGCTTGCGAACATCAATGGCGATGGTCTTTTTGCCATTGAGCGTGCTAAAGCCAAGGGGATCTTTAAAGGTGCGCCGAACCTCTGCTACATCGCCCAGGGTGATAACCCCGTCGGCAGTGAAGCGCAGGGGTAAATTGCGAATATCTTCGGTACTTTCAATTAGTGCCGGGATCTTGATACCAAAACGGCCCTGAGCTGCATCCATCTCACCGGCCGGAATCAGCAGGTTATTTGCCCTTACCGATCCCAGAAGTTCATCGGCGGTAATGTTGTATTGTTCAAGTCTGTAGGGATCCAGTATCGCCTCGACCACCTCGTCGCGATGGCCAGACATTTCCGCTTCGAGAACATCGGGGAGTATTTCGAGCTGGCGCTGGAAGTATTTTGCCGTGGTGTAGAGCTCGCGCTCGGAAATATTATCGCCGGAAAAAGTCACTACCACCGTAGGTTCTGGGCTAGGGCTCAGCTCATTAACTATCGGCTCTTTGGTCTCCTGGGGGAATTCCGCTTTGGCGCGATCGACAGCCTCGCGAACCTCGGCAACCACAGCGCCTATATCTTCACTGATATCAAATTCGGCCAGAATATAGACCGCACCCTCTCTGGCGGTGGCATTGATCTCGTCGAGACCATCCAGGGTCTTTAACTCTTTTTCAATTGGGCGAACTAATAGACGGGCACCATCTTCTGGCGATATACCATCGTGCCTGACCATAATCAGCACTACTGGCAGTGTGACATTGGGGTTCACTTCCACCGGCATGGACACTCGGGCCATGGTGCCGGCGAAGAGAATCAACAACATAACTGATAGAGTGGCTCTGGAGTGATCGATAATTCGGTTGAGAAAATTCATTTAACTAATTATTCCCGTTATTGATTTTCAGGGCTGTCTATAAGCTCAAGGCTGTTTATCAGCTCAGGGCTATCTATCAGCTCAGGGCTGTTACTAAACGAAACTTTCACCTGCTCGCCCTCAGCCACATAGTTTTGCCCCAGAGTTACCAGCGCCACTAAATCCGGAAGACCGGCTACCCAGACACCATCACTGCTCTCACCGACACTGGTAATACTCAGCGTACTAACCAGACCCTGCTTATCGACCGCGCGAACCACCAGTCGACCCTGATCATCTAGCAGCATAAGACTCGCCGATATCAGATGGGCATTGACCAGTTGACCCTCTACCTGCAAGCGACCAGACATACCGGCAAGAAACTTCAGTTGCGGATTTTGCACGGTCGCCTCGACCCGATAACTGCGGGTCACAGGATCTGCCTGATGGGAGAGGTAGGTAATTTTCCCCTTTAACCGATCACCATTGACCAGTGTCACCCGAGCATCACTGCCGAGAGAAATTTTACTGATTTCACTCTCGGTGATCACTGCAGATATTTTCAATGGGTTCAGTTCGACTATTTGAGCACAGAGCTGACCGGGCTGCACAAAGTCCCCTATCTCAACCGGACGGCGTTCAATAATCCCATCAAACGGCGCTTTTATCGATAAATTCTCAACATCCAGAGCGCTGCGCTCGACAGTCACTCGCGCCGCTTCAAGCCTAGTTTTAGCCTGAGCGATCGCCAGTTCAGACTGATAGCCATTCTGCTTGAGTCTCAGCGCACCGTTATATTCGATCTTGGCTTGGGCGAGAGCTGCTGTGGCATGCTGAATTCTTTGGGCGCGATCTTCCGCATCAATTTTGCACAGCGTATCACCGGCCACAACCTGCGCGCCCTCTTCGACAGGGACAGCAATAATTCGCCCCCCCACTTGGGCTTTTACATCAACCACTCGGCTCGCCTCAGTCTTGGCTCGCAGAGATAGCTGCGGACTGAATTTCTCAACCTCGACCCAGGTCGCTTCAATAGCAGTAAGTGTCGAATCAACGGATTGACTGGCATTGCCATCCGTTGTCGGGGAGAGAAATAAACCGCTAAATAACCACAGAAAAATAGCCGCAGCCAGTATTAGTGAAACACGCACATTTCTATTCAAAGGTACCACCCGTTTTTTATGCATTTACAACTGATTTAATACGATTTGTTAGGCCGCTTAGTTTACTCGCGCTAACCATTTAATGTTAGAGCCGAAAATCTTTCTGTAAGCCGAAAACCGCCTTTCACAGACTTAAAAGTAGTGCACTTGGTTAAGTTTTTCAGCTGAAACAGAACTTATATTCTCTGGAAGTACTAGAGATTTCCGATACTCAACTGTGATGCCAGTGGCAAAATATAGCAGTAAAAGGTGCACTGTTTGGCATTTTATAGCACTCAGCTTGAACTGGTAATTGCCATGATGACAATGGGGTGACACAAAGCCTGTCAGATCGGATAAAAGGACTAGGGACGATGTTAGGGACGATGTTAGGGACAAAGTTAGGGCCAAAATTAGGAACAGTGTTAAAAACAGTGTTTAAACAAAATTCGGATAAGCACCCTTCACATAGGGGGCGATTATTTTTTACCCGTCTGACAATCGCGATGGTCGCGGTATTGTCCTCTAGCGTAAATGCCGAATTAATTCTCAATGGCAGCACCATCTACTCCGATCTGGGCAAGGATCAATTTGTTGCAGCCCTGTATATCGAAACCGCCCATAACAACCCGCAAGTCATCCAGACTATGGACAGCAACAAGCGCATGGAAGTGCGAATGCTCAACAACTACTCCAAGCGTCGCTGGGTCAATCTATGGATGCAAAGTATTTCAATCAACAACAGCCGCGAAAACTTCTCTGACTCAGCAGAAGAGCTAATCGCCTTAATGCAGACTCCCAAGTCAGCCCCTAAAAAAGGCGATGTTCTGGAATATATATTTTCTCCGCAGCAGGGTACGTCCATGCGCTTTAATGGCACCGAATTAATTTCTGATCTCTCCGGAGACGTGTTTGGCCTGCTGTTGCGCACCTGGATTGGCGCTATTCCACCCAGCACTAGCTTTAAAGAACAGCTTCTAGGCAACCAGAGCAATAGGGAAGCGCGAGATATGTTGGAGAGCCTTAGTCCAGATAAAGAGAGAGTGGCTCTAGCCGCATCATGGATGATTCCCCAGCCGAAACCACAGCCGAAAAAAGAGCCGAAGCAGGCCGCTGCAATAGCACCAAAGGTAGCAGCGCCAACGCCAATAGCCGAGCCTGCTGCGAAACCAGTGGCCGAGGTTAAAATTGCTAAGGCTGAGAACCCCTCTACAGATGCGCCTAAAGAAGTGGCTTCTGAAGAAACAGCCAGCGAAGAGCTAGCGATCAGTGAAAACACAACAGCGGAAGCACCTGCAGCCGTCGAAGAGCAAAGCGTTGATAAAACTGAAGAAGAGGTTGATTTTAATGTTGCTGAAGCTCTGGCACAGCGCGACTACACACCCTTGGTAGTTCAGAAAATCTATCAAAATATCTCCTACCCCAGTCGCGCAGTCTCGAAAAACCAGCAGGGAACTGTGCGTGTTGCGATACAGATTGGCAGATCGGGAGAGCTGAAAAGTACTCAGACAACTCAGGAATCGAAATACAGTAGCCTTAACAGAGCAGCGCTAAAGGCTGTTGAAAAAGCCGCACCATTCCCCGAATTGCCAGAGCAGATAAGCGCTGAATTCTTTGAATTAAGTATTCCCATCACCTTCCGACTAAAGTAATAAAAGCACCGCGGTGCAGCCCAGACTGCACCGCGATCGCAACATAATCATCAGCGACTAAATTTTTAATAGCCCTCAGACTGGTCAATTTTTCATCAAGTCGCTATAATCCCGGCCACAAATTTACGATGCACTCTCTTGCAGCAAATTCACAATAAACTCTGACGGATTAAAATCATGAGCTACAACGACATTCCGGCCGGTAAAGACCTGCCCAACGATATTAATGTGATTATCGAAATTCCAGCAAATCACGACCCCATCAAATACGAAGTCGATAAAGATAGCGATGCTATTTTTGTAGACCGTTTTGTTGCTACGCCAATGTTCTACCCAGCCAACTACGGCTATGTACCCCAGACTCTGTCAGAAGACGGCGACCCACTGGACGTACTGGTAGTATCACCTTACCCAGTAGTACCGGGCGCAGTTATCCGCAGCCGTGTTGTTGGCGTACTGAAGATGAGCGATGAGTCAGGTATCGATGCCAAGCTTCTCGCTGTTCCTCACACAAAGCTGACTAAAATCTATGACCACGTTCAAGAGATCTCTGATCTGCCTGAATTGCTGCTCAACCAGATCGTTCACTACTTTGAAAACTACAAGGCGCTTGAGCCAGGTAAGTGGGTAAAAGTTGACGGTTGGGAAGATGCTGAATCTGCACGCGCTGAAGTTATCTCATCTCGCGAGCGCTATCTGGCTGAGTAATATCCAGTTGGTAGTAAAGATAAAAAAACCCAGCTAAGGCTGGGTTTTTTTATTGCTGACTATAAACGGGCTTTATATTAACGGTTCATATAAACAGCTATGCCTCTTCGAGCTCTTTGAATAACACATCGCCATTTAAGCCGTGTTTACGCAATACATCACGCAGACGTCGCAGAGCATCGACCTGAATCTGCCGCACCCGCTCGCGGGTTAAGCCGATCTCTAGCCCCACTTGCTCAAGGGTCTCTTCCTGATGATGCAACAGACCAAAGCGTCTGACTAACACTTCGCGCTGCTTTTCAGGAAGCTGAGAAAGCCACTCATTGAGCGCGGACGACAGATCCTCACCCTCTATTTGCAGCTCCGGACTAAACGATCCACCCGCAGAAATTGTCTCGACGAGACTTTTCTCATTCTCTGCCACCGGAATATCAATTGATGAGATTCGCTCACTGAGGCTTAGAATCTTCAAGACATCGGCAACCGGCTTGTCGACTTCCTCGGCAATTTCTTCAGGTGTGGGTGTGTGGTCGAGACGCTGAGCCAATTTTCGCGAGGCTCGCACATAGACATTGAGTTCCTTGACCACGTGGACTGGCAATCGAATAGTGCGGGTTTGGTTCATCAGCGCCCGCTCAATGGTCTGCCGAATCCACCAGGTGGCGTAAGTCGAGAAACGATAGCCCAGTTCCGGGTCAAATTTCTCTACGGCGCGCATTAATCCGATATTGCCCTCTTCAATTAAATCGAGCAATTCGAGCCCACGATTGACATAGCGACGGGCGATTTTAACCACTAATCGCAGGTTGCTTTCAATCATTCGCTTTCTTGCTGATTCGTCGCCCTTGAGAAATTTCCGGGCATAGAAGACTTCTTCTTTGGCCGTCAGTAACGGCGCGTAACCAATTTCTTTGAGATATAAACTGGTTGCATCAATAACTTGATGGCTTATTTCCGACGTGTCAGGTTGACTGTCGGTTGTTCCTATTTGCTGCTCAGCAGCTAACGCTTGATCCCTCACGTTTGCATCCCCTTTGCATGTTTCTCCATGTTCCAAATCACCAATCTAGTGACCTATTCTGGAACAGTACCTCTTCCTTTTTTACATCTACTTCTACAACTTGGCACCAATACTACACCGATTAATCAAATTTATATAATTTTTATTCGCATTTATTTCAAATAAGCTGCTGGGTTAACCGGATAACCATCTTTGCGTATCTCAAAATAGAGCGTTCCATTGGCCCCCAAACGGGAAATAATCTCCATTTGCTTAACCGTCTGGCCCTCTTTGACCATAATTTGCTGGTTATGCGCGTAGGCACTTAACAAAATATCACTGTGCTTGATAATAACCAGCTTGCCATAGCCGCGTAATCCCTCTCCCGAGTAGACCACCACACCGGGTCCAGCTGAGCGCACCGCAGAGCGGCTAACCGCTTTTATTTTAATCCCTTTGCGCAGATCTTTGGGGTTGTAAGACTCCACTACCTTGCCTTTAACCGGCCATTGCCACTGCCAATTACTAGAAAAATTCACCGAGGGAGACTTGCCTACTGAAGTGGGTTGTACAGTCTTTTTCGTTTGTTGAACAGTCGTCTGGCGATTAGCCGCAACAGTAGTTTTAGGCTTTGTGGCAGCTCTATCGACAGCTTTGGCTGAGCTCTTGCTGATTTTACTGGTATCCAGTGACAGCAGCTGCCCGCGACTGATGGTAAACGGCGCCCTGATACCATTGGCACGGGCTAATTTACGAAAGTCCAGATCATAGCGCCAGGCGATTGAATAGAGCGTCTCACCGCGCTCAACCTGATGCACCATAATGCGTTTTGAGGGAGGTTGGGCACGACTGCTAACCGGCGCTGGATGATTATTGGTATACGAGCTACAGCCGGTGATGACCAAAATCATCAATATAGGTAAAAGTTTCGAGGAAGCGAGTCGCAGCAAATTAGTCCACCTACAGAGGTTTATCCTGATAGCGAGAGCCAACATATTCTAAACCGAGCACCAAAATCAAGCCAAACAGCATGGCTGACACACCCAGTAAAATTTGCGGATCACTGCCTACCAGTTGCAGATATTCACTGGGCCAGAGATTTTGCGACGCCAGCACAATAGTCTTACCCGAATGGCTAATCATCGAATCGAGAACCTGTTTCCAGGGCCAGATAATATTTAGGCTGCCAACCAGAAAGCCGCACATAGTAGCAATCACCGTGGCCTCATAATGGGCCAATAACCAGGACAGCAGGCGACTGAAAAACATCAACCCAAGGATTCCACCGAGCCCGAAGACCACTAGAATATCAATCTGAAAACCGGCAATTGCCCCTATAAATACAGGGTATAGACCTAATAGAACTAAAATAAATGAACCGGATATGCCGGGTAAAATCATTGCGCAAAGGGCAATACTACCGGCAAAAAACATCGTCGTATGGGACCCCTCTAACTGCACAGCCGGTGCCACAGAGATACCCCAGGCAGCGGCTACTCCCAACGCAAATAGCAGAGCATCTCGCCACTGGGTAATGGGATGCTGACGCAATAGATAAATCACCGAACCGGCAATAAGCCCGACGAAAAAAGACCAGAGTGGCAGTGGATGTTCGGCGAGTAAAAACTGCATTACCACCGCCAGGGAAAATAGGCTGGTGAGAATTCCACTGAGAAGTACGGCGAGGAAGTTACCGTTGATATGACGCCAGGCCGCTGCCAGCCCCTGAGACTTCAAGACCTTTAAAGCAGCTATATTAAGGGATTTAATCGTGTCGATAAGCTCGATATAGATACCGCTGACAAAGGCAATAGTGCCGCCGGATACACCGGGCACTACATCTGCCGCGCCCATGGCGATGCCCTTTAAGAAAAGTAGTAAATTCTGGCTAAGGCTGCGCATGGTAACTCCGGAAATTTTCGCTTTTGTCTAATCTTTGAGGTCTTTGATACTAGCGTGACAGTCCGCCTAGCAGTGGCACAAATTTAACCCGCTCGACTACTTCTTCTTCAAACTCCGAAGAATCACCGACTCTGCGCAACACACGAAGATCCTGAATATCGCCAACACCCACCGGAATCACCAGAATGCCATTGGGTGCCAACTGATGAAGCAATTCGTCTGGAATCGCCTGCGGTGCTGCGGTGGTGATAATGCCATTGTAGGGCGCGTGCTTCTGCCAGCCAAAACTGCCATCCGAGAGTTCAGCGGTAATATTACGCAGACCCAGCTTGCGAAAACGCTCTTTGGCCTTAACTAAAAGTGGCTCAATACGTTCTACGGAATAAACTCGATTAACCAACTGAGCCAATATGGTTGCCTGAAAACCAGATCCAGTACCGATTTCGAGAACCTTATCGAGCGGCCCCTCAGCCAATAAAATCTCGGTCATTCTGGCGACTATATAGGGCTGTGAAAGGGTCTGGGAAAAGCCAATTGGCAACGCGGTATCTTCATAGGCGCGATGAGAGAGCGCTTCATCAAGGAAAATATGTCGTGGCGTAACTCTAAATACATCAAGGATTCGCTGGTTGCTGATGCCCTGATCTTTTAAACGCTGAATCAGCCGCTCTCGCGTACGCTGCGATGTCATGCCTATGCCAGCTAATTCACTTGAGTTCACTCAATATCCTCTATTCATAAGTCTGCATAAACAAGCCCTGATATGCACTGGCCGATGCAGTTTAATATTATTCTTTTAATACACGGCTACCTTATCAAAAGCCAGCTGTGCTGAAGCACGTAATACAAGCCTATCAATATATCATAGGGCTTGAATCTGAGGGCGGAATAATTCAGCGATTTCGCGCAATACAACAGTCGCATAGCCGCCTCCAGTAAGACCGAAACATAGCTCCAATTGATCTTCTGCCAACAGTTTCCAGGCTAAACCCTCTGGAACCAATACCGTGGCGCGACGCTCCTGTTTAAGCCCCGCATGCTCAAGGGCATAACACCAGTCCTGCCAATCCGCCAATATGCCCTGCTCCAACTGGGCCAGATCGCCCCCAGCGGCAGTTCGTCCACGGCCCCAGAGTGGCGCGCAGGGCTGAGTTTCAAATTCCATCGGTGCAGACCAGTTATCCCGTCGAATACGCTCAGCCAACACCAGATTAAATAACCAGGAGCGCGCCGCGGACAAAATCATCCCGGTGCCGCGACGATTGCCCTTGAGTTGGTCGCGCTCAATTAATGTCTGCGCCTGAACCAGATTGCCACCGCCATGACCAAAGCGCTGCTCACCAAAATAATTGGGCACGCCCTTATCGGCTATAGTTTCGAGGCGAGCTTCAATCTCTGAAAACTGATCTTTAAGCGCGGAAAATTCCCTGAGGATAAGCCGAAACTGATTGCCGCTATGCATACCACGACGGAGTTTTTTATTGTGGCGAGCCATAGCAAGTATTTCAAAATCATCGTGCAACAACTGGTCAGGGTTTAATTCACGACCGGGCAGATAGAGACTAAACCACTGGGTGGTGACCGCAAACCGATCTTTAAGCCCGCAGAAACTGACATCATTGCGCTTAATTCCAGCTAACTGGGAGAGCAGTCCGGCGACCCACTGAGTATTCTGATCGCGCTTTTTGATATGCACAAACAGATGCTCCCCTTCGCCACTGGGTTCAAAACCTAAAACCTCATCGACGACAAAGTCTTCCGGCTGACTGCGATAGACAGCCCGTCCAAATGACGTTGGAAAGCGTCGCGGCAGGTTCTGAAATTCAAATTCTTGAGGTTTAATAATCTTAGTCCGGAAGCTTATTTGGCGATCAGGAGAACCACTGCATGGCAGGCAATACCTTCCTTGCGACCGGCAAACCCAAGCTTTTCGGTGGTAGTGGCTTTGATATTAAGCTGATCCATCTGGCAGTGGATATCGGCACATAGATTGCTGCGCATAGCACCCAAATGGGGCAGCATCTTTGGCTGTTCAGCAACGATGGTGATATCTGCATTGCCGAGCTGATAGCCCTTATCATTCATCATCTGCACAACGGCTGTCAGCAGCTGTCGGCTATCTGCCCCTTTCCACTGCTGGTCTGTATCGGGAAAATGCTGGCCAATATCTCCCAGCGCAAGTGCGCCGAGAATAGCGTCGATTAAGGCGTGGATTAATACATCGCCATCGGAGTGAGCGATAAAACTCTGGTGGTAGGGAATGGATACTCCGCCGAGTATTAGCTTGTCGCCGTCGCCAAATGCATGAACATCGTAACCATGACCTATGCGCATTGTTCCGTCTCCTGATAACCCATAATCGCCTGAGCAATAATCAGATCTTCACGATGGGTGATTTTAATATTGTCGCGACGACCTTCAACAATCATCGCCTGCTCACCGATAAATTCAATGGCCGAGGCTTCATCTGTTGGCATCTGCTGCGCTTGCAACATAGTTTCAAGCGCTCTGACCAAGAGCCCGTAGCGAAACATCTGCGGGGTTTGTGCGCCGCGATAATCGCTGCGATCGAGGGTCTGTTGAATAGCTATGCCAGACGTCGTTTTCTCTGCCTGTATCTTTTTAAGAGTATCGCTAATCGGCGTGGCGAGAATACCGCCCACTAGATGACCGTCCAGCTGGTTAATCAGTTTATTGATATCGGCACTGGTCACGCAGGGCCGCGCCATATCATGAACCAGAACCCAGTCTTCGCTGGCAGCCAGATTACTCAGAGCTTGAAGACCTTTTAAAACCGAATGGACGCGCTCAGTGCCACCGGCAATAAGTTCTACCCGTGAATCTTCAATGGCGGAAACCTTAGTCCAGCACTCAGAACTGATATCACAGGGCACAAGAATTTTTTTGACCTTAGGGATTTTTAACAGCCGACCCAACGTATGGTCTGCAACCAACCTGTCGCCGATACAGTGGAATTGTTTGGCTAACTCAGCACCAAATCTCTGGCCGGTTCCAGCAGCGGGAACAATAACCCAGTAGTTAGGGGCGCTCACTGACTGCTGTCCTTGCCGGTTGAAGCGGAGGAATTTTTATCAATCACCAGATAAAAGGTTTCACCCTTTTTGATCATGCCGAGATCGGCGCGGGCTTTTTCTTCAATGGCACTGAGGTTGGTCTTTAAACTTTCGACATCGGTGGCAATAAGCGCGTTGCGCTCACGGAGGCTCTGATTGTCCAGTTCCTGCTGTTCGAGCTGGCGATTGAGCTCGGCGCGATGGGCGAGGCTGCCCTCACCGACCCACAAACGAAATTGTAGGCCAGCAAAAAGAACAAGCAAGATAACTAATAACCAACGCATAAATGCATTCTATTCGCTTTTGCGGGGTTTGCACATAATCCTGACGGCGAGCCGCCAGGATTAACTTTTTCGCTCTTATCTTACTGAGCGCTTTATTCTGAGCGCTTTATTCTGAGCTCTTTATTTCTGAGCTTTAAACTCAGCCAGACCTCGGTATTTAGCCTGCTCACCTAACTCAGCTTCGATACGCAGCAGTCGGTTGTATTTAGCAACACGGTCTGAGCGACACAGAGAACCGGTTTTAATCTGGCCCGCTGCAGTAGCGACAGCAAGATCGGCAATGGTTGTATCTTCAGTTTCACCCGAACGGTGAGAGATAACCGCGGTGTAACCCGCTTCTTTAGCCATCGCGATAGCGTCGAGAGTTTCTGACAGCGTACCGATCTGGTTAAACTTAATCAGAATAGAGTTGGCGACACCGAGCTCAATACCACGGCTCAAAATGCTGGTGTTGGTTACAAATAGATCGTCACCAACCAACTGGATTTTCTTGCCGAGCTTTTCAGTCTGGTACTTCCAGCCATCCCAGTCAGACTCGTCGAGTCCATCTTCGATGGAGATAATTGGGTAGACTTCACAGAGCTCAGCCAGGTAGTCACTAAATCCTTCCGAGCTAAACACAACGCCTTCGCCGGATAGATCGTAATGACCGTCTTTATAGAATTCTGAGGCCGCGCAATCCAGAGCCAGAGTGACATCTGTACCCAGAACATAGCCAGCGGCTTCAACAGCCTGCTTAATCACTGCCAGAGCTTCAGCATTGGACGCCAGGTTAGGGGCAAAACCACCCTCATCACCGACAGCAGTATTTAAGCCTTTGCTACTCAGTACTTTTCTTAACTGGTGGAAAATTTCAGCACCCACCTGCAGCGCTTCAGCAAAGCTTTTCGCCGCAACGGGCTGAACCATAAATTCCTGAATATCAACATTGTTGTCGGCGTGCTCGCCACCGTTAATAATATTCATCATAGGTACCGGCATGCTGTACTGACCTGAGGTGCCATTTAAATTAGCGATATGAGCGTAGAGGGGAATACCCTGATCCTGAGCTGCCGCTTTGGCTGCTGCCAGTGATACGGCCAGAATAGCGTTGGCGCCAAAGTTAGCTTTATTCTCAGTGCCGTCGGCATCGATCATCATCTGATCCAGTTGACGCTGCTGGGATACATCCTGACCCACCAGTAATGTCTTAATAGTGGTATTGATATTGTTAACTGCAGTCAAAACACCCTTACCCAAATAGCGGCTCTTGTCGCCATCTCTCAACTCAAGCGCTTCGCGAGACCCGGTTGAGGCGCCAGACGGAGCACAGGCAGTTCCAACAATGCCGTTCTCTAAAATTACATCTGCCTGCACAGTGGGGTTGCCACGAGAGTCCAAGATTTCAAACGCCTGAATATCTACAATGCTACTCATTTACTATTTTCTCCAATTAAAATGGTTAAATTTATTATTTAATTAATTCTTAAAAATCTTTACACAATACCCAGATCAGCCTGCGACTTGATCAAGTCATCAAAGGCTTTCATCTGTGCAAGGAAGGGCTCCAACTTATCCAGCGGCAGTGCACTGGGGCCATCACAACGCGCCTTTTGCGGGTCTGGATGGGCTTCTAAAAATAATCCGCCGATACCCACCGCGATACCAGCTCGACCCAACTCGGCGACCTGATGACGGCGACCGCCTGAAGCTGCACCCAATGGATCGCGACACTGTAATGCATGGGTAACATCAAAGATTAACGGCAATCCACCGCTAACTTCTTTCATGGTGCGAAAGCCGAGCATATCGACAACCAGATTGTCGTAGCCCATGCAGGTGCCACGCTCACAGAGCATCACCTGATCGTTGCCGCACTCGCGAAACTTATCGACTATATTGCCCATCTGTCCCGGGCTTAAAAACTGTGGCTTCTTAACATTGATCACTGCACCGGTCTCAGCCATGGCTTTAACCAGATCAGTCTGTCGCGCCAAAAAGGCTGGCAGCTGAATCACATCACAGACTTCGGCTACGGATTTGGCCTGTTCTATTTCGTGAACATCGGTGATCAACGGAATATTAAACGTGCTTTTAATCTCTTGAAAAATCTTCAGACCCTCATCGATACCGGGGCCGCGAAACGAATGGATCGAAGAGCGATTGGCTTTATCAAATGAAGCCTTAAACACATAGGGTATACCGAGCTTTTCAGTCACCGTGACATAGGCCTCTGCAATCTGCATGGCCATATCCCGAGACTCAAGAACATTCATGCCGCCAAACAGAGCCATGGGGGCATCATTGCTGACACTGATATTCGCTACCTTAATTGCTGTGGCCTGCACTTTTATGACTCCTGCTTGTTCGATTGTCTTGCATGGTAATCTACCGCCGCGACAACAAAGCCCTGAAAGACTGGGTGTCCATCCCTTGGGGTAGAGTTAAATTCCGGGTGGAACTGGCTGGCAAAGAACCAAGGGTGATCTGGCAGCTCAATGGTTTCGACCAGAGTCTTATCATGGGACAGACCACCGATCACCAGACCCGCCTCTTTAAGCACAGGTAAGAAATTATTATTAACCTCAAAGCGATGTCTGTGACGCTCTTCAACCTCATCGGCGGCATAGATTTCCTGCGCCTTGGAACCCGGCAGTAAGTGACAGACCTGAGAGCCTAAACGCATAGTGCCACCCAGATCTGAGTCTTCACTGCGCAGCTCTTTCTTGCCCTGAGCATCAATCCACTCGGAGATAAGCCCGACCACCGGATTGGTTGTCCCGGCATCAAATTCGGTGCTGTTGGCATCTGTTAAGCCACAGACATTGCGCGCATATTCAATAATCGCCATCTGCATACCCAAGCAGATACCCAGATAGGGAATATTCTTCTCACGGGCAGTTTTCACTGCGTATATCTTGCCTTCAGTGCCTCGGCTACCAAAGCCACCGGGGACCAGAATAGCGTCAACGCCATCCAGCAGAGAGTGATCCTGCTCCAATAGCTCGGAGTCGATATAGCGAATTTTTACTTTGGTTTTCTCATGAATACCGGCGTGAATCAGCGCCTCAGTCACGGACTTATAGGCATCCAGCAATTCCATATACTTGCCGACCATGGCGATGGTTACCAGACCCTCGGCATTCATATGACTGTCGACGACAAAATCCCACTCACTGAGATCCGCCTGAGGCAGATCCATACCGAAACGGTCGAGTACAAACTGGTCCAGACCCTGCTCGTGGAGCATACGCGGAATCATATAGATAGACGGAGCATCGATAACCGGAATAACCGCTCGCGCTTCTACGTTGGTAAATAGCGAAATTTTCTGGCGCTGGCTTTCTTCAATTTGAACTTCAGAGCGACACAGCAACATATCTGGCTGCAGACCAATCGAACGCATCTCTTTAACCGAGTGCTGAGTCGGCTTGGTCTTGGTTTCACCGGCTGATGCAATATAGGGCACCAGCGTCAGGTGCAACAACAGCGCGCGCTGATGGCCGAGCTCAACTTTTAACTGGCGAACCGCTTCAAGGAACGGCTGCGATTCGATATCACCCACCGTGCCGCCAATCTCGACGACGGCAATATCTGCATCACCGGCACCGGCATAAACGCGACGCTTAATTTCGTCGGTCAGATGCGGAATAACCTGCACCGTACCGCCCAGATAATCACCGCGACGCTCACGACGCAAAATCGTTTCGTAGACCTGACCACTGGTAAAGTTGTTGTTTTTGGTCATCTTAGAGCGCAGGAAACGCTCGTAGTGGCCAAGATCCAAATCCGTCTCTGCACCGTCCTCAGTCACGTAAACTTCACCGTGCTGGTAAGGGCTCATGGTGCCGGGATCGACATTCAGATAGGGGTCAAGCTTGAGGATAGTAACGCTGAGTCCCCGGGATTCAAGAATAGCAGCCAACGAAGCAGCTGAAATGCCTTTACCCAAAGAAGAGACCACACCGCCGGTAACAAAAATAAAACGTGTCATAGAGACCCTGTAAAATCACGACCCTGTAACCCTTAAATCAATGAATATGAATTCATTTTTTAAAGAGTTGAATCTAAAAAATTTGTAATTGTGAAAGGCTTGTTTGACCGTGAAAATGGTCGAGACCCACCCTACCCAAGATGGGAGAGTAGATTAACAGAAAGGGGTCGCGGATACTACAGAGAGTTTGTCTCCCAAGTGATTTTTAAGCCCTCTTCATCAGCGCCACACTGCCAACCCTGACAAACCCATAAATCACCCACAGCGACCAGCTGCTCGTCAATATAAAAAAGTGGGATTCGCTCTCGCCACCAAGGCTCAAGGGCATATTCCTGAAGTAATTTTTTAAGGCTATTAGAGCGATCTCGGCCGGCCGGCTGACAGCGCTCACCACCCTGCCGAAAGCGCAGACTCAGAGCGCTGACATCATCGACCCGCAAGCCTCCACCGCGCACCCGCTCGGCGCTCAATTGAGTACCATCGGGCAGCACCAACAGCTCATCTGAATGCCAGTGCAGACAGACATCATCAGCCACCTTGGGTCGGCCACTTAAATTCAGCAAGTAGAGTCGATCGCGGTAGCGACACAGCTGAATATTACCGCGCACCACTCTCGGCCCGCTATCTTCTCGGGCACTGATCACTGAGTTTAAGGTTTCCTCGACAAGGTTCTGGCTGAGCGGGGCAAGCATGTAGAAGCTCGGCCAGTAACGCAGCAGGTTTCTCTGCCGCAGGGGTTCGAGCTGATTAAAGTGCTCCAGCGACAGTGACAGACCGGCGCGTTCGGGTCTAACATCCAGACCTTCCAGATCAGTCCATGCCACAGATTCCGCAAGCTGATCAGCCTCAAGACTGTGTTGAGCCGAGCGGGTAATGCCCTGAATATAGTCGGGCCAACGTTCGGCCAGAGCCGGAACCACTCGGTGGCGCAGATAATTGCGATCAAACTGCTCCTGCTGATTGCTCTCATCTTCAATCCAGCGCAGCTGTTTTTCTGCAGCCCAGAATTGCAGTGAAGCTTTCGGCCAGCTCAACAGAGGCCTTAATAATTTCCCCGAACCCAGCGGCCGAGTCAGCGGAATACCAGCCAGACCTTTGGGGCCAGAGCCGCGCATTAATCGGTAGAGCACAGTCTCAACCTGATCATCCGCATGATGACCGAGCAGCAGAATACCCTCTTCGACCATAAGCTTTTCAAATACCAGATAACGGGCATCTCGAGCCGCCGACTCAAGGCCACCGCCAACTTCAAGAACTGCTACCGACTCCGCGTGCAGGCGCACCCCCAGCGACTGACAGAACTCAGCGCTGTGCTGTTGCCAGTGATCCGCATTGGCCGACAAACCATGATTGATATGCACCGCGGTAATTTTCTCCGGGGCGATCACCTCGCAGAGCAGGCTCAATAAAACCGTGGAATCAAGACCACCGCTAAGGCCCACTAAAATCTGCGGGGCAACATTGAGCTCTTGCCGGTAATCGGCAAATACTGCGCTGGCGGAAATATCGCCGGTTGCTGTTGACCGACTCAAGAGTCCGACTCCGATTGCTGCTGCTCTGATAGATATTGGCGAAACTGATTGCGGGTTAATAAATTGCAGTTTTCCGTCGCCGGATCGAAGGTAATTAACACATCCCCTCTTTTCAACTGACCTTTGACCTGATCGATTTTATTGTCCAGGCTGACTTCATAGGAGCCATAGTCGGTGCCCTCACGAAGAATAAATTCTTCGATCACCGCACGCAGCACCTCAGCACTCAATCTCTCAGCAGGAATTTCAATCACTTAATCTTATCCATTAGTCTAATTACTATTAATCACTATAAAGCCCAGACAGAAGTCTCCGCTAACCATCCATTAACTATCCACTAACTATGCTGCGCATAATAGTGCCATAATCCTTTGTAGTTAAGACTCGGAGTCAAAAATGAGCAATTATTTAGTATTAACCATTGTCTCTGACGATCGCGCCGGTATTGTCGAGCAGGTCGCCCAGACTATCAGCAAGTACCATGGCAACTGGATGGAAAGCAGCATGGCTCGTCTGGCGGGCAAGTTTGCCGGCATTCTGTTAGTTGAAATTGAAGCCTCTGCACAGCAGTCTCTGGAGCAGGATCTAGCGGCACTCTCCAGTCAGGGCATTAAGGTCACCGTCGAGAAAAGCGGTCCACAGACCGATGACGAAGCTCATATTAGCTGTCTGGAAATTGTTGCCAACGACCGCTCTGGCATTGTTGGCGAGATATCCTCTCTGCTGGCCAAAAATCAGGTCAATCTGGTCTCACTGGAAACCTTTTGTGAAAGCGCGCCAATGTCTGCAGGGATGATGTTCTACGCCCATGCCTACACCCAGCTGCCGGCGGGTATGAACGAGGAACAGCTCACCCAGTTACTGGAGAGTCTCTCCGACGATCTGATGGTGGAGGTTGTCGAGGCTTAACCCGCCCTTTCAGGAAAACCCTGATCCGACTCATTCACCTATGCTAGATATTGTTCTCTACCAACCAGAAATTCCACCGAACACCGGAAATATTATTCGCCTCTGCGCCAATACCGGTTTTCGACTGCATTTAATTGAGCCTCTGGGGTTTGATCTCGACGACAAAAAATTGCGTCGCGCCGGACTCGACTATCAGGAATTTCAGTCATTAAAAGTTCACCCAAACTGGGACGCCTATATTAATAGCTGCGCACCAAAAAATATCTATGCGCTGAGCACCAAAGGCACAGTCTGTTATTCATCGGTCAGCTATCAGCCCGGCGATGCACTGCTCTTTGGCCCGGAAACTCGCGGCTTGCCAGAGGATATTCGCACAGAGATCGGTGTTAGCAATGTCTTGCGTCTGCCAATGCAGGAAAACAGCCGCAGTCTCAACCTCTCAAATACCGTATCGATTATGGTTTACGAGGCTTGGCGACAGCTGGGCTTTTCTGGCGGCGGATAACCATCACAGGTAATATATCGGCTTATTCCTTCGAGTCGAGAATGTAGACCACATCAGCATTCAATCTTCAGACTAAATACCACCATTAATGAAAGCGAAATAATGACAGCAAAAATTGGCTTATTTTACGGCAGCTCAACCTGCTACACCGAAATGGCAGGGGAAAAGATCTGCGAGCAGATCAATAGCAACTTTAAAAACAACAGCGTCAGTCTGCACAATATTGCCGATGTGCCTCTCAACCTAATGGCGGATTTCGACTACCTGATTCTCGGCATACCCACTTGGGATTACGGCGAGCTCCAAGAGGATTGGGAGACCCACTGGGATCAACTGGACAATATCGATTTTTCCGGCAAGAAAGTCGCGGTCTACGGCCTCGGCGATCAGATTGGCTATCCAGAATGGTTTCAGGATGCCCTCGGTTATCTGTGGGCCAAGGTCAAAAATCAGGGAGCCAGCATGGTTGGTGAATGGCCTAATCAGGGTTATGAATTTGAAGAGTCAAAAGCCCTTACCGAGGACAAACAGCATTTTGTCGGCCTGCCACTGGACGATGAAAATCAGCTCGACTTAACCGATAAATTTATCGCCAGCTGGTGCAGGCAGATTATCACGGAGTTTGGTACTCTTTGATTACTGCTATTTATAAAGATCCGTCGAATGAGTGAAGCCCCTTTAACCGAACTGCCCTGGTATCTGGCAAAACAGCCAGCCCTAACAAACACCAGAGAAATCACCATTATCGGTGCCGGAATCGCAGGCTGCACTGCGGCAGTAGCACTTCAGCGCCGCGGCTTTAAGGTTACTGTTGTCGATCGCCACCCTCAGGCCGGCTCAGAGGCATCGGGCAATTCTCAGGGAATTGTTTACCCGAAATTATCACCACGGGATGATCTCCTACCGCGAGCGAACCTCGCCGCAATACAATTTTGTAGAGACTACTACCAACCTTTTTGGGATCGCGGACTGGGTGCCCAGTGCGGCATTCTAGTGGTGCCGGAAAATCCCAAGAAAGCCGCTGATTTTGCACTGATTAGCCAGCGCTTTGCCGACCGCCCAGAGATAGTTCAGTCAGTCGATAACCAACAGCTCTGCGAACTGGCGGGTATTCCTCTAAGCGCCGAAACCGCGCTCTATTTCCCACAGCTCGGCTGGCTGCCGCCGGCACTGGTCTGTCAGCAACTGTTGCAGACCAATAATATTCCCCTATTACAGGCGGATATTCACAGTCTTGAGCGCGATGAAGATACCAGCAGCTGGGAGCTCGTGGATGGCGATGGGCTCACTGTTCTGAATAGCGAATCGGTGGTGATTGCCAGTGCCTTTGACTGCAAAAATTTTGTCCAGAGCGAACATCTACCGCTGCGCAAAATACGTGGGCAGATCACGCAACTGCCGAGCACTGTCGAGAGCCAAGCCTTAAAAACGGTTATCTGTGGTGAGGGCTATTTCACCCCCGCTGAAGATGGCTTACATAGCTGTGGCGCGACTTATAACAAAGATATTTTCACCCGCGACGTTCGCGACGAAGATCATCTCACCAATATTACCCAGATCAGCGCCACCGACCCGGGGCTAGCGGCAGTAGTCGGCCAACCAAAGATTAAAAACCTCAGCGGTCGCGCCAATTTCCGCTGCACCACCCCGGACTATTTGCCAATTGTCGGCGCTCTGCCAAATATGCCAGAGATGCTTGAGGACTATGCCATTTTGCGCAAGGATGCCAAGACGCTGTTGCCGACTCGCGGCAGCTACCTGGCAAACTTGTATGTTAATTGCGGGATGGGCTCGCGGGGTTTAAGTTATGCACCGCTGACCGCCGAAATACTCGCGGCGCAGATTGCCGGTGAAACGCCACCGGTGGATTTGGAGTTGTTCAAGGCGATGCATCCGGCACGCTTTTTAATTCGCGATTTAAAAAGAAAACGTATTTAGGTTTTAATTTTTTGGCTTAAAGAACTCTCCTTAATAAGCTCTCCTTAATAAGCTCTCCTTAATAAGCTCTTTTTAAAGAGATCTGCCCCCATGACGGGCTATATAGCTGGCCGTGACCGTATCCACAGTGACAATATGATTGACCAGCCAGTGGGGGAAATCTTCTTCAACATAGCGCTCAAGTCGCCCCGCAGCGGCCAGATTGTGATCGGATTGCCAGAGTCGGCATTCAATATTCATGTTCCGCAAAAACTGCTGATGCTCATGGCGATGCTGTTCTCGGGCGGGAAATTGGTACTCTTCCATATACTTCTCTTCTAGATGAAAGTGATTGACCGTATCTGCAAGCAGCTTATCCAGACACTGATCTATGCTCTTTTCAACCGAGCTTAAATCAGTTTTGGCAATCTCTAAAAGGCGTTTAATCTCATTGGCGTCATCAAACGCTTTGCGGTGCTCAGCATTCATAAACTCAAGATCTACCTGAGGTGTACAATCGAAATCTGTCATGACTAACCCCCTCTGTATATATCCTACCTCTAAAATTTTTCAGGCTAGCAGATTTATTATCCACAACCGTTGATAGCAATCAATGCTGATGGACTTTGTCTGTATATGTCTTATCATCCCTAACCAAAGATCAACTGTCATTTAACTGCTATTTACTGCAAAAGAACACCTGTTTATGAAATATATTGGAGCCCATGTCAGCGCCGCTGGCGGCATTGAAAATGCACCGCTTAACGCCCATAAGATTGGCGCCACGGCCTTTGCCTTCTTTACCAAAAACCAGCGTCAATGGCAGGCAAAGCCCCTCACAGAGCAAAGTATCGAAGCCTTTAAAGAAAACTGTGCGCTGTACAATTTCACCCCGGAACAGATTCTTCCCCATGACAGCTACCTGATTAATCTCGGTCATCCAGAGCGTGAGGGGCTGGAGAAATCACGCGAGGCATTTGTCGATGAGTTACAGCGCTGTGAGCAGTTAAGCCTTAAATACCTCAACTTCCATCCCGGCAGTCACCTGCGCAAAATCACCGAAGACGAGTGTATTAAGGCCATCAGTGAGTCGATTAATCTGGCTCTGGATGCCACTTCAGGGGTTACCGCGGTGATTGAAAATACCGCCGGTCAGGGCAGCAATCTCGGCTTTAGCTTTGAACAGCTGGCGGCGATGATCGACGGTGTCGAAGATAAAACCCGTGTCGGTATCTGCTATGACACCTGCCACGCCTTTGCCGCCGGTTACGATATGCGCAGCACCGATGGCTGCGAAAAGGTCTTTGCTGATTTTGAGCGCACGGTTGGCTTTAAATATCTCTGCGGTATGCATCTCAATGATTCGCGCTCGGAATTTTCCAGCCGAGTGGATCGCCACCACAGTCTTGGGCACGGTAATCTGGGTTTAAATGTCTTTCAATTTATTATGCAGGATAAGAGGTTTGACGGTATTCCGCTGGTATTGGAAACCATCGACCCCTCTATCTGGGCCGATGAGATAGATCTGCTGCGCAGTTTTCAGACGCCGGTCTAAGCTTTTTAATTAAGCCTCTGAGAACTGTTGCGCGGCCAGTAATCCTCGGCGGTAAATATCAGCGCTGGCACTGCTATCTCCAGCTTTATCAAGCACCTCAGCCAAGGCAATAAATCCCTGAGTCGTTGGTCGCAGTGCCACGGCCTCAGTCAAGTAATCTCGCGCCTTGCCCCAAAAACTCAGCCGCTGGCAGATCAACCCCAGCGCTAACAATAGATCCGCATCTTCACGGTGCTTCTGCAGCCATTTTTCCGCCTGTATCAACTGCTTATCCGGAGTTTGCGACTGCAGCTCACCAAAGCGCATTACCAACTGCGGATGCCAGTGATTATTTAGCGCCTTGACCAATAGCCCCTGCTGTTTTTCAACAGCGCCCACTCGGCTTAAACAATCTGCATAGACCGCAATCATCTGCGGATTTTTATGCAGCCTTTTTGGGCTGTAGTACCAGATATCTTCAAGCAATGCCTTTTGCTCACTGGCGGGAAGTTCTGGGTCTGGGCTGTATTCATCGAGCAGACTGCAGTAAACATCCAGCTCAAGATTGGCCAGCGCGTCGCCGCTAACCACTTTGTAATGTTTGAGATCGCGCAGCAGCGTCTGCAATGGGCCCCAGTCTTCGGCCATATAATAGGCATCGGCCATAAGCCTTAATAGACCGCGATCACTGGGTTTTTTGCTGTGCATTGGACGCAGGATTTTCAGTGCCTCTGCGGGCTTTTCCTCAAGCAGTAAAAGCTCCGCCAAGGCTTTATCGGCGACAGAACTGCCCTTGGGGTAAGTTATTTTTAAACGCTTTAAAAGCTGTCGGGCCTGATCGATCTGATTGTTGTCAGCCGCGGCTCGTGCGGCAAACAATAAATTAACCACCGGCATCGCCGATTTATCCGCTGACTGGGCTAATAATTTCTCCGCCTGCTGCCAGTCATCATCGGCGAACAGCAGGAGGCCCTCGGCGGTCTGGTTAATTTTTCGAGCACTGCGGCGACTGTTCCACCAGAGTCGAAATCCTCCGGCCCCAGCTATCCAGCGCCAGGTGAGAATAAACCACAGCAGCAGTCCAGTAGCGGTGAGATAAATCAGCAGCCCAGTCCAAGCGCTCATTTCAATACTGAAAGTCTCGAAGCCAAGCAGGATATAACCGTTGCCAAACTGTAGAACCCAAACCAGTGCAGCACCGATCAACAGCGATAGCATCAACAGAACAAGCAGTTTTCTCACTTCTGCGGCTCCCCGTCGGTGATGCGACTTTGACGCAGGTTAAGCATGGTCTGAACCGCAGCTATAGAGCCAGAGATATCTGGCAAACCCTGAATAATTTGCCGCTCGCTCAACGTATTTAAGCGTTCAATTAAGGCCTGACTCTGGCTGTTTAATTGAAAATATCGAACTAGTAAGGCCGCACTTTTTTCCAGACTTGCGCGGTAAATAACCTGTTCCTCGCGCAGCAGAGCACTCTGCGCCTGCTCGACTAATAGAAAAATATTATTCTGGATAATAGACTGTTCATTACTGGTCAACAGCGGTTCTATCGGCTGCTGGCGTTTTTGCACAACAATCAACTGACCGAGCTTTTGGCTAAAGCGCTGAAAGCTATCAAGCAGCGAGCGCGTCTGCTCTGTGTCAGTAGCAGCATCAACTATCTCTGGGGTTTGCGATGCTGGGGCGGGCTCAATAATCGACAGCTGCTTAATGGCCTTGGAGATCGCCTCTAACTCAAGATAGATACCCTCGCGATCAACCTTGCCGGCCATTCGCAGTGCCGCGATATCCTCGGCTAACGCTCGGCGCACCGGCAGCAACTCGGGGTCGTTGAGTTGGACAAAAATAGTATCGACATTCTCCAGTATGGCCAGGGGATTCTCGGTGCTGCGCTCAACCTGTAAACGCTGATTGGCCAGGCGAATCAAGTAGGCTGCCTCGGAGAGCAACCAGTCGCCGCGGCTGGCGGTGCCGAGCTGCAAAATTCGTTCGGCCTGAGAGTTTAATCTCAGGTTCATCGAGTAGATCTGGTCTTTAAGTTGGGATTCAAGCTGGCCAATGAACTGCGACTGCTGCTGAATTGTCTGGCGATTTAGCTGTTGCTGTTCGACTAGCTTACTCTCCGTCGCGGCTAAATCTTGCTGCAGACTCTCTGAGATTCCGGCTCTGCTCTCCAGCTGAGTCTGCCATTCAGTCCAACCTATCCAACCGGCAACACCCAGTGCACCGATTAACAGAACAACCAGTAGGGTTTTAATCCAAGGAAAGGCTTTTTTAGAATCGGTCCCAGAGCTTTTCTTCGGTTTTTTCGGCGATGCTGAAGGCTTTTCAGGCACTGCTTTAGCGGTTTTTGTTGCAACAGGCTCGGAAGTCGATTTTTCGCTTGCCTGAGGCGGTGTTGTTTTTTTATCCGTCACCATTTTTCCTCTTGGATCCTGGGGCCCTTTATCTTTAGGGTTGGTTAATTAAAGAGTAGCCCGTGATGGGGTTTCTATGCAACAGGCTAACTCTTAATAGCTAATTAATCGCCTTATAGACAGCCGCAAGCATAGACTTCGGCAGAGCATTTTCAGCACTGAAAACTTGCCGGTAACCCAAGTCTCTGGCGATTGCGGCAACCCGCTCACTGGGAACAACCACGGCAGTGTCGGCAGTCACTCTCGCCTCACCCCCCTCATCTCTCTCACCCATGGCCTCTATCAGTTCGCCACTGTGGGCAATCAGGCAGTCAGTTTGCTGCTGCCGTGCCAGCGCTAGCTGCTCAGTATCAATAACTCGTCTGTAGAGCTCGCAGTATTCAACCCGCGCGCCGCGCTCAATCAATGTCTCGCCGAGAATTTCTCGACCGCCAACGCCACGGAAAATAATAATCCGCTGATTTTCCAATTCCTGTAGCTGCTCTAACTTTAATAGCTCTTCGCTATTTTGACGGCCGCTGGGATGAAGGGCATCAATACCCCCCTGCTTTAATAGCTCGGCGGTGCGCTCACCCACCGCAAAATAATCAATACCCACCGGCAACATCGGCCAGTATTTATCGATCCATTCAAGAGATAATTCTGCGGCATTGCCACTGACCACTATGGCTTTATGAAAATTATCTAGCTCGAGAATCTGGTCTTTTATCTTCTGGCTTTCTTGCTCCTGGCTTTCGACAACAGCTCGAACAGTCATCACCGGCCGGTGAGTAACTTCGGCACCGTTGTCTTCCAGCATGGCTATTAGCTGATCGTCCTGGCGCTGCGGTCTAATCAACAGTATGCGTTTGGCCGCCAAGCTGGTTTTATCAGCGTGATCAGTCATCAGTCGCTTCCGTAAACCTCAGCTAAAATATCTCCCGCACCGGCAGCCAGAAGCCGCTCGGCAAGTTCAATACCCAGTGCTTCGGCGGACTCTCCGGGGCCGGAAATTTCACTCTCGAGAATCACCGAGCCATCGACACTGCCAACCAGTGCGCGAACGCTTAAATCTTGATTGTCCCCAAGCTCTGCATAGCAGGCGATGGGTACCTGACAGCCGCCCTGCAGATGGCGATTAAGGGCTCGCTCTGCGGTCACTCGGGTATGAGTATCCGGATGATTTAAGGGGGCCAAAAGATCGAGAGTAGCCTGATCATTGTTGCGACATTCGATACCCACGGCTCCCTGGCCTCCGGCCGGCAAGCACAGGTCTGCCGGTAGCCGCGATGCAATTCTTGACTCCATACCCAAACGAATCAGACCGGCGCTGGCGAGAATAATTGCCTGGTAATCACCGGCATCCAGTTTGGCCAGACGGGTATTCACATTGCCACGCAGGTCTTTAATTTTTAGGTTGGGGAAGTTTGCGCGTATCTGACACTGACGACGCAGGCTGGAGGTACCCACCACTGCCCCATCAGGCAGCTGTTCCAGAGTTTTGTATTGATTGGAGACAAAGGCATCCAGAGGATCTTCACGTTGACAGATAACCGCCAGTCCCAGACCGGGTGGAAATTCCATGGGCACATCTTTCATTGAATGCACGGCTATATCAGCACGATCGTCGAGCATTGCGACCTCGAGCTCTTTAACAAACAGCCCTTTGCCGCCGACCTTGGCCAGCGGCGTATCCAACAGCACATCGCCGCGGGTGGTCATGGCAACTAGCTGCACATCCAGATCGGGGTTGTGCTTGAGTAGCTCGGCTTTAACAAATTCGGCCTGCCAAAGTGCCAGTGGACTCTTTCGCGTAGCAATTCGGATAGTTTGAGATATAGATTGTGACACTGGAATTCCATCGCTAATAATTTATAAGGGCGACATTATCGACGATTTTGACACAGTTGGGCAGCTTTAAAGGAAGCTATTTTAAAACCTATTAGAGCTCCGGCAGCAGCTGGCGTAATTTGGGTTCCAGTCGTCGGCTGACCACCGGTTTAATACTGATATCGCGAATACTGACCTGAAGGTGTCCATCAATAAACGAGAGTCCCTCAATAGCCTCTCTGGCCACCAGTGCATTGCGGTGAACGCGTACAAACAGATCGGGGAATTCCTCTTCAATCTCTTTTAAGGTGTCCGACAAAACGGCTTCACTGTTAGCCAGATGAGCAGTGACATATTTTTGTTCGGCCTGTAATAGCAGGATTTTTTTAATCGGGATCAGGTCGATACCCTGATGAGTGCGGCTACACAGATGACGGCGCTGGCTCTGATTTTGGGACCGATTATTAATTTGCGCTCGGGTCTTGCGACTGGCGCGCTCAATAGCCAACCGCAGCTCGTCGAATTTAACCGGCTTTAACAGGTAGGCGCAGGCCTGAGCATCGAAGGCGCGCAGGGCAAAGTCGTCAAAGGCAGTGCAAAAAATAACCGCTGGTGGCAAGCTCATCTCGGCGATAACTTTGGCCGCTTCAAGACCGTCCATTTCCGGCATACGGATATCCATAAGGACTATATCCGGACAGTATTTTACCGTTAATTGAACAGCTTCAAGCCCGTTAGCGGCCTGGCCAACAATGCGCACATCAGACATTTTTTCAAGATGCTGCTGCAGGCGAATCCTTGCCAGCGGCTCATCATCGGCGATCAGTACCTTGACCATATTTAACCCTCCGTTGGTTTAAATCGCATCCTTGTATGGTAATGATTTTGCTTTACAGTTTCCTGCAACTCTGCCTGTTGGTTAAAAAAAACATCCAGACGATGGCGTAAATTATTGATCGCCATATTGTGTCCTGCAGGCTTTTTAAATAGCTGCCCAGTCTGCGTTTCCAGACTATTAACTAGATCTATGCAGACCCATTCGCCATCCTGATAGATCCTCACTTTCAGGTAGCCGCCCTTCTGTGCAGGCTGAATGCCATGAAAGACGGCGTTTTCAATTAACGGCTGCAGCATCAGTGCCGGCACAGTAATATTTGCCAAGTCGACCTCGATCTCCCAGTCGTATTGTAGGCGCTCGGCCAGACGCAACTTTTCAATCTGCAGATATTTTTTGCAGCTGTCGACCTCTAACTGCAGGCTGACACCCTCGCTGCCGTTATTGAGGGCGTAGCGAAATAGATCACAGAGGTTTTCCAATGTCTGCTCGGCTTTATCCGGGTCAATGCGGATCAGGCTCGCCAAGCTGTTCATGCTGTTAAATAGAAAGTGCGGGCGGATTTTTGATTGCAGGGCTTCAATCCGCGCCTGCTGGCTAGCACCCTGTTGCTGGCGCAATTGATGCTGCAGATAAAACAGCCTAAGTATTGCCCCGGCAGGTATCGCGGCGATAAGCACTGTATCAACAATTAATAGGTAATCTACTCGCCATACAGTGCTGAGCAGGTAGTTACGCCACAACTCTATAAGCGTCGCGCAAATCGCTGCGGCCAACAGTACCAGCGAATAATTAATCAGGGCGATTTGGCGTAGCGGCAGATGAATCAGAAAACGCCGCCCCTGGCATAAAAATACGGCACTGAGCAGTGCTATCCAGAATATTTCCAGAGATATTTTCGCCAAAAACAGAAAATCGAAGGCGGATATGCCCGTGCGCACAAGCGTCATTAACACCGCCAATAGACCGGCGATAACCAATAATCCCAACAATCCCTGCCCACGACAGAGGTCTGGAATAAAATAATTGTCTAATTGAGCCTGTTTTTTCCCTGAATCACTCATTCGAGTTTCTGCTCATCCCTGTGATTAGCTATAATCCTAGTCGCGAAATAACAACCGAGCAAATAAGTCGAATGAGTCAATCTGAGAAAAACACTATGAATAAGCCGTCAGCCCCGAAAACCAATCAGGCTTGGGGAGGCCGATTTAACGAACCGGTCGATGACTTTGTCGCTCGCTTTACCGCATCGGTAAATTTTGATCAGCGCTTCTATCGTCAAGATATTCAGGGTTCAATCGCCCATGCAAAAATGCTCTGCGAGGCAGAAGTATTAACCGCCGATGAGCGCGACCAGATTATTAACGGCCTGCAGGAAATCGAAGCGCAGATTGAGTCCGGCGAGTTCGTCTGGTCTATTCCCCTTGAAGATGTGCATATGAATATTGAGGCTGCACTGACCGAAAAAATCGGTATCGTTGGCAAAAAATTACATACCGGACGCTCACGCAACGATCAGGTAGCCACCGATATTAAGCTCTGGCTGCGCGACCAGATTGATCAGATTGGACCAATTTTGACTCGCCTGCAACGCGGCATGATTGAGTTGGCGGCGAGTGAAGCCAACACCATTATGCCCGGTTTTACTCATCTGCAAACCGCACAGCCGGTCACCTTTGGCCACCATCTGCTGGCTTGGAATGAGATGCTTGAGCGCGACTACAGCCGTCTACAAGACTGCCGCCAGCGACTTAACCAAAGTCCGTTGGGCGCTGCTGCTCTGGCTGGAACCACCTATCCGATCAATAGACAGTACACCGCTGAAGCGCTATCTTTTGATAAGCCTACGGAGAACTCTCTGGATTCGGTAAGTGATAGAGACTTTGCCATCGAGTTCTGCGCCTTCTCAAGTATTTTGATGACTCACCTTTCGCGTATGTCGGAAGAGTTGGTGCTGTGGACCTCAGCGCAGTTTCAGTTTATTAACCTGCCAGATCGTTTCTGCACCGGCTCTTCAATTATGCCGCAGAAAAAGAATCCCGATGTGCCAGAACTGGTGCGTGGTAAAACCGGTCGCGTTAACGGTCATTTAATTGCCCTGCTGACTCTGATGAAAAGTCAGCCGCTGGCTTACAACAAAGACAATCAGGAAGATAAAGAGCCGCTATTTGATGCAGTAGATACAGTGAGCGACTGCCTGCGCGCCTTTGCCGATATGATTCCGGCCATTGAGTCACGCAAAGACGAGATGTATGAAGCGGCGCGCCGCGGTTTCTCAACAGCCACAGATTTGGCTGACTATCTGGTGGGTAAAGGTATTGCCTTTAGGGACTCACATGAAATTGTCGGCAAGTCGGTTGCCTATGGTATTGCTGAAAACAAAGATCTTTCGGAGATGTCCCTTGAAGAGTTACAGCAGTTCTCCAGTGAAATTAGCGCAGATGTTTTTGATGTATTGACGCTGGAAGGTTCTGTGGCTGCCCGCGATCATCTGGGTGGAACAGCTCCGGCACAGGTTAAAGCAGCAGCGCAGCGCGCTCTGGCTAAACTCGATATACGCTGAAGCTTTTACGGGCGGAAGTTTGTAAAGCGGCTAAAAAGAAAACTCAATCGTCTCGCCTGCCTGAGCCCGGCAGGCTTCGCTTAACATAGAGGTCAGCAGTTCACCGCTGACCGTGTTGTGCCACTGGTCACCGTCAAGTTTAAAGTGAAAGCCGCCGGATTTAGCCGCCAGCCATATTTCACTGACTGCGGACTGGCGCGAGAGAATAATCTGCGAGCCATTGGTTTCACAGGTGATGGTCAGCATACCGGCACTGTTTTCGTAATCGAGATCGGCGCCGCTATCATCAATGGTCTCTTCAATTGAGAACATCAGCTCGTCGACTATCTGGTTAAACTGCGCTTCATTCATTGTTCTGTTGCCCTTAATTTTATTTTGTCGCTGTTCGCTGCTTGATTGCCACAGCTTGTCTGGTCATATTGTTGGTATTGATTGCCGCTGCGGCTATACTGGCCAACTTGTTATAGGCGGGTCTATTAAGGCAGGAATTATAAACTATGTACCGACAATTACTTCCCCAATTACTGCGAAAAATTGCGCTAACTGCTACTGCAATAGGCGCTGCAGTTATATTAGTTATCGGCCTGTCTGGCTGTGGCAATAAAGGTGATCTGTATCTGCCGGAAGATACTGCAAAAACTTTTAGCTCTGCAGCCGATTCTGCAACCAACACTCTAATTGACCAAAGCGAACTCTAAGAAATTATGCACAACGCCGTTACCACCCAAAATGGGAATCTTTTTATTGAGGGCACCGCTCTCGAAACCATCGCCACTCAATATGGCACGCCGAGCTATGTCTACAGTAAAGCGGCGATCAGCAATAATTTTCTCGCCTATCAGGAGGCTCTTGCAGAAAAACAGCATCTGATTTGTTATGCGGTTAAAGCCAATTCAAATATTGCCGTGCTCCAGACACTGGCAGAGCTTGGCGCCGGTTTCGATATTGTCTCCAGCGGCGAACTTGAGAGAGTTTTACGCGCCGGTGGCGATCCCGCCAAGGTGGTATTTTCCGGTGTGGCAAAAACAGCTGATGAAATGCGCCGTGCCCTTGAGGTCGGTATTCACTGTTTTAATGTCGAATCTGAAGCGGAGCTGGAGTTACTCAATAGCACAGCCGCCGCCTGCGACCTGACTGCGGATATCTCGCTACGGGTTAATCCGGATGTGGATGCACAGACTCATCCCTATATTTCGACCGGCTTAAAAGAGAACAAGTTTGGTATTGATATCAATCTGGCACCGCAGGTCTATCAGCGCGCCGCGCAGATGAGTCATATCAATGTTGTTGGTGTGGACTGCCATATTGGCTCGCAGCTTGTGGATACAGCCCCTTTTGTGGCGGCACTTGAGCGCTTGCTGGCGCTGGTTGACCAACTGGCAGAGCAAAATATCAAGCTGCAACATATAGATATTGGCGGCGGTCTGGGCGTTCGCTATGAGAGCGAAGAGCCGCCGACAACCGGCGCCTATATGTCTGAGATTTTGCCACTGCTAAAAGGCCGCAGTGAAACACTGGTTCTCGAGCCGGGTAGATCGATTACCGCCAATGCCGGCGTTTTGCTGACTCAGGTTCAATACCTAAAGAGCAATGGAGAGAAAAACTTTGCCATTGTCGATGGCGCCATGAACGATATGATTCGCCCGGCGCTCTATCAGGCCTGGATGGATATTCAACCGGTCAGTGCCACAGACGCAGAGACTCACAGCTACGATGTGGTCGGCCCAGTCTGCGAAACCGGTGACTTTCTGGCCAAGGATCGCCAACTGGCGATTAGCGCAGGGGATTATCTATGTCTGTTTTCTGCCGGCGCCTATGGTTTTGTAATGAGCTCAAATTACAACAGCCGTCCGCGAGCTCCGGAATTGATGGTCGATGGTGATCAGGTGCATGTTATTCGCCAGCGCGAAAGCATCGAAGACCTGCTTAACGGCGAGCAGTTACTGCCCGCGACACAGGGATAAACCAACAATGTTGATGAAATTTACCAAGATGCACGGCCTCGGCAATGACTTTGTGGTGATTGATGCGGTAACACAAAATGTTCGTGTTACCGCGTCTATGGCGCGACGTCTCTCTGACCGTAAAACCGGTATTGGCTGTGATCAGGTATTGATTGTCGAACCCCCTTCAGAGCCGGATATTGATTTTAATTACCGTATCTTTAACTGTGATGGCGCTGAAGTTGAACAGTGTGGCAATGGCGCCCGCTGTCTGGCGCGCTTTGTTCAGGATCGTCGCCTGACCGGCAAAAATCCGATTCGGGTTAAAACCTCCAATCGGGTTATTGAACTGAAGATGGAAAATAAAACACAGGTTGCTGTGGATATGGGTGTTCCGGAACTCGAGCCGGCCAATATCCCCTTCGAAGCTGCTGATAAAGCAACGCTCTACGAGATTGATGTAGACGGCCAAACTCAACAGATCGCAGCGGTTTCCATGGGTAATCCCCACGCTGTGCTTAAAGTTGACGATGTCGCCAGTGCACCAGTTGCCGAATTGGGGGCTAAACTAGAATCACATCCGCGCTTTCCCAACCGCGTCAATGTTGGCTTTATGCAGATACTCAGCCGCAATGAAATTAAATTGCGCGTTTTTGAGCGCGGTGTCGGCGAGACCGAAGCCTGTGGCAGCGGTGCCTGCGCAGCTGCAGTAGCGGCATTAGAACAGGGTTTGGTAGACTCTCCAGTTACTATGCAGCTAACCAGAGGCAACTTAAAAATAGACTGGCAAGGCGCGGGCCATGCGCTGATAATGACAGGGCCGGCAGCAACCGTTTTTCATGGACGCATAAGAATATGAGCAAAGATACCGAGACTGAAATCGAAACCAAAACCGACCCAAAGGAAAAAATAGTTCGCGAATTTCTTCGCGACAATCCTACTTTTCTCGATAAGAACACCGATATCCTCGAGTGTCTGGTGCTGCCGCACAATAGTGGCAAAGCTGTATCGCTGGTTGAGCGTCAGGTTGGCGTGCTGCGCGACCGCAATAAAGAGATGCGCGCGCGACTGGACAATATGCTGCAAACCGCCCATGACAATGATCTGTTATTTGAAAAAACCAAACGTCTGGTGCTCAATCTGCTTGAAGCTAAAAATCTATCAGCCCTGATTGAGACTGTATATGACAGTCTTGGCAAGGATTATGGAATTGAGTTCTCAAGCCTGACCCTGCTCGGTGATGAGAAAAAATTGCCGCGTACCATGGCTCGAGTTTCGACCATGGAAAAAGCCAATGAGCGAATTGGCACTCTACTGGGCGCCAACCGCGCTGTATGCGGAATTTTGCGTGAAGATGAGATGACTTTTTTGTTTGGTGAAAGAGGCCGCAATGTGGGTTCTGTCGCCGCAGTGCCTCTGCGTTATGACAACCTTTACGGCATTCTCGCGGTGGGCAACAGCGACCCCAACTTCTACAAAAGCAGTATGGGGACTCTGTTTCTCAGCTATATCGCAGAAATTCTCAATCGGGTTATACCCAGCCACTTAAAATAAACTTCTTTTTAAGAAGAGCTTTTCATGTAAAGGCCGTTAAAGAGCTTTTTAACGGCTTGGCTTTTTCTTGCCCGAGCTGGCTGGCGCTGCATTGCGGCGTCTTTTAGAGGATTTGCCGGCGCCCTTACCTTTGCCAGCAGCACCTGAAGGGCCTCTTTTCTTTTTGCCCCTGGTTTTGCCGTTGGTTTTGCGCTTTGCATCATGCTCTCTGGCCATCTCTTTGGCTTTATCAGAGACTTTAACTTTAGCGGCTTTTCCAGAGCCCGGGGATGCAGAGGATTTTGGCTGTTCGGCCAGTTCAAAATCAATCTTGCGCTCATCCAAATTAACCCGCACCACTCTGACTTTTAATTTGTCACCAAGGCGGAAGACCCTGCCAGTACGCTCACCGACCATACGGTGCTGGGCAGCTTCGTGATAGTAATAATCCTTGGGCAGGCCGGTCACATGAATCAGCCCTTCGACATACAGATCATCGAGCATCACAAACAGCCCAAATCCGGTGACTGCACTGACAACCCCAGTATATTCTTCACCGACCCGATCCAGCAGATATTCACATTTTAACCAGTTGACTACATCCCGTGTCGCCTCGTCGGCACGCCGTTCAGTCACCGATAGGTGAGTACCGGTCTCGTCGAGACGGGGTAGTTCGTAGGGATAGATATCCGGCTTGGCAAGTTCAGCGGCACCTTTAACTCGCACCACGCCAGAGACTTTTTTGTTGCTGCGGATAAGATGGCGAATCGCGCGGTGCACCAGAAGATCCGAGTAGCGTCGAATAGGTGAGGTGAAATGGGTGTAGGCATCAAAAGCCAGACCAAAATGGCCGAGATTTTCAGATTGGTAAACTGCCTGACTCATTGAGCGCAGCATCACGGACTGAATCACCGAGGCATCATCGCGTTTGCCAACCGATCTTAAAACCCGCTGATAGTCTTCAGGTTGCGGTTCATCACCACCCCCAAGACCTATACCCAATTCACCGAGAAAATCTCTTAGAGAGGACAGACGTTCTTCGCTGGGGCCTTCATGAACACGATAGAGGGCCGGCAGCTTGGATTTTTCGAGGAATTGCGCGGTGCAGACATTGGCTGCCAGCATACATTCTTCAATTAGACGGTGAGCTTCGGTGCGCTTTACCGGAATTATCTGGCTGATCTTGCGCTGGCCATCAAAGAGGATTCGCGTTTCCTGGGTATCAAAATCAATTGCGCCACGTTCGTTGCGGCGTTTGTGTAACCGCGCGTATAGATCGTGGAGGGCATCTATATGGGGCAGAATTGCGGCGAACTGATCCCGTGCATTGGAAGATTCACCGCTGCTTCTCTCTTCGATAATCTGTGCCACCTGGGTGTAGGTGAGCCGCGCATGGGAGTGCATAACCGCTTCGTAAAACTGGTATTTGGTGACATCACCTTCAGCGTTAACCTGCATTTCACAGACCATACACAGGCGATCTTCTGCGGGATTTAATGAGCAGAGTCCGTTGGAGAGTTTTTCCGGCAGCATGGGTACTACATGGTTGGGAAAATATACCGAGTTGCCGCGTTCAAAGGCCTGCGCATCTAATGCGCTGCCCGGCTTTACGTAATGGGAAACATCGGCGATCGCGACGATTAGCTTCCAGCCACCACGGGGTTTCGGCTGACAGAAAACCGCATCGTCAAAGTCACGGGCATCTTCACCGTCAATGGTGACCAGCGGCAATTCTCTCAAATCGACGCGAAAATCCTTGTCGGTTACATGGTCCGGTATGGCATCGGTTTCGGCCTTAACCTCGTCATTCCAATGATGGGGAATGCCGTAGTTACGAATCGATACTTCGATTTCGAGGCCGGGATCAAGATGATCTCCTAACACTTCGCTAATCCGTCCAGCGGGAGGACTATTCCGCGATGGCGCTTCAGTGATGTCTACCAGAACAATCTGACCGGCCTGAGCACCGCAGAGTTGATCGGCGGGAATCAAGATATCCTGACTGATACGTGGATTGTCCGGGCGTATAAAGTGAATACCACTCTCACAAAAATAGCGGCCTACTAGCTGACGGGTTTTGCGTTCAACCACATCAACCAATGTGCCTTCGGGCCGTCCACGACGATCCCAGCCGGCAATTCTTAACAGTACTATATCGCCATCAAAAACTCGTCGCATCTGGCGGCTTGAAAGATAAATGTCCTGATCACCGCCCTGCAGCGGCGTAACAAATCCATAACCCTCAGGATGCCCAATAACGCGGCCTTTCACCAGATTGAGCTTGTCGAGGGTTCCGTAACCACCGGTTCTGTTGCTGGCTATCTGACCATCTCGCTCCATGGCACGTAGGCGACGGCGCATGGCTTCGACCTGCTCCTCATCAACCAGTTTGAGTCCAGCGCAGATCTCTTCGTGGGTCATTGGGCCGACACTTTCGCGGAGATAGTCCAACACAAACTCTCGGCTTGGAACCGGACGCTGGTATTTAGCGGCTTCACGAGTCGCGTAGGGATCAATATTTTTACTTTTTCGTGGCATAGGACTATGGGCTACTTTTTGTCGGAATTGATATTAGTTCTGTTTATTTCTTTTTCAATAAGAGTCGCAGTCTATGTCTTATAGGCGATTGAGTAAAAGAAATTCTCCAGACAAAAAAAATCGGGCTATCTGAAACAGGTTCAGGCCCGAGGATTAATAAAAGCTGACTAAAAAAACTGAACAAAAGACTGGGAGATGCGAAAGAGTATATTCTCAGTAAATCTAATGTACCCAACAAATAAAAATTGACTCGCACCATCCTTGGTGCACGACTTCCTAGTCGCCATGTATTTACACAAAACTATCGGTGGTAAGCTAAATAGGCTTTCTTCCTTAGTAGCCAACTCCCTGTCAGCTAAGCCTTAAGCATCCTGCTTATTAGCACCTTCTGTAAAACAGCAGTGTAGGTCTGTTATTCAGTCACCAGTAGTGTCCCTTTGTACGCATCATGCTAGGGAGTCAATACGAGTTAACATAATATGGCGGTTTTAATAAAAAAAACATTACACTGACGGATTAATACCAAAGGATTAGTTAGTGCACATATTTCTGCCGTCTATTCAAAGACAAACGCTTTAATATGCTGGCGAATATCCTCGACTCTACGCAAGTTTACCTCAGCATTAAGGCTTCCGTAGTCGGCACGGAACTGCATTACCAGCTCGCGTAATTCAGACATCCCATACAGACCTGAGAGCCCCATAAGATCGTGGATAATGCCCCGCAAACTGGCATTCTCGTTGTTCTGCAGCTGAATATCTATCTTATCAAGATTTTCGTATAAGGCTTTCTTCAGCTCGTCCACTGGCACTACTGTCGAGAGTAATCCCATACCAGAACTTTGCTCTCTACCCTGAGACTGGGGGAGCACCTTTATCAGGCTGCTGATCAACTTGTCCTCATCCACCGGCTTTAACAGCATCATCACCGCACCGGCCTTTTTTATTCGCTCCTGCTCAGCCAGGGTCACATCTGCGGTTAAACCAATAATTGGCAGACTCTCTCCGGATTGCTCAACAATAGTCTCGCAGGCGGTGATGCCATCCACAATCGGCATATGGATATCCATTAAGATTGCATCCAGATGGAGTTTTTCAGCGATATCGATTGCTTCTAAGCCATTATCGGCGGTTAAGCATGAGGCGCCGTAGGCATTTAGCAGGCGGACAATTAGTTTCTGATTAAACGCATTGTCTTCTGCAACCAGAACAGTCACTCCGCTGAGTATTTTATCTGGATCGCGGTTTTCCAGCGGATTGGCAATCTTTACCTGCGGTTCGCCAGCTTCTGCAGCGGCTAACCTGCAGGTAAATGAAAATACTGAACCCTGCCCCAGTTTGCTGCGAACCTTAATTTCACCGCCCATTGCCTGTACCAGACTTTTACAGATTGAAAGCCCTAGACCGGCACCACCAAAGCGGCGATTGATCGAGGTATCTTCCTGCGAAAACGGGTCGAATAGTACTGGGATTTTTTCCTCTTTAATGCCTTTACCCGTATCTTCAACTGCACAGTGCAAGACAACCCCGCTATCTTCATCAGCGATACAGGCAATAGAAACCTTGACCCCACCGTGATCGGTAAACTTAACCGCATTACTCAACAGGTTGCTGATCACCTGAGTAAAGCGCACCGGGTCGCCAAGCAGTATTTTCGGGACATTCTCATCTATGCTGTACTTTAGGCTGAGCCCTCTCTCATCAGCCCGCGGGCCATGAATGGCAATAAGATCGGCCATCCAGGAATCAATATCGAAGGAGACCTTTTCCAGGGTGAATCCACCGGCTCTTGCTTTGGAAAATTCTAAAATATCGTCAATCATGGTCAGCAGCATATTTGAGGACATACTAATAATCCGCAGGCTTTCATCGCGTTTCTCAGCATCGCTCTCTGCTGCCAACAATTTTGAGAAACCAATAACCGCTGTTAACGGTGTACGCAATTCATGACTCATGCGTGCCAGAAACTGATCCTGCGCTTCCATGGCATCTTCCAATTCGATCAAGGTAATCTGCAGCTGAGCGGTAGCTCTGGCGACTTCGCTCTGCATCCGCACATTATATTGGCGCACGCTGGTCGATAGCTGATTGATTCCCGATGCCAATTTGCGAAGCTCTATCGGCCCCTCTTCTGTGGCATAAATACTCAGGTTGCCGGCCTCCATGGTATCTACGGTGGCGGTCAGGTTTTCCAGCGGACGGGAGATACTGCGTCCAATGCGCATAGCGATCCAGGCGGCAATCAGCAGACCCAGAGTCGACACCACGAGCACCGCAAAAATTCCCTCGCGCCTCTGCTCCATTAATATCTCATCAGTCAGTGATACCACAACCCAACCGATCACCTCAGGTTCAGGGTTAATGCCTTCGTCATAATCCAGTAAAGGTATCCCCTCCCGTGTTATCGGGGCATAGAAGTACCAGAGGTGATCGGCATAAAACGGCTTGACCAGATCGTCTTCATCTTGATCTTTCAACACTGACAGATCAAAACTACCCATGGTGACATTGGTTTCTTGACTGAGATTGTAAAAGGCAATTCCCTTCACCGAGGGAATATCCAACACTGACTCGCCGAGATCTCTTAGCATTTCCTGATTATTCGAATATAGAGCGAACTCAGCACTGGATGAGACCTGCTGAACCGCAATGCCACCAATGTTTTTTAAGTTCGCCAGCAACAGAGTACGCTGACTGGAGATCATATAACTAGCTAAAACCATGCACAGCAGCGTCAAGGGCAACAAAGAAGTAACCAGCAGCCTTGAGTGAATACTTGAAAACCTTTTATTGGCTGCCATTATTTGGCCTCCTGGCTAAAGTGGTCGCGATAGAACTGTTCAGTTTGCAGCTTGATTTTTAAGTTGGCGGCGACAGATTGATTAAAGTTCAGAGAGTAGTAGGCCGGCTTATTTGAGCTGCCAACGGTTGCGCTTGTGGAATTCAAAAGCCAATCCACAGTATCTTCAGCAACGTCCGCCGGGGATGAATAGATAGCGGCTAATGCCCCGGCTTTTAGGTAGCTTTTTGAGAAGGCGATTACCGGCACCTTATGTCGGTAACTTAGATGTAATATCCATTTCGCCGTGGCGATATTGATCAGTCTGCTGTCAGAAATAGGAATAAATACATCACTGCGGCTGAGAACCGGCTCGATCTTGTGAATAGGGTTGTCTTTGGCGCTGATGGAAACAAACTGCGGCTGCAAGCCACTGTTAGTAATATATTTGCTGAGTTCAGGCTGCCGGTGAACTGATGCCGGCCCGAGCATCACGCCAACTCCAGATGAGTCTGAAACTAGTAACTTAGCCAATTGAATACTGCGGGTAACTGGCTGATCAAGGCAGATTGAGGATACCTGTGCTGCAAATGCAGCTTCGATTGAACCATAGTGTTTTTCTGTCAGCACTGAAAATGCATTTTCAGTGATCAGCACGCTTAATATGGGTGCTTTGGGCCTAGTGCTAAAAACCGTATCAGCCGCTGCCGTGCCTATGGTAACGACAAAATCTGCCGCAGCCAGATCAGTCTTTAGATTTAGTTCTGAATTTCTAAATACTGTATTAAACTCATAGCGCTCTGGACTCTGCTTCTCCAGCTGCTGTTTAACGCTATTTAAGACTTCGACATAGTCAGCCGAAGGTTTACTGGCCACAAACAGTACATTGTATTTTCTATCCGCAAATGCATAGCTGCAGGTAAATACAAGCAGCAGCAGGCTCGCCAACCAGCATTTAGCTGATCGACGAGCAAGTTTTACTAACTGGCTGGGATTAAAAAATATCAATTTAAACCTAACAATCTACCCGGCAATCCATTTTCATTTCGCCTTTTTTATACAAACTTGCCACCCGAAACTTTCCATCCAAAACCTAAGGAAGAGTGACTCTAAAACCAAGAATATATCGAGTTTCAAAAAGGTTATGTTGATAAAACTCTGCATATGAGTCACCGGCATTTTGCACGGTAAAAGAAAGATCGACAGTGGATCGATTTATATCCCAGCTCTTCGCTGCCTTTAGATCGACTCTGGTAAATTTATCCATATGCTGACCGCGATAGTGCTGAAGTTTAGAGCTGTAATTTACCGTTGAACTAAGCCTTACTCCTCCTGCAAGCTTATAACTAGCCATAAGCCCAAAGGTATCTTTAAGGCTGTACTTATCAGGATCTCTATATTCCCGACAGGGTTCGCCAGGACTCTCTGGTGAGGTGTAACAGGTTATTCCATCAATATCCGAATAACTGTAATAGGCGCGCAGCAAGAAACGGTCGCTAGGTTTATAAACCGTTTGGATTTCAATACCTCTAACATCCATAGTAGTGTTGTTATCGCGAATATTGACAAAATTATCTAGATCTGGGTAACCATCTCGACGCTCGCCAATAATATCAAGTATCTGCTCGAAGTAGAGACGCATATCCAGACTCAATGCTCTATCCATAAAATAGCCTGCATAGCCAAGCTCGTAACTTTTAAGCTCTTCATTTTTTATATCTGTATCGGAAATACCACCGGCATCAAGAATAATGTCTCTAAACGCTGGGTTGCACTCTGGAGCGCTTGAGCCAGAACTGCATTCCTGAGGGTTTACATAGCGAACCAAACCCATCTGATTATTTTCAAGCAGGGTTGGCGCTCGGAAACTGCGATTTAAGGCAACCCTAAACATATGGTCTTCACTAAACAGGTAATTCGTCGCAAGCCTATAAGAGCCATAAACATTAGCGCTATCTCTATCTTCAAGAATAGCACCGGCATTGACAATCAGCTGCTCGGACTGAGTCCACTCTAAATTTGTATAGGCTCGATATGAAGTCTCGCTAAGAGGGTTGAGAGTATCAAACAATGATTGGCTTGAAACTCGGTCATAACGAACTGCTGCGCCAGTCACTGCTCGCAGATTATCCGCAGGCTTGACGGTAGTTCTAAGCTCCATATCCCAGCGCTCTGAATCGCCACGATTACTACCATCAAAGATAGTGGTATCTGGCACTGGACCCAGTGGCCAAAATGGAGAACTGTCATCCACACCAAGAATCTCGGAAATTTTCTGTGGTTCTACATCATCATCCAGATTGAGATCATTATGATAAACAACCAGCTGGGTCTTATTGCCCTGCTCACTGAGATGACTCCAATTTAGATATTGGTACTGATAGGACATTTCACGATTGACGAATGAGTCTTCGCCGATCCCCTGCTCACTTTCAGTGGCACCAACCTGGAATTCAATATTATCACTAGCTGAAGGCGTCCAGAGCCCTTTAAATGTAAAGCTTGCAGCTTCAGAGTCATCATCAATAGTTATCGGCTCACCATTGAATCTAATGCCGTCATCAAATCCATCGTTACTTCTGAAACTCAATGTTGTGCGGTGATCGACAGCACCAATTTTTCCGCTGTAGCTCAGCGCTGCATTGCGCGTCTGAGCACTGCCCATTTGCGTGCGTAAAGATAGGCCTGTATCGACTAGTGGTGATTTTGTCACTATATTAATCGAGGCTAAAAATGCATTACTGCCATCTGCCGCCGCATTGGCACCACGAACAACCTCTATATATTCAATATCATCCAGATCAACGCCGATTGTTGACCAGGTTACAGCAGAAAATAATGACTCATATACCGAACGGCCATCGACCTTAACTTCCAGCCGGCGCGGGTACTCATCACCCAATGCATGGTAGGTCACTCCTTTGCGGCCTCCATTGACATAATAAGTTTGAAACCCCGGCACTAAACGAAACAGGTCGGTAATATCCACTGCCGTCGAGGCCTGAATAGTCTGGCGATCGATAATGGTCACAGAGGCTGGTGCCTGAAGCAGTGTCTGCTCCATATGAGTCACACTGCTTACAATCGGGATTTCAACCAGCAAGTCGTCTTCAGTCAGCATATCTATATCACTGGAGGCCATGGCTGAAGCCGTTACAATTGGCGCTACTATAAAGAGCGCAGCAAAGGTAAGTCGGTATTTTCTTGCAAGGGTGGTAAAAGACATATAGCTGTTATCCTCGTATTCTTTATTCTTATTTTTAATCTGTCAGCTCTGAATTTTCATCCAGACCTAGCTTTTGCCCCAAAATCCCTGCTTGAGTACGGTTAGTTAAACCCAGCGCGCGCAACATGGCGCTGACGTGCACTTTCACTGTGTTCTCCGATAGATCGAGATCACGGGCGATCTGCTTATTAGAGCGGCCCTGGGTAATATGTCGCAAAATATCCATCTGCCGCTTGGTCACCAATCCTGAAATAATATCTACATCTGCCCCGGAATCTACTTCATCCATCACCTTGGCGACATCTGGCATAGACTCTCGCAGTGAGTCAGGAACATATTTCTCTCCCTTTAAAGCTCTTGAAATAGCCTCAAATAACGCATCTTTAGGCGCAGATTTGGTCACAAACCCGGCAGCACCATAGTCCAGACACTTGCGAATATGCGCGGGGTTTTCTGAGGCGGAGAGAACAATAATGGGAAGGTCCGGGTAGCTCTCACAGAGCATGGCGATAAAGTTAAAACCGCCACCAGAGCCGGGCATAAATAAATCGACTATAACCAGATCGATATTTTCCCGGGCGAGAATCACCAACGCAGTATCGCCGTGATCGGAGGTTGTTACATCGATATTCTTATATTCATCCTGCAGGGTTGCTTTTAACCCGACACAGACAAAGGCGTGATCATCAACTATGAGAACGTGCATGTTTTCATTCCTTGTTTTCACGTCCCTGCGTGTTTGACTACAGCTATTCCATAGCCACAACTAAGCATAATGCCTAAAAAAGCATAAGCAAACAACTAAGTCTATACGTTTCCCCATAAAACGATCAACAGAAAAAAGGCGTTTTCTGGTTTAGTGACAGTACAGCCGACTAAAAATCGCCCAGTGCCTCTGTGATAGAGTCCTGCAAGTCATCATTGGGGGCAGCCTTCTCTCTGGCAGCCAACAGCGACGTTTTGGCCTCTTCAGTTTTACCCAAACGTGCATAGCCAATACCGCGGTGGTAGTGAAAAACAGCCACTGCAGGCGCCATCTCCGTTACCTTTTGTAACAGGGGCTCGGCCACCTCAGGCAGTCCGGACTTAATTAGGGCCCAGGCATAGGTATCCTTAAAGTAAGGATTGCTTGAATCAGCAAATCGCTCGGAGAGTTTAACGGCCCGTTTAATATTTTCTTGGGACTCGAAATCATCAATTAATAGGCTGGCAAGATTATTGATTACCACCTGATGGTCGGGATTGGTTTCCAGAACATCCTCATAGAGTTTAAGTGCCTTGGCTTTACTGCCGACCTTTTCATAGGATGAAGCGAGCAGCATCTTTAGCAGGCCGCTATCAGGCAATGCTTTTAAGCCACGTTCAAAGGTATCAATCGCCGCCTGAAAATCCTTTTTGGCGCGATAGCTGGACGCCAGCGCTGTATAACCCTGAACCCAGTTTGAGTCCTCTGCCAAGCCCTGCTCCAGAACATTAACTGCAGAGGCATGATCGCCCTGCCGGGTATGGATAGTTGCCAGTATCGACAGCACCATCATATTTTTCGGGTTGGTCGCCTTAAACGCTTTTAAGTATTCAAGTAATGGCTTCTCCTGATCTAGGCGCATATATGACAGTGTCAGGCCTTCCAGAGCTCGCCCCAGATCCGGGTTCGCCTTCAGAGCCTCACGGTAGTGTTCAATGGCACGTTTGTACTCTCCCTGTGACTGCAGTGTTTTACCGGATAAATAACTGCTAAAGGCAGGGTTACGACCATTTTTATCAATCAGAGAGACAATTTTGCTGGTGCCTTCAAAGTCCTGCTTGGATAACTTAATCTGCGCCAGAATAGACAGCAAAATATCATTGTCTGGGGATCGCTTTAATGCATTTTCAATTAAACGTTCAGAGCGATCGACATCCTTTTTCTCGAGAAGGCTCTGGATAACCGGCACAGCGGCCTGAACATTGCCGGGATTAATATCCAGAACCTTCCGGAACGTATCGTCCGCCAACTGCCCAGAACCGGAAGATAGGTAGGCATTTGCCAACATCACCAGCGCGGATTCAGATTCGGGGTTATTGCGCAATACGGTCCGCAAGTCACTGACCGCTGCATCTATATCTTCAGCGATCAAATGGTATCGGGCACGCACCAACAGTGCCTGTTCGAAATTACTGTCAGCCTTAAGGATCTCGTTGACCAGCAGCAGTGCCTGATTGTGATCTCCGGAGGTCAGTACTAAGTCCGCTTTTAGGGACTGGGCGCGGAATACATCCGGGTCCTGATACGCATCGCCACTGATCGCCTCCAATTCAGCTAATGTCTCGGCCTGTTTGTCCGCTGCCATCAACTTTTCAATACGGTAAAAACGCAATTCAGCATTGCTGGCGTCATTGGCAATATATTTATTTAATAGCGCTTCACCGGCCGCTAGGTCCTGTCTGGACACAATTTCAAGAATCGCGATACGCACCTGAGTGTCTTTGGGGTTTCGCTTAAGATAATTCTTAAGTACTGCGGTAGCCCCATCAATTCTGTCGCTGTCATGCAAGAGCTTGGCTAATTTTAAATGGAAGCCTTTTTCCTCGGGATTGTTTCTGATCAGGGTTCGATAGTCGGCTTCCATCGCCTCTATATCATTAATCTCCTGGTTGATCTCGGCACGCAGCAGAAGCAGGTGTAAGTTGTCTTGTTCGCGGTCAATCAGACCTGAAAGCAATGCCAGAGCGGCCTCAGTATCGCCCTGTTTGTGCATAATGGAGACTTTTATCGAAGCAATTTCAGTAGAGTCACCATCCTGTTCAATGGCCTTACCAATATATTCCATCGCCACATCGTAGAGTTCTTTTTGCAGATAGGCGGAGGCTTTAATGGCGAAGGCCTCGGCATTGTCTTTATCCAGCGCGAGAATAAAATCCGCCTTTTCCAGAGCCGTATCCGCCTGTTTGGCCAATAACATTAAATAGGCCAGCTTTACTTTCGCCTCGACATGATTGGGGTCCAACTGCTCAACTTTGGAGAGATTTCTAAATAGCGCTTTCCAGTTTTGATCTTTTTCTGAGATCAAAGCCAGGTAGAAATAGGCGTTGGCCAGCTTGGGGTCGATTTGAAGTGCATTGCGCAGCTCTAGGCTGGCCTTGGATAGCTCACCCTCGTCAAATAGCTCAATGCCACTATCCAAATAGCGGTTAGCGGCCTCTTCTTTTGACCCGCTGCATCCGGATACTGACAGTAAAAACAGTCCTATCATTGAATATCTTAAAAATAGCTTCATGCTTGGTACGCTCATTTTATTCCCTCTAAACTTTCGGCCGGCAGGCTTTCTGGCAAATTACTAGCTGGTAAAAGCTGTATCAGTTGATTTCTGCTAATGCGAATAAATTCCTGCGCCCGCAAATCGGCATCTTCCAGAGTTTCATCGCTCATAACCGGTGTAGTCACCCTAACCAGTGAACCGTCAGTGCGGTTCAAGAAGAGTGCATCCTTAAATAACATCCATTTCTTTAAATACTCATTGGCTATCGGCGTGCCACGCTCCTCAAACCAATAATAGACAATCTGATCCTGAGTGCCCTTGCGAATTAAAACCCGGTTGACTGGCATCTCATCGACTTTGGTACGAGAGAATTTAGCAATTTCCCAACCACCCCCGGGAATACAGACTTTTGGCGAGTGCGGCGAGACGCCTTTGCGCTGCGAGGCATAATAGGCAACATAAAAATTAACCGGCCGATGCTGTTGATTTTGGTAATTAATCATCACGTACTCGGTAAACCCGAGCTTTTTCGCGACATCTGCTTCAATTCTGTCTTCCACGCCAAACCACTGATCGAAGTTCAATGGAAAGCTGATAAGTTCGGTTTTCTTAAACGTCGTATCTTCTTCGCGGTTATCAAGGCTACCAACACCAGCCAGTGCCACAAGCAAGAGAGGTATAGTCACTGCAAGGGGTTTGGAAAACTGCAGGGGAGTACTATCCTGACTCGAATATTGCTCGGCACTCACAGAAACCGGTACAGCAAATGCCTGACGGACACTTAATCGAGTGGTCAATAACTCCATCAACAACACCTCGAGGAGCAACAATCCACCACAGGCCATAAAGATCAACCAGCCCTCAAAGTCATGCAGAAACCCCTCGGCCATTTCAGTGCCCCAGTTATCGACCAGAATACCGGTAATGGCGATACGCAGACTGTTCATAAAAATAGTGATCGGCACCGTCGACAAAAATAGTACTGCGCGCTTCCAGAAAGATGCCTGATATAAGTAGGCACCAATAAAACCCAGACTCATCAGCGGGAACAGATAGCGCAGGCCACTACAGGCCTCAACCACCTGCAACTGATAGTTGCCGAGATCAATAATATTGCCACTTAAAAATACTGGAATACGGCATAGGCGGATAATCTCAACGCCCAACTGGGAAGAGATCAGCTGCAGTTTTGATGTCAGAATCACTTCAATAAAATAGGGCAGCGGCACGGCGAAACCCAGCAGTGCAATGGCAACCCATGTGAAGCGGGTTGCCGAACCTAAAAAGGCCAGTGACAAACCAAATAATAGAAGAATAAAAGAGTAGTGAATCAGCATATAGAGTGCGCTGACCTCACCTATAAGCAGGATAATCAGTGCAAGGACAATGATCGGTAATCCCCACCAGGAGTAACCCTGATAGCTGGCGGCAATTTGGAAGCGTTTTTCCCAGAGAATAAACAGTGATACCAGAGGAATTAGATAACCATGGCTATACTCTTCCTGCAGTTCCCAGCGCAACACAGCCTCTGCCAAGCCGTCCCAATAAAGCCAAAAGCTTAACCCCAGAGTAACCAAAAATAGCAGAAATCCTCGGTTACCTAACAACTGCTTAATCTCTAATTGTTTATTACCTGACCCGTTATTTTCGGGTGTGCTAGCGGCCACTTTTTCCGTGCCAGCGGCTTTATCCTTTAAGTCCATTTACTGCTCCAACAAAAACTCATCAACACCATGCAATCGCAATAAGCGGTTGATCCGCGGCGAGGTTCCAAACAACCCGAATTCACCACCTCTGCGTTTAATATTTGCCTTTAAAAGCATCAAGGTTCCCAACGCAGAACTATCAATATAGTCCAATTTTGAACAGTTGATAGAAATAGACGGAGATGCCTCTAATTGTTCAAGAATTTTCCTGCAACTAGACTTTAAAAGCCGACCACTTTCGATGATTGCCGAGCCGCTGATAACAAGCTCAACACTGCCTCCAGGAGCATCATTATTAATCTTTATCGAGATCCCTTTAGAGGCTTTTCTGAGGAGCATTTTTTGATAGATAGCCAACGGCAGTACTTTGGTGACCATTAGGCGCAGAAACCACAAACCATCAATAAGATAACGTTTCCAAAGTAGCGGCTCCTGCAAGAATCCGCCACACCCATTCCAGACCCAGTTTTCTGCCAGCGCAGCGGCGCGCGCTGAATATTATCGCCAACAAAATTAACCACAGCCCCCAGATGGCTGATCACAGAGACATTGAGTTGCTCACGGTTTTGCATTATCCATTGCTGCCCTTTCTTCGCGCCCAGTGCGACCACCAAAAAGTCCGGCTCTGCAGCATTGATCTGGTCAATAATGGCCTTTTCACTCATGCTCTCTACAGTGCCCATCCCCGGGTTTAAAGCACCACAGGCAATCATTCCCACCGAATTGCGATTGAGGTTCTCTGCTGCCTCCTCAGCCGCACTGCCCTCGCCACCGAAGAAAAATACCGAAATGGGTTTATCCCGACGCTTATTCTGTAAGGTTTCGAACAGTGAAGACCCGGCAACCCGGCTATTCAGAGGGATACCCAATAGCTTGGCGGTCCAGATAACCGGCATGCCGTCAGCCACCACCAGATCGCTATAAATCACCGATTCATAAAACGATTCGTCGCTTTTAGACTGCACAATAAAGTTTAAATTAGGCGTAGAGAGAAAACACTTACGCTTGGTTTTGATGGCCTGGTCGATAATATCCACCGCCTGATCGGGCTCTACTTGATCAAATGGCAGACCCAGTAAACTCCAACAGGGTCTGTTGGTCTTTTTTATGTATGAGGTAAACAGCCGTTCCTCTGAATGCAATCTTTGCATAGACACTCTCCTTGTGAATGTAGGCTTGTAAATCTAGCCTTGTAAACCTAGCCCTTTCCTAAGGACTGGCACCCTCTTCTAACTCTCCATTGGCTTTTCGGTAGTTTTCAAAGGTGCCTATATCAATCAATTTCCCAATTGAATAATTACGCATTTTTCCGATCAATCTGGGAATAACATCAAACCCCAGATCCAATACTGAAATGCTTTGCTGCTCTGGGAAATAATCGAAAATATTTGGCTCGGCCACATAGATACCAGCCGCAGCGCGATTGGATTGAGGCTTTTTCGGCTTCTCAACAAAGCCCTGAATAATTTGTTGATGATCTATTTCGGCAATACCGCAGCGCTCGGGAAATTCCGCCTCAAAGGTACTCAGGGTTAACACTGGTCGGTGTTCAAGATGGCTGGCATAGAGGTCGGCAAGATCGACATCCGAAAGGTTGTCACCATAGATAATAAAAAACGGTTCACTGTCAAAAAAGTCGCGATTGGCGGCCAGAGTGCCGGCACTACCGAGCAATTGCTGTTCATAGGAAATGCTAATCTTAAGCTCTGCAGGCGCGTGCTTATCAATGTAGTCAGTGACCTGATCGGCGAGCCAGTGAGTATTGACCAAAACATCACTAACACCTGCCGCAACCAGTTTGTCGAACCAGATCCCCAGAAGAGGCTTGCCATTAATCGGCAACAGGCATTTAGGCACGGTGTCGGTTAAAGGGCGCAATCTTGTTCCCAGCCCAGCGATCAAAAGCACAGCCTTCATAGGGCGGCCTCGCGCAGAGCTTTGCACTGCATACGCGCTTTTTGTAAATTTTGATCGATTAGCGACACGGGAAATAGCTGACAGTTATCGACGGCAACCGATTTGTATTCCGAGAGTGGTCTCTGTTGCGCGTAGAGCAAGGCAACTCTTATCACTGCTACATGGGTGACCACTAAAATATTCTCAGCCTGACCCTCTGCAGAGATACTGTGCATTCGCTCAATAACTCGCTCGCTGCAGTTGCTGAAGCGTTTCTCTACCGGGCAATTTAAGCTGATGCGGAGAGCTGTTCCAGAGCTTCCATTCAAGGGGGTATTGCTGCTGGATAAGGCTTTCACTTTTGCCTTCCCAGGCGCCAAACTTCATCTCGTTAAAGGCCGGATCGAAGGTCACCTTAAGAGTTATTCGCGGAAGCCAAAATGGTTGCGGTCTGCCCGGTGCGTGCCAACGGGCTGGAGATTACCCGGTCAATAGCGCTGGATTTAACCAGATCAATGGCCTGATAGGCTTGCTCGAGCCCCTTAGCGTTTAAGGGCTCATCACTGCGCCCGGAATAAACCTTATTCAGGTTGGAGTTGATTTGTCCGTGTCTTATAAAAAACCAGTTCATTTAACAATCCATTGTTAGTTGTCTGTTTAAAGTGGCAACTTAAACTTGCCAAGTAAAAATAAGCCGACAGTCCCATCGGCTGAATTACAGTTATCTATACCTTTATAAGTTAGGCTGAATTTCTCACTACATCCAGTTTCTTCATGGTTTGTTCTGCATATTCAAGAATATCTTCAACGTTATCTTGAGCGAAAAGCCAATCGACATACTCCCTCACTGAGTCCACTGGCGAATATTTGGGACTCCAGCCAATGCTTTTAAGCCGACTTATATCGGAACAGGCATTGCGCGTATCGCCATAGCGATAGGCGGCGGGAACAATCGCTTCGGGAAGCGGTTCAAGGTGATGCCGCTGAACCTCATCACGAACAATATCGGCAAACTGCTTTATGGTATAAGCCTTACCACCGCCCACATTGAATACTCGGCCATCCATTTCACTATTTGTTAGGGCCAGAATATTGGCCTCCACAACATCGTGAATATTGACGAAGTCACGGTACTGTCCGCCATCTTCATAGAGCGTGGGAGCTTTGCCAAAATAGTAGTTGAGACAGAATATGCGGCAGGCACCGCTGTAGGCGTTGTAAAAAGACTGTCGCGCACCCTGCACAATCGAATAGCGAAGAGCCACAGAGGGCACGCCATAGCGCTCACCAAAGGCAATTGCCTGCTGTTCCTGAGAGTGCTTGGACAGCGCATAGGCATTGGGCGGCGCAACATGGTTCTCATCGGTCCATTGCCAGCTCAATGGTGTCTCACATTTTGTGCAGCGATGCTCCCAGTTGCGCTTGATAAGATCTTTTTCCGCCCGCATCAACGGCGTAAAGATTTCCCGACAACTGCTACAGCGATAGTTGCCCTCACCCTGAACAAATTGACTGCTCGCGACAATCACTTTTTTTATCGCTAATTTTTGCTCAAGAATTATTTCATAGATCAATGCGGTGCTAACCGCGTTAGTGGCAAAGAAGGTAGACAGATCTGGCAGATAATCCTGATAAGCGGCCAGATGATAGATAGCATCAACCCCCTGCATAGCATTCTGCAGATCGTCTTTATTGCGCACATCGCCGAGAATAAACTCGGCTTGTTTATTAATCCACGGCGGCATACCTTTTAGGTGAACAGGCTTTTTAAGGCAGTCGAGAATTCTCACCTCATGCCCCAGCTCAATCAGCTTATCCACCGTGTGTGAACCGATAAAACCTGCACCACCGGTAACCAATACTTTCATAACAGATCCTTGTTATTTTTTCTCATAGCCGTCGGGTTCATTTTTGTGCCACATCCAGGCAGTGCGAATAATATCTTCAATACTTGAGTACTGAGGCTTCCAACCTAAACGGGTTTGTAATTTTCGCGGGTCTGCCACCAACTCAGGAGCATCACCAGGCCTGCGCTCAACAATGCTGTAATTAACCTTGTGGCCAGACACCAGCTCACAGGCTTTAATAATATCCAGCACCGACTGGCCATTGCCTGTACCAATGTTGTAAACCTCATTGGTGTCCTCAGCAATTGCCTCCATTGCCAAGAGGTGCGCACTGGCCAGATCTTCAATATGTACATAGTCGCGAATACAGGTCCCATCCTCTGTCGGGTAGTCATCACCAAACACTTTCAATCCTTTGGGCCCTTCGAGAACATCCTGTAAAACCAGTGGAATCAGGTGCGTCTCCGGGTGGTGGTATTCGCCAAAGCGGCCATCTTTTGAGGCTCCAGCAGCATTAAAATAACGCAGGATGGTAAAGCCCATACCATGAGTATGAGCAAAGTCTCTAATCATCCATTCAACGGCCAACTTGGTTCTCGCATAGGGACTGCAGGGATCCTGCTCAGCGGTCTCAGACATTGGGCTGGAGGGGTTTAAACCATAGGTGGCACAGGTACTAGAAAAGAGGATTTTTTTAACACCAACCGCAACCATGGCATTTAATAGCGACAGAGTACCGCCGATATTATTGTCGTAATGATAAGCGGGATTGGTCACCGACTCACCGACGTTGGTGGCTGCAGCAAAGTGCATTACCGCTTCAATCTGATTGTCACGAAGAGTTTTTTCCAGCAGCGCTGTATCGCGAACATCACCAACCACAAGATCAGCACCATCAACGGCTCTGGTATGGCCTTCGACCAGATTGTCATAAGCGACAACTTGATGGCCAGATTGTTTTAAAAGCCGCAAGCAAGCACTGCCCACATAACCGGCACCACCGGTTAACAAAATTTTCATTCTTTCTTACTCCCTAAATTTTTCATTCCCTTAAAAACACTTTCCTGTGACAAATGTATGTCAAAGGCTAAATTTTGTACCTGTCACTGATAAAAATTATTCGGCTGCCCCGTCGATCGACCTCAAAAGGGATTTCCCGGGGATTACCCAAGGCATCGCGAATTGCCTGATGTTTTTCTGGAGGTGCCACCAACATTAAAAAACCGCCACCCCCTGCACCGAGCAATTTCCCCCCCTGAGCACCAGCATTGAGTGCCGCGCTGTACCAGTCATCTATATGTTGATTTGAAATACCAAAGCCAAGGGACTTCTTAAGCAGCCACCCCTGATGAAGCAGCCCGGCAAAATCATCGATATTGCCACTACCCGAAATAACATTTTTCATTTCTTCAGCTAGATCGCGCATTTCTTTAAGGACAGCGAAAGTGTCCTGACGTTGGGTGCCAGCACTCTGTTTAATCAAAATATCGTCGGCACTGCGCTGCTGCGCGGTATACAACAGCAGTGTTCGCGACTCTAACTCGCGCAGGGTCTCAGGCTTGTAGGGCACAGGCTCAACATCAACGCTGTCATCAGAATTAAAGCGAATATAGTTCAGTGAACCAAATGCCGCAGCGTACTGGTCCTGCTTGCCAATCGGCTTTTTAAGGATATCTATCTCGATGGCACAGGCTTTCTCAGCTAGCTGTTGAGGACTGCTTATCTGACCTTTGTAGGCGTTTAAGGCATTGATTAAACCCACCGCCAAGCTACTACTAGAACCCAGACCAGTTCCAGATGGCACATCGCCAATAGTGGTGATTTCGAGATGTTTACCAAGATCAGTCATGCGCAACGCCTCGCGGGCAATAGTGTGCTCTATCTGATCTATAGTGTCGGCAATCTCAGTTTTGGTGTAAGCGATACGGGTCGAGGCTTTAAAGCGTGGACTCACCGTGACGTACATATGTTGAGACAGGCCAACTGACAACACAGCACCCATCTCTTTTTGATAGAAAGATGGCAGGTCGGTGCCGCCCCCAGCAAAACTCACCCGGTAGGGGGTTTGCGAAATAATCATTGGCTAATTCCTTTAGCATTGGTTTTATTAACGTTATCTGTATTCAGGTTATTTTCCTGAATACTCTGCGTGAATTTTTCAAACAGCGGGTTTAGACAGGTTGATAAATCAAATAAACGCTCAACTTGCTGGCGGCCATTTTGAGATAGTTTGCCTCGCAAAGAGTCATCATCAATAAGCTGCTGGAGTTTACCCGCCAGCTCTTCGCTATTATTTGGTTCAGCCAGCAACCCAGTTTCACCATCGACAACCAGGTCGGGAATCCCTACTAATCTTGTCGATACCACAGGTACGCCACAGGCCATGGCCTCCATTAGCATCTGTGGCAAACCGTCGACATCCCCATCATCAGCCCACACACAGGGTAGACAGTAGATATCCCCGCTACGCATAAAATTCGGAATATCCTCCTGGAGTATCGGACGACCAGTGAGGATCACTCGACCACCTAAATGTAGTTGCTGTATTTGGTACTCAAGCTCATTTAAAAGCGGGCCATCGCCAGCAATTGTGCAATTAAAATCAACGCCCTGTTCCTCAAGGTGTTTACAGGCTGAAATAAGGTATTTAAAGCCCTTTTTATCCACCAAACGGGCTGCAGAGAGAAGTCTAATAGGGGTTTTCTCTGAGCTTCCAGAATTCAGTGCAGAGGTTTTTCCGGGAGAAAATAACCCTGTATCTATGCCGCAGTAACTAATAATCAACTGACTCGGATCGGCACCCTCAGAAAGATAGAAATTCCTGTGAAATGAAGAGATACAGACAATAAACTGCGAGCGTTTTATTTTGTCTTTTAGAGCGCAGCGCTCGCGAAATAAATCCGCCGCATGACCGGTAAAACTAAAGGGTTTATTTAACAACCAGGCTGCGTACATACCCACAGTGCCGCAGGAGTTAATCCATTGGGAATGTATATGTGAAACCTGCTGTTTGCGCAGTGACCGAGCCCAGGAACAGGCCACACAGAAATGCAAAATAGATTTCATGCGAATAGAAGATGATTCTTTGCGCCCAAACACACTATTCCATAGCGCGGGGAAAAAGAATCTTGGAAATAGAACAGGCGCCAGCAATAAACTGGTAAACATACGCCAGACACTCAGCGGATAAATATAATTTGTCTGCTCAGCAATCTGCTTTACATGATCAGATTTAAAAAAGGTCGCTGCGGGTTTATGCAGAGAGTGCAGAGCGAAAGGGAACACCCCTGCCCGCCAGAGCCATTAACTCATTGCCAACCCAGGCATTGCCCACACCAGTACTTGTTATATAGTGAATCATCCTAATCCTTTAGCGAAAAACCGCTTCCCTAATCCTGTTTATCTTCTATCTTGTACTCAATTATTTTGCTGGTTTTACCCAGTGCCTTATTCAAATAGTAGTGCAACACCCCCTGAGTTTCAGGAAACTTGCCCAACACAATAAAGCAGGCATATAAGGCTGATTGTCTATTAGCGGCTTTGAGACCAGTTGATTTCGATGCAGCAGCCTTAAGTAAAACCCGAACATAAGATGCCGCTACCAATACCAATGCCGTGAACAACAATAACTGTCCCAAACCTGATGGATTGGCAACCAACATCAGTAAAATCAAAACCAGCAGTCCAGGCAGCGCCAAACCATAAACCAAACTACTAAGCATGGATTTCTTTTTATAGCTGCCAGTAACATCTTTAAGTTTATGCCGGTGTAAATCATAACCATGAGCATAGGCATGACCGCAGCGCACCGCGCGTTTCCACCACTGGGAAAAGTACCGCATATTGGCATCATGAATTGTCATCGGGCTATTCAGCCGCATAAGACGAGAGCCAAGATTACGCATACGCAAACACAGATCCGCCTCTTCGCCAGCGATCATAGTTTCATTAAAGTAGCCCGCGGCCTTAACCTTATCAATTCGGTAAATCGCATCACCACCACAGGCGTCTACCTCGCCCTCCGCTCCCTGCCACTCCATATCAATAAGCTGATTGTAAATCGTCGTCTCTGGAAATCGCTCATTGCGATTGCCACAGACACCAGCGTAATCCTGATGATCTTGCAAGAACTGCAACCCCGTCTTTATCCAACCGGCAGCCATTTCGCAGTCACCATCGATAAACTGCACAAACTGACAATCGGGATAACTATTCACCAAAAACCCAAACCCAGCATTTCTACCCCGTGCCATGGTGAAAGGAATACTGATATCAAGTTCAACAACATCGACATTGGTAAATCTGGCGTGCTCTACACTGCCATCCGTTGAACCGGAGTCTACATAAACCACAGGCCCTCTATGCTGGCTCTGGATCGAATTAAGACAGCGCTTTAAACGCTCGCCCTCATTGCGACCAATAACCACAACCCCAATTAGGTGATGCTCAGTCACATTGAGCCTCAGCAGTCATACGCTGATGGGAATAAGCCATAATGTACTGAGTCGTCACATGCATAAGGCTCTGATGTGCATCCTCAGCCATGCCGTAGTTCTCTATGGGTATCCACACACAATGCCTGGCAATATCACGCAGCTTGCCCCCTTTAAAGCCGACAAACGCGATTGTCGGTATACCGCGACTGTTGGCATATTCACAGGCTTTTACAACATTGGGGGAATTGCCGCTGGAACTGACCAATAGCAACGCATCATTTTCACCCAAGTAGTATTTGAGCTGCTGGCTAAAAACCTCTTCATAGGAAAGATCATTGCCCAGCGCAGTCAGCATCGCTGAATTTGAGGTCAATGAAATTGACTTGATGGTCGGCTGGTTTTCACGGTGGGTGCCCTTGGTAACATCACAGACTGTGTGGTCGCCTATAGCGGCACTGCCACCATTGCCTGCAACCCAGAGGGTTCCGTTGTTATCTCTGACCTTTAGAAAGGTATCAAGTACTGGCTCGAGTGATGATTTATCGAAGCTGTTTAGTACGCGAATATATTGTTGGTAGTAATCTTCTACAAAATCTTTGAAGTCCATTTTCAATCTCCCTGATTCAATTAATTCCTTTAGCTCGCTCTAAGGTCATTCCCATAACGCGCTTGTTGATTCCATACAGCGGCCTGCTGATTATCCAACAATGCAGTGGCCCGGGACTTACCTAAAAGTAGGCATCTCCATTGATAGCTGCGAATAAACTTTCTCAACTTTTTATCCCTGTACTTTGGAACCTGTTTGATAAGGCTGTCCAGATAACCCCAAAACATTGCCATACCGCCAAAAATATAAGGTGGGTGAAGCATCCGATAAACAGATGTTACAAACATATATATCAGACCAGTACCCATAAAATACTGACCGAAACCGTGGCGCATTCTGCCCCGATAAACACTGTCCTGACTGGAGCCCATAACTCTAAGATGAACAAACCGTAATTCAGGGTCATCCCAACTACAGGCTATCCACCCCAACTGTCTGCAGCGATGGCAATCTATAGCGTCCCACATCACCTCGGAGACAAAGCCCCCTATCTGCTGAAAACAGCTAGTGCGGTAAAACTTGGTCATGCCAACGGACATTTCATCGCCGCGCTTTTCACTAACCAGGCTGTTGCCACGCTGGTTATAGGGCTTGCCACTGCAGGTACCGATTCGTGGGTTGTTGTTCATTCTCTGTATCAACAGTTCAAAGTAGCCAGCGGGTAACTTCAAATCCAAATCCAGCTTACAGACAAACTGATAGTTGTTGAGCTCAACGACTTCCAAACCCGCATAAAAAGCCTCTATCACCCCCGGCCCCACACTGCGGTGGCCACGGTTATCGCGAGTAACTATTTCAATAAAATCGTATTGATCGGAATATCGCTGAAGAATCTCGGGCGTGGTATCAGTTGAACCATCGTCGACAATAATCCATTTGGCAGGAGTCACCGATTGGTTAACCACGCTTTCTAGCGTGCTGACCATAAATTCGGCTTCATTTCGGCAAGGCGAAATAAGTAAGTAAGAATCGTCCATATATTCTCTAAATTACTGTCAAAAATGACATTCACAAACTATCTGTAAATAAATCTCTAATTACTACAACCAGAAAATTTAAGCTGAGCAACTCTACTTAACACAAACAGGGAAAGGAACATCAAAGATAGTTTGAGACGGTCTTTAACTTCAATTAGCCAACTGGTTCACATAATGAGTTACGTCTATAAATATAGACTATTTTTTACTTTGCACATGACTTTGATCAATTCTCTTTGGAAGCCATTCTTGAAGTTCTCGCAAGTCAATTCAACCCCAACCAATCGCCAACTACTTTCAAGTCTCTATCAAAGATTTCAGTAATCGAGCTAGCTGAACATCCGATATCTGTGGCCGCTGCTGCATAGTTAATCGCTTTTTTATACGATTCCTTAAAGCCTGGGGAATTAGATTTTTACGCAACCATGCCATCGGCCGCGAATTAATCAGTAACTCATAGCCATAAAACCGCCTGATTCGCTGACTGGACTGATTATCCTGCGTCAAATCATCAATCCAGATCAATGGCTGAGTGCAGCCAATAAACGTACCTACCCTATTAAGGGCCCTGTCCTTGTTCTTTTTAAGATCATCAAAGAAAAGTGGCAGCACCGCCTTATGGCCAAACTCTTGCAGATAAGGGGTAATCTGCATGCCATAACAGCTGTAATCAACCAATTCAGGGTAGCGATCTATCGCCTGATTTATATCGCAGGAAATAACCCCCTCAGACCACTGATGCATATAGTGAGAAATAAGGCGATCGACTGGATGGCGCATTACATAGATCAACTTTGGCCGGGGAATAGCCGCCTTTAATCGCTGAATAGTATCCGAGTAATCAGGTAGCTTAGTGTAATGAGTACTCGATTCACCACAGATATCCCTCGCATTAGCATAACTAAATAACCCTGAATACCAGCTCAAACCATGATTGTAGATATCATCGTCACTAAAAAAGTTGGGCTCTTTTGGGCTGGACATAAAAATACCAGGCTGGGCACTCAACTGATTATGCAGGGTGCTGGTGGCACTTTTCATCGCACCGATAATAATAAAGTCAGGCAGTCTGGTGGAGTTAGCCATTAGTAATTATCCGGATGAATATAGGGAGCGGCTGGATTACAGAAGTTAGTCCAGATATCTCTCCACTGCTTTTCACAGATATTCGGCTGGTAACTGTTGCTGAACAATTTGCGTCCCATTGCCACCAGCCACCCCAAATGCCAATAGATATTGGCCCTGAACAAACCAAAACGGCCAAAATGCTTGTGGTAGTAACGGCTGCGGGATTCATAGAAATAGCGCGGCAAACGCTTCTTTTTCGCCGCCTGGCTTTTAACTGGCGAACTGCCACCGCGCAGATGAACTACATGGGCCTCGGGATTATGGATAATATTCCACCCCGCCTCTCGAGCACGCTTACAGAAATCTACATCTTCAAAATACATAAAGAACTCTTCATCCAGCAAGCCAATATCCTCAAATACTTGCCTGCGGATCAGCACGCAGGCAAAACTTGTCCATTCGGGATATATGACATTATCGGAGACCATTAAAGGCACCTCATAACGTTTAAACAGCCGGGTTATTGGTCCGGTGGCAGCTGATCTAATCAATTCGTTAATCGGTCTGTGGAATCTGAAGCAGCTTTCTTGCGGGGTGCCATCAGGCCACTCTAGGCGTGGACTGGCCATGCCCATCTGCGGGATTATCCTGAAGGGTTTTGACCAGCAATTCCACAGCACCCGGGCGAACAATGGTGTCGCTATTGAGTAAGAGTACAAACTCGCCGTCGGATGCGTTGATGCCGATATTGTTGCCGGAGGAGAAGCCTTTATTAACACTACTTGGAATAATTTTAAAGTTGACAAATGTGTTAACATTTTTCTGCCAGATGTGCAGAGAATCTAAAGAACCGTCATTAGAGTTATTATCTATTATTAAAGATCCGACTGATAATCCCCAATGCTCTAGGCACAATAAAGAATTTAGACATTGGATGCAAAGATCAGGAGTTCGGTAATTAACAATTACTATACTTGTTTTCATAAATTTGATTCAACCTTAGAATAAAAGTGTAGTAGAAGCTTCAATATAATTAATTTTTTAACAGCATTTTATACTGATATTGCGATCTATCGGAGCATCCTACAAGCTCTCGGCACAATAGCTCGATACTATTATCCTGTCAGAATGGTGGCGATATTTTTCCTCAACCTCTTATTTGATGTGCGCATCAACAGAAACGAATTCACAAAACAAACTTGAATATACGCAATTATTACAGCGGTAAAGAGGACCACTAAATACTTTAAAATAAAATTCAGATTAACTATTTTCACTAAAGGTATATGCCATAGATATATCCAGATGGTATTTTGGGCAATAAATAAAACTACTTTAAGTAACCCCAATCTTTCAAAGATTCGCTCTAAATATCTACTATGTGCCAACAGGAAAAAGGAGACGAGGAAAGAATAAGAAAAGTAGTAAATCGACGGCGGATATTTAAACTTCTGAGTTGGTATAAATTTTCCATGGATTAGAAACAAACCAAGACCAATTAAAATTAAAGCGCCCAGACTAATAAATGAAAATCTATGTAGCTGCCTGTTATTAAATTGTGAAACTCTTAATCCAACAGCAAAAACCAAGCCATACGGGATAATATAATGAGTAATCAATGAGGCAGTTTTCAATCCTCCGCTCATCATTGGAATTGTTAAATAACGGGTGATTTCCCAAGTTAAAAAACAACCAACAATAATCAAAATATACCGTCTATTCGACTCGGTTTTTGCACTAAATCTATATATCCATGGAGAAATCAGAGCGACTAAAAGAAATACTTTAATGATCCAAACGAATCCAATTCCTTTGATTAAAAGAAATGAATTGATCATCGTTCGGGAGTCTAGTTCAGAGCTATCCGGATATAAAATAGCCAAAGCTATAAAATATATCGCTAAGAATATCCACACTGGAAACACCAAACGTTTAACTCGCCTCCAAACATAACTTAGATATGCCTCCCCAGATTTATAGGTTAACCCAAATGACATTCCAGAGACTAATACCATTAAAGGGACATCAAAATTACGTATTTGGAACAACATACTAGGCGGTTCTACATGAGCGAGTATTATCATCGCTAAGCCTATAAACCTTAATATGTCTACTTTACGGTTTCTCAAAACAATCCTTTATATTTGCAACGAAAATTATCCATAATCAAACGATTTCAGGTCTATCAATATCTTCTGGAAGCCAATTAGGACGACGATTTTCTAGCAATTCAGGCGAAATCGCCGCTATTATTCGATCAGCAACATTAGGCCAATCTAGAACCTCATCAACATGAATAATTGCAGCATCACCCATTTTCTTTGCCTCATCTGGGTTTTTAAGCACTTGATACATCGCCTTAGCCAAGACTTCCGGAGATCGTTCCTGGGTTAGTACTCCCGTCTTCCCATTTATCACTATATCTGGCATCGCCCACTCATTGGTACCCACTACAGGCAACCCAGAGGCGGCAGCCTCTACATAAACGAGGCCCCAGGTTTCGCAGACTGAAGGCGTACAAAATAAAGATGCTTTTAGGTAGAGTTTTTTAAGTTTTCTATTCTCTAGATACTTATGCTTTCGCAAGAAACCTTCAAATATAACTCCCTCACCAAAAATAGGTTGTTTAGTAGGACCTACAATAGTGAGAGTGGCGTGAGGGATTTTTTCTTTTAGAAGCATAAACGCTTTATAGGCTAGTGGACCGCCCTTTCGCTCCCAGTCGCGACCGATAAAAAGGATGTTTGAACGGCGATATCGCTCAATGCTTGTATTTTTAGCTCCTTTAAATTGAATTGAAGCTCCCGCCCCGATGGGGTAAATATTTTCTCTAGGGTAGTCAAAATCTCGCGCTATAGAATCAGCTCCATAGCTTGAATGAGTAAAAATAGCTTCAGACCGATGAATTGTTTCATGTTGTTTTTGATACTTTTCTTTTAGAGCCTCATCATCCATATTCTCATGACCATAGGCTTCATGCCGAGCAGCATCTAAGACAGAAATACCTATCCATCGAAACCGTCGAACATTGGTCGAGGTTCCGTATTTGGGGTTAACATAAGTGTATATAACAGCTGTTGACTTTGGTGCTTGGTCCAATATTTCAGCTAAACCCACGCTAGATTCTGACCTCCATGACTGGAGGCTTTGCCCGAATAAGCGACCTTTTAATTGGTAAAAAAACTCCCCCCATTTATAAAAAATGGATGGTTTTGAAAAATTTCGATTAGATGAACAACGATGTGATATCGCCCCATATAAGGCGCCCTTTTCTAAAAGCGCTCCACAAACACCCTTGCTGACACCAGACATAGTCCATGTCGACCAGGGAGGGCCATTCATTACCATTAGAATTTTGGGGTTTGAATTTTGCTGGCGTGCCATTCCTTTAGCTCTTCTTATGAATTTAGAAGCAATCTGACCAGACCACCTCTAAATTAGGATAGACTAAAATCTAAGCATTAATGAATATTACTTCAAATTTTTCTCTCTAATTAATTGCAGGTTGTATTGGCTTTATGCCAACACGATTTATAAAACTACTCGTATATGTGAACTGGCCATCTAACAAACTACTTAACATCGACAATGTCTAACCTACAACCTTAAAATGTGGCGGGACGCTCATTATCATGAAGCCACTAAGGTCCTTCTTTCTGCAGAAGAACATAACCGCAACCAGACTTTACGTTTGCTTATTGACAAATTCGGTTCCCATAAGCTTCTCTAATATAAGCAAGCACTGCCTGAGCGGTGAAATCTGGATTCCAATTATCCTTAGACTGATTCACAGCCTGCTCCATAAAGTCATCAATTGACTGAGCCAATCCGATAGATGATAAATAAGTTTCGAATGTTCTCTTAGGTTCAAGAAATGAGTCCTTCCCTATCGTAGAATTTGTGTCACCCGAAACCGGTCGCCATGTATCGATATCGTAACTCACTCCACGAGAACGAAACCACTCAGCACTATCGAGATCCGAGAAATATTTATTTTCTTCGAATACAACAGAATCTATCTGATCGGCAATTAAAACACGCATATTACTATCCACAAGCTGAATATTATTTCCTGAAATACGAATATTAGTTTTAGTGTCAGAATCAACACTTATGGCACCTACCCTAGAGTTTGGATTTGGGCTAATCAATCCATGGATAGTATTTTCAGCAATAGTAACGCTCATTACTGTGCCCATCCAGCCTGATACCATAGAGATTGGTTACCATAGAATTATCGTTATGCAATATATAATTTCCACAGATTAAGCCGCCATCCCAATCATGTAGCATCAATATTCCACCCCAACGTTCTATTTGTTGGCTGGTCGCGACCGATAGCCAACATGACATTGTTAATAATAGTGATGTCCTTCCAGCGTGGCCCAGTATCATAATCTCTATTACCACCTGCACTAATACCAATTTCTCCGCCGACATATACATTATCTTCCATCCATAAGTCATGGGATTTTATTGAGTCAATATTACTATCTGAATCAGAACTAGCAGTCCATTTATTCTGGATACTAGATGAGCGAAGAAAAATATTTCGAATAAATTTTGAGTTAAAAGATTTGGCAAAATAGGTGTTATGATTGAACATATTCCCCTGCCCTTCATCCTTTTCATTACCTGTACCCACTTGCTTGCTTATACCAACCATTGTGATCAAAAATATTTTCCTCTACAGCAGTACGGAAGCATGGATAGCATATATTCCCTGAGAATGATAACTTTCACTATATGAATTTCGGATAGTATTTCTTCGAATAACTACATCCAAAACATCACCTCCGCCATTAATACTGACACCCTTACTAAAGAAATTAAAATCATTATTCTCCAACAATACCGTACCCATAACTGAATTCTTTTGGAGAATAAATTCTAATTGCTGTTGACTCATCTACCTTGGCCCCAACCAGAAAATTCTGAGACAGGATCTCGTTTATACGCATAAAATGCTAAACCAGTGATTGCTATATACCTCCTATAAGACCAAATTCTAAAAGTCTCATTAGCATCACTTTTGATCATTGGACGCTGCTCACCTGATCCATAAGATGTAATAACAGAGCGCTCTGTTACTGAGCGTCCTGTATTTAACTGGATCTTCTCATGAACCTCCCAAACATCCCCGCGATGAAGAAGAATCCAATCTGGGTATCCTTCACGAGTATTGGCATATGCTGCCTCAATAGTTTTGAAAGGCTTAATCAAGCCCGGATTTTCAATATCACTTATATCCCTTGGCGCATAAAACTCAGCAGTTTCATCATCGCCTAACGAAGAACTCACATAAATAAGTCTCGAATCTTCAGAAGGAGTAATAATTGACCAGCCACTTTCATCCCAGCCATTGACCTCACGAGGATAAAGGTTAAATTCACCGGGCTGGACACTGTATTCATTTTGGTTTGTTTCATATTCAGAGCTAGTGTCAGCTGTACTAGCCACCGGCGCCTCTGGCTCTGAGGTAGAGTCAGTTATCGTCTGTTCACTAGTGGCAATAGGTGTGATTGCAAGATTTTCTGAGCCGTCATCCTCAGTAGGTGTTGATTTACAGGCCGTTAGGCCAATCATTACTAGAAGAAAAACCAAAGATTTATATTTAAACATCGCTAACCACTCCCGAATAGAAACTCTCTGGATACTAACCACCTTTTACTTAACTGTCGTTGAGTGCACCCAAGATGCGTGACCCAGGTTTGATAGTTCCATTCCAAACTCTGAAATAGCTCACATTTGCGCCGAAATCTAACACAGAGAAGATAATAATTAAGGGTTTATGGAAAGCTTGGCGCTTAGCTTTACTTCCCATTTTTAATTGCTACCAATTAGATTAGCTCCCTTTGAGTGCAAGAACCTAATTATTCTTGTCACTCGACTCAAATGATCTATTCTTAAAGGAATAGAAATAAGGAAACACCCAATGCCCCGCTCCCTTCACAGGCGATCATTTATAAATAATATTTTGCTCTTTTCTGTAGCGCCCCTGGCAGCTGCAAAGAAACGACCGTTGACTAAAAAACCAGCAAATGACAATCAACAGACACTTAGAAATATCAAACCCCTTGACCAGGATTTTGTCTCTGTCAATGGATGGGTTTTACCAAAAGAAACTCTAATTAAGGGTACCAGCTAGCATGCTCTTTGATTTCAATTTACAAACTGACATAGACAAAAACTATGACTTCTGTGTAGTGGGTACAGGCCCAGCAGGCATCACATTAGCAAGAAAACTCTCAGAGGATGGTCAAACGGTACTTCTGCTTGAAGCAGGAGGACTTGATTACTCCGAACAATCACAGGACGTCTATGAGTGTGAGACGGTTGGCCATAATGCTTGGCCAAAGTTTTCCCGATTGAGATACTTTGGCGGCACCTCCAACCACTGGTCGGGGCGCTGCAGACCCTTTGATAGTTCTGACTTTAACCCTCGAGAGATAAATGGTCTTCCAGGCTGGCCCATCAGGTACAGTGAGATTGAGCCCTATCTTGACGAGGCAATGGAAATTCTTGATTTGGACAAAGAAATGGGATTTCAACCGGCCAATGACGATCTGCTCAAAAAGCATTTTTCGCCGGATGCCTATACAAAAAGCCCCCCTACTCGCTTTAAAGGTAAATACCTATCTGAAATTGAAAACTCAAAGAATATCGACTGTTATTACAATGCTACCGCTATTGATATGAGACTAGATAAATTGCATCAATCCATCACGCATATCAAGATCAGTAATTACAATGATTTTACAACCACAATTTCTGCCCAGAAATTTATTCTTTGCCTTGGAGGCATTGAAACACCCCGATTTATGCTTAACTGCAACAATCAGATTTCAACGGGAATTGGTAATTCCAGCGATATGGTTGGCCGCTGTTTTATGGAACATTTAAACGTGCGGATGGGTTCCTTTCTTTATCGTGATTTAGATAATACAGCAGGCATGCAATTTTATTCGGATGATTTTTTTGTCAACAAGAATACTATCGGAAAATCTAATATCACTTTTGGCATTGTCAGACAAATAAAGTCCTACGGACGAACAAAAGAGATAAAGAATTTCTTTAAAAACCTTGCCTGTCAGATGAAGGTTGAGGACAAGGTTCAGTTTATCAGTGAATTTAAATGCCCCGGCATGGGAAATATTGGTACCTTGATAGAACAATCGCCAAATTTAGACAGCAGAGTGTCACTAAGCAAGGAAACCGATAGCTTTGGGCTAAACAGAACTAAATATGACTGGCAAATAAATGATTTTGACAAAAAGACCATCAGGGAAACAGGGCAAGCTGTAGCAATAGAGTTTGCCAAGGCAAATCTCGGATCAGTTCGTCTGGCTGACTTTATTTTGGATGATACAAAAGAAATTGAATTTGGCCGTCATGCTCATCATATGGGCACAACAAGAATGTCCAAAGACCCAAAAAATGGTGTGGTCGATACAAACTCAAAAGTACATGATCTCGACAACCTGTATATCGCTGGCAGCAGTGTTTTTTCAACAGGGGGAGCCTGTAATCCAACCATGCCAATTCTGCAGCTAGGTCTGCGGCTTGTAGATCACCTTACAGCCACATAAGACATTATTAATCTTATCTATGGTCGGTAATTTCATTTAGCAGGGCGGATTCTAAAATTTCCGCCGACTTATCCCAGTCGAAAGACTTTACATAGGATGAGCTATTACCGCTCATCTCACGCCATGATGGCTCATCCATAGAGAGCACCCAGATTATTTTTTTAGCCATATCTTGAGCATCACCCACATTAACCAGAAAACCGTTGTGACTATCCTTTATATAATCTTCTGGCCCACCACAGCGAGTGGTCACCACTGGGCAGCCACAGGCTGCAGCTTCAATGCCTGGCATACCAAACCCCTCAAGTGTCGAGGGCAGTAACCAACAATCAGTCCTTTTATACAACTCTGGGATCAAATCCTGGGCTGGACGAAAGAAATACTCAAAGTTTTCTGGCGGCTTGTGCTCGGGTTTTAGTTGGTGGGAACCAAAACATATAACCTTTAACTCAGGGATAGTTCTCTGGACAAGTCGGATAGCCTCAAAGGCAGTTGACGCGCCCTTCCACTCGACTATGCCATATAGCATGCCAATTGTCGGAACCGGCTGCTTTAATCGCGGCTGAAAATTAAATTGATTCCAATCCACACCGTTTGGAATTAACACTGAGCTTTCGTCACCATAGTCTTCCGCCATCACCCTCTTTAACCACTTGGCAATAACAAGTTTTTTATAAGGTAGGCGATAAGTCTCCTTAACAGACTCAATATCACCGCCATGTAGTTCATGATGCCTGATAAAGTAAGCTTTTTTGCCCTTTCCTTCAGACCAGTCTTTTATCCAATGTGCTGTTTCCCACCAGGTCGCTATTGTGAAATCTGCATCGGGAACATCAGTCTCAATAATCCAACGGCGTCGAACTGGAATCAAATTGGCCGTACTTTTTTCAAAATGATGAACCTGCTTTCGATTCCTGTATCGTTTGATCCAGTAGCGAATGAATGATCTGATGCGCCAAACCGGTGGTTTGCGAGGAGGCATATCAACATAGGCCATATTAACCATGTGCCCCCGACGAATCATAGCTTCAGCGATTAAACGATTAGATTTAATACCACCAGCCAAACTTGGGCTTGGTAGTATCCAGTTTATGGTCAACGCCCTCATCAAAATAAAAACCGCCCTAAATATTTAACATCCAGACACCAAACCCAATTGCAAGAACAGAAGAAATAACTGCAAATATATCAAGACCAAGCCACCAAACCCTGTGTTTTTTTACTATTACTGCCAATATCGGATAACACAAGAATTTAGATGCAGATATTCCAGCTATTAGCCCTACAACCCCAAAATAATGCGATCCGATAATCATACAAACCAAAAGAAGCACGCCTCTAGCTGCCTGGAACAACATAAATCCAAATGAGTCTCCAAACGCTAAGAGAGCATTTGCTGTTGTGACTGTTATAACACTGCCGATAGTACCGACTGCCAATACTTGCAACATCCATCCTGCAGAGCTGTATCTTGAGTCATACAGAATATCTATAAAAAATTGTCCACCAATTACTAGAGCCCAAACCATAGGAAGTGTTACTAATAATAAATACATACGTATATTGCGAACGGCCAATAAATTCCGTTTTTTATTATCTCTTCCAATATCTGAGTAAATAGGCAATAAAACCAACTGATTAACCTTTAACAATAATTCTAAAATCACTCTCGACCATATTGCTGCAATTGCAAAAACACCCAAATCTTGTTTTGTGAGAAATGCTCCCAAAACCAGAACATCCCCTTTATTTATAAAAAAAGTGATAAATGAGCTTACAAAAATCCATTTACCAAAATTGTATATATTTGCCATGGCATCAGCATCTAAACTAAATTTTGGTTTAGAGGGAGTAAGCATCAGGTAAGAGAGAGCCAGCGTTGCAAGCGACCCTAAAAGCCCTCCGAATACTATCGCCCAAATCGAACGAAAATACCAAGCAAGTATTAATGTAGTAACCACCGATATGAACTGACCAGTCAACTCCCAGCCAATAAGCCACCTGAGCTTAATGTGGCGCTTCAAAGTCATAATACTGGGGCTATAAAACCCATTAATCAAAGCTGATATGCCAACCACCGGTATAAGAAGAGATAATTCAGGTGCCTCATAGAATGAAGCCAGAGGGTAAGCAACTATCCAACATAGCATCCAAATTATGGCTCCTCGAATAATTTGTAATGTCCATGCTGTATTAAGGTATTCTAGGTCGTCACCGCGCTTATCTCTTACTACAGATGTTGAGATACCAACATCTGAAAGCATTTGTATCCCGCTTATAACAACCTGCACCAATGCCATCAGGCCAAATACTTCAGGGAAAAGGAGTCTTGTGAGAATTAGGTTGCTACATAAGCGAACAACCTGGCCGCCACCAAAACCAACTAGCGCCCAAAAGGAACCAGATATAGCTTTATTCTTAAGAGGTAAGAATATTTTTTTGGAGTCCAACAAAGCAACATCCTTTACAGGTGACAATTAAGTACTACCCAAACCCGCATTAATGGAGTCAATTGAATTCTCATTTTTTTTACTTAACCGACTCTTTGATATAAAGAGATTCCTACCAGCAAGAGAACCAGTTAAAAACCAAAAAAATGGGTTTTCAGAATGATTTGGCACCTGATCTACCATAATTAGCGATACCATAAGGGATAGAGATGCCAATAGAAATTTATCTCTCTTTGTAGGCAACCACTTAAAAACATATCTAACTTTCCAAATCGCTATAAACATAAGACCAAAAATGGACATAAAACCAATAAACCCATAGGAACCAACTAAACCAATCCAATAACCATCAACTACAGAATCCTCAAGTCTATTTCTTGCCCATGCTCCCCATCCAAATAAAAATCTATCCGCGGCTTTTTCCAGCAGGGCAATCTCATGACTAAATCTAAATTCAAGCGATCCAGCTTGTGCCGGGTTTATCTTTTCAATATTTTCGATTACTTGCTCATGGGGGAAAACATCGATTAAACAAAGAAATGGATATGTTATCGATAGTATTGCTATTGCAACCGATAATAGATAAATAAGTCGCGGAGTAAGTAACCAAACAGATAAAAACATAATGGTTCCCAGAATTAACGAACCAAAACCTTTAGCAAAAATTAGGAGCAATACCAAGTAAATTAAGACGACCATATTTGGTGGTTTACTGAGCTTCATTTTTAATTTAGATAATGTTGCTGCTACACCAACAACAATAACAATAAACATCGACACCCATAAACCATGACCAAGAAATACTACAGGCCTGAACCCACCATACCTTACATGCTGCCCCCATGTATGAGGAAAGAATCCGTATGTCAGCTTATGAAGCTGGGGGCTCATACGTATTTCAAACAGAATAAGTACAGAATAAAGAAGCCCAGCGACAACTATTAATTTGAACAACTGAACTTGATCATCTGTCGTTTTTATCAACTGTATGCCCAATATAAAGGGCAATAACAATAGATATTTACCCATTATCACTGAGAATAAATCTCTAAAGCTTAACCCTGGCAAATAATTATTTCCCACAACTATTGGGTCACCATTAGTGAGTACCGTTCCAATGGCACCTAAAAAAAACAATAATATTAGGTTGCGCTCAATACCTTTTGGAGGCAGTATTTTTACATCTTCTTTAGCAATATATCTACAGCCTAAAAAGGCCATAATCACAGGTATCGTTTCCTTATTCATAGAAGGTATTAATGGAAAATCGATTTCGACCCCAACCGGAAGTAATAAATAACCACCAACTATCGTCCAAAATGTCGCGGGAATTACTTCTTTTTTTCGATAGAGTTTTATCGCGATAAGCGGCCATAAAATAAGGGCTAGATAGGCAAAGTTATTTGGCATTTTTTTGCTCCCTATCCATCAGAAGAACTACCAAACCCCAAGACCAGACTCATAAATTAATCGTCGCTCTACCTTCTTGAGCAGAAAATATTTAATCACTGATGCAACAGAGATTATGGGAAATGAAATTATCTTTTTAGTTAGGCTCAGTGTCTTCCAACGCTTCCAATATTTATGATAGAAGTGCCTAGGAATGATAGGGTTATGTGACTCACGGTATGTATTAATTAAACTCTCTACCCAATCAGGATTCTCCTGGTTATTTTTGGCTACTAAAGAGCCCGCATCAATACCAGTAGACGCTACTTCTTCCCATAGATACCCATATATAACTGAGTTGATAAAGGTTCCTATCAAAAGGCGCTCTTCATGCCTAAAAAGGGATTTTATTGAAGGGTCTGGAGTAAAGTAGTGAAAAACATCATCAACCACTAATATTCGCTGATTATTATCTTTTTGCGTAAATAGCTCAGTAACCAGCATTGCTCGCAAAAATCCATCTTCTACAGGCAACCCTTCAGGCATAGTTATTTTTCGCAAACTTTCGCCACACGCACAATATAAGGATCCTGCCACAGCGGTACTACCCTGCTTCATCAAGCCTGAAAAAAATAACGACATATGCTCAACAAATGACTTCCGGCCCTTCAGCACTGTGTCTTTCTGAGCAATATCTATTGATAGGTTTGCTTCTTCTGAGTTGGCTAAAGCCTCTAGCAATGATGAAATAACGTCATAACTACCAAAGGTAATATCCGAATCCATACAGACAAAGTAATCTACATGCTGTGAGTCAGCTGAATGGATAAATTCATTCCAGGCATTACTTTTTCCAGGCTTATCAATTTCTTTAACCTTTCCAACGAAGGAAGAAGTTTTTTCTAGGTATTTCGCTGAAATTTCTACTGTCTTATCAGTACACCCGTTTGCTATAACTGAAACTTGAACATTAAAAGGCGTTGTATCATTGAATATATCCTGCCCCGCCAGACTGTCTAATGTTTGAATAATATTTTCCGCCTCGTTATGAGCGAATATACCGATCGAAACTGTCTTTGTATTGTCATCCATAGAGCTAAGCCTCAACCACATCCAACTCAGGCAGCATCTCTTTAATCTTCACCCCCTTAGCCTCCTCCAGCCAATGAGCAACCTCCTCCACCTCTTTGGTCTGGGTCTTTGTCGGGCGTATAACCGCCGATAGGTTGCGATCCTTAATCACCTGCATAATCAAACCGGCATTGATACTCTTGCGCTCGTCGGCAAAGGCGTAGACCAGCGCCATATCACAGAGAGTGTTAATACGCCTTGGAACACCCTCAGAGAAACAGAAGATGGCTGCAATGGCATCTGTGGTAAATATGGATTTGGGGCTTCCCGCTACTTTTAGGCGGTGGAGGATATATTTACCCGTATCCACGTAATCCATGGGCCGCAGATTAAAATCCACGCCTATTCGCTGGGCAAATTGGGTGAGCCTTGGGTTATTGAGTTTTTCAATCAATTCCGGCTGACCAATGAGTATTAGCTGCAGAAATACATCAGTGGAAATATTGATATTGGAGATAAGTCGCAACTCTTCCAAGGTATCTTCGGAGAGGTTTTGCGCCTCGTCGATCACCAGCAGTACTCGTTTACCATCGGAATACTGATCCATGACAAATTCAGTGAATTTGCGCAGCTTTTTGGCATTTTCAGGGTTGGGTTCTTCGAGATCAAAGGCATCCAAAACCCAGGTCATCAGGTTACCAAACGAGGCGTGGGTATTATTAATCATTCCAATCACTACCTCTTCCCCTTCCTGGGCGAGCAGGTAGTTGACCAGAGTTGTCTTGCCTGCGCCTATATCACCGGTGATTACCGTAAAGCCCGCCTGACTGTGAAAACCGTATTCGAGCATGGTTTGGGCGCGAATATGATTTTTACTGAGGTAAAGAAATTCCGGATCCGGGTTTAGGCTAAATGGCTTTTCTTTTAAGTGAAAAAACTCTTTGTACATATTTATTCAATCCCTGAATGTATTTTCGGCGCGGTCTTATACTAACGACGGCATATATCCGGCTTCAATCGACTGCGATTTATTAACCACGGTGCCAACAATATTGGCGTTTTGCATGGACTGTATGGCTTTTCTTATATCGGCTTCTGAATCACGCCCCTCTTCCAAAACCATTAAAAAGCAATCCACATGATTGAGTGCGGTTAGTACATCATCACGAGGCAAAATAGCGGGCATATCGTAGATTACAATTCGTGACTTATAGCGCTGGGTGACTTCGTTAAACAGCCTGACCATTCTCGGGCTTGATATTAGCTCGGATGAATTGTCGACACTGCCTACGCCGGGTAAAAGCAGTAATCGCTCAACACCAGGATTAACCAATAGATCGGCAATTTCTGCATCGCCTTTCAGGTAGTGACTAAGTCCAACTTTTGGCTCAATCGCGAAGTAGTCTTTAATCCCCGGATGGCGCAGGTCCATATCGACCAGCAGTGCTGTGTAGTTAACTTCCATGGCAATTGCCGCGGCCAGATTGCTTGCTACCAGGGACTTTCCTTCACCCGGTGAGGGTGAAATTATGCCTATACTGCGCCAGTTATTGGCACGCATCTGCTTGATAATGGTGGTGCGCAATGTTCTGAATAGCTGTGATCGCGGGTCATTGGATGAACGGGATACAACTAGGTTTTTCTCTAGCAATTTATGGCACACCGGAACCACTTGGCTGGAGGTGTAGACAATCTTTTCCAGCGGTGAGCCTTTCCCCGTTGCCTGTTTGTGCTCTTGGCGTTTTTCTCTGGCCTTCTGAAGCGCCTTGTGGATACGAGACATAGTGGTTACCTACAACATATTAATTTTGGTCATGACTTTAAACCAGACGATATCCAGGCTCATGACAAAGTAGTGGACTATAGCCAGCATCACTAAGGTTAAGAGCGCGGCGATAATCATCAGTCGTTTCGCGACTTGTCTTTCTTGCTGTAATCTTCGGCGGTCAGCATCAGCGGGATAATGGCCAGGGGCTCTGCGCCTGTGATGCGGGTGTAATCTTTAATACTTCTAACGGCGGGGTCGAGCATTTCAACCAGCAGTACCAGGCCGAGACTAATTGCACCGGAGAGAAACAAGCCCATCATTAGTAGTTTTGGACGGTTTGGCTTAACCGACTCGGTGGGGCGCAGTGGCGGTTCAATCAATGTGAAGCTTTCAGCTTTGTTTTCAGACTCAAGGTTTTGCGCGACATCGGCTTCTAGTTGCTTGGCGCGCAATTCCTGGTATTTCCGCTTGGTGCTTTCGTAGTCGCGGGTCATATCGTCGTAACTGCGCTGCACTTCGTGGGTGCGTGCAACTCGTTCGTGATACTCCCTGACTTCAGCCTGCATGGATTGGCGTTCAATATTGGCTCGGGCAAGTTCTTTTTCGGTGAGATCAATCTTTATTTTTATCTGTCGGTACAGCGGGTTGGAGATTTCATCCATATCCTGTTCAGGCTGAAACAGGGCATCTGCAGTCACTTCTTTTTCCAGCCCATCTATCTCTCGGGTTAAGCGCTTGATATCGGGATGAGACTCTGAGTATTTATTTTTCAGGCTGCTCAGCTCATTTTTAAGCTGTGCCAGCCTGACTGGGCTGCTCAGGGTGGTCACGCCATCGCTGCTGGCCACATAGGGGTCCATACTGGCCAGTTCCAGGCTGAGGTAGTGCACCTGATCACCCAACCTGACTGCTTCCTTCTGGCGCGCTTTGATCTTCTCTTCAAGATTTTTAATCATTGAGAGATTGAATTGCAGTAGCTCTGGCAGGCTATCGCCAAACTCCAGTTTAAAGTTGGCAATTCGCTCTTCTAGTCCCTGCACGGTTTTTTGCATTTTGTCAGCTTCATCGCTGAGAAAAGTGACCGTTTCTGCGGCTTTATTGGTTCTGGTTTTAACATTTTCATCGAGGAACATGGTCACCAGTTCATTGGCCACCTTTTGCGCTATATCTGGCGATTCGTCCATAAAGGAAACTTTAAAAGCAATACTGGCTCGCTGTGCCCTGCCCCTTGTCGGATCGATCACATTGGCATTGATCATCTCGACAAAAACCGAGCTGCGAAATTTCTCCACCAATAGAGATACAGTGCTGGATCTCTCTCTGATCCTTATAGACATTGTATTTATCCAGGGTTTCGAGAATCCGCGAGGTGGTTAAAATACGCTGCTTGATTACCTGTATCTGCTGCTCGGCATAGCTAGTCACTGTGGAGCGCACCAGATCTCGCGGAATCTCCTGGCTCTCAATCAGGACTACACCTTCCGACTGATAGATAGGCGGCAGTAAGAACGTGATTGTTGCGCTGAGGGCAAGTAGTAGCGGAAAGGCGACAATAATATACAGCTTGCGCCTGCGCAGAATATCTAAATAATCCAGCAGTGACTTTTCAGTATCATCCATAGTTGTACAGCGTCCTTTTTTCTCTAATTCTTATTATTAAAAGCTATAGCGCAGACCCAGTTTTACGCGGTTTGAGTCGACTTCCCCACCCAGCTGCCGATCAAAGCTTCTGAACACATAGGAGGTCTGCAGGGTTAATTTTTCTGTTAGCCGATAGTGGTAATAGGGTGAGATATTGATACTTTCACGATCATTATCGACAGAGTTAGTGTTATACCAGGAGACATTAATGCCTGAGGAACTGCGTGTAGTGAATCTATGCTCAAAACCAATCCCTAGGCTATCGCGCTCTTCCACATCACCCTGACTGGATGGATAGAGGCCTCTTGAAAGGCTCAGCGACCAGTCGGTTTTTTCCTGGCTGTAATTCATACCTAAATTAAGAAGAAGGCCGGTATTCTCTGAATCTACAATCACCACTGCTGGCCCTGAAATAATGCGCTTGCGGCTGTCACTTTGAAAATAGCCTGTGCTGCCATTAATATTCAATGACTCGGAGTATTGGTAGATAAAACCAACCGTTATGTTTTCATAATCGGTTTCATTGGTGTTGATATTGGGACGATCCGCCTGGTACTTCGACACGCTGATATTTGCTGTGGTACTGAGCACTTCATCAACTTTGTGCTGCCAGTTTAAGCCTACTGTTTCGTTCTCATTATCTGAAAAATCATCCGCATCATAGTCGCGCTCGGTGAAACCAAGAGATATGCCAAGATCGTCTTTTTCAGTGACACGAAACACCACGCTGGGGTCCACATAGACTGTTTCGACAATGGTGTTTGAATCAAACTGGCCGGTATCTTCCTCGGCAAAATCACGCTGTGAACTTTCACGGTAACCAAAGTCCATAGACCAGGTTGAGCGCGCTCTCTTGTAGCTGTTTTTCCAGCTAAAGGCGGGATCTTCAGAATCAAATTGATCAAATTCGGAATAGCGCTTTACCGCCAATTTGGCATCGAGCTCAGATGTCATCACTGGTGTTAAATAGATCAGTGAGACCTCAGGTTTAACCGAATATATCCAGCTCTCCTGCTCGGTATCACTCATTAAAAAATTATCATCATAGGCAGCATCCGCATCAAAGCTAAAATCTGCCACCCAGCCTGCTGCAAGGGATGCTGCAGGAAAAGTAACCAGCAACAGTGCCCCAGCGATTGATTTAGATATCTTGTTCATAGCGAGTCCTTGCTATTTATGGGACGACTATTACGTCTCCCGCGTTAAGAAGGTGATTGCTGGACAGATCACTGCCTTTCTCAAGATCTGAATAGCGCACTTTTAAAAGAGTTTCCTGAGCATCTGTTGCCTGATCACTACGACGGATAATTTTGATCGAGTTTCCGGCGGCAAATTCATTGAGCCCACCGGCCATGGCCAGTGCCTGCATTACCGTGGTTGATTGAATCATGGCGACGGGGCCAGGCTTAAGTACTTTGCCGACTACAAAGACCACATTGCCTTTGGTGCTGGTTACGGTGACATTGACCTCTGGGTCGGCGATAAAGGTATCGAGTTTTTCACCGATGACCGTCTCGACTTCAGCGGCGCTTTTGCCTGCGGCCTGTAAATGCCCTACCAGCGGAAATGAAATCATGCCATCGGGCAGGACGGTGATGGTTTTTTGCAATGTCTCTTCGTTCCAGACAGAGACATCTAGCTGATCTCCCGGGTTGAGAAGATAGGTCTCAGCTGTCGCTACATTACATAGACCCACCATTAGCAGTGAGGCTGTAAGAAGGATGGTTTTTAACATTCCTGTTGCTTTAATCATGATCACTTATCCTGTGTAATCTGTTTCAGTTTATTGTAGACCTATTTATCTACCTTTGAAGCCCGCTCCAGCGCCGATTGCACGGCGTTGATATCAATAGGCATTTTTGTTGAGAAATCCTCCGCAGGCGGTTATTACAATCAGCTTTATATCCAGCCATATTGACCAGCTACGAATATATTCAAGGTCGTATTTAATACGCCCTTCCATTTTTTCCATGGTGTCCGTTTCACCCCGATAACCTTTAACTTGCGCCAGCCCTGTGATGCCAGGCTTAACTTTATGGCGCAACATATAGCCATGGATCGCGGTTCTATAAAATTCATTGTGAATGACCGCATGCGGGCGCGGGCCAACAATCGACATGGTGCCGGCAATCACATTAAAGAACTGTGGTAGCTCATCCAGAGATGCCCGACGTAAAAAAGCGCCCAGCGGGGTGATGCGACAATCTTCTTTACTCGCCTGCTGTAGCTCTTGATCCCCTGCATCCATGGCTGTCATGGTTCTAAATTTCCATACCGTAATTGGTTCGCCGCCTATGCCATAGCGCTGTTGCCGAAAAAGTGCTGGGCCCTTCGATGTCATCTTTATTCCCAGTGCAATCAACAGCATCGGCAAGGCAATAATCAGTAAAATAAGACTACCGGCAACAATGTCGAGCATACGTTTAGTAATATTATCCAAACCTGTGTGGGGCGATTCGAAAATACTAATCGCTGGCATTCCCTGTATATCTAGCCAACTGGCATTTAATAAATCAAAGCTGAACAGGTCGAGCATCATGTAGGCGGATACTGTGGTATCTGCCAATTCATTAAGTAACACTTTTATACGCTTCTCTGCGGCGAGCGGCAGGGTGATAAAAATAGTATCAATTTTGCCTTTTTTGGCCTGATCAATCAGTTCTTGAGAACCGCCTTTGATCAGACTTGAATCTGAAATAAATCGCCGCGAACCATTGCTTCTTCTATCGTCAAAGTAGCCTTCAAATTTGTAGCCGGCCCAGGGCATCGACTGAATACGACTTTCTAAACTAGCGCCCAACTCTGTGGCGCCATAAATTGCCACCGAGCGAGAACTCACTCCGGTATCGCGGAACAGCCTTAAAACCATTCGGGTAATCGAATGCCAGGAGATCAACTCGATGGGAGTAAGTACAAACCAGTAAAAGACCATTTCACGGTTGTACAAATCAGAGGGGTGAAAAACCAAATCAACCAGAATCAGAATGACAACAACTATCAGCCAGTTACTGCCTACGGCTGTCACTTCAGCTCTTAGACTAATGTCACGCCAGGCTTTGTAACTGTGACTGGATTCAGAAAGGAAGCTAAAAAATACGATAGCTATAAGCAGAAGCCAGTTGTACAGTGGCACCCAACTGAGTTTGAGTACCGACACTAACGCCACTAGCGTACAGCCAATTATTCCCGCATCAATAAGGCGAGAAAATGCATTAATCTTTGCGTCACGACGACGCACCATCCTTGAGAATTGATCGGCCATAAGCACAACTGACTCTATTTAGTAATTTCCTGAAAAAGATTGTACGTAACGTTTTTTTTCTGTCGATCACGTAACATCTAAATTGTGAATCAGTTGTCTTCTAATCTGTGAGCTGAACTACGTTTTTACCGATTTTCGCAGCCCAGCCAAGCCGAATAACCCGGTGATAAAAAGCCAAGCAGCAGCGGGAATTGGAACCTCTGAAACCGCCCACTGGGTAAAGTGGGAGATATCATGTTCTTTATTATCCAGTGCTTTGCCAATTTCTATCTCAAGCTGGTTACCCGAAGCCCCGTCATCATTGACCTGAAAAAGCCAGACAAATGAAGAGGCTTTTACGGTGAGATAACCAGTGAAATCTGCCGATGTCTTCAGTTTCTGGCCATCAATGCTAATGTCGGGTGCATCTGTTTTTACACCTGACAGCCCGGGGATTACAACGCCTTCAAAAGCCAGCATATTGACCATATCTGCGGGATGATCTTGAGCTGATCCGGTAGACCAAAATACGTCCGATGTGATATCACCGATACTGCCAGTAGTCACAACGCATGTAACACAGCTATTGGCGAAGTTCTGATCAATTCCGCCGTCACCATCCTCATCAACACCACCAGGGCTATTGTTCTTGTCTATAGCCCAGATACTCAGCAGATCGACTGTGCCCGCCTGAGCAGGAACTAATGCCAATGAGCAAAGTGTAAAAAATGTTATTAATATTACCTTTTTCATGATTTCTTCCTTGTATGTCTTCTATACCTTCCCCAACCTTATCCGTGAGTCGATCCACAGTAATAGTGTGAATTAGCTCACAGCCCTCACTAGTAAGTTAAAAGATAGACCATGGACAGGCTCTGTCAAGATTGAGAGGGTATTTTTATTTATTAGTGGATAGGTTAAGGAGGGTTTTATGCATAAACAGTGGGCATAAAAAAAGGCGGCTCTAAAAGAACCGCCTTTCTTGGGAAAATCAGGTAATAACCAGTGGTTATTAGCTGAGCTTTTCCTTGATACGTGCTGCTCGACCTGAAAGCTCGCGCAAGTAGTACAGCTTGGCGCGACGAACTGCACCGCGACGCTTTACTTCAATGCTGTCAACCAGTGGGCTGTAGGTCTGGAAAGTACGCTCTACGCCGATACCGTTAGAGATTTTACGTACGGTGAATGCAGAGTTCAGCTGGCGGTTACGCTTGGCCAGAACTACACCTTCAAAAGCCTGAAGACGCTCGCGAGTGCCCTCTTTTACTTTTACCTGAACAACAACGGTATCACCGGGGCTGAAATCAGGAATTTCTTTGCTCATCTGCTCTTTTTCAATTGCAGCGATAATAGATGTCTTGCTTGTCATTTTTTCTTGCTCCTCAATTTTCATTGGTTGGTGGCATGCCACCTGTTTTAGAGCTCTGTACAGAGAGGATGAACACTATCCTTTGTCATCATCTGCCAGCGCAGCACTCATTTCCTTGAGTAGAGCCTGTTGCTCTTTATTGAGCTTCAGGCGGTCCAGTAAATCCGGTCTTCTCTGTTGGGTTCGCACTAGTGATTGCTGCAAACGCCAACGTCTAATTTTTTCATGATTCCCCGACAGCAATACCTCTGGTACAGCTGCCCTTGGTAATCATCCGGCCGCGTATAGTGCGGGCAGTCCAGCAGTCCCTCGGCAAAAGAATCCTGATCCGCAGAATCTGAATGCCCCAGCGCTCCTGGTATCTGGCGTATTAGAGCATCCATCAAAACCATTGCTGGAAGCTCTCCGCCACTGAGTACGTAGTCACCTATAGACCACTCCTCATCGACTTCTAACTCTATCAGTCGCTCGTCGATTCCCTCGTAGCGACCAGCAATCAGTATCAGTGACTGCTGTGTTGCAAATCTGTTTGCGGCGCTCTGATCGAGCACCTGACCCTGTGGAGACAAATAAACCACTCTGGCCTCTTGTCCCGCCCAATCTCTGGCGGCGGATATCGCCTTGCGCAAAGGCTCTATCATCATCACCATACCGGGACCGCCTCCGTAGGGGCGTTCATCAACCGTTTGATGACGATCTGTAGTAAATTCTCTAGGATTGAAGCTTTTACACTGCACCAATCCATTTTTAACCGCTCGACCACTGACGCCGTATTCGGTCAATGAATCGAACATTTCAGGAAACAAGGTAATCAATGCAATCTTCATTCACTTGTACCTCTGAGTTCGCTGGCTTTAAAAAGCAGGATCCCAATTAACATCAATTTTTTGTTCCGCCAGATCTACCTTGACAACAAATTCATCGACGTAGGGTATTAATCGCTCTTCCCGATCAATACTTTCGCTGTCACCTTTGACCACCAGCACATCATTTGCGCCGGTTTCCAGTATCGACTTAACCACGCCAAGCCGTACTTGCTGATCTTCATGGTGAGCAATAACCGCCAGACCCTCGAGTTGATGCCAGTAGTAATCATCTGTATTGAGGTCGGGGAAATTGCCTTTGTCGACCAAAATATCGTTACCGCACCATGTTTGAGCGAGGTCGCGATCATCAATATCTTTGATATGCACTACTAGGCTTTCGCCATGTCTGCGCCAATCATCGATTTCCAGTTGCTGAATGCCCGAAGCCGTAGCTATAAGCCACGGCTTGTAGGAGCAGAGCACCTCTACCTGTTCGGTAAAAGAGTGCACCTTCACCCAGCCACGCACACCGAATACTGTCGTTATGCGACCAACAACCAGTGTTTCCATCGAATCCTGTTCCCCAGAAATACTCAGCGGTAAATGCTGGTATATCAGGCAGCTACTGGAGCAGCGGCTTTAGAAGCTTCTTTAATCAACGACTTAACACGATCACTAACCTGAGCACCCTGACCCTGCCAGTATGTGACGCGATCAAGATCAATGCGCAAGCTCTCTTCTGAGCCGCGTGCTACTGGGTTGAAGAAACCGATACGCTCAATGTAGCGAGCGTCACGTGCTTTGCGTGAGTCGGAAACTGTGATGTGGTAAAAGGGACGTTTCTTAGCGCCACCACGAGCCAATCTAATTGTTACCATTTACTAAAATCCTGTGTTCAAACTGGCATCATCGCCAGACTTGATATTGCAATATTTAATACTTCTAAAAAGCGCCGTGTACAAACACACGTAGCTCCCCGAAAGGCGCGGTATCTTACGTCAAAAGAGAATAAAAGGAAACTACTTTAACTGCGATTACTGAAGAGTTGGAAATCGACAGCTTGAGCGGCTATCGATCGACTATTGAGCCGACAAAAATCCTCATTAAAAAGGGAGTCTTTTGGCCTTAGACTCCCTTGAAATAAGGGCTTTGGGATTTTTAACGGCGCGGGAAATTACCCGGAGGCAATCCACCCATTGGCGGCATTCCGCCGCCCATGCCACCGCCACCAATACCACCAGAGCCACCACCCATAGCACCACCCATGCCACGCATCATATTCTGCATGCCTTTGCCTTTCATTTTTTTCATCATTTTGCCCATCTGCTTGTGCTGCTTGAGCAGACGGTTTAAATCCTGAATGGTGGTGCCGGAACCATTGGTGATTCGGCGTTTACGGGAGCCATTCAAAATATCCGGGTTACGGCGCTCTTTGACGGTCATAGACCCGATAATCGCTTCCATCTGGCCAAACTGACCGGTGACATTTTGCTGCTGGGCCATCTGCGCCATATTTCCCATGCCGGGTAGTTTATCCATCAAACCGGCCATGCCACCGAGATTATTCATCTGCTGCAGCTGATCACGGAGATCTTCAAGATCAAAACCTTTGCCTTTGGCCATTTTCTTGGCGAATTTCTCGGCTTTTTTCTGATCAACCTTGCGTTCAACATCTTCGATAAGCGACATAACATCGCCCATGCCCAAAATCCGCGAGGCTATACGCTGAGGATGGAAAGGCTCTAAGGCATCTGTCTTTTCACCCACGCCGAGGAATTTAATCGGCTTACCGGTAATATGTCGCACAGATAAAGCAGCACCACCGCGGGCGTCACCATCAACCTTGGTTAAGATAACACCGGTCAGCGGCAGCGCTTCATTAAAGGCTTTGGCGGTATTTACCGCATCCTGACCAATCATGGCATCGATCACAAAAAGGGTTTCAACCGGATTGGCCGCTTTGTGGACCTGCTTGATTTCGGCCATCATCTCGCCGTCGATATGCAGGCGACCGGCAGTATCTACGATAAGCACATCAATAAATTTGGTTTTGGCGCTGGCAATTGCTGCATTGACAATATCAACCGGCTTTTGGCTGGTGTCACTGGGGAAAAATTCCGCACCCACTTCAGCGGCGAGGGTTTTAAGCTGTTCTATGGCCGCAGGTCGATAGATATCTGCAGAGACTACCATGACCTTTTTCTTTTCCCGCTCACTCAGATAACGGGATAGCTTTGCTGCCGAGGTGGTTTTACCCGCACCCTGCAGACCGGCCATCAATATCACTGCTGGTGGTTGAGCCGCTAGATCCAGGGATTCATTTTCTTCTCCCATAACCTTTTCAAGCTCAGCTTGAACAATCTTAAGAAACTGCTGACCGGGATTAAGGCTTCGATTAACCTCTTGACCCATAGCGCGCTGCTTTACCTGTTCGACAAAGTCTTTAACTACCGGCAGTGCAACGTCCGCCTCAAGTAGCGCCATACGCACTTCGCGCAGGGTGTCCTGAATATTAGCTTCACTGAGGCTCGCTTTTCCTGAGATCTTTTTCAGGCTGTCCGACAGGCGTTCACTTAAATTTTCAAACATTGCCATGGATATAATTTCCAACTAGTCATTGATGCTGCACATTATAGCAATTATTTCTCTCAACTCTTCACCCTGCTCACTGAATATGACACACTCTGTCAAAATATTGACTGACTGACTCCAATGACAAGTTTCTTTGCTGGTTCCGCAATTGCTGTATATCTGTTGGCCTTTGGCTATCAGGTTTCTCAGCTGCGTAAACATCCCGGCACACCGACCACGGCTTTTCAGTTATCCGCAGCTCTGGCCATTGTGCTCCACGGTGCCGCTACCTATGGCTTTTTGTTCACCTCCGAGGGACTGGATCTCAGCCTGCTTAAGGTATGCGCCCTGATCGCTCTGGTTATCAACCTGTGCTGTTTTTCAGCGGCCTTAAGAAACCCATCCACAGCCTCTATCTATTCCTCTTTCCGATATCAGCGCTGTCGCTGTTCGCCGCCACAACCACCCCCAGCACTAAAGCTGCTGTGGTTATAGCGCCCACTATTGAGGCCCATATACTGATTTCAATACTCGCCTACAGCACGCTGGCTATCGCCGCCCTGCAGGCAGTACTTATTGGCTACCAGAACTGGCAACTGAAACATAAGCATCAGAATTTTCTTATGCGCACCTTCCCCCCTCTGCAGAGTATGGAAACACTGCTGTTTGAGCTAGTTTGGGCCGGTGAAATACTACTAACCCTCTCTCTGGTCAGCGGCTTTCTCTTCTATGAGGATTTCTTTACTCAGCACCTGCTACATAAGGTGGTATTTAGCATGGTCGCCTGGGTGTTCTATGGCTGTCTACTTTGGGGCAGGCACTTTCAGGGCTGGCGTGGCAATACGGCGATTCGCTGGACCTGGGCAGGCTTTATTGCCATATTATTTGGCTATATCGGCAGCAAAGTGGCGCTGGAATTTCTTCTGGTTTAGTCAGACTAACTGCAAATGACTTCATAGCAGCTCTAAAGCTGATAAAAATCAGCCTGAAATCCCTATCAATATGTATTTATAACCTATTGCCAAAACCTAAAAACTACTTCACCATGATCGACCTTAATATATTAGGCTTTTGATTCTTGGACGGTTCCCATCCTTGGGTGTTGTGGTTAACACTCGCAGCACTACTACTTGTATCCGCTTTCTTCTCTGGCTCCGAAACCGGCATGATGTCTTTAAACCGTTACCGGCTCAGACATCAACGCAAAAAAAGCGCCGGCGCTCGCCGAGCAGCCAAACTTCTCGCAGTGCCTGATCGCTTAATCGGCCTGATTTTAATTGGCAATAATGCAGTCAATATTCTGGCGGCGATTATCGCCAATATGCTGGCAATTATTTATGTGGGTGAAGCTGCGGCTCCCTGGGTGGCCACTGCGTCGCTGACTATCGCCGTGTTGGTATTTTCCGAAGTAACCCCAAAGACCATTGCCGCACAAAATCCTGAGTGGTTCGCCTTTAAAGCCAGCCATATTCTCAAGCCGCTGCTCAAACTGATATGGCCGTTGGTGTGGATGGTTAACAAGCTGACCAATGGCCTGATTAAATTGCTCGGCTTTGACCCCAACGCCTCACGGGATGATGGTCTGGATACCCAAGAACTGCGATCCGTGGTGGATATCTCCGGCCACAAAATTTCCGACAGTCACCAGGGGATGCTGAAAGGTATTCTCGATCTGGAAAATGTCACTGTCGAAGATATTATGATTCCGCGCAATGAAATTAACGGTCTGGATATCGAAGAAGATATTGAGACCCTGATGGGCAAGATGCTGAAAACCGAATATACCCGCCTGCCGCTCTTCGACGGCGATATCAATAATATTATTGGTATCTTTCATATGCGTAAGGCCAACCATTTGGTGCGTCTGGAGCAGGTGACACACAATGCGATCAAGCGTTTCTCTGATGAACCCTATTTTATTCCCGAGAGCACTACCCTGACCACCCAGCTACTGAACTTTAAGAAGACCCGCCACCGTCTGGCCATGGTTGTTGATGAGTACGGTGAGGTGATGGGACTGGTGACTCTTGAAGATATCCTCGAAGAGATTGTCGGTGACTTCACCACCAATACCGCCGATGAGGTTGAGGAAGTGGTTGCTCAGGGTGATGGCAGCTATCTGATTGATGGTGCCGCTACTATTCGCGAGATTAACAAAGCGACAGAATGGGCCCTGCCCACTGATGGCCCCAAAACACTCAATGGATTAGCACTGGAGCAGCTGGAAAGTATCCCTGATGCCAATGTCAGCTTTATGGTGGGTAACTACCGCTGTGAGACTGCGGAGATTAACGGCAAAATGATTAAGAAAATCTGTGTTATTCCGCTGCAGAAAAAGTTGGCAGAGGACTAATAAGAAAAGCTAACTAGTAAAACGGATTGACCTTGCGATTGCGCTCACCACTGGCAATCAGCACATCGAGCCGCTGATCATTGTCGAGCACAGACCAGTCGCGAATTTCATCGGCGGTTCGGTAACAACCCTGACAGATATCCTCATCATTTAAGGTGCAAATCGAATTACAGGGTGATGCTACAGGCTTATCCGCCATCAGTTTTTAATCTCCACAAGATCTATCTTCATTTTCGCAGCTTTCTCGACATACACCGCAGCTGAGCCGAGCAGAAACTGTTTGCTCTGCTCATCGAGTTGCCGAGCAACCACACCGGGCGAGCCAACCACCAGAGACCCATCGGGAATCACGGCATTGGCTTTAACCAATGTATTGGCACCGATAATACAGTCGCTGCCTATTTTAGCGCCATCGAGAATCACTGCATTTATTCCCACCAGCGTTCTATCTCCCACTTCGAGGCAGTGAATCATCGCATTGTGACCCACCGTGACATCTTCACCAATCATTAGCGGTTTTCCGGGATCGCAATGTAATACAGCGCCGTCTTGAATATTACTTCGCGCGCCCACCTCAATATGATCGCAATCCCCACGAATCACCGCATTAAACCAGACACTGGCATTTTCTTTCAGTGTTACCTGACCGATCACATCGGCGCTCTCGGCGATAAAAACCGATGAATGGATATTCGGGCTGTGGCCGCCGTATTTATAAATCATTGGACTCTTTTTTCCTTTCCATAGAAATCATTTATCTATTACGCAGCAATTGAATTTGTTGATGACTGGGATAGTCCAAATTCAGCCCAGCACTTAAAGTTTCATTTAACATATCGGTGATTACCCGCAGGGTAAATCCCCAAATTCGGTATTCTCGGTCCTGACCATCCCGATAATCCAGGCAGGGAAAACTGATCAACTCACCCTGATAGGTGAGCTCAAGAGAGCTGTAGCGATCAATATCTAAAAAATAGTTGATTGGCACGGTAAAGATAGAGCCAATCTCTGATGGGTCACCAATCAATGCGGGGAAACCAGCAAGCAGACCGACAAACGGGGTTACCTGCAAATTGCGGCGTCTTGGCGTGGCGCTAGGCAGTGTAGCAATAATATCCACCAGCGCCGGATCCAGATCGATCTCCTCTTTTGCCTCGCGCAATGCGGTCTGCATAAGATCAGCATCCACGCTATCCCACATACCACCAGGGAAGGCGACTTCACCGGCATGACTGTTAAGGTGATGGGCGCGCTGGGTTAAAATAATCTCCGGCACTTCTCCACTATCAATTAGGGCCACCAGAACAGCCGCAGATAAACGACTCTGGCTATCCTCAGGTTGAGGCCTACTAAGTGGGAATTTTTCGAGATTTTTAACAATTGCTTCTAACATTTGTGCATTATACGCAGGTCTTTTTTATTTCTGAGCTTTTGATGAATTTTTGTTCCAGTTGTGGCGAGTCCGTCATCATAAAAATCCCTGAGGGTGATAACCGTGAGCGCCATGTCTGCGAGCACTGTCTGACTATTCACTATCAGAATCCACGGGTTATTGCCGGAGTACTCCCAGTCTATGGCGATCAGATACTACTCTGCCGGCGAGCTATAGAACCGCGCCATGGCTTCTGGACACTGCCTGCAGGGTTTTTGGAGAATGGCGAATCATCACTGCAGGGCGCGCTTCGCGAATGCGAAGAAGAGGCCAATGCACAGGTTATAGAACCAGAGTTATACGCGCTGTTCGATATTCCACAGATCAATCAGGTTTATGTTTTCTATCGTGCGCAAATGGCTAATGCTACATTTAATCCGACCTTTGAATCATCCGAAGTCGCACTGTTTGATGAGGCGGATATCCCCTGGGGTGAACTGGCCTTTCCGGTGGTTGAACTGGCTCTCCATCACTTTCTCAATGACCGTCAGCGCGGAGACTTTATTGTTCGTCACGAAGAGATAAGACGGCCATGGAAAAGCCCTCGCCCTACCTCTTAGGACATTGAAGCTAGAATTAGAAACGTAACTGCAGCGCTAGATAGTAACCCTCAAAGGTCGCATCTGACTGCAGATCGTCGAGGTCATCCAACTCAACCGTCATTGAGCGGTAGCCGAGAATCAAACCGGTATCCATTGCCGGTATCAGATCAAACTCATAGGTTAGCTGCGCCGCCCAATCAATTAGTCGAAACTCATCAACATTGATCCAGTTGGCAATCACATGGGCGGAAAGTCCAGTCAGTGGCACATCCACTCCCACCTGACCATAAAGTAGTGGACCCACGGCATCCAGATCAATGGATTCCTGTTGGTTGAGCCCAACCAAACTCGCCTGACCATCAAACGAGCGGGCGGTAATACCGAGATCCAAATCCACCACATTATCAAGAATCTCATAGTAGAGCGTTGCATCTGTGTGACTTAAATCCAGAGACACATCGACCTGCTCGTCACTGACAAAAGGATTGCCATTTAGGTTGGTACCAGCGCTGACTAGGGCATTACCGGTCCATTCCATCTCACTGTGTTGCAGACGGATATTTGGCAATAGGGGAATGGGATGTTCGAGGGCGACAAAAACAAACTGATTACTTTGCTTATCAAGATTTAACGTCGATTCAAGGTCAATATCGGTGCGGCCAATATCACCTTCCGGGCTTGCCTGCCAGAAGCCACCGCCAATAGATAGGCCAACAATATCGGCGACGGCTGTTAATGGAGTAAGGGTTATTGCTACCACTAATAAACTGCGTAATGAAATCATTGCTCTTCCCTAGGTGGTTTGAAGTGCGCCCATCATAGTGACTTACTCAGGGAATTGGTGTGACAGGCTACCGAAATCAGCAGTTCAACAAGCATAAAAAAACCCCGCACTTTAAAAGTACGGGGTTTTTAAATTCAGCTCTTACGAAACTGCTAAAGCTCTTTGTAATTAAAGCTTCTCAGAGTGCTCCGACAGGTATTCAGCAACACCGGCAGTAGTGTCCTTCATGCCTGCATCACCTTTATTCCAACCTGCAGGGCAAACTTCGCCGTGCTCTTCGTGGAAGTTTAGTGCGTCAACCATACGCAGCATCTCATCAACATTGCGACCCAGTGGCAGATCATTAACCACCTGATGACGAACCATACCCTCTTCATCGATAAGGAAAGAGGCGCGGAATGCGATACCAGCTTCCGGGTGCTCAACATCGTAAGCATTGCAGATCTCATGCTTAACATCGGCAACCAATGTGTATTTCACCTGACCAATACCGCCATCATTGATAGCAGTGTTACGCCATGCGTTGTGAGAGAACTGAGAATCGATTGAAACACCGATAACTTCTACACCACGGCTCTGGAACTCTGCATAACGGTGATCAAAGGCGATCAACTCAGATGGGCAGACAAAGGTGAAATCCAAAGGGTAAAAGAAGATAACTGCTTTTTTGCCTTTGATGCTCTCTGCAAGATTATAATTTTCGACAATTTCGCCGCTTCCAGTTACTGCTGCAGCAGTAAAGTCAGGTGCTGACCTTCCAACTAATACACCCATTTCAATTCTCCTGTGATAAAGGTTAGTAAAAAATATAACTATAAAGAACCGCGAGCCATTTGACTCGCAGCATTAATATGTAGGATTACTCCGCAGCTGGTGCCGCTTCATCAATCAATGGCTTTAGCTCGCCCTTTTCATGCATCTCAGTGACAATATCACAGCCACCGATAAGCTCGCCATTAACCCACAGCTGTGGGAAAGTCGGCCAGTTGCCAAAGGTTGGCAAATTAGCGCGAATCTCTGGATTAGATAGAATATCAACATAGGCAAAACGCTGACCACAACCCATTAGAGCCTGAACGGTGCGCGCAGAAAAGCCACACTGGGGCTGATTCGGCGAACCTTTCATATAAAGAATAATTGTGTTGTTTTCTACCTGATCACGAATGGTTTCCATAATGTCCATAAAGACAAATTCCTCTGAATTAATAAGCTGCTACAAATAAGGTCTATTTTAACCGTTTACGCGTATTTGCGACAGCATCTAATCCGTTTATTTACACATACCGAAAGTTACCTGTCCCTAGTTACGGGGTAACTGCTCGACCAGATTGACTTCAATTTAATTATAAATGCAAATGAGAATGATTTGCATTTACATTTTAGCCGAAGTATAGTGACGCCTCAATTTGATCAGGCATGTCCTCTCCGGCAGATAGTTGTGGAGTGTTCAGGCTAAAACACAGACTCCAAAATAGGAATTAACCAATGAAGAAGCAACTTCTCGCCACTTTGATTGGCTTGAGTTTCGCTGCTACTACTCAGGCAGCAACCCCCAGTGTTGAAGAAATGTGGGAAATCATCCAGAAGCAGCAAGCGGAAATCTCGACACTGAAAAACCAGTTAAACAAAAATGATTCGCGTATAACTGAAACTGAAATCATCGCCGAAGCTACTATTAGCGCTGTAGAAGAAATTGCCCTGGCCCCTGCTGCTAGCAACAAGACTCATATCGGTGGCTACGGCGAACTGCACTACAACAATCTGGAAAAAGATGATGGCAGCGGCGATAAAGATGAAGTCGATTTCCACCGCTTTGTTCTATTTACCTCTCACCAGTTTAGCGACAGCATTCGTTTTTTCTCCGAGCTTGAAGTTGAGCACAGCATTGCCGGTGACGGACAGGTCGGTGAAGTTGAACTGGAGCAGGCCTATATAGAGTGGGATATGGCTAATAACAAAACTGCCAAAGCAGGCCTGTTCCTTATGCCTGTAGGTATTCTCAACGAGACCCACGAGCCAGATACTTTTTACGGTACAGAGCGAAATGCCGTTGAGAAAAATATTATTCCGGCCACCTGGTGGGAAGCCGGTGCGGCACTGAGCGGTGAACTGTCACCAGGTCTTAGCTATGACGTTGCTGCGCACTCAGGACTTTTCCTCGATGACGGTGAATACAAGCCTCGCGACGGTCGTCAAAAAGTGGGTAAAGCCAAAGCTGACGATATGGCCTTTACCGGTCGTCTAAAATACACCGCTATTCCTGGATTGGAACTGGCCGCGTCTCTACAAATGCAAACTGATATGCGTCAGGGTGAAGGCGACAAGATTGATGGCACATTGTTTGAAACTCATGTTGCCTGGCAGAAGAATGATTTCCAACTGCGCGCACTCTACGCTACCTGGGACTTCGATGATGCTATCAACAGCATTAAAGCCGGTGCCGACGAGCAGACTGGTTTCTATATTGAGCCTTCCTACAAGCTCACTGACAAACTCGGTGTATTCGCACGCTTCAGTGAGTACGACAATACTGTCGGCAGTGCTACTGACAGTGCCATTGAACAAATCGATCTCGGCCTAAATTACTGGCTGCACCCCAATGTTGTGTTTAAAATTGATTACCAAAATCAAGACAACAGCTCGGGCACAGGTAGTGATGGCGTCAATATCGGTGTTGGGTTCTCTTATTAAGAAGATCGCACTAAATGTTTAATAGCCTTTACAGAAACCTCCTTAACAACCTTGTTAGTAAAGTAGTTTTCGCAGGCTTGTTGACCACAACCCTCTTGGCATCTCCACAGTTGAGTGCCAAGGGGGTTTATCAGTCTGGCCCGGATTTTTTTGCTGAGGTTTTTGCCCAGCAGCAGCCTGAAGCTGGCGTGCTCTGGTTAAACAGCAGTATCCGCCAACAGGCAGAAAAAATACTCGGGCGCAAAGTGCTAGGGCTGAGAGTTCGCTACCAACATTCGGCCGGTAAGACCGCGTGGATTCTCAATGAAATTGGCAAGGAGATGCCCATCACCATAGGTGTGGTGATTGATCAGGGTAAGATTTCCAGCGTGAAAATTCTCGCCTACCGGGAGAGTCGCGGTGGTGAAGTGCGCTACCCTGCCTATATGGCGCAGTATCAGGGAGCAACCCTGACCGATAAATACAAGCTGGATAAGTCTATCGACGGTATCACCGGCGCAACGCTTTCCGTATGGGCAGTAAATAAGGTAGCGGCGCTGGCTTTGTATTATCATAGTCAGGCAATGCCTCAGCCTGAATCCACAAACTAGACAATCTAGAAAAGCGAGTCTCGGTGAAATCTAGCAATTCCATAAAAACAAATATTATCTGGCACCGCCGTCTCGGCCTGTCAGTTTTTCTGCTGCTGATTTTTCTCGCCATATCCGGCTTTGCCCTGAACCACTCGCCCGCTTTGAAGCTGAATAAAATAAGCCTCTCAAGCAACTGGCTGCTGTCGTGGTACGGATTAGAAAAACCGCCTATCAAAGGCTTTAAGCTCGATGACAAATGGTTCTATAAGGATGGCAGCAATCTACTCTATGCCGACAAACAGGCTGTAGCAGCCTGCTCAGCTCCTCTGCTCTCGGTGGCCAAAAGTTCAAATACCCTTTATGTCCTCTGTGCAGATACACTGCATCTACTCACAGAAAATGGACAGTTGCTGGAAAGTTTTAGTCAGCTGGATGGTCTGCCCGTGGATGCCCAAGCAATTTCCGCGGTTGATAATACCCTTTACCTGATCACCGATGCGTCAGTGCTTGAATTTAACCCTGAGAGCCTCGCTCTCAATCCCGCCCCTGCAATAGATCCAGCTTCGCTGAACCCTCTGACTGCCCAGTTGCCTGTTCCTGAATCTCTTGAGAAACAACTAGAAAATAGCGGACCTAGCATATCGCTAGAAACCGTGATTCTCGATCTTCACAGCGGTCGTTTCTTTGGTCAATTTGGGGTTCTGGTTATAGATATTGTCGGGCTGTTGATCTGTATTCTGTCGATTACCGGATTGCTGGCCTGGATAAACCGCCTGCGGCAAACTAAATAGCCAAACTAAATAGCGCAAACTAAATAGGCAAACTAAACAATAGTCACTTCAACTACAATCCAATATTGCCAGCATAAATAAACCGCGATACTATTTACTACCAATAGTACCAAGTTAATACCAAACGGGCAGCGCAGCTGCCTTTTTTTGTTGTACTAATTTTTTGTAATAAAAAATTGCGTTAGAAATACGCAAAGGAAGCTAGAAAGCCAATGACGACTAAAGCATTAATGAACACCTACGGTACCAAGGCCGCTACTCTGGTTAAGGGAGAAGGCGCCTGGCTGTGGGACGCAAATGGAAATAAATACCTCGATGCCCTCTCGGGGATCGCGGTCTGCGGTCTGGGCCACTCCCACCCCGCTATTGCTGCAGGCAGTTGCCGAACAGGCCTCTGTTCTAACTCATTGTTCGAACTTTCTTTGCCATTCCCAATCAGGTTGCCCTCGCTGACAAGCTCTGCGCGACCTCTGGTATGGACAAAGTATTCTTTGGCAACTCCGGTGCTGAAGCCAATGAAGCGGCGATTAAGATGGCGCGCCTTCACGGTCACAAGAAAGGTATCAAACTGCCGACCGTACTGGTGATGGATAACGCTTTTCACGGTCGCACATTAGCCACTTTAAGTGCTTCTGGCAGCCGTAAGGTTCAGGCTGGATTTGAACCTCTGGTACGCGGCTTTGCTCGTGGATCATTTAATGATATTCAATCCCTTGAAACTATCGCCGATAACAACCCGAATATCTGTGCAGTTTTTGTTGAGCCGATTCAAGGTGAAGGAGGTATTCGCGTCGCCGCAGATGACTATCTCAAACAGCTGCGTGAATTCTGTACCGAAAAAGGTTGGCTGCTAATGCTCGATGAGGTGCAAACCGGCAATGGGCGCACAGGTAAATATTTCTACTACCAGCACAGCGGAATTGTTCCCGACGTGGTAACCACCTCTAAAGGTCTCGGCAATGGCGTGCCCATTGGTGCCTGCCTGGCCCACGGCGAAGCCGCTGAACTAATGCAGCCGGGCAATCATGGCTCAACCTTTGGCGGCAACCCTCTCGCCTGTGCAGCTGCGCTGGCAGCAGTAACGACTATTGAAGAAGAGAATCTCTGTGAGCGTGCAATGGTTCTCGGCGACAGGCTTATGGCTGGCTTTAAAGCAGCGCTGGCCGATGTGCCCCATGTAAAAGAGATTCGCGGCAAGGGCTGTATGATCGGTATTGAAATAGACAAGCCGTGCAAATCGCTTTTCCCGGCAGCCATGACTAAAGGTCTAATTATTAATGTCACTGCCGATTCAGTGATCAGACTGTTGCCGCCGATGGTAATGAGCGACGCTGAAGCAGATCAGGTTGTGGCGATTCTCGCCCCACTGATTAAAGATTTCCAACAGGATTAAACCAGAGCAATTTTCCATGACTATCAGACATTTTCTCACCCTTCACGATCTCAGTACTGATGAAATACATCAGGTTATCGATCTGGCTATAGCGCTTAAAGCCGCCCATCGCGAAGGCCGCCAGGAACCGGTATTTGCGGGAAAAGTTCTCGGTATGATCTTTGAGAAATCCTCGACGCGCACCAGAGTTTCCTTTGAGGCCGGTATGGCACAGCTGGGCGGTGACGCGCTGTTTTTATCGCCTAATGACACCCAACTTGGACGCGGCGAGCCAATTGAAGACTCAGCACGAGTCATCTCGCGCATGTTAGATATCATAATGATCAGAACCTTTGGTCATGACAAGATTGAAAAGTTTGCGGCCAACTCAAAGGTCCCAGTGATCAATGCACTCACTGATGAGTACCACCCCTGCCAGCTGTTGGCCGACATTCAAACTTTTGTCGAACACCGCGGTTCTATGCAAGGAAAAACCGTAGCCTGGATCGGTGATGGCAACAATATGTGCCATTCGTGGATTAATGCGGCGATGAAATTAGACTTTAAACTCAACATCGCCTGCCCAGAGGGCTATGAACCTAATGCCGAGTTAATGGCACAGGCCGGTCAACGCGTCACCATCACTAATGATCCTGTAGTGGCAGTGGCTGGTGCTCACCTAGTCACCACTGATGTCTTTGCCTCTATGGGGCAAGAAGACGAACAGCAGGTCCGCTTGGAGCATTTCGCCAATTATCAGGTTAATCACGAGTTAATCAGTCATGCTGCGGATGATGTGTTGTTTATGCATTGTTTACCGGCACACAGAGACGAAGAAGTTTCGGCTGAACTACTTGAAGATGAGTCTATTTCGGTGGTTTGGGATGAGGCGGAGAACCGTTTGCACGCGCAGAAGGCGTTGATGGTTTTTTTACTTGAAGCTAGTGGGTTGGTTTAAACCTAATTGTTTGTGTGGAAGAAAGTTTTATAAGGTTTGTATTTTCTCCAATGTGCGAACAGCGTATTGATTAGCAATGGAATAGGTTTCAGCTTCTGCATAACACCGCAATTCCGGCGCATTACCCGATGGACGCAAATGAATAATTCGCTCATCCGCTAAAGTAATTCTTAATCCATCGGTGACATTAACATTTTTAATCACGACACCATCAAAACCCAATTTCGACAATAAGTTGGCCGGATCTTGTTTGCTCTGTGCAATGATCAGCTGACTTTTTTCAGTAGCAAAATTTTGAATGCGATCACTGTGAGTAAAGCGTTGTGGCAGGCCCTTAACTAATGTTGAAATAACACCCTCGCCCGCTGCGACTAACAACATAAGGGCAGGAAGCACAGCATCACGCGTTGGTAGTGCTTTTAATGGTTGCCCGTTTAACTGGACATCGCTGCCTAACAAGAAACCACCATTGGCTTCAAAACCCGCAACCGAATTAAACTTCTTTGCTAAATCAGCAAATTCCGCAATCACATAAGGCGAACCAATTTTGGTACGCTGTATATAAGAAAAACATCCGGATGATTCAATCGCAGTATTACAACTAACAGGTACAGCAAGTGCTTCAATATTTAACGCCTTGGCATTTAGTAAACCCAGGATATCACCACGTAACCAGTTACCATTTTCATCAGAAACCAGCGGCCGGTCGCCATCACCATCAGTAGAAAAACCACATCTAAATTATGGTTTTTTGACCAAGCGATAGCCTTTAAGGTATCTTCTTCCGAAACGGCTTCGGTATCAATGGGAACAAATTGGTCACTGCGCTCAAGCGCAATAACGTCAGCGCCTAAATTTTCAAAAATTCGGTAATAAAGATCACGTCCAGCACTAGAATGCTCATATATACCAACACGCTTGCCTGTAAGCCAAGGTGAAGAGAAAAGTGAGGTGTAACGGGTAATATATTCTTCAGCAGCATGGTTACTGACCGTTAACTCGGGTAATTTAGTAAGCTCTGCAAACTCAACCTCAAGTATAATGGTGCCTAGCTGATTAATTTCACGTAATTGCTCAGCGACAATAAAGCGATGCTCTTCATTACAAATAGTTAATGGCTGGGCAGTTTCTAAACCCGCCAACCTCAATAAGGTTTCCTGAATCATTGTATGATCAGTTGCGACTTTTAAAAATTGCTTAGGAAACAACTTTCTTTAAAGTGGCCATAAACGATAGCCGGTGCCCCCAGCCATAATGACAGGTGTGATCATAATAAATTCTCTTGTGTAAATAAGTATTTCATTTTTTAAAAATTTTATGATTGATAAATCATGTTACGCAATTAAAGTTCGATAACTACTAGAATTATAATTCTTCCGGTAAATACCACTTGCTATGCTTGTGCACATTAGATGAATTCAAAAACTCTTTAGCGCCAAACCATTTATAGTCACTGTGCTGAGTTTGGGGTAAATCATCAAGCGCCATATCAACAATAAGCTCATAAGCTAACACCACATAATGGGTGCTTACCTCATCACAAAACACATAATCATCATAAAAATTCTCATACACGCCATTAAAAGTAGCATCGGTTAGGTCAACATAAATGCCAGGCTCGTCTTTTACCAGGCGAGTAAAAGCAATATGCATTGGCTCATCTTTTAAGATGCGACCGCCAGGCACAAACCAAAAACTCTTAGCTAGTTTATTATTACGATAACCGAGTAAATCTTCCCCTGACTTATTACGAACAATTAAATCAATTTATACTAAAGGTGTAGAGGCAATAACAGTCTGAAAATTGCTTTTTCCTAAAAACATAAAAACCCTACAATATCAGCCCTAAATTCTTTATCAATCAACCACGGAAAGAGTCTTGATTATCCAAAAACCACTGGTAAGTCGTCGCTAAACCAGATTCCAATTCAATGCTCGCTTTCCAACCTGAATCAGCTAAACGAGATACATCCATCAACTTACGGGGTGCGCCATCAGGTTTCGTCGTATCGAAAACAATCTCACCTTGATAACCAACAACCTTTGCAACTGTCTCAACGAGTTCGCGAATAGTGCAATCAATACCAGTTCCGACGTTAATATGACTTAACATAGGTTGAGTGTTAGCGTGGTAAGACTCTTCATTAAGATTCATAACATAAATACTCGCTGCGGCCATATCATCTTCACGATACTCACCATATCCCAAGGCGATTGCCGTGCCCCCAGCAAAAAGGCAGTTATGCTGCTTAAGCAGATCCGCATCCAGCGACTCAAGTACTTTTGCTATTCGTTGTTGATGCGGATGCGTAAACATCAAGACACCGCTCCCTCAAAGGCAACGCCAAGTATTTCGATAAGCTCCTGCTCACTGTCACTAAGGTTTTCGATATCTAAGAAGCGCTTGTTACGCTCTTAGATTGAATGGGCCTCAACAAGAGATAATTCATCAACCCCCTGCACATGCCATGAAAGCTCCTTTAGCTGGGGATAGCCTGAGAATGATAGTCGAACCGGCAGTTTGCCCACGTCGTCTCCATTAACCTCACACCCTTTGCTCCCTTTTGCGGACAGGTGCAGATTCAAATCTAAAGCGCTGATTTCATTAAGGTAGGCACCCATGCTAACGTTGGGTTCACCCTTTTCAACACGGTGTAGCGTCCCCCTAGAAATGCCCGCCGTCTGAGCGGCAGCGTTTGCCGTATTCTTAAATGACCTACGATGCTGCCTTATAAATTGGCCAATATCGGCGAGCTGGCTAATCGCGTCATTTGATATTTTTCTATACTTTTCTCCATAATTTTCATATAAGATATTCAATAACGTCAATTATATGAAACATTTTTTTCCTCTTAGTCAGCTCAGATACTTGCAGTAACTGATAAGCTTATTTATCGCACGCCATGATTTGAGCGGTTTGGCTTCGTTTTGTTA